>NZ_JBIVHG010000001.1:2057148-2723158 GCF_044749085.1 Microbacterium sp. NPDC089695
ACGTCAGAGCGGTCAGGCGACAGCGCGCGCGGGAGTCGCGACGACAGGCTCGGTCACCCGCAGCTTCAACGCGTTCGCGAGCGCGAAGACGTCGGGCGCCGCGAGGCGGCGCGCGGCATCCATCACGATGTGGGCGCAGGCGAGAGCGTCGGCCAGCGCGTCGTGGTGCGAGAAACCGGTGAAGCCCGCGGCCTCGGCCGCGCGGGGCAGTCGGTACGACTCGAGGTCGTAGACCTTGCGGGCGACCTGGAGGCTGCACAGCGAGCGATACGGCGGGCAGTCGATCGACGTCGCCTCGGACGCACGGCGCAGGACGTTGAGGTCGAAACCGGCGTTGTGGGCGACGAGGACGTCGGTGCCGGCGAAATCGCAGAGATCGACGAACTGCTCGGTCCACGTGGCGGCAGAGCGCACATCGTGCGGACGGATGCCGTGGATCTTGATGTTCCACTCCTGGAACACGTCGTGGCCTGCCGGCGGGCGGATCAGCCATCCTGCCGTCGCGACGACCTGTCCGTCGCGCACGCGCACGAGTCCGACGGAGCAGGCGGAGGCCGGGCTGGAGTTCGCGGTCTCGAAGTCGATCGCGGTGAAGTCCAGGGGCACGACCCCACTCTCTCCCGAGGCACGCGACGCGCGCGGAGGGCGCGCCGTAGGCTGGCGACATGAGCGACGGACTCTCGACATCCTTCGGCGCCGAGGCGCACAACTACGAGCTCGGCCGCCCGGAGTACCCGTTCGAGGCGGTGGCGTGGATGCTGGAGCCGCTGCCCGCCGATTCGCACCGCATCGCCGACGTCGGCGCCGGCACCGGCAAGCTCACGCGTGTGCTCGCGAAGGCGCCGGACGCCGAGGTCGTCGCGATCGACCCCGATGCCGAGATGCTGGCGACGCTGCGGGCGGCGATCCCGGGGGTCCCCACCTTCGTCGGCACGGCGGAGAGCCTGCCGCTGCCCGATCTGAGCCTAGACGCGGTCGTGCTCGGCCAGGCGTGGCACTGGGTCGACCCGGTGCGCGGCTCGGAGGAGGTCGGCCGTGTGCTCCGCGACGGCGGGGTGCTCGGCCTGATCTGGAACATCCGCGACGACCGTGTCGACTGGGTGCGTCGGCTCACCGAGATCATGCACGGCAGCCACGCCGAGGTCATGCTCGCGGGCGGCGGACCCGTCGTCGCCCCGCCCCTGGGACCTCTCGAGGAGCAGACCTGGGAGTGGACGCGGCCGATGACCCGCGACCTGCTGCATCGCATGGCGTCGTCGCGCAGCTACATCATCACGGCGCCCGACGAGGAGAAGCAGCGGATCCGCCGCGACATGGACGCGCTGTTCGACGAACTCGGCCTCGCGGACGGCGCGACCATCGACCTGCCGTACGTGACCAGGGCGTACCGCAGCGTCAAGGGCTGAGAGGAGCGGGCCTGCCGCCGGGTAGACTCGTACCCCGTGGCTCTCACTATCGGAATCGTCGGTCTGCCCAATGTCGGCAAGTCCACCCTCTTCAACGCCCTGACCAAGAACGACGTGCTCGCGGCGAACTATCCGTTCGCGACGATCGAGCCGAACGTGGGCGTGGTGAACCTGCCCGACCCGCGGCTCGACAAGCTCGCCGAGATCTTCCACAGCGAACGCATCCTGCCCGCCGCCGTGTCGTTCGTCGACATCGCCGGCATCGTGCGCGGCGCGAGCGAGGGGGAGGGGCTCGGCAACAAGTTCCTCGCGAACATCCGTGAAGCGGACGCGATCGCGCAGGTCGTCCGCGGCTTCGCCGACGACGACGTGGTGCACGTGGACGGCGCCGTGAATCCGGCATCCGACATGGAGACGATCAACGCCGAGCTCATGCTCGCCGACCTCGAGACCGTCGACAGGGCGATCACGCGGTACGAGAAGGAGGTGCGCGGCAAGAAGGTCGAGCCCCTCGTGCTCGAGACCGCGGTCGCCGCGAAGGATGCGCTGGAGCGCGGCATCCTGCTGTCCACCAGCGGCCTCGACCTCGCCCCGATCCGTGAGCTGGGTCTGCTGACCTCTAAGCCCGTCATCTTCGTCTTCAACGTCGACGAGGGTGTGCTCACCGATGACGCCCGCAAGGCGGAGCTGGCCGCGCTCGTCGCACCCGCGCAGGCGATCTTCCTCGACGCGAAGATCGAGTCGGAGCTGAAGGACCTCGACCCCGAGGACGCCGCCGAGCTGCTCGCCTCGACCGGCCAGGACGAGTCCGGCCTCGACCAGCTCGCCCGCATCGGCTTCGCAACGCTCGGTCTGCAGACCTACCTCACGGCCGGTCCCAAGGAGGCCCGCGCGTGGACGATCCCGCAGGGCACCAAGGCCCCGCAGGCCGCCGGTGTCATCCACACCGATTTCGAGAAGGGCTTCATCAAGGCGGAGATCGTCTCGTTCGACGACCTCGTCGAGACCGGCTCGGTCGTCGAGGCCCGCGCGAAGGGCAAGGCACGCCTCGAGGGCAAGGACTACGTCATGCAGGACGGCGACGTCGTCGAGTTCCGCTTCAACAACTGATCGGGATCCGGAATGACCGCTGAGTCTGCGACCCTGGGGGCTGCGACCGCCTCGCTCACGTTCGCGAATCCGCGGTTCGACGAGTCGGGGCACGCGCACCTTGACGTGCGGTTGCAGGCGGCCGGACTCGACGCACTGCTCGGCTTCTACGCACATGACCCGGAAGAGATCGTTCAGTACTTCCGGTCGCTCGACGAGGGCTGGCGCGGATGGACGGGGGAGCGGTGCTTCGAATCCATCGAAAGGGACGTCGTTTTGAGCGCCCGGCATGGGCGTCGCATCGAAATCTCCGTGATGCTCACGGCGGAAGCGGATCGAGCCGTTTCGACCGAGGCGCGTTGGAGCTGCACTGCCGTGGTCAGCGTCGAGGCGGGAGAGCAGTTGTCGCGATTCGTCCGAGACATCGAGGATCTCGCCAGACGGTCCCGCTGACGAGGGTTCCCGTAGTCTGACGCGTGTGATCCAGGACAATCGCGCGACATTCAGTGCCTACAGTGGTCGCTGGGTGCGATCGATCGCGAGCCGTCTGCCGAAGACCGGACCGGGTTCTCTGCGCTCCGCGAGTTGGTCGAGATCCTGGAGCCTGTCGCCGGTGCCCTCGCCGAGCTGCGACAGGATGGCGAGACGATCAACTGGTGGTCGGGCGACTCCGACAGCACGCAGGGAGGATTCGTGCTGGAGGCGGATCTCATCGCGCGACTGGCGGCTCTGGGCTGCCATATCTACGGGACGACGTATCTCTCCGAGGACTCGGACGACGCGAACGCCTGACCGCCCGCTGAGGCGAACCTAACCTCGCCGCGATACGCTGGACAGCATCCCCTTCCCGACGGTCCGAGGAGAACGACGCGCATGACCGACACCCAGATCTTCGAGCCCGACGGCCGTGCCATCCCCTTCGCGGATGAGGGCGACGGTCCGGTCAAGCTGGTCCTGATCCAGGAGCAGGGGCTCGCCGCCGACGTGCTGGGCGTCGCCGCGCACTACCTCGCCGAGGAGGCGGGCTTCCACGTGCTGCGCATCGGGCACCGCAACGGAGAGGCGTCGCTCGAGGAGCGGGTCGCGGATGCCGTCGCGGTGATCGACCACGTCGGCATCGAGGACACCTGGATCGGCGGGCACGGCTACGGCGGCACGATCGCGCGCGCCCTGGTCGCCGCGCACACCGACCGCGCGAACGGTCTGCTGCTGCTCGGCGTCGAGGACGTCGACCTCCCGGTCGCCCCGGCCATCCCGGTGCTGATCGTGCAGGGCGCGGAGGATGCCGACACCCCGCCGGCGAACGCCGAGGCGCTGCAGGCGAGCGTGCCGGAGCGCGCGAGCATCAAGACCATCGCCGGCGACCACCTCTTCCCGATGCATCACCCGATCGAGACCGGCGTGATCATCGAGGAGTACCTGGACTGGGACTGACCGCTCTCACCGGCGACGATGCGCCGGTCTCCCCGCGATGCGGCGGCGCGTATGGCGCTGTCGCGGCGCCGGGTCGTCGGTCGGTCGTGTCAGTTCGATCGTCGAGTCGAACTCGCTCATGATCAGCGCCGCCGTGCTCGTGAAGCTCGCGGCGATCGTGATCACCAGCGACGGGATGTAGTCGGACGGCGAGGGAACCCATCCGCCGAGCAGCCACGGCAGCACGGATGCGATGAGCACCGCGGCGGTCGTGATCCACTCGTTCAGGATCAGCGGCACGGATGAGCCCGCCTCGCGCTGCGTCAGGATGCGCCGCATCGTGCCCACCGTGGCGGCGAGCAGCATCGCACTGAGCGCCACGAACGTCATGGCTCCCCACGCCGGTTCGGCGGAGACGAGCACAAGAGGGACGAGCAGGGGCAGGGAGTAGGCGACGAAGACCCAGCGCACCGCCGCGCGCATGTACCGGTCGATCAGGGTCGTCGTGCCCGCGACCAGCCGCGCCTCGGCGACGTCAAGGTAGAAGAACACGCCGACGATGAACGTGCCGATGAGGGTCGCCGAGATCCCCGAGATGGCGAGCAGGAACTCGCTGATGTCGATGCGCAAGAACCCGATCCCTTCGCCGCGCCCTCCGAGGGGAGACCGCGAAGATTCCGATGTGAGTACGAGCGAAGACCCTGTGGTGGGCACACGGTCAAGCGCCGCGCCGTGACACGCCTCCATCCCGACGAATCCGTTGACCGTGTGCCCACCACACGGCGTTGACTCTCTCGGGTCGGCACGCACGGACGGTGCGATGACGCATGACCACGAGGAGATGTCGGCATGAGCACACGCACGCAGCGAACTGCGATCGTCACGGGCGCCGGAAGCACCCACGGCATCGGCTTCGCGACCGCCCGTCTTCTCGGCGCCGCCGGGAACGATGTCGTGATCGCGTCGACCACCGATCGCATCTTCGACCGCGTCGCCGAGCTTCGGCGAGCGGGTGCAAGAGTCGAGGGCGTGGTCTCCGACCTCACCGATCCGTCTGGTGTGGATGCCGTCGTCACTCGCGCGACGGAGGCGTTCGGCGGAGTCGACATCCTCGTCAACAACGCCGGGATGACGGCCGTCTCCGACAGCTACCTGGTGGGTGAGACCGGCGACCGGGCGCTCGACCGGTGGCGCGCCTCGCTCGACCGCAATCTCACGACGGCCTACCTGATGACCCGCCGTGTCACCGACATCATGCAGTCGGCCGGGTACGGGCGCATCGTCAACGTGTCATCGGTGTCGGGGCCCGTCGCCGCCTACGGCGGTGATCTCGCCTACCACTCGGCGAAGGCCGGGATGCTCGGACTGACGCGCGCGACGGCGATCGACACCGCAGCGTTCGGCATCACGGTGAACGCCGTCGCCCCGGGATGGATCGACACGGCATCCGCCTCCGATCGTGAACGGCGCATGGGCGCCGCGACCCCCGCCGGTCGCTCCGGGACCGCCGACGAGGTCGCGTACGTGATCGCGATGCTCGCCGGTGAGGGCGCGTCGTACATCTCCGGTCAGCTCATCACGATCGACGGAGCGAACTCCATCAGCGAGGAGCGCGGTCGCTGAGACCGCGACCTCCGCGACGTCGCACGAGCCCCGTGCGCGAACACCCCCGAAGAGAGATGACGATGCCAGTGATTCCCCAGATGATGCGCGCCGTGCGGTTCGACGAGTGGGGTGACCGCTCGGTGCTCCGCGTCGATCAGGTGCCGGTGCCCGCGCTCGCCGCCGGCCACGTGCTGGTGCAGGTGCGTGCCGCCGGCCTCAACCCCGCTGAGGCGATGATCCGCGAGGGCCTGTTCGACGGGAAGGATCCCGCGAAGCTCCCCTCCGGCCAAGGGCACGATCTCGCGGGCACGATCGTCGTCGCCGACGACGTGACCGGATTCGCGGTCGACGACGAGGTGATCGCGTGGTCGCAGGAGCGCAACAGCCACGCGGAGTACGTCGCGGTTCCGTCCGCACAGGTCGTGACGAAGCCGGGGGAGCTGTCGTGGGAGGTCGCCGGATCGCTTCCCGGCGTCGCCGCCACGGCGTGGGCGGCCATGCACGCCGTCGAGCCGCGTGCCGGAGAGACGATCGCGGTGTCGGCCGCGGCAGGCGGCGTCGGCGGCATCGTGACCCAGATGCTCGTGGCCGCGGGCGTCCGTGTGCTCGGCATCGTCGGCGAGGACAACCTCGACTGGGTGCGCGCGCAGGGGGCCGAGCCCGTCCTCCGCGGGGAGGGGCTCGCCGAGCGCCTCGGATCCGCCGCTCCCGAGGGCATCGACGCCTTCATCGACACGTTCGGCGACGAGTACGTCCGCCTCGCCGCCGCACTCGGCGTGTCGCCCGAGCGCATCGAGACGATCTTCGGCTTCGCCGCGGCTCGTGAGGTGGGGGCGAAGACCGAGGGGATCGCGCAGGCCGAGAACGCCGACGTCGTGGCCGAGGTCGCGCGACTCGTCGCAGAGGGCACCGTCGAGCTTCCGATCGCCGCGACCTTCTCGTTCGACGAGGTGCAGTCGGCATACGAGATGCTCGAGAAGCGGCGCACCCGGGGCAAGATTGCGCTCGTCCCGTGAGCGGCGCCCGTCGCCGGACGTCCGGCATCGTGCTCTACTGCGCCATCGCGTTCGCGGTGTGCTGGGCGGCCTGTCTCCCGCTGTGGCTGGGGCCTGGGCTGTCCGATCCCGGGCTCGTGGCGCTGTGCGGGGGGATCGCCATGGTCACCCCCGCGCTCACGGCGATCGCCGTCGTCCGCGTCGTCGAGCGACGACCCTGGCGTGTACGAGCGATGACCGATCCCGCCGACCGAGGGGGAGCGGCGGGTACGCCCGCCACGGTGTGGCGCAGTCTCGGACTCCGTCTCGGTGGTGGCGCGAAGCGTGTCGTGGCCGCGCTGATGGTCGGTCTCCTGTCGCCGGTCGTGCTCTTGTTCGCGTCTCTGGTTCTGGCGGCGGCCGTCGGCACATACGATCTCGATCCGACCCTGCGGCAGGTGGTGGCCGACCTCGGCATGCCGACCGACGCATCCGGCGCGGATGCGTGGGCTGCGTTCTCCGCGCGCCTCGCGACCGCGATGCTGCTGGGTGCCACGATCACGACGATCCTGGCGCTGGGCGAGGAGATCGGGTGGCGAGGATACCTCCTCCCGCGCATGCACGAGCGATGGGGGCTTCCCGTCGCGATCGTCGGCGGCGGGATCATCTGGGGGCTGTGGCACGCGCCGCTCATCCTGCTCGGATACAACTATCCCGACGCGGCGCCCTGGGTCGGTCAGCTCGCCATGATCGCCGCCTGCACCGTGGTGGGCGGGTTCCTGTATCTGCTCACGGTCGGACTCCGCTCGGTATGGCCCGCGGCGCTGGCGCACGGCGTGAACAACGGCGTGTCGGGGTTCCTCGTCGCATCCCTGCTGGTCCCGGGGTCGCAGGTCGACACCGTGAACGGTTCGCCGTTGGGATGGCCCGGGTGGATCGTCTACGGAGTCGTGGTCATCGTCGGCTTCTCCCTGCTGCGGCTCCGCCGGTCGCGCTTCACTCCCGGTTTCATGCCCGCCGACAAGGGATGAGTCGGCGGGAATGATCCGACGACTCTCGCGTTATTAGTAACCGATCGGTGCATATGTAGAGCGCATGTCACCGCCTGAGAAGGAATCACGAAGGAGAATCATGTCCGAGTTCGACATCCGCGAGTTCTACGGCCGCTACATCGACGCGATCAACGCGCACGCGTGGGACACCATCGGCGAGTTCATGGACGAGTCCGTGCTGTACCACGGCCAGACCGTCGCCCGTGACCTCGGTGTGGCGAACTTCCGCAGCATCACCGACGCGATGCCCGACTATCGGGTCGAACTGAAGGCGGTCACCGTCTCCGGCGACACGCTCGGAAGCTATGCCGTCACCCGCGGCACGCCCACGAAGGAATGGCTGGGGCTCGCACCCAACGGCAAGCCGATCGAGATCGAGGAGATCACGGTCTACAAGATCGAGAACGGCAGGTTCACCCAGATGTCGAACGTGTGGGACATCGACACGCTGCGCGAGCAGCTGTCGCGCTGACGCACGCTCCGTCGGCCGACCCGCGAGTCGTGTCGGGGCTGAGAGGATGGTCTGATGACCGCCACTCTCGTCGCCCACGATCTCGCGGGCGGCCACGGCCACCGCATCCTGTTCGAGGGGCTCGATCTGACCGTCGCCCCGGGTGACGTGATCGGCGTGGTGGGTGCTAACGGCGCCGGCAAGTCGACGCTGCTGCGGCTGCTCGCCGGCGTCGACACGCCCATGGCGGGAACCGTGTCCCTCGCCCCCGCGGATGCCTTCGTCGGCTGGCTCCCGCAGGAGCACGAGAGGGTCGAGGGCGAGACGGTCGCCGCGTACATCGCGCGACGCACCGGATGCGCGGAGGCGACGCATCGGATGGATGCCGCGGCCGCCGCCCTCGCCGATCCGGCCATCGCACCTGCAGGCGTCGATCCCGCCGACGCGTACTCCGAGGCGCTCGACCGGTGGCTCGCGAGCGGGGCGGCGGATCTCGACGAGCGGATACCCGCCGTGCTCGCCGACCTCGGATTGCCGGGTGGGGCGGAGTTCGCGGCTGCCGCACGGATGACCGACCTATCGGGTGGGCAGGCCGCGCGCGTCGGCCTCGCCGCCCTGCTGCTCTCACGGTTCGACATCGTGTTCCTCGACGAGCCGACCAACGACCTCGACCTCGACGGCCTCGATCGCCTGGAGGCCTTCGTGCGCGGCCTGCGCGGCGGCGTCGTGCTGGTCAGCCACGACCGGGAGTTCCTCGCGCGCAGCGTCACGCGCGTGCTCGAGCTCGATCTCGCGCAGAACTCGCACCGCGTCTACGGCGGCGGCTATGACGCGTACATCGAGGAGCGAGCGGTCGTGCGCCGCCACCTCCGCGAGAGGTACGACGAGTTCGCGGAGAAGAAGGCGGACCTCGTCGCACGTGCCCGCACGCAGAGGGAGTGGTCGAGTCAGGGCGTGCGGAACGCGATGAAGAAGTCGCCCGACAACGACAAGATCCAGCGCAAGGCGTCGATGGAATCGAGCGAGAAGCAGGCGCAGAAGGTGCGCCAGATGGAGAGTCGGATCGCGCGGCTCGAGGAGGTCGAGGAGCCGCGCAAGGAATGGCGCCTCGAGTTCACGATCGGCGCAGCCCCGCGATCGAGCACGGTCGTGTCGACGCTGGCTGCTGCAGTGATCCGCCAAGGCGCCTTCACGCTCGGGCCGGTGTCGCTGCAGATCGATGCGGGCGACCGCATCGGGATCACCGGGCCGAACGGTGCGGGCAAGTCCACGCTGCTGCGCGCCCTGCTCGGACGTCGAACACCGGACGAGGGCACGGCCGGCCTCGGCAGCAGCGTGCAGATCGGCGAGATCGATCAGGCGCGATCCCTGTTCACCGGCGACGCCGCGCTCGCCGACGCCTTCGAGGCGCTCGTCCCCGAGATGTCATCGGCCGAGGTGCGCACGCTGCTCGCGAAGTTCGGTCTCAAGGCCGACCACGTCACCCGTGCGGTCGGCGGCCTCTCGCCGGGGGAGCGGACCCGCGCGGCGCTCGCCCTCCTCCAGGCCCGCGGGGTGAACCTCCTCGTCCTGGACGAGCCGACCAACCACCTCGATCTGCCCGCGATCGAGCAGCTCGAGCAGGCGCTGGAGACCTACACGGGAACCCTGCTCCTCGTCACGCACGACCGGCGCATGCTCGACGCGGTGCAGACCAACCGCCGCTGGATCGTCGACGACGGACGGGTCACGGAGCACTGACGCGATCCGCTCGTCCGGGCATGCGGATGCCGGTCGTCAGCGCCCCTGACGCTTCTTGTACGGCTTCGGCTGTCCCTTCACGATCGGCGCACGCCCCTTGCCCTTCGATGCCTTGGCCTTGCCCCCGGCCGGGGCGACGGTCTTCGGCGCGGGCGGGGGCGCTGCCGCGACCGCGGCCTGCGCCTCCGTGAGGAACAGCTCGCCGACGCTCGTGAGTCGCGGGGTGCCGTCGCGGTTGATCAACGTGTGCCCCACCTCCGTCTCGAGCTTGTCGAGCGAGGTGTATAGCGACGCGAGGGGGATGCCGAGCTGCTCGGCGGCGCGTGGGAAGTGCAGCGTCTCTGCCAGCACGACGTAGCGGCGCAGGAGGGCGATCTTCATCATGGGTCCGATGCTCAGAGGTCGCTGAAGTCGTCGGCCGGAGCGTGGATGGCCGACACCGTGTCGCCGTCGAGCGTGAACATCAGGAACTCGACGCCCGGCGTGCCGGGGTTCGCCAGCGAGTTCGTGTCCGCGACCTCGCGCATACCGAGGCCGAGCTCTCCCGCCGTGGCGACGTCGCCCTGGTTCCAGACGTCGGCGGCCCCTGCCGACACGAGCTCGTCGCGCGTGGATCCGACCGTGACACCCTCCGGGGTGGCGATGGGGACGCCGTCGATGGATGAGTCGCTGACGATGATGCGCGCGAAGCCCGTGCCGGTCTCGTCGGCGACGAGGGTGAGACCCGCCCAGGTGTAGTTCACGAGGTTCATGTCGTAGCCGGGGAGATCGTCGACGGGGGTCGGCTCGGGCAGGGTCCCGGTCGCCTGTTCCAGGAGGGCGAGAACCGCGGCGGCGTCGTCGAAGCCGGCACTCTTTTCCTCATCGCCGACGAGGAGGTGAAGCCCGTCGACCGTGAGCTCGAGCTGCGCCTGCGCGGTGGGCTCGGGGCTCGGCGCGGACGTCATCGTGGCCGACGATGTGGGGGCGGGCGCGGGTGCGGCCGGCGCGCATGCGGCGAGCATGAGAACGGCGGCGATCATCGCGGCGGGAACGAGGAACTGTCGGCGCATGATCCGATGCTATTCGGAGTCGCCAGGCCTTCCGCAGCGGACGAGGCCAGCCGTGTCGGAACCGTGATCGGACGCCGGACGCACGGATGCCGCGGCCCGAACGGGCCGCGGCATCCGATGGAGCCTGTCGTCAGGCCTGCGGGAGGACGGCGAACGACACGGAGCCCTCGTCGTCGACTCCGGCGTCGAGGATCTTGTCGTCAAGAGCGGCTGCGGCCGTCTCATCGAGGAAGAGTCGGGTCCCGGAGACCTCGACGACCTGGTCGGCGGGCTCGGGGTCGGGCGTGACGAGCACGGCGAGACGGGCGCCGCCGTCGGGCCCCGGAGCGGGCGTCGAGTGGATGCGGAGCCCGGCGTCAGCGGCGTCGGTCTGACGGCTGACGAGAGTGTTGACGATGGCGGTGGCGTTGTCGGTGAGGGTGAGCATGTGCTGTCTCCTTCCGGTTGCGGACACGAGGCGAGCGCGACGTGTCCGGGCCACGATTCCGAACCTCGCCGCGTGGTTCAACCCGACGCGCCCGGTTCGGAGGGTTCTCCCACCGGATGCAGAGGTTCGCACAGGAGCAGCGTCCGTCGAGGGCGACGTCGTCAGGAGCCGCGCTCTGCCTTCGCGCGACGCGCGATGCTCGGCAGGGCGATCCAGAACACCAGCATGACCACGACCGAGGCGATGAGCGTGATGAGACCGGCCGTGCGGCCGACGGTGAAGTCGATGATGAGTGTCGTCACGCCGACGGTGAGCGCGGCGATCACGATGAGGTCGACCCGGACGATGCGCGCCGCGATCCGCACGAGCTGCGCCTTACGACCCCGACCGAAGAGCGCCCGGTGCATGCCGACCGGTGCGAGTGCCAGGATGGTCGCGAGCGCGGCGAGACCGACCAGCACCACGTACACGTCGCGCTGGAAGAGATCCAGGTCCTCGAACCGGGGCTGGAACGCGACGGCGAGGAGGAAACCCGTGAGGATCTGCGTGCCCGTCTGCATGACCCGGAGCTCTTGCAGCAGTTCGTCCCAATTGCGGTCGGCGCGCTGGTTGGGTGTCTCGTCCCGCCCGTCCACGCGATCATCGCGCTCGATCGGATGCAGGGGGCGCTCTTCCGGATCCATGCGGCCAGTCTCGTGCCCTGGGCGAGGGCGTGTCCAGCCTCCCGACCTCGGAGAACGGGAGAGCCGCTCGTGACTCTTCCGCCGATCAGGGAGTGGTGGCCGCAGCTGACCGACGAGGCGAGGCTCGACGTGTTCGAGCATGCGCCCCACCTCGGCGAGATCGCTCGCGAGCAGATCAGGGAGATCACCGGAGCGGTCGTCGGCATGGTGGAGGAACTCACCGCCGACGATCTCGATTACGCGCGGTCGGAGACCGAGAAGGGCTCCTGACCGGACTCCTCGCGCAGCCGCGGCTCGCGGCGGTGCTCGGGGCGGATGCCGGCCTTGTCGGCGTAGAACGCACGGATGCGGTCCATGTCGGCTGCGACGTCACCGGTCAGCTCGAACGACGGGCCGAGACCCGTCGTCATGGTGGTGCGGTCGACGAATCCGAGGGTCACCGGCATCCCGGTCTCCCGGGCGATGCGGTAGAAGCCGGACTTCCAATACGTTCCGCTGCGGCGGGTGCCGTCGGGGGTGACGACGAGGCCGAACACCTCGCCCGCCTCGACCTGTGCGACGACGTCGCCGACCACCCTGGCCGGATCTGCGCGATCGACGGGGATGCCGCCCAGGCGCCGCATGATGGGACCACGCCATCCGCGGAACAGGCTCTTCTTGCCCAACCAGCGCACGTCGACCCCGAGACGCCACGCGATCGCGAGCATGAGGACGAAGTCCCAGTTGGAGGTGTGCGGGGCGCCGACCAGCACGGTCGGCCGCGTCGGGACGGACTCGACCGTGAGCGTCCAGCGGCTGATCGCCCAATAGATGCGGGCGAGGAATCGGGTGAGCATCCGTCCACCGTAGGGGAGCGGGCTGTCCATCCGCTGTCCGCGCCGCGCTCGCGTCGTGTACGACGCCCTCTGTCGCGGACAGGCGTACCATCGAAGGATGTCCACGACACAGGAACCCGAAGAGCAGGACGCGCCGAGCGCGTCGTCGACTCTGCCCGGCACCCTGAACCTTCTCGCCGGCTTCGACGCGCCGGCGGGAGCGTACTGCAGCGGCGGCGTGTGTCACGTCCCCGCGCAGAAGGCGCCGTAGAACGCGGCACACGCCGCCTGCGGACTCTCGGTCCGTCTGACTCGATGCCGTTGCGGGGTCAGTGCCCGACGTGCACGCCGCCGGGCTCTTCGGCCGGCTTCCGCACGAATGCGCTGAGCACGACGGCCCCGAGCGAGATGATCGCCGCGATGAGGAACGCCATGCGCGCTCCCGGCGCACCGGCGACCGCGGTCGACAGACCCTGCTCCTCGCCCGCGTGCAGGATGGACGAGTAGGTCACCGTCAGCAGCGCGACGCCCGCGGCGCCGCCGACCTGCTGCAGCGTGTTGAGCACGGCGGAACCGTGCGAGTACAGCGACCGGTCGAGCGATCCGAGCGATGCCGAGAACAGCGGGGTGAACGACATCGCGAGCCCGACCGACATCGCGGCCTGCACGAGGATGAGCACCCAGAACACAGTGTGCTCCCCGACCGTCGAGTAGAAGAACAGCGACGCCGAGACGAGGATCGTGCCGGGGATCAGCAGCGGACGGGTGCCCTTCGCGTCGTAGACGCGACCCATGATCGGGCCGAGCAGACCCATGAGCACGGACCCGGGCAGCAGCACGAGACCCGACTCGAGGGCGTTCAGCCCGGCCACGTTCTGCAGGTACTGCGGCAGGAGGGTCAACGTGCCGAACATCGACAGCGCGAGGATCGTCATGATGACGACCGAGAACGTGAAGTTCACGGAGCGGAACACGCGCAGGTCGAGAAGGGCGTCGTCGACGCGCTGCAGCACGAGCTGACGCCATACGAACGCCGCGAGCGCGATCGCGCCGCCCACGAGCGACACGATGCCCACGGTCTCGCCGGAGCCGCCGTGGCCGCCGAACTGGCTGAGGCCGAACACGATGCCGCCGAACCCCAGGGCCGCGAGCGGGATCGAGACGATGTCGAGCGGCACGACGCGCGTCTCGCCGAGGTTCGTCATCCACTTCGCACCCATGGCGAGCGAGACGATCGCGATCGGCAGGACGATCGCGAAGAGCGCACGCCAGTTGAGCGTCTCGAGCACGGCACCCGCCAGCGTCGGGCCGATCGCGGGCGCCAGGGAGATCACGAGGCCGACCCGGCCCATCATGCGTCCGCGGGACTGCGGCGGCACGACGTTCATGATGGTCGTCATGAGGAGCGGCATCATGATGCCGGTGCCGGCGGCCTGGATCACGCGCCCGAGCAGCAGCACCGTGAACCCGGGGGCGATCAGCGCGACGAGCGTGCCCAGCGAGAAGGCCGTCATGGCGGCGATGAACACCTGGCGGGTCGTGAAGCGCTGCAGGATGAAGCCGGTCGTCGGGATCACGACCGCCATGGTCAGCATGAACGCGCTCGTGAGCCACTGGCCCAGCTCCGGCGGGATGCCGAGGTCGGCGTTCAGGTGCGGGATCGCGATGCCCATGGTCGTCTCGTTGAGGATCGCGACGAACGCGGCGACGAGGAGCAGCCAGATGACGCGCATGTCGCTGCGCGCGATCCCGCCCGTGGAAGCGGCCGGGGGCGTGGTGATGGAACCGGTGTCGACGGCAGACATGCGGCGGCCTCCTAGGCGGCGGAGAGGGAGGATGCGCGAATGCGCGGGGACGTTTCAGAGTAACGGCGACCGGCGACATTTCATTCCGGATCCGGACGAATCCGCTCACAGCGGACGGTCAGGTTCGGCGAACCGGTCCCGATGTCGCCGCTGCTGACTACGCTGACGACATGAGCATGGGTGGGATGGGCGGGGGACGCGGCGGCGGTTTCCGCGGCGTCGACGAGGCGGCGCAGCGGAGGCTCAACGCCGAGGCTCCGCGCATCAACGGGCTCGGCGCCAGGGTCGTCGTGCTCTTCCGCCCCTATCGATGGCGCATCGCGCTCACCGGGGTGCTCGTGGTGGTGGGAGCGGCGATCGCCGTGGTCCCGCCTCTCCTCGTCCAGCGGATCTTCGACGATGCGCTGTTCCCGGTCGACGGCGGCGGACCGCAGGTGCAGCTGCTGCTGTGGCTCGTGCTCGCGATGATCGGGCTCTTCCTCTTCTCCGCCGCGCTGGGAGTCGCGCAGACGTGGCTCACCTCGACCGTCGGCAACAGCGTCACCGGCGATCTGCGCGTGCGGCTGTTCGAGCACCTGCAGGCGATGGAGCTCGGGTTCTTCACCCGCACGAAGACCGGCGTCATCCAGTCGCGTCTGCAGAACGACGTCGGCGGCGTCTCAGGCGTGCTCACCAACACCGTGACGAGCATCCTCGGCAACGTGGTGACCGTGATCGCCTCGCTCGTCGCGATGATCCTGATCGACTGGCGCCTCACGCTGATCGCGGTGTTCCTGATGCCGTTCCTCATCGTCGTGCAGCGGCGCGTCGGCCAGGTGCGGGCGCGCATCGCGGGGGAGACCCAGGAGTCGCTATCCGAACTCACGTCGATCACCCAGGAGACGCTGAGCGTGTCGGGCATGCTCCTGTCGAAGGCGTTCAACCGTCAGCGCACGGAGTCCGAGCGGTACCAGGCCGAGAACCGCAACCAGGTCGGCCTCCAGGTGCGCCGCGCGATGAGCGGTCAGGGTTTCTTCGCCGTGGTCCAGGTGCTCATGGCCAGCGTCCCCGCCGTGATCTACCTCGTGGCCGGCTACCTGATCGCGGGAGGCGCCGGTGCGATCACGGCCGGCACCATCGTGGCGTTCACCACCGTGCAGGCGCGCCTGCTGCAACCGCTCATGGGGCTCATGCGCGTGTCGCTCGACCTGCAGACCTCGTCGGCGCTCTTCGCGCGCATCTTCGAGTACCTCGACCTCGTCCCCGAGATCCGCGACGCCTCCGACGCGATCGACGTCGCGCAGGCACCCGGGCCCCGCGGGCGCATCGAGTTCGACCGGGTGGTCTTCCGGTATCCCGACGCCGCGGCCGACGCGCGACCGACGCTGCAGGGAGTGTCTTTCGTCGCGGAGCCGGGGCAGCATGTGGCGTTCGTCGGACCGTCGGGAGCGGGCAAGACGACCGTGCTGTACCTCGCCCCGCGCCTGTACGAGGCTCATGGCGGGGCCGTGCTGTTCGCGGGAGCCGACGTGCGCACGCTCACCCAGGAGTCGATCATCGACCAGGTGGGGATCGTCTCGCAGGAGACGTATCTGTTCCACGCCACGATCCGCGAGAACCTGCTGTACGCGAAACCCGACGCGACGGAGGCGGAGATGATCGCCGCGTGCACCGCTGCGAACATCCATCACATCATCGCGGGATTCGACGAGGGGTACGACACGATCGTCGGCGAACGCGGGTACCGGCTCTCCGGAGGGGAGAAGCAGCGGATCGCGATCGCGCGCGTGCTGTTGAAGGACCCGCCGGTCCTGCTGCTCGACGAGGCGACCTCGGCGCTCGACACCGTCTCGGAGCGCGTCGTGCAGGAGGCGCTCGACGAGGCTGCGAAGGGACGCACGACCCTCACGATCGCACACCGGCTCTCCACAGTGATGGGCGCCGACGTGATCCACGTGCTCGAGGCCGGGCAGATCGTGGAGTCCGGCACCCACGCCGAACTCCTCGCGCTCGGCGGGCTCTATGCCGAGCTCGCCGCACAGCAGGTCGCGGCGTCGCGGGTGCTCGACACGGAGGCCGAGATCGAGGATGAGGTGACGGGCGGAGCCGAGGCCGCGCTGGCCGAGCGCAGGGCCGATCGGGCGCCGGCGGACTCGGCGGGCGAGGATGCGGTCGCGACGCTCACCGCAGGGGTTCCGCTGCTCGACGCGCGCCGCGACGACGATCGGGTGTACCCGAGCGAGGGATGACCGTACCAGGCCGGGCGTCGGGTCAGTGCACCGAGAGGCCGCCGTCGACGAACAGCGAGTGACCGGTCACGTACGACGACCCCGGGCCCGCGAGGAACACGGCGGCAGCCGCGAAGTCCCCGGGCAGACCGTTGCGGCCGATCATGGTGCGCGCCGCCAGCGCGGCGATCTGCTCCGGGTCCTCCTGCAGGCGTGCGTTCAGCGGAGTGAGCACGAACCCCGGCACGAGCGTGTTGCTCGTCACACCGGCGCCGCCCCACGCCTCGGCCTCCGAGCGCATGAGCGATTCGACCGCGCCCTTCGAGGCGCCGTACACGCCGCTGGCAACGAACGCACGGTGGGCCTGCTGCGAGCTGATGTGGATGATCCGCCCGTGGCCTCGCTGCGCCATCCCCGTGCCGTACCGCTGACCGAGCAGGAACGGCGCGAGAGCGTTCACGGTCATGGTCGCGTCCCAGTCGTCCTCCGTGATGTCGGCGTAGGGCGGTCGGATGTTGATCCCCGCGGAGTTCACGAGGATGTCGGGCTCGCCGAACGGTTCGACCGCGGCATCCGCGAGAGCATGGATGCCGGCGCGCGACCCCAGGTCTCCCACCACGCCCGCGACGTCGGCCCCGGCATCCCGCAGGTCGCGCACGGTCGCCGCGATGCGTTCCTCGCCGCGCGCGACGATCACGGTCGACGCCCCCGCCCGCGCGAGCGCGCTCGCGATGCCACGGCCGATGCCCGAGCTGCCGCCGGTCACGATCGCCGTGCGGCCGCGGAGCGAGAACAGGTCGTCGAGATATTCGGTCATCGGTCTCCTCGGAGTCGGGTCACCAGGTCAGCGCGGCGGCCAGCGCGGGATCGGGCGCGGCGT
The DNA here is from genome assembly GCF_044749085.1 of Microbacterium sp. NPDC089695. NCBI lineage: Bacteria > Bacillati > Actinomycetota > Actinomycetes > Micrococcales > Microbacteriaceae > Microbacterium > Microbacterium sp. NPDC089695. The sequence continues at coordinate 2,074,748 of NZ_JBIVHG010000001.1, forward strand.
CGGCGAACTCGGGGAGCGCTCGAAGCTCGGCCACGAACCCGTCGACGGCCGCGGCGTAGGCGGGATCGGGGTGTGTGCGTGCGATGTCGATCAGCGGCGGCACATCCATCGCCAGGATCAGGTCGAGGCGCGAGACGACGGCTGCGCGCGCACCGGCGTCGTGCAGGACGCGGATGCCGCCGCGCAGCGCCGCGAGGTAGTCGTGCAGCACCGGGAGCTGCGCCTTGCCCTGCGTGATCGACGTCCCGTCGGCGCGCAGCCGCCAGCGCACGACGACATCGGGGATCACGTCGAACGACCGCGCACGGGTGTACAGGAGCTGGGCGACGATCTGATCTTCGTAGGCGACGCCCTCGGGGAAGCGCAGGTCGGACCACAGCGCGGTGCGGCTGATCTTCGACCAGGCGACGATGTTCGCGCTCGCCGCGGGGTGAGCGAAGATGTCGGTCGCTCGGCGCTCGGGATCGGTCGCCGTCGACACCCAGGGCTGCACGCGTCCGGCGATGTAGCGCTCTCCGTCGAAGCGCGAGCGCACGTACGCCCCGGCGGCGAGGTCGCTCCCGGTCTCCGCGAGCGTGCCCGTCAGTCGTTCCAGGGCGTGCCGTGCGAGCTCGTCGTCTCCGTCGAGGAAGCCCACGAGGTCGGTGTCGACGACGTCGAGGGCGGCGTTGCGGGCGGCGCCCAGCCCGCGCGACGCCTCATGGGTGAGCACCCGGAAGCGCGGGTCGTCCCGAGCCGCATCGGCGAACACGGCACCCGTGTCGTCGCTCGACCCGTCGTCGACGAGCACAGCCCGCCACCGGGTCTCGGTCTGCGCGCGGAGCGAATCCAGCGCGGCCGGAGCGAACGCGGCGATGTCGCGGCCGGGGACGATCACGGTCACGATCGGGGCGGATGCGGTCACCACCAGAGTCTATGGCGCTGATCGGGCGGGTCTCCGCTCAGGCGCCCGAGGCCGCACGCACCGCCTCGGCGACCATCACGGCGAGCTGTTCGGGCGCATCCGGGGGCAGCGGATCTCGGCCGAAGGTGAATCGTACCGCGGTCGTGGCGACATCGGGATCGATGCCGCACGCGAGCAGCACGTGCGAGGGTTCGCCGCTGTCAGCGGCGCAGGCCGAGCCGCTCGACGACACGACGCCGCGACGTTCCAGTTCCAGCAGCACGGTCTCGCCGTTCACCCCGGCGAACGTGAAGCTCGCGGAGGCGGGCAGACGCCGGTGGAGGTCGCCCGTGATGGCGGCGTTCGGGACGGCGGCGAGCACGCGCGACATGAATCGTGCGGTCGCGGAGCCGACGTGCGCGCGGACGGCGTCCTGCTCCGCCGACGCCAGGTCGAGCGCGGTCGCGAGCGCGACCGCGCCGGCGACGTTCTCGGTGCCGGAGCGGCGGCCCCGCTCCTGGCCGCCGCCGTGCAGGAGCGGCTCGAGCGGGATGCGTCCGCGCACCGCCAGCACGCCGATGCCCTTCGGCGCCCCGATCTTGTGCCCCGCGAGGGTGAGGGCGTCGGCTCCGAGCCCGTCGAGCGGCAGCCAGCCGGCGGACTGCACGGCATCGACGTGCAGCGGCACACCGGCCTCGTGGGCGACCGCCGCGAGCGCCTCGACGTCCTGCACCGTGCCGATCTCGTTGTTCGCGTGCCCGATCGACACGACCGAGGTGTCGTCTCGCAACGTCGAGCGCAGATCGTCGGCGCTGATGCGGCCCACGCCGTCGACGGGCAGCCGCGTCACGTGGATGCTGTGGAAGCGCCGGAGGTGGTCGGCCGGTTCGAGAACGGACTCGTGCTCGATCGGGGAGACCACGACGTGACGCCGGCCGCGCGCGAGAGCCGCCAGCGCGATCCCCTTGATCGCGAGGTTGTTCGCCTCGGTGCCGCCTCCCGTGAAGACGATGTCGCCGGTGCGGAAGCCCAGCCGTCGCGCGATACGGGTACGGGCGTCCTCGAGCGCCTCCGCGGCCGCCTCTCCGACCGTGTGATGGCTCGACGGGTTGCCGAACACCCCGGAGAGGTAGGGGAGCATGGCGTCGCGCACTTCCGCGCGGAGCGGCGATGTGGCGGCGTGGTCGAGGTACAGCATCCGGTCAGTCGATCCGCACGTCCAGCCCGAGGTCGAGCGCCCGCGCCGAATGGGTCAGTGCGCCGACCGAGATGACGTCGACCCCGGTCGCCGCGATCGCCGCGACCGAGTCGAGGTCGACGCCGCCGGAGGCCTCCACCTGCGCACGCCCGTCGATCAGCGCGACCCCCGCGCGCAGGTCGTCGAGGGAGAAGTTGTCGAGCAGCACGGTGTGCGCGCCCCCGTCGAGCACCGCGTCGATCTGATCGAGCCGGTCGACCTCGACCACGACGTGCGCGGTGTGCGGCAGGTCGCGGAACGCCGCGCGCAGCGCCGTCGCGAGATCCTGCCCGGAGCGCTGCAGCACGGCGAGGTGGTTGTCCTTCGCCATCACGGCGTCGGACAGCGAGTGCCGGTGGTTGTGCCCGCCGCCCGAGCGCACGGCGTGGCGCTCGACCGCCCGCAGACCCGGGGTGGTCTTGCGGGTGTCGGCGATGCGCGCCGAGGTTCCCTCGACGGCACGCACGTAGGCGGCGGTGACGGTCGCGATGCCGCTCATGCGCTGGGTGAAGTTCAGGGCGACGCGCTCGGCCGTGAGGATGCCGCGTGCGCTGCCCGACACGGATGCGATGACGTCGCCCGGTGCGAAGTCGTCGCCGTCTCCGACGTGCAGGTCGACGACGATGGTCGGGTCGGTGAGAGCGAACGCCGCGGCGAAGACCTCTCCGCCACTGAACACGCCGCGCTCCCGCGCGACGAGGTCGGCCGTGGCGGTCGCATCGGCGGGGATCAGGGCGGTGCTCGTGAGATCGCCCCAGGGGGCGTCCTCGTCGAGCGCGGCGCCGACGACGCGGGTGATCTGGGTGGGGGTGAGCATCAGACGGTCTCCAGGAGAGAGGCGGCGACGGGCGTGTCGACCGGTTCGCGGTAGTGGGCGCCGATCGGGTCGGTGCGAGAGAGGGCGGCGGATGCCGTCGCCTCGGCGACGAGCAGCAGAGCGGCGTCTTCGTGTTCGGCGACGGTCTGCGGCTCGCGGGCCTCCGCGATCCACGCGCGCACGGCCGCACGGGCGCGCTGCAGTCCGGTGTCGGTGCGGAGGAGGCCGACCTCGTCCCACATCAGCTGCTGCAGCGCTGGCCGCGTGAACGGCGACCGCGCGCGTTCGGTGCCGGCGTCGGGGGCAGCTGCAGGCATCGGCGCGTCCACGACGCGCCACGGCCGGTCCAGCGCGGCCGCGGCCCTGGCCCCGAACACGGCTCCCTCCAGGAGCGAGTTGGAAGCGAGCCGGTTCGCACCGTGCACCCCGGTGCGCGCGACCTCCCCCACCGCGAAGAGACCGGGGATCGTCGTGCGGCCGTCGAGATCGGTGACCACGCCTCCCATGAGGTAGTGCGCGGCCGGTGTCACCGGGATCGGCTCGCGCGCCCAGTCGAGTCCGCGCTCGCGCGTGACGCGATCGATGGTCGGGAACCGGCGTGCCAGCTTCCCGGCGCCGAGGGCGGTGGCGTCGAGCCGCACCGGTGAACCCTGAGCCGATGCCCGACGGGCGATCGCCCGCGCGACCACGTCGCGGGGCGCGAGTTCGCCGTCGGGGTGGGTGTCGAAGACGAAGCGGCGGCCGTGATCGTCGATCAGGGTCGCGCCCTCCCCGCGCACGGCCTCCGAGACGAGGAAAGGCGCGCCGACGGCGAGCACGGTCGGATGGAACTGCACGAACTCGAGGTCGGCGACCGCGGCGCCTGCGCGCAGGGCCGCGGCGATGCCGTCGCCGGTCGCGCCGGCCGGGTTCGTGGTGTGCGCGTAGAGCTGACCGGCGCCGCCCGTGGCCAGGACGACGGCATCCGCGTCGAGATCGCCGATCAGTCCGTCGCGGAGCACGCGGATGCCGTGCACCCGCCGCGCGAGCGGGCTCGCTGTCACCCTCAGGTCGACGAGAAGCGCATGCTCCATGACCTCGATGCCGGCGGAGCGCACCGCCTCGACGAGTGCTCGGGCGATCTCGGCTCCCGTGGCGTCACCGCCTGCGTGCACGATGCGGGCATGACTGTGCGCGGCCTCGCGGCCGAGCAGCAGGCGTCCGTCGGGGCCGCGGTCGAACGCGACGCCGCGGGAGATCAACTCGGCGATCCGCTCACCGGCGTCCCGCACGAGCACGTCGACGGCCGCCGGATCCGACAGTCCCGCTCCCGCGTCGAGCGTGTCCGCGGCGTGGTGGTCGATCGAGTCGCCCGGGCCGTACACGCCCGCGACGCCGCCCTGCGCGAGCGGTGTGCAGCCCTCGCCGAGACGCCCCTTCGTGACGAGCACGACGTCGTGGCCGCGCTCGTGGGCGTGCAGGGCGGCGGTGAGCCCGGCGATGCCCGAGCCGACCACGATCACGGTCATCGCGCGCTCGCCGCCACGGGCGGCTTCGCCGCCAGCATCCGCTCCAGGGCGACGCGCGCAGGGTCCGCGACGTCCCCGGCCACGGTGATGCGGTTGGGCGTGCGCCCGGCGACGAGCTCCTCGAGCACCCAGGCCAGGTATCCGGGGTGGATGCGGTACATGGTCGAGCAGGGGCACACGACGGGGTCGAGGCAGAAGATCTCGTGCTGGGGGAACTGGGCGGCCAGTCGGCGCACGAGGTTGATCTCGGTGCCCACGGCGAACGTCGACGGCTCGGTGGCCGCGGCGATGGCCCGTCGGATGTAGTCGGTCGATCCGGCCTCGTCGGCGGCGTCGACGACGTCCATGGGGCACTCGGGGTGCACGATCACGCGCACGCCCGCGTGTTCGGCCCGCGCCTTGTCGATCTGCGCGACCGTGAACCGGCGGTGCACCGAGCAGAAGCCGTGCCAGAGGATCACGCGGGAGCCCTCGAGCTCGTCGACGCTCGATCCGCCGAAAGGCTTACGCGGATTCCACATCGGCATCTGGTCGAGGGGGACACCCATCGCCTTCGCGGTGTTGCGTCCCAGGTGCTGATCGGGGAAGAACAGCACGCGACGTCCGCGCTCGAACGCCCACTCGAGCACGGTCTCGGCGTTCGACGAGGTGCAGACGATGCCGCCGTGACGTCCGACGAATCCCTTGATCGCCGCGGACGAGTTCATATACGTCACGGGGATGACGGGCACCCGGCCTTCGTCGTCCTGGGCGTCGAGGTCGCCGAACACCTCGGCCAGCTGCTCCCAGCAGTCCTCGACCTGATCGATGTCGGCCATGTCGGCCATCGAGCAGCCGGCGGCGAGGTTCGGCAGGATCACGGCCTGGTCGGGCTGCGAGAGCAGATCGGCCGTCTCCGCCATGAAGTGCACGCCGCAGAACACGATCGCCTCGGCGTCCGTGCGGCCCTTCGCGGCTGTCGCCAGCTGGAACGAGTCGCCCACGTAGTCGGCGTGCCGCACGACCTCCTCGCGCTGGTAGAAGTGGCCCAGCACCACGACGCGATCTCCCAGCGTCGCCTTGGCCGTGCGGATGCGGTCGTGGAGTTCGTCCTCGTCGGCGTCGCGGTACTCGGCGGGGAGTTCGCCCTGGCGGGGCGCGCCGGTGGGGATGACGTCGCCCATCGACGAGCCGGGACCGTATCCGGGACGGGTGTCGAAGTCCCACGGGCCCACCGCGAGATCGGTCGTGCACGTCTCCTCGGTCGAGGCCCCGGTCACGATCGCCCGGATCGCGTGGTCGACCGATGCGTCGAGGGGCGGCACGGACGGGGTCGGGACGAAGGTGATGCTCATCGGATGCTCGTTTCCTCGGGGCCGAGCGGGCCGTGGTCGGCCAGCTCCAGATCGGTGTCGTAGCGGTACAGGCGGGCGGGGCGGTGGCTTCCGGTGCGGAAGCGCTCGGTGGGCAGCAGGGTGCCGGTCGACTCGACCTGCCGCCGGAAGTTGGCGGGGTCGAGCGCGCGCCCGAGGATCGCCTGGTAGGCCTCGCGGAGCTCCGCGAGCGTGAACTCGGCGGGGAGGAAGCCGTGCGCGACCCGGCTGTAGCCGACCTTGCTGCGCAGGCGCCACAGCGCGTAGTCGACGATCTTGTCGTGATCGAAGGCGAGGGTGGGGAGGTCGGCGATGTCGAACCACGCCACGTTCTCGGGGGCGCGACCGGATGCCCGGTGCGCGGCGCTCTGCGCATCCACGTCGTCCTGCCGCAGCAGCGCCCAGTAGACGATCGAGACCACGCGCGTGGGGGAGCGGTCGACGGCTCCGAACGCATACAGCTGCTCGAGGTAGCTCGGGGTGAGGCCGGTGGTCTCGGCGAGCGTGCGCGCGGCGGCGTCGACGGGCGACTCGGCGGTGGTGAGCCAGCCGCCGGGAAGCGCCCATTGGCCTTCGAACGGCTCGCGGGTGCGTCGCACCAGCGGCAGCGACAGCACCTGATCGCCGCTCGCGGTGCGACGCAGAGTGAGGATGACCGTCGACACGGCCACATCGATGTCGCGACTTTGAGTCATGAAAACCTTAACCTCCTTCGACCGATCTTAGTGTCACCCCGACCCTTAGTGCGAGCATGTGACGTCGATGCCGCGTCGAGTCCGAAACGTTATGTACGGGCGGCGGGAACCCTTGTCCCCTGGAATCGGGTTTGTTAGGTTACTGTCCTAACAAACCCCTAACCGGGGGCTTGCCCGAGAACCCCGCCCGGGGATCCGTCTCCATCCCGGAGAATCCCTCCTGCAGTGCAGCACCGAGAGGAATTACAGAATGATCCGTAACGGAAAGCGCAAGATCGCGCTCACCGCTGTGGCGGGGGCCTCAGTCCTCGCCCTGGGCCTCACGGCCTGTGGCGCCGGCGGCAGCGAGGGAGGCGGAGCCGACGGCGACCGTGCCCTTCGCGTCTGGGCCGGCAGTCAGACGCCCATCACCGCGAACTACAACCCGTTCGCGCCCACCGTCCTGCACGGTGCCCTCGGCCCGATCTACGAGCCGCTGTTCTTCTTCAACAAGACCGCCGACACCGAGCCCGAAGGCCTGATCGGCGACACCTACGAGTACAACGAGGACGGCACGGTGATCACGGTCACCATCAAGCCCGATCTCAAGTGGAGCGACGGCGAGCCGCTCACGGCCGCCGACGTCGCGTTCTCGTTCAACTACGAGGCCAACAACCCCGAGGGCAACGGCCTCGTCTCGGCCGAGGCGACCGACGACACGACCGTCGTCCTCACGTACTCGACCGCGCAGTACACGACCGAGTTCCAGCGGCTCGGCTCGACGTACATCCTCCCCGAGCACATCTGGGCCGACGTCGACGACTACGCGAACTTCGCCAACGAGGACCCGGTGGGATCCGGCGCGTACGTGGTCGACAAGACCACGAGCGAGTCGTACACCCTGGTCGCGAACGAGAACTTCCGCGACGCGGACGAGCTCGGCGTCAAGAAGGTGCAGTACATCGCGGTCGACAACAACCAGACCGCGCAGGACCTCCTCGCCGCCGGCAAGCTCGACTGGACCGGCATGTTCATCCCGAACCCCGACGACGTCACCGCCAACGGCGCGATCTCCTGGGTCAACACCCCTCAGGACCCGACGGTCCTGTACACCTGCTCCAACGCCGACCTCGGCTGCACCGGACCGCAGACCGAGGTCGCCGTGCGCCAGGCGCTCAACGCAGCGATCGACCGCGGCACGATCAAGGACAAGGCGTTCGTCGGCCTCACGGGCGACATCTCGCCGACCTACGCGCTGCTCCCACGCGACGAGAAGTGGGTCGCCGACCCCGCCAACGAGGTCAGCCCGCAGGAGGCGAACGCCGATGAGGCGGGCTCCATCCTGGAGGCCGCCGGCTACACCAAGGGCTCGGACGGCATCTACGAGAAGGACGGCCAGAAGGTCGAGATGACCCTCACCTCGGTCGACGGCTGGACCGACTACAACGACGCCGCCAAGCTGATCGCCGAGCAGGCCGAGGCCGCAGGCATCAAGATCAATGCCTCGACCGTGCAGTGGCAGGAGTTCTCCGACTCGCGTCAGAGCGGTGACTTCCAGCTCATCGTCGGCGGCATGATCGGCACCTCGGTCGCCGACCCGTTCCAGATCTACCGCGACTGGTTCGGCGGCACGACCGTCGGCTCCACCGGTCCGGTGGGAGCAGAGGTCCCGACCGGTCGCTGGAACTTCAGCCGGTACGACAACCCGGTCGTCGACGAGGCCGTGCAGGCCGCGATCAGCACGAACGACGAGGCCACCAAGAAGGAGCTGTACGGCACGATCCAGACCGAGATCGTCCGCGACCTGCCCTACATCCCGCTGGTGATCAACGCCACGCAGACCTTCTACAACACGAAGGACTACACCGGCTGGCCGACGGAGGACGACATGTACGCGTTCCCGCCGTCCTGGGGAGCGATCGCGGCAGGCTACATCCTGACGCACCTCCAGCCGGCAGAGTAAGCGCACCGTGATCGGGGAAGCAGGAAGTCGAAGAAGACCGTCATGAAGTTCTATGCACGAAGGATAGGGTTCTACGCGTTCACGCTGTGGGCCGCTATCTCGATCAACTTCCTGCTTCCCCGCATGATGCCGGGCAATCCCGCCGACATCATGATCGCCAAGATGCAGCGCGCGGGCGGAGAGGTCTCCGAGACCACCATCCGCAACATCAAGCTGCTGCTCGGCGGAGACGACTCCTCCCTCTGGGAGCAGTACCTCTCCTACTGGGGGCGGATGTTCCAGGGCGACCTGGGCATCTCCGTCACCAAGTTCCCGACACCCGTGACCGAGCTCATCGGCCAGGCGCTGCCGTGGACGCTGATCCTCGTCGGCACCGCCACCGTGATCTCCTTCATCCTGGGTGTCGTGCTCGGCGCCTGGGCCGGGTGGAAGCGCGGCACCTGGGTCGACCACATCATCCCGGCCACCACCGTGCTGCAGTCGATCCCGTACTTCTGGATGGCCCTGATCCTCGTCGCGGTGTTCGCGGTCGGTCTCGGGTGGTTCCCGATCTTCGGCGGCTACGACGTCTTCGACTTCCCCGACGGCCCCGAGCCGACGTGGGCGTTCTTCTCGAACGCGGTGTCGCATGCGATCCTCCCCGCCCTCACGATCGTCGTGAGCTCGGTCGGCGGATGGCTGTTCGGCATGCGCAACATGATGGTCCAGACGATGTCGGAGGACTACGTGCTCACGGCCGAGGCCAAGGGCCTGCGTCCTCGCCGCATCATGACGACGTATGCCGCTCGCAACGCGGCCATCCCGTCGATCGCCGGGTTCTCCATCACGCTCGGCTTCGTCGTCGCCGGCTCCATCGTCATGGAGCAGGTGTTCACCTACCCCGGCATCGGCAAGCTCATGTTCCAGGCGGTGACGAACAACGACTACGCGCTCATGCAGGGTCTGTTCCTCGTCATCACCATCACGGTGCTCGCCGCCAACTTCTTCATGGACCTGATCTACGGATTCATCGACCCGAGGGCGCGCCAGAATGTCTGACACCAAGCTCACCCCGATGCAGATCGTCAAGGAGCATCCGACCGACGAGCCGGCGACGACCGTCGCGATCGCGACGCGGAAGCCGAAGAAGGGCCGAGGGCTCATGCCCACCCGGTCGCCGAAGTTCGTCGTCGGACTGATCCTCGTGCTCTCGATCGTGCTGTTCGCGATCATCGCACCGATGTTCACGCAGAACCCGCGCAGCACCGACAACGCGGCCCTGCAGCCGCCGTCGGCCGAGCACTGGCTCGGCACCACGAAGCTCGGCAACGACATGCTGGCCCAGCTCGCGATCGGCGCGCAGGGCTCACTGCTGGTCGGCCTCGTCGCGGGTGGCATCGCGATCGTGCTGTCGCTCGTGTTCGGCGTCCTCGCCGGGTACCTCGGCGGATGGCGTGAGGATGCGCTCGCGCTGCTCACGAACGTGATGATCGTGATCCCGGGTCTGCCGCTCGTCATGGTGATCGCCTCGTTCGTCCCGCAGCGCAGCTGGCAGCTCGTCGCCTTCGTGCTCGGCATCACGTCCTGGGCCGGAGCCGCGTACGTCCTGCGACTGCAGACGCGGTCGCTCCGCACGCGCGACTACGTCTACGCCTCGAAGGTCGCGGGTGAGCGCTCGTTCCGCGTCATCCTCGTCGAGATCATGCCGAACCTGCTGCCGCTGCTGACCGCGCAGTTCCTGTTCGCGATCATCTTCGCGATCCTCGGCGAAGCCGGTCTCTCGTACCTGGGCCTCGGCCCGAACTCCTCGATCACGTGGGGCAGCATCCTCAACGATGCCCAGTCCGGCCAGGCTCTCGGTCGGGGAGCGTGGTGGTGGTTCGTGCCACCGGGGGTCATGATCGCTGTCCTCGGCGCCGGCCTCGCCCTCATCAACTTCGCGATCGACGAGGTCATCAACCCGAAGCTGCGCAACGCGCCGGATGCCGCGCGTCGCGTACGCAAGGCCGCCAAGACGAAGGGGGTCGCCGCGTGAGCGCTCCGGAAGCCGTGCTGACGGCTCGCAACGTGTCGATCGAGTACGAGGTCGACCCGCCGGTCAAGGCCGTGCGCAACGTGTCGCTCACGCTGAACCGCGGTGAGATCCTCGGGCTCGCAGGGGAGTCGGGCTGCGGCAAGACCACCCTCGCGTACGGCATGAACCGGCTGCTCAAGGCGCCGGCGCTGATGACCCAGGGCGAGATCGTGTTCCACGACCGCAGCGGCACCGACATCGACGTCGTCGCGCTCGACGGCGACGGGCTCCGTGCCTTCCGCTGGGACAAGATCTCGATGGTGTTCCAGGGGCCATGAACTCCCTGAACCCGGTGATCGACGTCAGGGCGCAGATCTTCGACATCTTCGACACCCACCGACCCGGCATGTCGAAGAAGGACAAGCAGGCGCGGGCCGAGGAGCTGCTGACGCTCGTGGGCGTCGATCCCTCCCGGCTCACGAGCTTCCCGCACGAGCTGTCGGGCGGCATGCGTCAGCGCATGATGATCGCGATGGCCCTCGCGCTCGATCCGCAGGTCATGGTCATGGACGAGCCCACCACCGCGCTCGACGTGGTCGTGCAGCGGGGCATCATCCGCGAGATCATGCGGTTGCGCGAGCGTCTCGGCTTCGCAGTGATCTTCATCACGCACGACCTGCCGATGCTCATCGAGATCAGCGACCGGATCGCCGTGATGCTGCAGGGCGAGATCGTCGAGCAGGGCACGGCGGAGGAGATCTACCGCACCCCGCAGCACGAGTACACACAGCGTCTGCTGTCGAGCTTCCCGAGTCTCACGGGCGAGCGCGGCGACTTCGTGCGCACCGGCAGTCGCGTGAGCCAGGAGGAGATCCGATGAGCGCCCCCACCCTTGAGGCGAGGAACCTCGTCAAGGACTTCCACCTGCGTTCGGGATTCAAGACCTCGACGCTGCACGCCGTGAAGGACGTCTCCTTCACGATCGAGGCGGGCAAGACGATCGCGCTCGTGGGCGAGTCCGGATCGGGCAAGTCGACGATCGCGCGGATGCTGATGAAGCTCGAGACCCCGACCGGTGGGCAGATCCTGCTCGACGGGCAGGAGAGCGGCATGGGCGGGCGTGCCGTGGAGGCGTACCGGTCGCAGGTGCAGATGGTGTTCCAGGATCCGTTCGCCTCGCTGAACCCCTTCCACACGATCTTCCACCACCTCGAGCGGCCGATCCGGCTGCACCACCCGAAGCTGTCGACCGCGCAGGTGCGCGAGCGCGCGTTGGAGCTCCTCGAGCGCGTGCGCCTCACCCCGGCCGAGAACTTCGCCGAGCGTCGCCCGCACGAGCTCTCCGGCGGACAGCGCCAGCGCGTCGCGATCGCCCGTGCGCTCGCGCCCGGCGCGCGGTTCATCGTGGCGGACGAGCCGGTCTCGATGCTCGACGTGTCGATCCGTCTCGGGGTGCTGAACCTGCTGGCCGATCTGCAGCGGGAGGACGACCTCGGCGTGCTGTACATCACGCACGACCTCGCCACCGCCCGGCACTTCTCCGACGAGATCATGGTGCTGTACAAGGGCGACGTGGTCGAGCGCGGGCCGGCCGACGACGTGATCCTGAACCCGCAGCACGAGTACACGAAGACGCTGCTGGGTGCGGCGCCCGAGCCCGAGAACCTGGGGCGGCTGCGCGACGAGGTGCGGGCGGAGCTCGCGGGGCTCTGACGGGCGGGGGAACGGCGCCCGCTGCCGCTACACTGAGAGCACAATCGAACATCGGCCGAATGGACCACGCGGGAGAGCCCCGGCGAACGCAGCCGGGCACCGAAGGAGCAAGCCTCCCCGCCAATCTCTCAGGTACGCGTACCGCGCGGTTCCGGCCACTCTGGAAAGCGAGACGAGAGTCTCCGCCGACGGTGAAAGCCCTTCTCGAGGGGTGAAGCTCTCAGGCCCATGACAGAGGGGGAGTTCCGAGGAACGGCGTCATCGCCGTTCCGCCCGCCCACGCCCGGGAGAACTCCATGTCCGAACCCCGCTACACGCCGCTGCGAGACCGCCATGAGGCGCTCGGCGCGTCCTTCACCGACTTCGGCGGCTGGCAGATGCCGGTCCGCTACACGTCCGACCTCGCCGAGCACCACGCCGTGCGTCAGGCGGCGGGCATCTTCGACATCTCGCACATGGCCGAGTTCACGGTGCGCGGCGCGGATGCGGGTGCGTATCTCGACTACGCCCTGGCCGGACGCCTGTCGGCCCTCGCCGTCGGCAAGGCCAAGTACTCGCTGCTGCTCGCGGCGGCGGGCGGCATCGTCGACGACGTGATCGTCTATCGGCTCGCCGACGACGACTACCTGGTCATCTCCAACGCGGGCAACCGGGATGCGGTGCGCGAGGCGCTGTCCGCCCGCGTCGACGGATTCGCGGTGGATGCCGTCGACGTCTCCGACGACTACGCTCTGATCGCCGTGCAGGGCCCGAACGCCGAGGCCATCCTCGCCGCGACCCCCGGGATCGCGGACGTCAGCATCCCCTGGTCTGAGCAGAAGTACTACGCGTGGGCGTCGGCGACGTTCGCCGGCGCGCCGCTCCTGCTCGCACGCACGGGCTACACGGGCGAGGACGGCTTCGAGCTGCTCGTGCCTGCCGAGCACGCCACGGCGCTCTGGGATGCCGTGCTCGCGGCGGGTCAGGGCCACGGCCTGGTGCCGGCGGGCCTCGCCGCGCGCGACACTCTTCGCCTCGAGGCCGGGATGCCCCTGTACGGGCACGAGCTGGGGCTGAACACGGCGCCGGCTCAGGCAGGCCTCGGTCGCGTCGTCGTGACGGCGAAGGAGAGCTTCGTCGGCAAGGACGCGCTCGACCCCGCTCCCGGCGCCCCCGTGCTGGTGGGCCTGGTCGCAGAAGGCCGTCGCGCCGGACGCGCGGGCTACACGGTCGTCGCCGACGACGACACGGTGCTCGGCGAGATCACGAGCGGTGCGCTGAGCCCGACTCTCGGCCACCCGATCGCGATGGCCTACCTGACTCCTTCTTCCGCTGAGGAGGGAACCGCAGTATTCCTTGACGTGCGGGGCACGAAGATCCCCGCGACCGTGACCGCTCTGCCTTTCTACCGGAGGACGAAATGACCGATCTGACCACTCTCAAGTACAGCGAAGAGCACGAGTGGGTCGCGCTCGACGGCGCCGTGGCGACCGTCGGCATCACCGACTTCGCCGCTGACGCGCTCGGCGACATCGTGTTCGTCGAGCTGCCGGCCGTCGGCAGCGCCTTCTCGCGCGGTGACGTGTTCGGCGAGGCGGAGTCGACGAAGTCGGTCTCCGAGCTGTACGCGCCCGTCACCGGCACGATCACCGAGATCAATCAGGCCGTCGTCGACGACCCCGCGCTTCTGAACTCCTCGCCGTTCGAGGACGCCTGGCTCATCAAGGTCGAGGTCGCCGACGGCGCTCTCGACGGACTGCTCGACCGCGACGCCTACGTCGCGCACACGGAGGGCTGATCGACCAGTGGTCTCTTTCGCCGATCGTCACATCGGAACCACCGCACCCGCTCAGCGCCAGATGCTCGACGCGCTGGGACTGGGCACCGCGTCCGTGGACGAGAGCCCGGTCGACGCGCTCATGCGCGAGGCCGTGCCCGCCTCGATCTACACGCCCGAGCGCGCCGAGAGCGTCATCCCGGCCGCAGCGAGTGAGACCGAGGCGCTCGCCGACCTGCGGTCTCTCGCCGCGCGCAACACGGTGAACCGGCCGATGATCGGCCTCGGGTACTACGGCACGATCACGCCCAGCGTGATCCAGCGCAACGTGCTCGAGAACCCGTCCTGGTACACGGCGTACACGCCCTACCAGCCGGAGATCTCGCAGGGGCGCCTGGAGGCGCTCATCAACTTCCAGACCATGGTGTCGGAGCTCACCGGACTCTCGACCGCGAACGCGTCGATGCTCGACGAGTCCACGGCCGTGGTCGAGGGGATGCTGCTCGCTCGCCGCGCCTCGAAGACGGCGTCGACCGTGTTCGCGGTCGATGCCGACGCCTTCCCGCAGACGAAGGCACTGCTCGCGGCTCGCGCGGAGGCCGTCGGGATCGACCTCGTGACGGTCGACCTCGCGGGCGGGGAGCAGCTGCCCGCCGAGCTGTTCGGCGTGTTCGTGCAGTACCCCGGCGCCTCCGGGCGCGTGTGGGATCCGAGCGCAGTGATCGACGCCGTGCATCTCGCCGGTGGACTCGCGGTCGTCGCGGCCGACCTGCTCGCGCTCACGTTGATCTCCTCGCCGGGCAGCCTCGGTGCGGACGTGGCGGTGGGCACGACGCAGCGGTTCGGCGTGCCGATGGGCTTCGGCGGCCCGCACGCGGGCTATATGGCCGTGCGCGCAGGGCTCGAGCGCCAGCTGCCCGGCCGACTGGTCGGCGTCTCGGTCGACGCGGACGGGCGCCCTGCCTACCGACTGTCGCTGCAGACGCGCGAGCAGCACATCCGTCGCGAGAAGGCCACGTCGAACATCTGCACCGCCCAGGTGCTGCTGGCCGTCATGGCGGCGATGTACGCGGTCTACCACGGCCCGGACGGGCTTAAGGCGATCGCGGAGCAGACGGCGCTGCGCGCGACTCTCCTGCGCGACTGGCTCGTCGAGGCCGGCGCGGAGGTCGTGCACGAGTCCTTCTTCGACACGGTGCAGGTGCGGGTCCCCGGGCGTGCGGCCGAGGTCGTGGCCGCGGCGCACGAGCGCGGCCTCCTGCTCCGCGCCTCGGATGCCGACACAGTCGGCGTCTCGGTCGACGAGACCACCACGATCGCCGACGTCCACGAGGTCGCGCAGCTCTTCGGCGGCTCCGCCGAACGGGTGTTCGGTTTCGGTGACGGTGCGAATGCGCTGCCCGGGGCGCTGCTGCGTCGGGACGAGTACCTCACGCACCCGGTCTTCCACGCGCACCGCAGCGAGACCGCCATGATGCGTTACCTCAAGAGCCTCGCCGACCGCGACTATGCGCTCGACCGAGGCATGATCCCGCTGGGCTCGTGCACCATGAAGCTCAACGCCGCGACCGAGATGGCGGCGATCACCTGGCCCGAGTTCGCCGGCATCCACCCCTTCGCGCCGGCATCCGACGTGGAGGGCTACCTGGAGCTGATCGACCAGCTCGAGGCGTGGCTCGCCGAGGTCACCGGCTACGACGCGGTGTCGCTGCAGCCGAACGCGGGATCGCAGGGCGAGCTCGCCGGTCTCCTGGCGATCCGCGGCTACCACCTCGCGAACGGCGACGATCAGCGCACGATCTGCCTGATCCCGTCGTCCGCGCACGGCACGAACGCGGCCTCCGCCGTGCTGGCCGGCATGAAGGTCGTCGTCGTGGCGTGCGATGAGCTCGGCAACGTCGACCTCGCCGACCTGCGCGCCAAGATCGCGACGCACGCCGACGCGCTCTCGGCGCTCATGATCACGTATCCGTCGACGCACGGCGTGTACGAGCAGGACGTCGTCGAGATCACCACGGCCGTGCACGAGGCCGGCGGTCAGGTCTACGTCGACGGCGCCAACCTCAACGCACTGCTCGGCTACGCGCGGTTCGGCGACCTCGGCGGCGACGTCTCGCACCTCAACCTGCACAAGACGTTCGCGATCCCGCACGGCGGCGGCGGACCCGGTGTCGGCCCGGTCGCGGCCAAGGCGCACCTCGCGCCGTTCCTGCCCTCGCACCCGCTCGCGCAGCGCGCCGAGCACGCGGGCGGCTTCGTGTTCGACGGCGGTCCGATCTCCGCAGCGCCCTACGGCTCCGCGGGCATCCTGCCGATCTCGTGGGCGTACGTGCGCATGATGGGCGCCGACGGCCTCCGTCGCGCGACCGCGGCGGCCGTGCTCTCGGCGAACTACATCGCCGCGCGCCTGGGCGAGCACTACCCGGTGCTCTACGCGGGTGAGAACGGACGCGTCGCGCACGAGTGCATCCTCGACCTCCGTCCGCTCAAGGAGGCGACGGGCATCACGGTCGACGACGTCGCGAAGCGCCTTATCGACTACGGCTTCCATGCCCCGACCATGTCGTTCCCGGTCGCGGGCACGCTCATGGTCGAGCCGACCGAGTCGGAGGACCTCGGCGAGATCGAGCGCTTCATCGAGGCGATGATCATGATCAAGGCCGAGGCGGATGCCGTCGCAGCAGGCCGCTGGCCCGCCGGTGACAACCCGCTCGTGCACGCCCCGCACACCGCGGTCTCGCTGATCGCGGGGGAGTGGACCCACGCGTACACGCGCGAGGAGGCCGCATATCCGGTGCACGCGCTCGTCGCGGGCAAGTACTGGCCGCCGGTGCGCCGCATCGACCAGGCCTACGGCGACCGCAACCTCGTCTGCGCCTGCCCGCCCGTGGAGGCCTTCGCCTGAGCGGGATCGATGCGTTCGCGACGCCGTGCACCCTCGTCGAGGGGCACGGCGTCGCGTGTTTCAGCGATATTACGGTTGATCACCACTCAGTAACGGTTCATTAGCCGAGTGCGCCGAGGCCCGAACCCCGGGTTACGCTCAATCCATCCCTACGCGTTCGATGATGTGCGCGCAGTCTGATGAATACCCGTCCACAGGAGGACACAAGTGAAGCGCAACAAGATCGCCCTTGCGGGCACCGCGCTGTTCGCGATCGGCGCCCTGGCGCTCGCGGGCTGCGCGAGCGGCGGCGGCAACAACGACGGCGGCAGCGCCGGCGGGAACGCCGACCCGGATGCCATCATCACCACGAATGGCTCCGAGCCCGAGAACCCGCTGATCCCCACCAACACCAACGAGGTGGGTGGCGGAAAGATCCTCGACGAGATCTTCGCCGGTCTGATCTACTACGACGCCGACGGCAAGCCGGTCAACGACATGGCCGAGGAGATCACGACCGACGACCCCCAGCACCTCACGGTGAAGCTCAAGGAGGGCCAGACGTTCACCGATGGTGAAGAGGTCACTGCCGACAACTTCATCAAGGCGTGGAACGAGGGCGCCAAGGCGTCGAACGCTCACCTCTCGAGCTACTTCTTCGAGGACATCGAGGGCTTCAGCTACGACACCGACTCCGAGCTCACGGGTCTGCAGCAGGTCGACGACTACACGTTCACGATCGCGCTGAACAAGCCGGCCTCCGACTTCGCTCTGCGTCTCGGCTACTCGGCGTTCTACCCGCTCCCCGACGTCGCGTTCGAGGACATGGACGCCTTCGGTCAGAACCCGGTCGGAAACGGCCCGTACATGATCGACGGCGCTGACGCGTGGCAGCACGACGTGCAGATCGACCTCGTCCGCAACGACGACTACGAGGGCGGACGCAAGGCCCAGAACGGCGGCGTCACGATCAAGTTCTACGCCACGCAGGAAGCGGCGTACGCCGACCTGCAGGGCAACGAGGTCGACGTCATCGACGCGATCCCGACGAACTCCCTCCCGGTCTTCCAGGACGAGCTCGGCGACCGCGCCGTGAACCAGCCCTCCGCTGTGTTCCAGTCGTTCACGATCGGCCAGTTCCTCCCGCACTTCAGCGGCGAGGAGGGCAAGCTGCGTCGTCAGGCGCTCTCGATGGCGATCAACCGCGAGGAGATCACCGAGACGATCTTCTCGGGCACCCGTACCCCGGCTGTCGACTTCACGTCGCCGGTCATCGACGGCTGGTCCGACTCGGTTCCCGGCAACGAGGTCCTCGCATACGACCCCGAGAAGGCCAAGGAGCTGTGGGCCGAGGCCGACGCCATCTCCCCGTGGGAGGGCGAGTTCAAGATCGCGTACAACTCCGACGGCGGACACGACGCCTGGGTCGACGCGGTGAGCAACAGCATCAAGAACACGCTCGGCATCGAGGCATCGGGTGACCCGTACCCGACCTTCCAGGACCTTCGCACGAAGATCAACGACCGCACCATCACCACGGCGGCGCGTTCGGGCTGGCAGGCCGACTACCCGGGTCTGTACAACTTCCTCGGACCGCTCTACGCGACCGGTGCCGGCTCGAACGACGGTGACTACACCAACCCCGAGTTCGACGACCTGATCGCCGCCGGCATCAGCAACCCTGACGCCGACGCGCAGATCGAGGACTTCACCAAGGCGCAGGAGGTCCTGTTCCAGGACCTGCCCGCGATCCCGCTGTGGTACTCGAACGTGACCGGTGGCTTCAGCGAGAACGTCCAGAACGTGACGTTCGGCTGGAACTCGGTTCCGCTGTACTACGAGATCACGAAGGCCGGCGAGTAAGTCTGACGGCACTTCACCTGTGAGGCGGTGACGATTCTTCGTCACCGCCTCACAGGCTTGTGTTCGCCTCGCTTTCTTTCCCCTCCAGAAGGGACAGCGGATGCTCGGTTACATTCTGAGACGTCTTCTGCAGGTGATCCCGGTCTTCTTCGGGGCCACCCTGCTCATCTACTTCCTCGTGTTCGCCATGCCCGGCGACCCGATCCTCGCGCTCTTCGGAGACAAGACGCCGAACCCGGCCGTCATCGAGCAGCTGCGCGCTCAGTACCACCTGGATCAGCCGTTCCTCGTGCAGTACTGGTACTACATCACCGGCGTCTTCCAGGGCGACCTCGGCACGACCTATTCGGGTCGCCCGGTCTCCGCGGTGCTCGCCGCGACGCTGCCCGTCACAGGTCGACTCGCCGTCATGGCGATCGCGATCGAGTTCACACTGGCGATCATCATCGGCACGGTCTCGGCGCTGCGCAAGGGCAAGATCTTCGACAACGTGTCGCTCGTCGTCGCGCTCGTCGCGATCGCGATCCCGATCTTCGTCGTGGCGTTCCTCGCGCAGTACTTCCTCGCGATCCAACTCGGCTGGTTCAAGCCGACGGTCGGCGCCGACAACGACTGGGGCGGCCTCTGGCTCCCGGCGATCGTGCTGGGCTTCAGCCTGTACGCCGTCAGCATGCGGCTCATGCGCAGCTCGGTCATCGACACGCTCAACCAGGACTGGGTGCGAACCGCTTACAGCAAGGGCCTCTCGCGCACCCGCGTGCTGCCCGTGCACGTGCTGCGCAACTCGCTGATCCCCGTCATCACCAACTCCGCCACCAACTTCGGCGTGCTGCTCGTCGGCGCGACCGTGACAGAGGGCATCTTCAACGTTCCGGGTGTCGGTAACACGCTCTTCCAGGCGATCCAGCGAGGTGAGGGCCCGACCGTCGTGTCGTTCGTGACGGTCTTCGTGATCCTCTACGTCCTGGTGAACCTTGTCATCGACCTGCTCTACGGTCTGCTCGACCCGAGGATTCGCTATGCCTGATCCCACAACTCAGAAGCACTACGTCGCCCCCGTCGAGACGGAGTCGATCGCCGTCGACGCCGTCCGCGTCGCCGACAAGCCGAGCAACCTCTGGCGTGACGCGTGGGCAGACCTGCGCCGTCGTCCGCTGTTCTGGTTCTCGGTCGTCCTCGCGCTCTTCTTCCTCGTGATGGCGCTGTGGCCGACCCTGTTCACCGCGACCCCGCCGAACAACGACTGCCAGCTGGTGAACAGCAACGGCGGTCCGGCTGACGGGCATCCGCTCGGCTTCACGTTCCAGGGCTGCGACATCTACGCGCGCATCGTCTGGGGCTCTCAGACGTCGCTCGCGGTCGGTCTGATCGCCACGGCGATCTCGTCGATCCTCGGCCTCATCATGGGCGCTCTCGCCGGGTTCTACGGCGGATGGCTCGACTCGGTGCTCTCCCGCGTCGGCGACATCTTCTTCGCGATCCCGTACATCCTCGCCGCCGTGGTCGTCATGACCGTGTTCCGCGAGTCCCGCTCGGTCTGGACGCTCGCGTTCGCGATCGGCGCGTTCGCATGGGCCTCGACAGCCAGAGTCGTGCGCGCAGAGGTCCTGCGCGTGCGTCAGGCCGACTTCGTGATGGCCTCGACGGCCCTCGGGCAGTCGAAGTTCCGCATCCTGCTGAACCACGTCATCCCCAACGCGATCGCACCCCTCCTGGTGGTGTCGACTCTGGGCCTCGCAGCCGCGATCGTCGCAGAGGCGACCCTGTCGTTCCTGGGCGTCGGCCTCGGCAGCAATGTCATGTCGTGGGGCAACGACATCAGCGACGCGCAGGCGTCGTTGCGCGTCGCGCCGATGGCACTCATCTATCCGTCGATCGCGCTGACGCTTGCCGTCCTCGCGTTCGTGACCCTGGGCGAGCTCATCCGAGACGCCCTTGACCCGAAGGCGAGGGCCCGCCGATGAGCGATCGCACTGCCGCACAGGTGCCGCTGCTGAGCGTGCGCGACCTCACGGTCGCGTTCCGCACGCAGGAGGGGCCGCGCGAAGTCCTCCACGGAGTGAGCTTCGACATCTTCCCGGGTGAGACGGTCGCGATCGTCGGCGAGTCGGGTTCCGGCAAGTCGACGACCGCCACGGCGATCGTCAACCTCCTCCCGGGCACCGGACAGGTCACGGGTGGATCCATCACCCTCGAGGGGCGTGAGCTGACGACGCTCGGTCGTCGCGACATCGAGGCGGTGCGCGGCCGGGACATCGGCTTCGTCCCGCAGGACCCGATGTCGAATCTCAACCCGGTATGGAGCATCGGCTTCCAGGTCAAGGAGGCGATCCGCGCGAACGGCGTCGCGCAGGGCCGGGGCGCCGTCAAGGCCCGCACGGTCGAGGTGCTGCAGCAGGCGGGCCTCGCCGACGCGGAGCGTCGTCTGCACCAGTTCCCGCACCAGTTCTCGGGCGGCATGCGCCAGCGTGCGCTGATCGGCATCGGCCTCGCGGCCGATCCGAAGCTGCTGATCGCCGACGAGCCGACCTCGGCTCTCGACGTGACGGTGCAGCGGGTCATCCTCGACCACATGGCGTCGCTCACGCGTGACAAGGGCACCTCGGTGCTGCTGATCACGCACGATCTCGGCCTCGCGGCCGAGCGCGCGGACAAGATCATCGTCATGAACGGCGGCAACATCGTCGAGGCGGGCCCCAGCCGGCAGATCCTCGAGGATCCGCAGCACCCGTACACCAAGCGGCTCGTCGCCGCGGCGCCCAGCGTGGCGTCGCAGCGCATCCAGGCCGTCGTGGAGGACCGCGGGATCGAGACGCTCGAAGACCTCGCCGACATCCCGCCGGCGGTCCGTGTCGCTGGGCTCACGAAGGACTACAAGATCCGCCAGGGCGGCTTCCGCAGCGAGGACTTCCGCGCCGTGGACGATGTCTCCTTCGAGATCCCCAAGGGCAAGACCCTGGCGCTCGTGGGCGAGTCGGGTTCGGGCAAGTCGACCGTCGCCAAGATGGTCCTCAAGCTCGAGGACCCGACGTCGGGCACGATCGAGATCGACGGCCAGGATGTGTCGAACCTGTCGAACGCCCAGGCGTTCGGTCTGCGTCGCCGCATGCAGCCGGTCTTCCAGGACCCGTACGGATCGCTCGACCCGCTGCGCAACATCGGCAACACGATCGCCGAGCCGCTGCAGATCCACGGGGTCGGCGACCGCACCTCGCGTCGCGAGCGGGTCGAGGAGCTGCTCGACCAGGTCTCGCTGCCGCGCGCTCTCGCCACCCGGTACCCGAACGAGTTGTCCGGCGGTCAGCGTCAGCGTGTCGCCATCGCGCGCGCGTTGGCGCTCAAGCCCGACATCATCGTGCTCGACGAGGCGGTCTCCGCGCTCGACGTGCTGGTGCAGGATCAGGTTCTGCAACTGCTCGCCGAACTGCAGTCCGAGCTTGGTCTCACCTACCTCTTCATCACGCATGACCTCGCGGTCGTGCGCGTGTCGAGCGACCTGGTGTGCGTGATGGAGAAGGGCAGGATCGTCGAGCAGGGCACCGTCGACGAGATCTTCGCCAACCCGCAGCAGGAGTACACGGAGCGCCTCCTGCAGGCGATCCCGGGTGCGTCGATCACCCTGGGCGGTCACTGACCGTGACGCAGGACTCCCGGCCCGGGGCCGCGCGGACCTTCCGCGCGGCCTCCGGGCCCGTGTCTTTGGTGTTGTGCTCCCTTCTCGCGCTGTTCCTGCTCGGCGACGCCGTGGTGCGTGCCGGATGGGGGCAGATGCTGCTCCTCGCGCCGTGGGTGCTGCTCGGCCTGTGGGTCGTGTACGAGATCGCGTTCGTGTCGGTCGTGCGCGTCGACGAGCGCGGAGCGACGGTGCAGAACATGCTCCGCCGCACGTCGTTCGGCTGGAACCGCGTGCGCGACATCGACCTGCGCTGGCAGCTCGTGTTCTCACTCGACGACGGTCGTGACGTCACCTGCTACGGCGGGCCGGCGCGGGCGAGGCCGGTGCGTCGCCCGACCGGCGACGACGAGGCGAAGGCTCCCTCGGGGCTCGCCTCTCTCACCGACATCCGCGACCGCTGGCAGGCCGCCGGATCGGACGCGGATGCTCCGATCACCCGTGGCTGGGACGGGCGTGCACTCATCGCCCTCGGCGTGATCCTCGTCTGGGCCGTCGCCGCGGTGATGATCGCCGGGAGCTGACTGCAGCCGGACGCCGCGGCTTCAGCCGGGCAGTCCGAACAGTTCCGGCCACGTCGCGGCGGCCCACGGGTAGCCGACGAACACGGTCGCGTCGATCATGAAGTGCGCGACGAGGAACGGCATGAGGCGTCCCGACCGCTGGAACAGCCAGCCGAACAGCAGTCCCATCGCGAGGTTGCCCACGAACGCGCCAGGCCCCTGATACAGGTGGTAGCTCGCGCGCAGTACCGACGTCGCGACGATGATCGGCCACGGACCCCAGCCGAGCTGGCGGAGCCGCGCGAACAGATAGCCCAGCACGACGAACTCCTCCTGGATGGAGGCGCGGGCGGCGGCGAGCAGCAGGACCGGGACGGTCCACCAGTGCGCATCGAGCCCGGCGGGGTTCACGGCGACGAACCAGCCGAGCGCGCGGCCGGCGATATAGAGCCCGAGACCGGGGATGCCGATCGCCAGCACCAGCAGCACGCCGCGCCCGGCATCCGACCCGACCCTCCGCCCGTCGAGACCCAGCTGCTCGAGGTGCGGGCGCCGCGACTGCCAGAGCAGGAAGCACACGAGCAGCACCGGCACGATCGAGAACCCGATCGACAGGATCTGGTAGATCAGGTCGAAGACCTCGCGGTCGCTGCGCGACGGGTTGAGGGTCGCGGTCTGGTCGGCGAGAGGCGTGGTGTCGGTCAAGCGGTAGGCGAGCTGCACGATCGCGTACACCGCGGACTGCCCGAGGCCGAGGGCCAGCACGATAGCGATCTCCCACCAGAGTCGGGAGCGCGAAGGAGCGGGGGAGAGATCTGCGGCCGTCACGATCCCGATCGTACTTCTCGTGCTCAGGAACACGCTCCGCGCGTACGGTAACCTGGAATGTCGGCTTCCCGGCGAAAACCCACACTCTTTTAGGACACTTGCATGGCGCACGCCCTCCGCTCTGACCTCCGCAACGTCGCAATCGTCGCCCACGTCGACCACGGCAAGACCACGCTCGTCGACGCCATGCTGCGTCAGACGGGCTCGTTCGGCGAACACGCCCACGTCGACGAACGCGCGATGGACTCCAACGACCTGGAGCGCGAGAAGGGCATCACGATCCTCGCGAAGAACACGGCGATCACCTACAAGGGTGCTCACGCGAACGGCGAGGAGATCACGATCAACGTGATCGACACCCCCGGTCACGCCGACTTCGGCGGCGAGGTCGAGCGCGGCCTCTCCATGGTCGACGGCGTCGTTCTGCTCGTCGACGCGAGCGAGGGTCCGCTGCCGCAGACCCGCTTCGTGCTGCGCAAGGCGCTCGAGGCCAAGCTCCCCGTCATCCTGCTGGTCAACAAGACCGACCGCCCCGACGCGCGTATCGCCGAGGTCGAGGAGGAGGCGCACGACCTGCTCCTGGGTCTCGCCTCCGACCTCGTCGACGACGTGCCCGACCTCGACGTCGACGCTCTGCTCGACGTGCCGGTCGTGTACGCGTCGGGCCGTGCCGGCGCCGCGTCGCTGAACCGTCCCGCCGACGGGGCGCTGCCCGACAACGACGACCTCGAGCCGTTGTTCGGCGCGATCCTCGAGCACGTCCCGGCCCCGTCGTACGACGACGAGGCGCCGCTGCAGGCGTGGGTCACGAACCTCGACTCCAGCCCGTTCCTCGGCCGACTCGCGCTGCTGCGCGTCTTCAACGGCACGCTCAAGAAGGGTCAGACGGTCGCGTGGGTGCGCTCCGACGGCACGACGAGCAACGCCCGCATCACCGAGCTGCTCAAGACGCGTGCGCTCGAGCGGTATCCCGCCGAGTCCGCCGGCCCCGGCGACATCGTCGCGATCGCCGGCTTCGAGAACATCACGATCGGCGAGACCATCGCCGACCCCGAGGATGTCCGCCCGCTGCCCGCGATCACGGTCGACGACCCCGCCATCTCGATGACGATCGGCACCAACACCTCGCCCCTCATGGGCAAGATCAAGGGGCACAAGCTCACGGCGCGCATGGTCAAGGACCGTCTCGACAAGGAGCTCATCGGCAACGTCTCGCTCAAGGTCGTCGACATCGGCCGTCCCGACGCGTGGGAGGTGCAGGGTCGTGGCGAGCTCGCGCTCGCGATCCTCGTCGAGAACATGCGCCGCGAGGGCTTCGAGCTCACGGTCGGCAAGCCGCAGGTGGTCACGAAGAAGATCGACGGCAAGACCTACGAGCCCTTCGAGCACCTCACGATCGACACCCCCGAGGAGCACCTCGGCGCGATCACGCAGCTGCTCGCGGGCCGCAAGGGCCGCATGGACAACATGACCAACCACGGCACCGGCTGGGTGCGTATGGAGTTCGTCGTCCCCTCGCGCGGCCTGATCGGCTTCCGCAGCGAGTTCCTCACCACGACGCGCGGCACCGGCATCGCGAACGCGATCTCGCACGGCTACGAGCCGTGGGCAGGTTCCATCACGACGCGTCAGAACGGCTCGATCGTCGCCGACCGTCAGGGCGTCGTCACGCCGTTCGCGATGATCGCCCTGCAGGAGCGCATGTCGTTCTTCGTGCAGCCGACCGCCGAGGTCTACGAGGGCATGGTCATCGGCGAGAACTCGCGCGCCGACGACATGGACGTGAACATCACGAAGGAGAAGAAGCTCACCAACATGCGTGCGGCGAGCTCGGACTCCTTCGAGTCGATGACGCCTCCGCGCGTGCTCACACTCGAGGAGAGCCTCGAGTTCGCGCGCGACGACGAATGCGTCGAGGTCACGCCCGAGAGCGTCCGCATCCGCAAGGTCAACCTCGACGCGAACACCCGCGCTCGTGAGACCGCGCGTCTGAAGCGCCAGGACGCCAACGCCTGAGCCGGATCCGCCCGGCACAGAGGGCCCCGCACCGTCGAGATCGACAGTGCGGGGCCCTCTCTCATGAAGCACCCAGGGTCGATGTTGCAGAATCGTTACCTTGCGCCTGGGGCCGACTCCCGATGAGGGCTCCGCGATGGGCGCACGACGACCCGAAAGTCGATTACCCATGCTGCAGAACACCCGTGCGCTCCGGCGCGCCTCCGACGTGGCCGAAGCTCGTGCCGCGGTCACCTCGCGTCGTCCGAAGTGGATCTTCGGCACCATCGCGACCGGCGTCATCGGCGCCGCCCTCACCGTCGGCCTCGTCTCGGCGCCGGCCGCCGGAGCAGAGATCCCGAACGCCGTCGCCGATGTCACCTCGTTCGTGACCGGCTCCCCGCAGCCGGTCGGCAAGGTGGCGGACGACTCGGCGATCACGATCTCGCTCGCCGAGGACGCCGCCTCGGCCGCCTCCGCGCTCAACACCGAGGTCGCCGCGTCGGGCCTCGACCTCGCGGGAGCGCCCGCCGCCGTCGACACCTCCGACCTCACGGCGTGGGTCGACCAGCTCGGTGACCGCGACGACCTGTCTGCGCGCGAGGTCACGAGCCTGACCGCCTACACGGTGACAGGCACCGATCAGATCGTGGCCGAGACCACGGCGCTGCGACAGGCGTACACCGCCGCGCAGGAGCGCAAGGCGGCCGAGGAGCAGGCCGCCGCCGCGGCCGCCGCGCTGGCGCAGGCGAACACCGTCGACGGAGCGAAGGCGACGGCGCGCCAGATGATGTCGAGCCAGTACGGCTGGGGCGACGACCAGTTCTCGTGCCTGAACTCGCTGTGGACCAAGGAGTCCGGCTGGAACTACCAGGCCTACAACCGCGACGGCGGCGCGACCGGCATCCCGCAGGCGCTCCCCGGCAGCAAGATGGCGTCGGCCGGCAGCGACTGGCAGACCAACGCGGCGACCCAGATCGCGTGGGGCCTCGGCTACATCGAGCGTGCCTACGGCACGCCGTGCAGCGCCTGGGGGCACTCGCAGGCCATGAACTGGTACTGAGCGCCCGGACGTACCGTTCGGGACGGCCCTCTGCTTCGGCAGGGGGCCGTTTCGCGTCCGACTGACGTCAGCGCAGCTCGGAGATGAGCACGGCGCGGGTGCCCGCGACGGTCGCGTCGAAGACATGGGGGACGTCGCCGGGGTAGGAGAGGTAGTCGCCCGGGTTCAGCAGGACCGTGGAGTCGACGGGGCCGATGTGCGCCTGGCCGGAGACGAGGATCACGTGCTCGGTCGTGCCTACGTGGTGCGGGTCGGAGCGCCGCGGGTCGCCGGGCTCGGCGGTGATGACGTACAGGTCGCGGCGCGCCCCCGGAGGGCTGGCAGAGAGAAGCGTCGCGCTGTAGGCGGCGGCAGCCGACGGGACACCCGCGAGTTCGTCGGCCCGGATGAGGGTCGGCGCGTTCTGCTGCTGGTCGACGAGAACCGCGAACGGGATGCCGAGGGCGACGCCGAGAGCCCAGAGCGTCTCGACGCTCGGGTTGCCTGATCCGGACTCGAGCTGCGAGACGGTCGCCTTCGAGATCCCCGCGCGGCGCCCCAGCTCCGAGGCGGAGAGTCCGGCCGCTTCGCGCTCGCGTCGGAGCGTGCGTGCGATGCGCGAGCGGAGATCATCCATCCGTTCATCATGCCAAACGATCGTTCGCTTGACTATACGTGCCACTCTGTTCAGAATGATGTTCATGTGTTCAGTGGATCGAACGATGCGTCCGTGAGCGCCGACCGCGAAGTGTGGCGCGAAGCGCTCGGCGTCGTGCTCGCGACCAGCGCCTACGGCGTCTCGTTCGGCGCGCTGGCGGTCGCCTCCGGGCTCGACGTGTGGCAGACCTGCGTGCTGAGCCTGTTGATGTTCACCGGAGGGTCGCAGTTCGCGTTCGTCGGCGTCTTCGCCGCAGGAGGCGTGGCAGCGCTGCCGTCGGCGATCGCATCCGCCGTGCTCCTCGGTGTGCGCAACGTCGCCTACGGCATGCGCATGTCACCGGTGGTCGGCACCACTCCGGCGAGGCGGGCGCTCGCCGCCCACTTCACGATCGACGAGTCGACCGCGGTGGCGGTGTCGCAGAGCGATCCGCGGCTCCGCCGGGTCGGGTTCTGGGTCACCGGCATCGGGATCTTCCTCGGATGGAACCTCACGACCCTGATCGGCGCGCTCGTCGGCGACGTGCTCGGTGACCCGAAGACCTGGGGACTGGATGCGGCCGCCGCAGCCGCCTTCCTGGCGTTGCTGTGGCCGCGTCTCCAGCAGCGTCAGGCGATCGCTGTCGGCATCGCGGCGGCCGTCGTCGCCGCCGCTCTCACGCCGATGCTGATGCCGGGGCTGCCGGTGCTCGTGGCGGCCGTCGTCGCGATCCTGGTGGGGTGGTTCGACTGGCTGGGCCGCGACATCGCGTCCGCCGCCCCGGAGCCGGAGGTCATCCGATGAGCGTGTGGAGCGCCGTCCTGCTCGCGGCCGTGATCTGCCTGGGGCTCAAGGCCGTCGGGTACCTCGTGCCGCCGTCGGTGCTGGAGCAGCCGCGGCCGGCGCGCATCTCGGACCTGCTCACGGTCGCCCTGCTCGCCGCCCTCGTCGCCGTGCAGACGCTCGGCGACGGACAGGCAGTGGTGGTCGACGCTCGTGTGCCGGCGCTGCTCGTCGCGGCGGGACTCCTCTGGTTGCGGCAGTCGTTCCTCGTGGTCGTGATCGCCGCGGCGGCGACCGCCGCGCTGCTGCGGCTCTTCGGTCTCGCCGTATGAGCGGTGCGGTCGTGGCCCCGCACACAGCACGCGTAGGATCGTCCCGTGCGTAATGGTGGGATCTCCCGAGTGCTGTCGTGGCTCGCCGCGGCCCTGGTCGGCGGTGTGTTCGGCATCGCCGGGACGATCGCCCACAGCGTGACCTGGGGCCCCGTGCCCATCGGGATCATCGTGGCGGCCATCGCGTGCGGTGCGATCCTCATCGCGATCCGTGCGCTCACGCACGACCGGGGAGCCGCGCTCGCCGCCGGGCTGGGCATGGTCGGAATGCTGATCCTCATCTCGGGGGTCGGCCCCGGGGGATCGATCGTCGTCCAGGATTCGCTGAGCGGGCGGATCTGGATCTGGGTCGTCGCGGGTCTCGTGCTGCTCGTCGTCGCGTGGCCGTCGCTGTCGCGGCTGCCTGCGCGCACTGTCGCGCCCGAGGCGGCCCCCGCGCCCGACGCGTCGTCGTCGCCGATCACCGAGGTGCCGGGAGTCTCCCCGCGCCTCTCGCCGGGAGAGCGCACAGGCGACGGGTCGTAGACTGGACGGGTGACGTATGTGATCGCCCTTCCGTGCGTCGATGTCAAGGATCGCGCCTGCATCGACGAATGCCCCGTTGACTGCATCTACGAGGGGGAGCGCTCGCTGTACATCCACCCCGACGAGTGCGTGGACTGCGGTGCGTGCGAGCCCGTGTGCCCGGTCGAGGCCATCTACTACGAGGACGACCTGCCCGACGAGTGGCAGGACTACTACAAGGCCAACGTCGAGTTCTTCGACGAGGTCGGATCCCCCGGCGGCGCTGCGAAGGTCGGCGTGATCGCGCACGACCACCCGCTCATCTCGGCTCTCCCGCCGCAGGGCGAGTAGGCCGTGAGCGTCCACGACCTGGCCGACTACCCCTGGGATGCGGTCGTCCCGTTCCGCGAGCGCGCCGCGCAGCACCCCGACGGTCTCGTCGACCTGTCAGTCGGGTCGCCGGTCGATCCGACGCCGGAGCTGATCCGGCGTGCGCTCGCCGAGGCGACGGATGCGCACGCATATCCGCAGACGGTCGGCACCCCCTCGCTGCGAGAGGCCATCGTCGACTGGTACGCCCGGCGTCGGGGGGTCTCGGACCTCACGGTCGACAACGTGCTCCCCACGATCGGTTCGAAGGAGCTCGTCGCGCTGCTCCCCACGCTGCTGGGCCTGGGAGAGGGCGACATCGTCGTGCACCCCCGCGTCGCGTATCCGACGTATGAGGTCGGCGCGCGTGTGGTGGGCGCGACGCCACTGCCCGCCGACGACCCGGCCGACTGGCCGGAGGGCGCGAAGCTCATCTGGATCAACACCCCCGGCAATCCCGACGGACGCACGTGGACGGTCGACGAGCTCGAGAAGGCCGTGCGCCGTGCTCGCGAGATCGGCGCCGTGCTCGCGAGCGACGAGTGCTATGCGGAGCTCGGGTGGGACGGGCCGTGGGCGACCGACCGCGTGCCGTCGATCCTCGACCCTCGGGTGACGGGCGGCAGTCGGGCGAACCTGCTGAGCGTGTATTCGCTGAGCAAGCAGTCGAACCTCGCCGGGTACCGTGCCGCGTTCCTGGCCGGGTGCGCGCGCATCGTCGGCGATCTGCTGACCGCCCGCAAGCACCTGGGGCTGATGCCTCCGGCTCCCGTGCAGCACGCGATGGCGGTCGCTCTGGGCGACGACGAGCATGTGGCCGCGCAGAAGGAGCTGTACCGCGAGCGCCGTGACGCGCTGCGACCGGCGCTGGAGGCCGCGGGTTTCCGCATCGACGGCTCCGAGGCCGGTCTGTACCTGTGGGCGACCGCGGGGGAGGACGCCTGGGTCAGCATGGGCCGTATGGCCGATCTCGGCATCCTGGCGGGCCCGGGGCCGTTCTACGGAGCGCACTCGGGTCAGCACGTGCGCCTCGCGCTCACGGCTCCGACCGAGCGCGTTCTCGCCGGCGCACAGCGTCTGCGCTCAGCATCCCTGTAGGAAATACCCGGCGAATCCACGTTGTTTTGTCGGATGTCACAGTAGGCCGATGCGACTACTAGGCTGTAAAGGCGATTCGGTCGCGTATCGACGATCTCGATCCGACCAGGCGCACGACGCCGTGACATCGCCACATCCGGCTTGATGAAGACCCATGAGGAGGCCCGCGCGTGAGCGAAGCGGCAGACCAGCAGGCGAAGGCGACGCTGACGATCGGCGGCACCACGGCGGAGTTCCCGGTCGTACGCGGCACCGCAGGGCACGACAGCATCGACTTCTCGACCCTGACCCGCCAGACCGGCTACACGGGCCTCGACTACGGCTTCGTCAACACGGCGTCCACCAAGTCGGAGATCACCTTCATCGACGGCGACAAGGGCATCCTGCGCTACCGCGGATATCCGATCGAGCAGCTCGCGGGCAACACGAGCTACCTCGAGGTCGCCTGGCTCCTCATCTACGGAGAGCTGCCGTCGGCTGCCGAGCTCGCCGAGTTCGACGAGAAGATCCGTCGTCACACGCTCCTGCACGAAGACCTCAAGCGCTTCTTCTCGGCGCTCCCGCACACCGCGCACCCGATGTCGGTGCTCTCGTCGGCCGTGGCTGCGCTCTCGACCTACTACGAGGGTCAGACCGACCCGCACAACCCCGAGCACGTCGAGCTCAACATGATCCGCATGCTGGCGAAGCTCCCCGTGATCGCCGCGTACGCACACAAGAAGAGCGTCGGTCAGGCGTTCCTCTACCCCGACAACTCGCTCGGGTTCGTCGAGAACTTCCTCAAGCTCAACTTCGGCGTCAACTCCGAGCCCTACGAGATCAACCCGGTCATGTCGAAGGCGCTCGAGCTGCTGCTGATCCTGCACGAAGACCACGAGCAGAACGCCTCGACCTCGACCGTGCGGCTCGTCGGGTCGACCGGCGCCAACCAGTTCGCGTCGATCTCCGCTGGCATCCAGGCTCTCTCGGGGCCGCTGCACGGCGGGGCCAACGAAGCCGTTCTCACGATGCTCGGGCAGATCCGCGACTCCGGCCAGAGCGTGTCGCGCTTCGTCGAGCGGGTGAAGAACAAGGAAGAGGGCGTGAAGCTGATGGGCTTCGGGCATCGGGTGTACAAGAACTACGACCCGCGCGCCAAGCTCGTCAAGGAGGCCGCCGGCGAGGTGCTCGCCGAGCTCGGCGTCACCGATCCGCTGCTCGACCTCGCGCAGGAGCTCGAGGAGATCGCCCTCGCCGACGACTACTTCAAGGAGCGTCGCCTGTACCCGAACGTCGACTTCTACACCGGCGTGATCTACAAGGCGATGGGCTTCCCCACGCGCATGTTCACCGTGCTGTTCGCGATCGGCCGTCTGCCGGGCTGGCTCGCGCAGTGGCGCGAGCTGCAGCTCGACCCGCAGACCAAGATCGGCCGCCCGCAGCAGCTGTACACGGGGTCGGCGGAGCGCACCTTCCAGACCCGCTGACCAGAGGTCGCCACAGACGCGAAGAGCGGATGCCGTCACGGCATCCGCTCTTGTTCGTATCGGAGGTGGGGGTCAGCGGCCCTGTCCGCCGCGACCGCGACCGCCCTGGCCGCCTCGCGAGCCGCCCTGACGCGATCCGCCCTGGGGCTGTCCGCCCTGGGCGCCGCCCTGGCCGCCCGAGCGCGGACGACGACGGCGACGCGACGGCGGGGTCGTCGCCGAGGACTTCTCGCCGCCGTTCGGGCGCTGCTTGGGCGCCTGGCGCTGCGGCTGCTTCTGCACGGGCGCGGGGCGCACGTGCGGCGCGCGCTCGGGCACCAGCTCCGTGACGGCAGCGGCCGAGAGGTCTTCCAGGGGCGCGGTGATGGCGGCCTTGCGCAGCAGGTCCTTGACGTCGCGACGCTGCTCGGGGAGCACGACCGTGACGACCGTGCCCGCGGCGCCGGCGCGCGCGGTGCGGCCGGACCGGTGCAGGTACGCCTTGTGCTCCATGGGCGGGTCGACGTGCACCACGAGGTCGACGTTGTCGACGTGCACGCCGCGCGCGGCCACGTCGGTGGCCACGAGCACGCGCACGCCGCCGTCCTCGGGGTCGGACGAGAACGCGCCGAGGTTGCGCTCACGCGCGTTCTGCGACAGGTTGCCGTGCAGGTCGACCGCGGGGATGCCCGCGGCGGTGAGCTGCTTCGCGAGCTTCTTGGCCTGGTGCTTCGTGCGCGTGAAGAGGATGCGGCGGCCGGTGCCGGAGGCGAGATCGCGCACCAGCGTCGTCTTGTTCTCGGTCGAGTCCACGACGAGCACACGGTGGGTCATCTCGCCGACCGGCACGCTGGCCTCGTCGACCTCGTGGCTCACGGGGTTCACGAGGAAGCGACGCGCGAGCGTGTCGATGCCGCGGTCGAGCGTGGCGCTGAACAGCAGGCGCTGACCGCCCGCCGGGGTGGCGGTGAGGATGCGGGTGACGCCGGGCAGGAAGCCGAGGTCGGCCATGTGGTCGGCCTCGTCGAGCACGGTGACCTCGATCTCGCTGAGGCGCACGACCTGCTGCTTCATGAGGTCTTCGAGGCGACCGGGGCACGCCACGACGATGTCGACACCGCCGTTGAGGGCCTGCTCCTGCGGGCGCTGGCTGACACCGCCGAACACGGTGGTGACCTTGAGCCCAGCGGCGGCGGCGAGCGGCGCGATGGTCGCGGCGATCTGCGTGGCCAGCTCGCGGGTCGGCGCGAGGACGAGTCCGCGGGGCAGACGCGCGCGGCGCGGGCGACCGGAGGCGGCGAGGCGTGCCACGAGCGGCAGAGCGAAGGCGATGGTCTTGCCGCTGCCCGTGCGGCCGCGTCCGAGGAGGTCGCGACCGGCGAGCGAATCGGGGAGCGTATCGCGCTGGATCGCGAACGCTTCGGTCTTGCCGGACTCGGCGAGGACGGCGGCGAGGTCGGCGGGAACGCCGAGATCGAGGAAGGAAGGCATGGAAAACTCCGACAGCGCGCACGGCGGATCGCACGCGAGGGTTCTGGGTGAGAGGTGGCGACGGCGCAGGCAGCGCATCGGTTCGCCGTGCGAAAGGCCAGCTACGGCTGGTAGAGAGCAGCGTTCCGCGTGCTCGTTTCGGTCCTCGGAGACCCCGTGACGACGACGACATCAGCGGACGACTCGTCCGGATGACCCGTTCAGTCTAGCAGTGCGGGCGGACGCCGAGGCTGTGCGGCGCGCTCAGGCGTGCAGCGCCTCGTTCAGCGTGACGCCGACTCCTGCCCGACGAACGGCCTCGACGGCGCCGCTGAGCGAGTTGCGGCGGAACAGGATGCCGTTCTCGCCGGAGAGCGCCGCGCCCTTGACCGTCTGACGACCGCCGTCCGGCGTCGCGGGGGAGTCGGCGAGGACGACCTTCGTGCCGGCCGTGACGTAGAGCCCGGCCTCGACCACGCAGTCGTCGCCGAGCGAGATGCCGATGCCCGCGTTGGCGCCGAGGAGCGTGCGGGCGCCGATCGAGACGCGGTGGGAACCGCCGCCCGACAGCGTGCCCATGATGGAGGCGCCGCCGCCGATGTCGCTGCCGTCGCCGACCACGACGCCCTGCGAGATGCGGCCTTCGACCATGGAGGCGCCGAGCGTGCCGGCGTTGAAGTTCACGAAGCCCTCGTGCATGACGGTGGTGCCGGGGGAGAGGTAGGCGCCGAGACGCACGCGCGAGGCGTCGGCGATGCGCACGCCGGTCGGCTGCACGTAGTCGGTCAGGCGCGGGAACTTGTCGAGGCCCTGCACCTGGATGCCGGCGCGCTGCAGCAGCGGACGCAGGCGTGCGGCGTCGTCGGGGTGCACGGGGCCGGCGTTGGTCCAGGCGACGATCGGCAGGTGCGCGAAGATCCCGTCGAGGTTGAGTTCGTTCGGGCGTACGGCGAGGTGCGAGAGCGCATGCAGACGGAGGTACGCGTCGGCGGTCGACGCGGGCGCCTCGTCGAGGTCGATGTGCAGCTGCACGGCTTCGACCGTGACGTTCCGGCGCTCGTCGGGACCGGCGAGCGCGTCGAGAGTGATCAGCGCGGCTGCCGCGTCGCCCGCAGCGGGGGCGGTGGTGGAGACCTCGGGGAACCACGCGTCCAGGACGGTGCCGTCCGCGGCGATGGTCGAAAGTCCGGTACCCCACACGGTGCGCGCCTCAGTCATGCGTCCACGCTATCGTCCCCGCCTGTGCGCCGACGCACACGTGACGCGATAAGTAGGCTGGGAGGATGGTGCTCGATCTGACCGCGTCCTCCCTCGATCTCACGCGCGCGATCTGCGACGTCCCGAGCGTGTCGGGCGACGAGAAGACGCTCGCCGACCTGATCGAGGAGGCGGTCTCCGTCCACCCGCACCTCGAGGTCATCCGACACGGCAACACGATCGTGGCTCGCACCGACCTGGGTCGCGCGCAGCGGGTCGCGATCGCGGGCCACATCGACACCGTGCCGATCAATGAGAACGTCCCCACGCGTGATGTGGACATCGACGGCGAGCGATACCTGTGGGGCCGCGGCACCGTCGACATGAAGGGCGGCGTCGCGGTGCAGCTGAAGCTCGCGGCCGAGCTCACCGACCCCGCGGTCGACATCACCTGGATGTGGTACGACAACGAAGAGGTCGAGGCGTCGAAGAACGGACTCGCACTGCTCGCCGCCGTGCGCCCCGACCTGTTCCAGGCCGACTTCGCGATCCTAGGCGAGCCGTCCAACGGCGAGGTCGAAGGAGGGTGCAACGGCACCATGAGGGCGATCGTGCGCACCTCGGGCGTGCGCGCACACGCAGCGCGCGCGTGGATCGGCGAGAACGCGATCCACCGGGCGGCTCCGATCCTCGCCCGGCTCGCGGAGTACCGGGCGCGCGAGGTGCCCGTCGAAGGTCTCCTCTACCGCGAGAGCATGAGCGCCGTGCGCATCTCCGGTGGGGTCGCGGGCAACGTGATCCCGGATGCCTGCGAGGTCGAGGTCAACTACCGCTTCGCGCCGAGCAAGACCGCGGCCGACGCCGAGGCGCACATCCGCAATCTTCTTGCGGGCTTCGAGGTCGAGATCACGGATGCCGCGGAGGGCGCCCGTCCGGGCCTCGACGCCCCGATCGCTCAGGAGTTCGTCGCCGCGGTCGGCGCCGAACCGCGCCCGAAGTACGGATGGACCGATGTCGCGCGGTTCTCGGCCCTCGGCATCCCCGCCGTGAACTACGGCCCGGGCGACCCGCATCTCGCGCACCACGACGAGGAGCGCGTGCCCGTCGCGCAGATCGACGCGGTCGAGCGAGGACTGCGTGCATGGCTCAGCTCACGCTGACCCTCGCGCGCCGATGGGCCGGCATCCCGCTGCCGGGGCGCATCGCGATCGTCTACGTCGTCGCCCGTCTCGTCACCACCGCCCTGATGATCGCCGCCGCCGCGCAGTCGACCTCGCTGTCGCGATTCGGCGCCGAACCGGGACTCGCGGACTTCGTGGTCGGCTGGGACGCGCAGTGGTACTGGCTCGTGGCGGAGAACGGATATCCGTCGGAGCTGCCGCTCACCGACTCCGGCGACGTCGCCGAGAACGCCTGGGCCTTCATGCCGGTCTTCGCGTATCTCGCGAAGGCCGTGGGGTTCGTGTTCGGGTCGTGGGGGATGGGCGCCCTGCTGGTGTCGCTCGTCGCCGGGTACCTCGCATGCCTCGCGCTGCATCGCCTGCTGCGCGACCGCATCGGCCGATCCGCGGCGATGTGGGCCGTCGTGTTCTTCGCCTTCGGGCCGCTCGCGGCGATGTTCCAGGTCGGGTACGCCGAGACGCTCTTCCTGCTGCTCCTGTTCCTCGCGCTCGACGCCACGGTGCGGCGACGCTACGCCTGGCTGTATCTCCTGATCCCGATCATGGCGTTCACCCGGCCCGGCATCCTCGCCTTCGCGCTGTACATCGGTCTCCACGGCATCCTGCGTCTCGTCCACCGACGCGATGACCCGCTCGCGCGTCGCGAGGTCGTGCACATCCTCGCGACGGGCGCGCTGGCGACCGTGTGCGGATTCGCCTGGCAGGGCATCGCCGCACTCGTGACCGGTGATCCCGGCGCCTACCTCGCGACCGAGCTCGCCTGGCGGCAGCACTGGATCGCCGGGGGCGTCGACGTCTTCATACCGTTCGAGGGATGGATCCAGGCGTCGTCGTTCTGGTTCGGGCAGTGGGGACTCCCCGCCGAGTGGGGCTCGACCGCGCTCGCGCTGCTGGTGGTCGCTGTCGCAGCGGGGCTGCTGTTCCTCCGGCAGGTGCGTGCCCTCGGTGCGGATCTACGCCTCTGGAGCGCGAGCTACCTGCTGTACCTGCTCGCTGTCTTCTTCCCGCAGTCCAGCACGTTCCGCCTCCTGCTGCCGCTGAGCCCGCTGTGGGGAGCGGTCGCGGTGCCGCGCTCGCGGCTGTGGCGGCTCGCGGTGCTCGCGGCGTGCATCCTCGGTCAATGGGCGTGGATCTTTCCCGTCTACGCCCTCGGGAACACGTTCTGGCAGGTTCCGTGAATGTTAATCCTTGATGCATTTCTTCACGGGCGACGTCCAGGTTCGAGTGACACCCGATAAACTGATCGCATACCACCGGAGGAAAAGGAGCCCACGATGGCAGCGATGAAGCCGAGGACCGGAGACGGACCCATGGAGGCCGTGAAAGAAGGGCGACTCATCATCGTGCGTGTCCCGCTCGAAGGCGGCGGCCGTCTGGTCGTCTCCGTGAACGACGCCGAGGCGAAGGAACTTCACGACGTGCTGGCAGCCGTCGTGGCACCGGCCTGATCGACTCCGGCCCGCTCTGACGCGGACCGGCACGAGGGCGACGGATGACATCCGTCGCCCTCTTCGCGTCCGGACGCCGATCGACGGCGGGATCGTCGCGGCGGACGTGGTCAGTCGGAGCCGAGGCTGAGGAGCTGCAGGAGGCCCTCGGCCGCGGGGGAGACGGTCGCGAGCACGGCCGCAGACTCCTGCGTCTCCTGCACCAGTGACCGGTAGGCGGCGGTGATCTCGTCGCGCTGCACGGGATCGGCCACGCGCCCGCCCGCGAGAACGCGCGGCACGAGGACCATGCCGCCCGTGCGGACCAGGCGCAGTCCGTGCTCCACGTATTCGATGACGTTCTCGGGATCCGCGTCGACGAGCACGATGTCGTACGACGCCTCGTTCATGCGGGGGAGCACATCGGCGGCACGCCCCGTGATGAAGCGCGCCTTCGTGGCCGGGATGCGGGCGTCGGCGAACGCCTGACGTGCCGCTGCCAGGTGCTCGGGCTCGTTGTCGATCGACGTCAGCACGGCCTGCGGTGCTCCGCGGAGCAGCCAGAGCCCCGAGACTCCGGCCCCGGTGCCGATCTCGACCATCGAGCGCGCCCCGGTCGCGGCCGCGAGAACTGCGATCTGCGACCCGAGCGCCGGGCTGATCGGCGCGGCGCCGAGCTCGACCGCGTGGGCGCGGGCACGGGCGATCGGAGCCGGTTCCACGATCGACTCGCGCAGGAACCGTGCGTTCGCATCGTTCTCGCTCATGGCCTGGATCTCCTGCCTCACGGGTGTGTTCCCCCAGAGTATGCGCTCGGTGTGCGACGGGCGGGCAGGCGCGGCGGTAGCCTGGAGAGATGCAGTTCGGGATCACCTTCGAGAAGCTGCTGCTGATCGGTCTGATCGCTGTGCTGCTCGTCGGACCGGAGCGGCTGCCGCGCTACGCCGAGAGCGTCGCGAAGCTCGCGCGCCGCGCGGGGGAGTTCCTCCGCGACACCAAATCGCGCGTCCGCGACGAGATGGGACCCGAGATCGACGACGTCGACTGGCGACGACTCGATCCGCGGCAGTACGACCCGCGCCGCATCATCCGCGACGCCCTGTTCGAAGACGACAACACTCCGGCCAGAGCCACGCCGACCCCGGTGGTCGCCGAGCCGACGGTCGTGAAGCCGGACTCCCGCGTCGTCCGGCCCGACTTCTCGCGAGACGCCCCGCCTCCGTACGACCGGGAGTCGACCTGAGCCCGTCCCGTCGCGGCGGCGCCCCGGCCTGAGGAGTGCGCGGATCAGGCGACGCTGAGGCGCAGCCGCTCGATGTCGTCGTCGGTGAGCAGCACGCGCGGGACCACTGTGATCGCCGAGCTGTCGCGGATGCGAAGGATCACGGCGTCGCGGCCGACCCTGATGCCCTGGAACTCGCGGTAGCGGATCTGGGACACACGGCGGTCGGCGCCGATCTGCAGAGTGTCGGGTTCGAGCCGCGCCCACACCACGGTGCCCGGTGGGGTCGCCGCGCGCACGGCACGACGGGCGCCGGACACGGTCGCGAACACGGCGACGGCGGCCAGCCCGATGGTCGCCAGGGGGAGCCAGCCGGCCGAGCCCGAGTCGTCGGCGGTGCCTGAACCGAGCGTGATGAAACTGAGGACGAGACCTGCCGCGAGGGCGATCCACATCACGATCGCGCCCGGACGGGTCAGTCCGTAGACGGCGGCGTCGCGCGCCATGCGGCGCAACAGGCTCTCATCGATCGTGACGGTCACGGGGTCCTCTCAGGAGAGCGTCATCGGCAGCGGGCGCCCGGACAGGCCGCGCGCGCGACGCGACAGCGAGCTCGCGAGTCCGCGGATCGCGGACGCCGCGGCATCCGTCGGCTCGGTCAGCACGATGGGGGCTCCGGCGTCGCCGCCGGCGCGGAGGCCGGGGCTGAGGGGGATGCTGGCGAGAAGCGGCACCTCCTCGGTCTCCGACAGGGCCTCGGCGACGGCGGCGCCCCCGCCCGAACCGAACAGGTCGACCACCGTGCCGTCGGGGAGGGTCAACGGTCCCATGTTCTCGACCACGCCGATCACGTGCTGACCGGTCTGCCGCGCCACGAGCCCGCTGCGGATCGCGACGTCCGAGGCCGCGGCCTGGGGGGTCGTCACGACCAGCACCTCGGCGTGCGGCAGGATCTGCCCGATCGAGATCGCGATGTCGCCGGTTCCCGGGGGCATGTCGATCAGCAGCACGTCGAGGTCACCGAAGAACACATCGGTGAGGAACTGCTGCACGGTGCGGTGCAGCATCGGTCCTCGCCACGCGACGACGGACTCGCCGTCGCGCAGGAACATGCCGATCGAGATGGTCTTCACGCCGTGCGCGACGGGCGGGAGCATGAGGTCGTCGATGCGGGTGGGCTGCGTGCCCGCCGGGATGCCGAGCAGGCCAGGGATCGAGAACCCGTGCACATCGGCGTCGACCAGCCCCACCGCGAGCCCCTGCTCGGCGAGGGCGACGGCGAGATTCGCGGTGACGGTCGACTTGCCGACTCCGCCCTTGCCGCTCGACACGAGGATCACGCGGGTCAGTGAGTCGGGGCCGAAGGGCATCTGCCGGGGCGCGCGTCCGTCGCGGAGCTTCTCGGTGAGCGCCTTGCGCTCAGCGGGCGTCATGACCCCAACGTCGACCTCGACCTCGTCGACGCCCGTCACAGACGACGCGGCGGCGCGCACGTCGGACTCGATGCGCTGCGCAGCCGGGCATCCGACGATCGTGAGGACGATCGCGACGCGCGCCGTGCTCCCGTCGACCGAGATCTCGCGCACCATGTCGAGGTCGCCGATCGGCCGTCGGAGCTCGGGGTCCGAGACCGCGGCGACCGCCGCACGCACCGCGTCGGCGGAGCTCACGATGATGCGCGGCCGCTCGCCCGCCGGTCGTCGGCGAGCGGTGCCGCGGGGTCGTCGTGGTCGCCGAGCTCCGCGAGAAGGGCCTTGAGCTCCTGACGCAGCACATCGCGCGTCACGACCTGGGCGTTGCGCTCCTCGAGCGACATGCGCAGTGCCACGATCTCGCGTGCGAGGTACTCGGTGTCGGCGAGGTTGCGCTCCGCACGCTGACGGTCCTGCTCGATCTGCACCCGGTCACGGTCGTCCTGGCGGTTCTGGGCGAGGAGGATCAGCGGAGCCGCGTACGAGGCCTGCAGCGACAGCATGAGCGTCAGGGCCGTGAAGCCCAGCGCGGCGTCGTCGAAGCGCAGGCCGATCGGCATGAGCGTGTTCCATCCGATCCACAGGATGCAGAACAGGCTCAGGATGACGAGGAAAGCCGGGGTGCCCATGGCGCGGGCCACCCACTCGGTGAAGCGGCCGAATCGGTCGCGCGAGGTCGCCCGGGGGCGTGACGACCCGCGACCAGGAGCATCGAGACGAGGGGAGCGGGCCATCATCCCACCTCCGTCGTCGGCGTGGTGCGCGTCTGCGCGGTCGCGCCCTGCACGGGCTCGTCGACGTCATGCGTGCGCCAGTCGTCGGGGAGAAGGTAGTCGAGGACGTCGTCGATGCTGATCGCGCCGACCAGGCGGTGCGCGGTGTCGATCACGGGGAGCGAGACCAGGTCGTAGCTCGCGAGCATGCGTGCGACCTCGGCGGCGGACGCCGTCACAGGCACCGGTTCGAGGCTGTCGTCGACGATGGCGCCGAGACGCTCGTGCGGCGGGTAGCGCAGCATCCGCTGGAAGTGCACCATGCCCAGCAGCCGTCCGGTCGGGGTCTCGAACGGGGGCAGGGTCACGAACACGGCCGCCGCGAGGGCAGGGTGCAGCTCGTGCCGGCGGATGAGCGCCAGCGCCTCCGCCACCGTGGCGTCGGCGGAGAGGATGATCGGCTCGGGCGTCATGAGACCGCCTGCCGTGTCAGGACCGTAGCGGAGCAGCATCCGCACGTCCTCCGCCTCTTCGGGCTCCATGAGCTCCAGGAGCTGCTCGAGTCGGTTCGGCGGGAGCTGGGCCAGCAGGTCGGCCGCGTCGTCGGGCTCCATCTGATCGAGGATGTCGGCGGCGCGCTCGTCGCCGAGGCGGTCGAGGATGTGCACCTGCTCGTCTTCGGGCATCTCTTCGAGGGCGTCCGCGAGCCGGTCGTCGGAGAGTTCTTCCGCGACCTCGATCATGCGCTGCTGCGGGAGATCGAGGAGCGTGTTCGCGAGGTCGGCGGCATGCAGCTCGGAGTACGAGGCCACGAGCTGCTCGGCCGACTGGGCCTCACCGGGGGCGCGCTGCTCGGCGACCTCGCTCCACGCCGCGAATGTGGTCGAGCCCTTCGCGAACGGCGACGCGCTCGTCTTGGGGCGCCGCAGGAAGAGCTGACTGATCGCCCACTCGCCGAGCCGGTTCGGTTCGATCGCGACGTCTTCGATCACGGCGCTGCCGCTGCCGTCGACGAGGGTCACACGACGGCCGAGGAGTTCGGCGAGCACGCGCACCTCACCCGCGCGCGGCGAGAACCGTCGCACGTTGATGAGGCCCGTGCTGATCACCTGGCCGGCGCGGATCGACGTCACGCGCCCGATCGACAGGAACACCTGCCGGCGACCCGGGATCTCGACCACGAGCCCGATGACGCGTGGCGCGGCGGTACTTCGATACACGATGACGACGTCACGGACCTTGCCGAGCCGGTCGCCCACGGGGTCGAAGACGGCGCACCCTGCCAGGCGCGCGGCGAATACCCGTTGTGTGCTCACCCGTCCAGCGTAGTCCGCGGATCCGACGCCGACGGCGGCACTGCCGCGCGATGCGGCGGCTCCCGGGCCGATCAGGGGGAGGCATGGAACAATGGCGGGATGAGCATGCTGAACCGTCCTGCAGACAATCGCGACGAGGGTGAGATCGTCGCCTCGACGCGCGACTACGAGGGTGCGCAGAAGACGGTGTCGAAGCTGATCGCGCAGGAGGTCCCGGCTCGCGACATCACGATCGTCGGTCAGAGCGTGCGCACCGTCGAGCGTGTGACCGGCCGCCTCGGCTACGCCGCAGCGGCGAGGTCAGGGGCGATCAACGGCGTGCTCATCGGCCTCTTCCTCGGAGCGATCCTCGTGCTGGGCAACCCCGAGGTTCCGATCCAGCTCTTCGTCGGCTTCGTCTTCATCGGCGTCGCGATCGGCATGATCCTCAGCCTCGTGACCTATGCGATCGTGCGCCGCCGGCGCGACTTCGCGAGCGTGACGCAGTTCGCGGCCGACCACTACGAGGTGCGCGTGCAGGCGGCATCGCTCGCAAAGGCGCGTCAGGTGCTCGGCGCCGTGCGTCCGGCCACGGTGCGCCCGCCGGTGAACCTCGACGAGCCGCCCCGGTACGGGGAGCGCATCACGCCCGGGAGCGGCGACGGACAGGCCCCCCAGCCCGCTCCGCCCGCCGACCAGGCGCCGCCTGCATCGCCCGATCCGGAGATCCCGCCGCGCCCCGCCGACCCCGTCGCCGCCCCTGAGTCGGGAGACGATGCACCGGATGCCGGTTCGCCGAAGCCCGCCGGGGGTGCGTGATGAGCACGAATCCGCCGTTCGGCCAGGATCCGACGCAGCCGGTGCCGCCGCCCCCTCCTGCGCCTCCGGCGCCTCCCCTCGTTCCCGGTCAGGCCACGCCCTCCGTCGCTCCCGGATTCCCTGCTCAGGCCCCCGGATACCAGGCGCCGGAGCCATCGCACGCCGCTCCGGCTCCCGGGTACCCGTCGCCCGCTCCCGGGTACCCCGCGGGCATGTACCCCGCGACCCCGGCGCCGCGTGGGCTCCTGCCGTGGGCGCTCGGACTCCTGATCCTCATCCCGTTCCCCTTCGTCGGAGGGCTCGCATCCGGAATCGCGATGGCGGTGAGCGGTGGCGCATCCCGTCGTTTCGGCGGCGTGGCGGCGGAGAACGCGCGTGTTGCGCTGAACTGGGGCCTCACCTACCTGCTGCTGTCGACCGTGCTCCTGGTCGGCCACTTCGTGCTGCTCTTCGCGCTGTCGGCGGATGGTCCCGTGCGAGGCTTCTATCCGCTCGGGACGGCGATCACGATCTACTTCGCACTCTCCGTGCTGCATCTCGTGCTCGTGATCGTCGGCATGGTCCGGGCATCCTCCGGCAAGGTAATGCGCATCCCGTTCGCGATCCCGTACCTGCGTCGCTGATGACCGGCATCTCGGTCGAGCTGCCGAACGGCGCGACGAGCGTCTCCGTCGACTGGACGGACGGCACGCGCGATGACGTCGTCCTGATCGCCCACGGCGCCGGGACCGGCAAGGACCACCCGTTCCTGACGGGGTACGCCGACGCCCTCGGTGCTCTCGGATTCTCGACGCTGCGCTTCAACTTCCCGTACGTCGAGCAGGGACGCCGGATGCCGGGACCCGCCGCGCACGCGGTCGCCACCTGGCGCGCCGTGGCAGCGTTCGCCCGCGCGCAGGCACCGTCCGCCCGGATCTGGGCGACCGGCAAGTCCTACGGCGGACGCATGGCGTCGATGGCGGTCGCGGAGGGCCTGGAGGTCGACGGTCTCGTGTATCTCGGCTATCCGCTGCATCCGCCGGGGCGTCCCGAGAAGCCTCGGGCCGAGCATCTGCCGTCGATCTCCGTGCCGCAGCTTTTCGTCGAAGGATCGAACGACCCGTTCATCCAGCCGCTCGACCAGTTCGAGGCCGTCGTCGCGACGTGCCGGGACGCGCGCGTGGTGTGGGTCGACGGCGGCGGGCACACGTTCGAGGTCAAGGGGCGCAAGCGCCCGGCCGACGAGATCGGCGCCTCGCTCGCCGCGATCGTCGCGGAGTTCGTCGCCGCGATCTGACCGTTCAGTCGAGCGAGCAGAGCTCCTCGTCCGCGAGGAGGCGTCGCATGGTCGAGAGGCCGAGTTCGCTCATCGCGGGGTTGGTCTGCTCGTAGTACCAGACCAGGCCCATCGCCTGCTGCAGCGCCCAGGCGGCTCCGCGGCGCCACGTGACGGCATCCGCCCCGAGGCCGTCGCGCACGATGGAGCGACGCTCCTCGTCGAACAGGTGCCAGGCGGCGACGAGGTCGAGCGCCGGATCCGCCGGACCGAAGCCACCCGTGTCGAGCACACCCGCCAGTCGATCGCCGGAGGCGAGGAGATTGAAAGGTGTGAGGTCGCGGTGGCTCATCACGTCGGGCCCCGCCGTCGGCAGGTCGCGCAGCGTGCGCCACAGGCGCCCTGCGCGCTCGACGTCGAGCAGGTGCGCGCTCTGTGCGAGGCAGTGCTCCACCCACTCGTCGTGGTCGCGCAGTCGCCCGCCGCGCCCGCGACCGTCGAACACGCGGCCCCGCACGTCGGCCGTGCGCACCGACGAGATCAGGTCGACGAGATCTCGCGCGAACCGGACGGACGTCGTCTGGGAATCCGGCGCGACGACGTCGCCCGCGACCCACGTCTGCACGGTCCAGGCCGAAGGGAACTCCTCGGATGCCGGGGCCACGCCGATCGTGATCGGAGCGGTGATCGGCGAGACCGCGGCGAACTCGGCCGTCGCCGCGGCCTCGCCGTGCAGCCGGTCCTCCGACTCGCCCACCAGTGGGAACCGGGCCGCGTGCGCGTCGCC
Source organism: Microbacterium sp. NPDC089695 (assembly GCF_044749085.1). Taxonomy (NCBI): domain Bacteria; kingdom Bacillati; phylum Actinomycetota; class Actinomycetes; order Micrococcales; family Microbacteriaceae; genus Microbacterium; species Microbacterium sp. NPDC089695. The sequence goes on from NZ_JBIVHG010000001.1 coordinate 2,119,438, forward strand.
GACCCGGATGATCGTGTTCACCGTCCCCGCGGTGCGCAGTCGCCGCAGCGGACGGCCGGCGAGCTCGGGGAAGCGCCGCGAGATCAGTCCCGCCGCGACCTCGTCGGAGATCCCGAGCTCGCCGTCATGCACCTGGGGGTGCTCAGTCCTGCACCCGGGCGATCCACGCCTCGATCTCGTCCGCGGTGCGGGGGATGTCGGCCGACAGGTTGACCGGGCCGTCCTCGGTCATGAGGATGTCGTCCTCGATGCGCACGCCGATGCCGCGGTACTCGGCCGGCACCGTCACGTCGTCGATCTGGAAGTACAGCCCCGGCTCGATCGTGAACACCATTCCCGGAGCGAGGATGCCGTCGTAGTACATCTCCCGGCGCGCCTGCGCGCAGTCGTGCACGTCGATGCCCAGGTGATGCGACGTGCCGTGCACCATGTAGCGGCGGTGCTGGCCGCCGGCATCCGCGTCGAGCGCCTCCTCGGCCGTCACCGGCAGCAGACCCCACTCGGCCGTGCGGGCGGCGATGACCTTCATGGCCGCCTCGTGCACCTCGCGGAAGCGCACGCCGACGCGTGCCGCGGCGAACGCGGCGTCGGCGGCCTCGCGCACCGTCTCGTACACGCGGCGCTGCACCTCGGTGAAGGTTCCCGAGACCGGGAGGGTGCGCGTGATGTCGGCCGTGTACAGGCTGTCGGCCTCGACACCCGCGTCGACCAGGATCAGGTCGCCGTCGGCGACGGCGCCGTCGTTGCGCGTCCAGTGCAGGTAGCAGGCGTGCGGTCCGGAGGCCGCGATCGTGTCGTAGCCCTCGCCGTTGCCGTCCTCCCGTGCACGACGGTGGAAGACGCCCTCCACGACGCGCTCGCCGCGGGCGTGAGCCACCGCGTCGGGCAGAGCGCGGATGATGTCGTCGAAGCCCTGTGCGGTGATGTCGACCGCGCGGCGCATCTCGGCGATCTCGAACTCGTCCTTCACGAGGCGCAGCTCGGAGACGACGCGCGTGAGGTCGTCGGACTCGTCGAGCACGAGCTCGCCGTCCACGGGCGCGAAGTCGTCGAGGTGGGCTGTCGCGACGCCCAGGTCGGCCGCGACGCCCGCGAGCGAGGGGCGCGGGCCGATCCAGAACTCGCCGACGGTCGCGTCGGCGTAGAACTCGGTGGTGGTGCGGTCGGCGCGCTCACGGAAGTAGAGGGTCACGTCGTGACCGTCGGCGGTCGGCTCGAACACCAGGATCGAGTCGGGCTCCGAGTCGGCGGCCCACCCTGTGAGGTGTGCGAAGGCCGAATGCGCGCGGAACGGGTAGTCGGTGTCGTTGCTGCGCTGCTTGAGCGAGCCGGCCGGGATCACGAGGCGCTGCCCGGGGAAGGCCGCGGAGACCGCCGCGCGACGGATCGCGGCGTACGGGGCCTGCGGGCGCGCCGTCGGGAGGGTCTCCGGGCGCTCGGCCCATCCGGTCGAGATCGTGTCGAGGAATCCACGCGGGAACGGCTGTTTGCGGTTCGTGGTCCCGGCCTCGGCGGTCTTCTCGGCCGCGGTCTCGACGGGGGTCTCGGCGATCGTGTCGCGTTCTGCGGTGCTCATCCCTCCAGTGTCTCACCTGAGCCCGGGCAGCGGGATGCGGGTGCGGGTCAGCCGGCCGGCTCCAGCTGCACGATCAGCGCGCGGTGATCGCTGCCGCCCGCATCGTCGATGACCTCGGATCCGGTCGGCGTCCAGTTCGGCGATGCCATGACGTGGTCGATCGGCGCGCTGAGCAGCGCGGGCAGCGAACTCGGCCAGGTGCCGCTGAGGCCGTTGCCGGTGCGCGACGCCACATCGCGGCAGTACCCCATGTCGCCGCCGTCGACGCCGAGGCCCGCCATGTGGTCGACGGTCGCGTTGAAGTCGCCCGCGATCACGAAGCTGCCCTCGGGGCACTGATCGGCGATCCACCGCAGATCGCTGCGCCACTGCTCCATCTCCTCCATGCGCGGGGCGACGGCGTGCACGGCGACGATCGTGGGACCCGACCCGTCGATCGGCATGAGCACGGCGCTCGGCACGGAGCCGGTGTTGCTCGAGCCGTCCTCGGACGACTCGATCACGGAGTACTCGCCGAGCTCGGGCGAGACCAGCACCGTCGTGAACCACGACTTCGGTCCGTCGACCACATCGGGTCGGAACTGCACGTGATGAACCCACATCGGGTGTCCCTGCTCGCGCAGCATCACGGCGACCTGCTCGCCGACGGCCTCGGTGGTCTCGGGCAGCGCGACGATGTCGGCGCCGCGGTCGAGCACCTGCGCGGCGATCTGCTCGGCGGTGACCGCGTCGCCCGCGGTGTTCCAGGTGAGGACGCGGATGCTGGTGTCGGTCGCGGCCGGCAGCGTGGCGCCGAAGCCGCGGGTCACCCCGACCGCGCCGGTCGCCGCGGCGCCGAGCAGCGCGACGATCAGGATCGACGCCGCGAATCCGCGCAGCGGCCGAGCGATCAGGAGGAGCAGCGCCACCACCGCGATCACGGCGAAGGCGCCGAGCACGAGGCCGCGGGCGGCCACGATCTGCGCGAAGGGCCAGGTCTGCTCGAGGTGGAAGAACTGCGGCCACACCACGATCGCCGTGACGATCGCGAGAAGCACGGTGAACAGGATCCCCAGAAGTCTCAGCATCCCCTCCAGCCTAGGAGCGCTCGCTGTGAAGACCCTGCCGCGTGCGCGTCCGCAGGGCCCCGCGCTCGGTACGCTCGGAGGATGGCCGTCGTCCACTCGCACCGCTTCGCGGGACCCGCCGACCTGCACCTGCACTCGAACCACTCCGACGGCACCGAATCGCCGCGCGAGGTCGTGCGACAGGCGCAGGCCCACGGTGTGCGTACACTCGCCCTCACCGACCATGACCGCACGACGGGGTGGGATGCCGCAGGCGACGAGGCGGTGAGCCGCGGCATGACGTTCCTGCCCGGTATGGAGCTGTCGGCCAAGCACGAATGGCGCAGCGTGCACGTGCTCGGCTATCTGTTCGATCCCACGCACCCGGGGCTGGTCGCCGAGACCGAGCGCATCCGCGGCGACCGGATCGGCCGCGCCGAGCGCATCGTCCGCAACATCGGCCGCGACTACGACCTGCACTGGGACGACGTGCTCGCCCAGACGACCCCGGATGCGACGGTCGGGCGCCCGCACATCGCGGACGCGCTCGTGGCGCGTGGCATCGTCCGCGACCGTACGGAGGCCTTCGACGGCATCCTGCACCCGCGAGAGGGCTACTACGAGCCGCACTACGCGCCCGATCCGCTCACGGCGGTGCGGCTGATCACGGATGCCGGGGGAGTGGCGATAATCGCGCACCCCGTGACGAGCGGTCGCGACCGCATGATGCCGGTCACGTTCATCGAGCGACTGATCGCGGAGGGGCTCGGCGGCTTCGAGATCGACCATCGCGAGAACACCGAGTCGGGCAAGACGACCCTGCGGCGCATCGCTGCCGAGCACGACCTGATCGTGACGGGTTCGAGCGACTACCACGGACACGGGAAGCCGAACCGACCGGGGGAGAACACCACGGCCGACGACATGGTCGCGCGGCTCATCGGGCGCGCGACCGGCAGCGAGCCGCGCTACCCCTGACCGCGGCGGCGCGCCGGCAGGGCGACTCTCACGGCGAACTGTCGAGGAGCGCCGATAGCCTTCCGGGCATGCAGAGAGCGACATCCCTCGAGCAGCGCATCGACGCGATCGCTCACCGCATCCTCCTCGGCGCCCCGAGCCGGGGCGCACGCGCCGCACTGGTCGAGTTCTCGGTGTTCGTTCTCAAACAGGCATGGGCGTGCGTGTTCGGCGCGGCCCTGCTCGTCGCGATCGTCGCCGCGCGGCTCTGGTATCCCGACGACGCCGTGCTCGCACGCAACGACGCGCTGACCATCACCGCCGTGCTCATCCAGGTCGCCATGCTCGTGTTCCGCCTCGAGTCCGGTCGCGAGCTCTGGGTCATCGTGCTGTTCCACCTCACCGGCACCGCCATGGAGCTGTTCAAGACCGACGTCGGCTCCTGGGCGTATGCCGCCGACGGCATCCTGCGCATCGGGGGAGTCCCGCTGTTCAGCGGGTTCATGTACGCGGCGGTGGGCTCGTACATGGTGCGCGTGCATCGGCTGTTCGACCTCGGGTTCACCCGCTATCCGTGGCGCTGGGCGACGACCGTGCTCGCGGCGGCGATCTATCTGAACTTCTTCACGCATCACTGGTGGTGGGATGCGCGATGGCTGCTGCTCGCGGGAGTCGTGGCCCTGTGGCTGCCCACGATCATGCACGCCAGGGTCTGGCGTCGGACGATCCGTCTGCCGTTGCTCGCGGTGTTCGCCGGCGTCGCGGTCTTCATCTACCTCGCCGAGAACATCGGCACCTGGGCGGGGGCGTGGGCGTATCCCGACCAGATGGTGTCCTGGCAGCCGGTGTCGCTGAGCAAGCTCAGCTCGTGGTTCCTGCTCATGATCATCTCGGTCGTGATGGTGACCTGGGTGTACCCGCCACGGCCTCCGACCGCGGTGGCCGCACCGGACACGGCGGAGGGGGCGGACGCCGCTCTCACAGCATCCGCCCCCTCCGATGACGGGTCGCGGGGAGCTCAGGCTCCGGCGACCGGAGTCGTGCCCGCCGCGCCCGAGCCCCCGCGGCGACGACGCCGACGACGGGACGGCGCGGGCTTGCCGTCGTGATGCTCCTTGCCGGCGCCGTCGTGCGTTCCGGCGCCCTCGGCGCTGCGGTCGGCCGTCGGCGCTGATCCACCCTCGTCGCCGGAGCGCGGAGAGGTGCCATCGGCGAAGGTCGAGCCGACCTGCGAGGAACCGCCGCGACGACGGCGACGGCGGCGGGTGCCGCCCTCCGACGTGCCCTCGGCCGCGGCGTCGGCCGCGCGCTCCGGACGCGGCTGGCGCGCCGGCTTCTCGGCCTTCGGGGCCGACACGAGGCGGCCCTTCGTCCCCTCGGGGATGTCGAGGTCGGTGTACAGGTGCGGGCTCGAGGAGTAGGTCTCGAGCGGCTCCGGCTGACCGAACTCGAGTGCGCGGTTGATGAGGGCCCACTTGTGCAGGTCCTCCCAGTCGACGAAGGTCACCGCGATGCCGGTCTTGCCGGCACGTCCCGTACGTCCGGCGCGGTGCAGGTAAGTCTTCTCCTCGTCCGGGATGGTGTGGTTGATGACGTGCGTCACGTCGTCGACGTCGATGCCGCGCGCGGCGACGTCGGTCGCGACGAGCACATCCTTCTTCCCCGCCTTGAACGCGGCCATCGACCGCTCGCGCTGGTCCTGGCCCATGTCGCCGTGCACGCCGCCCACGTTGAAGCCGCGGTCGCCGAGCTCGTCGACCAGGCGCTGGGCCGCGCGCTTGGTGCGCGTGAAGATCACGGTCTTGCCGCGGCCCTCGGCCTGGAGGATGCGGGCGATGACCTCGTCCTTGTCCAGCGAGTGCGCCCGGTACACCAGGTGCTTGATGTTGGCCTGGGTCAGGCCCTCGTCGGGGTCGTTCGCGCGGATGTGGATCGGGTTCGACATGAAGCGCCGCGCGAGCGCGACGATCGGACCGGGCATCGTGGCCGAGAACAGCTGCGTGTGACGCACGGCCGGGACCTTCTGGAAGATCTTCTCGATGTCGGCGAGGAAGCCGAGGTCGAGCATCTTGTCGGCCTCGTCGAGCACGACCTCGGTCGCGTTCGACAGGTCGAGCAGACGCTGGCCCGCGAGGTCGATCAGGCGACCGGGGGTGCCGACCACGATCTGAGCGCCGGCCCTGAGCTGATCGATCTGGCCCTCGTAGGCCTTGCCGCCGTAGATTGCGACGACGCTCGTGGAGCGGTTGCTCGTGAGCAGGTCGATGTCCTCGTACACCTGCACCGCGAGCTCGCGGGTCGGGACGACGATGAGCGCCTTGACGCCCGGCTCCGGGTTCTGGCCGAGACGCTGCACGACCGGGATGCCGAAGCCGAAGGTCTTACCGGTTCCGGTCTTGGCCTGGCCGATGATGTCCTGTCCGGGGAGCCCGAGCGGGATGGTCTGCTCCTGGATGGGGAAGGCGTCGACGATGCCCTTGGCGGCGAGTGCGTCGACGATGTCCTGATCGATTCCGAGATCAGCGAAGGATGTCAATGTTCAGATGCCTGTCCGGCGACCGCTGCGGGCCGCCACGTTCACGGATCCACGCCGTCTCTTGTGCCACAGGCGCGGGCCCCGCTCCGACGGCGGGGACGCGACCAGCCTACCCCGAGGGCGCTGTTCGGCCTGGAACTGCGCCGCAGCCCGGGTATTGTGATGCCCGTGGTGAACTGGTTCTGGAAGCGGAGAACGCCCCGGCGGACGATGACTCTGCGCAGTCGTGGCGATCAGGGGACAGCGACGAAGGTCGACTTCGCCGAGGTCGCGCCCGAGCTCGATCGGTTCCTCGGACAGGCCGCGTATCTGCAGCTCGGCTACTTCGAGACCCTCACCCGCCTCATCCGTGCGACGCCCGAGCTCTCCGAGAAGGAGGCGCTGTCGCGCGCGGCCGGCGCCGCCCTCACCAAGCACAAGGGCATCGTCGACCTTATCGCTGAGCGCGGCGACGATCCCACCCAGCTCATGCTCCCGTTCCGGGAGAACCTCGACGCGTTCCGCCGCAAGACGATCGGCGCGCGTCCGCGCGAGACCCTGCTGTCGGTGTACATCACGGCCGGGATGCTCGACGACTTCTATCTCGCTCTGGCCTCGAGCTACGGCGAGGTGGGGGAGCGCGTGGTCGCGATCCTCAGCGAGGACGACGCGCGTCACGAGATCGTCGCGATCATCCAGGAGACGATCGACGGCGACGGCGAGTGGCGCTCACTGCTGTCGATGTGGGCGCGACGCCTCGTGGGCGACACGATCCTCGTGTGCCGGTCGGCGCTGCGTCAGCCGGAGCTCGCCGCCATGACCGAGGAGCGCGTCGAGCCCGTGTACACGGAACTGATGGGCGCGCACGCCCGCCGCATGGACGCGATGGGCCTCGCGTCCTAGCCGTTCAGATGCCGAGAGCGGCCTTGGCCTCGGCATCCGTCCGCCGACGGATCGCGACGATCAGTGCCGTCGCGATCGCCGCCACGACGACCGCTCCGAGCACACTCGCGAGCCAGAGCAGGATGTTGTCCTCGGCGAGTCCGAGCCACTGCAGCCCTGTGTAGGCGATCGCCGAGACGGCCGTCGCGATCGCCGGGGTGAGCGCCACGCCGCGGAGCTCACGGCCGGGAACCGCGAAGTGCGCGGCGATGCCGAGAGCGCAGGCGCCGATCAGCGCGAGAAGGATGTACATCGCGGCGTCAGGCCACGAAGCCGACGCGGCGGGATTCCTCGGTGCCGAGCTCGATGTAGGCGAGCTGAGCGGTCGGGACGAGGTACGAGTTGCCCTTCACATCGGCGAAGCTCAGGTGCGGCGTGCTCTGCTCCAGGGCCGACGAGACCTGGGTGCGGACCTCGTCCGCGCTCGCCGCGGTCTCGAAGCTGAGCTCGCGGCCGGTGTTGATGATGCCGATGCGGATTTCCACGCGTACTCCCGTTGTCGAGTCGACCATGCTGTGCGCCCAACTCTACCCCGGGCCGATGGGGCGGGTTCGGCCTCCGGGGGCGGTTTCGCCGTGAGCGCACAGGCGGGCGCGCGGGCACGTCGGCGACGATGTCGGCGCACGCGAGTAGCGTGGAGCACATGACTCAGGATGCCGCGCAGACCGCCGTGATCGGGGCTGCGGCGACGGCATCCGGCATCGTGATCGGCGCGCCGGGAACGGGCAAGACCCGAGCACTCATCGACCGCGTCGTGCACCTGCTCGAGGTCGAACGGCTGCGGCCCGAGCAGGTGCTCGTGCTCACATCGAGTCGTCAGGCGGCCACGGCGCTGCGCGACCGGATCGGGGTGCGCATCGGCCAGGCGACACCGGGGCCGCTCGCGCGATCGCTCGGCTCCTTCGCCTTCCAGGTCGTGCGCGGTGCGATGGTGCGGGCGGGCGCGGAGCCGCCGGCCCTGCTCACGGGAGCCGACCAGGATCGACTGATCGCCGAACTGCTCGCGGGTGACACGGAAGATGAACGGATCGACTGGCCGGCGGCGCTGAGCCCCTCGGTGCGGGCCTCGACGGGCTTCCGCTCGGAGCTGCGCGCGTTCCTCGCCGAGTGCGTCGAACTGGGCGCGCACCCGGCGGAGCTGCGCGCCGCCGGAGACCCCGCGTGGACGGCATCCGCCGACTTCCTCGTCGAGTACCGCGAGGTGCTCGACCGCGCTCGTGCGTCCCACCGTGACGCGGCCGATCTGCTCGCCGAGGCCGCGGAGATCCTGCGCACGGCCGATGCGACCACTCTCGGGCCGCTCTCCGCTCTCGGCGTCGTGCTCATCGACGACGCGCAGGAGCTCACGCGCGGCGGCGTCGCGGTGGTCGAGGCATTGCGTGCCCGAGGGACGGCGGTCATCGCGTTCGGCGACCCCGACATCTCGTCGGGAGCCTTCCGCGGCGCGACACCCGAGCTCTTCGCCCAGCTCGCGACCGCGCTCGGTGAGGTGCACGTGCTCGACGAGCCTCACCGCCAGTCGGCGCGGCTCACGACGCTGACCCGCACGATCACGCAGGCGATCGGCGCCGCGGGGCGGGTCGACCACCGGCGGGCTCCCGCGCCGGTGGCGCCCGACGGAGAGCGCATCTCCGCCGTGCGGACGTTCCTCGCCCCCTCGCCGCATGAGGAGCTCGACCGCATCGCCGGCGTCATGCGCGAATGGCATCTCTCCGACGGGGTGCCGTGGGACGCGATGGCGGTGATCGCACACGACACGCGGCAGGTCGCCCAGCTCGAATCCGAGCTCGCGGCGCGGGAGATCCCGACCAGAGCGGCCGGCATCCAGCGTCCGCTCGGCAGCGAGTCGGTCGTGCGCGACATCGTCGGTGTCGTGCGCCTCGCGCTCACGCCACCCGAAGAGCGCACCGCGCAGGAGTGGGAGGACGCCCTGCGCACCCCCTTCGGCGGCATGGACGCGATCGGGCTGCGCAGGCTGCGTGCCCGGCTGCGACACGTCGAGCTCGATCTGGGCGGGTCCACTCCCGCTCGCGAGCTGCTGCGACAGGCGCTCACCGCACCCGACCACTTCACTCTGATCGATGCGCACGAGTCCCGCACGGCCGCGCGCTTCGCGACCGCGATCGCCGAGGTGTCGGCCGCTGCGGCGGAGGGGGAGACGATCCATGACCTCCTCTGGCGCGTCTGGGACCAGGCGCGTGCGGTCGACGGCAGACGCCTGCACGTCGCATGGCGGGAGGCCTCCCTGCAGGCGAGCGGCGCCGAGACGGCTCGCGCCCTGGACGCTCTCGTGTCGCTGTTCGGCGCCGCGAAGCGCTTCGTCGAGCGCACGCCGAACGAGAAGCCGGAGACGTTCGTGCGCGACGTGCTCGACAGCGAGGTGCCGGAGGATTCCCTCTCGAGCCCCGAGCGGCCCGGTCGCGTCACGCTTCTCACACCGGCCACGGCCCTCGCCACCGAGTTCGACGCCGTGGTGGTCGCGGGGGTGCAGGACGGCATCTGGCCCAACGTGCGTCTGCGCGGAGGGCTGCTGCAGACCTGGCGTCTCGCCGACGCCCTGCGAGCCCTGCGCACCGGCGTCGTCGAGGAGCCGCCCGGCGCGCTCGACCGCCGCCGCGCGGCGCTGCACGACGAGTTGCGGCTGTTCGTGCGCGCGGTGTCCCGGCCAAGGGCGCGCCTGCTGATCACGGCCGTCGACGACGACGACATGACGCCGAGTCCCTTCTTCGCCTTCCTGCCGACTCCCGAGCCGCCCGAACTGCACGCGTCGGCGGAACATCCGCTCACCCTGCGCGGCCTCGTCGCCCGTCATCGACGCACTCTCACGACCTCGTCGGCTCCGGCGCGCGCGCACGCCGCCGAGCAGCTCGCGGTCCTCGCCCGCGAGGGCGTCCCGGGTGCCGACACCCGCGACTGGTACGGCGTCGCACAGGCCACGACCGCCGCGCCGCTGCACGATCTCGGGGCAGAATCCGCGCGGGTGTCGCCGTCGCGCATGGAGTCGTTCGAGGAGTGCGAGCTCAACTGGGCGGTGTCGGCTCTCGGCGGCGACACGGTCATGCCGCCGTCCGCCGGCATCGGCACGATCGTGCACGAGGCGATGGAGAAGGTGCCCGACGGAGACCTCGATCGACTGCGCGCCGTGCTGGCCGAGCACTGGCCCGAACTCGACTTCGAGACGGCGTGGATCGGGCGCAAGGAGCGCCGCCGAGCCGACATCTACATCGACCGGCTGCACAGCTACCTCGCCTCGGTGTCCGCCGAGGGCGGGCGTGTGCTGGCGGGCGAGGTCGAGTTCCGATTCGCGGTCGACGTGCCCGACGACGCAGCGGCGGCCTCCGACGTGCACGGCGTGGTCGGTGACGGCGATGCACACCCGCACCGGGCGATCGTGCACGGCTTCATCGACCGCGTCGAGGCATACCCGCCGGGCGCGGGCGAGCACGCCAAGGCCCGAGGTCAGAAATGGACGCGGATGGCCGCTCCCGATGCCGAGCGCGTGGTGGTCGTCGACCTGAAGACCGGGAAGTACGAGCCCGAGAGCGAGCAGAAAGTCGCCGATCACGCTCAGCTCGCCGCATACCAGGTGGCGGTCCAACAGGGCCTGATCGAGGGGGCCGACCCTGCGGCACTGGCCGGGGCACGGCTCGTGCTCGTCGCGAAGACCCTCGCCGGCAGCGACTTCCGCGTCGCGCATCAGCACACGCTCGCGGGCGAGGAACGGGTGCAGTTCCTCCGCCGCATCGCGGATGCCGCGCGCGGCATGTCCGCGTCGAGCTTCACCGCCCACGTCGACGCCCACTGCGCGGACACGCAGTGGCGGGTGCAGCCGTGCCGCATCCACACGGTCGCGGCGGTGAGCGCGTGAGCGCCTGGGACGAGGGAGGGCCGGCGATCTCCGCCCTCGACGTCGCCGCCGCGCTCGGGCTCCCGCCGCCCACCGCGGCGCAGCAGCGCGTGATCGAGGCGCCGCCGACGCCCGCGCTCGTCGTCGCGGGGGCGGGCAGCGGCAAGACCGAGACGATGTCAGGCCGCGTCGTGTGGCTGGTCGCGAACGGGCACGTGCGTCGCGACGAGATCCTCGGACTCACGTTCACCCGCAAGGCCGCGGGAGAGCTGGCTGAGCGGATCGGCGCACGACTCGCGCTCATCGACGAGTACGGTCGTCGCGGTCTGCTCCCGCACCTGCCAGAGATCGTCGCGTCGGGCGCCCTCGAACGCGTCGCCGCCGCCGCAGGCGGACGTCAGCGCGAGGTGGTCCGCACCCATGTGCTCGACGAGCTCGCCGAGCGCTTCGGCACCGCGGGCGAGGCAGCGGCGCCGGCTGTCGAAGACCTCCTGATCCGGCCGAAGGTCTCGACGTACAACGCGTTCGCCGACGGCATCGTCCGCGAGCATGCGGCGCGGATCGGACGGGACTCCGACGTCGCGATGCTCAGCCAGGCTGCATCCTGGATGCTCGCCCGCGACATCGTGCTGCGCGCCGATCTGCCCGAGCTCGAGGAGATCGACCGATCCCTCAACGGCGTCGTCGATGCGGTGCAGCGACTCGCGGGGGACGCCCTGGATCATCGCGTCGACCTCGAGCGCGCCGACCGGATCGCGCTGCGGCAGGCCGAGGCCTTCGCGCCCTATGCCGGCCACGACGAGATCGGAAGACATTCGGCCAACCTCCGGGCACTGCCGGCGCTGACGACCCTGGTGCGCGAGTACATCGCCGAGAAGGAGCGCCGAGGCGTGCTCGATTTCGCCGATCAGGTCAGCGGCGCGTACGACATCGTGGAGTCCTCTCCCGATGTGCGCGAGGAGCTGCGTCAACAGCATCGCGTCGTCCTGCTCGACGAGTACCAGGACACCTCCGTGATCCAGACCCGCTTCCTCGCGGAGCTGTTCCGCGACTCGGCGGTGATGGCGGTGGGCGATCCGCATCAGTCGATCTACGGATGGCGCGGCGCCAGTGCCGACAACCTGCACGCGTTCGGTCGCACCTTCGCCGCGAGCGCACCCGTCGAGAACTACAGCCTGATGACCAGCTGGCGCAACGACCGTCAGGTGCTCGACATCGCGAACGAGGTCCTCGGGCCGCTGCGCCGCGTCGAGCTCGACGTGCCCCCGCTCGAGGCGCGGCCGGGGGCCGGGCCCGGAGCGGTCGACGTGCGCTTCCCGCTCACGGTCGACGAGGAGGCGCACGAGGTCGCGACCTGGTTCGCCGACCGTCGCGCGGCGCACCCTGCGACCGCGTCGCCGCACACGGGGGCGGTGCTGTTCCGGTCGAAGCGCCATATGCAGACCTTCGCGGCGGCGCTGGCCGCGCAGGGGATCCCGCACCGCATCCTCGGTCTCGGCGGACTCCTCTCGACGCCCGAGGTGGTCGATGTCGTGTCCACGCTCCGCGTGCTGCACGATCCGACCGCAGGCTCCGCGCTGATCCGCCTCCTCGTGGGGCCGCGGTTCGCGATCGGCGTCGCCGACATGGCCGCGCTGCAGGATCTCGCCGCCGAGCTTTCGCGCCGTGACACCGGGCTGCTCCCGCTCGACGACGAGCTCCGCCGACGCATCCGGGCCTCACGCGGCGCGGACGAGGCGCTGTCGATCATCGACGCGGTCGACGTGCTCCGCGGACTCAGCGACGACTACCGCCTTCTCGCGGGCATCACGCCGGAGGGGCGCGCGCGCATCAGATCGGCGGGGGAGATGCTCGAGCGGCTCCGTCGCTCGTCGTCGGTCCCGCTGCCCGACCTGCTGCGCCTGATCGAGCTCGAGCTGCGCCTCGACATCGAGCTCGCCGCGAACGAGACGCGGGGCCCGGCGCGGATCGCGGCGACGCAGCTGCGGGCCTTCACCGACGAGGTGCGCGCGTTCCTCGCGGCCGATGAACGGGGCACCGTCTCGAGCCTCCTGGCCTGGCTCGACAAGGCCGAGAGCACCGACGAGCTGATGCCCCGCCCCGAGTCGCCCGAGCCCGGGGTGGTGCAGCTGCTCACGATCCACGGTTCCAAGGGTCTCGAGTGGGATGCCGTCGCCGTCGTGAGGATGGTCGAGGGCGAGCTGCCGTCGCGTCCCACCGACACCGCGGGATGGTTCGGCTTCGGCGTGCTGCCGTTCGCGCTGCGTGGCGACAGCGCCGCGCTGCCGACGTTCACGTGGATCCCGCCGACGGACGAGGAGCCCGATCCGGCGAAGCGGCTCAAGGCCGGGATCGCCTCGCTCACCGGTCGCAGCAAGACCGCACCCGGCGCGCTGACCGTGTTCAAAGACGCCTACCGCGCATATCAACAGGAAGAGGAGCGCCGCCTCGCCTACGTCGCCGTGACCCGCGCTCGTACGGACCTGCTTCTCACCGGTGCGCACTGGGCAGGGCAGAAGCAGCCGAAGTCGCCCAGCCCTTACCTTCTGGAGGCGATCGAGGTGAGCGGTGCACGGACGATCGGCGAGGTCGATCCCGATGACAACCCGTACGAGGGTCCCGGTCAGACCCTCACCTGGCCGATCGATCCGCTGGGCGCCCGACGAGGGGTGGTCGAGGATGCCGCGCGCGCCGTGCACGACGTCGTCGTCGCCGACGCGGTGCCCACCCCCGAACTCGAGCGCCTGTTGGCGGAGCGGGCGGCGCGCGTGCGCGGTACCGATGCCGCGCCGCCCACCCGCGTTCCCGCATCCAGGTTCAAGGACTACGTCACCGACTTCGGCGACACGCTGTCGTCGATCGTGCGTCCCATGCCGGAGCGTCCCTATCGACAGACCAGACTCGGAACGCTCTTCCATGCCTGGGTGGAGCGGCGCAGCGAGTTGGTCGGCGTCGGACAGCGCGTCGACGAGGCGCTGTGGGAGCTCGACGATGACAGCGACTCATCGTCCGGCGGGGAGACGGCGGAGGTCTCGCCGACGGATGCCGCCGATCTCGCGACGCTGCAAGACACCTTCGAGCGGAGCGAGTGGGGCGCCCGGCGTCCGATCGCCGTGGAGATCGAGATCGACTTCGTGCTCGGGGGCGGCCTCGATGCCGTGAGCGCCGAGGAACGGCACATCGTGATCTGCAAGCTCGATGCCGTCTACCGTCGCGACGATCGCGAGGGACGCATCGAGATCGTGGACTGGAAGACCGGCGCGGCACCGCGTTCGCCGAAGGAGCGGGAGGAGCGGATGCTGCAGCTCGCGCTGTACCGCCTCGCGTATCACCGCCGTTTCGGCGTCCCGCTCGACGAGATCGACGTGGCCCTGTACTACGTGGCCGACGACCTCGTGATCCGCGGCGACCGCGTCTACTCGGAGTCCGAGCTCCTCCAGCGCTGGAGTGCGGCGCGCGCAGCCCGCTGAGCCTCCTCCTCGGGAGAGTGCTCGTCGTCGTCGGTGTCGTCGCGGTTCGCGTCCTGCCGGTCGTCGCTCGCGGGTGTGGCGTCTGCGCGACCGCCTCGCACGCTCGACAGATCTTCCGTCTCCAGACCGCCGACCTCGAGTCGGCGAGCGGCCTCGTTCGCGGCGTCGGTCAGGTCGTGCGTGCCCTCGTCGTCGGGCGATGCGGCGGCGGTGTCGGCATCGTCGTCGTGCCACAGTTCGTTCGGGTTGTAGGCGTCGGTCTGCATCGACGTGTCGGCACCGGATGACGCGGATTCGGGAACGCGGTCGAGCGCATCCATGGCGGAGTCGACGGCGTCGCCGCGTGCGGCGATCACGGTGAGATCGTCGGCGTGCAGCCCCTCGGCCAGCGCCTCGAGCAGAGCCGCCGCGTCGTCGACGATGTCGCTGCGGCGCAGCGAGTCGCCGTGCACGAGCCAGCGTGCGAACTCGAGCTCGGCGAGCAGACGGGCGCGCACCTCGAGTGCGGGATCGGGCACGCGGTCGGCGGTTCGCGCGTACGACGCGTGCACATCGTCGGCCGCGTCGGGCGCGGCGGACAGCCACGACAGGTCCAGGGCCGGGTCGCCGACCGACAGGGCGTGCCAGCCGAGGAGTCCGGTCACCTCGGGGCCGCGCTCGTCGTCGTCGCGGAACAGGAACGACGTCGACTGCACGCCGCCGAGCACGACCGTCGACTCGAAGCGCCAGAGATCGTCGTCCGCGACGGCCTCGCGCCAGCGGACGGTGAGCCTCGCGGGCACCCGGCCGGTCGCTGCAGCGGTGTCGACGAGGCGGGCGAGCTCGTCGCGACTCTCCTGCGCCGAGCGGGTGAGCAGTCCGGCGCCGCGCACGACCGAGGTGGGCAGCGCGTGCACTGCCGCGATCGCCGCGCCCATCGACTCCGCCGCGCCGCGCCCGGCGGGCACGTGAGCCGCCTCGATCTGGAAGCCGGGGAGGAGGCCGGTCACGAGGGCTCGGGCCTCGCCGAGACGTGTCTCGCCGATGTACTCGGGGGCCGAGAACGGCAGCATGGCGCGCGCACCGGCGGTCAGCGCGCGCAGGGCGAGAGCCTCGGCGGCGAGCTCGCGCGCGGTCTCATCGTCGTCGGCGACGCGGATCGCGAGCTCCCTGCCGTCGGCGAGCGATGCGACCGCGGAGTCGAACCGGCCGTCGCCGTCGGCGTTCAGCGGGCGGGCCCCCGTCACCTCCGCTCCGGGCAGTGCGGCCGTCACCGCCGCGGCTAGAGTGAAAGGAGAGCGTCCCATACCCCCAGGGTAGGTGGGCGCGGGGGCCGTCCCGCCTCCGCCACGCCCGTGAGAGAGGAGTCGATGACCACGATGCGCGCGTCCTTCGATCGTGCGGCCGACCTGCGGGCCGAGACCGGGGTGATCGACCGTCTGCGGGCCGAACCCACGACGACGGTGATCGCGGTCCGCGACGGACGCGTGCGCATCGACGGCGACGACCTCGGTCACGCGACGCTCCTGCGCGTCGCCGCCGGCGCGATCGGAGAGGCGACGTGGGCCCTGCTCGGGCGTGACGCGCGAGGCGACGCCGTGCTGCTCGCCGCGCTCGACGCCGAGAGCGACACCGTCGACACGGCTCCCGACGAGACCTGGCTCGGACTCCGCGACATCGGTGCTCGTCTGGGCACGGAGGACTCCGAGATCCTCGTCGAGGCTCTCGCACTGGGCGGGTGGCTGAACGATGCGCGGTTCTGCCCCACGTGCGGCGGCGGCACCGAGCTGCTGCAGGCCGGGTGGTCGCGGCGGTGCCTCGTCTGCGGACGCGAGCACTTCCCGCGCACCGATCCCGCGGTCATCGTGGCGATCGAGAGCGCCGACGGCGAGCGGTTGCTGCTCGGGGCCAACGCGAACTGGGGCGGACGCATGTACTCGTGCTTCGCCGGCTTCACCGAGGCGGGGGAGTCGCTCGAGACGACCGTCCACCGTGAACTCGCGGAGGAGGCCGGCGTGCGCCTCGCCTCTCTGCGCTACGTCTCGTCGCAGCCGTGGCCGTTCCCGCGGTCGCTGATGCTGGGGTTCCGGGCCGTCGCGGAGGACGAGCACGAGGTGCGTCCCGACGGCGAGGAGATCATCGACGTCCGCTGGTTCACCCGGGCGGAGATCGGCACGGCGCTCGCGGGCGACGGGCCTGTCGGACTGCCGGGGCCGGCATCCATCGCCCGGTCGCTGATCACATCCTGGTACGAGGAGGGCGCGTGAGCGCGCTCGACGCGCTCGACGATCGGCAGCGGGAGGCGGCATCCGTGTTGCGTGGCCCCGTCGCAGTGCTCGCGGGGGCCGGCACCGGCAAGACCCGCGTCATCACGCACCGCATCGCGCACGGCGTCGACACGGGGGCCTACAGTCCCTCGCGGGTCATGGCGGTGACGTTCACCGCGAAGGCCGCAGGCGAGCTGCGCGGTCGGCTGCGCGCGCTCGGCGTCGAGGGCGTGGCCGCCCGGACGTTCCACGCGGCGGCGCTCGCGCAACTGAACTTCTTCTGGCCCACGCTCGCCGGGGCGCCGGCGCCGTCGATCATCGACAACAAGGTGCGGATGCTCGGGCAGGCCGCCGACGCCATGCGGCTGCGCCCCAGCACGGCGACGCTGCGCGACATCGCCTCCGAGATCGAGTGGCGCAAGGTCTCGATGCTGTCGGTCGATCAGCACGCGGCGCTGGGGCGGGCGGTGAGCGGGGTCGACGCCACGCAGCTCGCCGAGCTCCAGCAGCGCTACGAGGCGCTCAAAGACGAGCGGCACCAGCTCGACTTCGAGGACGTGCTTCTCGCGTGCGCCGGGATGCTGGAGGCCGAGCCTCGTGTCGCGGCGTCCGTGCACGAGCAGTATCGGCACTTCACGGTCGACGAGTTCCAAGACGTCTCACCGTTGCAGAACCGCCTTCTCGAGCTGTGGCTGGGCGACCGACGCGACATCTGCGTCGTGGGCGACGCGAGCCAGACGATATACTCCTTCGCGGGTGCGGAGCAGCGGTTTCTGCTCGAGTTCGAGCGACGGCATCCCGATGCCACGGTGGTGCGCCTCGAGACGAACTACCGTTCGCAGGCGCCGATCCTCGCGGCGGCGAATGCGCTCATGCACGGCAGACCGGGCGCGCTCGAACTCGTCCCCGCCCGCGAGACGTTCTCGGCGGACGCCCCCACCGTCACGGCGTACGACAGCGAGCGCGAGGAGGCGGAGGGGATAGCAGCCGCCGTCGCCGCGCAGATCGACGCAGGCGCCTCGCCCGCCGACATCGCCGTGCTGTATCGGGCCCACGCCCAGTCCGCGGTGCTGCAGCAGGCGCTCGCCGGCCGCGGCATCGCGACCTCGGTGCTCGGCGGCACGCGGTTCTTCGCGATGCCGGAGGTGCGGCAGGCGATCCTCGCGCTGCGCGCGGCGGCGGTCGCCCCCACCGAGCACGGCTTCCTGCCCGGGGTGCAGCGGGTGCTCCGAGAGCTCGGGCTCACGGAGGAGCCTCCCGCCGCCGGTGGAGCCCAGCGCGACGGATGGGAGGCGCGACGGGCGATCCTGCGTCTCGCCGAGGAAGCGGCGCCGGGCGAGGGGCTGCGGTCGTTCAGCGACGCGCTCATGGCACGGGCCAAGGACCAGCACGAGCCGACCATGCGCACGGTGACCCTGTCGACCCTGCATGCGGCCAAGGGCCTCGAATGGCCGCACGTGCATCTCGCGGGATGGGCCGAAGGGGCGCTGCCGATCTCCTACGCGACCGGCTTCGACGCGATCGACGAGGAACGGCGTCTCGCGTACGTCGGGGTCACGCGGGCCGCGCGTACGCTGTCGCTCTCGTGGTCGCGGGCGGCCGGGCGAGGCGAACGGGCTCCGTCGCGCTTCCTCGCGGAGATCGGGACGACAGGTCGCGGCACCGGCATTCTGCGTGAAACGGGACCGGGCGCCGCGCGTGGCGCCCGTCGCGGCTGATCTCGACGGCCGCGCCGCCGGCGCTGTCCTCGGCGAGCAGCAGCGCCACGGCGGTCGCCGCCTCGGCGATGCGCGCGGCGCTGATCGGTCCGGCCGGTCGTCCGATGAGCTGGGCGTGCATGCGGGGCCAGGCGGGGTCGCGGTCTCTGGCGTGTGCGTCGCGGCAGGTCAGACAGGGGGACTCGCCCGGTACCACGAGCGGTCCGATCGTCGAACGGCCCTGCTCGAAGGCGACCGGCAGATGCGCGGTGTCCTCGCGAAGATAGCGGGCGAACTCGATCGCGGCGGCGGCGCCTTCGACGAGGACGACCCCGATGTCGCCGGGGTCCGTGCGGACGCCCGCCGCGACGTCCTCGTCGAGCAGCGCCTCGCGCATGCGGTACGCGCAGCGTCCGTCTCGTACGTCGAGGCTCTCGACCCAGGCGGCACGCGGTGTGGGACGGTCGTCCAGCAGCAGCGGCTCGAGACGCGCGAGCAGAGCCCGCGCATCGCTGCGGGGTGCGCCGGCCGCGTGCGCGATGACGTCGAACGATGCGCGGCGGAATCCCGTGGCCATGCGCACGAGCAGCCGTTCGACCCACGGCTCGGTCGCGGCGATGCGCAGGGTGCCCTCGATGCCGATCTGCAGCGTCTCCCCGTCGCGCCACAGGAGCGGCACGGCGGGATCGAGGCGGGTGATGACCTTGGGAGTGAGCGGCGGCATCCCTCGATTGTGCGGATGCAGGACGCACGTCGGAGCGGCGGATGCCGGATCCGTGGACAACTCGGCCCCGTCGCCGCCCTGGGGAGGAGAGGTGCCGAGCCGTCCGCCGCGAGAGGGGTCAGACCGGCCTGTCTCCGCCCGGCGCGTCGTCGGCGTCGGGGTCGTCCGTCGTGTCCTCCTCGGCGCCCGAGAAGTCGTCACCGTCGAGCAGGCGGGCCAGGGCCTCGTCGAACTCGTCGGCCACCGGCTGCTCGCCGCGCGCCGTCGCCTGGAGTCGCGCCACCAGCGCGGTCGGGTCGTCGATGTCCTCGGCGGTCGGCATGAGGTCGGGGTAGTCCCAGAGCGCGTCGCGGTCGGATGCTCCCACCGCGTCCGTCACGGCCTGCCACATCGCGGAAGCCTCTCGCAGTCGCCGGGGTCGCAGCTTGAGTCCGACCAGGGCACCGAGCGCATCCTCCGCCGGCCCGCCCACTGCGCGACGGCGTCGGGCGGCCTCGGCGAGTCGCGCTCCGTCGGGAAGACGGGCCGTGGCCTGCGCGGTCACGACGTCGACCCAGCCGTCGATCGTCGCGACGAGGTTCTCGAGCCGGGCGAGCGCCTCGCGCTGGGTCTCGCTCTGCGCGGGCAGAAGCGCCCCGCCCTCGATCGCCGCGCGCAGCTCCTCGGGGTTCGAGGGGTCGAGGCGACTCGCGACGTCCTCGAGCGCGTCGACGTCGACGGTCACTCCCCGGGCGAAGTCGGTGATCTGCGCCATGACGTGCAGGTGCAGCCACTTCGCATGGCGATACAGCCGTGCGTAGGCGAGCTCGCGCGTCGCGAGGTACAGCGCGATCTGGTCGTCGGGGATCTCCAGCCCCTCGCCGAACGCCGCGAGGTTCTGCGGGATCACGGCGGCGGTGCCGGCCGGAAGCACGGGGATGCCGACGTCTCCGCCCGAGACCACCTCGAGCGAGAGGTTGCCCAGCACCTGGCCGAACTGGGCCGCGAAGACCGAACCGCCGAGGCCGCGCATGAGCTTGCCCGCCCCCTGCACGATGCCGCGCATCTCCTCGGGCACCTGCGTGTCGAGTGCGCTCGTGAGTGCGTCGGCGATGCTCGTCGACACGGGACCGGCGATCTCCTTCCACACGGGCAGCGTCGCCTCGACCCATTCGCCGCGAGTCATGGCCCTGGGCGCCTCGGCCAGCTCCGAGATGGTCGTCGCCTCGCCGAGCCAGAGGTTCGCGAGGGCGAACGCGTCGGCGAGAGAGGTGCGCGAGCCGTCGGAGATGCCGAGGCCGTCGCGGTTCGCGATGTGCAGAGCCTGACGCAGCGAGTTCTCCCACGGATCCGCGCCGCCGAAAGCGCCCTGCAGCTGCGCCATGATCGTCTGCATCATGGCGGGGTCGAGCTGCAGCCCGTCCATGCCCGCGAAGGCGTTCTGCAGGGCCTCCGGGTCGATGTCGCCGGCGCCCTGGCCGGCCATCATTCGTCGGAGGAACTCCTGGAAGTCCTCGGGGGTCGGGTCGTTGTCTGCCATCGCGATCGCCTCTCAGCACGTCTGAAGCCGTGGCATCTACGCTAGTCACAGGAACGGCCGTGAGTCCCCGAACGAGGGCGGATCGCTGTACGCCGCCCGCGAACGACGGAGGAACCCTGTGGATCGAACCCGGTCTGTGAAGCTCGGACTGGGAGTGTGGGCGCTGGTCGTCGCGCTGATCGCGCTCGTGGTGCTCACCTTCCTCCCCACGCCGTACGTGATCCAGCGTCCGGGTCCCGTGTACGACACCCTCGGCACCGCAGCGGGCGCCGACGGCGAGCAGGTGCCGCTGATCAAGGTCGAGGGCGCGGAGACCTACGAGACCGGGGGAGCGCTCGACCTCACCACCGTGCAGGTGGTGGGCAACCGCGAGCGCACGCCCAGCTGGTTCGAGCTCGCTCTCGCGTGGGCCGACTCCTCGCGCGCCGTCGTGCCGATCGACTCGGTGTTCCCGCAGGGGCAGACGACCGAGGAGCGCGACGAGCGCAACGCGACGCTGATGGTCGACTCGCAGCACGAGGCGACCGCCGCGGCCCTGAACGAGCTCGGCTACGACACCGGCGCGCAGGTCACGGTCGTCGACGTCGTCGAGGACGCGCCGGCCGAGGGGGCGCTCGAGCCGGAGGACGTCATCACCGCGGTCGACGGCACCGCCGTCACCTCCGCCACACAGCTGCGCGAGGCGATCCAGGATGCCGGGGGAGCCGCGGTCACGCTGTCGGTGCTGCGCGCCGGCGCCGAGACGTCCGTCGACGTGACTCCCCAGGAGAGCACCGAGGGCGGCGTCACCACCTGGCTGATCGGCGTCACGCTGCGCACCGACTACGAGTTCGAGATCGACGTGACCCTGCAGCTCGACAACGTCGGCGGGCCGAGCGCCGGAATGATGTTCGCGCTCGGCATCATCGACACGCTCACCCCCGGTGAGCTCAACGGCGGCGAGAACGTGGCCGGCACCGGCACGATCGACGCCGAGGGGACCGTGGGGCCGATCGGCGGCATCCGTCAGAAGCTGTACGGCGCGCGTGATGCGGGGGCCGCCTACTTCCTCGCTCCGCAGTCGAACTGCGATGAGGTGGTCGGGCATGTCCCCGACGGTCTGACGGTCATCAGCACCGCGACGCTCGAGGAGTCCCTCGACGCCCTCGAGGTGATCGCCGACGGCGGTGACGTCTCGGCGCTGCCGACGTGCGAGCTCGCCGCCGCGAAGTGAGCGTCGTGACCTCGCCGTGACCGGGATGACAGCCGCAGCACAGTAAGGCATGCCTAGGATGGAAGGGTGACCTCGACTTCTGCACCGAACCCGGCCACTCCTCGAACCTCGCGAAGAATCTTCGGCATCTCGCTGGCGATCATCGCCGCATTGATCGCGGCGTTCTTCGTCTTCGCCTCACTGTTCACGGAGTTCCTCTGGTTCGACCAGCTCGGCTTCTCGCGCGTGCTGACGACGCAGTGGATCGCGACCGCGGTCATGTTCGTCATCGGGTTCCTCGGCATGGCCGTGCCGCTCTTCGTCGCGATCCAGCTCGCCTACCGCCTGCGCCCGGTCTACGTGCGATTGAGCTCGCAGCTCGACCGCTACCAGGAGGTCATCGAGCCGCTGCGACGCCTCGCGATGTGGGGCATGCCGATCTTCTTCGGCCTGTTCGCGGGCTTCTCGGCCGCGAGCCAGTGGAAGACCGTCTGGATGTGGTTCAACGGCGTCGCGACCGACACGGTCGACCCGCAGTTCGGCCTCGACACCGGCTTCTACCTGTTCGCGATGCCGTTCTACTCGATCCTCCTGGCCTTCGTGTCGGCGGTCCTGCTGCTCACGCTGATCGTCACGGCCCTCGTGTCGTACCTGTACGGCTCGGTGCGCATCGGCCAGGGCGAGCTGCGAATCTCGAAGCCCGCGCGCATCCAGCTCGCGGTGATCGCCGGTCTCTACCTGCTGGTGCAGGCCGCGAGCCTGTGGCTCGACCGGTACAAGACGCTCGTCTCGCCCGATGACCGCATCGTCGGCCCGGCGTACACGGGTGTGAACGCCACGATCCCCGGTCTCGCGATCCTCGCGATCATCGCGGCCCTCGTCGCGATCCTCTTCTTCGTCACGGCGGTCATCGGCCGCTGGCGCTTCCCGCTCGCCGCCACCGCGCTGCTCATCATCGCCTCGCTCGTGGTGGGCGTCGGATACCCGTGGGCGGTCACGACGTTCCAGGTGCGCCCGAACCAGAACGCCTACCAGGCCGAGTACTACCAGAAGAACATCGACGGCACGAAGGAGGCGTACGGCGTCGCCGATCTCGAGACGACGCCGTTCGAGGCCGAGACCGATGCCGAGGCCGGTCAGCTCCGTGCCGACGCCGAGACCACGGCGTCCATCCGCATCGTCGACCCGGCCGTAATCAGCCCGACCGTCCGTCAGCTCGAGCAGTACCGCGGCTACTACCAGTTCCAGGAGAACATGGACGTCGACCGCTATGAGATCGACGGCGTGATGCAGGACACCGTGGTGTCGGTCCGCGACCTCGACATGAACGGCGTCGACGTCACCAACTGGAACAACCGCGCCGCGGTCTACACGCACGGCTACGGCCTCGTGGCCGCCGCCGGCAACCAGCGCACGAGCGACGGCGAGCCCGTCTTCCTCGAGCGGGGCATCCCCTCGGCCGGCTTCCTGACCGACCAGGAGAACTTCGAGCCGCGTGTGTACTTCGGCGAGAACTCGCCCGAGTACTCGATCGTCGGTGCGCCGGAGGGCGCGGATCCCGTCGAGATCGACTACCCGCGCGGCAAGGACGGCTCGAGCGAGACCAAGACGACGTTCGACGGCGACGGCGGTCCGACGATCGGCAGCACGTTCACGAAGCTGCTGTACGCGCTGAAGTTCCAGTCGGAGCAGATCCTGTTCTCGAACCTCGTGAACGAGGACTCGCAGATCCTGTACGACCGCGACCCCAAGACGCGCGTGCAGAAGGTCGCCCCGTACCTCGAGCTCGACAGCGACCCGTACCCCAGCGTGGTCGACGGCCGCATCGTCTGGATCATCGACGGATACACGACGAGCTCGACGTACCCGTACTCGACGAGCGTGAGCCTGTCGGACGCGATCGCGGACTCCAACGTCCCGTCGCCGACGCTGGCGATCGACGAGATCAACTACATCCGCAACTCGGTCAAGGCGACCGTCGACGCCTACGACGGCAAGGTCACCCTGTACGCCTGGGACGACCAGGACCCGGTGCTGCAGACCTGGCAGAAGATCTACCCGTCGACCCTCAAGCCGGTCAGCGAGATGTCGGGCGATCTCATGAGCCACGTGCGGTACCCGACCGACCTGTTCAAGGTGCAGCGCGAGATGCTCGGCATCTACCACATCGACACGGCCGGCTCGTTCGCGCAGCAGGACAACCGTTGGCAGACGCCGAACGACCCGCGCAGCGACTCGGTGCTGCAGCCGCCGTACTACCTGACCATGCAGATGCCAGGTCAGGACTCCCCGCGCTTCTCGATGTTCTCGACGTTCATCCCGAGCGCCTCGGGCAGCGGCGGAAACCGCGACGTGCTGATGGGCTACCTCGCGGTCGACTCGGATGCCGGGTCGGAGGCCGGCGTCAAGGCCGAGGGCTACGGTCAACTGCGGATGCTGGAGATCGACACCGACACCACGGTTCCCGGTCCCGGCCAGGTGCAGAACACGTACAACTCGGACACCTCGGTCGTGCCACAGCTCAACCTGCTGCAACAGGGTGAGTCGGAGGTGCTGTACGGAAACCTCCTGACGCTCCCCGTCGGCGGCGGTCTG
The DNA here is from genome assembly GCF_044749085.1 of Microbacterium sp. NPDC089695. Taxonomy (NCBI): domain Bacteria; kingdom Bacillati; phylum Actinomycetota; class Actinomycetes; order Micrococcales; family Microbacteriaceae; genus Microbacterium; species Microbacterium sp. NPDC089695. The sequence continues at coordinate 2,143,764 of NZ_JBIVHG010000001.1, forward strand.
CTGTACGTCCAGCCGGTGTACGTCCAGTCGTCCGAGGGAACGAAGCTGCCTCGTCTGCAGAAGGTCCTGGTGGCCTTCGGCGACAAGGTCGCGTTCGAGGACACACTGACCGCGGCGCTCGACACGCTGTTCGGCGGCGACTCCGGTGCGACCGGCGGAGACGACCAGGTCGAGCCGACGCCCGACCCGGACACGGGTGAGGTGCCCACCGAGCCGACGACGCCGACGGATGCCGAGGCCGACGCCCTCGCAGACGCGCAGCAGGCGCTGCTCGACCGCGACGCCGCGCTCAAGTCCGGCGACCTGACGGCCTTCGCCGAGGCCGACAAGCGCCTCACCGACGCCGTGAACATCCTCCTCGAACTCGAGGGCGCGAGCTCGGGGGAGTAAGCGCTCCGACACCATGACGACAGGGCGTCCCTCCGGGGGCGCCCTGTCGTCGTCTTCGCTGCCGTGCCCCGCATGGCAGACTGGAGGGGTGACCTCCACCAGGAAGCCTGCCGTCGTCCGCGGCCTCGTCGCTTCCTCGGTCGCCATCTTCGTCGCGCTGGCCGGTCACGTGTCCGGCGGCGGTGCCATGCCGGGAGCCCTCGGCATCCTCGTCCCCTGGATGCTCTCGTTCGCGGCCTGCGTGCTCCTCGCCGGCAGGCGCCTGTCGCTGATCCGGCTCGCGCTGTCGGTCGGTGTCAGTCAGTTCCTGTTCCACACGCTGTTCGTGCTGGGCACGATCACACCGTCCGGCGCCGCGGCGCCGCACGTGCACGGTGCCCCGCTCGTGCTCCCCGCCGTGGCGGGCGCGACGGGCGCCGTCGTCGCCGACGGCGGTATGTGGGTCGGTCACCTCATCGCCGCACTCGTCACGGTCGCCGCGCTCCACCGCGGTGAACGGCTCGCGCTCGCGCTGTACGCTCTCGCCGCGCAGGCGGTGCGCTGGGTCCGTCGTCGCGTCGACGTCGTGCTCACGCGCCCCGCTCTTCCGCGCGTCGGCGCGCCGCGGGCCGTGTGCGCCCTCGTGCCGTCCGCCGGCTCTGCGCTCCTCGCGACGCTCCGCGGACGCGCCCCGCCGCTCTCTCCTGCGATCTGATCCCCTCCCGCCTCCGGCCGCCACAGGCCGCGACGGCGGTGTCGCCGTGTGCGCTCGCGCCCGGCATCCGAACGCAGTCACGACGTCGCGCGTCGACGTCCGACGAGAGGTCCTTCTTCATGTCCCCATTCCGCAGAACTGCGGCGGGGGTGATCGTGGCGGCTGTCGCCGTGCTCGCGATCGCGTCCCCCCGCGTCCGCTCACGACCAGCTGGTCGCCAGCACCCCCGGCGACGGCGAGCAACTGGCGGCGGCCCCGACGAGCGTCTCGATGACGTTCTCGGGCGAACTCCTGGTGCTCGACGAATCGGCCTCCGGCGCCGTCGTGCTCGTGGTCGACGAGTCCGGAGACGACTGGGTCGATGGACCCGTCACGGTCGCCGGCAGCACGGTCACGGTGGCCCTGCAGCCCGACATGCCCGTCGCGGGCTACCAGGTGCGCTGGCAGGTCGTGTCGGAGGACGGACACCCGATCTCGGGCGTGATCCCCTTCACGATCGGGGATGCCGAGCCGTTCGTCCTCTCCGCAGCAGCACCTGCGGAGAGCGGGGACGCGTCGGAGACCGCGACACCGGATCAGCTCGCCGATGAGACGGGCGGGGTCGTCCGCACCCTGCTCGTCGCTGGAGGCGGTGCGGCACTGGCCGCGGCCGTCTTCATTCTGTATCGATTCCTCCGTCGTCCTCGGACGGCAGCCGCCTCGCCGGAATCCGGCGCCGCGGCCGATGATCTCTGAAAGGCATCATCATGAACACCAGCACCATTCGCACGAACAGCATCGCACCGGTCACCCGCCTCGTCGGGGTCGTCTCGATCGCCCTCCTGGCGCTCACGGGATGCGCCGCCGCGGACGCGCCCGCCGAATCGGAACCCGTCGTCGCGGGCGACGTCGTCACGATCGACGACGCGTGGGTCAAGTCCGCAGAGGACGGGATGTCGGCGGCCTTCGGCGTGCTCTCCAACGACGGCGACGACGACGTGACGGTCGTGACGGTGACCTCGGAGGCCTCGAGCATGCTCGAGCTCCACGAGACCGTCGAGAACGAGTCCGGCGAGATGGTCATGCGGGAGATCGACGGCGGGTTCGTGATCCCCGCCGGCGGCACGCTCGCGCTCGAGCCCGGCGCGAACCACATCATGCTCATGGATCTCGCAGCACCGCTCCGCGCGGGCGACGAGGCGACGTTCACGCTCACGTTCTCCGACGACTCGACGTACGAGTTCACCGCGCCGGTGAAGGACTACTCGGGTGCGAACGAGAACTACGAGTCGGGCGACGAGCACGAGGGCATGGATCACTGATGGGCGCGCCCGCTGAGGGCGCACGCACCCGTCGCGTCGGCGCGACCCGGCGGCAGTTCCTCCTCGGAGGGGCTGTCGCCGGCGTCGGCGCCGTCGCGGCGGTCGGTGCGGACCTCGCGCTCGATCTACCGGATCCCGCTCCCGCTGCCGCACCGCCCATGAACGGCGAGGGCACGGTGCCCTTCTACGGAGTGCACCAGGCCGGCATCGACACGGCGGCCCAGGCGCACGGCGTGTTCGCGGCGCTCGACCTGCACGCCGACGTCGACCGGGAGGCGCTCGTGCGGCTGCTGCGCATCCTCACGGATGATGCGGCACGGCTGACTCAGGGGCGGGCGGCGCTCGCCGACTCCGAGCCCGAGCTCGCTCAGTCTCCGGCCCACCTGACCGTGACCTTCGGGTTCGGGCCGGGACTCGTGGCGCGGGCCGGGGGAGCGACGCCGACGTGGCTCGCGCCCCTTCCGGCGTTCCGGGTCGATCGACTGCGCCCGGAGTTCTCGGACGGCGACCTGCTGCTGCAGATCGCCGGCGACGACCCGCTCACGGTCGCGCACGCGACGCGCATGCTGTTGAAGGATGCCAGGGGCTTCGCCGATCTGCGGTGGACGCAGCAGGGCTTCCGCCGCGCCTATGGCACGGAGCGTCCTGGGACGACCATGCGCAACCTGTTCGGTCAGGTCGACGGGACCACGAACCCCGAGCCCGGCACCGCCGACTTCGAGCGTGTCGTCTGGGCGGAGGACGGCTGGCTCGCCGGTGGCACGGGCATGGTGGTGCGGCGCATCCGCATGGACCTCGACAAGTGGGACCGCCTGGACCGCAGCGGACGCGACGCCTCGGTGGGGCGCACGCTCGCGAACGGCGCGCCGCTGACCGGCGCCGAGGAGTTCGACGAGCCAGACTTCGAGGCGACGACAGCGATCGGATTCCCGGTGATCCCGCAGTTCGCGCACATCCGCAGGGCGCGCGGCGACGGAACCGAGCGCATCTTCCGGAGGGCGTACAACTACGACGAGCGTCCCACAGGCGCCGGGGTGTCGGAGTCGGGACTGATCTTCGTATCGTTCCAGGCCGACATCGACCGGCAGTTCACGCCCATGCAGCAGCGTCTCGATGAGCTCGACCTCCTGAACGAGTGGACGGTGCCGATCGGCTCGGCGGTGTTCGCGATCCCGCCGGGATGCCGGGAGGGAGGCTTCATCGGAGAGTCGCTGCTCGGGTGAGTGCGGTGGGTGCCATCGGCTCGCACGATGGCACCCACAGGCTCTGTGGGATGAGCCGATGCCCCGGCGGGCCTACTGTGGCTGCATGGTCGTTCCTGTCTCCCGTGCCCTCGACGCGGTCGCCGTCAGCCCTGTCATCGAGATCGGCGACCTCGACGGCAATCTCCGACGCCTCGGCGCGGCCCTCGACGGTTTCGGCGATGAGACCCCGCGGCTCGTGGTGTTGCCCGAGCTGGCGACGAGCGGATACGTGTTCGCCGATCGTGCGGAGGCGCAGGAGCTGGCGATCACGCGTGACGACCCTCGGCTCGTCGCACTCGGATCGCGTCTGGGGGCGAACACGATCGCGGTCGTCGGATTCGCGGAGCTCGACGGCGACGACCTCTACAACTCCGCGGCCGTGCTCACGCACTCCGGCATCCTCGCGGTCTACCGCAAATCGCACCTGTGGGCGGAGGAGAAGCTCGTCTTCACGCCAGGGACGGATGCCGGGATGCTGGTCGACACCTCGATCGGACGCCTGGGCGTCGCCATCTGCTACGACAACGAGTTCCCGGAGATCCCGCGGGCTCTCGCCCTTGGCGGCGCGGAGATCCTCGCGCTCCCCGTGAACTGGCCGCTCGTGCCGCGCCCGGAGGGCGAGCGCGCCCCCGAGACGATCCAGGCGATGGCGTCGGCACGGTCCTCGCGACTGCCGACCGTGATCTCCGATCGACGCGGGGCCGAGCGCGGGGTTCCGTGGACGGGTGGCACGGCCGTGATCGACGGTTCGGGGTGGGTCGTGGCCGAGGAGCGCGACGGCGTCGCCGCGGCCTCCGTGACGATCACGTCCGATAAGGTCGTCGGCCCGCACAACGACCTGTTCGCCGACCGGCGGCCCGACCTCTACCGCGCGCACGAGTCGTCCTGACCGCATCCATCGGCGTGATCGTCGTGCGCTCCGGGCGGGGAAGCGAAAGGCCCCCGATCGGGATTTCTCCTGATCGGGGGCCTTTCTTGTGTCGCATTCTCGTTGCGGGGACAGGATTTGAACCTGCGACCTCCGGGTTATGAGCCCGGCGAGCTACCGAACTGCTCCACCCCGCGGCACAAGGAATAACTTATCACGGTTGTCGGGGGTGCGCGAATCGAGGCCGCGGTACGCGACGCCTGGGCGTGTCGTGGGGGAGGATGAGTGCATGACCTCCGCCGTGCCCGTCGCCGTCTGCCAGTTCGCGCCGACCTCCTCGCGAGAGGGGAACCTCGAGCGCCTCGCGGTGCTCACGGCCGAGGCGGCGGCCCGGGGAGCGCGACTCGTCGTGTTCCCCGAGTACTCCAGCTACTTCGTCGACCCGATGGACGAGACCCTCGCCGCGAACGCGGAACCGCTCGACGGCGCGTTCGTCACGACGCTGACGGCGCTCGCCGCAGAGCACAGCGTGGTGATCGTCGCCGGGCTCGCGGAGCAGGCGTCGGATGCGGGTCACGTGCGCAACACGCTCGTCGCCGTGCGCGGCGACGGCATCCTCGCGACCTACCGCAAGCAGCATCTGTACGACGCGTTCGGCCAGACCGAGTCCGACTGGGTCGAGCCGGGAGAGGTCGGCGAGGCGACGACGTTCGAGGTGGCCGGGATGCGGTTCGGTCTGATGACCTGCTACGACCTGCGCTTCCCCGAGGTCGCGCGCACCCTCATGGATGCCGGGGCCGACGCGCTCGTCATCCCGGCCGAGTGGGTGCGCGGTCCGCTCAAGGAGCACCATTGGACCACCCTGCTCGCGGCGCGGGCGATCGAGAACACCGCCTACGTCATCGCCGCGGACCACCCCACGCCGATCGGCGTCGGGCACTCGCAGATTATCGACCCGCAGGGCGTCGTGCTGGCGGGTGTCGGCGTCGCGGAAGGCATTGCGATCGGGGTGGTCGAGCGTGCGGCGATCGACCGCGTGCGCGCGACGAACCCCTCGTTGCGCGTGCGCCGCTATCGCGTCGTCCCGCGCTGAGCGTCGGCTCCGGTCAGAAGCCGGCTGCGAGACGCGCCGCGGCCTCCTCGAGCACCTCGACGCGCTTGCAGGCCGCGAACCGCACGAGCCCGGCGTAGTCGCCGCGGTTCCCGGCCGACACGAAGGCCGTGAGCGGTATCGCCACGACACCCGCGCGCTCGGGCAGCGTGCGGCAGCAGTCCGCAGCATCGGCCGCGCCGAGCGCCGTCGCGTCCGCGACCGTGAAGTACCCGCCCTGCGGTGCGAAGACCGTGAAACCGGCCGCTCGCAGTCCGTCGCCCAGGATCGCGTGCTTGCGCGCCAAGGCAGCGGCGGCGCCGGTGAAGTACTCGTCGTCGAGTCGGAGTCCGACGGCGACGGCAGGCTGGAACGGCGAGCCGTTCACATACGTCAGGTACTGCTTGACCGTGAGCACGGCCGTGATGAGATCGGCAGGCCCGTGCACCCATCCGATCTTCCAGCCCGTGGTCGAGAACGTCTTGCCGGCCGAGGAGATCGTGAGAGTGCGCTCAGCGGCTCCCGGCAGAGTCGCGATCGGCGTGTGCGGCGCGTGGAACGACAGGTGCTCGTACACCTCGTCGGTCACGATGATCGCGTCGTGTCGCTGCGCGAGACGAACGACCTCTTCGAGCACGGAAGGGTCGAACACCGTGCCGGTCGGGTTGTGCGGGTCGTTCACGAGGATGATCCGCGTGCGGTCAGTGACCGCGTCCGCGAGCGCGTCGAGATCGGGCTGGAAGTCCGGCGCGCGCAGCGGCACCGTGCGCAGACGGGCTCCCGCGAGAGCCACGGCCGCCGCGTACGAGTCGTAGTAGGGCTCGAACACCACGACCTCGTCGTCGGGGCCGTCGATCAGCGCCAGCAGCGTCGCGGTGAGCGCCTCGGTCGCTCCGGCGGTCACGACGACTTCGCGATCCGGATCGACGACGAGTCCGTAGAACCGCCGCTGATGCTCGCTGATCGCCGCCAGCAGATCGGGGATGCCGCGACCCGGCGGGTACTGGTTCGCGCCGTGCGCGATCGCGGATCGGGCCGCCTCCAGGACGGCGGCAGGGCCGTCCTCGTCGGGGAAGCCCTGGCCGAGATTGATCGCCCCCGTCCGAGCCGCTGCCGCCGACATCTCTGCGAAGATGGTGGGCGCGACGGTCTCGTCCGGGCCGAGGAGTCCGGCTCCCGCTGCCGTGCGTCGCCATGCGCCGGGGATGACACTCATGAAGAACAGGCTAAGGCCATAGCCGAAACTCATCTTCGACATACGAAACGCACAGATACGGGGCGCACTCTGAGAGGGCGTTGTTGAAGGAGCACACACCATGAACGAAGACAGCACCCAGGACCACTCGGCATCCGCGTCGAACGACGCCGTGCCGTCCACCGAGGCCGCAGAGACCGTCGACCGTTCGACGACCCCCGCCGCCGCTGAGACCGGTGCCGCGCCCGGTCAGGGGCACGAGGTGCCTTCGACGTTCACGTCGACGCCGGCGACGCAGACCCCGGCAGTGCAGAGCCCGGCAGGGGAGAACCCCGCACCGAGCGTCTCATCTCCGTTCTTCGAGGCGCCGGCCGCCCAGCTCCCGCAGACGGGACCCGCGGCGCCGACGGCTCCGCAGCAGCCCTTCGTGGTGCCCGCGCCGACGGGCGCGACCCACCACCCCGGCACCGCGACCGCGCCCGGTGCCGCCTTCGGGATCCACACCGCGACACAGCCGGGGCAGCCGGTCGGCGGCCCGGTGAAGACCAAGGAGCAGAAGCCGCGGGCCGGCGCGAAGTTCGCCGCGATCGTCGTGGCCGCGGCCCTCGTCGGCGGCGTCGCCGGATTCGGCGGTGGCGCCCTGCTCACCGGCATCTCCAACCAGAACTCCACGGGCGTCGCCCAGGGACCCGAGACCGTCACGGTCAACAACCCCGGCTCGGTCAACGAGACCACGGCCGTCGCGACGGCCGCTCTGCCTTCGGTCGTGACGATCGAGGTCGCGGGCTCCGATCAGGCGGGCAGCGGCTCCGGAGTCATCATCAGCGATGACGGGTACGTGCTGACCAACACGCACGTCGTGACGCTCGGCGGCGCCGTCGCCGACCCCACGATCCGCGTGACGACCTCCGACGGCCGTATCTACACGGCGACGGTCGTCGGGACCGACCCGATCTACGACCTCGCGGTCATCAAGCTCACCGACGCGTCGGGGCTCACCCCGATCGAGTTCGCCGATTCGTCGAAGCTCAACGTCGGCGACACCGCGGTGGCGCTCGGCGCGCCGCTCGGCCTCTCCAACTCGGTGACCACGGGCATCGTGAGCGCGCTGAACCGCAGCATCCAGATCCAGTCGTCCGCTCTGCCCGACTCCTCCACCGAGGATGCGCCGCAGGACCAGCAGACGCCGGACGAGGGCGACAGCCAGGGACCGTTCCAGTTCGATCTGCCGGGCAACGGCCAGCAGCAGAGCTCGGAGAGCATCTCGATCGCCGTGATCCAGACCGACGCCGCGATCAACCACGGCAACTCCGGCGGCGCCCTCGTCAACAGCAAGGGCGAGCTGATCGGCATCAACGTCGCGATCGCCGGAGCCGGCAGCTCGGAGGAGTCCGGGTCGATCGGCATCGGCTTCGCGATCCCCTCCGACATCGCGAAGCGCGTGTCCGACGAGATCATCTCCGACGGCGCCGCGACGCACGGCCTGCTCGGCGCCTCGGTGCGCGACGCCGCGAGCGTCGAGAACGCCTCGGTCTCGGGCGCGTACATCGCCGATGTCACCGACCGCGGCGCCGCGGCGGGCGCCGGGCTGAAGGCCGACGACATCGTCACGCAGTTCAACGGCGTGCCGATCACGAGCGCGAACGACCTCACCGCCCAGGTGCGTGCGGCCGCCGCCGGCAGCGACGCCAAGGTCACCTACATCCGCGGCGGCAAGGAGTACGAGATCGAGGTCACGCTCGGCGAGCTCGCCGGCTGACCCCGCCCGCTCCCTCCCAGGGAAGGACGCCACCCCGCGATAGGCTCGCGGGGTGGCGTCCTTCTCCTTCGGCTCCGGCAATGCGGCCAAGCTGCTCCGGATCCCCGTGTACGTCCTCGGACGTCTCGGCACGGCCCTCGTGCCGCGCACGGACCGGTGGGTGTTCGGCTGCGGCGCCGGCGTCGGCGACGGTGCTCTCGCGCTGCAGCGGCTGGCCTCCGCAGAGGGGCATGACACGGTCTGGCTCACGTCGTCCGAGCGCGAAGCGCGTGCGGCGGCCGAGCTCGGCATCCGCACGATCCCCAAGGGAGGGATCCGCGGCTGGTGGGCGACGGCACGCGCCGGTGCGGTGATCGTGACCCACGGACTCGGCGACGTGAACCGCTACGGGATCGCCGGCGCCTTCGTGGTGCAGCTGTGGCACGGCATCCCGCTCAAGCGCATCGGGCTCGACTCGCCCGCGACCACGCAGGTGCCGGCCGTGCCCGGTGCTCCGCTCCTGCGCCGGCTCGTCGCGGCGCTGTACCGCGGAGCCGCTCAACGCATCCGCGTGCTGCCCGCGGCGTCGCATCGCTCGCGAGGTCGTCTCGAATCCGCGTTCGGCCTCGGCGACGATCGTGTGGTCGTGACGGGGGAGCCTCGGGTCGACGTGCTGTCGGCGGGTGAGCCCGGCGACCGGCGTGCGGCAGCCGTCGAGACTCTGAGGCGCGCGCTCGGCGATGCGCCCGCGGCCGCGCGCGTCGTCCTCTACGCCCCCACCTGGCGCGACGGCGCGGCGGACCCGGCGGTGCCGTCGGCCGTCGAATGGGTGCGCATCGTGCGTGCGCTCGAGCAGCACGACGCCGTGCTGCTGATCCGCTCGCACCCGCTCGGGGAGGGCGCGTACATGCCGCCCCTGCCGACGCGACGCGTCCGGCACTTCGGCTCGTCGATCCTCGCCGACGTCACCCCCGTGCTCCCGGCGGTCGATGTGCTCGTCACCGACTACTCCTCGCTCGCCTACGACGTGGGGCTGCTCGGGATGCCGGTCGTGTACCTCGCTCCCGATGCCGATCAGTACGCGCGCACACGAGGCTTCTACGGCCGGTTCGAGGATGTGGCGGGCGACGACGCCGCGACGGACTGGGGCGTCGCGCTCGCGCAGGTCGAGACGCTGCTCGGCGACCGGGCGGCGTTCGCCGCGAGGTCGGAGCGGTCCGCTACGCTCAGCGCGGAGATGCACGCGTTCCGTGACGGGCGCAACACGCGTCGCGTGTACGACACGATCCGTGCGCGGGGCGTCCCCGCGCCGAAGGGAGCAGCATGACAACGGCCCGGATCGATGAGGCGGCAGAGACGCTGATCATCGCAGGGGCGGGTCCGCGTCCCGCCAGCGCCGACCTGATCGGTCCTCGTGCGCGGGTCGAGGGCCGCATCACCGGCGGGGGCAAGACGTGGAAGGCGTCGTTCCCGCTCCGGGCCGCCCGCTGGGGAGGCGCCGACCTCCCGCTGCCGGCCGGAGAGTACGAGATCCGCATCGCCGACACCGCGCTCGACGACGTGACCCTCGACGCCCACGTGCTCGACGGCGTCCGCATCGCCGTCGACGGCGGCACCGCTCTGATCGCCGCGCCGATCGACCCGGTCTACGAGACGGCCGAGGGGCAGTCGACGCTCGAGGGCCGCTACGTCGCGCAGGCGGGCGGTACCGAGAACGCCGTGTTCTTCGAGAGCTTCTACGGGCGCAGCGTCGGCTGCAATCCGCAGGCCATCGACCGGGCTCTGTCCGTTCAGGCCCCCGGCGTCACCCGCTACTGGAGCGTGGTCGACCTGTCGGTCGCCGTTCCCGAAGGCGCGATCGCCGTGGTCGAGGGGAGTCCGGAGTGGTGGCGTGCGCGCGCCGCGTCGCGACTGCTGGTCGTGAACGACTGGCTGCGCCGGCGCTTCGCCCGCAAGGAGGGGCAGAAGGTCGTGCAGACGTGGCACGGCACGCCGCTCAAGCGTCTCGCGCTGCATCGTCCGGGCTTCGACCCCCGTCGCATGGCCGCGGTCGTCAAGGAGTCGCGCCGGTGGGACGTGCTGCTGGCGCAGAACACCTACTCGGAGCGCATCCTCCGCAAGGCCTATGCGTTCTTCGGTCGGCCGATCTGGGTCGAGGGCTATCCGCGCAACGACGCCCTGGTGCACGGAGATCCCTCCGCGATCCGCGCCGCCCTCGGCATCCACGACCACGAGCGCGTGCTGCTGTACGCGCCCACGTGGCGCGACGATCGCGCGGAGATGGTGGACTTCATCGATCCGGAGACGCTCGCGCAGCAGACCGACGCGGTCGTGCTCGTCCGCGGGCACTCACGCACGATCGACACCGGGCGCGATCGCGACGGCGCCCGTGTGATCGACGTCACCGGCTACCCCGAGACGGCGCAGCTCCTGCTCGCCGCGGACGCGCTCATCACGGACTACTCGTCGGTCATGTTCGACTACAGCGTCACCGGCAAGCCGATGTACTTCCTCGTGCCTGATCTGGATCACTACCGCGGTCAGTTGCGCGGGTTCTACTTCGATCTCGAGTCGCGAGCCCCGGGGCCGCTCGTGCGCACGCAGGACGAGCTCGTCGCCGCGCTGGCCGACGACGGCGGCGCGGAACGCTACGCCGAGCGCTATGTCGCATGGCGGGCGCAGTTCAACGTGCGTGACGACGGCCATGCGGCGGAGCGTGTGGTCGCCCGCATCCTCGACCAGGGGTTCGTCACCCGCTGAGCCGCGCTCCCGGCGCAGTCGGCGTCAGGGGAGCGGAGTGTTGCGCGTGCCCAGGCGGGAGGCGTCGACGGTGTCGCGCGCCCCGCGGAGCACGCCGCCGATGAACCCGAGCCCCCAGGACAGGTGCATGGTCGGCATCACGATCGCGGTCCACATGCGCTGACGAGGTCCGCCGCCGCCCGGCACGCACGCGACCGCGAGCACGAGCAGCACGTACGCCAGCAGGGGGAGGTACAGCAGGACAGAGAGGGCGATCGAGACCGCTCCGCCGACCAGGCCGGTCAGCTGCAGCACACCGAGAACCACGGCCGCCGCGACGAGGATCACGAGCGCCGGCGGCGCGAAGAACCGGATGCCGTTGCGTCGGCCGAATCGTCGCACCAGCTCGCCCCGCCACGCGCCGGTCGCGCGGAACTGCCGCGCCAGGCGGATCCAGCTCTCGCGCGGCCAGTACGTCACCGACAGCGTCGGATCGAACCACACCCGGTGCCCGGCGCGCCGGATCCGCAGGTTCAGCTCCCAGTCCTCGCCGCGGCGGATCGTCTCATCGAAGAGGCCCACCTCGTCGAGCACCTCGCGGCGCATGACGCCGAGATACGCGGACTCGGCCTCGCCCTCCTGCGTGCCCCCGTGGTACGCGCCGCCGCCGAGACCGACGGGGGAGTTGTACAGCCGCGCGACCGCACGCTGGAAGGGCGTGCGACCGTCCGCGCGCATGACGCCGCCGACGTTGGCCGCGCCCGTGCGCTCCAGCGTCGCGAGGGCGCGCGCCGCGTAGCCGGGCGACAGCTCCGAGTGCGCGTCGACGCGGATCACGGTGGCGTAGCGGCTCGCGCGGATCGCCGCGTTGAGTCCGACCGGGATGTGCGCGTCAGGGTTCTCCACGAGCCGGATGCGGGCGTCGGCCGCCGCGAGCCGGTGCGCGAGCTCGGTGGTGCCGTCGCTCGACGGACCGAGGGCGAGGACGAGCTCAGCCGGCACGTCGAGCTCCTGCGACAGCACGGAGCCGACGGCGTGCTCGAGGTAGGCGTGTTCGTTCAGCACGGGCATGACGAACGACACCCCGATCTCGGGAGCGGCGATCTCGTTCTCTGACACACCACGATCATGGCACGGGCCGTGCGGACGTTCCCTGATGGCGCCGTCGCGGCATCGGACGCGGGGTCGGGGCCGATCGCCGCCACTCGGTATCCTGGAGGGATGGGTGCAGTGTCCGACGCGAAGAAGGCCTACCGTCTGCTGAAGCGGGCGCTCGCCTCGCGCACCGCCGTGCAGCGGGTGCGTCGGCGCCTGGCTGCAGGCGAGCCGCACCTCCCCGAGCACTACAAGGTCGCGGTCTACTTCGCCGACGGCGCGGTCAACATGTACCAGATGCGCCAGTGGTATCGGCCGCTCGCCGAGCTCGCCGAGAGGTGGCCCGTGGTCGTGCTCTCGCGTTCGGCGACGGGGGCCGACAAGCTGCTCGACGAGGACGCGCCTCCGGTGGCTTTCGTGCCGACCGTGCGCGACCTCGAGCGCTTCATCGCGACGCAGGACATCCGCGTCGTGCTGTACGTGAATCAGAACACCCGCAACTTCCAGATGTTCCGCTACGGTCGGCGCTGGCATGTGTTCATCAACCACGGCGAGTCCGACAAGATGTACATGACCACGAACCAGTACAAGGCGTACGACTACGCTCTGGTCGCCGGTCAGGCGGCGCGAGATCGCCTGTCTCGCACGCTGTGGGACTACGACATCGACCGGCGCACGATCGAGATCGGTCGGCCGCAGGCCGATCACTACTCGGGCGCGCTGCCGTACAGCCCCGACGAGCGCACCGTGGTGCTGTACGCACCGACGTGGGAGGGCGACCGACCCAGCGCTCACTACGGCTCCATCGCTACCCACGGCGAGCAGCTCGCCGCGGCGGTGCTGACCTCGACGTCGCATCGACTGCTGTACCGCCCGCATCCGCGCAGCGGCGTGGTGGATTCCGAGTACGGTGCCGCGCACAGGCGGATCATCGCGGCGATCGCCGCGGCCAACGCCGCCGATCCCGGTGCGCAGCACGTGTATGACGACGGGCCCGAGCTCGGTTGGCAGCTCGCGGCCGCCGACGTCGCGGTGGTCGACATCTCCGCGATGGTCTACGATCGCCTCGCCGTGGGCAAGCCCCTCCTGGTGACCCGGCCGGCCGATGAGCGCGCCGAGGTCGACACGAACGGGTACCTGTCGGACTGCGAATGGCTCACGACCGACACGGCGGGCGACATCATCGCCGAGAGCGAGCGGGTGCGCGCCGACGAGGCGGCCACGGCGCGGCTGCGCATGTGGGTACAGCACTACTTCGGCGACACCTCGCAGGGCGTGGCCACCGCGAAGTTCCACGCCGCCGTCGAGCGGCTGATGGACGAGTGGGACGAGTGGCGTGCCCGTGAGGTGGGGGCGATCCGCTCCGACGAGGACGACGATGACGACGAGGTCGACGACGAGGAGGTCTGACCGTGGAGCTGTCCCGCGCCCGTGAGATCGTACCCCGCATCGAGGTGCTCCCCGAGGTGGGATCGACCAACGCGGCTCTGCGAGCCCTCGCGGTCGACGACGCCGCGTGGCCGCACCTGGCGGTGCTGCTGACCGACACGCAGACGGCCGGCCGTGGTCGTCTCGATCGCACATGGATCGCACCGGCCGGCTCGTCGCTGGCCATCTCGGTCGTGCTGCGTCGGCTGCCGGCCGAGCCCGAGGTGCGGGGATGGATCCCGCTCGCGGCGGGCGTCGCGATGGCGGACGCGGTCGCCGCTCAGCTGCCGTCGTCCGACGTCTCCGTCAAATGGCCGAACGACGTCCTCGTCGACGGAAGCAAGATCTGCGGCATCCTCGCCGAGGCCGGTGGCGACGCCGTGATCGTGGGTACCGGCGTGAACACCGCGATGACCGCATCCGAGCTTCCGGTGCCCACGGCGACGTCGTTCGCTGTGCTCGGTGCGCAGGTCGATCCCGATCGTCTGCTCGCCGACTACCTCGGCGCCCTGCGCGATCTGATCGCAGGGCTCGTCGACAGCGGCGACGCGGTCGCGAGCGGGCTCCACGGCGCCGTCACCGCGCGCTGCGCGACGATCGGCCTCGACGTCGACGTGTCGCTCCCGGGGTCGCGGCGCCTGACGGGCACGGCCACCGGGATCGATCACGACGGCCGCCTCATGGTGCGCGCGGACGACGGCGAGCACGTCGTCGCCGCGGGCGATGTCGTGCACGTGCGCCCCGCGCAAGACTGACACGCCCGGGGCGAGAGGCCGGTTGTCGGCGCCGACCGGCACAATGGAGGGGTGACCCAGCCCGTGACCCTCGGCGGACGGCCGACGATGCCGCCGCCCGGCAGCCCTGCAGAGGAACTGCTCATCGCCCGGTTCCGTGGTCACGCGCGCCGACTGTTCTGGTCGGCGCTGGTGCTCATCGGCGTGTTCGGTGGCACGACGTACTTCCTCGGCAACCTCCCGGCGCCCTTCGAGGACTGGATGCTCCTCAGCGCCGGAGGCGCGTTGATCGTGCTGCTGGTGCTGGTCCCGTGGCTGATCTGGTGGTCGCGCACCGTGACGGTGACGACGCGACGGGTGATCGTGAACCGCGGCATCGGCGCACGCAGTCGTCAGGAGATGTCCCACGCCCGCGGGTACACGATCAGCGTCCGTCGGGGCCCGTTGCAGCGCCTCTGGGGCGCGGGCACGATCACGCTCTCCAACGGCGTCGACGCGCCGCTGCGGCTCGCGAACGTCCCCACCGTGACCCTCGTGCACGAGACTCTGGCCGATCAGATCGAGGTCAGTCAGATCCTCGCGCACCGCGATGCGCAGTCCGGTCACGACAGCGTGCCGGTCTCCTGATCCGGATCGCCGAGTCGAGCGTCCACGCGCGTGCGGACAGGTGTGATCCGGGTGCCCGCCGATGCGAGACAATGGTCGTGACGAATGGAGGCGGCACATGGCGCTGCGTGTGGGCGTGATCGGTGGAGGCCAGCTGGCCAGGATGATGATCGCTCCGGCGGTCGAGCTCGGACTCGAGCTGCGCGTCCTCGCGGAGGGCGAGGGGATGTCGGCCCGGCTCGCGGCCACCGCGGTGGGCGACTACCGCGATCTCGACGCGGTCCGCGCGTTCGTGAAGGACGTCGACGTCGTCACTTTCGATCACGAGCATGTGCCGCAGGACGTGCTGCGTGCGCTGGTCGCGGAGGGTGTCGCGGTGCACCCCGGACCCGATGCTCTGCAGTACGCGCAGGACAAGCTCGCGATGCGCGCGCGCCTCACCGAGCTCGGCGTGCCGCAGCCGGACTGGGCCCCCGTGCGCGATGCGGCGGAGCTGCAGGCCTTCCTCGACGCCCATGACGGCGCCGGAGTCGTCAAGACGCCACGCGGCGGGTACGACGGCAAGGGCGTGCGCGTGGTCCGCGCGGCGGCCGAGGCGCAGGACTGGATCGACGCGCTCCCCGAGGGGGACGCGCTGCTCGTCGAGGAGCTCGTCGGCTTCGTGCGCGAGCTCGCCCAGCAGGTCGCGCGCCGGCCCGGCGGCGAGATGGTCGCGTACCCCGTCGTCGAGACCGTGCAGCGCGACGGCGTCTGCGCCGAGGTCATCGCCCCCGCGCCGGCCGCAGCCGACCGTCTCGTGCAGGTGGCCGAGGGCATCGGCCGGACGATCGCAGAGGGTCTCGGCGTCACCGGCATGCTCGCCGTCGAGCTCTTCGAGACCGACGACGAGCGCATCCTCGTGAACGAACTGGCGATGCGTCCGCACAACAGCGGCCACTGGAGCCAGGACGGAGCGGTGACCGGGCAGTTCGAGCAGCACCTGCGTGCCGTCGCCGACCTCCCGCTCGGCGACGTCTCGCCGCGCGCGCCCTGGGCGGTCATGGTCAACATCCTGGGCGGTCCGCAGGACGCGACGCTCGGCGAGCGATTCGCGGCGGCGATGTCCGAGCATCCCTCCGCGAAGATCCACACGTACGGCAAGGACCCGCGCCCCGGACGCAAGGTCGGCCATGTCAACGTCGCCGGAGACGACCTCGACGATGCGGTGTACGTGGCGCGCGCGGCGGCCGCGCACTTCGACTGAGAGACGCGGGACGAGCGGCTCGGCCGCTTGCGCGCGCCGTTCGGGGGATCTCCCAGCGGCAGACCGTAGCCTGAGTGGGTGAATGAGCCCCTCCACTCCGCCGCCACGCCGCTCGTCGGCGTCATCATGGGATCCGACTCCGACTGGCGGGTGATGAGCGACGCCTCGCAGGCCCTCACCGACTTCGGGATCCCGCACGAGGTGGAGGTCGTCTCCGCCCACCGCACACCCGACAAGCTCATGACGTACGCGCGTGAGGCGCGGTCTCGCGGCATCCGGGTGATCATCGCGGGCGCCGGAGGTGCCGCGCATCTCCCGGGCATGGTCGCGTCGATGACCGCGCTGCCCGTGATCGGCGTGCCGGTGCCCCTCGCGTATCTCGACGGGATGGACTCGCTGCTCTCGATCGTGCAGATGCCGGCGGGCATCCCGGTCGCGACGGTGTCGATCGGCGGGGCGCGCAACGCCGGCCTGCTGGCCGCACGCATCCTCGGTACGTCCGACGACGATCTCGCCGACCGTGTCGAGGCCTACGCCCGCGACCTCGAGGCACAGGTGGAGGAGAAGAACGAACGGTTGAAGGGGTCGCTGTGACCCTGGCGCCCCCGCGCGGCGCAGCCCGACCGCTCATCGAGACCCGGCCGCTGCGCAACCCCGACACGACCGACGCGGGGACGATGACGAAGCGCGGCTGGTGGCTCGTCGTCCTGAACCTGCTGGTGCCGGGATCGGCCCAGGTGCTCGCTGGTAACCGCCGTCTCGGACGTTTCGGCCTCGGGGCCACGCTCACCGCGTGGTTCCTGGTCGTCGTCGCCGCGGGCCTGGCGCTCTTCGCGCGACCGGTGCTGCTCTGGCTCACGGTCGGCGGCGGCTGGGTGTCGGCGGTGGTCCTCACGCTCGTCCAGGCGGTGCTCGTCGGATACGTCGTGCTGTGGATCGTCCTGACGTTCGACGTGCTGCGACTCGTGCGTCTCGTGCGCATCCCCGGACCCTCGAAGTTCGCGATCCCTCTGGTCGCACTGCTGCTGCTCGGACTGGTCGGAGGCGGCACGGCGTACGCCGCGACCGTCGTCGGCTCCGCGCGCTCCACGATCAGCACGATCTTCGGTCAGAGCGGTCCGAGCCTCCCGCCGAGCGACGGCTATTACAACATCCTCCTTCTCGGCGCCGACAGCGGCGAGGGGCGCGACTCCATGCGATACGACAGCATCTCCGTCGTATCGGTCAACGCGACGACCGGTGCAGTGACGATCACGGGCATCCCGCGTGAGCTGCCGAACGCGCCGTTCAGCGAGGGCAGCCCGATGCAGGCGCTCTACCCGAACGGGTTCGAGGGGCACAGCTCGAGCAGCTGCGGCTGGAACGGCTGGATGAACCACGTGCGCAACGCCGCCGAGATCTGCCGTGACGACAAGGGCACGGGGCTCTATCCCGATGCGGCGGCCCAAGGTTCCGATCCCGGCATCGAGGCGACGAAGGATGCCGCGGAGGGCGTTCTCGGCATCGAGATCCCGTACTACGTCTTCGTCGACATGCACGGTTTCGCAGATCTCGTCGATGCGCTCGGGGGAGTGGACATCACCGTGACCGAGCGGCTGCCGAAGGGCGGTCCGCCCGACGGCACCGACCCGCGCGATGTCGACGCCTGGGCGATCGGATGGATCGAACCCGGTGCGCAGCACATGGACGGCGACACGGCCCAGTGGTACGCGAGGTCGCGCTACACGACCAGCGACTGGGACCGCATGAAGCGTCAGCGTGAACTGCAGGAGGCGATCCTCGCGCAGTTCACCCCGCAGACCGTGCTCACGCGATTCAACGACGTCGCAGCCGCGGGGACGGCGCTCATCAGCACCGATCTGCCGCAGGACAAGCTGCCCGAGTTCTTCGATCTCATGACGAAGGCGAAGGAGCAGCCGGTCACGACTATCGAGCTCACGCCGGAGAACGGCGTCGATGAGCACTCGCCGGACTACGAGTACATCCACGCGATGATCCAGCAGGCCCTGCATCCTCCGACGGCGACGCCCACCCCGACGCCCTGACTCTTCGGGACCATGGCTTTGGCCACGGTCCGAGCATGGGCGCGAATAAGCCCACGGCCGCCACTCGAGAGTGAAGAGGGGGCGGTCGTGGGCTTTCCGGCTCGTCACCGGATTCGCCAACCGACGGTGATCGGAGGGGGAGGGATCACCGTCGGTCGGTCGATCCCCGCGATGCGGGGACCTGATCTATGCGCGCTTGCGGCGGATGACGCCGGTCGCGACGAGTGCACCACCGGCCACGAGAGCCGCTGCACCGCCACCCACGACCCACGGCGAGACGCTGCCGCCGGTGAGTGCGAGCTCGAGGCCGTCGCCAGTGAGCGGCATCTCGGTGCCGGCCGCGGCGGGATCGTGGTGGCAGCTCGCGCCGACGACCGCGCCCTGCGACACCGTGATCCTCGCGGTGTACGAGGCGGCAGAGGCCTGAGACGCGGTGACCGTGCGAGCGGTGGTCGCGCCGCCGGATGCCTGCGAGCGGTCGAACGTGACGGCGTACGTGCCGTCGCCGTCGGCCGGCGGGCGGAACGACACCACGAGGCTGCCGTCGGCGGCTGCGGTGTTGCCCGAGACGGCGGCGTCGGCCGCGTTCAGCCCCGACACCGACACGCCGAGCGTCTCGGACGGCTCGTAGTATCCGGCGCCGAACGCGATGGTCGACGCTCCGCACGAGCTGATGACGGGCTGGTCGACCGACACCCGCGGAGGCTCCGCGTACGAGTCGGTGGCAGCAGAGGCGACAGTCGGTGCCATGAGCACGAGTGCGCCAGCGGTCAGGCTGATGGCAGCCAGTTTCTTCAGCATGATTCTCCCCAGAAATTCACGCGGAATCGCCTCCGGATACACCCCTGCATCCGATGGCGTGGGCTCATCCTGTCCCCACGACAGGATTGCAGAACCCAGATATTCCCCAGTGAGGATGACACTACATCATCGACGGGCGAAAGTCACGATCCGCAGCGCAGTTCTTCGCGGGAGATCTCCGGGGTGCGGATCATCGGGGTGTGCTCGACCTCCGTGAGCCTGTTCCCGGCCCCGCCGCCCTGGAACTCGACCGTGATCGTCGCGGACTCTCCCGGGGCGAGCAGCACCTCCTGCTGCACCGCGGAGCGCGCTCCGAGCACAGCGGTCTGGGTGTTCCCGTCGCCGCCGCCGTCGCGGTCGACGAACGAGGGCGTGGCGTCCTCGGGCCCGTAGACCATGATCAACGTGCGCACCATGCCGGGGGTGACCCCGTAGGTCCCGTCGCCCGTGACGTACGGCGGGAGCGATGTGCCGGCGTCCGCCGGCGCGTTGTTAGTCCAGGTCACCCGCACCTGCGTGGTCGGCTCGCCGTCGCATGTCCCCACCGCGGTGGCGATCGTCGCGTCGGTGTAGAAGTCCATCTTCGCGCCGGTGGTGTCGTTGAGCAGGACGCCGACGTGACTGGTGGCGTCGTCGCGGGGGATCGCGCCGCCGAGCGCGCTCGCGGCGAGGATCTCCTCCTCGTCGTCGTGGGCGCTCCAGATGCGGATCCTGTCCTCCTCCGCCGAGGTCGCGAGGGCACCCACGAGGTCGCGGGGGTCTGCGGTGGTGAGGGCCGCGCTGAACAGGACCCCTGCCGCCTTCGCGAAGATCTGGTCCTGCGCCACCGGGTCCGGGAACAGCGTGTACACCTGCGAGAGCAGCAGCCCGACGACGTCGTCCTTCGTCGCCGTGAACGGGCCGAACGAGAGCGGCCCGGTCGCCGCCAGCAGATGCTCCGTCACCACTGCGTCGACCGCGATGACGCCGTCGACCGCGGTGCCGTACCGCTGCGTCCACCGTGCGGCGATCACGGGTGCGGCCTCGGTGAAGTCGGGGATGTTCGTGACGTTCTGCAGGTAGCGGCCGGGGCGGTCCTCGAACAGCGCCACGGTCGACTCACTCAACGGGAGAGCCTCCGCGAGGGGCGGGAAGTCCATCGCCGACCCCTGTTGCACCAGCGAGATGCGGCCGTTCTCGGCATGCAGGAGCGCGATCGCGCCGATGATCCCACCAGACGATCGCAGCTCCGCGTTGTTCTGCATGGCGACGACGTAGTTCCTCGGCCCCTCGGCCCCGAGCATGCTCGGCAGGAGGGCGGAGGCGCCGTGCAGGGCGCCGACCACGGTCGCGGCTTCGGTGACCGCCGAGCGCATCTGGCGGACGGCGTCGGCGAGGGGAGGGAGCGTCGCGTCCGCGTCGATGCGCAGCGCGCGATCCTCCGCGGTGCTGAGAGTGTCATCGGCGTCGGCCAACGAGGGCTCGACCGCGGCGAACGGCGCGAGGTCGACGGCGCCGTTCACGAGGCCCAGACTCGCGAGGTCGATCTCTCCGGCCGCATCGAGAACGGGCACCAGCGCGTCGGAGGCGACGTCGTCGGCGATCGCGGCGACGTCGCTCACGGCGGAGAAGTTGGGTCCGAGCCAGGGCACGACGCCGAACGCGTGCCAGACCGGATCCGACGTCAGATCGTGCGCCGACTCGGCGTGGTGCGCGATGCGCGCCGAGAGCGTGCTCGCGCGGTCGAGGTCGCCCTCGCCTATCGCGGTCTTGAGCTGGTTCGCGGAGGTCGAGACCTGCTGCAGGTCGGAGACGGCGCCGATCCCGCGCACCGTGACCCAGCCGATCGCGAGCACCAGCAGCGTCAGGACAATGCCGATGGACCATCGCAGCCACCGGCGACGTACCGGCAGGCGTCCGTCACTCACCCCTGCATTCAAGCACGAACGGGCGAATCGACCGAGCCTCGCCCCGCCTCCCGGGCCGGACGCCGCGTGCACATTACTCTTGTCGCATGGGTGCTCGGCTGCGTGTGGTTCTGGATCAGCTCGTGCATGTCGTCGACGCGGATCAGGCCTGGGCGGCCGTCGACCTGACGGCGGGGCTCGTCGCCACGACACCCGCGAACTGCGATGTCGCGGCGATCGTCCCCTCCGGTGCCGAGGTCGACGTGCCCGGCGTCGCGGACGTCCGGCGGCTCTCTCTCGCGAGGCGCGAGCTCGCGGCATCCTGGCAGATGGGCCTCGTGCCCGGCGTCGGCGGGGGACTCATCCATTCGGCATCCCTCATGGCTCCTCTCGTGCGGCACGACCGCGTGCACGACAACGACCAGACCACTGTGACGGTGTGGGATCTCCGGGCATGGGATGCTCCCGGCACCCTGTCGAAGTCGGCTGTCGCGTGGCAGCGGTCGATGCTGAAGCGCGCGGCCAAGCATGCGGATGCCGTGGTCGTGCCGACCCACGCGATCGCGGCGCGCCTCGCCGAGATCGCCAAGGTCCGCGACCGCATCCGGGTCATCCCCGGTGCACAGCCGACCGGGTTCGCGGTGCCGCTCGACGCCGCGTCCCGCCGTGCTGCCCTCTCGCTCCCGGACGGCTATGTCGTGCTGTCCGGCGCGGCGGATTCGCTCGACCGTGGTTTCCGCGCGGCAGCGGCCGCAGGCAGGGACGCCGTCGTGCTCGACGCGCTCGAGGGCACCGAGCCGCGGCTCGCCGAGATCGCGGCGTCGGCGGGGCTGCCGGAGTCCCGGGCGCACGTCCGCGGTGCTCTGTCGCGTGATGACAGGGCAGCGGTCTTCGCCGGCGCGTCGGCACTCGTCGCCACGAGCGATCTCGCCGCGTGGCCGTGGCGGATCCTCGAGGCCATGGCCGTCGGAGTGCCGGTCGTGGCCGTCGAGAGCGACGTGCATCGCGACGTGGTCGTGGACGGCGGAGCGATCGTCGGGGCGGACGACCTGTCCGATGCGGTCGTGGATGCGGTCGGTGCGGGCGCGCGACGCCTCAGCGTGCTGGCGGCGGACCGGTCGCGGGCGTTCTCCTGGCAGGGGGCGGCCGAGCGCGTGTGGGGTCTGCACGCCGACCTGTGACGACCTGAACGGTCGCTGTGTCTTCGGGGGACACGCCGACACGAATCGGCGAAATTCGGGTAACAGTGGCATCATCTCGCAACTTCCGTCACACTGGTCACATGTCTCGACGTGCCCCACGCTCTCGAAACACCAAGAGGATGCCCCAGATCCTCGCCACGTTCATCGCCGTCTCGGCACTCGTGGTCGGTGTGATAGTCCCGTCTGCCTCCGCTTCGGCGATCACCGCCTCGAGTATCGGCGTGGTGCAGGCGCGAGAGGTCAAGACGACGCTCGCCGGCTTCTCCGCCGGCAACATCATCAGCGACCGCGTGTTCACGAACAAGAACACGATGACCGAGGCGCAGATCCAGAGCTTCTTCAACAGCAAGGTCTCGCGGTGTCTCGGCGGACGCGACGAAGACGGCAAGGCGATCGTCTGCCTCAAGGACTTCCGCATCACGTCGGTGTCGCGACCGGCCGATGCGTACTGCAACGGGTACACCGGGGCCGCGAACGAGTCCGCCGCGCGCATCATCTATCGCGTCGCGCAGTCGTGCAACATCAACCCGCAGGTGCTGATCGTGATGCTGCAGAAGGAGCAGGGGCTCATCACGCACACATGGCCGAGCGCCTGGCGATACAACATCGCTCTCGGACAGGGATGCCCCGACACGGCGCCGTGCGACCCGAACTTCATCGGCTTCTTCCACCAGATCTACGGCGCCGCGCGCCAGATGCAGATCTACATGGAGGGCAAGTGGTTCCAGTGGTACGCGCCGGGCAAGACCTGGAACATCCTGTACCACCCGAACTCGGCGTGCGGGTCGGGCCGCGTCTACATCGCGAACGCGGCGACCGCAGCGCTCTACTACTACACGCCCTACCAGCCGAACGCCGCGGCGCTGCGCGCCGGGTACGGTCTCGGCAACAGCTGCTCGGCCTACGGCAACAGGAACTTCTACAACTACTTCACCGACTGGTTCGGATCCACCCAGGGCGGTCCGAGCATCCCGCCGCCCGTGCTCGCGTCGACGTCGTCGTCGTCGTTCATGGTGTCGGCCGACACCGCGGGCAAGGTCTGGGGATACCCGTTCTCGCGTGGCGCGTGGGGCTCCCGCGTCGAGCTCGCGACCGGGCTCGGAGCAGTGCGCGACGTCCTCGGCGTCGGCGACCTGAACGGCGACGGCCACCGAGACTTCGTCGCCCTCACCGAAGCGGGCGGGGCGTATCTCCTCCCGGGTGACGGCGGGACCAATCTCGGGAACGCCGTCGTGCTCGCCGGAGACTGGTCGGGGATCGTCCTCGCGGCCCAGGCCGGAGACTTCAACGGAGACGGCATACCCGACATCTTCACGACGAACTCCCGAGGCGAACTCCAGCTCCGCGCCGGCGACGACCGTGGCGGATTCCGGGCGCCCGTCGTCGTGGGCACCGGCTGGGGAGGGATGAACCTCATCTCCGGAGTCGACAACCTGCGCGGTGACGGCAGGTTCTCGCTCGTCGCCCGTGACGGCGCCGGGCGGCTCTTCTCGTACCCGCAGGTCGGCGCCGGCCAGTGGGGGACACGGACGCAGATCGGATCCGGGTGGTCGGGGATGACCGACGTGTTCAGTCCCGGTGACTTCACCGGCGACGGTGTCGACGACCTCTTCGCGCAGACCGCGGCCGGTGCGATGGTGCTGTATCGCGGTGTGAAGGGCGGCGGACTGCTCAAGCACGGCACGGTGGGCACCGGATGGCAGACCATGACGGCGCGTTCGAGCTCAGGCGAGGCGGCGTCGGCGCCGCGTGCGCTCCCGGGCGGAGCGGGCAACGTCGACGGGGTCCCCGGTGGCGACGTGATCGCGGTGAACGCGGCCGGGCAGCTCCTGTCTTACGGCGCCACCGGATCGGGCAACTGGACCGGTCGGGTCCAGCAGCTGTCGACGGGATGGACCGCGACCGATCGCCTCGTCACGCTGGGCGACTTCACCGGCGACGGTCTGCCCGACGTGGGGCGGGTCGCGCCGGACGGATCGTTCTTCCTCTACGCAGGCAAGGCGGGCGGCGGATTCGACGCGCCCACCCGCATCGGCAGCGGTTGGAACGCTTTCACCGCCGTGATCGGCAACATCGACGTCGACGGCGACCGCATCCCCGACGTCCTCGCCGTGGACAGCGGCGGGCGGCTCCTGCTCTACCGCGGATCCGGCGCCGGCGGATGGGCACCCGGTGGCGGCGCCGTGGTCGGCAACGGCTGGGGCGGGTTCGACGCGATCGTGAGCGTCGGCGATCTCGACGGCGACGGCAGCCATGACCTCATCGCGCGCAGCGCCGACGGCAGGCTCACGCTCTACGCCGGCACCGGCACGGGGTCGTGGAAGGCTCCTCGCGTCGTCGGCTCGGGCTGGGGCGCCATGACGCACATCATCGGGAGCGGCGATTTCAACGGCGACGGTGTGGACGACGTCCTCGCGGTCGGCGCGGGCGGTCAGCTCTACCTCTACCGAGGCGACGGCAACGGAGGGTGGAGGGCCGGGCTCCAGATCGGCAACGGCTGGCAGTCCATGCGGCAGATCGGCTGAACGGATCTCCGGCTCGCGCTGGTGTCAGCGTCTGCTCGCGTTCACGTCGTAGGATACTGAGGTTTGCAACACAACCGTCGTTGCGATGAATGAGTGGGCCCGTGACCGATACCCGAGATCTTTTCGCCGCCGTCCCGCGTACCGACTTCCAGACCCCCGGCAAGAGCCGCGGCCTGATCGATGTCGTGCGCTGGCGCTATCTGCTGCACCTTCTCGTACGCACCGGGGTGACGACCCGCTACCGCAACTCCGTGCTGGGGTGGACGTGGTCGTACGTGCGACCAGCGGCCCAGTTCCTGGTGTTCTGGGTGGTGCTCGGGATCTTCATGGATCTCGACCGTGGCCTGCCGAACTACGCCGTGTACCTGTTCTCGGGGATCGTCGTCATCAACCTCTTCTCCGAGGGGTTCAAGAACGCGACGACCTCGATCGTCGGCAACGCGCCGCTCGTGCGCAAGGTCTTCCTGCCGCGACAGCTGTTCGCCGTGTCGGCCGTGGTCGTGGCGTTCGTGCACTTCCTCCCGCAGGTCGGTCTGCTCCTCCTCGTCACGCTTCTCATGGGCTGGGCGACGCACATCTCGATCCTGTCCGTGCTCGCGATCTTCGCGGGGATGATCATCGTGATGGTCTTCAGCCTCGGACTCGGCCTCTTCTTCGGAGCGCTCAACGTGCGCTTCCGCGACTCCGAGAACATCGTCGAGCTCCTGCTGCTCCTCGCCACGTGGGCCTCTCCGGTGCTGTACGGCTGGACTCAGGTGCAGGACGCCATCGTCGACCGCCTGCACTGGCCGCAGTGGATCGTCGAGCTGTACATGCTCAACCCGATCACGCAGGGCGTCGAGCTGTTCCACTACGCGTTCTGGCGTCCGGCGACCGAGGGAATGGTGTCGGCGGCCGGATACGTCGGCGAGTCGATGATCGACATCCCGCCGGGTCTGGCGTGGAACACTCTCTGGACGTTCCTCATCGCCGTCGTCACGCTGCTGTTCGGACAGTTCGTCTTCCGACGCCTCGAAGGAAGGTTCGCGCAAGACCTATGACCGAGCAGACGGCCATCAAGCCGAGCATCATCATCGACGGCGTACGCAAGCGGTTCACGCTCAACCACGCGTTCTCGCTCAAGGACACCGTGGTCGCCTGGATCAAGCGTCGCAAGCTCACGAGCGAGTTCGAGGCGCTCAAGGGCGTCGACCTCGTGATCGGGGAGGGCGAGTCCGTCGCCATCCTCGGCTTCAACGGCTCGGGCAAGTCGACGCTGCTCAAGCTCGTCTCCGGTGTGATGGAACCCGATGACGGCGAAGTGCTGACGCGCGGGCGCGTCGCCGGGCTGATCGAGGTGGGAGCAGGCTTCCACCCCGAGCTCTCGGGACGCGAGAACGTGTTCCTCAACGCCGCGATCCTCGGGATGAAGAAGCACGAGATCGAGGCGCGATACGACGAGATCGTGGCGTTCAGCGAGATCGAGCAGTTCATCGACCAGGAGGTCAAGCACTACTCCTCGGGGATGTTCATGCGGCTGGCGTTCTCGGTCGCGATCCACGTCGAGCTCGACGTGCTGCTCGTCGACGAGATCCTGTCGGTCGGCGATGCGCCGTTCCGCGAGAAGTGCCGGTTGAAGTTCGAGCAGCTGATCTCCGAGGGCAAGACCCTCGTCGTCGTCAGCCACGACATGGAGATGGTGCGCGAGCTGTGCACCCGCGGGATCGTGATCAACAAGGGCGAGGTGGTCTACGACGGTGAAGTCGAGGGCGCCATCGCGCTGGTGGACGCGTGATCCTCGACTGGCTGGGCGCGGTGCCGGCGTTCGCCGTCGCCGTGCTGATCGTCTTCGGTCCCGGTCTTCTCGCCCTCGCCGGCGTGGGTCTGCGGGGTCTCGCCCTGGTCGCCTACGCGCCGTTGTTCAGCATCGCCGCGACGGCGATCGCCGCGCTGGCCTTCGGCGCCGTCGGGGTGGCGTGGACACCTCTCGCCTGGTGCGGTGCGATGGTCGTCCTGATCGCCCTCGCCTGGATCGTCGGCCGTGTGACGCGCGTCGAGAGCGTGCGGGAGAGCTTCCCGCTGCGATCTGTCCTGGTGGTCGGGCTGGCGCTCGGAATCGCCTTCGGCGTGTGGCGCATCGTGTCGTACATCGGCGATCCCGCGGGGATCTCGCAGACCAACGACGCGATCTTCCACATGAACGCCCTGCGCTACATCCTCGAGACGCAGGATGCATCCTCGCTGCACGTCAACGCCGTGATCGGCGGACGCAGCTTCTATCCGGCCGCATGGCATGGGATCGCATCGCTCGTCGCCATCGCCAGCGGAGCGGGCATCCCCGTTGCCGCGAATGTGCTGAGCGTCGTGATCGGCGCGGTCATCTGGCCGCTCGGTCTCGCGTGGCTCGCCCGCACGGTGTTCCGATCGAACGTGATCGCGGCGTACGCGGCCGTGCTGGCGTCCGCACTCCAGGCGTTCCCGCTGCTGATGTTCCAGTGGGGCGTGCTGTTCCCGAACGCGCTCTCGACGGCGATCCTGCCGGCGGGGATCACGGCGGTCATCGTCTTCACGCGGCGTCTCGCCGACTCCCGCGCCTGGCAGGATGCCGTGCGCCTCGCGCTCTTCACTGCGGTGACCGTCGCGGCGATCCTGCTCGCGCAGCCCGCTGCCATCCTGGCGTGGGGTGCGATCTGCGCCGTGTGGCTGACGTTCTTCGCGTTCTCGGCGCGGAGCGGGCTGTCGAGGGTCTGGGCCGCCGTGACGAGCGCCGTCCTCTGGATCGCTCTCGCTCTGTCGTGGGTCTATCTGTCGAGCGGCACGTCCGGCTCGCACTGGCCCGCCTTCCGCGGCAAGCTCGAGGTGCTCGTCGACGTGCTCCTGAACGGCCAGGTGCGGATCCCCGTCGCCGTCGGGGTGAGTGCGCTGATGATCGTGGGTCTCGTCATCGCCGTCCGACGTGTCGAGCTGCGGTGGTTCGCCGTCGCGTGGCTGGGTATCTCCGGACTGTACGTGCTCGTCGCCGCGATCGGAAACCCCTGGGTGCGCGAGACGATCCTGGGCGCCTGGTACGCGGATCCCTACCGCATCACCGCGCTCGCGCCCCTCGTGGTGATCCCGCTCGCCGCGCTCGGGCTCGATGTGCTGGTCCGCCTCGGGGCGCGGGTCCTGGGAAGAGACGGGGACTCCGCCGCCGTCTCCGCGACAGGCCTCGTACTCGCGGCCGTGGGCATGGTCGTCCTGATCCTGCTGCGCGGTGTGGCGATGCCGGCGTTCCTCGAGGGCACGTACGACCGGGAATCCCGCTACACGGCCGCGGCCGACTCCGACCTCAACCCCGATGAGCGGGCGCTGCTGGAAGCTCTTCCCGGTCTCGTGGAGGCCGATGCGCGGGTCTTGGGCAACCCCTCGACCGGAGCCGCGTTCGGGTACTTCCTCAGCGGCATCGACGTATACCCGCGCACCTGGTCGCCTCCGAAGACGGAGCCGTGGGAGGTCATCTCCGAGCAGCTCCGAGACGCGGCTACGGAGCCCGCGGTGTGCGAGGCGCTGGAGATCTACGGCGACCCCGAGTACGTCCTCGACTTCGGGCCGAGCGACGTCGGGTCGGGCAAGTTCCCGGCCCCGGGTATGACCGGCTTCGCGAGCAAACCCGGGTTCGAGCTCGTCGCGGAGGACGGTGCGGCCTCACTGTGGCGCATCACGGCGTGCGCACGGTGAGCTCTGCGGAAAAGTCGGTAGGATTCGAGGCGATGCGCCAGGTTGATCGATCCGTTCTCGTCGTCCTCCCGGCGCTGAACGAGCAGGATTCCGTCGCGGACGTCGTCCGCGAGGTCTGCTCCACGGTGCCGGACGCGCTGTGCCTGGTCGTCGACGACGGGTCGACCGACCGCACAGGGGAGCGCGCGAGGGCGGCGGGTGCCGAGGTGCTCACCCTTCCGTACAACCTCGGAGTCGGCGGGGCGATGCGCGCAGGCTTCCGCTTCGCCCGGGATCGCGGCTACCGCGTCGTCATCCAGGTGGATGCCGACGGCCAGCACGACCCCGGGGCGTTGCGCGAGTTGATCGACGGACTGTACGCCGGCGCGGACCTGGTGATCGGCGCCCGCTTCGCGGGGCGGGGTGACTACGGGGTGCGCGGGCCGCGTCGGTGGGCCATGAAGATCCTCGCGGTCGTCCTGAGCGGCGTCGCGAAGACGCGGCTGACCGACGTGACGAGCGGCTTCAAGGCGGCAGGCCCACGGGCGATCGACCTCTTCGCGGACAACTTCCCCGCGGAGTACCTGGGCGACACGATCGAGGCCCTCGTCATCGCGGCACGATCCGGTCTCACGATCCGTCAGGTTCCCGTCGCGATGAAGCAGCGGCAGGGCGGCACGCCCTCGCATCATCCGTTCAAGGCCGCGGTGTACCTGGTGCGGGCATGCGCGGCGTTCGCACTGGCCATGTTGCGCCCGCGCGACAAGGTGGAGGCGATATGAGCACCGCGACCTACATCTTCGGCATCGTCGCCGCGCTCCTGGCCCTCTACGCGATCGTCGAGCTCATGCGCCGCGGAACGCTGCGCGAGCGCCACGCCGTGTGGTGGTTCGTCGGCGGTGTCCTCGCCCTCGTGATCGCGGTGTTCCCGCAGACGCTCAGCTGGGCTGCTCGGGCGGTGGGGATCACGATCCCCGCGAACCTCGTGTTCTTCATCGCGATCGGTCTCCTCTTCCTCGTGAGCCTTCAGTACGGCGCGGAGCTCACGCGGATCGAAGCCAAGATGCGGGTGCTCGCCGAGCGCTCGGCGTTCCACGAGCACCGCCTGGAGGAGCTCGAATCGGAGATCCGCGCGAGAAGGCAGCGCGACGAGACGGGCGACGCGCAATCCGAGGCTCCCCAGTGAACGCGGCGCGGCGTGTGGTGATCGCGTCGAGGCTGTTCCCGCCGGAGGTGAGCGCCGGAGCCTTCCGCCTCGGGGCGCTCGCACGCGCGTCGACCCGTCGCGGCGACGCCGTGCGGGTCCTGACGACCGTGCCGCCCCCGCATGCTCCGCAGATCGACGACCACGACGGCGTCGACGTGTCGCGCTGGCCCGTGCTCCGCGACGCCGGCGGCAACGTGCGCGGATACGTGCAGTACATGAGCTACGACGTGCCGCTGCTGGTTCGGCTGCTCGGGACGCGCTTCGACGTCCTCGTGGCGGAGTCACCGCCGACGACCGGCCTCGTCGCGGTCGTCGTCGCCGCGCTCAAGCGCCGCCCCGTGGTCTACTACGCCGCGGATGTCTGGACCGACGGGGTCATCTCGATGGGGGCGCCGCGCTTCGTGGTCGCCGTCATGCGATGGATGGAACGAGCGGTGCTACGCCGTGCGCGCGCGATCATCTCGGTCTCGGACGAGGTCACCGAACGACTCGAGCTCCTCGGGGCGGACTCCGCCCGCATCACCACGGTGGGCAACGGCATCGCGACCGACGTCTTCGCGCCCGACGTGGTGCCGGTGCAGGCCGATGCTCCGTACTTCGTCTACACCGGCACGATGTCGGAGTGGCAGCAGCCCGATGTCTTCGTGCGCGCACTGCATCTCCTCGCGGATGAGGCGCCCGACGTGCGGATCGCCTTCTTCGGTCAGGGCTCGGTCGTGCCCGCGCTGCGCGCGCTCGCGGAGGAGATCGTGCCGGGCCGGGTCGACTTCGGCGGCGTCATCCCACCGGCGGACTCGGCGCGGTGGATCCGCGGTGCGGTGGGTTCGCTCGTGAGCATCGTGCCCGGGATCGGCTACGACTTCGCCCGACCGACCAAGACCTTCGCCGCGGCGTCGGTCGGCACGCCCGTGATCTTCGCGGGACCGCGCACGGGGGCAGCCCTCGTCGAAGGCGCCGATCTCGGGATCGCGACCGCGTTCTCCCCGGAAGCGGTGGCCGATGCCATGCGCGCTCTCCTCCGACAGGCCGAGGACGGCACGACCGAGCGGAAGCGACCGGAGCGTTCGTCCTGGGCGCGGGACACCGTGTCGCTGGATGCGGTGGCCGAGCGGGTGGCTCAGGTCGTCACGGACGTCGCGCGCGACTGACCGGGGGAGACGCCGCGCACACGTCAGGCGCCGTCGTCGACGATGCCGGTGTCAGCCGGCGGAGAGGTCGTCCAGCACGCGGCGCAGACGCTCGCCGGTGCCCGAGGCGGATGCATGCTCGAGCGCCCAGTCGCGACCTCTCCGCGCCTGCGCGGCGAGGTCCTGCGGCGCGCTGAGCAGTCGCTCGAGAGATTCGGCGAGGTCATCGGCGCGGGCGACCACCCAGGCATCCGACGCATCCGTCAGCTCGGTCTCGACCTCGGGATCCGCGCTGCAGACCATCACGCACTGCGCGGCCATCGCCTCGATCCCGAAGACACCCGGGATGTATGAGTGGAACTGGTTGAGGGCGATGTGCGCTCCGCGCAGGGCGGCGAGCACCTCGGTGTTGTCGGCGCCCGTCAATTCGCGGTACTCGAGCTCGGGATGCCGCGCCTGCACCTGTTCGATCGCCGCGCGGACCGCCGCCGTCCCCTTGATCACAGGCCGGGAGGGCGCGTGGATCACGATGATCCGGCTGAGGTCGTCGAACTTCGTCGTGTCGTCGACGAAGCGCTCATCGGGGTAGAGGTACGGGAAGGCGTGGGTCGCGCTCGTCATGTACGACAACTGGTCGACGCGGGCCGTGAAGATCGCCGATGCACGTCGGTCTGCGACGGCTGCGCGGCGGCGGCGCACCTGTTCGTAGTGCTCCGTGTCGTAGGGGGCACCTGATGCGTGGAGGATCGAGCCGATGTTCTCGAAGCCCGTCTCGGCCGCGAGCTCGGTCAGCAGCGCGGGGGAGCGGATGTCGCTGCCCGTGAAGATGATCACCGGGTGCCGGCGCCGAGCGCGGATGAAGGCGAGCTCCCAGTCGCGCTCGTCGACCGTGTGCTGCAGGAACCCCTCATGCCCCACGTACACGACTCCGCGCGCTCGCGGCAGGGCCCACCCGAGCACCATCGGGGCGAGGAACCAGCGGCGCAGGCGCGCGAACCGGGCACCGGGTCGTGAGATGACGATGTCGGCGCTGATGTCGTAGAACGGATGCTTCTCGGTGACGACGGTGAGGGAGCCGGGGATCGCCGCGCCGATCTGCTCGAGCATGGAGGCGACCTCCTGCACGCCGACGATCCACGAGATCCGGCGTCCGATGCCGCGGAACGGCCAGCACACCGCATATGTGGCCCAGAGGAGGACCTTCTGGGCGAGGAACAGGCGCGGGTTCATCCGATCGTCACGAGACGGATGCCGTGAGCGCCTCGGCCACGGTGTCCAGGTCGCCGTCGGTCAGCTGCGGATACAGCGGCAGCGTGAGAGCCTGCCGATGCGCGGCAGTGGCAGCGGGAAGCGCTGCCTCTTGCGATCCGAACCTTTCGACGAAGACGGGCTGCAGGTGCATGCCGTACGTGCCGAGCGTGGTCTCGACGTCGTGCTCCCGCATGCGTCGGATGACCCCGTCGCGGTCGATCGACGGGTCGAGGGTGACCACGTACGACTGGAACGAGTGCTCGAGGCCCTGCGGAGTGACCGGGGCGTGCACTCCGTCGATCGCGCTCACGCGCTCCGACAGCGATGCCGCGAGGCTGCGGCGACGCTCGAGGATCCAGTCGAGCTTCGTCAGCTGGGCAAGGCCGATCGCGGCGTGCACGTCGCTCATGCGGTAGTTGAAGCCGACGTCGACGAACTCCATGAAGAGGTCGCCGCGCACCGCTCCGTGCGTACGCAGCACCTGCAGACGCTCCGCGAGAGCCGTGTCGTCGGTCGTGATCATCCCGCCTTCACCGGTCGTGATGATCTTCCGCGGGTGGAAGGAGAACACACCTGCCGTTGCGAGAGAGCCCGCCGCGCGTCCGTGGTACGTGGCGCCGAGCGCGCACGCCGCATCCTCGATCACCGGGAGCCCGTGCCTGCGGGCGACCTCGTTCACGGCATCCATGTCGGCTGTCAGACCGAACGCGTGCACCGGCATGATCGCGCGGGTGCGTGGCGTGATCGCCGCCTCGATGAGGGCGGGGTCGATGTTGAAGGTGTCAGGGCGGATGTCGACGAAGACCGGCACCGCGCCCTGCTGCGCAACGGCGTTCGCGGTGGCCGGGAAGCTGAAAGCGGGCATGATGACCTCGTCGCCTGCTTCGACGCCCAGGGCCACCAGAGTGAGATGGAGACCCGTGGTCGCGGAGCTCACCGCGTATCCGTGGGCGGACGTCGTGACGGCCGTGATGCCCTTCTCGAACTCGGCGGCGCGCGGCCCCTGCGTGAGGTAGCCGCTCTCGAGCACCGTGCGGACGGCGTCCAGCTCGTCGGCCCCGGTGAGGGGGACGTTCAGTCTCACTGGAACAGCCCCCGGTACCAGTCGACGATCTCTTCGAGAGCCGCATCCGTGAGGGTGGGCGTCTGGTGCGGCATCACCTTCTGCAGACGCGAGACGTCGGCGAGATGGGTGCGGACGTCTCCCGGACGCTCGGCACCGTGGATCACCGGGTGGTCGGGGGCGCCGAGCGCGTCGAGCAGACGACGGACGAGCTCGTTGATCGAGGTTCCGGTGCCGGTCGCGAGGTTGAGGACCTCGCCGCGGGCGGCGGGCGTGTCGTGGATCTGCACGACGAGGTCGGCCGTGTCGCGCACGAAGATGAAGTCGCGAGTCTGCTCGCCGTCGCCGAAGATCTCGATGGGCTCACCCGCCAGCACCTTGCGGATCACGATCGGCACGATGCCGGCGTAGGAGCCGGGGTTCTGTCGGGGACCGATGTTGTTGAAGGGGCGGATGACGGTGGCGTCGATGCCGAACGTCTGGACGTAGGACTCGATGATGTGATCCGCCGCCGACTTGCTGGCGGCGTAGGGGGTGATCGCGTCGTGCGGGTGCTCCTCGTCCATCGGCGTGTAGCGCGCGGAGCCGTAGGCCTCGGAGCTCGAGAGGTGCACCAGTCGATCGGCGAGTCCGCGGCGCACGATCTCGCAGAACGTGGTCGCGATGCCCACGTTGGTCTGCACTGTCCACGCCGGGTACGTCAGCGACGTGGGCAGCGGCACGACCGCGAGGTCGAAGATGGTGTCGATCTCGTTCGCCGTGACGACGTCCTGCATCGCCGCGAGGTCGGAGGCGTCGAGGCGGATGATCTCGATGTCGGGACGGGCCGCGCGCGCGGCGTCGAGGTTCGTCTCGTTGCCGAGGAAGAAATTGTCCACGACCGTGATCTTGCGAGGATCGTCGGCGATCAGGCGGTCGACGAGGTGACTCCCGATGAAGCCGGCGCCGCCGGTGACGAGGACGGACTTGGAGGTGACAGACATGCTTACGTAGCCCCGGTTTCGTGTCGTTCGGATGTCAGCGACGGTCATCCCGTGCCAGGATACTGATGCTATCAACCCCGCCCTGAGGAGCCGGTCATGCACGACCCCGAGCCGCACCCCGTCGCATCGCCGCTGCCGCCGAATCCGTACCACCCGCTCGCCTGGATCGTCGGCGAGCCCGTGATCGGCGACGATGTGTGGATCGGCGCCTTCACCGTGATCGACGGCAGCGGCGGGCTGACGATCGGGCGCGGATGCGACATCGCCGCCGGTGCTCAGATCTACACCCACTCCACCGTGGCCCGCTGCGTGAGCGATCGGGCGAGGGAGATCGAGCGGGTCTCGACGCGGATCGGCGACAACGTGCACGTCGGGGCGAACGCCGTCATCCTCATGGGGGCCGATATCGGGGCGCACAGCATCGTCGCCGCCGGTGCGGTCGTGAAGGAGGGCACTCGGGCGCCCGCCTATAGCGCACTCGTCGGCGTGCCGGCGCGCATCATCCCGGACGGCGCGCGCAAGTTCGCTGAGGGGTCGCCCAGCGACTGAGGGATAGACTGACTGACCGTTGAGTCTCCGCCGCCCGCGGAGCGATCCGAGGAGCTTCTGAGTGACCCAGCATTCGCGCGCACGCGTGGTCGATTCCGCCGACGTGTCCCCGAACGCCGTCATCGGTGACGGTTCGTCCATCTGGCATCTCGCGCAGGTCCGCGAGGACGCCCGTCTCGGTGAGAACTGCATCGTGGGGCGCGGCGCCTACATCGGCACCGGCGTCGTGATGGGCGACAACTGCAAGGTGCAGAACTACGCCCTCGTATACGAGCCGGCGAAGCTGGGCGACGGCGTCTTCATCGGCCCCGCCGTGGTGCTGACCAACGACACCTATCCGCGTGCGATCAACGCCGACGGCACGATCAAGAGCGCGCACGACTGGGAGCCGGTCGGCGTGACCGTCGAGCGCGGTGCCGCGATCGGCGCCCGAGCGACCTGTGTCGCTCCCGTGACCATCGGCGCCTGGGCGACGGTCGCCGCCGGCGCCGTCGTGGTGAAGGACGTCCCCGCCTATGCGCTGGTCGCCGGCGTGCCGGCCAAGCGCATCGGCTGGGTGGGGGAGTCCGGCGTCCCCCTCGCCGCCGGCGACGTCCCCGGCACCTGGACGTGCCCCGCCACGGGCGATCGCTTCATCGAGACTGACGGAACACTGAGCAAGGAGACCGCGTGAGCGAGTTCATTCCCCCCGCAAAGCCCATCATCGGCGACGAGGAGCGCGAAGCCGTCGACCGCGTACTCCGCAGCGGCATGGTCGCCCAGGGACCCGAGGTCGCCGCATTCGAGCAGGAGTTCTCGGCGCACTTCGTGCCCGGACGCCCCTCGGTCGCCGTGAACTCCGGCACCGCGGGGCTGCACCTCGGTCTTCTCGCGGCCGGAGTCGGCGCGGGTGACGAGGTCATCGTGCCCTCGTTCACGTTCGCAGCCACCGGCAACTCGGTCGCGCTCACAGGCGGCACTCCGGTGTTCGTCGACATCGAGCCCGAGACCTTCACCCTCGACCCCGAGGCCGTCGCCGCGGCGATCACGCCGCGCACCAAGGGCATCCTCCCCGTGCACCTGTACGGCCACCCCGCCCGGATGCGCGAGCTCGAGGCCCTGGCTGCAGAGCGCGGCGTGGCGCTGTACGAGGATGCCGCACAGGCGCACGGCGCAGCTCTCGACGGCCGCCCGGTGGGGTCGTTCGGCGACTTCGCGATGTTCAGCCTCTACCCGACGAAGAACATGACCAGCGGCGAGGGCGGCATGGTCACGACCGCGACCGACGAGATCGCGCGCCGGGTCAAGCTGCTGCGCAACCAGGGCATGGGGCGCCAGTACGAGAACGAGGTCATCGGCTTCAACGCGCGCATGACCGACATCCATGCCGCGATCGGCCGTGTGCAGCTCACCAAGGTCGACGCCTGGACGAAGACCCGCCAGCAGAACGCGGCGTTCCTCGACGCGAACCTGCAGGGCGTCGTGGTTCCGCCGGTCGCCGACGGCGCCGTGCACGTCTACCACCAGTACACGGTGCGCGTGCCCGAGGACCGCGACGGCTTCGTGGCGGCGCTCAAGAGCGAGCACAACGTCGGTGCGGGCGTGTACTACCCCATCCCGAACCACCGTCTGCCGTCGCTCACGCACTTCGCTCCGGGTCTCGACCTGCCCGAGACCGAGCGCGCCGCGCGCGAGGTCGCATCGCTCCCCGTGCACCCGTCCCTGAGCCAGAACGACCTCGAGCGCATCGTCGAGGCCGTCAACGCCGTCGCGAAGGCAGGCGCCTGATGGCGTTGCGCGCCGGCCTCCTCGGCGTGGGAATGATGGGACGCCACCACGCCCGTGTCCTCCGTGAGCTCGACGGCGTCGACCTGGTCGCGATCGCCGACCCCGGGGGAGACCCGCACGGGGTCGCGGGTGACCTCGACGTGCTGCCCGACATCGACGCGCTGATCGGCGCGGGGATCGACATCGCCGTGGTCGCCGTTCCCACCCGCTTCCACGAGGACGCGGCGCTCAAGCTCGCGGCCGCCGGCGTGCACACGCTCGTCGAGAAGCCGATCGCTCACACGCTCGAGGCGGGTCAGCGCATGGTCGACGCGTTCGCTGCGGCGGGGCTCGTCGGTGCCGTCGGGCACATCGAGCGGTTCAACCCGGCACTGCAGGAGCTGCGCCGTCGCATCGAGGCCGGGGAGCTCGGCAACGTCTACCAGGTGGCGACCCGCCGCCAGGGGCCGTTCCCGTCGCGTATCGCCGACGTCGGCGTGGCGAAGGACCTCGCGTCGCACGACGTCGACCTCACGGCGTGGGTCGTGCAGAGCAACTACGAGCGCGTGTTCGCGCAGACCGCCTTCAAGAGCGGTCGCGAGCACGAGGACATGATCACGATCAC
The DNA here is from genome assembly GCF_044749085.1 of Microbacterium sp. NPDC089695. Taxonomy (NCBI): domain Bacteria; kingdom Bacillati; phylum Actinomycetota; class Actinomycetes; order Micrococcales; family Microbacteriaceae; genus Microbacterium; species Microbacterium sp. NPDC089695. The sequence continues at coordinate 2,180,814 of NZ_JBIVHG010000001.1, forward strand.
CGGCCGCACGGCCTCCGGTGTGATCGTGAACAACATCGTGAACTGGCTGTCTCCGATGAAGGAGCGCCTCACGGTCGTGACGGGGGAGAAGGGCGCTTTCGTCGCCGATACGTCCACCGGCGACCTCACCTTCTACGCCAACGGCACGATCCCCCTGGAATGGGAGTCGGTGTCGTCGTTCCGCGGGGTCTCCGAAGGAGACGTCACGCGCTACGCGTTCGCCAAGCGCGAGCCGCTGCGCGTCGAGCATGAGGCCTTCCGCGATGCCGTGCTCGGGCATGAGACCGACGTCGTGACCATGGAGCAGGGACAGCGCACTCTCGCGGTCGTCGAGTGCGCGCTGCGGTCGGCGCGCGACGGCGTCGCCATCGCTCTCTGACCTCATGGCGCATATCTTCCGCACCCTCCGGCGGCTGCTGCCGTTCCTGCCGGCGTCTGCGCGCACGTTCCTGATCGTGTTCGGCGTCGTGAGCTCGGCGCTCGCCGTCGTCGACGTGGTGGCGCTCATGCTGCTCGCCCTCACGCTCGCGGCCAGTGTCTCGGGACAGGACATCGTGCTGCCCGTGATCGGCACGATCGCCGCAGATCAGGTGTTGGCTCTGATCCTCATCCTCGCGGTCGTGGTGATCGCGAAGTCCGCGGCGAACGTGTGGCTGCAGTGGATCGCCACGCGGCGATTCGCCTCCTACGAGCTGGCTGTGGGGCAGGAGCTCTTCGGCGCCTACATCCGCTCGTCGTGGACCGACCGGATCTCGCGGAACAGCGCGCAGATCGTGCAGATGTCCGACAGCGGCATCGCGAACGTGATCGCGGGTTTCCTCCTTCCGGTCACGACGCTGCCGGGTCTGCTGGTGACCTCGGTGGGAGTGGTCGCGGTCATCGTCGTGGCGCAGCCGGTGACGGCCCTGGTGACGATCGTCTATCTCGGCGGGATCGCCGTGCTCCAGTACTTCGTGCTGAGCGGCAAGACCCGGCAGGCTGCGCGCGTCGCGAGGGATTCGTCGCTCCGCGTGGCGACGCTGATCTCGGGCATGGTCGCCTCGCTCAAGGAGATCACCCTTCGCGGAAAGGCCGACGAGGTCAGCGAGGTGATCCGGGTCAACCGGCGCCACACCGCGCAGGCACGCGCGAACGCCGGATTCCTCGCGGCTGTCCCGCGCTTCATCTTCGACGCGGCGATCATCGGCGGGTTCGTGATCGTCGGCGGGGCGGCGTTCTTCGTCGGCGGCATGGACCAGGCGATCTCCGCGGTCGCGCTCTTCGGCATCGCGGGGTTCCGGCTGGTGCCGTCACTCACCGGATTCCAGTCCGTCCTGACCAGGACGATCACGTCGTCTCCGTACGTCGACGCGGTCATCGCCGACGTCGAGGCGTCGAAGAAGTTCCTCGCCGATCGGGAGGAGCTGGGCAAGGAGCCCCTGCCGGGTGCTCCGCGTCTCCTCGAGCTCTCAGGAGTGGAGTTCACCTTCCCCGGTGGCGAGGTGCCGGCGGTACGTGACGTGAACCTGCGGATTCCGATCGGCACGACCGTGGGCATCGCCGGAGCCTCGGGCGCCGGGAAGTCGACGCTGGTCGATCTGCTCCTCGGTCTGCTGAGTCCGACGGCCGGTTCGATCCGGATCGACGGCCGCCGGCTGGAGGACGTCCTCGAGGCGTGGCGCACCCACGTGGGCTACGTGCCTCAGGAGGTGACGCTCTTCGACGGGTCCATCGCTCAGAACATCGCGCTCAAGTGGGGCGCGGAGGTCGATCTGGCCAGGGTCGAGGACGCAGCCCGCCGTGCCCAGCTGTGGGACGTCATCGAACAGCGCGCGGACGGCTTGCAGACGCAGGTGGGCGAGCGCGGCCTGACGCTCTCCGGCGGGCAGCGCCAGCGGCTCGGCATCGCGCGGGCGCTGTACAGCGACCCGCTGATCCTCGTGCTCGACGAGGCGACGAGTGCTCTGGACACCAAGACCGAGGCCGATGTCTCTGCGGCGATCCGCAGTCTCCGCGGCGACGTGACGGTCATCGCGGTCGCGCACCGGCTGAGCACCATCATGGAGTCGGATCAGATCCTCTTCATGCAGGACGGGACCGTGGCGGCGAACGGCACCTTCGCCGAGGTCGTCGCTGCGAACCCGGCGTTCGCCGCGCAGGCGAAGCTCGCGGGTCTCGCGTGAGGGCGGCCCGATGAGCCTGCGCAGACGTCTCCTCGGAGCTGCGCGCGCCATGACGGGTCTCGTGCCCGATGGACTTCTCGCCCGGGTGCTCCCCGGTCCGCTGCGATGGGATCAGGCGCGGATGCGGGCGTCGACGCCGCCGCAGGAGCCCGTTCGACTCCTCATCGCGCCGACGAACTCCGCGGGCCAGGCTCACCTGTGGGCGACGGCCGCGGCGACGCACCTCGACGGAGTGGGCGCGGTCAACCTCATGACCACGAACGACCGCACAGAGCGGTTCGCCTTCCCTGCCGATGTCGCGGTTCCCGAGAGCGGGTACCTGTTCGCCCGCGGGTGGCAGTCTCGACAGCGACGTGCGATCCTCGAGGGATTCAGCCACGTGCTGCTCGAGTCGGGCAGATACCTCTACGGGCCCGTGCCCTGGCGTTCGCCGCTCGACGTCCTCGACGGCCTCGCGGCCCGCGGCGTGCGCATCGGACTCCTATGGCACGGCAGCGACATCCGGGTGCCGAGCGCGCATGCCTCATGGGAGGCAGACTCGCCCTTCGGGGAGCGCGGCGCCTACCCGGCATCCTCGACCGCGGTGCTCGAGGCGAACGCCCGGGAGCGTCGTCAGATGATCGCCGAATCCGACTACCCGGTGTTCGTGTCGACCCCCGGCCTGCTCGACGTACCGAGGTCGCAGTGGCTTCCGGTCGTCGTCGACCCCGAGCGCTGGCGGTCGGACACGCCTCCGTTCTCAGGGGAGGTGCCGGTCGTGGCGTACGTCCCCAGCAACTCCGCGATGAAGGGCGACGACTCCGTCGACCGTCAACTCGACGTGCTCCAGCGCGAGGGCGTCATCCGTTATCGGCGCCTCGAGGGCATCCCCGCCGCCGACATGCCCGACGTCTACCGGAGCGCCGACATCGTGCTCGACCAGTTCCGGCTGGGGGATTACGGCGTCGCAGCGTGTGAGGCGATGGCGGCAGGCCGTGTCGTGATCGGTCACGTCCACGACGATGTCCGAGCGCGAGTACTCGCGCAGACCGGCGCCGAGCTGCCGATCGTCGAATCCCGCTTCGATCGGGTGGGCGAGACCGTCAGAGAACTCGTGATCGACCGCGAGAGCGCGAGGCACCGGGCCGCCGGCGGACCGGCCTTCATCGCACGCGTCCACGACGGGCGACTGTCCGCGAGCGTTCTCGCGGATTTCCTCGGAGCTGCGGCTCCCACCTTCGGACTGGAGAGCTCCCATGACTGAGACGCGTCGTCCCCGCATCCTGTGCATCTCGTTCTCCGACATCACCTCGGACTCCCGTGTGCTTCGCCAGCTCGACGTCTTGGCCGATTTCGGCGAGGTGACGACCCTGTCGTACGGCGATCGCCCTGCGGCGGCGGACGACCACATCGAGATCCCCCGGCACCTGCCGTCGCTGGCGCAGACACCCGTCGGCGTCCTCAAGCTCGCCCTGCGCCTCTACCGCTCGGTCGAGGTTCAGGCTCCGGCCCTCGCCGAGGCGCTGCGGCTGCTCGGCGATCGTGAGTTCGACATCGTCGTGGCGAACGAGGCACGAGCCCTGCCGCTCGCCTTCCGCGTTCACGGCGCGCCGCGTATCTGGTGCGACCTGCACGAGTGGGCTCCCGAGGAGCGCACCCACGTGCTCTCGTGGAAGCTGCTCGTCTCGCCCTTCATGCGCTGGGTGTGCGCGGAGTATCTGCCCCGGGTCGACGCCTCGACGACGATCAACGACTCGATCGCCACGATGTACTCGGATGAGTTCGGCACGATGCCCGAGGTCGTCCGCAACGCCATCGCGTACCGCCCCGATCTCGCTCCCTCGCCGCGCAGCGAGGGCACTGTCCGTCTCGTGCACAGCGGCGGCGCGGTCCCCGGACGCAACATCGAGGCGATCATCGACGCCGTCGACCTGCTCGGCGACGGATACACACTCGATCTGTATCTGATCCCCTCGCGTCAGGGCGATGCCTACTGGAGAGATCTCCAGGCCAGGATCGACGCGAGTCCGCGCACGACGTTGCACCCGCCGGTGGCCCCGGACGAGTTGCCGCAGACGCTCAACCCCCACGACCTCGGCGTGTTCATCCTGCCTCCGCTCACACCGAACCATCGCTACATGCTGCCGAACAAGTTCTTCGACTTCGTTCAGGCGAGGCTCGGCATGGTGTTCGGTCCTTCGGTGGAGACGGATCGCCTGATCGCGGACGAGCGGCTCGGGGTGATCACGCCCGGCTACACAGGTGAAGACGTCGCGGCGACGATCAGGCGACTCGACTCGGACGACATCGACGCTTTCAAGACTGCGGCGAACGACGCGGCTGAGCGATTGTCGTCGTCGCGCGACGTCGACGTCGAGCGGGGCATCCTGGACAGGCTGCTCGACGCCCCGCGCTGAGCCGGAGAAGATTGCGCCGCCGCTGCTGCTGTTGCTGCTGCCGCTGCCGCTGTGCGGCTAGCCGCGGCCCTCGCGCGCTCTCTGAGACGTGAGCAGCGCGCGGGCCGGGGCGAGGCCGAACACTCCTCGTGCCCCTGTTCGACCCCAACGGCGCAGAGCGGTCCATGCGGCCAGCACGGCGTCCCGCTCCAACGCGACGATGAGGTCGGCATCCGCTACCGCAGCCCGGAACGCGGGATTGCGACGCGCGGCGGCAGCGAAGCGAAACCCGCCGTCGAGCGGCGTGAGCCGCTTGGCCGTGCGTCCGATCACGGAGCGCTCGAGAGTGGCCGAGAGCCGGTTGCGCCGCGGAAGCGCGCCGGCACCGAGTCGCAGAACGGGGAATTCGAGGTCGGCATCGCTTCCTGAGGCCGAGACACCGGTCGCGCTGTCCGCGGAACCGTCGATCCCGAGCGAGTCGAGCGACGTCGCGAACGATCCGGCGGGGGACAGCAGGAGTATCTTCACTTCGTCGACTCTCCTTGTGTGTGCGATCCCCGACGCTCCGTCCACGACCGGATTCGCGGCTCGAGCTGAGCATTCCGAGAGTACTGCTCCGCTTGGCGTCGCGCGTCCGCTCGTTGCGACGGGGTCTGAGAGAGGGCGTACTCGGCAGTCGCGATGAAGGCGTCGGCGATCGCCTCTGTGGTCATGGCCGCGGCTCCGTGCCAGCCGGGGTAGGGTGCCAGCGTGCGGGATGTCTCGTTGGCCGGATCGTGCACTGAGACGATAGGCAGCCCCGTGGAAGCGTACTCGTACACCTTGCCACCCGTGATGAAACGTCCTGCTCCGAAGGTGAGGACCAGCGCGTCGAACGTGGCATACGTCGATGCGATCTCTCCGCGCCCCACGGGGCCCAGGTAACGGATGTCGTTCGCGGCGAACTGATCCATGGCGCGTACCATGTTCTTCCCCGGGACGCCGAAGTGATCGAGGTAGCCGTAGAGATCCATCCGCGCGCGTCGGACGAGTGGGCTCCGCTCCCTCGCGAGCGCCCATCCGGCGACGAGTTCTTCCATGGGGACGGCGCCCGAGATGGTGCCGATGTATCCGAAGACGAGCACATCCTCCGGTTCGCGCTGGCGGGGCGCGAAGGTCAGTGCCTGGTCATAGCCGTTCTCGACCACGAGGAATCTCTCGGCGTGGTCAGGATACTGTTGCGCGTACCAATCGCGGATCGGGCGGTTGACGAACCAGACTTCCTCGGCATTCTCGACGAGACGGCGCTCCCACCGACCGGCACGGCTCGCAGGATCGATGACACGGCGACCCGAATAGATGTCGACCGCCCAGGCGTCGCGGTGATCCATGACTGCCGGCACGCCGAACTCCGTGCTCAGAACGTACCCGGGGATGAAATCGACGTTCGGGTTGGCCGTCCCGATCGTGAGGTCGACGGGGTCTTCCCGGTGGATGCGGCGAGCGGCCTCCTCGAGGATGGGGCGCCAGCCACCGTAGTTCCGCTCAGGGAACGCTCGTCGGCCCCGCCATGCCTGGATCGTGTTCCAGATCTCCGGCGCGTGGGCGCGCAGCCACGACCAGTCGCTCAAGTCGTTCGCGAACGCCCCCGACGTGAACGGCACTCGCACGATCCGGATCGAGGGGTCGACCTGCGCCTCGAGCGTGAGGTCGACGCCGGTGGACATCTCGAAGACCTCTCGCGGCACCGTGAGGACGGTGACCTTCCATCCGGCACGAGCGAACGCGTTCGCCGTGGCCCATGCGCGGTAGACGCCGCTGCCGCGCGAGGGCGGGTACCCCCATGCCACGTAGAGGAGGTGCGGTTGAGTGGTGCTCACTTCTTCTCCGACTCTCGGGTCTTGGGGTGCGGTGCCGCGGCGGTCGATGCCCGGCGGGCGACGATGCCGTTCTGCCACGATCGCAGTCGTCGTTCGACGGGTCGCTCGACGAGTACGTGCAGAGCCCACGCGAGTACGATCGACGCCGCGAGCAGGAGCAGGATCCAGGCCACGCCCGCCCACCCGTGCTGAGGGCCGAGAGCTCCGAGGACGATGTAGATGAGCGTCGCATGGATGAGGTAGAACGCGTACGACCATTCGCCGAGAGCGACGAGCGGACGGAGTCGGCTCACCCGCGTCCGTCCTGCGAGATCTGCTGCGGCGAAGGCACAGATCAACAGTGCGAACAGCGCCGTCATGATCTCGCTCACGTAGGAGGTCGCGAGGAAGAGCACGAACTCGAGCCGAGGAACGCGCTCCAGCACCTGGAGCCCGAGGAGGAAGGCTGCGAGCAGTGCGACGGGGACCCAGACCGGGACACGGGGACGCCAGCCCAGACGGATCGCCCAGGCGAGGCACATACCGATGATGAATTCATTGATGCGCAGGATCGGCCAGGGGAGACCGGCCAGCCATCCGCCCGGGTCGACCACCATCACTGTGCGTGCGACCAGACTCAGCGCGAGCACGCCGATCGCGGTCCACAGAGCACCGCGGCTGCTGAGCAGGCGAAGCACCCGGGTGATGAACGGGTGCATGGCGTAGAAGAACATCTCGGCGGTGAGAGTCCATGCGGCCGGGTTGCCCGCGAAGAGCACGGCGGGATCACGCGACCACCCCTGCAGGAGGAGCAGGCACAGGACGAGGACAGCCACGTCGAACGGCTTCACCCAGGTCTGGGCCGGATCGGGCGAAAGACTGTAGAAGACCGGGATGGCGATGATGAGCGTGACGACGTGCAGAGGATAGATCCTCGCGAAACGGCGCCAGTAGAACGTGCCGATCCCGATTGTCGGTCGCCACGACCACGTCAGCACGAACCCCGAGAGGATGAAGAAGAACGCCACTCCGAAGTTTCCATAGCCGGCGATCTCTCCGAGGGGTGCCGGCAGCGGGACCACGTTGCGGATGTGGAAGAAGAAGACCGCGAGAGCGGCCCACCACCGCAGGCTGGTCAGGGAGTCCAGTCGGGGCGTCCGCGCGTCGGAGACGAGTGCGCTGACCATAGGCTTCCCATTGTAGGTGTCTCGGTCGACGCGCATGGCCCGTAAACTCTCCCATCGTGAAGATCGTCAGCGTCGTGGGCGCGCGCCCGCAGTTCGTCAAGCTCGCTCCCATCCACAAGGCGGCGGTCGCCGCCGGTGTCGACCACGTGATCGTGCACACCGGGCAGCACTACGACCCGATGCTCTCGGATGTGTTCTTCGAGGAGCTCGGGATCGGGGCCCCGCACGTGCACCTCGGAGTGGGCAGCGGCTCGCACGGAGTGCAGACCGGTGCGATGCTCGCAGCCCTCGATGCCGTGTTCGACGAGCACCGGCCCGACTGGGTCCTCGTCTACGGCGACACGAATTCGACCGTCGCCGCCGCCCTGAGCGCCGTGAAGATGCACATCCCGGTCGCGCACCTCGAAGCCGGGCTGCGCAGCTTCAACCGCCGGATGCCGGAGGAGCACAACCGGGTGATGACCGATCACGCCGCCGACCTCCTGCTCGCGCCCACGCAGGTGGCGGTCGATCATCTCGCGACCGAGGGACTCGCCGAGCGCACGGTCCTGGTCGGCGACGTCATGACCGACGTGCTGCTCGAGGTCCGCGACGAAGTCGCCGACACCCCGTCCGCTCTGCTCGAGGAGCTGAACCTGCCGATCGGCGGCTATTACCTCGCCACGATCCACCGCGCGGAGAACACCGACGACCCCGCGCGCCTCGCCGACGTCGCCGCGGGGCTGGCCGCGCTCGACAAGCCGGTCGTCCTGCTCGCGCACCCCCGGGTCGTCGCGAAGGCGGCCGCCCACGGGATCGAGCTCACTCAGGGATCGCTGATCGCGCACGCTCCGCTCGCATACGCCGACCTGATCGCCGCTGCGCTGTCGAGCGCCGGAGTGGTCACCGACAGCGGGGGTCTGCAGAAGGAGGCGTTCCTCCTGCGCGTGCCCTGCACGACCGTGCGCACGGAGACCGAGTGGGTCGAGACGATCGACCTGGGCTGGAACGTGCTCGCGAACACGGCCGAGGAGATCGCGGCGGCTGCGACCCGGCCGCGTCCCGAGGAGACCGACGCCGCGCCCTACGGCGACGGGCAGGCGGCCCGTCGGGTCGTCGAGGTGCTCTCCGCCGCGACCGCCTGAGCGCGCTGGCGCCGCTCGGCGATCGTCCGGTCTCGGCCCCATAGACTGGATACCATGCGTATCGCCGTCGTGGCCCTCGGAAAGATCGGGCTCCCTCTCGCCGTCCAGTTCGCCTCCTCCGGTCACGACGTCATCGGCGTCGACGTCAACCAGAAGGCGGTCGACTCCATCAACGCAGCCCGTGAGCCCTTCCCCGGCGAGGCCGAACTGCAGGAGCGCCTCGAGGAGCTGATCCCGGCTGGCCGCCTCCGCGCGACCACCGACTACGCCGAGGCGATCCCCGGGGCCGATGCGGTGGTCCTGGTCGCCCCGGTCTTCGTGGACGACGAGACGTGGGAGCCCGACTTCAAATACATGGATGCCGCGACGCGGTCTCTCGCCGAGCACCTGACGCCCGGCACGCTCGTGTCGTACGAGACGACGCTTCCGGTCGGTACGACCCGCACCCGCTGGAAGCCGATGCTCGAAGAGGGCTCGGGACTCACCGAGGGCGAGGACTTCTTCCTCGCCTACTCGCCCGAGCGGGTGCTCACCGGGCGCGTCTTCGCCGACCTGCGCAAGTACCCCAAGCTCATCGGCGCGCTCTCGGACGAGGGCAACCGTCGTGCACGCGAGTTCTACGAGGCGGTGCTCCAGTTCGACGAGCGCCCGGACCTCGCGCAGCCGAACGGCGTGTGGGATCTCGGCAGCACCGAGGCGTCCGAGATGGCGAAACTGGCCGAGACGACCTATCGTGACGTCAACATCGGCCTGGCGAACCAGTTCGGTCTCTTCGCCGCCTCGCACGGCATCGACGTGTACAAGGTCATCGACGCGTGCAACTCGCAGCCCTACAGCCACATCCACCGACCGGGTATCGCGGTCGGCGGGCATTGCATCCCCGTCTATCCGCGTCTGTACCTCTCGACCGACGGGGATGCCGACATCGTGCGCGTCGCCCGCCAGCTCAACGCCTCCATGCCGGAGCGCCTCGTCGACCAGGCGGCCGGTCTGCTCGGCGACCTCGCCGGGCAGAAGGCTGTGGTGCTCGGTGCCGCATACCGCGGTGGTGTGAAGGAGACCGCGTTCTCCGGCGTCTTCCCGACCGTCAAGGCGCTCAAGGAGCGCGGTGCCGAGGTCGTCGTGCACGACCCGCTCTACACGGGTGAAGAGCTGCGCCGGCTCGGTTTCGAGCCGTACGAGATCGGCGGTCCCGTCGATCTCGCGATCCTGCAGACCGACCACTCGGACTACCGCGACCTCGGTCCGGAGCAGCTCCCCGGTGTCAAGCTCCTGGTCGACGGACGAGCGGCGACAGACGCCGAGCGTTGGGCCGGCGTGCCCCGGCTGGTCGTCGGGCAGGGCTGATGTCCTGGCTCGACCAAGGGGGAACCTTCGTTCTCGCCTCGGTCGTGCTGTTCGTACCGGGGGCAGCGGCCGCGCTGACTCTGCGTCTGCGCGGGTTCACCGTCCTTGCCGTGGCTGCTCCGCTGTCGCTGGCCATCCTCGCGGCGGCCGGTCTCATGAACGTGGTCGTCCCGTTCCGCTGGAACGCGGCCGCGTGGGTGGTCAGCGCCGTGCTGCTCGTCGTCGCCGCCTTCGCCGTGCGGGTCGTGATCGCCCGGGCGATCCGTCGGGGGAGCATCTCGGCTCCTGAGCGCACCGGTCGCGGTGGCTGGACGGAGGCCGTGCCGTTCATCGTGCTCGGCGTTGTCGCGATCCTCTCCGGTGCGCGGCTGGCTGCCGCCTTCGGGGCGCCGTCGCACATCTCCCAGACGTTCGACAACATCTACCATCTGAACGCGGTGCGGCAGATGATGGACGACGGCGTCATCGCCCCAACGCGGCAGCTCCTCCCCGGTTTCTACCCCGATCTCTGGCACATCGTCGTCTCGACGGTCTCGCAGCTCAGCGGCGCCGGCGTCGCCGAGTCCGTGAACGTCGTGAGCATCGTGCTCGGCGCCGTCGTCTGGCCGGTCTCCTGCATCTGGCTGACACGCACCGTGGTCGGGGCGCACATGGGCGCGACGATCGCGGCGGGAGCCCTCGCGGTGGGGATGACGGCGTTCCCGCTGCTCATGCTCGACTTCGGTGTGCTGTACCCGAACGTGCTCTCGATCGCTCTCCTGCCCTCGGCCATCGCCGCGGTCGTCCTCGTCACCGGAGTGGGGCGCGGCGATCGACCGGACCCGATCGTGCGCTGGGTGCTCCTCATCGCCGTCGTGCCGACCATGGCGCTGGCGCATCCGAGCACGCTGATGGCGTTCTTCCTGCCGGCGTTCCTCCTCGCGTTCACGGGTCTCGCGCTGTGGTGGCGCTCCGAGGTCGTCGCGCAGCGGGCGCGGGCGCGTCGCGGCTGGTCGTTCGTCGCCGTGCTCGGAGCGTTCCTCCTCGCGGTGACGCTGTTCGTCGTGGCGCGCCCGACGCCCGAGCTGGCGTTCTGGCCCCCCTCCGCCACCGTCCAGGTCGCGTTGACCCATGTGGTCTCCGGGGGCCTCGTGTGGCGGCCAGCGGCATGCATCGTCTCCGTCATCGCCGCGATCGGCGTCCTCACGATCGTGATCGTCCGACGCTGGCGACGTCAGTGGTGGCTCGTGGGCTCGGTGCTCGGGCTGATCGTGCTGTACATCGTGTGCGTCTCTTTCCCCATGAGCGGATTCCGTTACGGTCTCACCGGCACCTGGTACCAGGACGTCTATCGCATCGCCGCGCTGTTCCCCGCCATCGTCGTGCCGCTCGGGGCGATGGGCGTCGTGGGCATCGCCGGCGTCGCATCCGCTGCCCTCTCGCGAGGTGCGTCCGGTGTCGGTCGGGTCGTCCCCGTCGCGCTCGGCGCCCTGGTCGCGGTGGCTCTTCTCGTGGTCACACAGACCGGTGAGGCGATGGCGGTCGAGACGCGGAACACCGCTGCCGTGTACCGCCAAGGTCCCGATTCGCCGCTGGTCACGGACGACGAGCGCGCGCTCCTCGAACGGCTGCCCGACACGGTGCCCGCCGACGAGACGATCGTCGGCAACCCGTGGACCGGCACGTCGCTGAGCTTCGCGCTCGCCGACCGGCGTGCCCTGATCCCGCACATCTTCCAGGAGCTCTCGCCCGACATGCGGATGATCACCGAGCGTCTGGACCAGGCCGGCTCGGACCCCGCGGTGTGCGCGGCTCTCACGCGCACGTCCACGCGCTGGGTGCTCGACTTCGGCACCGCGGAGATCCACGGCGGCGATCACGCGTACCCCGGTCTGTCCGACATCGGCGCCGTCGCGCGGCTCGTCGACCAGGTCGGCGACGCCCGCCTGTACGAGATCACCGCCTGCGACTGATCGGTGTGTGGCCCGGGTGCGTCCGATGCCGGGTCATTCGACGGGGGCGAACGGCTTCCGATCCGGCGTGTCGGGAGTCGCCTGGATGTCGAGCTGCAGGGCGGCGAGGAGCATCTGGAACCCGAGCATCAACGGCAGTGCTGCCAGCATCACCGTGGCGGCGGTCGCGACGACCGATGCAGCGATCTGGAACATCACCCAGACCGCGATGCCGAGGCCGATGACCGTGAAGAGCAGTCCGGCGAACAGCAGCAGGGCTATGGGGGAGAACGACCACAGAACGTAGCGGTACCAGATGCGCGACCAATAGCCGACCGTGAGGCGGTGGAGCAGCTCAGGGATGACCTTTCGCAAGCGGATGCTGGAGACCTCGTCGCCGTAGACGGCAGGGATCGGCACATCCGTCGCAGACACCTGGGCGATGTTGAGCCGGATCAGCAGATCGTTCTCGAAGCTGTACCGCCGGGCGACGCGGTCGAGCGAGATGCGTCGCAGGACGTCCGTGCGCACGGCCGTATAGCCGTTCTGCGGGTCGAAGAGGTTCCAGTACCCCGAAGACATCTTGGTGAAGAACGACAACACGATGTTCCCGAACACGCGATGCCCCGGCATCCCGCGGAACGATTCGGGGGAGTAGAAGCGATTGGCCTTCGCGAACCCGAAGCCGCCGTCGGTCACCTGGTCGAGTAGGGCGGGAAGGTACGCGGGGTCCATCTGCGCGTCACCGGCCATGACGACGTCGACATCCGCCCCCAGCTCCATCGCCGCGCGATGCGCCGTGATGATCGCGCCGCCCACACCCTGGTTCTCCTCGTGGCGAATCAGCGTCACGCGCGGATCGTGCAGATCGGTCACCACGCGGCTGGTCTCGTCGGGGCTGCAGTCGTCGACGATCACGATGTGGTCGACGAACGCCGGCATCGTGGCGACCACGGTCGCGATCATCCGCTCTTCTTTGTACGCGGGGACGACGGCGGCGATCACGGCGTTCTTATACATCTCGCCTCCCGGGTCGTCTCTCGCTGAACACCCAGTGACGATACGCGAAGTAGTTCCAGACCGTCGTAGCCACGACGGCGATCACCTTGCCCGTCAGCCAGCCGGCGCCGAGGGCATCGACGGCCCAGACGATCCCTGTCGTCGCCACGGTGTTGAACGCCACCAGGGCGGTGTACCTTGCGACGCTCGGGACGACCCGGGAGTCGGACGCGAACGCGATCACTCGCTGCGCCGTGTAGGTCACCGCGAAGGACGCGAGGAACGCCACCGTCGTCGCGATGGGGAGGGGCACGCCGAGAACGTCGTGCGCGAGCCAGAGCAGGAACACGTCGACGACGAAGCAGAAGCCGCCGACCATCAGGTAGCGGACGGCGTCGTGCTTCCAGAGTCGTCCCGCGACCCGACTCACGAGATTCGGCATGGTGACAGTCTCGCAGACCGTTTGCACAGGTCCCGCGTGCGCGCGCCGATACGATAGAGCACATGGATCTTCTCGTCGTCGGATCGGGCTTCTTCGGTCTCACCATCGCAGAGCGGGCGGCGAACGCCGGCCGCAAGGTCACGGTCATCGACCGTCGTCACCACATCGGCGGCAACGCCTACAGCGAGGCGGAGAAGGAGACGGGCATCGAGGTGCACCGTTACGGCGCGCACCTGTTCCACACCTCGAACGCGACCGTGTGGGAGTACGTCAACCGCTTCACGACCTTCACGAACTACGTGCACCGCGTGTACACGACCCACAAGGGCACCGTGTTCCCGATGCCGGTGAACCTCGGCACGATCAACCAGTTCTTCCAGTCGGCGTACACACCCGATCAGGCGCGCGCCCTCGTGCGCGAGCAGGCGGGGGAGTTCGACGTGAAGTCTGCGGCGAACTTCGAGGAGAAGGGCATCGCGCTCGTCGGCCGCCCGCTCTTCGAGGCATTCTTCCGCGACTACACGGCGAAGCAGTGGCAGACCGATCCGCACAAGCTCTCGGGCGACATCATCAGCCGGCTGCCGGTGCGGTACACGTACGACAACCGCTACTTCAACGACACGTGGGAGGGCCTGCCCACCGACGGCTACACCGCGTGGATCGAGCGCATGGCCGATCACCCGAACATCGAGGTGAAGCTCGGCGTCGACTTCTTCGACGAGTCGCAGCCGCTGAACAAGAACGCGATGGTCGGACAGGTGCCGATCGTGTATACGGGTCCGGTCGACCGCTACTTCGACTACACCGAGGGCGCTCTGAGCTGGCGCACTCTCGACTTCGAGCAGGAGGTGCTGCCGATCGGCGACTTCCAGGGCACGAGCGTCATGAACTACCCCGACATGGACGTACCGTATACGCGCATCCACGAGTTCAAGCACTTCCACCCGGAGCGCAAGGACGTCTACGAGTCCGACAAGACGGTCATCATGCGGGAGTTCTCGCGCTTCGCCGAGCGCGAGGACGAGCCGTACTACCCCGTGAACACCTCGGCCGATCGCGAGGGCCTGCTGGCGTATCGCGACCTCGCCAAGGGTGAGAAGGACGTGCACTTCGGCGGACGCCTCGGCACGTACCAGTACCTCGACATGCACATGGCCATCGGCTCGGCGCTGTCGCTGTGGAACAACACTCTCTCCTAGACTCATCATCGTGAGTCACGCTGCTGTCGGGGCGCCCGGGACGCCCCGGCGCTATCTGCATTCGCTCTGGTTGCTCTCGGCGCGCGACCTGAAGGTCCGCTACTCGACGAGCTTCCTGGGCTATCTGTGGTCGGTGCTGGATCCGCTCGTGATGAGCGCGATCTACTGGTTCGTGTTCACGCAGATCTTCCATCGGGATGTCGGCGAGGAGCCGTACATCATCTTCCTGATCAGCGCCCTGCTGCCGTGGGTCTGGTTCAACTCCTCGGTGTCGGACTTCACACGCGCGTTCAAGAAGGACGCCAGACTCGTGCGCTCCACCGCGATCCCGCGATCCATCTGGGTCAACCGGATCGTGCTCAGCAAGGGCATGGAGTACCTGTTCTCGCTTCCGGTGCTCGTGCTCTTCATCATCGTGAACCTCATCGTCGAGTCGAATCCCGACCAGACCGTGCAGATCGGGTGGGGAGTGCTGTGGCTGCCTGTCGCGATGTTTCTCCAGGCCGTGCTCCTCGTCGGCCTCGGGCTCCTCGTCGCCCCGCTGTGCGTCATGTACGTCGACCTCGAACGCACGACGGCCCTCATCCTGCGCGCGATGTTCTACGCCACGCCGATCATCTACAACGTGACCGACCTGCCGGGCTTCGCGCAGACCCTCGGCGCGTTCAACCCGCTCGCGGGGATCTTCATGCTGTACCGGATGCCGTTCTTTCCCGACCAGTGGAACTCCTTCACCCTGATCGTGAGCGTCGTGATGACCGCCGTGATCCTCGGACTCGGCGTGTGGACCTTCCGTGCGCTCGAGCGCCCCGTGCTGAAGGAGCTGTGATGAGCGCGGCCATCGACGTGCAGGGACTCGGCGTCCACTTCCGACGCAACCGGCGGGGGAGGCGCAGCTTCAAAGACCTCTTCGCGGGCGCCTCCCGCAGGTCGCGTCCCGGAGAGTTCTGGGCGCTGCGCGACGTCTCCTTCTCGGTGCAGCAGGGCGAGTCGATCGGCGTCGTCGGTCGCAACGGGCAGGGCAAGTCGACGTTGCTGCGTCTCGTCGCCGGAGTGCTGCTCCCCGACGAGGGGCACGTGCGCGTCTCGGGCGGCGTCGCGCCGCTGATCGAGATCACCGGCGGGTTCGTGGGCGATCTCACCGTCCGGGAGAACGTGCGGCTCACCGCGGGCCTGCACGGCATGTCGCGCGACGAGGTGTCGCGCCGCTACGACGACATCATCGCGTTCGCCGAGCTGGCCGGCTTCGAGGACACTCCCTACAAGCATCTGTCGAACGGCATGAAGGTGCGGCTCGCGTTCTCCGTGGTGTCGCAGCTCGACGAGCCGATCCTGCTGGTCGACGAGGTGCTCGCGGTGGGAGACAAGGCCTTCCGCGACAAGTGCTACAAGCGCATCGACGAGCTCCTCGCCGAGGGACGCACGCTGTTCTTCGTCAGCCACAACGAGCGCGACCTGCGGCGCTTCTGCACGCGCGGGCTCTACCTCGACAAGGGCGGCCTGCTGCTCGACGCCCCGATCGCCGACGTGCTCGATCGCTACAACGCCGACTACAACTCCTAGAGACGGCGACTCCGATGGGGCGACGTACGGCGCCCCATCGGAGTGCGGCTCACAGGCCGATCAGAGCCTTCAGGGCCGTGAGGGAGCGCGCGGCGGAGTCGACGGCCGTCGCGATGTCGCCGCCGGACTCGACGGCCGAACGCACGGCGTTGAGATCGTCCGAGTAACGCAGCATCGCGGTCTCCCACTCTGCGGCGATCGACGACGGCGGAGGAGTGTCGGCGACGTTCTGCAGATCCTGCTGGAGCGTGTCGACGACCGGAAGCGCATCCGGCCCGGCCGCCGAACGCACGATGTCGAGACCGCGGCCGGCGTCCTGCAGGCGCGGGCCCACCTGGCCGCTGAACGCCTCGACGCTCGGATCGGGCACCGGGGGTGCCTCGGTCTGCACGGGCGGCTCGGGGGTCGGAGTCGGGGTCGGCGTCGCGGTGGGCGTTGCCGTGGGGGTCGGCGTCGCGGTCTGCTCCGGCGCCTGACCCGCCCCGCGCGGGAGCAGGAAGAACAGGAGCAGGCCGATCACGACGATGCCGGCGGCGACGAGCCCGACGATCAGCCAGACACGCCCGCGGTTGCGGGGCTTCGGCTCGAGCGGTGCCCAGCGCAGCTCAGGCTGCGGTTCTTCAGTCATCCTCGTCATCCCTCCAGCGGTGCCATGGGCTTCCAGGAGCGATCACGACCGAGTCGGCCGCCCTCCTTGAGGCCCCGGAACAGGTTGCTCGTGCCGCGAACCGTGCGCTCTACGAACACCAGGCGGATGAGCTCCTTCGCGAAGGTCATGGCCGTGCCGAGGCCGAAGAGCACGGGGTTGTACACCCCGTGCACGCGGTAGTACTGCTTGATGAAGGCGCGGTTGCGCATGATGTAGAACCGGTACGCGTTGCTCGAGGCGTTCATGTGGCGGATGCCCATATCCCACTGCCGGATCTCCCGGGTGCGCCGCAGTACGAACTCGTCCACGATCACCGCGGTGGTCCTCCTCGACGCGAGCCACCCGTACATCTGGTCGTCCCAGTAGATGAAGAACCGCGGGTCGGGAAGCCCGATCTGAGCGACGATCGAGCGGTGGATGAACATGCCCTCGAAGCACCCGCTGTTCATCTCCTTGAAACCCGACGCGTCGAAGCCCGACGGCGCGAACGGGATCGGGATGCCCATGCGCTCCGCGATGCGGTACTGCCAGTAGAACTCGCTGCCGTCGTAGTCGTAGCGGCGCCCCTGGATGCTCTTGAACCGCGGAGCCCACGACCCCATCTTCGCCAGACCGTCGGGGATGACCTCGACGTCGTCGTCCATCATCCAGATCCACTCCGAGCCGAGCTCGTACGCCGTGCGCATGCCCTCGCTGAAGCCGCCCGAGCCGCCGGTGTTCGTCTCGAGACGTCGGTACACGAGCTCGGTGCCCAGTCGCGGGCGGAACGACTCGACGACGTCGGTCGTGTCGTCGGACGACGCGTTGTCGATCACGACGACGTGCCCGGGCTTCGGGTCCATCGCCGAGATGCTCTCCAGCAGTCCCGTGAGCAGGTGCGATCGATTGAACGTGACGATGACGATGGTGGCCGTCGCCGGATCGAATGCAGCGGGCGCCGCGGTCATGCCTTCTCCTCGAAGATGTTCTGCCAGGACTCGGGGGACACCAGCTCGGGGAGTGCCTCGCGGTACTCCTTCTGGAGCTCGGGCCACCGCCGACGGAGCTCCGCGTGGAGGCGGATGGTCTCGCGCAGCATCCGGCGGTACTTGCGGCGATCGCGCGTGTAGATGTTCTTTCCCGAACCGTCGGCAGCACTGACGAGCGCGCTGTCGAAGGCGGGGACGCGCCACCAGTGCGCATCCTCCTTGCCGAGCTCGACCTCGGGCTGAGCGATGTTCTCGGGGGCAGGACGGTGCACCCAGTGCGACAGGAGGGTGGAGAGCGTGAACCAGCGCAGGGCGAGTCCGCTCGGGCTGTCGAAGTCGTTCTTCGACATGACCTTGTAGACCTGGCGTCCGCGCCGCGAGTGCAGGATCGTCGACGGATCGCGGTGCACGACGGTCTCGGGGTATTCGGCCGCGAGCGCGCGTGCTGCGGGCATCGCCGTCGCGAGGTTGCGCCGCATGTGCGCAGGCCCCGACAGCACGTCGCGCAGAGCCCGGGCACGCAGCTCGACCGGGTAGTACTGCATCATCATCAGGTGCTTGAGGTCGACACGACGGCTGTGCGTCAGCAGACGCCCGCCGCGCGGCGCATTCGAGTGCAGGAGACCGGCGACGATGCGATTGCGGGCGTGGAAGTACGCCTGCCAGTCGATCGTGTCGTCCTTGTTCACCCACGAGACGTGCCACAGCGCGACGCCGGGCATCGACACGGTCGGGAAGCCGGCCGCGCCGGCGCGCAGGCAGAACTCGGCGTCGTCCCACTTGATGAACGCGGGCAGCGCGAGGCCCACCTCGCGGACGGCGTCGAGGGGGATGAGGCACATCCACCAGCCGTTGTAATCGGCGTCCATGCGCATGTGCAGAAGGGTGGACTGCCTCAGGTTGGAGACGCCGAAATCGTGGGGCATCTTGTCCTGGTAGAGGTTGCGCCACATGAACGGGTTCTCATCGACCACCTCGGCCCAGCCGTGGAGCTTGGGGCGGTCGAGGAGATCGAACATGTGGCCGCCCACGAGAACGGGGTTGGTGGCGTACTGGCCGAAGACGATCGATCGGCGCAGCGACTCGGGCTCCAGACGGACGTCGTCGTCGAGCAGCTGGACGAAGTCGCTCTCCGGTCGCTGCAGCGACTCGTGCATCGCGCGCGCGAAACCGCCGGATCCTCCGAGGTTGGGCTGCCGGATCACCTGGAGGGTCTCGCCCAGGCGGGCAGCGACGTCGTCGTAGCCCTCCTGCTCCGAGACGACCTGGGTGCCCTGGTCGACCAGGAAGATGCGGTCGACGAACTCCAGCGCGTCGGGGGAGGCCGCGAGCGCGCGCAGCGTCTCGACGCAGTAGTCGGGCTTGTTGTAGGTCGTGATCCCCAACGACGCCTTGCCGGTCCTGCTGGGCTCCTGCTCGGTCGTCCACTCCGCGCCTTCGAGGACGGTCGGCTTCTCGTCGGCGACGACGTCGAACCAGATCCACCCGCCGTCGCTGTACTGCGTGAGATCGAGGTCGAAAGACGTCGTCGCCTCTCCCGTGACCTCGCGGGTGTCGACGCGCTGGCGGATGCCGGAGCCGTTGGAGCGGTACACGAGGATCGTCGCCGGACCGTTGGTGCGGACGGTCAGCCGCACCTCGCGCACACTCGTCCAGTGCTGCCAGTACGACGCGGGGAAGGCATTGAAGTATGTCCCGAGGGAGACCCGGCGACCCGCCACGATGCGTGCGCGGTGACGACCGAGGATGTTGCCCAGGTGCGCACGGTTGGATACGCGCACGGGCTGTTCGTCGATGACGGACCACGTCTCGGGGTCGGCGTAGAGGGGGAGGAGGTCGGGGTCGCGATCAAGCGGGAAGACGATGTTCTGAAGGACGTGGGTCACTACGAGATTCTCCGTTGGTGAGCCGCGGACCGGTACGAAGAGGCCGGAGCGGGATTCGACGAGCACTGGACAGCCTACAGTCCGGGTCCTACGGATCTGCGGAGAGGCCCCGCCCTGACAGCGGTCCGGCGATCAGCGTTCCGGGTGCAGGGTGGGGATGGCCCCGGTGTGCGCCGCGTCGATGTTCTCGCGCCACGACCGCGACTGGCCGGCGCGCAGCGCGCACAGCACGAGCAGGAACCACCCGGCGCCGTCGAGCGTGAAGCTCTCGAACATCGAGTCGACGGCGAGCGTCACCAGCATGAGCGGGGTCCAGGCGTAGACGACCGACCGCCGTACGCTGGCGACCAGCCACGACCTGATCGTGGCCGCGCCGCCCAGGGCGAGGAACAGCACGAGCCCGGCCCAGCCGAGCTGCAGCATCACGTCGAAGTACGCGTTGAGCCCGCTCTGATGGTGGTCGTCGAGCATGAAGTTGATGTACGTGAAGGGATACTCGCCGCGCGCCCACGGACCGAACCAGCCCCAGCCGGTGATCGGTTTCAGCGACACGAAGTCGAGCATCGTGTTCCACAACGTCGCCCTGATCGAGAAGTCCGAGCCCGCGTCGAGGAGGGCGATGATCGCATGCCGCAGCGCGAACGCGGCGGCGAGGGCGAGGGCGACCAGGATGCCGAGCACCCACTGCACGAGGCTCCGCCGCTCCGGGGGCGCGTGTCGCACGATCGTGAGCGCGACCGCGACGATCCCGACGGCCGCGGCGAGCACGATGACGGTGGGGGAGGACGACAGGAACGCGAGCAGCGCGGCGAGGGCGACCGAGGGGATCGCGAGCGGCGCGGTGACCGACTGCGAACGCCACTCGATCACGAACGTGATCAGGGCGATCACGGCGACGAAGCCGAGCATGTTGCGACTGCCGAAGATCCCCTGCACCGGTCCGCCCGCCGCGAGGTTGCCCTGGATGCCGAGGAATCCGAACGGCATGTCGAACAGGATGCCGGAGAGGATCTCGAGGCCGAGGGAGATCACCAGGAGGATCCGCAGCGTGTCGCCGAGTGCGCGGACCGTCTGCAACGTGTCGCGAATGTGTCCGACCGTGATCGCGAGGAACGCGAAACCGAACAGGGCCATCCAGCCGAACAGCGTGTCGGATCTGTCCGTGGTCCAGACGAGGCTGACGAGCGCCCAGGCGAGGAACGCGACGAGAGATGACGGTGCGAGTCGCAGCAGCGACAGCTCCTCGCGTCGCACCCACAGCACGCACGCGCCGATGCCGCACAGGATCGCGATGATGGTGGCGAGCGTCACCTGCGACGTCATCCGCTCGATCGTGAACGCCGCGAACACGGCGCTCAGCACCGCGATCGTGAAGGCGCGAGCGAATTCGGCTGAGCCGAGGAGGTCGACGAGGCGCCTGCCGGACGTCACGGAACCCGCCGTGCCTTCTCGCCGTGCTCGATCACGCGATCGCGTTCGCCGATGCCGACCAGCGGCACGGACTTGAGCTTGAACGAGAGCATCACCAGCAGCATCCAGCCCCACAGCATGATGGGCGTGGACTCGGTGAGGCCCTGGACGAGCAGGACGACCGTGAAGAGGCTCGGCAGCAGGGTGATCGGGGAGTACGGGCGATCGGACGTCAGGTCCCAGCGCGGTCGGTCGACCGCGAAGAACCACGAGCGCCAGAGCAGGCTCAGGTAGGCGAGGCCCATGAGCACGACCCCGACCGCACCGAGTTGCATGAGCACGTCGAGCCACATGTTGTGGGCGTGGAAGACCGTGATGCCGTGGTCGACGATCCACCCGTCGAATGCCGGGTCGAACGGGATCCACGGACTCGAGAACCCGTTGCCGAAGACGGGATGCTCGGCGGCGCGCTCGAGCACCTTCGCCCAGATCTTGTCGGAGCGCCCGGTCAGATCGCCGCTGCGCCCGAGCAGGGACAGCAGGGGCTCGCGCAGGAGCCAGGCGGCGGCGACCAGCACCGCGCCCCCGCCGAAGAACACGACGTAGAGCCGGGTGCGCGCGCCCGGCGTGCGCGTCCGGCGCATCAGCAGCGCCACGATCAGCACCACTCCGGCGGCGGCCGCGCAGAGGTAGGCGGTGGCGGATCCGGCCCGCAGCAGGAAGTACGCGGCGAGCAGCGCCCAGAGTGCGAGGGTCGTGCGCCAGCGCGCTCGTGCGGCGAACCGGACGCCGAACGTGATGATCGCGAACAGGCTGATGATGGCGAGCAGGTTCGAGTTGCCGACGATGCCCTGGATGCGGTCTCCGTCGAAGAGGTTGCCGCGCACCCAGTACCAGTGCGCGTTCAGCTCCTCGCCCTCGGGGCGGACGAAGAAGTTCGGCAGGATCGGTCCGTGCACGACCAGGGCGACCCAGAGCTCGATCGCGAGCGACAGGCCGAGGATCCACTTGAACGCGGATGCGAGCGCCCGCACGATCTCGTTCCACGACAGCACGTGCACGATGAACAGGGCGTTCACGGTCACGGTGGCCAGGAGCACCCACGTGAGGAGGGTCGACCCCCGCCACTGCGACCAGATCACCGAGGCCAGGGCGAGAACCGTGTACGCGGTGGCGGCCCACGGCAGACGTCGCCACGCGAAGCGCTGCGGCCGCTCCCGGGCGACCATCGGGATGCCGATCGCCAGCGTCGTGACGAGGAAGCCGGCGAGCACGGCCATCGCGCCGTACTCGCCGACGAGGTTGTAGACCGCGGCGTGCGCGAACGTCGCGAAGAGGACGAGGATGATGTATCCGCGCAGCAGAAGATGCCCCGTCGACTCACGCTCGGGGGCCTGGGGCGGAGCCGCCGCCGGATGCTTGGTGTACTGCGCCATCGCGTTCAGGCTACCGCGCGCACCCGGGCGCGCACCTGATGCGACGCGCCTGGCCGACGCCGTCGCCTGTCGCGACGCGGCATCCGATCCCCCTACCCTGGTGACATGCTGCTGAGCCTGACGAACGTCCCGCGCGACTACGCCTGGGGGTCGCAGACCCTTCTGTCCGAGCTCGAGGGGAGGGCTCCGTCGACCGTGCCGGAGGCGGAGGTGTGGTTCGGAGACCACCCGGGCGACCCGGCCGACGTCGCCGGCGGTGGCACGCTCGACGCCGTGACCGGTGGCGGGCTGCCGTACCTTCTCAAGCTCCTCGCCGCCGCGTCGCCGCTGTCGATCCAGGTGCATCCGACGATCGCGCAGGCGAAGGACGGATGGGCGCGGGAGTCGACGCTCGCCGCCGATGACCCGAACCGCAACTATCGCGACGACAACCACAAGCCGGAGCTCATCGTCGCGCTGAGCGATCGCTTCGAGTCGCTGAGCGGTCTGCGTCCGGTCGCCGCGACGATCGAGCTCCTGGAGCACCTGGGAGACGGCGTCGGGGTCACCACGCTCGCGGACCGTCTGCGCGGAGAGGGCGATGTGCTGCGCGGCACGATCGGATGGCTGCTGTCGGGCCGCGCCCAGGCCGAGGTCGACGACGTGATCGCCGCCGTGCGGTCGGCGGCGTCTGTCGAGACGGGGGAGTGGGCCGCGACGCTGCGTGCGGTCGCCGCGATCTCGGACACCTACCCCGGCGACCCCGGTGTGGTCGTCGCTCTCCTGATGAACCACGTCGTGCTGCGCCGTGGCGAGGGCATCTTCCTGCGTGCGGGGCTCCTCCACGCGTACATCTCCGGGCTGGGCGTCGAGATCATGGCGGCGAGCGACAACGTGCTGCGCGGCGGCCTCACCCCCAAGCGCATCGATGTGCCCGAGCTCCTGTCGATCCTCGACACGGCTCCGGGCGAGGTCCCGGTGCTGCGCCCCGAGCCCCGAGGCGCGGTGACCGAGTACGCCGTGCCGATCGCGGACTTCGCGCTGCGCAGGGCAGATCTCAGCGGGGACGAGCTCGCGGTTCCGGTGACCGGTCCCACGATGGTGCTCGCGACGTCGGGGGCGATCACCGCCTCGGGGGCCGACGGCGTCGCGCGGGAGATCCCGGTCGGCACCGTCGCGTTCGCGGGCCCGGATGAGGGCCGCATCGTCCTCGCGGGGCACGGCGAGGCGTTCATCGCATCTCCCGGTGCGCGGCGGACCGCGCACTGATCCCCGCGGTCCCTCCGACCCGCCGCGACACGCCGACACACTCTCATGAACCTTCAATCGATGATTGAGGGTTTACGATCCGCGACTTGACCGGAGCGAATCACACGGGTGTAATTAGGTGAGCACGGCCCGCCGAGGGGGCGGAACAAAGGGTTGGAGATCGAGATGACGGGTTACCGTTCGGACGTACCGGAGAACTGGTTCGTCGATCCGATCAACCTCGGTGTTCCCGGGGTTCGAAAGGTGGAGGGCGACGACGACAACGCACTGGCGTGGCAGACCGACGCCTTGTGCTCGCAGACGGATCCGGAGGCCTTCTTCCCCGAGAAGGGCGGATCCACCCGCGACGCCAAGCGCATCTGCACGACGTGCGACGTCCGTGGCGAATGCCTCGAGTACGCGCTCAACAACGACGAGCGCTTCGGCATCTGGGGCGGCCTGTCGGAGCGCGAGCGCCGCAAGCTGAAGCGCCGCGCGAGCTGATCCGCCGCTTCGCGGCCACGCCGCACGGGCTGCCGCCGACCTCGACGCCGCCCGCTTAGGCTGACCACGTCATGCCAGCCCGAGTTCATGCCATCATCGTGGCGCGCCCCGGTTCCTCCGCCCGCGCGCAGCTGCTCCGCACGCTGGACGCACTGCGTTCCCAGACCACTCCTCCCGTCGCGATCACGCTCGTGATGTGCGGCGACGCGACGACCGCGCGCGAGAGCGCGACCGTCGCGTCGTCGGTGGAGGGGATCATCGAGGCTCGCGGCGGCACGTCGTTCGCGGAGGCCGTCGAACTCGCCCGGCCCCGAGTCGCCGCCGGGAGCGCGGTCTGGTTGCTCGCGCACGACACCGCGCCGCACCCGCGCGCTCTCGAACGCCTCATCGGGACGCTCGAGCGTTCACCGTCGGCCGCGATCGCCGCGCCCAAACTCGTGCACACCGACGACGACCGCGAGATCGTCTCGCTCGGCGTCAGCATGACGAGTCTCGGGCGTTCGGTCGAGCTCGCGGCCGACGAGCTCGATCAGGGCCAGCACGACGGCCGCGACGACGTGCTGGGTGCGGATGTCCGGGGCATGCTGATCCGCTCCGAGGTGCGCGACGCCCTGCGCCCCGACCCGGCGCTCGCCGGCGCCGACGAAGGACTCGACCTGGGGGTGCGCGCCAGGCTCGGCGGGGGCCGTGTGGTCCTCGCCCCGGCAGCCCGTGTCTCGGTCTCGCCCGACGGCCCCGCAGCGCTCCCGGTCGGACGCAGCCGTCGTGCCTTCGCGACCCGCCTCGCACAGCTGCACCGCCGCCTCGCGTACGCGCCGGCGTTCGCGGTCCCGCTGCACTGGCTCACTCTGCTCCCGCTCGCCCTGTGGCGGTCGGTGACGCATCTGATCGGCAAGCGCCCCGAGGCCGTGGCGCCCGAGTGGGCGGCGGCGGTCATGGCGATGGTGCGCATCCCCTCGGTCACGAGGTCTCGCGAACGCATCCGCTCGTTCCGCACCTCGAGCTGGTCGAGCATCGCGCCGCTGCGCGTGTCCCGATCCGATCTGCGCCGTCGACTCGACGACGGCCATGGCAGCGAGCACGGTGCCGTGAGCGAGATCCGCTTCTTCTCGGGCGGCGGAGCGTGGGCGGTGCTCGCAGCGCTCGTCGTGAGCATCGCGTCGTTCACGACGCTCCTCGCGTGGCCGGTTCTCGGCGGCGGCGCTCTGCTGCCGTTGCGCACCACGGTCGGCGCCCTCTGGGAGGACGCGGCCTGGGGGCTGCGCGGTCTCGGCGTCGGCGTCATCGGCCCTGCCGACCCGTTCGCCGCGGTGATCGCGGTGCTCGGCTCGCTCTGGCCGGCAGGCCCGTCGTTCTCCCTCGTGCTCCTGTGGATCCTCGCGCTCCCGCTCGCCGTGCTCGGCGGCTGGTTCGCCGCCACGCGGGTGACCGACCGCTCGGGGTTGAGGATCTTCGCGGGCATCGTGTGGGCCCTTGCGCCGACCTTCCTCACCGCGCTCGTCGACGGCCGCCCCGCCGCCGTCCTCGTGCACCTGCTGCTGCCGTGGCTGTTCCACACCGCTGTGGTCGCGCACCGCTCCTGGGGCGCCACGGGCGCGGCCTCTCTGGTGTTCGCCGCGGTGGTGGCCTGCGCCCCCTCGCTCGCACCCGCGCTCCTCCTGCTCTGGGTGGTGGCGGTCGGGGTGAGTCTCGCCGGCGCTCGCCTGCGCGGAGCCGTGCGCCTGCTCTGGGTACTCGTGCCGGCCGTCGCGATGTTCGCCCCGCTCGTGATCTGGCAGCTGCGACACGGCGACCTCGTGTCGGTGCTCGCCGACCCCGGATTCCTGTGGGCGGGGCCTCAGGCCACGGCGGATGCCGCAGGCCGACTCGACCTGGTCTCCGGCTTCCCTGCGCCCGACATCGCGAGGTGGGCGACGGTCGTGGGGCCGGACCTCGCGTCGTGGGCCGGTGTGCTCCTCGCGCCGCTCGCCGTGCTCGCCCTCGTCTCGGCGGTCTCCCCGCGTTGGCGTGCCGGCATCGTGCTGCTGCTCGTGGCGGCGGCGGGTCTCACGACGGCGTTGCTGGCCGTGGGGGTGACGGTCGCCTTCGCGCAGGGCGTCGCGGTCGCGATCTGGCCGGGCAGCGCATTGAGCCTCGCGTGGATCGGTGTCCTCGGTGCGGCGCTCGTCACTCTCGACAGCGCGATGACGCTGCCTCGACTGCGCGTGCTGAGCGCGGCCGTGGCCGGGCTCGCAGTCGCGGTCTGCGCCGTCCCGGCGATCGCCGCGTTCCACACCGGACGCACCGTGCTCACCGACGGTCCCGCGTCGACCCTGCCGGCCTATGTGGCGGCGCAGGCCGGCGGCGATCGGCCGCTCGGCACACTCGTGCTCACTCCGCAGAACGACGGCGGACTCGCGGCCGAGGTCGCCTGGGGAGCGAGCGAGACGCTCGGCGCCCAGACGACGATGCTGTCGACCGCGACAAGTTTGCAGGGCGAGGACATCACGACGCTCTCGGTCGATCTGCTGTCGGCACGGGACTTCGACGCGGCTGCCGAGCTCGGCGAGGTCGGCATCTCGTACGTGCTGCTCGCGCAGGTCTCTGACGACGAATCCGATCGCGCCCGCACGCTGCGCACGGCCGCCGTCACCGCCCTCGATCAGCGGGCGGGCTTCGTGCAGGCCGGAACCACGGATCGCGGCGTGCTGTACCGGCTCGAGGCCGACGCCGAGCCGCGCACGTCGCTGTCGGCGACCGAGCAGACGACCGCTC
The DNA here is from genome assembly GCF_044749085.1 of Microbacterium sp. NPDC089695. Taxonomy (NCBI): domain Bacteria; kingdom Bacillati; phylum Actinomycetota; class Actinomycetes; order Micrococcales; family Microbacteriaceae; genus Microbacterium; species Microbacterium sp. NPDC089695. The sequence continues at coordinate 2,207,815 of NZ_JBIVHG010000001.1, forward strand.
ACCTGGTGGTCACCCTCCAACTCGTCCTGGTGCTGGCGGCACTGCTGCTGTCGATCCCGACGCGCGCGTCGCGACGGGCGGCACGGGCCACGTCGCGGATCGTGGGACTCGCGCCCGAGGAGCGCATGGTGCTCCCGCGGCACGCCGAAGACGCCGAACACGCGCCGTCCACGCCCGAGATCCACACGCACGCGGACGCCGAACCGGACCCGGATCGGGACCCGGACGAGGATCGGGACCCGGACGCGGAGGGCGCACCGGGGGCGGACGGCGACCCGGATCCGGATGCCGACGCCGAACACCCCGGGGACGATGCCGTGCCCGCATCCGACGAGGCGACTGCATCCGACGACGAGCCGGCACCGGCATCCGCCGAGGCGCATGCCGCGGAGGACGCGACTGCATCCGACGACGAGCCGGCACCGGCATCCGCCGAGGCGCATGCCGCGGAGGACGCGACCGCATCCGACGACCGCCGTGAGGAGGACACCCGATGAACGGCACCCGTGCCTTCCGCGTGGCCGCGACGAGTGCCCGAGTGCTCACGGGGGCCCTCGTCGCCGCCGCGTGCGTCGCCGGCGCCGCGCTGGCGATCACCGCGCCCTGGCCGACGGTCTCGCATGAACCGGCGCAGGCCGACGTGACCCCGCTGCCCGGCGACACCGTGCTCGTGTGCAACGGCGATTTCCGCGCCATCGGCCGCGACCCCTCCAATCCGCTGGAGATGGTCTCGGCGGCATCGCCACGGGTCACGGTCGGCGGCTCGGACGGCGCCCCCGACTCCACGTCGATCACGGTCGACGACCTCGTCGACGGGGGAGACGTGCGCCGATTCGTCGGCGAGGTCGACGGGAGGTCCGCGCCGATCCTCGGGGCCACCGAGTCGATGTCCCTCTCGGAGGACGACCTGTTCGGATTCGCCGCGGCGCCGTGCCGACCGGCGAGCACGGAGTCGTGGCTCCTCGGAGGAACCGTGGAGACGGGCGCGGAAGACCTCATCGTGCTCACCAACCCGGGAGCCGTGCCCTCCACCGTCGCGCTGTCGGTCTTCGGCACCGTCCGATCCTCGACGTCGGTGATCGTTCCCGCCGGGACCCAGGTCGCGCTTCCGCTCACGTCGATCGCCAGCGGATCGGAGATCCCGATCGTCAAGGTCACGGCCACCGGTTCGCCCGTGCGCGCCGTGCTGCAGTCGTCGCTCACGCGCACGCTCGATCCCGCCGGTGCCGACCTGCAGGATGCCGTGGCGGCACCCCAACGGCATCCGGTGATCCCCGGTGTGCAGATGTTCGAGAGCCCCGCAGACGGCAGCGAGATGGCCGTCGTCCGACTGATGTCGCCGGAGTCCGACGCCCAGGCCGTGGTGACGGTGCGGCGTGTGGGCGAGTCGGCAGCGGTCGTGGAGCTGCCGATCCCGCTGACCGCCGACGAGCCGACCGAGCTGTCGCTGTCGGCCGTGCCGCCCGGCGAGTACACCGTGCAGGTCGATGCCGACGTTCCGGTGCTCGCGGGAGTGCGCGAGCAGGACGGTTCGGGGCCGCAGACCGATTTCGCCTGGCTCATGCCCGCTCCGGAGTTCGACTCGGAGGTGCTGGTCGCCGTGCCGGACGGGCCGGATCCGCGACTCGTCCTCGTGAACGACGAGGATCAGGATGCCGAGGTCGAGGTCGTGGCGCAGGGCGACGACGACGGCACCACGGTGACCGTGCCGGCGGGGTCGTCCGCCGCGATCGACCTGGATCCGAGGACGGTCTACTCCGTGACGCCGTCGGCGGCTGTGCATGCCTCGATGACGATGACCGCCGCGGGTGGTCTGGCCGGGTGGCCGATCTGGCCGGCGGCGGGTGCGCAGCAGAGCATCACCGTCTACCCCTGATCACGTCGTCGGCTGCAGCGAGTGCCGTCTCAGTGCTCGTAGCCCAGATCCCACGGCTCCTTGCCGACATACTCGGCGGCGGCACGGAACACCGCGCTCTCGATAGCCATCCGCCGATGAGCGCCGTCGTCGTGCCCCGGCGGCAGCAGCCGCTCGATCGGGAGACGGAACAGCACGATGCGCCGGTTCTGGCGATCGAGGTACCAGCGGGGGACGTCGTCGCCGCTCTCGAACGCGGGCATCGCGCCGATCTCGAACCGTACGTCCTCCAGCTCGGGCCAGGTGCCGCGCAGGAACTCCACGGCGGTGCCCACGGTGAGGTCGAATCGGTCGATGCGTCCCTCGAGCGGTGCGAGCGGAGGGCGGACGACCTCGCTGCGCCCGAGGCGCCCGTGCCGACCGTGGCGAGCGCCTCGGCGCGGTGCGGCGGAGGGGCGTGCGCGACGAGGCATAGCGAAAGTCTAGGCCGAACTCCGCGCGGCTCGGCGGCGCGGCATCCCGCTCCACCGCGTTCGTGGTCGTAGCCTGGCGGGGATGGACGGAAGACTCTGCTCGAAGGTCGGCTGCGCGCGCGAGGCCGTGGCGACGCTCACCTACGACTACGGCGATCAGATGGCCGCGCTGGGACCCCTCGGCGCCGCGAACCACCCGCACGCGCACGATCTCTGCGCGCCGCACGCCGACCGCCTCTCCGTGCCCGCGGGGTGGCTCGTGGTCCGCCACGAGGCGCTGCGCGCCTGAATCCGGTCAGACGCCGACGCGGCGCCCGGTGAGCTTCTCGGCGCGCCGATCGGCGTTCTCGAGCGCTCGACGCTCGCGTTCGCGGCGGAGCACGGTGATGCCCATCAGTACCTCCTCGGCCGGAACCGGGGGAACGGGGGAGACGAACGCGGCCGCCTCGGCGAGCAGATCGTTCGCGACCCGGGCGCGAGCGGCCGGCATCATGCGCGGGGCGCTCTGCAGGAACTGCGAGATGCGCCGTGCGAGACGGTCGGGCAGTCGTGCGACGTCGGCGATCTGCGCCCAGCCGACCAGGGCGGGAGGGAGAACCGGGATCGACGGCACGAGCCGCGCCGCCCGCACTCGCTGGCTGTAGGTGCCTGCGACCATGTCGCCGAGACGCTGCGATCGGGAGCTGAACACGCCGCTGAGCACAGCGACGCTGCCGAGTGTCATGTAGATCTCGAGGACGCCGATCAGCGCGCGGATGAAGGCATGACGGAACCCGGTCGCGCCGCCGTCGATGCGCACGATGCGCCCGCCGACGGCGAGCTTGCCGAGACTGCGCCCGCGCAGCGCGACCTCCATCGTGATCGGCAGCACGACGAAGCTCACCACGAGCGCGCTCACGGTCGCGATCCGATCGGTCGCCTCGTCGAGGATTCCGGCGTCGAACAGCCAGATGCGCAGAAAGATCCAGAACAGGAAGACCCCGAAGCCCACGAGCATGTCGATCAGGGCGCCGGCGGCGCGCAGTACGAACCCGATCGGCTGCACGTCGATCGCGACGGCCTCTCCGGAGAGCACCTCGTCGGACGTATCGAGCGGGGCAGACATGAGTACAGTAAATCAGGTGGATGCCGATGCGCTGACCGATGCCCGCCGCGCCGAATGGGAGCGGCTGGAGCAGTTGAGCCGCGCGCGCCTCGACGGCGCGGGTGTCGACGAACTGATCGTGCGCTACCGCGCGGCATCCGCCGACCTCGCCGAGCTGAAGACCTCGGTGGGGGAGTCGCCCCAGGGGTCGTACCTGTCGACGATCCTGGTGAGGGCGCGACTGCGCCTGACCGGAGCGTCCGACAGCATCCTCACGCAGACCTCGCGGTTCTTCACCCGGCAGTTGCCGGCCGCGCTGTACCGGCTGCGATGGACGACGCTGGTGATCGCGGTCGCGTTCATCGCGGTCGCCGTGGGCACGGCTGCATGGATCTCGTCGGACCCGGCGCTCATCGCGACGTTGGGGCCGCCCGACGCGCTCGCCCAGTACGCCGATGAGAGCTTCACGGGGTACTACACCGAGAACCCCGCTGCCGTGTTCATGGGGATGGTGTGGACCAACAACGCGTGGATCGCCCTGCAGTGCGTGCTGTTCGGGGTGACCGGCATCTGGCCGGTCTACGCTCTCGTGCAGAACGCCATGGGTCTCGGCACCGCGGGGGCGGTCATGGCGGCCCATGACAAGGCCGACATCATGGTGCTGTACATCCTGCCGCACGGGATGCTGGAGATGACGTGCATCTTCGTCGCCGCGGCGGGTGGTCTGCACCTCTTCTGGTCGTGGGTGGCGCCCGGGAACCGTTTGCGGGCGGAGTCGCTCGCCGCGGAGGGACGATCGCTCGCCACGGTCGCGATAGGACTCGTCTTCGCGCTGTTCCTCGCGGGTCTCGTCGAGGGGTTCGTGACCGGATGGGCGCTGCCATGGCCGATCAAGATCGGGATCGGAGCCGCGGCGCTCGCGGTCTTCCTCATCTATATGCTCGTGATCGGCGGGCGGGCGCAGCGGCGCGGAGAGACCGGGGACCTGGTCGAGTACGAGGCCGGAACGCCGCGACTCGTCGCCGGCTGAGCGAACGCCGGCACCGACGGAGAACGGGCGTCGTGGCCGCGTCGTGCGCTCGGCGTCAGAGCCGGCCCGCGGCCTTCAGCTCCAGGTAGCGGTCGGCGATGCGCGGCGGCATGGTCTCGGGGTCGGCGGCGATCGCCTCGCCGCCTGCTCGCCGGATGGCGTCCGCCACGATCTCCGCGTCGCGCATGGTGCGCTCGGCGGCCGCGGCGAGGTAGATGTCCTCGCGCGACCCCCGCCCGCGCGCGAGCTCCGCGACGCCGTCGTCCGTCACGGAACCGACGAGGATCGAGGTGGCTCGGCCGGCATCGGGGAACCCACCGAGGAAGCCGCGTGCCGACTCGGCCGCATCCTGTGCCGTGAGCACCACGATCAGCGACGGACGGGTCGTGAGCGTCCGCACGGCGGCGAACGCTCCCGTCCAGTCGGTGTCGACGAGTCGGGCGTGCACGGGGGCCATGGCGTCGGTCATTGCCGGAAGGAGGGCAGCGCCCTCGACACCGGAGACCCGCGCACGGGCCACGCGGTCGTACATGAGCAGGTGCACGTGGTCGCCGGCCCGGGAGGCGAGCGCGGCGAGCAGCAGCGAGGCCTCGAGCGCGGCGTCGACCCGCGTCCCGTCGCCCACGCGCGCTGCGGCCGTGCGCCCCGTGTCGATGATGATGACCACATGGCGGTCGCGCTCGGGTCGCCACGTGCGCAGCATGGTGGAGCCTGCGCGCGCCGTCGCGCGCCAGTCGATCGAGCGCACGTCGTCTCCGCGGACGTACTCGCGCAACGAGTCGAACTCGGTGCCCTGACCGCGCACCTGGATGCTGGTGTTGCCGTCGAGTTCACGCAGACGCGCGAGCCGGGAGGGCAGGTGCTTGCGTGACGAGAACGCCGGCAGGACGCGCACGGCGCCGCGCACCCGGTGGCGCGCCTGGCGTCCGGCGACTCCGAGCGGGCCGCGTGACCGGATCATCACGAACTGGCTCACGAGTTCGCCCCGGCGACGGGGCAGCAACGGGATCTCGATCCGTCGTCGCTCGCCCGGCGGCACGTCCAGCCTGCGGCGGGCGTCGCCGGCCCCGGCGGTCGGCTGCCAGGCATCGCGGATGAGCGCGTGGAGGGTCCGCGAACCGTTGTTCTGCAGCGCCACGCTCACCGGCACGAGCTCGCCCAGCCGTGCCCGCGTCGGCACGCGCCTGCTCACGACGACGGTCCGCGGACTGGGCGCGAGCAGCACGTCGAGACCGACGAGAGCGGCGCACAGCGCGACCCAGATCCCCAACGCGGCGTACGGCGGAAACCCCGCGAGTCCGGACAGCACGATGGGCACGACGCCGACGGCGACCGCGATGGCGAGACGACCGGTGACGAACACCTAGATCGGCACCCGGGTCTGCTGCACGACGGAGGTCAGTACGGCATCGGCCGAGACGCCCTCCATCTGTGCGTCGGGGCGCAGCTGCAGGCGGTGGCGCCAGACCGGCACGAGCATCGTCTGCACGTGATCGGGCGTCACGGCGGATGACGCGTTCAGCCACGCCCATGCCTTCGCCGCCGCCAACAGCGCGGTCGATGCACGCGGACTCGCACCGAGCTCGACCGAGGGCGACTGCCGGGTCGCGCGGGCGAGGTCGACGACGTATCCGAGCACGTCGTCGGTGACCTCGACGCGCGCCGCGGCATCCTGCGCCGCGCGGATCTCGTCTGCGGTGACGGTCGCCTGGACCCCGGTGAGCTCGCGCGGCGAGAAACCCGACGCGTGCCGGCGCAGCACCGAGACCTCGGCCTCGCGCTCCGGCATCCCCACGACGAGCTTCATGAGGAAACGGTCGAGCTGCGCCTCGGGCAGCGAGTACGTGCCCTCGTGCTCGATCGGGTTCTGCGTCGCGGCGACGAGGAACGGGTCGGGCAGAGCGCGGCTCTCGCCGTCGGCCGAGACCTGTCGCTCCTCCATGGCCTCCAGCAGTGCCGCCTGCGTCTTGGGCGGCGTGCGGTTGATCTCGTCGGCGAGCAGGATGTTCGTGAACACCGGCCCCGCACGGAAGTCGAACTCGCCGGTGCGCGCGTCGTACACCAGCGACCCCGTGACGTCGCCGGGCATGAGGTCGGGCGTGAACTGCACACGCTTGGTGTCGAGTCCGAGCGCACGGGCGAACGAGCGCACGACGAGCGTCTTCGCGACGCCCGGCACGCCCTCGAGCAGGACGTGACCGCGCGCGAGCAGCGCGACGAGCAGACCGGTGACGGTGCCCGCCTGGCCGACCACGGCCTTGTCGACCTCGGCGCGCACCCGGTGCATGGCCTGTCGCAGCTCGGCGTCCGAGGCGTGCGCGGTCGCTGTCGCGGGCACGGCGTCGGCGGATGACGCGTGTGTGGGTGAGTCGGTGGTCACGGGGTGTCCTCTGCTTCCGGTCGTCGGCTGGTGAGAGTGTCTCGGGGCGTGGTGCGTCGGATGCGGGTCATCCCGGATCCCTCATCTCGCGCGTCGTCTCGTCGACGGCGGACTCGAGCTCCTGCAATCGGCGCGCGTACTCGACGAGCGCCGGATCGTCGGACGGCAGCGGGCCCGCGAGCAGCGTCTGCAGTGTGCCTCGCGGCACGCGCAGGCGGTCTGATGCCGCATCCGCGACCTCGTCGGCGGTCGCGTTCACCGCGAGTCCGAGGCGGCGTGCGAGGCGGCGACGAGCGCCGGCGCGGAGTGCCTCGGCGGCATGCGCGGCATCTCCCGCCTTCGCGGTCAGCCGGGCGCGGCCGTGCATGGTCTCGGACGCGCGCACCGTCACAGGGAGGGTCTCGGCCACGAGCGGTCCGAAACGCTGACCGCGCCACAGAGCCGCGGCGAGACCCGCGAGCAGGAGGACGAGGATCGCCGGTGTCACCCACCCGGGCGTGAGCGTGCCGAGCGTGTCGGGGGACTGCGCCTCGATGTCGGTGTCCTCGAAGCTCGGGACGTACCAGACGACCCGTTCGGTCTGGCCGAGAAGCGCGAGTCCGAGAGCGGCGTTGCCGTTCTCGGACAGGTAGTCGTTGCTGAACAGGCGTGTGCCCTCCACGACGACTCGGGTCTGGTCGTCGGTCTCGTCGACCAGCACGGCTGCCGCGTCGTCCCTCCCGAAGCATCCCTCGACCCCGTCGGCGGGGTGGAAGAGCCGGTCGGGGCGGATCGTGCCGACCTCGGCGAACTCGGCCGTGTCGCATGACGGGCCGACGGCCGTGGAATCCGCCGCAGCGTTGTCGCCCATGTCGAGCAGCGACAGCAGATGCGTGTTGGCCGAGAGGAACACCACGCGCTCGGCCGGCGCGATCAGATCGAGGATGCCCTCGTCGGTCAGCGTGTACGGGTTCGAGAGCGCGAGTGTCGCGCCCTCGCCGATCGCGGTTCGAGCCTCGGGCCGCGTGCGCGCGACGTCGACCTCGACGCCCTGATCGCGCAGGATCTCGGCGAGCGCCATCGCTCCCGAGTCGCCGACGCCCTCCGGATCGAGCGCGCCCCGACTGCTCGGCATCTGCACGCTGACCTGCATCGCGATGAACGCGCCGAGCAGCACCAGCGCGACGACGACCGCCCAGCCGCCCAGTGCACGCATCCGCCGGCCGGGACGCTGCACCTCGGCGGTCGATGCGGCGGCGGATTCTGCGACCGCGGTCATGCGCTCACCAGGTCGGGGCGACGCGTGCGCAGACGCTCATCGGTCGCGGCGAGCTCTGCGTAGCTGTCGGCCGTGGCCGGATGACGCAGATATCGGACGTCGTCGAACGATACGGCGGCGGCGCGCACCGCGGCGGCCTCCTGCGGGAACACCGTCGAGACGTCGCGGGCGATCGCCTGCGCGGTGGCTCCGGGGGAGGGATCGATCACGTCGCGTTCGAGCAGATCCCGCGCGATTGCACGGAAGCGCAGGATCGTCGCGGCGTCCCAGTCGCCGGCGCGGGCGCTGCGTTCCGCGTCGGATCTCAGCTCGGCGGCGCTGCGGTCGTCATCGGCGCCGAGCAGCCCGGAGAGCGGTCGGCGCACGGCCTGCGACCGGCGAGGGCGCCCCCACACGATCAGCGCGACGACGAGGGCGGCGACGATGATCACGCACACCACGACGAGCGCGACAGGGCCCACGGACGTGCCGGTGTCGGTGCTGAACAGGTCGCTGAGGAACCGGGCGATGTCGCGCATCAGGAGGTCGAACCAGGTCGGCTTGGCGTCGGCGTAACGGGGGTTCGAAAGCTCCTCCTCGGCCCACCGCCTGGCCTCGTCCCCATCGGGGGCGAACACGTCGAGCGGAACGATCATGCCGTGCTCGCGCCGGGCCCCGACGAGTCCCCGCCCTCCGCGACCGGAGCGGATGCCGGCGGCGGCGTGTATGCGGGTGGCGCCGCCGGCGGCTGCGGGGGAGCTGCAGGGGACGGGGGCTGCTGCTGTGCGTACGGCGGCTGCTGAGGCGCCTGATACGGCGGCGGGGACGGCTGTGTCTGCGCGTAGGGCGGCTGCGGAGCCTGGTAGTGCTGCTGCGCGTACTGCTGCTGCGCGTACGGGTAGGGCTGCGGCTGCGCACTCGGGTACGGCTGCTGACCCTGATATTGCTGACCCTGATACTGCTGACCGGGGTACGGCTGAACGGCGTAGGCCGCGCCGGCCGCCCACTCGGGCGTCTGCTTCGGCGGCGGTGCGCTGGTCACGGCGCGGCCGGGGTCCACGACGAACGGATCGCCGAGCTGCTCCTCGGTCCACCCGAGGTCGCGGCGCTCGACGTGGCTGATCAGTGCCTGATCGAGGCCTTCATACCGCATGCGGCAGTCGAGGTAGATCAGCGTCCCGGCCGAGCTCTGCACGACCAGCGTGATCGCCTGCAGCACCAGGAGGAGAATCTGCGGGGCGAGCAACGCGAACACGAACGCGAGGATCGAGCCGGCATCCGGCGATCCCGTCGGCGCGACCACGGAGCCGAGCATGGTTCCCAGCAGAGCCACCGGCAGGTTCACGACCTGCATCGCGAGGCCCATGATGATGCCGATCAGGATGGTCACGCCGAAGGCGACCCAGAATCGGCCGCGGGTCAGGCGCCATGAGCGCACGAGGGCCGCGCGGAAGCGCGCACGCTCGAGCACGAGGATCGACGGCACCAGGAGGAGCTTGGTCGAGAGCCAGATGACGAGGGGGATCATCGCGAGGAAAAGCAGGATCACGATGATCGCGAGGCCGCTGATCGCCTCGACCGATCCTCCCAGGCCGCCGGCGATGGCCCCGGCGACGACGAGGAACAGGATCAGCATCACGCCGAACACGAAGGCGACGAAGAGCGATGCGAAGCCCACGAGACGCCAGAAGGCGGGGATCATCTTCTTCCACAGCGCGCCCAGCGACGCCTTGACGCCGAGTGCCGCATTGCCGATCTCGGCGGCCACGATCCCCTGCATGAGCGCGGTGAAGGCGATCGAGGCGAGCCCGACGACGATGCCGGCCACGAGGTTCATCCCGATCGTGCCCGCGAACACGGCCTCGAAGTCGGGGGACGACGGCGAGAGCGACTCGAGTCTCGCGAAGGTCGTGGCGAACACGAACGCCATCACGGCGGTGCTCAGGATCAACACGGCGAGTTGGATCACCACGCCGAACCCGAACAGGACCTTCGGGTTGTGACGCAATGCTGAGAACGAACGCCCGAGCAGCATCCCGAATGTCAGCGGATGCAGGGGGATGATGCCCTTCTTCGGGGCAGGGGTCCACGTCTGGCCGGTCACCGGCACTCCCTCCGTCGTGCGCTCCCATCGTGTCATAACACACCTCGCCAGCGCAGACGTGGGGCCGTGGTACTCAGTGCCATAAGGTAACAGTTATGACCTCACGCATCCTTGTGGTCGACGACGACACCGCGCTCGCCGAGATGATCGGCATCGTGCTGCGCACGGAGGGCTTCGAGCCGGTGTTCTGCGCCGACGGCGCGAAGGCCGTCGAGGAATGGCGCACGCAGCGGCCCGACCTGGTGCTGCTCGATCTCATGCTGCCGGGCATGGACGGCATCGAGATCTGCACCCGCATCCGTGCCGAGTCCGGCGTGCCCATCATCATGCTCACGGCGCGCAGCGACACGGCGGACGTGGTTCGCGGGCTCGAGGTCGGCGCCGACGACTACATCGTCAAGCCCTTCAACCCGAAGGAGCTCGTCGCCCGCATCCGCACCCGCCTGCGCCCCGCTCCCACGACGGTGGGGGAGCAGCTGCGGGTCGGCGATCTCACGGTCGACGTCGACGCGCACGAGGTGCGGCGGGGAACGACGCCGATCGCGCTGACGCCCCTGGAGTTCCAGCTGCTCGTGGCCCTCGCCTCGAAGCCGCAGCAGGTGTTCTCGCGCGAGATGCTGCTCGAGCAGGTCTGGGGCTACCACTACAAGGCCGACACGCGACTCGTGAACGTGCACGTGCAGCGTCTGCGCGCCAAGGTGGAGCTCGACCCCGACAACCCGAAGATCGTCATGACGGTGCGCGGCGTCGGCTACCGGGCCGGGAGCCCGGGCTAGGCGCACGATGGCCGCGACGACAGCGACCACGACCGCGATCGCTGTCCTGCGCGACTGGCGTGGCTGGCCCGATGTGCTCGGCGCCCTGTGGCGCCGGTCGCTGCGGTTCCGCACACTCACGATCACCCTGCTCCTGACCTCGACGGCGATCCTCATCACGTGCGTGACGATGGCCCTCGTGATCCAGAGCGACCTCTTCGAGTCGCGCAAGAACGAGGCGCTCGAAGACGCCCGCCGCGCCGTCGACCAGGCGCAGACGACCCTCGACTCGGCCGCGCTCGGCGACAGCCCCAGCGCTCTTCCCGAGCTCTGGGAGAGCGTCCAGGAGGAGCTCGGGCGACTCTCCACGGCCGAGGGCATCGCCGGCGTGCGGGTTCAGCAGGACGTCGAGATCTCGATCAGCGGTTTCACCGCGGGTCTCAGCGCCAACAACATCAGCACCGCATTGCACAACCGCGTTCAGGAGTTCGACGACCGCCAGGCGTGGCAGTCGGTGTCTCTCGACATCGGCGGACGCGGTGTTCCGGGAGTGATCGTCGGTCAGCAGCTGCAGGTGCCGGAGGCGGGGCCCTTCGAGATCTACTTCGCGTACGACTTCGCGGATGCCGACAACACGCTCACCTTCGTGCAGCGCACCCTGTGGATCGCCGGCATCGGCCTCGTCGCGATCGTTGCGGCGATCTCGTTCGTCGTGCTCCGCACGGTCTCGACTCCGATCGTCGAGGCGGCGGAGACCAGCGCGCGCCTGGCATCGGGAGACCTCGCGGTGCGCATCGACGTGCACGGCGAGGACGAGATCGCGACGCTCGGCCGCTCCTTCAACGCCATGGCCGACAGCATCGAGGCGCAGATCAAGGAGCTCGGGGAGCTGTCTCTCGTGCAGCAGCGCTTCGTCTCCGACGTCTCGCACGAGCTGCGCACCCCGCTCACGACCATCAGGCTCGCGGCCGACATGCTCAACGATCAGCGCGCGGAGTTCGATCCGACCACGGCCCGCACGACCGAGCTGCTCCACACGCAGGTGCAGCGCTTCGAGACGCTCCTGTCCGACCTCCTGGAGATCAGCCGCTACGACGCGGGCTCGGTGCAGCTCGAGCTCGAGGCGACGAGCCTCGCGCATCTCGCGGAAGACGTGATCGAGCAGATGAAGCCGCTCGCCGACGGGCGGGGGAGCGAGCTGCGTCTCGTCGCCCCCGGAGGGTATTCACCGGTCGACATGGATCCGCGGCGCGTGCGCCGGGTGCTGCGCAACCTCATCGGCAACGCGATCGAGCACGGTGAGGGACGTCCCATCGTGGTGACCGTCGACAGCAATCAGCACGCAGTGGCAGCCGGCGTGCGCGATTTCGGTCTCGGCATGGACCCTGCCGACGCCGAGCGCGTGTTCGACCGCTTCTGGCGGGCCGACCCCTCACGGCAGCGCACGATCGGCGGCACGGGACTCGGGCTGTCGATCGCGTTGGGCGACGCGACGCTGCACGGGGGGACGCTCGCGGTGTGGTCGGAGCTCGGCGTCGGCACCCACTTCGTGCTCACCCTGCCGCGCGGCGAGGAGCTCGACGGCCCGTCGCCCATCATGGTCGAGCCGCAGGAGGCGTTGTCCGACATCGGGGATGCGACGCAGCCCATCCAGCTCGCCGATCTCCCGGCCGAGCTCTTCGATCCGAGGGGGCTCGAATGATCCGGCGCGCACGCCGTTCGCTCGGCGCTCTCGCCGCCGTCGTGGTCGCAGCACTGCTCCTCGCGGGCTGCACCGGGCTGCCGACCTCGGGCGACGTGCAGCCCGGCCTGGCGCTGGGCGCATCGCCGGACGACCCCGACTTCCTCCCGCTGGCGTCCGGCCCCGCCGACGGCGTCGGCCCCGCGACCATCGTCGAGGGGTTCATGGAGGCCGCGATCACGCCCGCCGAGAACTGGGACACGGCACGCAAGTTCCTCACACCCGAGATGGCCGCACGGTGGCGGCCGTCGACAGGGGTCTCGATCGACGCGAGCGCGTCGACCCGCTCGTTCGCGTCCAGCATCGACGACGACGACGCGGATGCGCCCGAGGGCGAGCAGGCCGACGTACGGGTGACGTTCGACCAGATCGCGAGCGTCGACGGCACGGGAGCGTACTCCGAATCCATCGCCTCCTCGAACTCGGCGTTCGTGGTGGTCAAGACCGACGGGCAGTGGCGCATCTCGGAGGCCCCGGACGGCGTCGTCCTCGACGAGTCGCGGTTCGCCCGCGTCTACGACGACTACGCGCTGCAGTACTACGACCTGAGCTGGGAGCGCCTGGTCCCCGACGTGCGCTGGTTCCCGCGTCGGGCGACGGTGGCCACGAGCATCGCGCAGGCGCTGATCGGGGGTGCTCCCAGCGCCTGGCTCGACCCCGCGGTGCAGAGTGCCTTCCCCGCCGGGGTTCAGCTCGCCAGGGACGCCGTGCCGATCGACGCCGATCAGGTCGCCGAGGTGGCACTCAACGGGGCGGCCATCGGTCTCGACGCCGTCACGCTCGCCCGCATGCGCACGCAGTTGCAGGAGACCTTCGCTGCGGCGAGGCTACAGGTGAGCCAGGTGCGCTTCACGGTCGACGGACGCACGCTCGATGCCGGAGTGGTCAAGCTCGTCGAGGATGTGCCGGACGGCGGGAGCCTCGTATTGGCGGACGGCACGTTCGGGAGCCTCGTGGGCGGCGAGGTCACGCCTCTTCCCGGGGTCACGGAGGAGATCCTCGCGATCACTCAGCCGATCCTCGCGATCGACGTCTCGACCGACGGGGCGCACGCAGCAGTGCTGCTCGCGGACGGGCACGTGTACATCGCGGGCGACGGCCGGTTCGACGAGCTCGACCAACGGACACAACTCGTGCGGCCGTCGATGGACTCCTTCGGATACACCTGGTCGGTGCCGGTCTCCGCACCGTCGACGCTGAAGGCGATCAGCACCGACGTCACCCCGATCGACGTGGCGTCGGCGTGGCCCGGAGCCTCCGAGGTCTCGGCGATCCGCGTCTCGGCCGACGGCGCACGGATCGCGGCCGTGATCGTGGTCGGCGGCGAGCGCTGGGTCGTGGTCTCCGCCGTGATCCGCGACGAATCCGGCGCGCCGGTCGAGCTGGGGCCGACCAGGGAGGTGACGCAGCTCGACGGTCCGGCGGTCGGCGTGGTCTGGCTCGGATCCGACCGCGTCGGTGTGCTCGCCGACACCGACGACCGCGTCGTGCTCACGCAGATCGTGGGCGGCACAGGCACGGTCGAGGCCGCTCCGACGAACGCCGTGTCGATCGCGGGGTCGCGTTCGAGCTCCGGTATCCGCGTCCTCAGCTCGGACGGCTCGGTCTTCGCCCGCAGCGGATCCGCGTGGAGCGAGGCCGCGGACGGCGTGCTGCTTCTCGCGACGCGGGCCGGTCACTGACTGCGGCGGATCCCTTTCTCCGCACTCCTTCTGCACGGACGCGCTGCAGGGTCATCCTGTCCACACGGCCGCAGCCCAGCGGCCCTCCTCACGGCGCCCGGCGGGCACGACCGTGAGGATGGACGGATGCCGTCATCCGCTCCTCCCGGCCTCCTCTCGATCGCGAGCTCGATCGGGTCCGAGATCCTCGCGCTCGTCCTCGCGGCGACCTGCGCCGGCTGCGGTGCTGTCGAGACGCTTCTGTGCGACCGGTGTCGTGCGGCTCTCGCACCCGAGCCGTTCGACCTCCGCACGCCGGCCGGACTCCCTGTGCGCGCCGCGTTCTGGTTCGACGGGGTGCCTGCGACGTGCATCCGCCGGTTCAAGGACGACGGCGAGACGCTGCTCGCGAGGCCCGTCGGCGCTGCCCTCCAGAGCGTTCTCCCGGCTGCCCGTGACCGACATGCCGATCTCGTGCCGGTTCCGACCTCGGGGCGATCACTGCGTCGGCGCGGATACCGGGTGCCCGAGATGCTCCTCCGACGTGCCGGCGCTCGCCCGGTGAGCGCGCTCGCCGCGACACGCGGGCGGCGGGATCAGCGCGGCCTCGACGTCGCGCACCGCGCCGACAACGTCCGCGGCGGCATGCGCGCGCGACGAGAGGGCTCAGGGCGCCGCGCGGTCGTCGTGGACGACGTCATGACCACGGGGGCGACCCTCGACGAGGCGGCGCGAACGCTCGAGAGCGCCGGATATCTCGTGGTCTCCGCTGTCGTGCTCGCCGCCACGCCGCGTCACAGCGGACCCAGAGCGGATGCATCGGCGACACGGAGGAAATGACCCGTGACATCTGTCGTCGGGCGGACTACCGTGGGGGGTCACAAGGCGACCACGGTCCGCCCTTGGCCGGGAGGACCGGGACAAGGAGGCAGCAATGGAAACGAGCATCGTCGGCGTCGGAGTGGGTATCACCGATCGCTTCCGGTCCGTTGTCGAGGAGAAGATCGCCAGGATCCAGACGCTCGCCGCTCGAGCGCAGCGGCTGGACGTCAAGGTCACCCACCGGGTGTATCGCAACGGCCAGGTTCCTGAAGAGACCGTGGAGCTCACGCTCGTCGGCAAGGGGCCGGTCGTCCGCGCGGAGGCCACAGACGGCGACAAGTTCGTCGCCCTCGACCTCTCCGTCGACAAGATGGCGGAGCAGCTCCGCCGCGCCAAGGAGAAGCGCGTCGACGGCCGACAGCATCCTCGCGGGGCGCACTTCGAGAAGGGCAGCGGCGCACTCGAAGGCATCGACGTGCAGCCCGCGTCCGCCGATGTGCTGCGTGCCGTCGCGACCGGCAGCGTCCCGGTGCAGAACGATGAGGACGAGGTCTACTCGCCCGTGGTCATCCGCACCAAGAGCTTCGACGCCGAGTGGATGACGGTCGAGGAGGCCGTCGACCGCATGGAACTCGTGGGGCACGACTTCTTCCTGTTCGTCGATGCCAGCACCGACCACCCGAGCGTCGTGTACCGCCGCAAGGGCTGGGACTACGGCGTGATCGCGCTCGACACGCAGGCTCCGCCCGCGGAGGCGCTCGCCTCCTGACCGCAGGAACGGAACGGCCCGCCCCCGATGGGGCGGGCCGTTCCTCGTCTGTCCGGGCCGTGCGCCGGATCCCGGCGCGTCAGTCGAAGATGCCGTCGAGCAGGCTGCCGATCACGAGCCCGCCGAGGATGCCGGAGGCGATGTCACCGCCGCCGCCACCGCGTCGTCCGCCGCCCCAGCCGCCGCCACCGCCCCAGCCGTCGCCCCCGCCCCAGCCCTGATCCTGGGGGCGGGACGAGTCGATGTCGCGCTGCGCGAGCTGCAGCGCCTCGGCCGCGAGGTGCGCGACCCGGCGCGCGCTCGCGAGCGCCTGGTCGCGAGTGTCCTCGGCGGGCAGCAGATCGGCGAGGTCGACGCGCAGACGCTCGGCCTCGGCGAGCCGCGTCCGAGCGTCGGCACCGATCCAGCCGCGGTGGCCCGAGATGAGACCGCGGGCGACGCCGAGCTGCCGGTCGGCATCGTCGATCGCGTGCTGCACCTGGGCGATGCTGGGCAGCGGATGCTCCGCGCGATGCCGTGCCTTGGCGATCGCGTCGTCGAGAGCGGTGTTGGCCTCGCGCAGACGCGAGAGCTCGGCGAAGGGATCGCCGGGCGTCCCCGCCGGGGAGAGGGTGCTCAGAGCGCCCTGCAGATCGGAGACCGCTGCGGCGACGGCGGGCACCTGCGGGGCCGTGCGCGCGGCGATGAGGTCGCTCCGTGAATCGGCGACGACCTCGGCGAGGGTCGACTCGGCGCGCAGCGCCTCGATCTCGAAGTCCTCGACGGCGTCGAGCAGCGCCGCCGCGCGGCGGGTCGCCTCCGTCGCGGTCTCGAGGGCGAGGTTGGCCTCTTCGTTCTGCTTGGCCTCGCGCCGTCGCTCCGACACGTCGGCGCCGTGGGTGGCGAACGCGATGAGCTGTTCGGCCTCGACGGCGCTGGCCGTGATCTGATGCATGGCCGAGTCGGAGTACCGCGCCGAGAGCCGTGTCACGGTGTCGTTGGTGTGCGGGATCCGGGTGCTCAGCGCCGCGGCATCCGCGCGCACCTGGGCGATCACCTCGGGTGCGCGTCGCACTTTCGCGATCGACTCGGCGAGGTCCGACGTCTTCTCGTCGAGGAGATCCTGCGCCCATTCGCACAGCTGGACGATGCGCGCGTTGCGGGTGCGCAGCTCCTCGTCGGTGTCGGGGATCTCGTCGTGATTCAGCTGGTGGAGCTGGAAGGCCTCGCGCAGGTGCGTCCGCACGGCGTCGAGCGCCCTCGCCAGGTCGCCCGTGAGCGAGTCGCCCAGCTCGGCCTGAGCGAACACCAGTTCGTCGGAGGTCGACCGGATGCGCTCGTCCGCGGCGACCAGCGCCTGCTCGGCGCGCCGCGCCAGATCGGCGTCCTGTGCGGCGAGTTCTTCCTTCTCGCGCTTGCGTCTGCCCCAAATACCAGCCATGCCTCAGATCCTAGTTTCCCGGGCCTCTGGGCGGGCTGTGCATCCGCTCCAGGCGAACGCGGGTTCAGACGAGCGCAGGACCTGACGTTCGCGGGCGGCCCCGCTTGGGGCGTTCGGCGGTGAGCTCCAGTGCGAGCGCGTGCTGCGGATGCGCGGCGAGACGCTCGCCGACATGGTCGAGCCAGCGGAGCTCCGCATCCGCGGCGAACATCATCGAGTCCATGACGAGCGCGTGGGCGAGGCCCTCGGCATCCGCGTCGCCGCGCTCGTCCCGCCGACGTCGCAGATCGTCGAGGCGCGCCGTGGTCTCCGCGCGCTGTCGGGCGATGACCTCCGCGGCGTCAGCGCCGGGCAGCGTCGCGGCCACGGAGATCTTGATCGCGAGCTCGTCGCGAGCCGCACCCCGCTCGACGGGGGAGAGGAGCCAGCGATCGACGTCGTCGGCTCCCTCGTCGGTGATCTCCCAGTACACATGCCCCTGCGCGTCGGGAGCGCCTCGGCGTACGAACCCGTCGCGTTCGAGGCGTTCGAGCGTGTTGTAGATCTGACCGACGTTGAGCGACCAGACGGCACCCGTGCGCCGGTCGAACTCATGGCGCAACTGGTATCCGTAGCACGGGCCCTGCGCGAGGATCGCGAGCAGGCTCTGGCGTACCGACATGGGAACCTCCTGGAGTCGTCGACCAATATATACATACCCGGAAACGCGCCGGCGGCGCGCCATGCAGGCGACGTGCAGGTCACGGGCCGGTAACATGGCGAGGTATGCCGGGCGCGACGACCGATCGACGGCGGCGCCGGACCCATCGACAGGGAGATGACATCTGTGGCCAATCCTCTTGAGAAGCTGCTGCGCGCCGGCGAGGGGCGGGTCATCCGCCGCCTGAACCAGGTGGTGAAGGCCGTCAACGCGCTGGAAGAGGACATCTCGAAGCTCACCGACGAGGAGCTCCGCAACGAGACGACCGAGCTGCGCGCCCGCTTCGAGAAGGGCGAGACGCTCGACCAGCTCATGCCCGAGGCGTTCGCGGCCGTCCGCGAGGCCGCGAAGCGCACGCTCGGCATGCGCGCCTACGACGTGCAGATCATGGGTGGAGCGGCCCTTCATCTGGGCAACATCGCCGAGATGAAGACCGGTGAGGGCAAGACCCTCGTCGCGACGTTCCCCGCGTACCTGAACGCGATCGCGGGCGAGGGCGTCCACGTCATCACCGTCAACGACTTCCTCGCGAGCTATCAGGCCGAGCTCATGGGACGCGTGTACCGCGCCCTCGGCATGACCACGGGCATCATCGTCTCGGGTCAGACCCCCGCCGTCCGTCGGGAGCAGTACGCGGCCGACATCACCTACGGCACGAACAACGAGTTCGGCTTCGACTACCTGCGCGACAACATGGCGTGGCGCAAGGACGACCTGGTGCAGCGCGAGCACTTCTTCGCGATCGTCGACGAGGTCGACTCGATCCTGATCGACGAGGCGCGGACGCCGCTCATCATCTCCGGGCCTTCGTCGGGCGAGGCGAACCGCTGGTTCGCCGAGTTCGCGAAGATCGCCCGCACGCTGGAGGCGGGCGAGGACTACGAGGTCGACGAGAAGAAGCGGACGGTCGGCGTTCTCGAGCCCGGCATCGAGAAGGTCGAGGACTACCTCGGCATCGACAACCTCTACGAGTCGGCTAACACCCCGCTGATCTCGTTCCTCAACAACTCGATCAAGGCGCTGGCGCTCTTCAAGAAGGACACCGACTACGTCGTCATGAACGACGAGGTCATGATCGTCGACGAGCACACCGGCCGCATCCTCGTGGGGCGTCGTTACAACGAGGGCATCCACCAGGCGATCGAGGCGAAAGAGGGCGTGCCGGTCAAGGCCGAGAACCAGACGCTCGCGACCGTCACGCTGCAGAACTACTTCCGCCTGTACGACAAGCTCGCGGGCATGACCGGTACCGCCGAGACCGAGGCGGCCGAGTTCATGTCGACGTACAAGCTCGGCGTGATCCCGATCCCGACCAACCGGCCCATGGTCCGCAAAGACCAGTCCGACCTCGTCTACAAGAACGAGACCGCGAAGTTCGCGCAGGTCGTCGAGGACATCGCCGAGCGCCACGCAGCCGGTCAGCCCGTGCTCGTCGGCACCGTCAGCGTCGAGAAGAGCGAGTACCTGTCGCGTCTGCTGGCCAAGAAGGGCGTCAAGCACGAGGTGCTCAACGCGAAGAACCACGCGCGTGAGGCCGAGATCGTCGCCCGCGCCGGACGTCTGGGTGCCGTGACGGTCGCCACGAACATGGCAGGTCGAGGCACCGACATCATGCTCGGCGGCAACGCCGAGTTCCTCGCCGTGCAGGAGCTCAAGAGCAAGGGTCTCGACCCCGTCGAGACTCCCGAGGAGTACGAGGTCGCCTGGGACGAAGCCTACGAGTCGATGAAGTCCGTGGTCGCCGAAGAGGCCACCAAGGTGCAGGAGGCCGGCGGCCTCTACGTCCTCGGCACGGAGCGCCACGAGTCGCGCCGCATCGACAACCAGCTGCGCGGACGATCCGGACGTCAGGGCGACCCCGGCGAGAGCCGGTTCTACCTCAGCCTCACCGACGACCTCATGCGGCTGTTCCAGTCGGGTGCCGCGGAGGCGATCCTGTCGCGCACGAACTTCCCCGATGACGTGCCGATCGAGTCGGGCCTGGTGTCTCGAGCGATCCGCAGCGCGCAGTCGCAGGTCGAGGCGCGGAACGCCGAGATGCGCAAGAACGTGCTCAAGTACGACGACGTCCTGAACCGGCAGCGCGAAGCGATCTATGCGGACCGTCGGCACATGCTGCAGGGCGACGACATCGCCGACCGCGTGCAGCACTTCATCGAGGACGCGATCAGCGGCGTGGTGAGCGACCACACCGGCGAGGGGCACAACGAGAGCTGGGACTTCGACGCCCTGTGGACCGAGCTCAAGACCCTGTACCCGGTCAGCGTCACGATCGACGAGGTCGTCTCCGAGGCGGCCGACCGCAAGGGCGGCATCACGGCGGACGGACTCACCCGCGAGCTGCTCTCCGACGCGAAGATCGCCTACGAGACCCGCGAGGAGTCGCTGGGAGAACCGGCCACGCGCGAGCTCGAGCGTCGCGTGGTGCTGCAGGTGCTCGATCGTCGCTGGCGCGACCACCTCTACGAGATGGACTACCTCAAGGACGGCATCGGCCTGCGGGCCATGGCCCAGCGCGACCCGCTCATCGAGTACCAGCGCGAAGGCTACGCGATGTTCCAGTCGATGATGGGCCAGATCAAGGAGGAGTCGGTCGGCTACCTCTACAACCTCGAGGTCGAGGTGCGCCGCGCCGGCGACTCCGAGACCGCCGAGGTCGAGGCCAAGGGGCTGTCCGACGGCGCCGGCGAGCAGCGTCTCGAGTACTCCGCGGCGAACGACGCCGGCGAGGTCGAGGTCCGCAACGAGCGTGGTCAGGTGCAGCAGGCGGCGACAGATCGTCTGCGTCAGGCGGCTGCGCGCGCCCAGGCTCCGCAGCAGGAGGCGCCCGCCGCGGAGGCCCCGCGCGGTGCGTTCGGACAGCGCACGGATGCCGCCGAGGCGCCGGCCGCCGGCAACCGCGAGCAGCGACGGGCGCAGTCCAAGAAGAAGAAGTAGAGCGCGCCGCGACGCGTTCGGCGAAGAGGGCCAGTCCGTGCGGATTGGCCCTCTTCGCGCCCCTGTAGGCTTGCGCAATGACACCATCGCGCCACTTCGACCAGTCGTCGAAGCTCAAGAACGTCCTGTACGAGATCCGTGGGAACACGCTCGTCGAGGCGGCGCGACTCGAGGCCGAGGGCCACCGCATCCTGAAGCTGAACACCGGCAATCCCGCGATCTTCGGCTTCGAAGCACCGCACCAGATCGTGCACGACATGCTCGCCGCGCTCCCGACGGCCCACGGCTACAGCGACAGCAAGGGCATCGTGTCGGCACGCCGCGCGGTGGTCAGCAGATACGAGCAGATCGAGGGGTTCCCGCGCTTCGACCCGGAGGACGTCTTCCTCGGGAACGGCGTGTCCGAGCTCATCACGATGACCATGCAGGCTCTGCTCGACGAGGGCGACGAGGTGCTGATCCCCGCACCCGACTACCCACTGTGGACCGCCATGACGAGCCTGGCCGGCGGCACTCCCGTGCACTACGTGTGCGACGAGGACGACGAATGGCAGCCCGATCTCGAGGACATCCGCTCGAAGATCACCCCCCGCACCAAGGCGATGGTGATCATCAACCCGAACAACCCGACCGGCGTCGTGTACTCGAAGGAGATCCTCGAGGGCATGGTGCAGATCGCACGTGAGCATGAACTGCTCCTGCTCTCGGACGAGATCTACGACCGCATCCTGTTCGACGACGCGGTCCACATCCCGACGGCGACTCTCGCCCCCGACCTGCTCTGCCTGACGTTCAACGGTCTGTCGAAGACGTACCGTGTCGCCGGCTACCGCTCAGGATGGCTCGTGATCACGGGTCCGCAGTCACATGCCAAGGGATTCCTCGAGGGGATCACGCTGCTCGCCTCGACGCGACTGTGCCCGAACGTGCCTTCGCAGTACGCCGTGCAGGCCGCACTGGGGGGCGTGCAGTCGATCGATGCGCTCATCGCGCCGACGGGGCGCCTGCACGAGCAGCGGGACATCGCCTGGCAAGGCCTCGAGGCGATACCCGGAGTGTCGTGCGTCAAGCCGCAGGGCGCGCTCTACGCCTTCCCGCGGCTCGATCCGAACGTGCATGAGATCCGTGACGACGCAAAGCTCGTGTACGACCTCCTCGTGTCCGAGCACATCCTGCTCGTGCAGGGCACCGGATTCAACTGGGCGACCCCCGATCACCTCCGTATCGTCACGCTCCCCGAGCCGCGGGTCCTCGCAGAAGCCGTCGAACGACTCGGGAACTTCCTCGCGAGCTACCGCCAGTAGCGACCGGGGCTTCGGGTACGAGCGAGGCCGCTGCTCTGCGTACAGCGGCGACGAACGCCGAGCGCGGCGCGACCTCGGACGGCGGGCGAGCGTGCAGCAGCGCTGCATCCGTCGCTCGGTCGTCGAACGGAAGGAACGCGATGTCGGAGACCCCGGCGAACCTTTCGAGCGTGCGCCGTATCTGGCTCCGCGCGTCGATGCCGAGTGGGCCGGGTCGTGTCTTGTTGACGAGCACCCTGATCGGTGTGCCGGGTGCGAGTCGAGAGAGCTCGGCGTGATCGCGGAGGAAGCGGCTGATCCCCACAGGGTCGGCGGACACCACCGCCAGCACGATGTCGGCTTCGGCGAGCACGGCCGTCGTCGCGGCATGGCGGCGTGGGCCGCTGACGTCGAACGTGACCTCGTCGTCGGCATCGAGCGCAGCAGACACGTCGACGACGGAGTCCTGCGCCCAGCTCCGACAGGCGCGAAGCGCGGCGTGCACGCGTGATGCCGTGAGCTCCGGCCATCGCGACGGGCGATTGATCCCGCTCAGGACGGAGATGTCACCGCCGCTCGTCGGCACGACCACCGACAGTCGATGCAACTCGGCGTCGTCGAGAGCACCCATCTCGGCACGGCGGCAGGCGGCGGCGATGCCGGGAGCCTCGTCGCTCAGCCCCAGGAGCAGCGAGATCGACGGAGCGACCGTGTCGGCGTCGACCAGAGCCGTGCGTCGACCGTGGCGTGCGAGCTCGACCGCCGACTGGATGGCCACGATCGACCGGCCGGGAGCACCCGCGGGCCCCCACACCGCGATGACGCGGTTCGGGGACGTCGCGGGGGCGGACGGCGCGATCGACTCCGCCTCGTGGAGTGCGGCGAGAACCTCCCATCCGCTCGCGTCCGGGGCGAGCGAACCCGCGAGTCCGTACCGCGCCAGAAGTCGGCTGTCATGCTCGCCCAGGGGGATGACGCGCACCGCCGCACGGTCGCAAGCCAGGATGAACGCCGGGGTGAGCAGCGTGCGAGAGGCGGGGACCACCACGGCGTCGACGCCGTCGAGCCGTGCGCCCAGCGCGGAAGGAGGCGCCACATCGGTGTCGACGCCCTCCAGCGCCAGTTCGGCGGCCAGTGCGTCGGCACGCGGCTGGGGGAGGCCGATGAGTATCGTCGTCATCGTGTTCCGACCGGGACGATCGAGAGCGCCGCGCCGCTGGAGATCGCGGCGAGCACGTCGGCGACGGCTGCCCGCGCCACCGTGAGCTCGACGGCCGCGTTGCCGGTGTCGAGCACAGCGTCGTCGTCGACCAGGGCATGGACGATCGCGTCACCCACCACGACCCGTGGTGGCACGGGAGCACCGTCATCCGCGGCGACGGGAGTCTCCCAGAGCTCGACGACGGTGCCGGCGGCCACGTCGTGCGGCACGCCCGTGCTGCTCGTGACGACGACGGTCGTGGTGCGGCGGGAATCCTGATCGACCAGGGCGGAGCGCGGGACGAGTTCGCCCTCATCGAGGGTGCGGGCCGAGACGACACCGGGGCGGAGTGTGGAGGGCGAGACGTAGTCGTCGGTGAGCGCGCCGAGGTTCGCCTCGACCGGTCGCAGGTCGTCGGCTGTGATCGTCTCGCCCAGCACGATGGTCCGGTTCGCCTGGTACACCGGCGTGGTGGAACCGGCCGAGGAGACCACGAGCCAGACGCCGCCGATCGCGGCGGCGACGAGGCCGAGACCGATGACGAAGCGCAGATCGCTCCAGAACGCGCGTCGAGGATGCAGGGGTGTGCTCATGCCACACATGCAAACAGAAAACCGCGGCGGCCTCCGTGAGTTATCCACACTGCTCACCGGATCCCGGCATCCGGTGGGCACAGGTGGAGAATAGGGGCATGTCCGACTCGTCAGCGCAGGCCGCGCGTTATCTCGCGCCCTCGCAGGTCGCCGAGCTGCTGGGCATCGAGGTGCATGAGGTCGTCGAGCTCGTGCACCAGGGGCGCCTGCGTGGCTGCCGCCTCGGCTCTCCGCCGCGATGGCGCATCGACGAGTCCAGCATCGAGGGCTACCTCGCCGAGCAGGCGGAGGAGACACGGCGAATGGCGCTGTGGCGGCAGGCGAACGAGGCGAGTTTTCCGGAGCTGTGGGGGACCGCTCGCACTCACGGTATGTGAGATCCGACGATCTGCACGCCGGCGATCGCGCGGAACGGCACGATCCGGAATCCCGTCACGCCGCTCACGGAACGCGGTGAGCCGGCATCGTGCACCGCGAGGTCGAGGTGGTCGGCGCCCGCGCGATCGATCGTCCCGTGCAGGTCCGGTCCCTCGACGCGGAGAACCCGAACCGGTGCGCGCCGTCGCGCGAGGTCTCGCAGCACGAACCCGAGCGTCATGCGCTCGCGGAGACCGTCGTCGGCGTTCCCGGTATCGAGGCTCGCGAGCAGCAGGCCGTGATCGACGTCGAGCCCGAGGATCGCGTTCAGCGGGACGATCCGCGTCGCACGCGCACGATCGGCGCCTTCCGCCTCGGTCAGCACCATCGCCGACCAGTCCGCACCCAGGGTCTGCAGTCGCACGCGGACCCGGCCGCACCCGGCCACATCGACCGTCGCGGAGGCGCCCGAGGCCGTGAGGATGCGCAGACGGTCGCGCAGGTCGAGCCGCGAGATCCGCAGGCGCTCCGACTCGGCATCCAGCGCGGCGCGCTCACTCTCCCATTCCGAGGCGAGCTGGCTCTCGAGGTCTTCGAACAGGCGGTCCCAGTGCACCCCACATACCGTAGGCGAACCGATCACCGGACATACGAGTTATCCACACTCTTCGCGCTCGCCCCCTTTCCGCCGTTCCTTCCCGTGCTCTACTGGCGGCAGTTTTCCCGGATGGAGAGTGCCTCAGATGTCGCTTCACGAGTACTTCGGACCGCAGCCCACGCCGCGAGTCGAGCTGCCAGACCCGCTCCCGCTGCTGCGCAGCCTCACACGCGGAGTCCTCGAAGTGCTCGCCGGGATCAGGGAGGTGGACCAGCTCGCCCGCTGGTTCAGCGAGGACGCGTACCGAACCCTGGTGACGCGTGCGAACCTCTCCGCACGGGCACGGAGCGCCCGGGGCATGGCACCGGCGCGTCCGTCGTTCGACATCCTGTCGATCCGCACCTCCGAGCCCGCAGACGGCGTGGTCGAGGCCGTCGTGGTCGTCGCTGGGCCCGGTCGCACGCGCGCGGTCGCCGTGCGTCTGGAAGGGCTCGACCGGCGCTGGCGCGCGACGTCGCTGGCCATTCTCTGAGCCGACGCGCTCTAGGCTGGACGGGTGTCAACCCTCAGTGATCTCGCCCACGCCCAGGGTCGTCTGACCGACAACGACGTCGAGTGGCTCCACCGGCTCGCCGGTGACGGCCAGCTGCTCGCCGATCTGGCCTCCGCGGACATCGTCGTGTGGGTCCAGACCGAGGACGGCTCGTTCATCGCGGTCGCCCACGCTCGTCCGAGCGGCGCAGCGACGCTGTTCTACCGCGACATCGTCGGAGAACGCGTGCGTCCGCAGTGGCGCACGCAGGTGCAGGGCGCCTTCGACTCCGCGGAGATCGTCGACTCCTCCTCACCCGACTGGTTCGAGGAGACCCCGACCCGCGTCCGGGCCGTGCCGATCGTCAACGTGCGCGGCGACGCCGAGCGGCGTCCGTCGGTGATCGGTGTCGTGACGCGGCACACCAACCTCGGTGAGGCGCGCACGCCCTCTCGGCAGCAGATCACGTTCGACGAATGCGCCGACGATCTGTTCCGCATGATCGCCGACGGCAGCTTCCCCGATCTCGCGGCACCTACCTCCCCGCGCCGGGGGGCGCCGCGTGCGTCGGACGGGCTGATCCGCATCGACGTGGACGGCATCACGACCTTCGCGAGTCCGAACGCGCTCTCGGCGTTCAACCGCATGGGCTTCGACGACGAGCTCGAGGGCGAGTCGCTCGCCGAGGTCACGACGCGGCTGGTCCCGCCGTCGCGACAGGTCGACGAGTCACTGCCCGTCGTCGTGACGGGACGCGCGCCATGGCGGACGGACATCGAGGCACGGGGCGTCACGGTATCGCTCCGCGCCATCCCGCTCAAGGATCGCGGCACGCGGATCGGCGCGATCGTGCTGTGCCGTGACGTGTCGGAGCTGCGTCACCAGGAGCAGGAGCTGATCACCAAGGACGCGACGATCCGCGAGATCCACCACCGCGTCAAGAACAACCTGCAGACGGTCGCCTCCCTGCTCCGGATCCAGGCACGGCGCACGCACTCCGACGAGGCCCGGGATGCGCTCACCCAGGCGATGCGGCGTGTCGACGCGATCGCCGTGGTGCACGACACCCTCGCCCAGGGGCTGACCCAGAAGGTCGATTTCGACGAGGTCTTCCACCGCGTCCTCAAGCTCGTCGCCGAGGTCGCATCGGCGCCCAACACTCGGGCGCGGACGCAGTCCACCGGACGATTCGGCGTGCTGCCGAGCGAGTACGCTACGCCTCTCGCGCTGGCTCTCACCGAGGTCGTCACGAACGCTGTCGAGCACGGGCTCGCGGGTCAGGAGGGCATCGTCACGATCGATGCCGCTCGCACCGAGGAGAACCTGCGGGTGACCGTGCGCGATACGGGCCACGGTCTGCCCGAGGGACGCATCGGCCAGGGGCTCGGGACGCAGATCATCCGCACCCTGATCCAGGGCGAGCTGAGCGGCTCGATCGAATGGCGGGGGAGTGAGGGCGCGGGCACGGAGGTCGTGATCGACATCCCCCTGCGCTGGCTCACTACCTGATCGCGAGGAGACGCGCATCCGGAGGAGACCCGGAGCGTACACGCGAAAGCGGCCCGAGACATCGTCTCGGGCCGCTCGTCGTCGTGGTCAGGATGCGCGGCGGGCGCGTGCGGCGCGGCGCTTGAGAGCGCGGCGCTCGTCTTCGGAGAGGCCGCCCCATACGCCCGAGTCCTGGCTGGACTCGAGGGCGTACTGCAGGCAGATCTCGGTCACCGTGCAGGTGGCGCAGACCGTCTTCGCCTTCTCGATCTGATCGACGGCCGGGCCGGTGTTCCCGACGGGGAAGAAAAGCTCGGGGTCGACAGTCAAGCAGGCGGCTTTGTCGCGCCAATCCATAGGGGGCTCCTCGGTGTGGGACTTGTGAATCGTCGCAGCGCGACGACACGGATTTCGGGTCGCAGTTCGGGTTCAGCTACCCTGTTGAGATACGGACGGTTGCCCGCATTCTGTGATGCGGGCACGAAGCCCGCCCCACGCCGCTGTGGGAGCACATGACGTTGTCTATTCTGTTACATGAACCAGGCGAAATCAAGGGTTTCTTCGCTTCTCATTCGATTCCCAGGAGACAACGTGCGCTCACCGGCCCTCGCTTTCGCCGCCGCCGCGATCCTCGCCCTCGAGGCGCTCGCGCTGATCGTGTTCGCGCTGATCGAGATCGTCGGACTGGGCTCGGGGGATGCGTCGTCGTTGCCGACCGCGATCGCATTGATCGTGCTCACGGTGATCGGCGCCGTCGCTCTGGCCGCCTTCGCGATCGGGACGCGATCGGGGCGTTCCTGGGCCCGCTCGGGCGGCATCGTCTTCCAGGTGCTGGCCGTCGCGATCGCTCTGGCGTCGCTGACGATCCAGCCCGTCCAGTGGCTGTTCACCCTGGCTGTCGGAGTGCCCGGCCTGGTGTGCTTCGTTCTGCTGATAGCGACCACGCGCGCCGAGAACGCGACGCCGTCGGAGTAGCGGCCTAGGCGTCGATGCCGAGCTGCTTGCGAAGCCGCGCGACGTGCCCCGTGGCCTTCACGTTGTACTGCGCGAGGGCGATCTCGCCATCCTCATCGATCACGAACGTCGATCGCAGGACGCCCTCGATCTTCTTGCCGTAGTTCATCTTCTCGCCCCATGCGCCATAGGCGAGGTGCACGGCGTGGTCGGGGTCGCTGAGGAGAGTGAACGTGAGTCCGTCGCGCTCGCGGAACTCGCGCAGCTTCGCCGGCTCGTCGCGCGAGACGCCGACGACGCGGTATCCCGCTCCCTGCAGGGAGGAGATGCTGTCGCGGAAGTCGCAGGCCTGGGTCGTGCAGCCGGGCGTCATCGCCGCGGGGTAGAAGTACAGCACGACCTTCTCACCGCGCAGATCCGCCAGGCGAACGGTCTCGCCGTCCTGGTCGAGCAGAGCGAAGTCGGGGGCGGGGTTTCCGGATTCCAGGCGCACAGTCACGCCCTCAGCCTATCGGCCGGGAGCCTGATCCGCCTTGTCGGCGAACGTCTGCAGCAGGCGCTGCAACGAATCCAGTCGGGCCAGTTCGCTCGGGCCCAGCTCACCGCGCTGCGCAGCCTCGATCAGGGCGCAGTCCGGCGCGTCCGCGAGGTGCGTGCAGCCCCGCGGGCAGTTCTCGGCGATCACCGCGAGCTCGGTGAACGCCGCGAGGATGTTCGCCGGGTCGACGTGTCCGAGGCCGAACGATCGGACCCCGGGGGTGTCGATCACCCAGCCCGACCCGTCGGCACCCTCGTAGCGCAGGGAGACCGTCGACGACGAGGTGTGGCGTCCTCGCCCTGTGACCTGGTTGACATGTCCCGTCGCGCGAAGCGCGGTCGGCACCAGGGCGTTCACGAGGGTCGACTTGCCCACACCGGAGTGACCGACGAACACGGTCGAGTGCCCCACGAGCGCCGCCCCGATCTCGTCGACGGGCATCTCGGCGCGCGCGCTGGTGAAGACGCGCAGGTCGAGACCGTCGAAATGCGACAGGACGGCGGTCGGATCGGCCAGGTCGGTCTTGGTCACGACGAGCAGGGGGCGGATGCCGGCATCCAGCGCCGCGACGAGGTAGCGGTCGACCAGGCGGGCGCGGGGCTCCGGATCGGCGGCGGCGACGACGACGAGCATCTGGTCGGCGTTGGCGACGATCACCCGTTCCACCTGGTCGGTGTCGTCCGCGCTGCGGCGCAGCAGCGAGGTGCGCTCGACGATCCCGACGATGCGGCCCAGGGTGCCCTCCTCGCCGGAGGTGTCGCCGACGACGCGCGCCCGGTCTCCCGTGACGATCGGCGTACGGCGCAGCTCGCGCGCTCGCGCGGCGGTGATCGTGCGCTCCTCCGGGCCGTCCTCGTCGAGCATCACGGAGTAGCGCCCGCGATCGACGCCGAGCACGCGACCGGTCAGTGCGTCCTCGTGGGCCGGGCGGCGCTTGGTGCGCGGACGGTTCGCCTTCGGGTTCGGCCGGCTGCGGATGCTGCTCTCGTCGTAGTCCTCGTAGTCGTCTTCGAGGTCGTCGGCGTCGTCGAGCCAGCTCACGCGGATGCGCCTCGCAGCATGCGCTCCCACAGCATCGTGAACTCGGGGAGGGTCTTCGTGGTCGTGCCGATGTCGTCGATCTCCACGCCGGGGACCCGGAGTCCGATCAGCGCGCCCGTCGTCGCCATGCGGTGGTCGTGGTACGCCTTCCAGGTGCCGCCGTGCAGAGGGCGCGGGATGATCCGCAGGCCGTCGGGGAGCTCCTCGGCCTCGCCGCCGAGAGCTCGCAGGTTCGCGACGAGCGCGGCGATGCGATCCGTCTCGTGCAGGCGGATGTGGCCGATGCCGCGGATCGTGGTCGGACCGGAGGCGAAGGCTGCGAGGCCGACGAGGGTGGGGGTGAGCTCGCTCGCCGCCGACAGGTCGAGGTCGAGTCCGCGGATCTCGGCGCCGGCCTTGACGGTCATCGTTCCGCTGTGGCGTCCGACGTGGGCGCCGAGAGCCTGGAGGATCTCCGGCAGCAGTGCGCCCGGCTGCGTCGAATGCACGGGCCAGCCGGGCACGGAGACCGTGCCGCCCGTGACGAGTGCGGCGCCGAGGAACGGCGCGGCGTTCGACAGATCGGGCTCGATCGCGATCTCCTTGGCCCGGGGCACTCCCGCCTCGACGAGCCATTCGCCGTGCGCGGGGCGTTCGATGCGGATGCCACGGCGACTGAGCGCCTCGATGGTCATGTCGATGTGCGGGAGGCTCGGCAGGTGCTCGCCGGTGTGCACGAGGTGGAGGCCCACGTCGAAACGCGGGGCCGCGAGCAGCAGCCCGGAGACGAACTGGCTCGAGGCGGAGGCGTCGATCTCGACACGTCCGCCCATGATGCGTCCGTGTCCGCGGATCGTGAACGGCAGGGCCCAGGTGCCCTCGTCGTCGATGTCGACGCCGAGGTCGCGGAGCGCCGTGATGAGCCCTCCCATGGGGCGGTGCAGGGCGGTCTCGTGCGCCGTCAGATGCACGTCGTGAGCGGCGAGTCCCGCGAGCGGCGCGATGAAGCGCATCACGGTGCCGGCCTGACCGCAGTCGACCGTGGTGCCGCCGACGAGCTTGGCGGGGGTGACGACGAGGTCGGGGCCGAACTCTCCTGAGCCCTCGACCTCTTCGATGTCGACGCCGAGAGCGCGCAGCGCATCGACCATGCGTCGGGAGTCGTCGGAGTGCAGCGGCGCGACGAGTCGGCCGGGGCCGTCGGCGATCGCGGCGATGATCAGCTCACGGTTCGTGAGCGACTTCGACCCGGGGATCGTCACGGTGGCGTGCACGGCGTCGGAGACGGTCGGGGCCGGGTAGGCGCCGCGGACCGGGGCGGGGGAATACCTGTCAGCGCTCATCGGTTCCCACTTTAGTAAAGACGAGTCGCCGCCCGACCGAACGGCGCGATCTCGAGACCGGAAGAGAGAGCATGCTCGCCACGCTTGAGCGCGAATCCGTGCGCCTCAGCGGCCTAGACTGGCCGGTGATGGATGACACCGCACCCGCAAGCACGGTCAGCGACCCTCGACGGGAGTTCGAGGAGCAGGCGCTCCCGTTCATGGATCAGCTGTACGCCGCAGCCATGCGCATGACCCGCAACCCCGCCGACGCCGCCGACCTCGTGCAGGAGACGTTCGTGAAGGCGTACGGCTCCTGGTCGACGTTCGCGCAGGGCACGAACCTCAAGGCGTGGCTCTATCGGATCCTCACCAACACGTACATCAACATCTATCGCAAGAAGCAGCGCGAGCCTTTCCAGGGCACGATCGACGAGCTGGAGGACTGGCAGCTCGGCGGTGCGGAGTCCACGACCGCCTCCCACAGCCGCTCGGCCGAGGCCGAGGCGATCGACCACATGCCGGCATCCGTCGTGAAGGACGCACTGCAGGCCGTACCGGAGGACTTCCGGCTGGCGGTGTACCTCGCGGACGTCGAGGGCTTCGCCTACCAGGAGATCGCCGACATCATGAAGACGCCCATCGGCACCGTGATGAGCCGACTGCATCGAGGCAGGCGGATGCTGCGGGAGCTGCTGGCTGACTACGCCGCGGAGCGGGGAATCTCCGCGGCCGACACGAGGAGCAGGAAATGAGCGACTGCGGCTGCGACAAGGCCCGTCAGGATCTGGAGGAGTACCTCCGCAACGAGGTCTGCAAGACCGGGCACTCCGAGATCCGCGAGCATCTCGAGAACTGCCCCTCCTGCCGGGACGAGGCGCTCGTCGCGAAGACCCTCACCGAGGTCGTCGCCCGCGCGTGCAAGGAGACGGCGCCGGAGGAGCTGCGCGACCAGGTGTTCGCCCGACTCCGCGAGGTCCAGGCCGCGCAGCACTGAGGGCTCCCCGCACGCACGGCGACGTCCGCGCCCACCCGTAGGGTGGTCTCATGACGCACATCGACGCACGCGACATCTCCGCCGACCCTGCATCCGCCGATCGTCTGTCGGCCGACGGTCTCGACTATCGCATCGTCGACACTGCGGATGCCGTGGAGTCCGAGGCCTTCCAGCGTGCCGTCTCACGAGGTTTCCTCGGCGCGGAGCAGACCGCTGAGGCGCTCGCGTTCGGGAACGAGACGTTCACGTCGCGCCGCAACATCGGCGTGTTCGACGCGGCGGTGACCGACGGGCGCCCCGTGGCGACCGTCGACTCCTGGGTCACGCCGCTGACCCTGCCCGGCGGCGAGATCCCCATGTGGGCGATCAGCGGGGTCACGGTCTCCGCGACGCATCGTCGCCGCGGGATCGCTCGTGCCCTGCTGGAGGGCGAGTTGCGCGCCGCCGCGAACGCCGGCGTCCCCGTGGCGGGGCTCACGGTCTCGGAGGCGACGATCTACGGCCGTTACGGCTTTGGTCCGGCGGTCCCCGTCGCCCGGGTCAGCGTCGACACCCGACGCGCGGGATGGGCCGCGCCGGCCGCCCCTGGGCGTCTCGAGTACATCGACCGCGAGACTCTCGCGACGGAGCTCGGCGCCGTGCACGAGCGCGCGCGTCGCAGCCGGCCGGGACAGATCCCGGGGTGGACGGCCCGATGGGAGCAGATGGCAGGTCTCGCTCCCGCCGACACCGACCGCGATCGCGTACGCGGCGTGCGCTACCGCGACGCGGCGGGCGAGGTGCGCGGTGCGATCGCCTACACGCTCGCCGAGGGGACGGGGACGTCGGCGTGGCGGCACACGCTCAAGATCCGCCTGCTCGTCGGCGAGACCCCGGAGGCGACGGCCGCGCTGTGGCGGTTCGCCCTGCAGCACGACCTCGTCGACGGGGTCGAGGCGGATCTGCGTCCTCTCGACGACTCCTTGCCGTGGCTCGTCCACGACCAGCGCGGGGTGACCCAGACCGTGCACGACCACGGATGGCTGCGCATCCTCGACGTCGCGGCCGCGCTGAGGGCACGGCGCTACACGACGGCGCTCGACGTCGTGCTCCGGGTAACAGATCCGCTCGGATTCGCCGCCGGGGACTGGCGTCTTCAGATCGACGCCTCCGGCACGGCAGAGGTCGAGGCGGTCGACGCACGGACTCCGGACGTCGAGCTCGACGTGTCGGCGTTGTCGGCGATCTACGCGGGCGGGGTGCGCGCGTCATCCCTCTTCGGAGCCGGGCGGATCACCGCTTCGGCGGAGACGGTCGAGGCGCTGGACCGCGCATTCGTCAGTGTGCCCGCTCCCGCGCTCGACATCTGGTACTGAGGACATCCGGTACTGAGACCGACCGAGAGCAGAGGTCGTACGACGAAGGGCCCCGATTCTCGTGATCGGGGCCCTTCGTCGTATGCATCTCTCTCGGTCAGTTCAGCGTGAGAGCCTGGCGGATGAGCGTCGCCTGCTCGGCAGCGTGCACCTTCGATGAACCGGTCGCCGGTGAGGCCGACGCCGACCGTGCGATCGGCCGGAATGTGCGGTCACCCGGGACGTCGGCGAAGGCGAGCGCGAGGAACGGCCAGGCACCCTGGTTCTCCGGCTCCTCCTGCACCCACACGATCTCGGCGTTCGGGTACGAGTCGGTGATGGCCTTGAGCGCGTCGATGGGAGTCGGGTACAGCTGCTCCATGCGCACCAGCGCGATCTCGGGGTTCGGGTTCTTCTCGAGCTCCGAGCGGAGATCCCAGTGGACCTTGCCCGAGTGCACGAGCACGCGCTTGACGGCGGTGCGGTCGAGACCGCGGTCGTCGTCGATCACGGGCTCGAACCGGCCCTGCGTGAAGGCCTCGACCGGGCTCGTGGCACCGCGCAGACGCAGCATGGCCTTCGGGGTGAAGACGATGAGCGGCTTGCGCGGGCGCGCGTAGGCCTGTCGGCGGAGCAGGTGGAAGTATGACGCCGGGGTCGATGGGCGCGCGACGATCATGTTGTCCTGCGCGCACAGCTGCAGGAACCGCTCGATGCGCGACGACGAGTGATCGGGTCCCTGGCCCTCGTAGCCGTGGGGGAGCAGCAGCGTGACGCTCGACTGCTGGCCCCACTTCTGCTCGGCGGCGGAGATGTACTCGTCGATCACCGACTGGGCGCCGTTCACGAAGTCGCCGAACTGCGCCTCCCAGAGCACGAGGGCCTCGGGGGCCTCGACGGAGTAGCCGTACTCGAAGCCCAGCGCCGCGTACTCGCTCAGGAGCGAGTCGTACACGAAGAAGCGACCCTGCGACTCGGAGAGGTTCGACAGCGGCAGCCACTCCTGGCCGTTCGCACGGTCGTGCAGGGTCGCGTGGCGCTGCACGAAGGTGCCGCGTCGCGAGTCCTGACCGGCGAGTCGCACGGGTGTGCCCTCGACGAGCAGCGAGCCGAACGCGAGCAGCTCGCCGAAGCCCCAGTCGATGTTGCCGTTGCGGCTCATGTCGAGGCGCTTCTCGAGCTGCTGCTGCAGCTTGGAGTGCACCGTGAAGCCTTCCGGCTTGTTGACGAAGGCGTCACCGATGAGCTGGATGACCTCGGTCGGGACCCCTGTGACGTCGGGCTCGCCGAGCTGCTCGTCGACGGCCGGAGCATCCTGCGCGATCGGGGTCGCGCCGGTCTCGGCGGCGTGCGTCTCGGCGAAGGCGATCTCCAGACGGTTCTGGAAGTCGGCCTTGGCCTCGTCGTACTCCTCCTCGGTGATGTCGCCGCGACCCACGAGCGACTCGGTGTAGAGCTTGCGCACCGAGCGCTTCGCCTGGATCAGGTCGGTCATGAGCGGCTGCGTCATCGAGGGGTCGTCGCCCTCGTTGTGTCCGCGGCGGCGGTAGCAGACGAGGTCGATCACGACGTCGCGGTGGAAGCGCTCGCGGTACTCGAAGGCGAGCTGCGCGACGTGGATCACGGCCTCGGGGTCGTCGCCGTTCACGTGCAGCACCGGCGCCTGGATCGTCTTCGCGACGTCGGTGGCGTACACCGAGGTGCGGGAGTCGTTCGGCAGCGTCGTGAAGCCGACCTGGTTGTTGACGACGATGTGGATCGTGCCACCCGTGCGATAGCCGCGCAGCTGCGACATCTGCAGCGTCTCGACCACGACGCCCTGACCGGCGAACGCGGCGTCGCCGTGCACGAGGATCGGGAGCCACGTGAAGGTGCCGATGGGCTTGCGGTCCTGCTTGGCGCGGACGATGCCCTCGAGCACGCCGTCGACGGTCTCGAGGTGCGACGGGTTCGCGGCGAGGTACACCGGGAGCTCGGAGTCGTCGTCGGCGACGAAGGTGCCCTGCGTGCCCAGGTGGTACTTCACGTCGCCCGACCCGCGCTGGTTGCCCGGGGTCTGGAGGCCCTCGAACTCCTGGAACACCTGTCCGTAGGTCTTTCCCGCGATGTTCGTGAGCACATTCAGGCGGCCGCGGTGGGCCATGCCGATCGCCGCGCCCTCGAGCCCGGACGTCGCCGCGCCCTGCAGGATCTCGTCGAGCAGCGGGACGAGCGACTCGCCGCCCTCGAGGGAGAAGCGCTTCTGGCCGACGAACTTCGTCTGCAGGAAGGTCTCGAACGCCTCGGCCTCGTTGAGCTTGCGGAGGACCCGCAGCTGCTCGTCGTGGCCCGGCTTCTGGTACTTGACCTCGACCTTCTCCTGGAACCAGCGGCGCTGCTCCGGATCCTGGATGTGCATGTACTCGATGCCGAGCGTGCGGCAGTACGAGTCGCGCAGGACGCCGAGGATGTCGCGGAGCTTCGCGATGCGCCGCCCGCCGAACCCGCCAGTGACGAACTCGCGGTCGAGGTCCCAGAAGGTGAGGCCGTGGCTCTCGATCTCCAGGTCGGGGTGCGACCGCTGCACGTACTCGAGCGGGTCGATGTCGGCCATGAGGTGTCCGCGCACGCGGTAGGAGTTGATGAGCTCCTGCACGCGGGACTGCTTGTCGACGCGCTCGGCGAGGTCGACCGCGATGTCGGGGTTCCACCGGATCGGCGCGTAGGGGATGCGCAGTGCGGCGAAGATGTCGTCGTAGAAGCCGCGCTGCCCGATGAGCAGCTCGTGCACCTTCTTCAGGAACTCGCCGGACCCGGCGCCCTGGATCACGCGGTGGTCGTACGTGCTCGTGAGCGTGATCGTCTTGCCGATCGCGAGCTCGTTGAGGGTCTTGCCGCTCGCGCCCTGGAACTCGGCGGGGTACTCGAGGGCGCCGGCGCCGATGATGCAGCCCTGGCCCTTCATCAGGCGCGGCACGGAGTGCACGGTGCCGATGCCGCCGGGGTTGGTCAGCGAGACGGTGGTGCCCTGGAAGTCGGCGGCCGTGAGCTTGTTGTTCCTGGCGCGCGTGACGAGATCCTCGTAGGCCACGAGGTACTCGGAGAAGGTCATGGTGTCGGCGCGCTTGATGCTGGGCACCATGAGCGCACGGGTGCCGTCGGGCTTGGGCAGATCGATCGCGATGCCGAGGTTGACGTGCGCAGGCGCCACGACCGACGGCTTGCCGTCGATCTCGGCATAGAACACGTTCTGGCTGCGGAACTCGTCGAGCGTGCGGATGAGGGCCCAGCCGATCAGGTGCGTGAAGCTGATCTTGCCGCCGCGCGTGCGCGCCATGTGGTTGTTGATGACGATGCGGTTGTCGATCATCAGCTTCGCCGGGATCGTGCGAACGCTCGTCGCGGTCGGGACGGTGAGCGACTCGTCCATGTTCGCCGCGAGGGTCTTGGGCAGTCCGCGCAGCGGGGTGACCTTGTCCTCCTCGGCCGCCTCCTCCGCCTCCTTGGCCGCGGGCTTCGGCGCCTGCGCGGGGATCGGAGCCGCGACGGCGGGCTTGGCGGTCGTGCGGGCCACGGGCTGTGCGCCGATCACGGGGATCGGAGCGGTCACAGGATGCGCGGCGGACGGCTCGGCGGCAGGTGCGGCGGGCGTCGTGCCCGACCCGGTCTCGGAGTGGTACTTCTCGAGGATCGGCCACCACTCCTTGTCGACGGAGTCGCGGTTCACCTTGAACTGCTCGTAGAGCTCTTCCACGAGCCAGGAATTGGCTCCGAACCCCCCGTCGCCGCTGACGCCGGTCACCTGGTTCGACACGCTCGATCGCCCTCTTTCATCACTGAATTCCACGTGTGCGCATCAGGACGTCAGGATGCGTCCGGGCCCGCACACTCTCGACCATCAAGCCTAACGTGTTTCGACCGGCAATCGTCCAGGCCGGGCACCTCCGTCGCCGGGATCTCGGTACCGTGGAGACATGGAGTTCATCGGCGCATCGCCCACAGTGGATCTCACCTACTCGGACGTGTTCCTCGTGCCGCGACGATCGGCCGTCACGAGCCGGCTCGAGGTCGATCTCGCGCCGCAGGACGGCACACCCGCGACTCTGCCCCTCGTCGCGTCGAACATGAACTCCGTGACGGGTCCGCGCCTGGCGGCGGTCCTCGCGCGCCGCGGCGGCCTGGGCGTGCTCCCGCAGGACATGCCGTTGCAGGATCTCGACGCCGCGATCCGCGAGGTCAAGGCGCAGCCGGTGCTCTGGGACACGCCGGTGGTGCTGGCACCGCAGGCCTCGGTGGCCGACGCGCTGCGCCTGTTCCCGGCGGCTCCGGGGCACGGGATCGTCGTGGCGACCGGGACGGCGCCGTACGACGTCGACCGCATCCTCGGCGTGCTCCCGGCCACGCGTCTCGCCACCGCGCTGCCCGACGCGCAGCTCGGCGACCTGGTGCACACCGGCACGCCCGCCATCGACGCCGACGACATCGGGTCGGGACGTCACGCCTTCGATGTGATCACCGACGCGGGTGTCGAGACCGTCACCGTCGTGCACCACGGGCACCTGGTGGGCACCCTCAGCGCGCGCAGCGCCCTGCGGTCCACGCTGTACGGCCCGGCTCTCGACGCCGACGGTCGGCTCGCGGTCGCGGCGGCGGTCGGCATCAACGGCGACGTCGCCGCCAAGGCGAAGGCCCTCGCCGCTGCGGGCGTCGACGTCCTCGTGGTCGACACCGCGCACGGACATCAGGAGGGGATGCTGGGCGCGTTGCGCGCCGTCGCAGGCCTCGGCCTCGGCATCCCGATCGTCGCGGGCAACATCGTCACGGCCGACGGCGTGCACGACCTCGTCGCGGCCGGCGCGTCGATCCTCAAGGTCGGCGTGGGCCCTGGCGCGATGTGCACGACGCGCATGATGACCGCCGTCGGACGCCCGCAGTTCTCGGCGGTCCTCGAGACCGCGGAGGCGGCGCGCTCGCTCGGAGCGCACGTGTGGGCGGACGGGGGAGTGCGGTATCCGCGCGACGTCGCGCTCGCGCTCGCCGCAGGCGCGGCATCCGTCATGATCGGTTCCTGGTTCGCCGGCACGATCGAGGCCCCGGGCGAGCTGCAGTCCGATCCCGACGGCCGTATCTACAAGGAGTCCTGGGGCATGGCGTCGACCAAGGCCGTGCAGGCGCGCTTCGGTCGTCTCGACGCGTACGAGCGTGCACGCAAGGAGCTGTTCGCGGAGGGGATCTCCTCGTCGAAGATCTACCTCGATCCGCTGCGTCCCGGCGTGGAGGACCTGCTCGACATGATCACGTCGGGCGTGCGGTCCTCGTTCACGTACGCGGGCGCCGCCTCCGTGCCCGAGTTCCATGACCGCGCTCGTGTGGGCCTGCAATCAGCAGCCGGGTACGAGGAGGGCAAGGCGCTTCCCGTCAGCTGGTGACCGCCGGGGGCGCGGTGCGATCCCGTATGATTTTCTCACCATGGACGACCCTCCCAGTTGCAGTACATCGCCCCACCGCCCGCCTCTCCGCTGTGAGGGGTCACTCTGATGGACTTCATCCTGCTGGGCGTGGGGCTCCTGCTCACGATCGGCACCGGTCTGTTCGTCGCGAGTGAGTTCGCTCTGGTCAATCTCGACCGTGCCGAGGTCGAGGCGCGGCAGGCGCGGGGCGAATCCCGGCTCTCGATCACCATCAGCGCGCTGCGGCACACCTCGACGCATCTGTCGTCGGCGCAGCTCGGCATCACGCTGACCACCCTCCTCACGGGCTACACGATGGAGCCCGCGCTCTCGAACATGCTCCGCCCCACGCTCGTCGCCTGGCATTTCCCGGAGGCCGTCATCGCGCCGCTCGCGACCGTCGTCGCGATGCTCGTCGCGACCGCGCTGTCGATGATCCTCGGCGAGCTCGTGCCCAAGAACTTCGCCCTGGCGCTGCCGCTCGCGACCGCGAAGCTCGTCGTCCCGTTCCAGGTCGCCTTCACGACGGTGTTCAAGCCCGCCGTCGTCGTGCTCAACGGCTCGGCCAACGGCGTGCTGCGCAGCATGGGCGTCGAGCCCAAGGAGGAGCTCTCCGGCGCGCGCACCGCCGAGGAGCTGTCGTCGCTGGTCCGTCGCTCGGCGATGGCCGGTGTGCTGGAGGCCGACACCGCCACCCTGCTCGACCGCACCCTGACGTTCTCGCGCCTCTCCGCGGCCGACGTCATGACGGCCCGTCCGAGCATGCACGCGATCGCGGCGAGCGACTCCGCCGACGAGGTGCTCCAGCTCGCCCGACGCACGGGCCACAGCCGTTTCCCCGTGTACGGCGACGATCTCGACGACATCACGGGTGTCGTGCACCTCAAGGCGGCGATCTCGGTGCCGCGCGAGCGTCGAGCGGAGGTGCCGGCGGGCGCGCTCGCGACCGAGCCGCTGCGGGTTCCCGAGACCGCGCACGTCGACAGCATGATCGCCGAGCTGCGGGCGCGCGGCTACCAGCTCGCGGTCGTCGTCGACGAGTACGGAGGGACCGCCGGGCTCGTGACCCTCGAGGACCTGGTCGAGGAGATCGTCGGCGAGGTGTCCGATGAGCACGACCGCACCAGGGCCGGTGTTGTCGTCGGGCGCGACGGCATCACCTTCCCGGGTGAGCTCCGACCCGACGAGCTGCGTCGCCGGGCCGGCGTCGACGTGCCCGAGGGCGACGTGTACGACACGGTCGGCGGATTCGTCATGAGCGTGCTCGAGCGCGTTCCCGCCGCGGGCGACGAGGTGCCGCTCGACTCCGGCACACTGCAGGTCGTGAGGATGGACGGGAGGCGGGTCGACCGCATCCGCTTCGTGCCCGGCCCCGAGATCGCGGACGGGGAGGAGACCCGATGAACGATTGGGCAGGACTCGCCTGGCTGGTCGTGCTGCTGGTCGCCAACGCGTTCTTCGTCGGCGCCGAGTTCGCAGTGATCTCCGCGCGCCGGTCGCAGATCGAGCCCCGTGCCGATCAGGGCTCCCGTGCGGCCAAGACCGCGCTGTACGCCATGGAGCATGCGACGCTCATGCTCGCGACCTCGCAGCTCGGCATCACGATCTGCTCGCTGCTGATCCTCAACGTGTCGGAGCCGGCGATCCACCACCTCCTCGCGGCGCCGCTGCACGCGATCGGATGGTCGGATGCCGTGGTCGACGTGGTGTCGTTCACGTTCGCACTGCTGATCGTGTCGTTCCTGCATGTGGTGTTCGGCGAGATGGTGCCGAAGAACCTCGCGTTCTCGGTTCCGGACCGTGCCGTGCTGCTGCTCGCCCCGCCGCTCGTCTGGGTGTCGAAGGCGTTCATGCCGGTGATCTGGGTGCTCAACGCGGCGGCGAACGGCGTGCTCCGGTTGTTCCGCGTCGAACCGAAGAACGAGGCCGCATCGACGTTCACGCTGGGTGAGGTCGCGACCATCGTCGACCAGTCCCGCCGCGAGGGCGTGCTCATGGATGCCGCGGGCGCCGTGGCCGCCGCGGTCGAGTTCACCGACAAGAAGGCGCGCGACGTCGCGGTGCCGCTGAGCGATCTCGTGACGCTGCCGCAGACGACGACGCCGGACGACATCGAGAAGGCCGTCGCCCGCTACGGCTTCTCGCGCTATGTGATCGTCGACGAGGAGGGCGTGCCCGTGGGCTACGTGCACCTCAAGGACATCCTGCGTGCGTCCGACGGCCCCGACGCCGAGGCCAGGCTCTTCGAGCCGTTGCCCACCAAGCGCATCCATCACATGGTGCCGGTGCAGGAGCAGACCGACCTCGAGGACGCGCTCGCTGTGATGCGCCGCGCCGGACGCCACCTCGCGAAGGTGCGCGACGCCGAGGGACGGACCACGGCCGTGCTCTTCCTGGAGGACATCCTCGAGGAGCTCGTCGGAGAGGTGCAGGACGCGACGCGTCGCGTGCGCGGCCACTGACCGGGCGACGCGAGGCCCTCCGGATCATCGATCCGGAGGGCCTCGTCGTGCAGGGCGGCGCTCAGCGCCAGCGTGCGCGGTCGTACTGCGGCGGCCACACGATCTCGGCGCCGAGCTCGTGCGCCGCGCGCAGGGCGAAGTGCGGATCGCGGAGCCACTCCCGGCCCGCGAAGATCGCGTCCGCCGCTCCGTCGACGAGCACCTGCTCTGCCTGCGCCGCCGCGGTGATGAGTCCGACGGCCGTGACGGGGATGCGGCCGCCCTGGCGCACCCCTTCGGCCAGCGACACCTGGTAGCCGGGGAAGACGCTGATGCGCTGGTGCGCGACGAGCCCGCCCGACGACACGTCGATGAGGTCGGCGCCGTGCGCACTCGCCCAGCCGCTCACGGTCTCCGCTTCCTCCGGCGTGAAGCCGCCGTCGGCGTGGTCGGTCGCCGAGATGCGCACGAACACGGGAACGTCGTCGTCGACGGCGGCGCGCACGGCATCGACGACGCGGAGCAGCAGGCGGGCCCGGTTCTCGAGAGAGCCGCCGTACTCGTCGTCGCGGAGGTTCGACAACGGCGAGAGGAACTGGTGCAGCAGGTAGCCGTGTGCGGCATGGATCTCGAGCACGTCGAAACCCGCCTCGGTCGACCGGCGCGCCGCGGCTGCGAACGCCTCGACCACGGCGTCGATGCCGTCCGCGTCGAGGGCGACGGGTTCGGCGTATCCGTCGAACCCGATCGCCGACGGTGCGAACGTGCGCCATCCGCCCTCGGCCGACGGGACGCTGCCCCGCTGCTCGGCCCAGGGCCACCAGGTCGACGCCTTGCGACCGGCGTGCGCGAGCTGGATGCCCGCGGCGGCACCGCGATCGTGGATCGCCTTCACGATCGGCGCCCAGGCGTCGCGCTGCTCGTCGGTCCAGATGCCCGCGTCGCGCGGAGAGATGCGGCCGTCGGCGACGACCGCCGTCGCCTCGGCGATGACGAGACCGGCGCCACCGGAGGCGAACTGCGCCAGATGCGTATGATGCCAGTCCTGCACGACGCCGTCGACGGCGCTGTACATGCACATGGGGGACACCCACAGGCGGTTGCGGACGGTGACGGATCGGATCTGCAGCGGGGAGAAGAGTGTGCTCACCCGTCCACGTTACGGCGCTGAGAAGCACCGTGGGCCGTGCGGGCGCGGGCTGTGGAGAGGGCTAACGTGGAGCCATGCCCTCCGCCGCCTCCGCGTGGTCACGCGCCGACACCGCGCGTTTCGTGCGCGTCCCCGGCCATGACGACGACAAGTACTCGCGCGGGGTCGTCGGGCTGCGCACCGGGTCGACCGCCTACCCGGGGGCGGCCGTGCTCGGCGTGGAGGCCGCGTGGCGCACCGGTGCGGGATTCGTGCGCTACATCGGACCGGGTCGTGCGGCCGATGCCGTGCTCGCGCGGCGCCCCGAGACGGTCGTGAGCGCCACGGTCGGCGGAGCCCGCGTGGGCGCCTGGGTCATCGGATCGGGCACGGACGCCGCGCACCGCGGACCCGAGGATGCGGCCGAGGTGAGGGACGTCCTCACCGGCGACGCGCCCGTGATCGTCGATGCGGGAGCCCTCGACCTCGCCGCGGACGAGGCCCTGTCGGAGAACGGCGTGAGAGCACCGCTGCTGCTCACGCCGCATCGGCGCGAGTTCGATCGCCTGCGCCGACACCTCGGTCTGGCGGCGCTCGACGATCGGGAGCAGGCAGCGATCCGGATGGCCGAGGCCGTCGACGCCGTGGTGCTGCTCAAGGGTGCACGGGCGATCAT
The DNA here is from genome assembly GCF_044749085.1 of Microbacterium sp. NPDC089695. Classification (NCBI taxonomy): domain Bacteria; kingdom Bacillati; phylum Actinomycetota; class Actinomycetes; order Micrococcales; family Microbacteriaceae; genus Microbacterium; species Microbacterium sp. NPDC089695. Next base: position 2,250,675 of record NZ_JBIVHG010000001.1, read on the forward strand.
CGCCGCCCCCGACGGCGCCGTGATCGCGGTCGAGGCGGGCACCCCCTGGCTCTCGACCGCGGGGACGGGCGACGTGCTCGGGGGAGTGCTCGGTGCGATCGTGGCCGCCAACCCCGACGCTCGCCTGATCGAGGCGGCCGCAGCCGGAGCATGGCTGCACGGTGCGGCAGCCAGGCACGCTGCCGGCCTCGACGAGGGCGACGGTGCACCCGGCCGACCGATCGTCGCCCTGGACGTGGCGGAGTCGCTGCCCCATGTGGTCGCAGGGCTCCTCCGGTGATCGCACGTCGACACGCGACCCGCCTCGTACTCCTGTGGAGCGCGTTCCTCGCCGTGCACGCCCTCACGGCGGCGACCGGATGGATCTACCCGAGCCAGCCGATGGGCGACGTCGTGCTCGTGTACGAGCCGTGGTCGACGGCCGCCCTCACCGGTGGACCGATCGTCGGCATCACCGAGACCTGGGTCTACCCGCAGCTCGCGCTGGCGCCCATGCTCGCGACGAAGATCCTGTCCGCGCCGCTCGTACCCGTGCTCGGCGTCGCGGGGGCGTATCTGGTCGCATGGGCGGTCCTCGTCACGGCTCTCGACGCTGTCGCCTTCGCATTCCTGCTCGGGCGACGCCCGGCGACGGGCCATCGCGCCGCCGGATGGTTCTGGATCGCCGCGCTCCTGCTGCTCGGACCCATCGCGATGTACCGGATCGACGCGGTCACCGTGCCGATCGCGATCGTCGGAGGCCTGTGGCTCCTGCGTCGCCCTGCGGTCGCGGCGGCGTTGTTGACGATCGGCGCATGGATCAAGATCTGGCCCGGCGCGCTGCTCCTGGCAGCCCTCGTCGCTGCACGGACCAGGATGCGGATGCTGATCACGGCCGCCGCGGTGACGGCCGGCATCGTCGTCGTGCTGTTCGTCCTGGGCGCCGACGACGAGATCCTCGGCTTCCTCACCGAGCAGACCGGTCGCGGCCTGCAGATCGAAGCCGTCGCGGCGACGCCGTTCCTCTGGCTCGCCGTCGTGGGTGCCGCGCGCATCGAGTACAGCTTCGACATCCTCACGTTCCAGATCGCCGCTCCGGGCGCGGACGCGGTCGGCGCGATCCTGACCCCGCTCATGGTGCTCGTCGCCGTGGTCCTCGTCGCGGTCGGCGCACGCAAGACCATGCGGGGCGCCGCCGTCGCCCGGTTGTTCCCGCCGCTCGCGATGTCGCTGGTGGTCACGCTCATCGCACTCAACAAGGTCGGCTCGCCGCAGTTCCAGAGCTGGCTGATCGTGCCGGCGCTCCTGTGGATCGTGATGGATCGCACGAGGGCCGCGGCCCCTGCTCTGCTCGTCCTGGCGCTGTGCGCCCTGACCTGCCTCGTCTATCCGCTGAACTACGACGCGCTGCTGCGGGCCGAGGCGCTGCCCGTCGTCATCCTCTCGGTGCGCAACGCCCTGCTCGTGGTGCTGCTCGCCGTCGGCATCCGCGCTCTCGCGCGAGTGCCCGTCTCCGCATCGAACACGAACAGGGAGTGACCCCATGCTGATCGCCTTCTCCGTCGCACCGAGCGGTGTACCCGCCGACGGTTCCGAACGCAGCGACGCCTCGGTGCACGACGCGGTCGCCGCGGCCGTCCGCGTGGTCCGCGAATCCGGACTCGCCCACCGCACGACGAGCATGTTCACCGAGATCGAGGGGCCCGACTGGGACACGGTCATGGACGTCGTGAAGCGTGCGACCGAGGCGGTCATGCCGTTCGGCTCACGCGTGTCGCTCGTGCTCAAGGCCGACATCCGCCCCGGGTACTCCGGAGAGCTCGACGCCAAGATCGAGCGGCTCGAGGCGGCGATCGACGACGCGGAAGACCGCTAAGCTGAACCGGTGAATCCCTCGACTGAATCGAGGGGTGCGGCGAAGTGGGCGCTCCTCTCTCTCGCCATAGGCAGTTTCGGCATCGGCATGACCGAGTTCGTCGTGATGGGCCTGCTGCCCAACATCGCCGAAGAGCTCCTGCCCGCCGTGTGGGCCTCCAGCCAGGAGGACGCGCTGAGCCAGGCCGGGTGGCTGATCTCGCTGTATGCGCTCGGCGTCGTCGTCGGCGCACCGACCATCGCCGGTTTCGTGGCGCGCTTCCCGCGTCACCGGGTCATCATCGGCCTCGCGATCGCCCTCACGGTGTTCAACGCGCTCACGGTCGTGCTGCCCACGTTCGAGTTGGTCGGCGTCTCGCGATTCCTCGCGGGGCTGCCGCACGGCGCGTACTTCGGCATCGGCGCGCTGATCGCCGCCGACGTCATGGGACCGGGCAAGAGGGCCAAGGGCGTCGCCTTCATCCTCACGGGTCTCACGGTCGCCAACGTCGTGGGTGTGCCGCTCGGCACGTTCCTCGGGCAGGTCTGGGGATGGCGCGCGGCGTTCGCCGTGGTGGCCCTGGTGTTCACCCTCGCCACGGTGTGCGTCGTGCTGTTCGTGCCCGAGCATCCGGGATCGCCCGGTCGCACGATGCGACAGGAGCTCGGCGTCTTCCGCATCCCCCAGGTGTGGTTCACGCTCGGCGTCGGCGCGATCGGCTTCGGCGGGTTCTTCGCGGTCTACAGCTACATCGCCCCGCTCGTGACCGAGGTCGCGGCCTCTCCGGAGTGGGTCGCGCCGATCGTGCTCGTGATCATGGGCATCGGGATGACGGTCGGCAACCTCGTCGGAGGTCATCTCGCCGACCTGGATCTGCGGCGGACTCTGCTCTACGGGTTGGCGGCGATGGGCGTCGTGTACGCGCTGCTCGCCGTGTTCGCCTTCTGGATCGTCTCCCTCGCGCTGCTCGTGTTCGTCGTCGGCTTCGTGTCGTCGGTGCTGAGCCCCACCATCCAGACACGTCTGATGGACGTCGCGGGCGACAACCAGTCGATCGCCGCGGCGATGAACCACTCCGCGTTGAACATCGGCAACAGCCTCGGCGCCTTCCTCGGCGGCGCGGTGATCGCTGCGGGGTGGGGGTTCACAGCGCCGTCCTGGACCGGTGTCGCGCTCGCGGCAGCCGGTCTGCTGATCGCCCTCGTGTCGTACCGCGTGGAGGCCCGGCGTCCCGCGCTGGTCGACTGAACCCGCACTCTCGGCGCGCGCGAGCGGTGCACGGGCGCGCCTAGAGTGAGGGGATGAGCGCCGCCGCCGAGCCCGACCTCCCCGTCGCGGGCACCGTGGTGCTGCTGCGCCCGGGAGCCTCCGGCATCGAGGTGCTGCTCATGCGACGTCCCGGGCGGGGATTGTTCGCGGACGCGTGGGTGTTCCCCGGCGGCAAGGTCGAGGACTCCGATCGCCAGGAGGGCGCGACGGAGCAGGACGACGCACGTCGCGCCGCCATCAGGGAGACCCGCGAGGAGGTGGGGCTGGAGATCGACGACGCGATCGTGCTGTCCCGCTGGCAGCCGCCCGCGGAGGCTCCCGTGCGCATCCGCACCTGGTTCTTCCTGGCGGCAGCACCCGAGGGCGAGCTCGTGCCGTCCGCGGGCGAAGTCGTCGCGACGTCCTGGGTCACGCCCGCGGACGCTCTGGCACGCCACGCCACGGGGGAGTGGGTGCTGTTCCCTCCGACCTGGGTCACCCTGCAGCAGTTGGGCGCACCGGCATCCGTGGACTCGGCTCTCGCCGCGGCCGGAGTGGCGAGGTACTTCGCGACGCGTGTGCACGAGACCCCGCAGGGCACGGTCTTCGACTGGGACGATCTGCGCCTCGAGACCGGCGCGCTGCCCTGGAGACTCGTCGAGCGCTGAGCCCTACGCGGTGTCGCGGCCCTGACGTGATCAGGACGCGAGCAGACGGCGCAGGTGCCGGCCGACAGCCTCGGTCTCGATCAGGAACCCGTCGTGCCCGAAGTCGCTGGCGAGCACGACCGCTTCGGGCCCGTCGAGCGTGTCGGCGATGCCGTGGGCGATGCGGTGCTGCCCCTCGACGGGGAACAGGCGGTCGGTGTCGATGCCCAGCACGAGCGTGCGCGCCGTGACGAGACCCAGCGCCTGCTCGACGCCCCCGCGATCCCGGCCCACGTCGTGCGAGTTCATGGCCTCGACGAGCGTCACGTAGCTGTTCGCGTCGAAACGGCGGGTGAACTTGTTGCCGTGGAAGTCGAGGTACGACTCGACCGCGAACCGGCCGCCGTGCCCCAACGGCGAGACGTCCGACTGCCACGACCTCTGGAACCGCTGGTTGAGCTCGATCGGGCTGCGGTAGTTCAGCAGCGCCATGCGGCGCGCGAGCGCGAGGCCGCGGTGCGGCCCGTCTCCGTCGGCGAGGTCGTAGTACTCTCCGCCCTGATACCTCGGGTCCATGCGGATCGTCTCGAGCTGCACGGTGTTCAGTGCGATCTGGTCGGCCGTGGTCACCGGGGGCGACGACAGCACGGCGAGGCGCTCGACGCGGTCGGGATGCTCCACGCCCCATTCGAGAGCGTGCATGCCTCCCATGGAGCCGCCGATCACGGCCGCCCAGGAGTCGATGCCCAGCGCGTCGGCGAGACGCACCTGGGCCGCCACCTGGTCGCGGATCGTGAGATACGGGAATCGCGACGCCCATTCGTAGCCGTTCGGCGCGATGCTGGCCGGACCCGTCGAGCCCTGGCATCCGCCGAGCATGTTGGGGGCGATCACGAACCAGCGATCCGTGTCGAGCGGTGCACCCGGCCCGACGATCTCCTCCCACCAGCCGGCGGTCGGGTGGCCGGCACCCGCCTCGCCGCGCACGTGGCTGTCTCCCGTGAGGGCGTGCAGCACGAGGATCGCATTGTCGCGGGCGGCGTTCAGCTCGCCCCACGACTCGAACGCGAGCCGGATGCCGGGGAGCTCGGCGCCGCTCTCGGTGGTGAAGGCTCCGAATGCGGCGAAACGCCGCCCGCCGAGGTGGTCGCCGTCGCGCCACGCCCCCGTGGCCGGCGGTCGGGCGCGCAGCAGCCGCACATCGGCCTCCGTCACGGGAGCCGACGGCACCGTGTCCTCCGACGTCGTCTGCCAGTCCATGCATCCATTCTCGCGTGAGCGGCGCGACGGATGCCGAACGTTACGGAGTCCGGGAGAGTCGCTCAGAGACCGAACCGCGTGACGGTGGCGAGGTGGTCGCTGTTGCCCGCGCGCATGGTCGTCGAGGACTCGACGTCGAGACCGCGGGCGAACACGTGGTCGATGCGTGTGAGCGGCATCGCCGCGGGCCAGGTGAGGCCGAGCGTCGCATCGGTCGGGCGCACCCAGTCGAGCTGTCGGCGCAGTGCGTCGAGCGCAGGATCGGCCGAGGCTGCGTTGAAGTCGCCGACCACCACGACCGACTCCGCGGGGTCGGCGGCCACGGTGTCGGCGATGCCGGAGAGCATGGTGTCGCGGCCCTGCTGATGACCGGGGCGCACGGATGCCGCATGCAGCACGTACACCGCGACCTCGGCCTCGGGGGCCTGCACCGTGACGCGCATCGCGCGCTTCCAGTCGAGTCCGAGAGTGAGGGCTTCCGCCTGGCCGATCGGGTACCGGCTCCACACCCCGACCGTGCCGACTGCGTACGAGTGCGGATACCGTGACGCGAGAGCCTCCCGTGCGGCCGCCAGACTCTCGCCGTCCAGCTCGGTGAGGGCGATCACGTCCGCCGAGGTCGCGGCGAGCTCGAGCGCTGAGGCCGCTGCCCCGCCCGATTGCGCGCGCACGTTCTGGCTGACGATCTCGATCGCGGGGGAGCCCGCCGGCGCCGCAGCCGCGAACCCGGGAGCCGACGGCAGCATCGCGAGAGCCCACACGAGCACGGGCGCGAGGAGGAGCAGCAGCACTCGTCGTGCGCTGACGACGGCGATCACGAGAAGCACGGCGAGGGCGAGACCGATCCACGGCAGGAGGACGGATGCCGCGGTGCCGACGATCCCGGGAATCCATGCGCCCACGATCACGACCAGCAGGACGAGCGCCGCCAGGGCGATGGCACGTGCGGTCGCCGAGCGGCGTGCGCGGGGCGGTCGTGTCCGCGACGGCGGAGGGGGTGCGGCGACGGTCATCGGGTCTCCTCGTGAGCGGATCCCATTCTCGTCGGGGCGGCTGTGGGTCGGCCGAGCGCGGGTCGTCGGTGAACGAGGAAGCGCCCCGGGCGGACCCGGGGCGCTTCCGACGGCGGGGACGAGCTCAGGCTCGCGCGGCCTCCGACACGCGACGCGCGGCAGCGAGGGCCTGATCGAGGTCTGCCTTGAGGTCGTCGATGTTCTCGATGCCGACCGAGAGGCGCACGAGGCCGGGGGTGACTCCGGCCGTGAGCTGCTGCTCCGGGGTCAGCTGGGCGTGCGTCGTCGATGCCGGGTGGATCACGAGCGAGCGCACGTCGCCGATGTTGGCGAGGTGGCTGAACAGCGAGAGGCTGTTGACGAACTCGCGCCCCGCCTCGACACCGCCCTTGAGCTCGAACGACAGCACGGCGCCGACGCCCTTGGGGGCGTAGGTGTTCGCCGCGGCGTACCAGGGCGACGACGGCAGGCCGGAGTAGTTCACGCTCGCGACGTCGTCGCGCCCGTCAAGCCACTCCGCGATCTCCTGCGCGTTCTGCACGTGGCGCTCGATGCGCAGCGACAGCGTCTCGATGCCCTGGATGAGGTTCCAGGCGCTCTGCGGCGCGATCGACGATCCGAGGTCGCGGAGCAGCTGCACGCGGGCCTTGATGATGTAGGCGAGCGGGTCGCCGACGGCCGTGGTGTAGCTGGCGCCGTGGTACGAGGGGTCGGGCTCGGTGAGCCCTGGGAACTTCTCGACGTTCTTCGACCACTCGAAGGTGCCGCCGTCGATCACGACGCCGCCGATCGTGGTGCCGTGGCCGCCGAGGAACTTGGTGACGGAGTGCACGACGACGTCGGCGCCGTGCTCGAACGGGCGGATGAGGTACGGCGTCGCGATCGTGTTGTCGACGATCAGCGGCACGCCCGACTCGTGGGCGATGTCGGCCACGGCGCGGATGTCGAGGATGTTGATCTGCGGGTTGCCGATCGTCTCGGCGAAGAACAGCTTGGTGTTGGGCCGCACGGCGCGGCGCCACTCCTCGGGGTCGTCCTGGTTCTCGACGAACGTGACCTCGATGCCGAGCTTGGCCAGCGTGTACTTGAACAGGTTGTAGGTGCCGCCGTAGATCGAGCTCGACGAGACGAAGTGGTCGCCGGCCTGGGCGATGTTCAGGATCGCGAACGTCGAGGCGGCCTGGCCGCTGGACAGCACGAGTGCGCCGGTGCCGCCCTCGAGCGCGGCGAGACGCTGCTCGAGAACGTCCTGCGTCGGGTTCTGGATGCGCGTGTAGATGTTGCCGAATTCTGCGAGCGCGAAGAGGTTCGCGGCGTGGTCGGCGCTGTCGAACACATACGACGTGGTCTGGTAGATCGGCGTCGCGCGTGCCTTGGTGACGGGGTCGGGCGCGGCTCCGGAGTGGATCTGCTTGGTCTCGAAACGCCAGGTCTCGGGTGCGGACATGTTGTTCCCCCTGGAACGGTCGATGGTCGAAGCGGCGGATGCTGCTGCATGCGAGAGTACGGAACTCCGACGGATGCCGACAGTGGCCGGGACATGTGACGTAACACCCGCGGTCACGGGACTGGGAGCGCGATCACCCCTGCGTGAGGAGCGTCCGTGCCCAGCGGCGCGCGACGACGAAGGGCTCGGCGAACGTCGCCATCCCCACCGTCACGATGGCGCCCTCGTAGAGCAGCATCATCGCCTCGGCCGTGCGGCGCGGATCGGGCACGTCCGCCTCGGCGCAGAGATCCGCGAAGAGATCGAGGAGCCAGGCCTTCTGCCGCGACACCTCGGGGAACACCGGATGGTCGTCGGTGCCCTCCCCGATCTCGGCGCGGGCGTTGATCGCGCTGCATCCCTTCGGGCTGTTCTCATCTGACCAGGAGATCGCGGCGTCGAAGACCGCGAGCACGCGATCGGGGCCGGCGTCGGGAACCTGCGCGAGGTGCGCGGCGACGTGCGCGCGCCAGCGGGCGTCTCGATGCTGCAGGTAGGCGACGACCAGCGACTCCTTGGAGCCGAACCGGTCGTACAGCGTCTTCTTCGTCACCCCCGCCGCGTCGGCGATCGTGTCGACCCCGACCGCGTGGATGCCGCGCTCGTAGAAGAGTCGGGATGCCGCGTCCAGCACCCGCCGGCCGCCCGGCGTGAGGGGAGCGAGGGTCGGTACCGGGGCTGTCATGCCCTCGACTATACCAATCTGTATAGTCGAGGGCATGAGTAAACAGATCGGTATACTTCCGCGGATCGTCACGGTGACGGCCGCCGGCGCGTTCGTCGCGAGCTGGAGCTCGGGGTTCGTCATCCCGGCCTTCGCGACGACGGAGGTCTCGCCGCTGACTCTGCTGGTGTGGCGGTTCGTTCCCCTCGCGATCCTGCTCGTGGGACTCGTCGCCATCTCCGGCGCGGGGCGCGGCACGAGCATCCGCGATCTCGGGGTGCAGGCGACGATCGGCCTGTTCGCGCAGTTCGGATACTGCATCGCCGTGTACGGCGCGGTCGCCGCGGGTATCGCGACCGGCACCGTCGCGCTGATCGACGCCGTTCAGCCGCTCGTCGTGGCGGTGCTCGCGGGGCCGGTGCTGGGTCTCCGCGTGCGGGGATCGCAATGGGTCGGTCTCGGCATCGGCGCGATCGGCGTGCTGCTCGTCGTCCGCTCCCAGTTCGGATCCTCGCCCGCTGCCCCCGTGGCGTACGTGCTGCCGGTGCTGGCGATGGTCTGCCTCATCGTCGGCACGCTCCTGCAGCGCAGGCACGCCGTCTCAGGCCCCGTGCTGCTGACTCTGGCCGTGCACGTGTCCGTCGCGGCCGCGCTGTTCCTCGTGATCGCCATGAGCACCGGCACCCTGACGCCCCCGGCCTCGGGATCGTTCTGGATCGCGGTCGCGCTGACGGCCGTGTTCCCGACTCTCGCGGCGTACGGGCTGTACTGGTGGCTGCTGCGACGGATCGGTGTCACCGCGCTCCAGGCGCTCCTGTTCCTCATCGCCCCCGTCACCTCGCTCGCCGGGGCGCTGCTGCTCGACGAACCCCTCACGCTCGAGACCGTCCTCGGCTATCTGCTCTGCGGAGCCGGGGTCGCCGTCGTGCTCGCGGTCGAGAGCTCGGCTCAGCGGGCTGACGCGGCGGTGGGACAGCGCGAGCGCTGAACGGAGGCCGGCGCAACGCCGCGCGCGAACCGCGCTGCGGCACGGAACATCGTACGGTGGAGGCATGGCGAACAGGCGTGCAGTCGTGACCGGTGCGAGCTCGGGGATCGGGGAGGCCACGGTGCGCGCGCTGCGTGCTCGGGGGTGGGACGTCGTCGGCGTCGCGCGACGTGAGCAGCGTCTCGCCGCCCTCGTCGCCGAGACCGGTGCCTCTGCCATCGCATGCGATCTGACCGATCCGGTCGCCGTCGCCGCCCTGGTCGAGGAACTCGACGCCACGGGGCCTGTGCACGCGCTCGTGCAGGTGGCGGGAGGGGCGCGCGGCACCGACCGGGTCGAAGACGGGGTCACCGCCGACTGGCAGTGGATGTATGACGCGAACGTGCTCGCGACGCAGCGGCTCGTGGCCGGACTCCTTCCCCTTCTGCGGCGCGCGGCGGCAACCGACGGCCACGCCGACACCCTGTTCGTAACGTCGACGGCCGCGCAGGTCGCCTACCCGGGCGGTGCGGGCTACAACGCCGCCAAGGCCGCGGAGTCGATGCTGGTGCACGCGCTGCGCCTCGAGCTCAACGGCGAGCCCATCCGCGTCGCCGAGGTCGCGCCCGGTCTCGTGCACACCGAGGAGTTCACGCTCAACCGCCTCGGCGGCGACACGGCCGCTGCCGAAGCCGTCTACTCGGGCGTCGAGGCGCCGTTGCTCGCCGACGACGTCGCCGACGTGATCGCCTACGCGCTCGACGCCCCCGGCCACGTCAACCTCGACCTCATCACCATGCGACCGGTGGCCCAGTCGGCGAACCATCTGCTCGCCCGCGGCCCGCTCCGGGTCCGCCCGGCCGAATGACGATGCCGCCGCGCACCCTCGCCGAGCTCGCCGCCGACGGGTTGATCGACCCCGGGTGGGCCGACGCGCTCGCGCCGGCGCAGGACACGATCTCCGAACTGGGTGATCGGCTCCGTGCCGAGCAGGCCGCCGGTCGCGGATACCTGCCGTCGGGGGAGCACGTGCTCCGTGCGTTCCGGCGTCCGCTCGCCGACGTGAAGGTGCTCATCACCGGGCAGGACCCGTACCCCACGCCGGGGCACGCGATCGGTCTCTCGTTCGCGGTCGACGCCGCCGTGCGGCCGCTGCCGCGGAGTCTCGGCAACATCTACAAGGAGCGACAGAGCGACCTGGGCCTCCCGCCCGCACCCCACGGCGACCTGACCGCGTGGAGCGACCAGGGCGTGCTGCTGCTGAACCGGGTGCTGACCGTGAGCCCCGGGGAGGCCGCGTCGCATCGCGGCTGGGGCTGGGAGAAGGTCACCGAGCTCGCCATCCGCGCTCTCGCGGCGCGCGACGAGCCGCTCGTCGCGATCCTCTGGGGCAAGGATGCCGCGGGGCTGCAGCCCCTGCTCGGGCCCACACCGACGATCGCATCGGCGCATCCGTCTCCGCTGTCGGCGAGCCGGGGTTTCTTCGGCTCTCGCCCGTTCTCGCGGGCGAACGCGCTGCTCGAGGGGCTCGGGTCCGAGCCCGTCGACTGGCGGGTCGCGGGTGAGCGCGTCACGGACGGTTGACCGAGCGGCATGGCGGCGGCGCGCCCTAAGCTGAGCGCATGCAGTTCGAACCCGGGGATCGTCGTCGCGTGCTGCCGCGCCATCTGCGTCCGCAGGAGGCACCCGATGTGTTCTCGTACTCGATACGACCGGTGCGTCCGGGGGACCTCCCGCACGTGCGCGAGATCTACAACCATTTCGTGAGCAACTCCGTCGTCACGCTCGACGAGCGGCGCAGCAGCATCCCGTACTGGCGCGACAAGTTCGCGATGCTCTCGCGTCTCGGCCTGCCGTTCCTGGTCGCGGTGTCGCCGTCCGGCGCGGTGCTCGGCTATGCCCTGGCGCAGCCGTGGGCAGGGAAGAACGCTTACCGCTACACGGTGGAGGACTCGATCTACCTCGGCCCCGGCGCCGGCGGCAAAGGGCTGGGCAGCGTGCTGCTGCAGGCGCTCATCGATGCCTGTGAACAGCTCGGCATCCGCGAGATGGTCGCCGTCATCAGCGATACGAAGGCCGACGCGTCGATCCGACTGCATGCCCGCCTCGGCTTCGTCGAGGCGGGCCGCATGGGCCGGGTCGGGCACAAGTTCGGTCGCGACCTCGGCACGGTCTACATGCGCAAGGCGCTGCGTCCGAGCCGGCGTCGCCGGTTCTTCGGCGCCGGGCGCTGACGCGGTTCACGCGTCGGACACCGGCCGCCCCGGTACGTCGGGGATGACGGGAATGGCGGCCAGCAGCGCCCTGGTGTAGTCCTCGGTCGGCCGCTGCAGCACCTCGGAGGTATGCCCGCGCTCGACGATGCGGCCGTCCTTCATGACGACGACCGTGTCGCACAGGTGCTGAACGACTCCGAGGTCGTGGGAGACGAGCAACAGCGTGAGGGCGGTGGTGCGGCGCAGCTCGATCAGCAGTTCGAGGATCTGCGCCCGCACGGTCACATCCAGGGCCGACAGCGGTTCGTCGCCCACGAGGATCCGCGGACGATGCACGATCGCCCTGGCCAGAGCGATGCGCTGCCGCTGACCGCCCGAGAACTCGTGCGGATAGCGGTCGGCCATCGCGGGATCGAGACCGACCTGGATCAGCACCTCGCGCACGCGCGCGCGACGGTCGCCGTCGATGTCGAGAGCCCACAGCGGCTCCGCGATGATGCGCCCCGCGGTCATGCGGGGATCGAGTGAGGCGTAGGGGTCCTGGAACACCAGACCGGTCTCGCGTCGCAACCAGTGCAGCGAGCGCGCCGATGCCGCGGCGTCGACCTGTCGACCGTCGATCGCGACGGTGCCGTCGGTCGGTCGGTCGAGGCCGAGGAGCAGTCGTACGAGCGTCGACTTGCCCGAACCCGACTCGCCGATGATGCCGAGCGCCGACCCCTCGGCGACGTCCAGATCGGTGGGGTGCAGTGCGAGCTGGCGTCGCGTGCGCTCGAACGCCGCACGCTTGGGCACGACGAACTCGCGGCTCAGTCCGCGCGCCTCGATCAGGCTCATGCCGACTCCCCGTCCGGTCGCCACAGCGTCGCGGTCGCGTCGCGGAGCAGGCCCTGCGTGATCGGCGATGTCGGCGCGGTGAGCAGTGTGCTCACCGGGGCGGCCTCGACGACGCGTCCGTGCTCCAGTACGACCCCGTGCGTCGCGACCTGTGCGAGCACGGCGAGGTCGTGGGTGATGAACACGAGCGACATGCCGTGCTGGTCGACGAGTGAGAGGAGCAGGTCGAGGATCTCGGCCTGGATCGTGACGTCGAGGGCGGTGGTGGGCTCGTCGGCGATCAGGAGCTGCGGTCGGCAGGCGAGGGCCATCGCGATCGCGACGCGTTGACGCTGGCCACCCGACAGCTGATGCGGGTAGCGGTCGACGATCGACGCCGGGTCGGGCAGTCGCACGCGCGCGGCCTCCTCGATCGCACGCTGCCGGGCCGCCCGACGGTCGATCCGTTCGTGGATGCGCACGGACTCGGCGATCTGACGCCCCACCGTGCGGATCGGATTGAGCGCCGTGCGGGGCTCCTGGAAGACGATGCCGATCTCGTCGCCGCGCAGGCGCGCGAGCTCGCGATCCGGCATCCCGATCAGCTCGGTGCCGCGCCAGCGGATGCTCCCGCTCGCGACGGCGCCTTCGGGCAACAGGCCGAGGATCGCGAGGGCGGTGAGCGACTTCCCCGAGCCGGACTCGCCGATGAGTCCCAGGCGCGCGCCGTCGGGGACCTCGAACGAGATGCCGTCGACGACGCGTCGCCCGTCGATCTCGATCACGAGACCGTCGACGATCAGACTCATGCGACCACCGCCGGGGTGTGGGTCTCGGCGGCGCGGTGCCGCAGAGTCGGGTCGGTCGCCTCGCGCAGACCGTCGCCGAGGAGGTTGAGCGCCAGCACCGTGATCGTGATGGCGAGTCCCGGCCAGATGACAGAGAGCGGATGCACGCCGATGTACCGCTGCAGATCGGCCAGCAGGAGTCCCCAGCTCGGATCGACGACCGAGGCGCCGAATCCGAGGTACGACAAGCCCGCCTCGGCCAGCACAGCCACCGCCATCGACCACGACAGCTGCACGATGAACACGGGCGCGACGTTGGGCAGGAGGTGACGGGTCAGGTTCTGGGTCGTCGTGAGGCCGGATGCCCGGGCGGCGAGCACGAAGTCGCTCTGCTGCACCCGTCGCAGCTCCGGCCGCGTCACGCGTGCGATGTTGACGCCGAACCCGATGCCGACCGCCCAGATCACGACCCAGAGCGAGCCCCCCCAGACCGAGGAGATCATCATCGCGATGAGGAGCACGGGGAATGCGATGAGAATGTCGACGAGCACGGCCACGGTCTCACGGAGCCACCGGGCGGTGAGTGCGCCGAGCGCCGCGAGGGCGATTCCGACGATCGTCGCCACGATCCCGGCGCCGATGCTGACGAAGACGGTGGTGCGCGCGCCGGCCATGAGCAGGCTGAGGATGTCACGGCCGGTGTCGTCGGTGCCGAGCAGGTGCGGCCAACCGGGCACGGCCCACCGGGAGGCGATGTCGCTGTTCTGCGGATCGAACGGTGTCCAGAACAGAGAGACGAGAGCGGTGACCGCGATCACGGCGACGACGAGGAGTCCGAAGCGACCGGTCGCACCGCTCCACAGGCGTGTGAGCCAGACGGGCATCAGGCCTCCCCCTGCCGCGGGTCGATGGCCCGATGGATCAGGTCGACGGCGAAGCCGATCACGAGCACGAAGCCCGTGAGGACCAGCAGCTCGCTCTGGACCTTGATGAGGTCGCGGGTGCCGACATCGGTCACGAGCATCCGTCCGATACCGGGCAGGGTGAACAGCTGCTCGATCACGACCGAGCCGACGATGATGCCGGCGACCTGGAGACCGAGCACCGTGACGATCGACAGTCCGACGGCCGGGATGCCGTGCGAGATCAGCGCACGCGTGCGGGTGAGGCCCTTGGCGGCGGCGGTGCGCACGAAGTCCTGCCCCGCGGCCTGGAGCGTCGCGCTGCGCACGAAGCGCATGAGCATCGCGCCCTCCACGACGCCGATCGTGAGCGCGGGGAGCAGCAGCGACTCGATCGCCGCGCCCGGGGTGCTCCACCCCGTGCGCGGGAAGCCCTGCGGCGGGAGCCAACCCAGCCAGACCGAGAAGACGACGATGAGCATCATCCCCGCCCACACCACGGGCACCGCGGCGAGTGCCTGGGCGCCGACGCTCAGCGCGGTGCCTCCGACGCGGCCCCGACGAAGAGCCGCGAGGATGCCGAAGGGCACGGCGATCAGCAGCGCGATCAGCAACGACATGATGCCGAGCGGGACGGTGACCTGCGCCTTCTGCGCCAGTTCGTCGCCGACCGAGGCCCCGGACAGCAGCGACGTGCCGAGGTCGCCCCGGAGGATCCCTCCGATCCATTCCGCGTACTGCTGGGGGAGCGGTCGGTTGAGTCCGAGCGATTCGCGCAGCGCCTCGACCTCGGCGGGTGACGCCTGGGTGCCGGCGATCAGTTGCGCGACGTCGCCCGGGAACACCCGCAAAGTGAGGAAGATCAGCACGCTCGACACGAGGAGCCCTGCGATGAGCAGGGCTCCTCGGACGAGCGTGTAGCGGATCACGACGGGTGCGCCGCGATCACTGCTCGGCGGCGACGGTCACGCCGGCCAGATCGATGCGGGAGTTGATCGAGTCCTGCGGGAACCCGCTCACGAGCGGACTCACCGCGGTGATCGTCGCGCCGTTGTACAGCCAGTCGGCCGCGTGATCCTCCGACACGAGATGGGCGGCTTCGGCGAGGAGCTTCGCGGACTCGTCGGGGTCGACCTCGGCCAGAGCCTTCGTGTAGAGGTCCTGCACCTCGGCGTTGTCGTAGCCGAAGTAGTAGTCGGGGTTCGCGAAGTTGCCGAAGTCACGCGGCTCGACGTGCAGCACGAAGCTCAGGTCGTAGTCGTGGTTCGTGTACACGTCCTCGAGCCAGGTCGGGAACTCCACCGAGTCCACGTCGAGCGTGACGCCGACCTTGTTGAAGTCGGAGATCAGCACCTTCGGCACAGTGGTGCCGTAGAAGCTCGGGATCGTGAGGGTGAGCTCGAGGTCTTCCTGACCTGCTTCCGCGAGGAGCTCCTTGGCCTTCTCGGGGTCGTACGAGATCACGTCCGACAGGTCTTCGTATCCCGGATCGAGCTCGGGGATCGGACCGTAGAGCGTGGACCCGGCGCCGACCGCCTCGACCAGCGACTCGTGGTCGATCGCCAGGCGGAGCGCCTCGCGCACGCGCACGTCGTCGAGCGGGGCTTTGGCGTTGTTGAACGCGAGCGTCGCCTTGTCGGTCGTGCGTCCCGTCGTGAGCGTGAAGTCGCCGGAGTCCTCGAGCTGAGGGGCGAGGTTCGGATCGACCGCGGTGAGCACCTGGACCCCACCGTCGAGCGCCGTGTTCACTCCGGCCGTGAAGTCGGGGATGTACTGGAACTCGACCTCGGCGACGCCGGCGGGCTCGCCCCAGTAGGCGTCGTTGCGCGCGAAGGTGATCGAGCTGCCCTTGCTCCAGCGGGTCAGGGTGAAGGGACCCGTGCCGTTCTCGGCGGTCTTGAGGTCGGTCGTGTCACCGGTCTGGAACACGAGGCCGGCGGGACCTGTGAGCGCGAACAGGAAGTTCTGGTTCGGCTCGGTGAGCACGATCTGCACGGTCGTCGCGTCGGGGGCCGTGATCGAGGCGACCGCGGCGAACTCGGCGTTGCCCTGCAGCGTCGCGTCCGTGCGCACGGCCTCGTACGAGGACACGACGTCGGCGGAGGTGAGCGCGGCGCCGCTGTGGAACACGATGCCGTCGTTCAGCGTGAACGTGTACGTCAGGCCGTCACCGGACACCTCGTAGTCGGAGGCGAGTCGCGGCACGATCTCGTTGTCCTCCGTGCGGCTCACGAGACCCTCGTAGATGTTGTCGATGAGGATCTGCTCGAGCGCGGCGCCGCTGGTGTGCCGGATGTCGAGGTTGGTGGGCTCGAGCACCAGGCCGACCTGCAGCGTCGCATTCGGGTCG
The DNA here is from genome assembly GCF_044749085.1 of Microbacterium sp. NPDC089695. Classification (NCBI taxonomy): domain Bacteria; kingdom Bacillati; phylum Actinomycetota; class Actinomycetes; order Micrococcales; family Microbacteriaceae; genus Microbacterium; species Microbacterium sp. NPDC089695. The sequence continues at coordinate 2,266,866 of NZ_JBIVHG010000001.1, forward strand.
GGGTCGCCGACGGGCGCGGTGGTCTCGGGCTGGGAGGCGCCGGAGCAGGCGCTGAGGACGATCGCGCTCGCGGCGATCGCGGAGATGACTGCGAGTCGCCTGATACGTCGGGACATGGGTGGTTTCCTCTCGGTGCGGCAGGTGCTGTGTGCCGGTGGAACGAGCCTAGGGATGAGCGGGAGGGGGAGGGCCGGTGATGGAACGGAAGGTCACAAACCCTGCGAGGAGCGAGCCGCGGAGATGATCTCGGCGAGGGCGCCGGGTGCCGTCTCCTGGACGTTGTGCGTGGCATCGAGTGCGAGGACGCGAGCATCGGGGAGCCGGCGCGCGAACTCCTCGGCATCCGCGGCCGAGACGAAGCCGTGCACGGCACGGATCAGCGTGACGGGCGCGGCCGTGCGTGCGAGATCGTCCCACCCCGATGCGCTGAGGATCGACGGCGAGGCGGCATCGCCGGGGGCGTGCGCCGCGAGCGCCTGGGCGGCGAGATGGGCGAAGTGGTGCTTCCACTCGACCCGGCCGTCGGCGCGGACGCGCGTGTTGTGGAAGACCCCGCGCTCGGTGTCGGCACGCGCGCCGCCGAACCCGAATGCGATCGCACGGTCGACCAGCTCGTCGCGGCTCGCGAAGTCCGTGGGCCCGGCGTAGAACTCCCGCAGCGCCGCGGGGCCGGCTGACGTGTCGATCCCCGGAGTGATGTCGACCACGAGGAGCTCGGCGACCAGGTCGGGGCGCGATGCCGCGAGCGCCGCGCCGGTCAGGCCTCCGAGCGACTGGCCGACCACGATCTGCGGCGCGTCCGTCCAGGCGTCGAGCGCCGTCGCGACGTCGGACGCCAGGGTGCGCGGAGAGTAGTCGAGGTCGCTCCGCCAGGAGGAGTCCCCGTGGCCTGCGAGATCGAAGACGAGGGCGGAGTCGCCGAGGGCGAGGACAGTGGTGTCCCAGGTGTGCGCGTTGAGCCCTGCGCCGTGCAGGAGGGTGATCCGCGGAGGCTCCGTGCCGAAACGGAGAGCACTGATCGTGCGGCCGTCGGCGAGAGCGAGGGAGAGCCGCTCGACGGGCGGCACGGAAACGCCGTACGCCTCGGCCTGCGCGGGAAGATAGCTGAACTCGGTGATGTCGGTCGCCACCTGCATATTCTCCACTGCGGCAGACCCCGTCGAGAAATACGAGAGCAGTACGACAAGTCGTTCGTCATTCAGGCAGTGCATAGTGCTGTCGATTCGTCGATGAAGGTGTGCTTCATGCATTCCGCGCGCAGGCGGAGTCGTGCCGCTCCGTCGACATCGACGCGCAATATCATGGAGCCATGAGCGAGACGCGAGTGCACCTCTCCAAGACCGAGCCGACCGCCTACCAGGCGCTCGACGCGTTCGCGAGGACCGTCGGGCAGATCTGCGCGGCGAACGGCATCGACGATCGGCTCAAGGAACTCGTCATGATCCACTCGTCGCAGCTGAACGGATGCGCGTACTGCACGCGTGTGCACGTCGACCGTGCGGTCGCCGCCGGGATCGACGCCGACACGATGATGCAGATCGCCTCCTGGCGCGAGAGCGACGTGTTCAGCGAACGGGAGCAGGCGGCGCTCGAGCTCGCCGAGGCGTTCACGTTCATCTCGGAGGACGGGATCTCCGATGACCTGTACAACCGCGTCGGCGCTGTCTTCACCGAGAAGGAGTACGCGGCGTTGAGCTGGGCGTGCGTCTCGATCAACGCCTTCAACCGCGTCGTGATCGCGGGGCGGTACCCCGTGCCGCCGCGCACGCCGCAGGCGCAGGCATGACGATCCTCGAGATCGACGGCGTCACGAATGTGCGGGACGTCGGGGGGATGCCCGCCGTCGGAGGCCGCATCCGTTCCGGCGTGCTGCTGCGCTCCGGTCAGCTGTCGGGGGCGACCACGGCCGGCGCCGACGCGCTGCGGCATCGCGTCGCGCACATCGTCGACCTTCGCGACGGCGAGGAGGTCGCTGCCGAGCCCAGCGGGATCGAAGGCCCCACCACCACGCATCTGCCGCTGTTCCTGGGTTCCGTCCGCTCGTTCTTCGAGAGCGACACGAGCCTCCACGACCTGTACCTGCACCTGCTGGAGGAGAGCGGGGAGCGGATCGTCGCGGCGATCCGGGTGATCGCCGCGGGGGAGCCGACGCTGGTGCACTGCACCGTCGGCAAGGATCGCACGGGCGTGACGGTGGCACTCGCGCTCGCCGCGGTCGACGCGGACCGCGAGTCGATCATCGCCGACTATGCGCTCACCGAGTCGCAGCTGCCGCCCGAGCGATCGCGTCGCATCGCCGCGTACCTGACGGCGCAGCATCCCGAGGCCGTGCATGCCGTGGCGCTCGCCACGCAGTCGCCCGCCCCGGTCATGCGCGGGCTGCTCGACGCCGTCGACGAACGATGGGGCTCGGCGCGGGAGTATCTCCGCGCCCAGGGGATGACGGATGCCGAGCTCGAGGCGCTGCACGACGCGCTCGTCGAGTCGGTTATGACGGAATAGTGCGACCAAGGTTAGGCAACCCTTCGCGTGGTGTAGCATGGACTCATCATGAGCATCACCGTCGAGACCCGTAGCACGCGCGCCGAGCGCCGTGCCGCGCGTCGCGCTGCGCACCACCTCGTGACCGCCGACGAGAACTCGCTCGCCGAGCTCGAGGCCTTCCTCGCGACGCTGCCGCTCTGCGCCTCCGGACGCATCTTCATCGAGGTCGCCGAGACGAGCGACATCGGAGTGATCGACGCCCCGGGCCGCATGACGGTCACGTGGCTCGCGCGCGATCGTCGCTCGGGCATGCCGGGGACAGGGCGCGCATGTGCTCCGGGTCAGGCTCTCGCCCGCGCGACCTGCGCGTGGGCCGACGAGATGCTGTGCGACGAGGAGTTCGAGACGCACGTCACGCTGCTCGGCGGCTACCTCGGCACGGCCGACATCATCGAGCACCTCACGGGCGACCTCGAGATCGCGCCGACGCGCATCCACGCTCCCGAGCGCTTCGGGCTGCTTCCGATCGAGCGCTGAGCGCTCTCTTCGGCTAGCGCTGCGATCTCGGCGCACCTCGGCGGACGTAGTTGCCGTCTTCGAGTCCGGCCTCGATCTCGAAGCGGTTCCGTAGCGGATCTCGTCCTGCGAGCGCGTAGAGCACTGGCATCAGGAACCCATAGCGCAGCCACTGCGCCTTGTGCACCGCCTCGTGCCGCAGCACGGCATCGGTCGGCCGCGCGTCGCCGGTCAGGAAGCATCCGCCGACGCACACGCCACCGCGATTGAAGGTCCAGTTCGGCATGCCGCGGAACACCCACAGGCCTGAGCGACGCTCGATCGGGCCGGTGCTCCACAGCGATCCCCACACCCAGCCGACGGCGGTGCCCCACCAGTAGCCGATGCGGCTGATCGGGGATCGCAGCAGGACAGACGGGATGCGCCGATCGATGCGTCGCCCGCGGGCGAGCGCCTCCTCGGCGGCGGGACGCCAGTCGGTGCTCACGCCACGGCCCCGACCAGTCGGAGAAGTGCGCCGAGGTCGTCGACGGCGTCGGCTGGGGAGCGCGGAGCGAACCCCGCGATCGTGGCTCCCGCCAGAGGTACGCGCTCGCGGAGCGCACGGATCGCAGCGCCGAGCGTTGCGGGTGCCGCTCCGAAGGGCACGGCCGCGGAGACACCTGAGAGATCCGCGGGATCGAGCACGTCGACGTCGATGTGCACCCAGACGCGGCTCGCCCCGGTGGCCTGCACGGCATCGGCGAGGGCGTCGACGCGGTCGAGGTCGTCGACCGACAGCTGCGAGAGACCCGCGAGCACGGGCGCCTCCGCATCGTCGACGGTGCGCATGCCGACCGTGACCACCCGATCGCGGGGGATGCCGGGGGACAGCGCCACCTGCGGCTCGCCCTCGCCGAGCACGGCACGGAGCGCCATTCCGGAGAACGCCCCGGACGGCGAGGTCTCGGGGGTGTGGAGGTCGCCGTGCGCATCGCACCACACGACGGCGAGATCGTCGGTACCGCCCGGGAGGGCTGCGAGAGCCGCGACCGTGACGCTGCAGTCGCCGCCGATCACGACCGTGTCGGCGGTCATGCTCTCGGCCACGAGTTCACGTGTGCGGCGGAGCGCGCTGAGCCTGCGCACGCCGGTGCCGAGTGATTCACCGGCCTCCACGGGCACCTCGAGCACGGTGGTCGCCGCACGGGGAAGATCGCCGGCGATCGCGGATGCGCCGTCGACGAGGAGCATCGCGCGCGCGGCGGGGGAGCCCTGCCACTGCGGGACGACGAGAAAACGCACCATCGGTGCCTCCCGGAGGAAGTGCGGATGCCCCGGACGTGAGTCCGGGGCATCCGCGGGGTGTGTCAGGAGCCTTCGATGGCCTGGCGCGACGCGGTCGAGCCCCCGGCCTTGAGCTCGGCCAGCCGTGCCTCGACCTCGGTGAGCTCGCCGAGGTCCTCGAGGCTCTCGAACTGGGCGTCGAGGCTCGATGCGGCCAGCTCGGCCTTGCCCTGGGCCAGCGCCTCCTGGCGACGGACCTTGTCTTCGAAACGACCGAGCTCGCTGGTCGGGTCGAGCACGTTGATCGACGAGACCGCGTCCTGCACCTTGGTCTGCGCCTCCGCCACCTTGGCGCGGGCGAGCAGCTCGCTGCGCTTGTTCTTGAGCTCGCCGAGCTTGTCCTTCATGCCGTTGAGGCCGGACTTGAGCTTGTCGACGATCTCGGTCTGCGACGCGATCTGCGGCTCGGCACCCGTCGCCTCGCGCTCGGCGCTGATCTGGCGCTGGAGAGCGATCTTGGCGAGGCTGTCGAACTTGTCGGCGTCGGCGGCGTTGCCGCTGGTGCGCATCTCGTCGGCCTTGCGGCTGGCGGCGAGCGCCTTGTTGCCCCACTCGGTGGCCGCCTGGACGTCCTCTTCGTGGTCGCGCTCGAGCAGGCGCAGGTTGCCGATGGTCTCGGCGATCGCCGACTCGGCGTCGGCGATGCTGTTGGTGTAGTCGCGGACGAGCTGGTCGATCATCTTCTGCGGGTCCTCCGCAGAGTCCAGGAGCGAGTTGATGTTCGCGCGGACGAGGGTCGAGATGCGTCCGAAGATGGACTGCTTGGTCATGAGTGTTCCTTTCGAAGGGGCGTGGTCATGGTCTGTGGGTGGACGTGTAGGAGAGTCAGAAGCGTCGACCTCCCGAGCGGCCGCTGCGGCCGCTGGAGCGACTGCCGCCTCCGCCGCCGAACCCGGAGCTGCGGAACCCGCCGCCCCCGCTCGAGCGCCAGCTGCTGCTTCGTCGTGTGGAGCCGCCGCCTCCGCCGCCGGACAGGAGGCCGCCGATGATGCCTCCGAGGATGTCTCCGCCGAGGCCGGAACCGCCGCCCGAGGAGCCGCCGCCGAAGATGCCGCCCCCTCCCCAGCCGTCGTCGTAGCGGTTCGGGTTCATGGCCGACACGTCGGCCTGCGCCGATGACGTCGCCTGGCGCGCGAGGTCGAGCGCCCGCCCGGCCTCGGTGAGCGCGGCCTCGGCGTTCGATGAGCGCAGGTCCAACGCCTGTGTCAGCGTGGACTGGGCCTGGGAGAGCCGGGTGCGTGCGGTCGACCCGACCGTGCCTCGGCGGGTCTCGATGTACTCGCGCGCCGCGCGGATCTCGGACTCCGCCTGAGCGAGCGTCTGGTCGAGCATGTGCGCCGTGCGACGGGTGCGTTCGACGGCCTCGGTGCCCTGGGCGATGGCCGCGTCGATCTGGGTATTCGCCGCCGTGAGGGCGTCGAGCACGCGTTGCGGGCTCCGCGCTGTGCCCGACAGCTCCGCCTGCGCGGCCTGGAGCTGTGCCGCGGTGGCGGAGACGATGCCGCCGATCGTCCCCGAGGCGTCGGGGATCCCCTGAGCGGTCGCGATGTCGCCCTGGAGCTCGGCCACGAGGGCCTGCGCCTGCGACTCGATGCCGCCGAGCTCGGAGCCGAGGTCGGTGATCGCCTTCACGAGCTGCGCGGACTGGGCCACGGACTGCTCGGCGGTGCGGATCGCGAAGGCGGCCTCGCCGGTGCGCCCCGCCGTGATGGCCTGCGCGGCTCCGGCGATCGAGCGATCCGCGAGGGCTGCGCGCTCGGCGGCCTGCGCGGGGTTGTCGGCGACCGTGACCAGTGCGCTCCGATCGTAGGTGCCCGCAAGGCCGGCGAGGGCGGCGGACGCGTCGGCCAGAACGGGATCGAGGGCCGCACGCTCGGCGCGGACGCGGTCGAGCTCCTGCGGCGCGTTCTGCTCGAGCTTGCGGAGCGCGTCGAAGGCCTCGGTGTTGGCGTCGAGGACGTCGTCGATCTCGTCGCACAGTCGGATGATGCGGATATGCCAGTCCCGACGATCGTGGACCGTGTCCTCGATCTCGTCGTCGAGCTTCTGCTTGAGGTCGAACGCCTCCGACATCTTGGCCTTGGCTGTCTCGACCGCGCCGCTGAACTCCGACGTCGCCTCCTCGCCGAACTGCGCGACCGCGAATCCGAGCTCCTCACGGCTCGACGTGATCGCGTCGTCGGCCTGAACGAGGGCGGCACCCGCCTGGGTCTGCACCTGCTCGTCCGTCAGCGTCGAGAAGGGGTCGTTCGGATCGGGCCTCTCGGGCATCGCGCCGCGGGCACGCACCGCCGCCTTGCGCCGAGAGCGCACGATCAGCGCGATCACGAGCCACACGAGGAGACCGGCCACGATGACGCCGACCACGATGAGCGTGGCGCGCAGCGCGCCCGCCCCGCCGTCGCCCTGCATCTCGTCGGCGGCGAGGATGACCGCGCCGCTCCAATCGCTGTCGCGCATCTGGGGGAGGATCGAGTCTTCGATGTCGTCGAGCTTCGCGTCGCTCAGCGGGCCGTCGGCGGCCGCGGAGATGTAGTAGCTGCGCCCGTCGACCGCCACCGCGAGGAGGTACTGCTCCGAGCCGAGGTTGTTCGCCTCCGCCACGGCATCGGCCCAGCCGGCGCTGTCGCTCGGAGAGGTGAAGTCGTCGACGAACACGACGAACAGCTCGATGGATACCGCATCGCTCAGGGTGTCGAGTCTGTCTTCGACCGCCTGCTTCTCCGTCGGGTTGAGCACGCCGGCGTCATCGGTCACGTACCCCGGATCGAGCGTGATCGGATCGGTCGCGTAGGCCGCCGGGGCGACGAGCGCCCCGAGCAGCGCGGCGGTCGCCAGCGCAGCCGCTCCGAGCAACCGTGTCTTCATAGCGTTCCCTCCGACCGGCAGCCGAGCCCCATGGCACGAGTCTATGCACTGAGTCCGACACGCGACAGCCTCCGGCGGGTGTTGTCCGTTCGCCGTCAGCGGAGACACATACGCTGGAGGGCATGGACGACAGGTACGGATCTGATGTGCTCGCGACCGGGTGGCGGCAGCGCGGCGTGAAGCCGGTGCCCGAGGTCGCGGCCGAGGTCGACCTCGTCGTCGAGGTCGCGTCCGACGGGTATGTGGGCGCGGTCACCCGGGTGCAGGGCGGGAACGTCGAGCTCGAGGACCGGGTCGGGCGGAAGCGCCTGTTCCCGCTCGGCGGCGGATTCATGATCGACGGCGCCGCCGTGCGCCTCACCCCGCCCGCCCCGAAGGAGCAGCGCGCGAAGCGCACGGCATCCGGGTCCTTCGCCGTGGGGGACCAGCGGGCGCGTGTGGCGCTGCCCAGCCGCATCCTGGTAGAGGGGCGGCACGACGCCGAGCTCGTCGAGAAGGTGTGGGGCGCCGACCTGCGCGTCGAGGGCGTCGTCGTGGAGTACCTGCAGGGCGTGGATCTGCTCGACGACCTCCTCGCGGAGGAGCCGCCGAGCGCCACCCGCCGCTACGGCGTGCTCGTCGACCACCTGGTCGCCGGCTCCAAGGAGTCGCGGATCGCGGATGCCGTCGCACGCGGACCCTACGGACGCCACGTCAAGATCGTCGGGCACCCGTTCGTCGACGTGTGGCAGTGCGTGACTCCTCGTGCCCTCGGCATCGCGAAGTGGCCCGAGATCCCGAGGGGGACCGACTGGAAGACCGGGATCTGCCGGGCGTTCGGCTGGCCGCACGAGACGCAGGCCGACACGGCTCGCGCATGGCAGCACATCCTGTCGAAGGTGCACACGTACCGCGACCTCGAGCCGACGCTTCTCGGCCGCGTCGAGGAGCTCATCGACTTCGTCACCGCTCCCGCATCCTGAAGGCGGTCGGGCGCCGACTACCCTGGAGTCATGCCCGAACCCCGTACCTTCCGTGACGAACCGGTGTCCTTCGTGCGCCGCAGCGGACGGATGTCCGACGCGCAGGAGCGCGCCTTCGAGGAGCTCGGACCGCACTATCTGCTCGACGTCCCGCGCGACGTCGCGTGGACGTCCGTGCACCCCGAGGCCCGTCTCGATCCCGCGGCGGAGTACGGCCGCGACGCCGACCTCTACGTCGAGATCGGCTCCGGTCAGGGGCACGCGATCGTCTCGGCCGCCGCGTCGCGTCCCGACGACGACTTCCTCGCGGTCGAGGTCTTCCGCGCCGGACTCGCGCGCACCATGCTCGACGCGGATCGCGAGGATGCGCGCAACCTCCGCGTCGTCGAGGCGAATGCTCCGGAGGTGCTCTCCTCGTACCTTCCCGAGGGCGCCGCCGCCGAGGTCTGGATCTTCTTCTCCGACCCATGGCACAAGAAGAAGCACACCAAGCGTCGTCTCATCCGGCCCGGTTTCGGCGTGACGGCCGCGCGAGCGCTGCGCGACGGCGGCCTGCTCCGCCTCGCGACCGACTGGGAGGACTACGCGCTGCAGATGCGAGAGGTCTTCGACGCCGAACCCGACTTCGAGCGGGCGTTCGAGGGCGAATGGGCGGCGCGCTTCGACGGGCGCGTCATGACGGCGTTCGAACGCAAGGGCATCGCGAAGGGCCGGGACATCCGCGATCTGGTCTACCGCCGGAAGCCCCGCGCGTGACGACCGTCCGCGCCGAGACGACCGTATGGCCGGGGCTCGCCCCGGCGGTGCTCGTGTGCCTCGCGGCGCCGGCCTTCTTCGTGCTCGAGATCCCGTGGCTGGGGTGGACGCTGCTGGCCCTCGGCACCCTGTCGGCGTGGCTCGTGGAGCGGAACCGCCCGCGCGTGCCCGACGCGGTCGTGAGCATGGGCTCGCGGCGAGAGACGGCGCGCGTGATCGGCGTCTCCCGGCAGCCCTCGCTCACCCGGGACCTGTCGCTCATCGCGCTCGGGATGCTCGTCGTGAGCGTCATCCCGCTCGCGGCCGAGCTCGACAACCTCGCGATGCTCCGCTTCACGCTGGCGCTCGGCGGTGCCGTGGCCGTGCCGTACCTCGTGTCGCGCTTCATCTACCGCGACAGGGCGATCAGCTTCCCGTGGCGTACCGGCGAGCGGTGGGGGCGGCTGCAGTGGGGCTGGCTCGTGGCGGTGCTGGTTCTCGGCTGGCTGATCCTGCCGTTCTACTTCATCACCAGCGGCGTCTACCAGAACTGGCCCGTGGTCGACACCCCCGACCTCATCGCACGGCTGTTCGTGGGCGTCGGCGCGGTCGGCATCTGGGACGAGCTGTTCTTCATCTGCACGGTCTTCGCGCTGCTGCGCCGTCACTTCCCCGACGCGCTCGCGAACGCGCTGCAGGCGATCGTGTTCGTGTCGTTCCTGTGGGAGCTCGGCTACCGCGAGTGGGGCCCCGTGCTCACGATCCCGTTCGCGCTGCTGCAGGGGTTCATCTTCCTGCGCACGCACTCGCTCGCCTACGTCGTCACGGTGCACCTGCTGTTCGACGCCGTGGTCTTCGCGGTGCTCGTGCACGCGCACAATCCCGGACTCCTGCCGATCTTCCTGGTCTGAGGCGTCCGCGTCCGACAGTCCGGCGGCGATACGATCGAGCCATGCTCATCACAGGCCTCGTCCTCGCGGCGGCTGCCGCCGCCTTCCACGTCTTCATCTTCGCCCTCGAGTCGCTCAAGTGGACCGAGCCCGAGACGCGCAAGATCTTCGGCGTCGCGAGCGAGGCGGACGCCATCACGATGAAGCAGCTCGCGTTCAATCAGGGGTTCTACAATCTCTTCCTCGCCCTGACCACTCTGCTCGGCATCGGTCTCACGATCGTCGGTGCGCCGACGGTCGGACTGACGCTGGTGTTCGCGGGCACCGGGATGATGGTGGCCGCGGCCCTGGTGCTCGTGCTGTCCGACCGCACGAAGCTCCGTGCGGCGGCGATGCAGGGCACGCTGCCGCTGCTCGCCGTGATCGCGACGGCGGTCGGCGTCTCCCTGGGCTGAACGCCGCCCGAATCCGAGGCAGAGGGGTGACATCCCCGTCGCGACAGGTCACACTCGTGGCATGGCCGACTGGGTGCTGCACGTGGACATGGATCAGTTCATCGCGGCGGTCGAGGTGCTCCGACGGCCCGAGCTCGCGGGGCTGCCGGTGATCGTGGGCGGGCGCGGTGATCCGACCGAGCGGGCGGTGGTGTCGACGGCATCGTACGAGGCCCGGGCGTTCGGGATCGGGTCGGGGATGCCGCTGAAGATCGCCGCGCGCAAGGCGCCGGATGACGCGGTCTTCCTCCCGGTCGACCACGAGGCCTACGAGTCGGCCTCGGCAGAGGTCATGTCCGCACTCAGAGCGGTGCCGGGAGTCGTCGTGGAGATCATCGGGTGGGACGAGTGCTTCCTCGGTGTCGCGACGGAGGATCCGGAGCAGGTCGCCGCCGACGCGCAGTCCGCCGTGCTCGAGGCCACGGGGCTGTACTGCTCGGTCGGCATCGGCGACAACAAGGTGCGCGCGAAGATCGCCACCGAGTTCGGCAAGCCGCGGGGGATGTTCCGGCTCACGGCCGAGAACTGGTTCGCGGTGATGGGGGAGAAGCCCACACGCGACCTCTGGGGAGTCGGTCCCAAGGTGCAGAAGCGTCTCGCCGGCCTCGGCGTCGAGACCGTGCAGGAGCTCGCGGACGCGGATCGAGAGTCTCTGGTCGCCGTTCGGCCCGCGCATGGGCGTCTGGTACCGAGATCTCGGTGCGGGCAACGGCCCTGCGACGGTCGACGACAGCCCATGGGTCGCCCGCAGCCACAGCAGGGAGACGACGTTCCAGCAGAACCTCACCACGCCTGACGAGGTCGACGCGGCGCTTCGCGAACTGGCGGGCCACGCCTTCGACGATTGTGCGGCAGAGGGGAGGCCCGTCGTGCGGGTGCACCTCAAGGTGCGGTACGCGCCTTTCGAGACCAAGACGTTCGGGCGCAAGCTCGCTGAGCCCACCATGACCCGTGACGACGTGATCACCGCCGCCGTCGCGCTCGGTCGCACGCTGGATGCCGACCGCGAGGTGCGGTTGCTCGGAGTGCGCGCGGAGATGACCATGCCCGACGGCGGCGACGCGGCCGAACGGACCCCGGTGCGCGGGCGCATCTGACGCCATGCCCCCGCGGGGAGGAGACGATGTCCCTGCTCGCGTCGGCGAGCGCGCAGGGACACCGCCGCACGATCAGAACCTCAGCAGCACCTTGCCGACGCGTCCGGCGGTGTCGCTCGCCCGCACCGCATCGGCGATCTCAGCGGCGTCGAACACGGCGGAGACGGGGAGCGTGAGGGTGCCGTCGGTCATCCGCTGGATCAGCTCTCCGAACAGGGCGCCACGTGTCGCGGCATCGAGCGAGGGGATCACCTTGCTGCCCCAGAAACCCTTCACGACGGCCTGCTTGAAGATCACGTCGGAGGAGGCGATCTCCATGACCGGCGACTGCATCGCGCCGAAGGCGACGAGCGTGCCGCCCTCGCCGAGCAGCGACAGGACGTCGCCCGCCGACGAGCCGCCCACCGAGTCCACCCCGTAGGCGATATCCGCGCCGCCCGTGATCTCGGCGACGCGGTCGCGCCAGTCCTCGGCATCCGTCGCCACGACCTTCTCGATGCCCTGCGCGCGCAACTCGTCCACACCCGCCGCGCGGCGGACGAGTCCGAGGACGTTCACGCCGCGCGCGGATCCGAGTTGTGCGAGCATGCGTCCCACGGCGCCGTTCGCGGCGTTCTGCACGATCCAGTCGCCCTCTTTCGCACCGAGGAACTCCAGCAGCGTGATCGTGCTGAACGGCATCGACACGAGCTGCGACGCGGTCTCGTCGTCGATCGCGTCCGGCACGGGGATGAGACCGGCGGCGTTCGCGACGACGTACTCGGCCCACGCGCCGAAGGTGCCGCCCGTGGCGACGCGCTGTCCGATGCTCAGGTGCTCGACGCCCTCGCCGAGCGCGTCGACGACACCCAGCGCCTCGGTGCCGGAGGCCGCGGGGAGGTCGGGCACGAAGCCGTACGTGCCGCGCACGGTCCAGAGGTCGTGGTTGTGGATCGGCGACAGGACGATCCGCAGGCGGACCTGGCCGGGGCCGGGCTCGGGCGTCGGGCGCTCCTCGACGGCGAGGACGTCTTCGGGGGCGCCGAAGGACTGATGGATGAGTGCGCGCATGATGTTCTCCTCGGAGATGGTTGCAGTGACGGATGTGGTCGTGCGGAGAGCGGATCGAGGGTCAGTCGTCCGCGACCGTGATCGTGACCTCGATGTTGCCGCGGGTGGCGTTCGAGTACGGGCAGACCTGATGTGCGGCGTCGGCGAGTGCCTGGGCTTCGTCGTGCGCGAGTCCGGGGATCACGACCTCGAGCTCGACGGCGAGTCCGAAGCCGCCCTGGCCGTTCGATCCGATGTGCACGCGGGAGCCGACGGAGGTGTCGGCGATCGCGACCTTCTGCGTGCGGGCGACCGCCTGCAGCGCCGAGTGGAAGCAGGCGGCGTACCCGGCGGCGAAGAGCTGCTCGGGGTTCGCGCCGTCGCCGCTGCCGCCCATCGCCTTCGGGATGGCCAGGTCGAACGCGAGACCGCCGTCGGCGGTGACGGCGCGGCCGTCGCGGCCTGCTCCGGTGGCGAGGGCTTCGGCGGTGTAGAGAGCATCCATCGTGGGATTCCTTCCGGTTGGCGGTCAGCGACCGCGGTGGCCTGTGGAGAGGTCGCCGGAGGCGGCGACCTCGTGCAGCAGAGCGGTGAGCCCTCGCAGCTCGGAGATGAGACGACGACGGTCCTCGTCGTCGGCTTTACCGGCGAGCTCGGCGACCCTGGCATGCACGGGAGCGACCTCGGCGCGGAGCGCGACGCCCGCGTCGGAGAGCTGCACGATCACCACGCGTTCGTCGCCGGCGCGGCGGGTGCGGGTGACGTAGCCGGCCTGCTCGAGTCGGCGCACGAGGGGGGAGAGAGTGCCGGAGTCGAGCTGCATGGCGTCGCCGAGTGCGCCGACGCTCTGCTCGCCCTCATTCCAGAGGATCGCGAGCACGAGGTACTGCGGATACGTGAGTCCCCAGGGTGCCAGGAGCGAGCGGTACGCCTGCGTCGTCGCGCGGGCGGCGGAGTAGAGCGAGAAGCACACCATCTCATCGGTCACGGCCATGAGAAAGATTGTGCACAATCTAGTTGTGCGTGACCTGAACGCCTGGGGGAGCGTCCTTCAGCGGCGCAGACGCGCGCGGGTCTTCGAGACGCTCGACAGCGTGGCGCGCACGGGCGTGCCGAGGTACAGGCCCAGCGACGCTCCGGACGCGAGACCGATGCCGATCACCGCGGCGTCGATCAGCGAGCCGCCGGCGCCGACGACCCCGCTCGTCGTACCGCCGGCATGCACCATCTCCAGGAGCCCCTGGAACACGGCGACTCCCGGAACCAGCGGGACGATCGCCGCCGTGGTCACCGCGACCGACGGCACGTGCAGGTTGTGCGCGATCAGCACGCCCACGAAGCTCGCGAGCAGCGCGCCCACCGCGCTCGCCGCCGCGGGGTGCAGGTTCACGGCGGTCGCGCCCGTGTATCCCGCGATCGTGATGGCGCTGAGCAGTGCGCTCACCAGGATGATCCGGAGCCCGGCGCCGTTGAACACCGCGACCGCGACCGCGATGATGATCGCCCCCGCGAACACCCCGAGCAGGGGGCCGAAGGGGGCGGGGTCGTCGGGGAGGTCCATCGTGAACCCCAGCAGCCCGCCGAGTTCCAGTCCGACGAGGATGCCGATCACGACGCCGAGCGTCTGCATCGTCAGGTCGAGGATGCGGCCGCCCGCCGTCAGGGCGAAGCCGTCGATCGCATCCTGCGCCGCGCCGACCACCGTGAGTCCGGCGAGCATCAGGACGATTCCCGAGGCCACGATGATCGACGGTCGGATGCCGACGAACGGCTCGATACCCGCGGAGCCCAGCGCCGACACCGCGACCGCGACGACCGTCGTGACGAACCCTCCCGCGATCTGGCTGAAGAAGAGCGGCACCCGGATGCGCGCGAGCCCGGCCTGGGTGAGTGCGGCGGCGAGTGCGGCGAGGAACGTCAGGCCCACGATCACGGGCGATGCGCCCAGCAGGATGCTCACCCCGACGGCGAGCAGCGCCCGCGCGACGATCACGACCGGCTGCTGGTAGCGGAACGGCAACCGTCGGATGGCGCGGAACGCGGTGCGCGCCGACTCCAGATCGAGGCCCCCGTCGATGTCGGCGACGAGCGCCTGCACCCGCTGCAGCTTGGCGTGGTCCGGAGCGGCCACGCGCACGACGCGAACGAGCGTCTCCGGCCACACCTCTCCGCTCAGGTGGAACGAGACCGTGATCGAGTTGTAGGTGACGTCGACCTGGACGCCGCGCAGACCGTAGGCCTCGCACACGCGGATGATCGCGAGCGTGACCTCGTGCGCCGAGGCGCCGACGCCGAACATGGCCTCGCCGATCCTCGTCGCGAGGTCGAGGACGCGCGGGACGGTGCGTTCGTCGATCACCGGCAGCATCTCGGTGTGCGCGACGCTCGAAGGATCGGTGTGCAGGATGCGTCGCATCGAGGCGAGCAGTCGCCGGCGCGAGTTCGGGGACATGCGTCCATTGTCCCGCGCACGAGGCTCGGCGCAGGCGACGCGCGGGTGCGTCGGGAATCCCGACGCCTCCGACGGCCGGGGCCGCTCGTGGTGTAATCGTTCAATGCTGTTCGCTCATGACAACATGCCGGGAGCGCACCTGGCGGCCGCGCTGGTGAACGCCGCGGCGTCGGGCATAGCGCGTCCGGCGATGGAGGAACTGCTCGGGGAGCACGGCATCCGGCGCCCGCAGCTCACCGGCGACCAGGCCGAACTCCTCGGTGACTGGTCGACGCGCCTGCGCACGGTGTTCGCTGCGGAGGACCAGGACGCGCGCACCGTCGCGGTGAACGCTCTGCTGACCGTCGGCACGACCGGCGTCTACCTCACCACCCATGACGGGCGTCGTCCGCATCTGCACTTCACTCCGGAGGACGACGACATCGTCGGACGGGTGCGTGCCGTCACCGCGGGCGGCCTCGCGATCTTCACGGTCGAGTCCGAAGGCGAGCGCCTCGGCACCTGCGCGCGTACCGGGTGCCGTGCGGTCTTCGTCGACACGAGCAGGAACGGACGACGACGCTACTGCTCGGCGCGCTGCGGCAACTACGACGCCGTGCACCGGCATCGCTCTCGGGTGTGACGCGACGCGGGCGCCGTTGTCATGGTTGAAATGCCATAACCGCTTGCACGACTCTCGATGAGTGCCTCTCGCCGTCACCGCCATCCTGCCCGTCGTCCTCCTGCTCGTGATCGGATGGGCGCTCCGTCATCGGGCGCCGCTCGATCCCTCGTTCTGGCGAGGCCTGGAGTGGATGAGCTACCGGGTCTTCACTCCCGCGCTCTTCGTGACGTCCATCGGTCGCGCTGACCTCGGGATCGTGCCGATCGTGCCGCTCGTGGTCGCGCTGACCGCGCCGGTGCTGGTCGTCCTCGGCATCCTCTTCGGCGCAGCGGCTCTGCTGCGCATCACCGGAGCTCGACTGACGTCTCTCGTGCAGGGGTCGGTGCGCGTGAACACCTATCTCGGCCTGATGTTCGCGACAGCGCTGCACGGCGAAGAGGGCATCGCCACCTATGCGATCGCGAGCGCCGTCATGGTGCCACTCGTCAACGTGGTCTGCGTCTCGGCGCTCGCACGCTGGGGCGACGGCGTCGATGATCGCAGGCCGCACTTCGGACGTGAGCTCGCGTCGAACCCGCTGATCCAGGGGTGCCTGATCGGGATCCTCGTGAACGTCACGCGCATACCTCTCGAGGGTCCGATCGCGACGGTGCTCGATCTGCTCGCTGCACCGGCCCTCGTGACCGGGACGCTCATCGCCGGGGCGGCGCTCACGTTCGCGCTCCGACGGCAGGACCTCCTCGACATCGGCATCGCGGTGCTGCTCAAGCTCATCGTGCTGCCCGCGCTCGCGGTGACGGCGGCCGTGCTGCTGGGGATCGACGGCGTGGTGCTCGCCGCGGTCGTGCTCATCGCCGCCGTACCCACTGCGCCGTCCGCCTATGTGCTGGCGCGGCGCATGGGCGGCGACCACCGACTGATGGCGTCGATCACCGGAGTGCAGACCGTGATGGCGCTCCTGACCGTGCCGCTCGCGCTGGCCGTGCTGGACGTGGTCACGACGCGGTGAGGGCGGTTCCGTCGACGGCCGAGCCGCCCGTGCTCGGCCACCCGTCGGGCCCCGCCGACCCGGCGGGGTACTCCTGCATCGGGACGGCCCCCGCGGCCCAGGCATCGCGGATCGGCTGCAGGATGCGCCAGCAGTCCTCGGCCTCGTCCGCGCGCACCGAGAGGGTGACGTCGCCGTCGAGCAGCTCGTCCAGCACCTCTTCGTACGACCGCTGCTGGCCCCGACCCATCTCCGCGACGAGTTCCTCGTCACGGAGGTCGAAAGGCTCGTCGCCGCTCGTCACGTGCAGGTCGAGCGTCATCCGGTCGGGACCGAGCGCGAAGGTCAGTCGCCCGCCGTCCCGCGGCGCCGGCGAGAGGCCCGCGGGCAGGTGTCGCACAGGGCGGAACGTCACGACGACCTCGGAACGCTTCGCGGGCAGTGCCTTTCCGGAGCGCAGGACGAACGGCACGCCGGCCCAGCGTTCGTTCGCCACCTCGAACACGACCTCCGCGAGCGTCTCCGTCGCACGCGCCGCATCCACGCCTTCTTCGTCGACGTACGACGGGATGCTCCTTCCGTCGACCGTGCCCGCGGTGTAGCGAGCGCGATACGACGCGGTCTCCGGCGAATCCCTCCACACGTGAGTCGCCCGCAGGGCCGCGGCTTTCGCATCGCGCAGGTCGCGTTCGCCGAGGGTCGCCGGCGGCTCCATGGCCATGAGGCCCAGAACCTGCAGCAGATGGCTCTGGATCATGTCGATCATCGCCCCGGCGCGGTCGTAATAGCCCGCACGATCCTCCAGGGCGAGCGACTCGTCGAAACGGATCAGCACGGATTCGATGTGCTCGGCCGACCACACCGGGTCCCACATGCGGTTCGCCAGACGCAGGCCGAGCAGATTGAGGAGCATGGAGCGCCCCAGGAAGTGATCGACCCGGAAGATCCTGTCCTCCGGAACGAGGGTGGTCAGGGCTGCATTGAGGGAGCGCGCGCTCGCCGCATCGTCGCCGAAGGGCTTCTCCATCGCGAGCACGAGATCGTCGGGCAGGTGTGCTCCGTGGAGGGCGTCGACGGCCTTCCGGGTGATCGCAGGCGGGAGCGCGAAATACAGAACGGTGCCGGGTCCGACCGTCGCGAGCAGCGCGCCGAGGGCGGAGGGGTCGGTCACATCGACGGCCGTGTAGTCGCCGATCGTCGCCCGACCTGCGGCGGCCGTGCCGACGGCATCCGTCACGGTCGTCCGCCAGCGCGCGTCGTCCCAGTCCTCGACGCCCGCGCCGCGCACGGTCACCGTACGGTCCGGAGTGCGGGCGAGCAGTGTGCCCAGGGAGGGGAGGAGGAGGCGCGAGGTGAGGTCGCCCGTGGCTCCGAGGATGAGCAGGGTCCGTGACGAGCTGGTCATGCCGTCGAGGGTATGCATTCGCCGAGTACCGGCGCCACCCCGTGGTCGGGCACGCGAAGTCATGGCACACTGCGGATCGTGACTGCTCGGATCGAGGACTACGCCCTGCTCAGCGACTGCCGCACCGCGGCTCTCGTCTCGACGGAGGGGAGCATCGACTGGTTGTGCCTGCCGCGCCTCGACTCCGCTTCGGTCTTCGCGGCGCTCCTCGGCGACGAGCATCACGGACGGTGGCAGCTGCGCCCCGTCGACGCGGATGCCGTGAGCACGCGTCGCTACGACGGCGACACCTTCGTGCTCGTCACCCGGTGGCGGAGCGGCGACGCGATCGCCGAGGTGCACGAGGTCATGCCCGTCGTCGACGACCCGGAGGCGTCCGTGCTGCGCACCGACATCGTGCGCCGCATCGTCGGCATCCGGGGTGAGATGAGGTTCGTGCAGCACCTCACTCTGCGTTTCGACTATGCGAGGGCGATGCCCTGGGTGCGTCAGACCGGTACAGAGGACGATCCCTGTCTCGTGGCGATGGCCGGACCGGATGCCGTCGCGATCCGCGGAGCACGGCTGGAGCCGAACGATCATGAGCACGCCGGCGACGTCGTGATCCGCGAGGGGGAGGTGCGCGATCTCCAGCTCACCTGGTTCCCCTCGCATCGTGACCTCCCCGCGCGGCTCGACGCCGACGCGGTCTTCGCGGACACCGCGCAGTGGTGGCAGGAGTGGGCCGATCGGATCACGCATGAGGGCCCGCATCACGCCGAGGTCGTGCGGTCGCTGCTGATCCTCCGCGCCCTGTCGAACCGCGAGACAGGCGGCATCGCGGCAGCGGCGACCATGGGCCTTCCCGAGGACGTCGGAGGAGAGCGCAACTGGGACTACCGGTACGTGTGGCTGCGGGATGCGGCGCTCACGCTCGAGGCTCTCGTCGACCACGGCTTCCTGCACCTCGCAGACGCCTGGCGCACCTGGTTGTTGCGCGCTGTGGCCGGTGACCCGGCGGATCTGCAGATCATGTACGGACCGGCGGGCGAGCGCGACATCACCGAGCGCGCGCTGACCCACCTCCCGGGGTTCGAGGATTCGCGTCCGGTGCGTCTCGGCAACGGGGCGGCGACGCAGTACCAGGCCGACGTGGTCGGCGAGGTGGTGGTCACTCTCGCGGCGGCGCGAGCGGCGGGCGTGCACGAGTCGACGTTCTCGTGGGCGCTGCAGAAGCAACTGCTGCGATTCGCGGCCGACCAGATCGACCGGCCCGATCAGGGTCTCTGGGAGATCCGCGGCGAACCGCGCTACTTCACGCACTCGCGCGTCATGATGTGGGCGGCGTTCGACCGCGGAGTGCGTGCGGTGGAGGACGACGGACTCGACGGCCCGGTCGACACCTGGCGCGGGTTGCGCGACCGCCTGCGCGCCGAGATCGACGAACGAGGGGTCAGAGACGGATGCTTCGTGCAGCACGCCGACACCGACGAGGTCGACGCGTCGCTGCTGCTCCTCCCGCAGGTGGGCTACTGCCGCCCCGACGACCCGCGCATGCTCGCCACGGTCGAGCGCATCGAGCAGACGCTGATGCGCGACGGATTCGTGTACCGGTACCGGACGGCGACCGGCGTCGACGGGCTGCCGGGGCCGGAGGGGGCGTTCCTCGCCTGCTCGTTCTGGCTCGTGGAGCAGTACGCGTGCACGGGGCGGATCCACGAGGCGGAGCAGCTCATGGGCCGGCTGTGCGCCCTCGCGAACGACGTCGGGATGCTGTCGGAGGAGTACGACCCGGCGGCGGGGCGACAGCTCGGCAACACCCCGCAGGCGTTCTCGCACCTCGCGCTGGTCCGCGCGGCCGATGCCCTGGCGCGCAAGATGCACCGGCCGCGCGGCTGAGGAGCCGTTGCTCGTCGGCGTCGTCACCGCCCGTCGCGGCCTCCTCGTGCCTATGCTCGTGGATGGCGCAGGCGGCGCATCCCCATCAGAGAACGAGGACACGGCATGACGCAGCACGCGAGCGACGACCCGAACCGCCAGCGCGGCGGCGTGTTCCGCCGACGGACGCCTTTCGCGTCGACCCCCGGCACCGGGACGACCCGCCGCACCCGCTACGTCGACGACGGTCACCTCGTCCGCGCTCCGCGCGACACCTCGGTCGACGACGCACAGGCCTTCACAGACGAGGACGACCGCCGCACAGCCCTCCTGCTCTACCCGTCGCCCACGCCCGAAGACGTCGCGGAGCTCGCGAACACCTGGCACCTGCATCCGCTGCTCGTCGAAGACCTCCTGCACGCCGGGCAACGACCCAAGCTCGAGCGCTACGACGACACGCTGTTCCTGGTCGTGCGCTCCGCCTGGTACGTCGACGCGACGGAGGACGTCGACTTCGCCGAGTTCCACATCCTCGTGCGCCCTCGGGCCGTGGCCGTGTTCTGTCAGGACGGACGCTGGATCGACGGTCTCGACGCCGATGACGCGTCCGGGGCCGCCGACCGCGGCGAACAGACCCTCCTCGACGACGAGCAGCTACTGCACCACGGACCGGAGGCCATCGTCTACCGCCTGCTCGACGCCATCGTCGACGGCTACACGCCGGTGCTCCGCGGCCTCGACATCGATCGGGAGCAGATCGAGCGCCAGGTGTTCGGCGGCGACGCGGCCGTCACCGAGCGCATCTACCGGCTGAGCCAGGAGGTCATCGACCTGCAGCAGGCGACCTCCGGCTTGACCGAGGTGCTCGCGTCCCTGCGCGACGGGTTCCGCCGCTACGACATCCCTGCACCGCTGCAGTCGTACCTCCAGGACGTCGCCGATCACCTCAGTCGCGCCGAGGTGCGGGTCGGCGACCTGCGGGAGTCGCTGTCGCAGATCCTCACGGTCAACGGCACGCTCGTGGCCCAACGGCAGAACGAGGACATGAAGAAGATCTCCGGCTGGGCGGCGATCCTGTTCGCCCCCACGCTCATCGGTGCGATCTACGGCATGAACTTCGACAACATGCCCGAACTCCACTGGGCGTTCGGATACCCGCTCGCCGTCGGCGGGATGGTGGCCTTCGCACTCGTCCTGTACATCGTCTTCAAGCGTCAGAAATGGATGTAGTCGCGGGGCGCCCTGGGGTCACGATGATGTGCGTCTGATCTCTGCGCTACGTTGAGCGAATGACAAGCGACACCGTGCAGCCGGGTTGGCATCCAGACCCCTCCGGACAGTTCGAACAGAGGTACTGGGACGGAGCGACGTGGACGGAGCACGTATTCGCCGGCGGGATACAGTCCGTGGCTCCGATCGCTTCAGTCGCTCCGGTCGCTCGCAGTCGCGCAGAGGCCCGCGCACTCGCAGGCCAGACCGCCGCTGAGCCGCGCCCCGCGCAGATTGCGGGGGTGGATCCCGTCGCTTCCGAACCTGCGCCGTCGAACGTCGGCGCCCGGAACGCACTGGTCCTCGAGAACATCCCGCTCGTCGGTGCACGCAAGCACGCCGAGAAGCTCCGCTCGGAGGTCGCGCGACTCCAAGGACTCATCGATCAGTACGGTCTCCAAGACGTGGCCGCCCTCGATGATCTGAAGCGTCACCTGAACCAGGAGATCGACGGCGTTCGCGGACGAGTCGCAGCCGCCGCGGCGGAGCTCGCATCGCGCCAAGCGGACATCGCTTCGACGGAGGCGTCTCTTCTCGACCTGCGCGGCGCCGTCGAGATTCAGGAGCTCGGTCTCTACGACTACGAGCATCCTGCTGAGGACTCGGTCGCTCTGGCAACGCAGCTCGAAGCGCTGCGTGCAGACATCAAGACGGCAGTCCGCACCGGTCGTGCGACGCAGGCATCGAGCAACTTCACGTTCAACAACAGCACGGCCAAGGGTGCGAAGTTCGTCCGCGACATGTCGAAGCTCATGCTCCGCTCCTACAACGCGGAGGCCGAGAACTGCGTCAAGGCTGTCCGGGCCGGTAACCTCGCCACTGCTCAGAAGCGCCTCACGACCGCCATGGAGCAGATCGCCCGTCTGGGCACCATGATCGACCTGAGCATCACGTCGTACTTCCACCAGCTCCGACTGCGGGAACTCGAACTCGCCAACCGACACCTTCGTGCCGTCCAAGAAGAGAAGGAAGCGGACCGCGCCCATCGTGAGGAACTTCGGGAGCAGCGCAAGGCGGAGAAAGAACTCGCCGCCGAGAAGGCGCGACTCGAGAAAGAGCGAGGGCACTATGCCAACACCATCGCGGCCCTCGAAGCCAACGGCGACCACGAAGGCGCAGAGCGGATGCGGGCGCGCCTCGCCGATGTCGATCACGCCATCGAGAACGTCGACTACCGTGCGGCGAACATTCGCGCCGGGTATGTGTATGTCATCAGCAACGTCGGATCTTTCGGACCAGATGTGGTGAAGATCGGGCTCACCCGCCGGCTCGAGCCCATGGACCGCGTGAACGAGCTCGGTGACGCATCAGTGCCGTTCCGTTTCGACGTCCACGCGCTGTTCTTCGCCGACGACGCGGTCAGCATCGAGGCGATGCTGCATCAGCACTTCGCGGACCGTCGCATCAACCGGATCAATCTGCGTCGTGAGTACTTCCGCACGACGCCGACCGAGGTGCGTGAGGTGTTGAAGGCGCACTCCGTCGAGCTGCTCGACTTCAAGCTCGAGCCCGCGGCGGAGGAGTACATGGCTACTCGTGCCCTCCAGGGCGACCAGGTCCCGGCGTGACCGACCGGCGCCAGCGGTAACGCGAAGAGGGACCGTCCAGATGGACGGTCCCTCTTCGTATGTCTGTGTGCCCCCGACAGGAGTCGAACCTGCGACCTACGGTACCGGAAACCGGCGCTCTATCCACTGAGCTACGGAGGCGTACCGAACGACGATATCACTGGTCGGGGTCGGTCTCCGACCCGGCCTCGGTGACGGGCGCGTCGCCCAACTGCGTGAGCGCGTCGGCGAGCTTCTCGGCCAGGTAGCGGTGGCCGTCGGTGGAGGGATGCACGGTCGCGGCGTCGATCACCGACAGGTAGTTCTGATCGGTGATCCAGTCCTGACCGATGGGGGAGATGTACCACCAGCCGCGGGCGGCGGCGAGCTCCGACAGGTCGGCGTCGATGCGCGCGGTCGCGTCCCCGACCGGAAGCTCGTGCGGGGCCGGCCCGAGGATGACGATCGTCGCGTCGGGGTACGTCGCGGCCATGGCGTCCCACGCGGCGTTCACCGCATCCCGATATCCGGCGACGCCCTGCGCGCGGTCGTTGATCGACCCCTGGATGATCACGAGGTCGGGGGAGAGCGCGGGGTCGAGCGCCGCGATGCGTTCGCCGAAGGTCGGCCCGTCGATGCCCGGCTTGAGGTAGCCGCTGCCGCGCACGCCGTTCACGATCGTCTCGCCGTCGATGAGATCCGCGAGCACATAGGCGTAGCCGTCGGTGGGCACGGTCGCCGAGGATCCGTACGTCCACGAGTCGCCGAACACGAGCACCGTCGGATGCTCGGGGAGGGCGAGAGGCGCCGGTGCGATCGCGACCGCGTCGTCACCCGCGGAGGCGGCGCCGATCGGCTCGGTCGCCGGCGTCCCGATCCACGGTCGCCACACCCCGAGAACGACCGCCGAGAGCGCGAGGATCACGGCGATCACGACGCCTGCGACGGGCAGGCGACGGCGGGCGGCGGCGGGAATCATGGCATGACTGTAGATCACGTTCGGCCCTACGCAAATTCGGCGCCGCGACGCGCCGTAAACTGGGCAGTCTATGAATCCTGAAACGCTCGCCCACGCCCTGCTCGCCGTGCTCGCACCGATCGCCGAGGAACGACGTCCGGGCGAGCCTCTCGCGCTCGCCGCATCGGACATCGTCTTCGAGCGTCCGCGCAACCGCGAGCACGGGGACTGGGCGTCGAACATCGCGATGCGTCTCGCGAAGCAGCTGGGCACGAACCCGCGTGAGCTCGCGCAGCAGATCGCCGACGGCCTCGCCCAGGTCGACGGCGTCGAGACCGCCGAGGTCGCGGGGCCGGGATTCATCAACATCCGCCTGGATGCCGCGGCCGCCGGCGCGCTCGCGAAGGTCATCGTCGATGCCGGCGCCGCCTACGGCACCAATGACTCGCAGGCGGGGCAGAGCATCAACATCGAGTTCGTGAGCGCGAACCCGACCGGCCCGCTGCACATCGGACACACGAGGTGGGCGGCGCTCGGCGACGCGATCGCGCGCGTGCTCATCGCGTCGGGGGCGAACGTCGCCCGCGAGTACTACATCAACGACGCCGGCGTGCAGATGGAGCGCTTCGCGCACTCCGTCCTCGCCGCGGCGAAGGGGGAGCCGACGCCCGAGGGAGGGTACGCGGGCAGCTACATCGGCGATCTCGCGGCACGCGTGCTCGCCGCGCGCCCCGATCTGCTCGACCTTCCCGCCGAGGAGCAGGTGCTCGTGACGCGCGAGCTCGCGTACGAGTACCAGCTCGACGAGCAGAAGGAGTCGCTCGCGAAGTTCAACGTCGAGTTCGACGTCTGGTACTCCGAGCGCCGTCTGCACGCGAAGAACGCCGACGGCGTGAGCCTCGTCGACCAGGCCGTCGACCGTCTCCGCGAGCAGGGCCACGTCTTCGACGACGAGGGAGCGGTGTGGGTGCGCACCACCGATTTCGGCGACGACAAAGACAGGGTCATCCGCCGTTCCAACGGCGAGTACACGTACTTCGCCGCGGATGCCGCGTATTACCTCGACAAGGGCGACCGCGGGTTCGAGTACAAGCTGTATCTGCTCGGCGCCGACCACCACGGCTACGTGCACCGACTCAAGGCGATCGCCGGGGCCGCGGGCGAGGACCCGGAGAAGAACGTCGAGGTGCTGATCGGCCAGCTCGTGTCGGTCGGCGGTGCGCGTCTGAGCAAGCGCGCGGGCAACATCATCGAGATGGATGATCTGCGCGAATGGCTCGGAACGGATGCTCTCCGCTACTCGCTCGAGCGCTCGCCCGCCGACTCGCCGCTCGCGCTCGACCCCGAGCTGCTGAAGAAGCGCACGAACGACAACCCCGTCTTCTACGTGCAGTACGCCCACGCGCGCACGCACAACGTGGGTCGTAACGCCGCCGACTCGGGTGTCGACCGCTCCGAGTTCGCGCCCGAGACGCTCACTCACGAGACCGAGGCGGCGCTGCTGGGCGCACTGCAGGAGTTCCCGCGCATCGTGGCGTTCGCGGCAGAGGTGCGCGAGCCGCACCGGGTCGCCCGCTACCTCGAGGAGCTCGCGGGGCTGTATCACCGCTGGTACGACAACTGCCGAGTGATCCCTCAGGGAGACGACCCGATCGAGAGCGTGCACCGCACCCGCCTGTGGCTCAACGATGCGGCCGGACAGGTCTTCCGCAACGGGCTGAACCTGCTGGGGGTCTCCGCCCCCGAGCGCATGTAGCCGTCTCCGGCGGACTGCACCGATACGGCAGAATGCCAGAATGAGCGACGACAACCCCACGCTGCCCTACCCCTCGGCCGACACCGAGCATCCGACGCTCGTGATCCCGGGCGAGGACGACGGTGCGGGCGCGACCGCACCTCGCACGCGCCGGCGTCGCTGGCCGTGGGTGCTGCTCATCGTGGTGGTCGTGCTGGCGCTGCTCGTCGTCGCCGCGGAACTCGTCGTGCGCTCGGTCCTCCCCGGGGTGGTGCGGTCGATCGTCGTGGAGCAGCTCGATCTGCCCGCCGACCAGCAGCTCGACGTCGAGGCCGACGGCATCCTGCTCCCGCAGCTGATCGGCGGACGCCTCGACAGCCTGCACCTGTCGACCGACTCCGTGACGCTGGAGGGGGTGACCGGCGCGGTCGACGTGACGGCGACGGGAGTGCCGCTGCGCGGCGGCGACCTCGACGGCGCGTCCGGGACCATCCGGATCGACGAGTCGCAGTTCACCACGCTCCTGGCGCGCACCGACCTCCCCGTCGACACGGTCACGCTCGATGCCCCGAACGCCACGGTGGCGGGGTCGGTCCCGGTGCTCGGCATCCCGATCCCGATCACCCTGACCGTCACACCGGGCGTCGCCGAGGGCGACCTCGAACTGACACCCGTGTCGCTGACGGTCGGCGGACTCGAGATCGACGCCGACCAGGTGGGATCGTCGCTCGGTTCGCTCGGCGCCCAGATCACCGAGACGCAGCGCGTGTGCATCGCCGATCAACTCCCGGCCGGACTCACCATCACGGGTCTGGAGATCGAGGGGAGCGAGGCCGTGATCGACGTCGACGTCGACGGGGCGATCGCGACCGACCCCGCACTGCTCGAGAAGGGCGTGTGCCCCGCGCCCTGACCGGTGGGGTCAGGCGTCCTCGCCAGGGGTCGTGAGCCCTGCGGCCTTCTGCGCCGTGCGCAGCGCCGCGGTCGCGAGAGCGACCTCTGCTTCGGCGCGCTGCACGCGCCGCTGCTCGAACGTCGTCGCACCGAAACGGGCGTGCACGCGATCCCCGCGTTCCTCCTCGGACGTCACGATGTACGAGCAGGCGATCAGGATCACCTGGGTCGACAGCTGAAGCCAGATCAGGAGTGCGAGCAGCGAGGCGAACGACGCCAGAAGCGGATTGCTGGTGGCCCCGCCGACGAAGAGGCTCGAGAGCGCCTGCAGGACGAGAAGCCCGACGCCGCCGATCACCGCGCCGCTCCAGAGCGAGCGCGCCGACGCGTGCACGCCCGACAGCAGCCGGAAGATCGCTGCGACCAGCGCCGTGTCGAGCGCGAGGACGACGAGAAGCGAGACGATGCGGATTCCCCATGCGGCGCCGGGGGAGTCCTCGGGCAGCCCCAGCAGACCGCTCAGCCAGGTGATGCCGATGCGTCCCACGAAGGTGACACCCGCCGCCGCGACGAACGCCGCGCCCACCCCGACCGCGAGCAAGAGGTTGCGCAGCATGACCCAGATGAACAGGATGTCGTCCTGAGCCGTACCCGAGATCACGCGCACCGCCGTCCGCAGCGAGCCGATCGCGGCCAGCGCCGAACCCGCGAGAGCGACGGCGCCGACGATGCCGGCGATCGAGAGCGAGAGCGGAGCGCGCAGCTCGTCGGGATCGACGACGCCTCCCTCGCCGATCAGTCCGGGGACCACGGACTGCACGGCGTCGATGATGGCGCGCCAGGCGTCGGGGTTCCCTGCGAGCCACAGCGCGGCGATCGAGAACCCGAGCAGTACGCCCGCGAACACGCTGAACAGCGCGCGATACGTGACGCTGTCGGCGAGCATCGCGCCCCGACGCTCGGAGTAGAGCAGGAACGCACGCACCGCGCGACGCTGCAGCGCCCAGCGGATCGCGGCGGCGCTCACCCTCGGGATGAGGCCTGGCCGGGGGGTCTCTGCCGGAGAACTCTCGCTGCTCGTCACGCCCCCACCCTACGAGTCGCGAGATCGCCATCGCAGGGGGTTGACGCGGGGTGTCACCATGACGGAAGCGGCATGGACGGTGCCCTAGAATCGGGTCAACTCGCTGTGCCCGATCCGGCCCGAGACCCGTCCACGATTGGTGATCCTTGCATTCCCCTGCCGACTCGCTCGCCCCGGACTGGCTCGTCGTGCCCGACGACGCGAACGACCTGCCGACAGCCGTGTGGCCCGCATCCGCAGCACGCGACGACGACGGAACGCTCACCCTCGCCGGCATCCCCGCGACCGCGCTCGCCCAGACCTACGGCACGCCGCTCCTCGTGCTCGACGAAGACGAGGTGCGCTCCCGTGCCAGGTCGTTCCGCATCGCGTTCGACGAGGCCGCAGCCGAGAACGGCACCACCGCTCAGGTCTACTACGCGGGCAAGGCATTCCTGAGCACCGCCGTCGCGCGCTGGGTCGTCGACGAGGGTCTCCGCGTCGACGTGTGCACAGGCGGGGAGCTCGAGGTCGCACTCGCGGCCGGCGTCGCTCCGGCATCCCTCGGCTTCCACGGCAACAACAAGTCGGTCGCAGAGCTCGAGCGCGCGGTCGAGGTCGGCGTCGGCACGATCATCGTCGACAGCGCGATCGAGATCGAACGCCTCGCGGCGATCACGGCGCGGACGGATGCCGTGCAGCGCGTGCTCGTACGCGTCATCAGCGGTGTCCACGCCGAGACGCACGACTTCCTCGCGACGGCGCACGAGGACCAGAAGTTCGGTTTCCCGCTGCCGGACGCCGCGATCGCGGTCGCCCGCATCCGCGAGATCCCCGGGCTGGAGTTCGCCGGGCTGCACTGCCACATCGGTTCTCAGATCTTCGGCGTCGCCGGATTCCGCGAATCCGCCGAGCGCGTGCTCGAACTGCACGCCGCCCTCCTCGCCGGCGGCCCGGTGCCACAGCTCAACCTCGGCGGCGGGTTCGGCATCGCCTACACGAGCGTCGACGATCCCACTCCGATCGAGACGCTGGCCGGCGAGATCGTGGCCGCGGTGGCGGCCGGCTGCGCGGCTCGCGGCATCGCCGTCCCCGCGCTGTCGTTCGAACCCGGTCGCGCGATCGTCGGCACCGCCGGCGTCACGCTGTACGAGGTCGGCACCACGAAGGACGTCGAGCTCGAGTCCGGCGCGGTGCGTCGCTATCTCAGCGTCGACGGCGGAATGAGCGACAACGCCCGCCCGGCGCTCTACGGCGCCCAGTTCTCGGCCCGGCTCGCGTCACGGCTCGGCGTCGGCGCCCCGCAGCTCAGCCGCGTGGTCGGCAAGCACTGCGAATCCGGCGACATCGTCGTCGACCACGAGTACCTCCCCGGCGACGTCGTGCCGGGAGATCTGCTCGCGGTGCCGTCGACCGGTGCCTACTGCGCCTCGTTGGCGAGCAACTACAACCACGTGGCCCGTCCGCCGATCGTCGCGGTCCGTGACGGCCGGTCGACCGTGATCGTCCGCGGCGAGACCCTCGCCGACGTCCTGTCCCGCGACGCGGGAATCCTCGTCGGTGACGAGGCGCGAGCCTGACCGGCCCGCGCTCGTCGCCCGCATCGAACCCCGTCCCACCCTCCGAAGGAGAAGAAATGACGACTGAGTACCGACGACTTCGCGTGGCGCTGCTGGGCGCCGGTGCGGTCGGCTCCCAGGTCGCCGCCCTTCTGCTGCGTCACGGCGACGAGCTCGCCGACCGCGCGGGAGCCTCGCTCGAGCTCGCCGGCATCGCCGTGCGCAACCTCGACGCGCCGCGCGACGTCGATCTGCCGAAGGAGCTGTTCACGACCGACGCCGAGTCGCTGATCCTCGGATCCGACATCGTCATCGAGCTGATCGGCGGGATCGAGCCGGCCCGCGCGAACATCCTGCAGGCGATCGGTTCCGGAGCCGATGTCGTCACGGCGAACAAGGCACTGCTCGCGACTCATGGACCGGAGCTCTTCGAGGCCGCCGACCGTGTGGGCGCGTCCGTCTACTACGAGGCGGCGGCCGCGGGGGCGATCCCGATCATCCGTCCACTGCGCGACTCGCTGGCCGGCGACCGGGTCGTGCGGATCATGGGCATCGTCAACGGCACCACGAACTACATCCTCGACCGCATGGAGACCGAGGGCGCCGACTTCGCCGACGTGCTCGCCGACGCCCAGCGTCTCGGCTATGCGGAGGCCGACCCGACCGCCGACGTCGAGGGACACGACGCGGCGCAGAAGGCGGCGATCCTCGCGAGCCTCGCCTTCCACACCGCGGTGCCGCTCGATGCCGTGCACTGCGAGGGCATCACGACGATCACGGCCTCGATGATCGAGGAGGCACGGTCCGCCGGCTTCGTGATCAAGCTCCTCGCGGTGTGCGAGCGCATCGACGTCGACGGCGCGGAGTCGATCTCCGTGCGCGTATACCCCGCGCTCGTGCCGCAGTCGCACCCCCTCGCCACCGTGCACGGCGCGAACAACGCCGTGTTCGTCGAGGCCGAGGCCGCGGGCTCGCTGATGTTCTACGGTGCGGGCGCGGGCGGCGTGCAGACCGCATCCGCCGTGCTCGGCGACGTCGTCTCGGCGGCACGTCGTCACATCGCGGGCGGCGTGGGAGTGGGCGAATCGACCAGGGCGAATCTGCCGGTGGTGCCGATCGGCCACGTCACCACGCGCTACCAGATCACCCTCGAGGTCTCCGACGCGCCCGGCGTGCTCGCCACGGTCGCGGGCATCCTCAGCGAGGGCGGCGTCTCGGTCGCGACGGTCGTGCAGACGGTCGAGGGCGAGGACGAGCCCACCGCGCGACTGGTGATCGGCACCCACCGTGCCACCGACCAGGCGCTGAGCGCCACGGTCGACACGCTGGCGAACAGCTCGGTCGTCGAGCGCGTGGTCTCCGTGCTGCGCGTCGAAGGCGAGTGACGGTGGCCGTCGGACGCACGGTCGAGGTCACGGTCCCGGCGACCAGCGCCAACCTGGGCCCCGGCTTCGACACGCTCGGGCTCGCGCTCAGCGTGTACGACACCCTGCTCGTCACGGAGCTGCCCGCGGGGGAGCTCGAGATCGAGGTGTCGGGATCCGGCGCCGCCGAGATCCCGCGCGACGCGTCGAACCTCGTGGTGCGCACGATCGCGCATGTGTACGCCGACGTCGAACGTCCGATGCCCGGTCTGCGCATCGTCGCCGAGAACGGGGTGCCCCACGGGCGGGGGCTGGGCTCGTCGGGGGCGGCCGTGACGGCCGGCATCCTCGCAGCGAAGGGTCTGCTCGACGGCGAGGTCGAGATCGACGACGTCGCGATGCTGCGCCTCGCGACCGAGATCGAGGGTCACCCCGACAACGTCGCCCCCGCTCTGTTCGGCGGACTCACGATCGCCTGGATGGGGGAGCGCGGACCTCAGCACAAGAAGCTCCTCGTGCATCGCGGCGTGTCGCCACTGGTGCTCGTGCCCGCGTACACGATGTCGACCTCGGCCGCGCGCTCGCTGCAACCGCCCCAGGTGTCGACGGCCGACGCGGTGTTCAACCTGTCGCGTTCGGCGCTGCTGATCGCGGCGCTCATGCAGAGCCCGGAGCTCCTGCTCGACGCCACGGCCGACCGGCTGCACCAGGACTACCGTGCGGGAGCCATGCCCGAGACCCAGCGCCTGGTCCAGGCGCTCCGCGCTGCGGGATTCGCCGCCGTGGTGTCGGGCGCAGGGCCCAGCGTCCTCGTGCTGGCCGACGGTCCGGGGAGCCGTCAGGATGCCGTCGAGCTGGCCGCCGCGACCACCGACACCCCGTGGGAGGCGCTGCTGCTCGCCGTCGACGTGCGGGGTGGTACAGTGGGGAATCGAGCGGAGGGCTCCACGTAACTGCGTGAATCTGGCCCCATTGCAACTCTGCAAGATCCGCACGCCAAACCCCTGAAGCACTGATCTTTCGAGAACGCCGTCTTCTCCCGAGAGCACGGTTCTCTCCGAGAGCGCAGCGCGGGGGCCGGCCGACGCCGAGCGTCAGCCCGTGCGATCGTGCGCAGCACCCGTTGCGCGCGTACCGCTCATGTCTTCGAGACCAAAGAGGGAGCACTCGTGGAGAACTTCTCCGAGACCCAGAACGACCAGGCGGCCCCGGCCGCCGAGGCTCCGGCATCCGCCGCAGCCCCCGCGACGACCGACGCTCCGGCAGAGGCCGCCCCGGCTCGCAAGCGCGCGCCCCGTCGGGCGAACACCGCCACTGCGGCCGCCAAGGCCGAGAAGGCGGCGGAGAGCACGGAGGCGGCACCGGTCGCCGACGCCCCGGCCGCCGACGCCGAGACGCCCAAGGCCAAGGCCCCGCGCCGCAGCCGCGCGAAGAAGGCCGACGCCGAGCCTGCGGCGGACGCCGCTCCGGCAGCGGATGCGCCCGCCGCGGACACCTCGTCCGCCGACAGCGCGAAGGCCACCGACACGAAGGCCACCGACACGAAGGCCGCCGACGCATCGAGCGAGACGCCGTCGGGCGCCGCCGAGGAGCCCAAGAAGGGCCGCGGTCGCCGTCCGGCGAAGAAGCCCGCAGAGGCCGACGCTTCGGCGACGAACGCCGCCGAGGAGAAGCAGGTCGAGAGCGCTCCGGCCGAGGCGCCGGCATCCGCCGACTCCGCGTCCGAGTCCGCCGAGGGCGGCGACGAGCAGGGCGGTCGAGGCCGCAGCCGCAACCGCAGCCGCAACCGCGGTCGCGGCCAGGGCGGCAACGCACAGGGCGAGCAGCAGCAGAACGCGCAGTCCGACGACGACCAGGCGTCGGGCAACGGGCGAGGCCGTCAGCGCAACAAGCGCCGCGGTGGCGCTCCGACCGACGAGTTCGAGACCGAGATCGGCGAGGACGACGTCCTCATCCCGATCGCGGGCATCCTCGACGTGCTCGACAACTACGCCTTCGTGCGCACGACCGGCTACCTCGCCGGCCCGAGCGACGTCTACGTGTCGCTCGGCCAGGTCAAGAAGTACAACCTGCGCAAGGGCGACGCGATCGTCGGCTCGATCAAGCAGCCGCGCGAAGGCGAGCAGCAGGGCCGCCAGAAGTACAACGCCCTGGTGAAGGTCGACTCGATCAACGGCCTCTCGGTCGACGACGCCGCGACCCGCGTCGAGTTCGGCAAGCTCACGCCTCTCTACCCGCAGGAGCGCCTGCGCCTTGAGACCGCGCCCGAGAAGCTGACGCAGCGCATCATCGACCTCGTCGCCCCGATCGGGAAGGGCCAGCGCGGCCTCATCGTCGCGCCGCCCAAGGCCGGCAAGACGATCGTGCTGCAGCAGATCGCTAACGCGATCGCGCAGAACAACCCCGAGGTCCACCTCATGGTCGTGCTCGTCGACGAGCGCCCCGAAGAGGTCACCGACATGGAGCGTTCGGTCAAGGGTGAGGTCATCGCCTCGACGTTCGACCGCCCCGCCGAAGACCACACGACGGTCGCCGAGCTCGCGATCGAGCGCGCGAAGCGTCTGGTCGAGCTCGGTCGCGACGTCGTGGTGCTGCTCGACTCGATCACGCGTCTCGGCCGTGCGTACAACCTGGCGGCGCCGGCCTCCGGCCGCGTGCTGACCGGCGGCGTCGACGCTTCGGCGCTGTACCCGCCCAAGCGCTTCTTCGGCGCCGCGCGCAACATCGAGAACGGCGGATCGCTCACGATCCTCGCGACCGCGCTCGTCGAGACCGGATCCAAGATGGACGAGGTCATCTTCGAGGAGTTCAAGGGCACCGGCAACAGCGAGCTGCGCCTGTCGCGCGCTCTCGCCGACAAGCGGATCTTCCCGGCCGTCGACGTCAACGCCTCGAGCACGCGTCGTGAGGAGATGCTCCTCTCGGCCGACGAGGTCAAGATCACGTGGAAGCTGCGTCGCGCCCTCGCGGGCCTCGACCAGCAGCAGGCCCTCGAGGTCGTGCTGGGCAAGCTCAAGGAGACCCACTCCAACGTCGAGTTCCTCGTGCAGATGCAGAAGTCGATCCCGACGCTGCCGGCCGGCGGCCACGGGCACGACAACAACATCCGCTGAGCGGCGCCACGGTGTTCGAGTCCGTCCAGACTCTGATCGACGAGCATCGCCGGGTTCAGGAGGAGCTCTCCGACCCGGCGGTGCACGCCGATGCCGCGCGCGCCAAGCGCGTGAACCGTCGCTACGCCGAGCTGTCGCGCATCGTCGCGGCTCACGAGGCGTGGGTCGCGGCATCCGATGATCTGGATGCCGCGCGCGAACTCGCTCGGGAGGACGACGCGTTCGCCGATGAGGTGCCGGTGCTCGAACAGGGGCTGCAGTCGGCGCAGGAGAAGCTGCGGCGGCTGTTGATCCCGCGCGACCCCGACGACGCCCGCGACGTGATCATGGAGATCAAGGCGGGGGAGGGCGGCGCCGAGTCGGCGCTGTTCGCCGCCGACCTGCTCCGCATGTACGTGCAGTACGCCGCCTCGAAGGGCTGGAAGACCGAGCTCCTGGAGCGCAACGAGTCGGATCTCGGCGGTTACAAGGACGTCCAGGTCGCGATCAAGGGATCGTCGTCCGACCCGGCGCAGGGCGTGTGGGCCCACCTCAAGTACGAGGGCGGCGTGCATCGCGTGCAGCGCGTTCCGGCGACCGAGTCCCAGGGGCGCATCCACACCTCGACGACGGGCGTGCTCGTGTTCCCCGAGGTCGACGAGCCCGAGGAGATCCAGATCGACCAGAACGATCTGAAGATCGACGTGTTCCGCTCGTCCGGCCCCGGCGGCCAGTCGGTCAACACGACGGATTCGGCCGTGCGCATCACGCACGTGCCGACCGGCATCGTGGTGTCTATGCAGAACGAGAAGTCGCAGCTGCAGAACCGAGAGGCCGCGATGCGCGTGCTCCGTGCACGTCTGCTCGCGAAGCAGCAGGAGGAGCTCGACGCCGCGGCGTCGGACGCGCGCAAGTCGCAGATCCGCGGCATGGATCGTTCGGAGCGCATCCGCACGTACAACTTCCCGGAGAACCGGATCGCCGACCATCGCACCGGCTTCAAGGCGTACAACCTCGACCAGGTCATGGACGGTGCGCTCGAACCGATCATCGAGAGCGCGATCCAGGCCGATGAAGAGGCCCGCCTCGCTGCCGTGGGATCCGACTCCTGACGCTGTTCGGAGCGCTCCCACACCCAGGCCCCGCTGAGCGCTAGGCTCGGGCCGTGATCACGTTCCTGTTCCGCTCGCTGATGTACGTCGTCTCCGCCGGCCTCGGCCTCATCGTGGCGGATCTGCTGCTCGACGGCTTCCAGATCCAATGGAGCAGATGGTGGGGCTTCGTCATCTGCATCCTCATCTTCGCGATCCTGCAGAGCGTGCTCGCGCCGTGGGTGGGAAAGCTCGCCGATCGCTACGCGCCGGTGCTGATGGGCGGGATCGGCATCTTCTCGACGCTCATCGCGCTGGTGATCGTCGTGCTGCTGCCGATCGGCGGTCTGCGCATCGTCGACGCGACCGGGTGGCTGCTGGGTGCGGTGATCGTCTGGCTCGTCACGGCTCTGGGCAGCGTCCTGCTGCCTCTGATCTTCCTGCGCCGTGAGGTCGACGCGAAGCGCGGAACACCCCGCAAGCGCTGAGCAGGTCGATCAGATCGAATACTCGGGCGCCGTGAGCAGCGCCCTCGAATCGTCGTGCGAGGTGCGCGGGCGCGGCTTCGCTGGCACGCCGACGAGCACGCTGTCGGCCGGGGCGTCTCGCGTGACGACGGCGTTCGCGCCGACGACCGAGTGCGCCCCCACCGTGACGGGTCCGAGGATCTTCGCGCCGGCGCCCACCGCGACGCCGTCGCCGAGGGTCGGATGCCGTTTGCCGGCGTCCCTGGTCCGTCCGCCGAGGGTCACGCCGTGGTACAGCATCACGTCGTCGCCGATCTCGGCGGTCTCGCCGATCACCACGCCCATCCCGTGGTCGATGAAGAACCGACGGCCGATGTGCGCCCCGGGGTGGATCTCGATGCCGGTGAGCCAGCGCGAGATCTGCGACCCCGCGCGCGCGAGGAGCCGCAGCCGGCGGTGCCACAGCGCGTGCGAGACACGGTGCGCCCAGATGGCGTGGAGCCCTGGGTACAGCAGTGCGACCTCGATCGCGCTGCGTGCGGCGGGGTCGCGCAGCCGTGCCGCCGCGATGTCCTCGCGCATTCGACCGATCATGTCCATCGGGCGGATCAGTCCTCGCGCAGGTGCTCGTAGAGGGCGGTCGACAGGTAGCGCTCGCCGAACGACGGGATGACCACGACGATGGTCTTGCCCGCGGCCTCCGGCCGCTTCGCGATCTCGAGAGCGGCCCAGATGGCGGCGCCGCTCGACATGCCGACCAGGATGCCGTCCTTCGCCGCGGTGTCGCGGGCGAGGCGGATCGCGTCGTCGAACTCGACGTCGACGACCTCGTCGATCACGTCGCGGTCGAGGATGGGCGGCACGAAGTTCGGTCCGATGCCCTGGATCTTGTGCGGTCCGGGGTGGCCCTCGGTGAGGATGGGGGAGTCCTTGGGCTCGACGGCGATGACCTTGACGCCGGGGACGCGCTCCTTCAGGACCTGGCCGACGCCGGTGATGGTGCCGCCCGTGCCGATGCCCGCCACGAAGTAGTCGACGTGGCCGTCGGTGTCGCGCAGGATCTCCTCAGCGGTGGTCTTGCGGTGGATGGCCGGGTTCGCCTCGTTCGCGAACTGCTTGGCGAGAACCGCGCCGGGGGTCTTGGCGGCGATGGCCTCGGCCTCCGCGACCGCATGGGTCATGCCCTTCGTGGGATCGGTGAGCACGAGCTCCGCGCCGAACGCCTTCAGGAGCATCCGACGCTCCTTCGACATCGAGGCCGGCATGGTGAGGATCACCTTGTAGCCGCGTGCGGCGCCGACCATCGCGAGGGCGATGCCTGTGTTGCCGCTCGTGGCCTCGACGATCGTGCCGCCGGGCTTCAGCTGTCCCGACTCCTCCGCTGCGTCGACGATCGCAATGCCGAGGCGATCCTTGACGCTGGATGCGGGGTTGTAGAACTCGAGCTTCGCGAGAATCGTCGCGTCGACGCCCTCGGCCACTCGGTTGAGGCGGACCAGCGGAGTGTTTCCGAACGCCGTGGTGATGTCGGAGTGGATGCCGGGCATGAGGAGCCTTCCTGGATGCGGGGTGACTGCGACCCAGCCTAGGCGAGCGGCGGTGACAGGGCGTCAATGTGACGGCGGCGCCCCGTACGCTGGACTCATGCCCGACGCCTCTCTCGCCATTGTCGTGCGCGCCGCCGCGCAGCGTCTCGCGGACGCCGGGGTCACGGATCCGCTGGTCGACGCCGAACTGCTCGCCGGTCACGTCCTGGGACTCCGCCGCGGCGAGGTGCAGGCCACCCTGGTGCGCGGTGACGCGATCTCCGAGGGCGACGCGGCAGCGCTCGAGGAGACGGTCGCGCGTCGCGCCGCACGTGAGCCGCTCCAGCACATCAC
Organism: Microbacterium sp. NPDC089695; assembly: GCF_044749085.1. Lineage (NCBI taxonomy): Bacteria > Bacillati > Actinomycetota > Actinomycetes > Micrococcales > Microbacteriaceae > Microbacterium > Microbacterium sp. NPDC089695. The sequence continues at coordinate 2,303,492 of NZ_JBIVHG010000001.1, forward strand.
CGGGGTCGCGCCGTTCCGGCACCTCGAGCTCGCGGTCGGTCCCGGTGTGTTCGTGCCGCGGCCCGAGACCGAGACGGTCGTGCAGTTCGCGATCGATGCGCTGCTCGCCGCGCCCGAGGCCGCGCCGGTCGCCGTCGATCTCGGCACGGGTTCAGGGGCGATCGCGCTCGCGATGGCCACTGAGGTGCCCCATGCCGTCGTCTTCGCTGCGGAGCTGTCGCCAGAGGCCTTTCCCTGGGCGCAGCGCAACACCGCCGGGGTCGCCAACCTGACCCTCGTGAACGAGGATCTCGGCGAGGCGTTCCGCGAGCTCGACGGCACGGCATCCGTGGTGATCTCCAATCCGCCCTACGTACCCGACGCCGCGGTGCCCCGTGACCCCGAGGTGCGGCTGTTCGATCCGCGCATGGCGCTGTACGGCGGAGAGGACGGACTCGACATCGTCCGCGTCCTGAGCATCAGGGCCGCGGAGCTGCTCCGTCCGGGCGGACTTCTCGTGATCGAGCACGGCGAGCTGCAGGGCGAGGACATCCGCGGCATCCTCACCCGCGACGGCTGGCGTGCCGCCGCCACTCACCGCGACCTCACGCTGCGCGACAGGTCGACCACCGCGCTGCGGGCATGACGACCGTCTCGTCACCGGGTGTTCAGGCGACCCCGGACTAGAATCGGAAGGTCATGTCCTCCATCTTCGACTGCGGCGACGAGTCCGAGCTCCTCGCCGGCATGCGCCACGCGCGCCAGGCCATCGCCCGCGGTGAGCTCATCGTGATGCCCACCGACACCGTCTACGGCGTCGCCGCCGATGCCTTCTCGCCTGCCGCCGTGCAGCGGCTGCTCGATGCGAAGGGTCGCGGACGCGACCAGCCGCCTCCCGTGCTGATCGGATCGAAGGAGACGCTGCAGGCGCTCGCGGAGTCGGTCCCGGAGCCCGTGCAGCGACTGGTCGACGCGTTCTGGCCGGGCGGTCTGACGATCGTGCTCCCTGCGCAGCCCTCGCTCATGTGGGATCTGGGGGAGACGCAGGGGACCGTCGCGGTCCGCATGCCCGAGGGTCGTGTGGCCCTCGAGCTCCTCGCCGAGACAGGACCCCTCGCGGTGTCGAGCGCCAATCTCACGGGCCGTGACGCCGCGATCTCCGCCTACGACGCCGAGCGGATGCTGGGCGACAGCGTCGCGGTCTATCTCGCCGACGGCATCAGCCGCGACGGCGTGGCGTCCACGATCGTCGACGCGACCTCGCTCGTGCCCCGTGGCGCCGAGCCGACGACCGGTACCGTGCGCGTCCTCCGCCAGGGCGCCGTCAGCCGTGAGCGCCTCGAGGAGGTTCTCGGCGACCTGCTCGAGCCGGGGCCGCCGCTGCAGCAGGACGAGGATCTGTGAAGCAGTACCTCCTCACGGTCCTCATCACCGCCGCGATCACGTTCGCGCTGACCTGGGCGGTGTGGAAGCTGAGCCTGCGGTTCAAGCTGTACCCCGAGATCCGCGAGCGCGACGTGCACAAGACGCCGACGCCTCGTCTGGGCGGCGTCGCGATCTTCCTCGGCATCGCCGCTGCGATGGGGGTGTCCGCCGCGAACCCGTTCTTCGCGACCATCTGGATGCCGCCGCAGACGATGTGGTCCATCCTGGCCGCGGCGTTGCTCATCGCGATCATCGGCGTGGTCGACGACCTGTGGGACCTGGACTGGATGATCAAGCTGGGAGCGCAGTTCCTCGCCGCGGCGATCATCACGATCGGGGGCGGGCTGCAGATCCTGTCGCTGCCCTTCGGCGACCTCATCGTCTTCTCGAGCTGGCTGAGCATCACGATCACGATGTTCGCGATCGTGATCGTCATGAACGCCGTGAACTTCATCGACGGTCTCGACGGCCTCGTGGCGGGTGTGTGCCTGATCGCGAACGGGGTGTTCTTCGCGTACTCGTACATCCTCACGCGCGACACGGGGGCCTCGAGCTACTTCAACCTCGCCTCCTTCCTCGCCGCGGTGCTGATCGGCGCGTGCATCGGATTCCTGCCGTTCAACTGGAGCCCGGCCAAGCTGTTCATGGGCGATTCCGGCGCGCTCGTGCTCGGCCTGCTCATGGCGACCTCGGCGATCGCGGTCACCGGCCAGCTCGAGCCGTCCGCCCTCGACCTCGAGCGCCTCGGACGCTCGCAGCTGCTCGGTGCGTTCATCCCGATCCTGCTGCCGCTGCTCGTGGTGCTGCTGCCGCTGCTCGACTTCGGGCTCGCCGTCCTCCGCCGCATGAACGCCGGCAAGTCGCCATTCTCGCCCGACCGCAAGCACCTGCACCATCGGATGCTGGATCTCGGCCACCGCGACCGCGACGCCGTGCTGATCTTCTACGCCTGGACCGCGATCATCTCGTTCGCCGTCCTGCTGATGTACGTGGGCGCCCGCGAGGACTGGCCCGGGCAGTACCTGCCCGGCGTCGGCTTCGGCGTGCTGGGCATCGCCGCCTGCCTCGTCATCACACTGATGCCTTCCCGTCGCACGAGATCCGCGACGGGTGCCGAGTCCGACCCGACACCCGTGGAGTCCCCATGAGCCCGAATCCCGTCTCCAGCACCCCGATCCTCCGCACGACCCTCATCTGGTCGGCGGTGGCGACCGCCGTGCTCGCCGTCGCCGCCGGCGTCATCGGGTTCATCGTGGCTCAGGGGGAGGGGCTGGTCAGCGGACTGCTCGGCGTTCTGATCGCGGCGGTCTTCCTCGGGATCACCGGCGCCAGCATCCTGATCGCCAACAGGTGGTACGGCGAGCCCCTCTACGTGCAGTTCTTCTTCGCGATCGTGCTGGGCGGCTGGCTGCTCAAGCTGATCGTGTTCTTCCTCGTGATCGTGGTGCTCAAAGATCAGCCCTGGATCGAGCCGGTCATCTTCTTCATCTCGATCGTCGCGGGCGTCCTGATGTCCCTCGTCGTGGACGCGCTGGTGGTCAGCACCATGCGCCTGCCGAACGTGAGCGATTCGTCGCTGCCGACGGAAGTCCCCGAGGACGTCGCGCCGGGCGCGGCTCCCACGGAGGACGGCCCGTCGAGGTCTTAGGCCACCCTCAGATTCTGATAGGGTTGAGTCGTGCCCGCCGCTCGCCCGCGAGCGCTTGCGCTTGAAGCACACCGACCATCGTCGCCCCGGTTCTGACCGGTGCCCCGAAGCTGGAGCCCGCGCTGTTCAATCTTGCTGCGACCCTGATGCCCCGACTCGCCACCGACGACGAGTTCCACGCTCCGTCGATCGCCGAGTTCTTCCCTGACGCGGTCTTCCAGATCGGTGATCTGGTCATCCACCGGATCCACCTGGTCCAGTTCATCGCCACGATCGCCGTGGTGCTGTTCCTCTGGCTGGGCACGCGCCGCATGCGCGTCGTGCCCGGGCGCTTCCAGAGCGTCGTCGAGATGGGGCTCGACTTCGTGCGGGTCAACGTCGCGGAAGACCTGCTCGGCCGCAAGGACGGCCGTCGCTTCCTGCCGATCCTCGCCACGATCTTCTTCATGGTCCTGTTCATGAACATCACGGGTGTAATCCCGTTCATGAACATCGCGGGCACGAGCATCATCGCGGTGCCCCTGCTGCTCGCCGTGGTCAGCTACGTCACCTTCATCTACGCGGGAATCAAGAAGAGCCCCAAGGGCTTCTTCAAGAACTCGCTGTTCCCGTCCGGCGTCCCGCCGTTCCTCTACATCATCGTGACGCCGCTCGAGTTCCTCTCGACGTTCATCATCCGTCCGGTCACGCTCACGCTGCGACTCCTCATGAACATGGTCGTCGGGCACCTCATGCTCGTCCTGTTCTTCTCCGCGACGCAGTTCTTCGTGATCACGCTCGGCGGCGGCTGGATCGCCCTCGGCGCCGGAACGCTCGCCTTCGGCTTCGCCTTCACCCTGTTCGAGGTCCTGGTGGCCTTCCTGCAGGCCTACGTCTTCACCATCCTCACCGCGGTCTACATCCAGCTCGCGGTCGCAGAAGAGCACTGAGCGGGCAGGCATCTGCCTGTCCACCCAACTGAAAGGAAAAACCCGTGGACACCACTACGGTTCTCGCTGAAATCTCCGGCAACATCGGCACCGTCGGATACGGTCTCGCTGCCATCGGCCCCGCCATCGGTGTGGGTATCGTCGTCGGCAAGACGATCGAGGGCGTCGCCCGTCAGCCCGAGCTGGCCGGTCGCCTGCAGGTCCTCATGTGGATCGGTATCGCCTTCACCGAGGCGCTCGCCTTCATCGGCATCGCGACCTACTTCATCTTCCAGTAATCCGACCTCTTCGATAAGGAGACAGGATGCTGAACGCTCTTGTCACGAACCTCGCAGCAGAGGGTGAGCCGCAGAACCCGCTCATCCCCGCGTGGTACGACATCATCTGGTCGGCGGTGTGCTTCATCGTCATCCTGATCGTGGTGTGGAAGGTCGCCCTTCCGAAGCTCTACGAGCTGCTCGACAAGCGCTCCGCCGCCATCGAGGGCAACATCGCCAAGGCCGACGAGGCTCAGAAGCAGGCCGAGGCCGCGCTCGAGGAGTACACGCGTCAGCTGGCCGAGGCACGCACCGAGGCCGGTGAGATCCGCGAGGCCGCCCGTGAGGACGGCAAGAAGATCGTCGCCGAGGCCAAGGACGCCGCGACCAGCGAGGCTGCCCGCGTGACCGCCGCCGCCCACTCGCAGATCGAGGCCGAGCGTCAGACGGCGCTCGTCTCGCTCCGCAGCGAGGTCGGCACGCTCGCGATCGACCTCGCCGGCGGCGTGGTCGGAGAGACCCTCTCCGACGATGCGCGTGCGACGGCTGTCGTCGACCGCTTCCTCGCCGACCTCGAAGCATCCGAGAAGGCGGCTCAGTAATGGGCAGCGCGACCACTCAGGCACTCGCGGCATCCACTCAGGCGCTTGCCGCAGCGAAGGGCGTCACTCTCGACACGGCGCAGGAGCTGTTCGCAGCCGCCCGCGCCGTGGCGGAGTCGTCCCAGCTGAGCGGCGCGCTGGCCGATCCCGCTGCGGCGACCGTGGCTCGACAGAATGTCGTCGCCGCAGTCTTCGGTGCGTTCTCCGCGGGTGCGCAGGACGTGCTGAAGGCGGCCGTCGCGGAGCGCTGGTCGTCCGCGGCCGAGCTGACCGACGGCATCGAGGAGCTGGCCATCCGGGCTGCGGCCATCGCCGAACCCGCGGCGGACATCGAGGGCGAGCTGTTCGGCTTCTCCCGCATCGTCGCCGCGAATCCGGAGCTCGAGCTCGCGCTCGGCAGCCGCCTCGGGGGAGAGGCCGCCAAGGGCTCTCTCATCGAGCGTCTGCTCGCGGGAGGAGCGACGAGCGCGTCGACCGCGTTGATCGTCTCGTCGCTGGTCCGCCAGCCGCGCGACCGTCGGGTGCGTCAGATGCTCAGCCGGGCGATGCGCATCGTCGCGAGCCAGGGCGACCGCGTCGTCGCCACCGTGCACACCGCGAAGCCGCTCACCGATGCTCAGCGCACGCGCCTGAGCGACGCGCTCTCGAGCCGTTACGAGGGCACGGTCTCGCTCAACGAGGTCATCGACCCCGCCGTCGTCGGGGGTCTGCGCGTGCAGATCGCGGATGACGTCATCGACGGCAGCATCTCCGCCCGTCTCGCCGATCTTCGCCAGAAGCTCGCCGGCTAACACGACTTCGCGCGGGGAACCGCGCACCCAGATACAAAGGGAAGACAATGGCAGAACTATCGATCAGCCCCGACGTCATCCGTGACGCGCTGAAGGACTTCGCCGCGGCATACGAGCCCACCGGGGCTGCGGCGACCGAGGTCGGCACCGTCATCGACGCCGCCGACGGCATCGCCCACGTCGAGGGACTGCCCGGCGTCATGGCGAACGAGCTGGTGACCTTCGCCGACGGCACCAAGGGTCTCGCTCTCAACCTCGACGAGCAGGAGATCGGTGTCGTCGTGCTCGGCGACTTCACCGGCATCGAGGCGGGGCAGGAAGTCACCCGCACGGGCGAGGTCCTCTCGGTCCCCGTCGGCGACGGCTACCTCGGCCGCGTGGTCGACCCGCTCGGCAACCCGATCGACGGCCTCGGCCAGATCGCGACCGAGGGCGTCCGCGAGCTCGAGCTCCAGGCCCCCGGCGTCATGCAGCGCAAGTCGGTGCACGAGCCGATGCAGACCGGCATCAAGGCCATCGACGCGATGATCCCCGTCGGCCGCGGTCAGCGTCAGCTGATCATCGGCGACCGCCAGACCGGCAAGACGGCCATCGCGATCGACACGATCATCAACCAGAAGGCCAACTGGGAGTCGGGCGACGTCAACAAGCAGGTCCGCTGCATCTACGTCGCGATCGGTCAGAAGGGCTCGACCATCGCTTCGGTGAAGGGCGCGCTCGAAGAGGCCGGCGCTCTGGAGTACACCACCATCGTGGCCGCTCCGGCATCCGACCCCGCCGGCTTCAAGTACCTGGCTCCGTACACCGGTTCGGCCATCGGCCAGCACTGGATGTACGGCGGCAAGCACGTCCTGATCATCTTCGACGACCTGTCGAAGCAGGCCGAGGCCTACCGCGCCGTGTCGCTCCTCCTGCGTCGCCCGCCGGGCCGTGAGGCCTACCCCGGCGACGTCTTCTACCTGCACTCGCGTCTGCTCGAGCGGTGCGCGAAGCTGTCCGACGAGCTCGGCGCCGGCTCGATGACGGGTCTCCCGATCATCGAGACCAAGGCCAACGACGTCTCGGCCTACATCCCGACCAACGTGATCTCGATCACCGACGGCCAGATCTTCCTCCAGTCCGACCTCTTCAACGCCAACCAGCGTCCGGCGGTCGACGTGGGTATCTCGGTCTCGCGAGTCGGCGGTGACGCACAGGTCAAGTCGATCAAGAAGGTCTCCGGAACGCTCAAGCTCGAGCTCGCGCAGTACCGTTCGCTCGAGGCGTTCGCGATGTTCGCGTCCGACCTCGACGCCGCCTCGCGTCGTCAGCTGTCGCGGGGTGCGCGCCTGACCGAGCTGCTCAAGCAGCCGCAGTACTCGCCGTACCCCGTCGAGGAGCAGGTCGTCTCGATCTGGGCCGGTACGAACGGCAAGCTCGACACGATCGAGGTCGAGGACGTGCTGCGTTTCGAGCGCGAGCTGCTCGACTACCTGCGTCGCAACACCTCGGTGCTCGACACCCTGCGCGAGACCAACGTCCTCGACGACGACACGGTCGCCGAGCTGGCGAAGCAGACGGATGCCTTCATCCTGGAGTTCCAGGGCGGCAAGGGTCACGCCATCGGCGCCCCTGGTCACGAAGAGCACGCTGCGGCCGAGGCCGAGGACGTCAACCAGGAGAAGATCGTCAAGGGTCGTCGCGCGTAATCGCGTGAGGAACTGATTCATGGGCGCACAACTCAGGGTCTACAAGCAGAAGATCTCTTCTGCTCAGACGACCAAGAAGATCACGAAGGCGATGGAACTCATCGCGGCTTCGCGCATCCAGAAGGCGATGGCACGCGTCAAGGCGTCCAGCCCCTTCGCGCGAGCCGTGACGAGGGCCGTGTCGGCCGTCGCGACGCACTCGAACGTCGACCACCCGCTCACTCGCGAGCCCGAGAACATCCGCCGCTCCGCGGTCGTGATCTTCTCGTCGGACCGCGGGCTCGCCGGAGCGTTCAACTCGCAGATCCTCCGTGAGGGTCTCGAGGTGGCCTCGCTCCTGCGAGAGCAGGGCAAGGAGCCGGTGTTCTACCTCATCGGTCGCAAGGCCGTCGGGTACTTCCAGTTCCGTCGCATCGAGTCGGCCGCCGAGTGGACCGGCGACACCGACACCCCGTCGTTCCACACCGCGGAGGAGATCTCGGCCACGCTGCTCGAGGCGTTCTCCCGCGGCGCGGACGAGGGCGGAGTCGACGAGATCCACCTCGTGTACAACCGTTTCGTCAGCATGATGACGCAGTCGCCGGAGTCCGTGCGCCTGCTTCCGCTGGAGATCACGGAGGCCGACGACTCGGAGGCGGGCAGCACGGTCTACCCGCTGTACGAGTTCGAGCCGGACGCCGAGACCGTGCTCGACGCGATCCTGCCGGTGTACATCCAGAGCCGCGTCTTCAACGCTCTCCTGCAGTCGTCGGCCGCCAAGCAGGCCGCGACGCAGAAGGCGATGAAGTCCGCCAGCGACAACGCCGACAAGCTCATCACCGACTACACCCGTCTGCGCAACAACGCGCGTCAGGCGGAGATCACGCAGCAGATCGCAGAGATCGTCGGCGGCGCCGACGCCCTCTCGTCGAGCAAATAGACCCTCAGGAAAGAGACGAAAATGACCACCACCGCCACGGCTGACCAGCCGGCGACCGCGGTCGTCGGGCGCGTCGCACGCGTCAACGGTCCGGTTGTCGACATCGAGTTCCCGCACGACTCGATCCCCGACATCTACAACGCGCTGAAGACCACGATCGCGATCGGCGAGGAGTCGACCGAGATCACGCTCGAGGTCGCTCAGCACCTCGGCGACGACCTGGTTCGCGCCATCGCCCTGAAGCCCACGGACGGCATCGTCCGCGGGCAGGAGGTGCGTGACACGGGCGAGGCCATCTCGGTTCCCGTCGGTGACATCACCAAGGGCAAGGTCTTCAACGTGATCGGCGAGGTCCTCAACGCCGAGCCCGGTGAGACCATCGAGGTGACCGAGCGCTGGCCGATCCACCGCAAGGCCCCGAACTTCGACCAGCTCGAGTCGAAGACCACCATGTTCGAGACCGGCATCAAGTCGATCGACCTCCTGACGCCCTACGTGCAGGGTGGAAAGATCGGTCTGTTCGGTGGTGCGGGTGTCGGCAAGACCGTCCTCATCCAGGAGATGATCCAGCGCGTCGCGCAAGACCACGGTGGTGTGTCGGTGTTCGCCGGTGTCGGCGAGCGCACCCGTGAGGGCAACGACCTCATCCACGAGATGGAGGAGGCGGGCGTCTTCGACAAGACCGCCCTCGTCTTCGGCCAGATGGACGAGCCGCCGGGGACGCGTCTGCGCGTCGCCCTCTCGGCTCTGACGATGGCGGAGTACTTCCGTGACGTGCAGAAGCAGGACGTGCTGCTCTTCATCGACAACATCTTCCGCTTCACGCAGGCCGGTTCCGAGGTGTCGACCCTTCTGGGCCGCATGCCCTCGGCCGTGGGTTACCAGCCGAACCTCGCCGACGAGATGGGCCTCCTCCAGGAGCGCATCACCTCGACGCGCGGTCACTCGATCACCTCGCTGCAGGCGATCTACGTGCCGGCCGACGACTACACCGACCCGGCCCCGGCCACGACCTTCGCGCACCTCGACGCGACGACCGAGCTCTCGCGTGAGATCGCGTCGAAGGGTCTCTACCCGGCCATCGACCCGCTGACCTCCACGTCGCGCATCATGGACCCCCGCTACCTCGGCGAGGACCACTACCGCGTGGCCACCACGGTCAAGCAGATCCTCCAGAAGAACAAGGAGCTGCAGGAGATCATCGCCATCCTCGGTGTCGACGAGCTCTCCGAGGAAGACAAGATCGTCGTGTCGCGTGCACGTCGCATCCAGCAGTTCCTCTCGCAGAACACCTACATGGCCAAGAAGTTCACGGGCGTCGAGGGTTCGACCGTCCCGCTGAAGGACACCATCGAGTCGTTCGACGCGATCACCCGCGGTGACTTCGACCACGTGGCCGAGCAGGCCTTCTTCAACGTCGGTGGCATCTCCGACGTCGAAGAGCAGTGGGCGAAGATCCAGAAGGAGAACGGCTGACCATGGCTCTGCATGTCAGCCTCGTCTCCGCGGACGCGGAGGTCTGGACGGGAGAGGCGAGCCTCGTGGTCGCCAAGACCGTCGAGGGCGAGATCGGCTTCATGACCGGGCACGAGCCGGTTCTGGCGATCCTCGCTGAGGGCCAGGTCCGCATCACCCAGACGGATGGCACCAAGGTGCTGGCGAACGCGCAGGACGGATTCCTCTCGATGGAGGGCAACGACCTGACGATCGTGGCCGGCAACGCGGCGCTCATCGCCTGATCAGTTCCACTCATCGCGTCCGCCTCGGCACCCGCACGGGTGTCGAGGCGGACGCGTCTCTGCGTCACGAGGTTCTATGAAGATCCTGCTTCCGCCGTCCGAGACGAAGCGCCCCGGCGGCGACGGTGCTCCGCTCGACGTCTCGTCCCTCGCACTGCCCGGATTGGCCGGCTCGCGCGACGCGGTGATCGATGCTCTGGTGTCGTTGTCGAGGGATGAGGATGCCGCGCGCTCCGCGCTCAAGCTCAGCGCGAAGCAGGCGCACGAGGTGGCGCACAATCGCACTCTCCGCACTGCGGCCACGATGCCGGCCGTGGATCGCTACACCGGTGTGCTCTACGACGCTCTGGACGCGGCCACTCTGTCTCCGGCATCCCGGCGGTGGCTCGGTTCCCACGTCTGGATCCACTCCGCGCCGTTCGGACCCGTGGGCGCGCTCGACGAGATCCCGACCTACCGCCTCGCCGCGGGGACGTCCCTTCCCGGGATGGCGCCGCTGCGTCGCCATTGGGCGGCCTCGACCACCGCGGCGATCGCGGGGGAGGAGCCTCCGTTCGTGCTCGACCTGCGCAGCGAGGCCTATGTCGCTCTCGGGCCCGTCCCGGCATCCGTTCCCTCGGCCTACGTGCGTGTGGTGACCGAGCACGGCCGTGCGCTCAACCACTTCAACAAGAAGTCCAAGGGGCTGCTGGTGCGCACACTCGCGGAGGAGCGTCCGCGCATCCGCTCTCTGCGCACGCTGAAGACCTGGGCGCAAGCCCGCGGCATCGTGCTGCGCGAGGCGGCCGAAGACGGCGTCCAGGAGCTCGTCGTCGCGGAATGACGCACGGTGGCACGTGGGGATTTCTCCCCGCGCGTGTCATTGCCCAGGATCTCGGCACACCGATATGGTGGGTGTCGCAGCGCGCACGGCGTCTGCTCCATCGGATCCGGAGGGGATCATGTACGACGACTACTACTACGGGCCGGGTGCTGCTGCCGTCTTCGGCGTCATCGCGCTCGTAGGTTTCCTGTTCGCGATCGCGGCCTACGTGCTCACCGCGCTGTTCCTGATGAAGATCTTCGAGAAGGCCGGCGTCCAGGGCAAGTGGCGCGCCTGGGTGCCCGTGTACAGTTGGATGGTCTTCGCGAAGCTGGGTGACGTGTCGCCGTGGGTGGTGCTGATCGCCATCGGCCTCTCGTTCATCCCGTATCTGAACTTCCTGACGGGCATCGCTCTCGCGGTGGTCCTCGCCCTCGCCGCCTGGCGAGTGGGTCTCAAGCTGCAGAAGGACGCCGTCTGGCTGATCCTGTGGGTGCTGCTCGGCATCGTATGGCTCGGCATCAACGCCTTCGACAAGTCGCGCTGGAACCCGAACGTCACGCCCGCTCCCTGGGCAGGCAACGGTTTCTTCGCGGATTCGACGGTGTGGCAGGGCATCCCGGTCCAGCCGCGCCCCGCGGCCGCTCCCGGCTACGGTGCTCCCCAGCAGGGCTACGGCGCCCCGCAGCAGGGATATGCGCCGCCCGCTCAGCCCGGATACGCACCGCCTGCGCAGCCCGGTTACGCTCCGCCTGCAGCTCCGCAGCAGGCTCCTGGCGTTCCTCCGGCAGCGCCCCAGGTGCCGCCCGCTGCGCCGCAGACCCCGCCGGCCGCTCCGCAGACTCCTCCGGCTCCGCCTGCCGCACCGCCGGCAGCTCCGCCCGCTCCGCCCGCGGCGCCGTCGGACCCCAACCAGCCTCCGGCCTGACGGCCGTAGACCCTGACGGCCGTAGACACAGAGCCCTCGACTCAGGTCGGGGGCTCTGTGCTGTGTCGACAGCCGCGCGCCGCGCCACCGATCGCACGAGGTGGGCACCGCAAGACGATAACGTGGAGTCATGCGACGATCGCCGAGCGCGGGCACGGGCTCCGCGGAGTCCATTACGATGTGTGGGTATCCTGGGGCCACCCGATCCAGGGGCAATGCGGAGGCGACGAGTGGCTGAGACGACGACGAGGACGCACGACGTCCCCGGCACGCAGCATCCGCTGATGCTGTCCTGGGCCGGTGCAACGGACGTCGGTCGGCGCCGGGAGACCAACCAGGACGCGTTCTTCGCGGAATACCCGCTGTTCATCGTGGCCGACGGCATGGGTGGTCACGCCGGAGGCGAGATCGCCAGCCAGAGCACGATCCGCAGACTCGAGTCCCTCGTCTCCTCGGACGATGTCGGGCGGGACGCCATCGAGCGCGCTCTCGAACTCGCAGTCGGGGACATCGCCGACCATCCCGAGACGACCGATGAAGGCACGGGAACCACGCTCACCGGTGTGTTCCTCGAGTACGACGAGGGTGTGCCCCACTGGGTGTCGCTGAACATCGGAGATTCGCGCGTCTATCTGCTGCGGGATGACCGGCTGATCCAGGTCACCACGGACCACTCCGTGGTTCAGGAGCTGATCGCCGCCGGCAAGATCAGCCCAGAAGAGGCGGAAGGACACCCGTACAGCAACGTGATCACCCGCGCGGTCGGGGCGAGCGAGCTGACGCCACCCGATTACGTCGCACTCGAAGTGCGCGCCGGCGACCGCTTCGTGATCTGCTCGGACGGTCTCACCAAGGAGCTGACCGATTACGGCATCCAGCATTTTCTCCGGGAGCACGCTGACCCGGCTGCGGCCGTCGATGCGATGCTCGCGGCTGCGCTCGAGAACGGCGGTCGCGACAACGTCACACTCGTGATCGTGCAGGTCGCCGACGAGTCCGCGCCCGACCCGTCCTCCACATCCGAGCCGCTCGGAGAATAGCGGCGTCGCGCCTGTGGATGGGCCTTCGGGGCCGTCTGCATGGTGTCGACTGGGGGCATGGCTCTCCCTCCCATAGCGATTCCCGCCTCGCCCGTACCTCCGGGGCGCACCTCACCGCCCATCCTGGCGGCCCTCGTGCCCGTCGCGGCAGGTTTCGTCATGTGGCTCGTCACCGGGTCGATCTTCTCCTTGTGCTTCGCGGCGCTCGGGCCGCTGATGATCGCGGCTTCGCTTCTCGACGGAGTGCGGGCGCGGCGGAGGGCGCGACGCCGAGCCGCCGTCGAGGACGAGCTCGCGTGGGCGCGCGCGGAGGCGGAGCTCCGCGAGCGACACGAGGAGGAGCGTCTCCTTCGCCGACATCGCGATCCGGATGCGGCTACAGCGGTCCTCGAGCCGCCCTTCAGAGACGGACATCGCGCTGATGCCGAGACCTCCGTCGTGATCGGCATCGGAGCGCGCCCGAGCGCGGTGCGCGCCGCCGGAGGCGACGGAGAGAGAGCACAGGCGTTCCAGGTGAGGTGCGGCCGGATCGAGGACGTGCCGATCACGACGGTTCTCGGGAGGGGCATCGCCCTGCGGGGCACCTCGGTGCTCACGGCGGCCGCCGCGCGAGCCCTGGCCGTGCAGCTGCGTCTGCGCTTCGCCGCGGCGCAGCTCATGCTCGTCGGGGAGGGGCTCGGCGATATCGGGTTCGAGGAGAGCGCGATCTCGAATCCGCCCGGTCGTCGAGCGTTCCGACTCGGACTCGCATCGGGCGGCGCGCCGTCCCCTGATGCCGATGCGGTGCTCTGGATGCTGGAGCCCGGGGACGCGGTTCCGGATGGCATCGTCTGCGTCCTCGACATCGAGAGTCCGCAGAGTGCGTCGTTACGCACACCCGAAGGCGTGCTCGAAGTGAGGCCGGAATTCTTCTCGCGTCGCCAAGCCGCTGCGGCCGTCGCCCTCATACCGGTCGGCGATGAGGTGGCCGTGCTCCCCGATGGGCTTGAACTGGGCGAGCTGGTGCAGAACGTGTCCTCCCGGGGGCTTCCCGCTTCCGTCGGCCGTGGCGAGGGCGGCGACGTGGTGCTCGACATCGTCGAGGACGGGCCGCATGCGATCGTGACCGGCACGACGGGGTCGGGCAAGAGCGAGCTGCTCGTCTCATGGGTGACAGCGCTCGCGACCGCGAACGGCCCCGATCGCGTCGCGTTCGTGCTCGCCGACTTCAAGGGCGGCACGGCCTTCGACCATCTGCGCAGGTTGCCTCAGGTCGTCGCGGTCGTGACCGATCTCGATCAGGCGAGTTCGCGGCGCGGAGTCTCGAGCCTCTCCGCCGAACTGCGGCGACGCGAATCGGTGCTGGCCGCAGCGGGCGCGCGTGACATCACCGAGATCGCCATGCCGCGGCTCGTGATCGTGATAGACGAGTTCGCCGCTCTGCTGCACGACCACCCCGATCTCGCCGCCGTGTTCACGGACATCGCGGCCCGCGGTCGCGCGCTCGGCATGCATCTCATCCTGGGCACGCAGCGGGCGGCGGGCGTCGTGCGGGATGCTCTCGCCGCGAACTGTCCGCTCCGTGTGAGCCTCCGGGTCACCGATGCGGCCGACAGCAGGGCCGTGATCGGCAGCGACGCGGCCGCTGAGATCGCGGGCGGGACGAGTTCGCGCGGCATCGCGCTCGCCCGGCGTCCGCAGGACGCGGATGCACGGATCATGCGGGTCGCACTCACCCGCCCGGAGCACGTGATCCGCATCGCCGAGAGATGGGCGTCCGCGACCCCGTCGCCGAGTCCGTGGCTGCCACCGCTCCCGACGTCGCTGACACTCGATGACGTGAGCGCCGACGCCCCGCCGGGGGTGATCGTCCTCGGGCGCGCCGATGACCCGGAACGTCAGGAGCAGCCGCTCGAAGTCGTGCGCGTCGGTCACGACCGAGGACTCGCGATCATCGGTCAGATCGGCTCCGGTCGAACCTCCGTGGTACGCGCTATAGCGGCTCAACGGCCCGACGCCGTTCTGGTCCCGACAGACCCCGAGGCGGCGTGGGACGTCGTGTCGGCGTTCGCGGGGGAGCGAGACGAAGGGGCGTTGCCGCAGCTGATCCTGTGCGACGACCTCGACGCGAGGATCGACGCTTTGCCGCCGGAGCACGCCGCCGAGTTCGCCCAGCTCTGGGAACGGCTGCTGCGCACCGGGACCCGCACCACGATCGTGGTCACGGCGAGCCGCGCGCACGGAGCGATCGGCAGGATCATCGATCTCCTTCCGCGACGGGCCCTGTTGAGGACGACGGGCAGGGCAGAGCATCTCGCGGTCGGCGGCGACGCCGAGGGGTGGCAGCGCGATCGCCCGATCGGGCGTGCGCGGATCGACGGGCGCGAGGTGCAGCTCGTCCAGGTGGCGCAGGAAGCGCGCCCGACAGCACGTTCGCGTCACACGCGCAGATCGACGCCGTCGTGGCGACCGCACGCCTCCGTCACCGCGCTCGTCACCACAGGCGCTGCGCAGGCGATCGAGGCGCTGCAGCGTGACTTTCCCGAGTGCGCGATCCTTCGTCCCTCAGACCTCGCGACCTCGTCTCCCGATGAATGTCGTATCGTCGTCGCGGACGCCGACACCTGGCAGCGCGAGTGGGCGACGTGGCAGCGCATCCGCGCAGAGGGAGAGATCCTCATACGCGTCGAGAGCCCGGCGGATCTCCGTCAGCTCGGCGGTGTCCGAGAGCTCCCGCCCTACGCGGTTCTCCGAGACGGACGTGCGTGGGCGGTCGAGGGCTCGGCGTCAGTGCGCAGGGTGGTGATCGATGCGCTGCGCCCATCGGCGTGAGTCCTGCGGATCAGATTCCGGAGCCGGGGCGGACCGTTCCGACCACGCCTCCACCGCCGAGCACGTCCAGGGGCAGTGCAGCCGTCAGCGTGGCGAGGTCGGCATCGCTGATCGCTCCGGCGCGGGCGAGGAGGGTGGCTGCGACGACCGTGGACGCGCGGGCGCCGCCGTCGAGCATCTTGAGGGCGACCGTCGTGCCGTTCGGGGCGACCATGACCATGACGCCCTCAGCACCGCCCTTCGCGAAGACGCCGAGGGTCTCGATAGCGATCGTGTCGGGACGGGAAGGGCCTTCGATCGTCCACGGGTTCTCGCGCACCGCACGTACGAGCGAGCCGGCGACACGATGCAGGGCGAACGGGGAGCGATCGGAGGCGGTCCCGATGCGGTGGATGGACCGTGCGAGGCCCGTCAGCGTGATCGCATGAACCGGTGCCCCGCATCCGTCGATCGCTGTGTGGGCGATCTTCTCACCGGTGAGCCGCTCGATCACGTCGCGGATATGCGCCTGCAGCGGGTGGGAGGGCTCGAGATATCCGCGCGTCGGCCAGCCGGTGGCGACGCAGGCGCGGAGCATGGCCGCGTGCTTGCCGGAGCAGTTCATGCGGATCCGCTCCTGCTGGCCGTGCTCGCGCACCATCTCGTCGCGGGTCGCCGTATCGCTCGGCCAGGCGGGAGGACACTCCAGGTCGTCTTCAGTGAGACCGCCGGCCGTGAGCACGTCGCGGACGACGGCCGCATGCCGATCCGTACCGACATGGCTCGCCGTCGCGAGGGCGAGCTGCTCGCCTTCGAGCACTGCGCCAGCCGTGATGCAGGCGACCGCCTGCAGAGGCTTGAGGCTCGATCGGGGGAGGATCAGCGCATCGGGGTCGCCATACCGCGATACGACCTCGCCGTCCGGGGACAGGACGACCGCGGCCCCCGCATGACGGGACTCGACGAAGCCGCTCCGTTCGACGACGGCGAGTTCCACGGCATCCTGAACGGTGAGAGTCTCGAGCACCACCCCAGGATATCGTCGTCTCCGGTGCGACGCGTGGTCCGGGCCCGATCGCGGCATGCCCGGGCGTGCCGCGCCCCGCCGGGTGGCAGACTGACGCTATGGCACAGACCTCGCATGCGCTCGGCGATCACCACTACGCGCTGACCGCGACCTGGACGGGCAACACCGGCACCGGCACGAGCGGGTACCGCGAGTATCGGCGAGATGTCACGCTCGCCGTGGACGGCAAGCCCGATGTCCTCGCCTCAGCCGACAAGCCGTTCCGCGGCGACCCGTCCCGCTGGAACCCCGAGGACATGCTGCTCGCTTCGCTCTCGCAGTGCCACCTGCTGTCGTACCTGCATGCCTGCGTGACCGCCGGGGTCGTGGTCGTCTCGTACCGTGACGACGCATCCGGACTCATGCGCGAGAACGGCGCAGGGGGAGGGGCGTTCGTCGAGGTCATGCTGCGCCCCCAGGTGGTCGTCGCGGACGCCTCCATGATCGACGCCGCCGAGAAGGCGCACGCCCAGGCGAACGAGTGGTGTTTCATCGCCAACTCGATGAACTTCCCCGTGCGACACGAGGCGACGGTCTCCGCCCTGCACCGGTGACGACGCGGGACCGGTGACGATAGAGGCTCGCAGACGATGACGAACGCCCCGGCGCCTATCGGCGTTCGTGCGGCAGCGCCTGCTTGATCTTCTCGATCGTCCCCTGCGCGGGGGCTTCGTTGTACGCCCCGGCGAGCTCCTGACCCGAGAGGGCGTGGATCGCCGCCATGATCTCGTCGGTCGCGAGGCGGCGGGCCCGTCCGCTCTCGGCCGGGCCGTGCGGCGACAGGTCGAGGGGCTCGCCGAAGCGCACCGTGATGCGCTCCTTCAGAGTCGGGAGCTTGGCGCCGACCGGCATGACCTTGTCGGTGCCGACGAGACCGACCGGAACGACGGGGGCACCCGTCTGCAGCGCGAGGAAGGCGACACCGGTGCGTCCCTTGTAGAGGCGACCGTCGGTCGATCGGGTCCCCTCGGGGTAGAGCGCGACCGCGAGACCTTCGTCGAGCAGTTGACGCTGGAGGTCGAGGGCATCCAGCGCCGCCTGGCCCGCACCGCGGCGCACGGGAATGGCGCCGATCGACTGGAAGAACGTCTTGCTCAGCCAGCCGCTGAGTCCGGTGCCCTCGAAGTAGCTCGACTTCGCGAGGAAGTGCACGGGGCGCGGTGCCGCGACGGGGATCGCGATGGAGTCGATGAACGACAGATGGTTGCTCGCGAAGATGACGGCGCCGCTGCGAGGCACGTTCTCGCGGCCCTCGATGCGCGGACGGCACACGCCGCGTGCGAGCGGCGTGATCAGGCTGCGACCGAGCGCATAGGCGAATCCCGCGTGCCGCGGCTTCGCCGTGTCCTCGGGCGACGGATCGGACTCCACGGACTGCGCTGACGTCATCAGAGAAGAGTACCGCCGGATTCATGCTGCCGCGGGAATGAAGCGACAGCGCGCGCCTCCCAGCGCGAACAAAGGGCGATAGGGGATGATGGGGTGTCCCGCCCGCGAACCCTGAGGTCTCACTGTGCGCAAGCGCCCGCTCATCGTCCTGTCCACCATCGCCGCCGCGACTCTGCTCCTGGCGGGCTGCTCGGGGGGCGGGGACGACCCGACCGCGACGCCGACCGACGGTGCGGGAGCCGACCTCTGCTCGGCGGCCGCAGCCTCCGGGGCCGCCTCCGACAGCGTCTCCGTCGAGGGCGCGGTCGGCGAGGTGTCGACCGCGACGTTCGATCTCGACCAGAAGGTCGACGAGATCCAGCGCACCGTGGTGACGGAGGGCGACGGCGAGGAGATCGCCGCCGGTGAGTACGTGCGGTACGCGCTGAGCGCATTCGACGCGACCACCGGAGAGCGCATCGGCGACGCGGGGTACGCCCCCGACGACATGCTGCCGAGCCCGGTCACCGCTGACACGGCCCTCGGCCAGATCCTCGGATGCGCCACCGTGGGCACGCGTCTCTCGGTCGCGTTCCCGGGGACCGACACCGCGAACGCCGCGTTCTACGTCGTCGACGTCCTCGGCGTGACCCCGCTCGCCGCCTGGGGCGAGGAGCAGGAGCCCGTCGAGGGGATGCCCGAGGTGACGCTCGCCGACGACGGGCAGCCCGATGTCACGATGCCCGACGGCGACGCTCCGACCGACCTGAAGATCTCGGTGCTGAAGCAGGGCGACGGCCCCGCCGTGGCGGCCGGCGACACGACGCTGCTGCAGTACTACGGGGTGGACTGGGAGACCGGGGACAGCTTCGACTCGTCCTGGAAGAACGGCGCCCCGATCTCCATCGACGGCAACACGTACGTCGAAGGGTTCATCGAGGCGCTGGAGGGCCAGAAGGTCGGCTCCCAGGTTCTCGTGGTCATCCCGCCGGCGCTCGGCTATGGCGAAGCGGGCTCCAGCGAGCACGAGCTCGCCGGGAAGACGCTCGTCTTCGTGATCGACATCCTCGCGAACCAGAAGGCCGTCGCGCAGCAGTGACCCGCGGCGCCACCCGCCGCCCGGCGTACGACGCCGTGCATGCTGCGGGTGGTGCCATAGGCTGACGACATGCGTCGCATCATCGTCCTCGGCTCCACCGGCTCCATCGGCACTCAGGCGCTCGAGGTGATCCGGGCGAACCCCCGGCGCTTCGAGCTCGTGGGTCTCGCAGCCGGCAGCAACGCCGCGATGATGGCGGAGCAGGCCGAGCTGTTCCAGGTGGAGGACACCGCGCTCGGTGCGGAACAGGCCGAGCAGCTCGTCCGAGACGTCGACGCCGACGTGGTGCTCAACGCGATCACCGGGTCGATCGGCCTGGGCTCGACACTGGCCGCGTTGAAGGCGGGGCGCACACTCGCCCTCGCCAACAAGGAGTCGCTGATCGTCGGCGGCGACCTCGTTCTCGCCGCCGCGGCTCCCGACCAGATCGTCCCCGTCGATTCCGAGCACTCCGCGCTCGCGCAGGCACTCCGCAGCGGCACGCACGATGAGGTCCGCCGATTGGTCGTGACAGCGTCGGGGGGTCCGTTCCGCGGACGCACGCGCGCCGAGATGGCCGAGGTGACCCCGCAGGAGGCTCTCGCGCATCCGACATGGGACATGGGCCGCATGGTCACGACGAATTCGGCGACGCTCGTGAACAAGGGACTCGAGGTCATCGAGGCCCACCTCCTCTTCGACATCGCGTACGACGACATCGAGGTCGTCGTGCACCCCCAATCCATCGTGCACTCGATGGTCGAGTTCGTCGACGGCTCCACGATCGCGCAGGCGTCGCCCCCGGACATGCGTCTTCCCATCTCGCTCGGCCTGGACTGGCCGCAGCGCGTGGGCGGCGTGGGGCGCCCTCTGGACTGGACGCGCGCGACCTCGTGGACCTTCGAGCCGCTCGACGACGCGGCGTTCCCGTCGGTCGCCCTCGCGAAGGCCGTCGGGCGCGCAGGCGCGACCTTCCCCGCCGTCTACAACGCCGCGAACGAGCAGGCCGTCACGGCGTTCCACGAGGGGCGCCTGACGTTCCTCGGCATCGTCGACACGATCGCGCGCGTGGTCGACGCCCACGAGCCGCCGTCCACGCTGACGGTCGCATCGCTCGCAGAGGCGGAGGCATGGGCGCGTCGCACCGCGGACGCCCTCATCGCCAAGGGCTGACCGTCGATCGAGGCGGAGGGGCAGCGGGTGTCGCCCGCTGCCTCAGTCCTCGGCCGGGTAGGGAACGGGCCAGGCCGAGTCGGGCACGGGCCAGCCGGCTGCCTTGAGCGCTCGTCGGGCGAGCTCGCGCGCCGAGTAGGGCGTGCGGGCGCCACGGATGTCGCGGTAGTCCTGGTGGCCGGGACCCGCCCACAGGATCGCGTCCCCGTCGCCGACCATGCCCACGGCCTCGACGATCGCGCGCTCCGGGGGTGAGAACTCGTGGATCTCGGCATCCGGTCGCGCCGCCCTCGCTCCGGCGACGAGCGTGGCGCGGATGGAGTCCGGGTCCTCGAAGCGCGGGTGGTGGTCGGTGACCACGAGGATGTCGCTGCCCTCGACTGCGGTGCGCGCCATGTCGTAGCGCTTGCTCGCGTCGCGGTCGCCGTCAGCCCCGAACAGCATGAGCACCCGGCCGGGGGTGACGCGGCGCACGGCGGCGAGCGTCTTCTCGAACGCGTCGGGGGAGTGCCCGAAGTCGACGAAGACCGCCGGCCCCTTCTCGCCCGAGACGAGCTGTGTGCGACCCGGCAGGTGCGCGTGGATGCCGCCGTCACGCTCGAGAGCCGAGACGATCCGCTCCCAGGCGTAGCCGCCTTCGAGCAGCATCACGATCGCGAGAGCGGCGTTCGCCGCCATGTGGGGTCCGATCACCGGAACCGTCGTCGTGAGTGAACCTGACGGGCCGCTCAGAGTGAACGTCGTGCCTGCGGCACGTTCGTCGTCGATCGTGACGGTCCAGTCGGCTGATGACGCGGCCGCGGGATCAGCGGCGATGGCCGGCGTCGCGACCGTCACGACGGGGACCTCGGCGCGCTGGGCGACGATCGCGCCCGACGGCGAATCGAGGCACACGACGGCACGGACGGAGCGATCGGGGCGGAACAGCGGCAGCTTCGCCTCGAAGTACTCCTCCATATCGGCGTAGTCGTCGAGGTGGTCGTGGCTGAGATTCGTGAATCCGGCGACGTCGAACAGGATGCCGTCGACGCGGTGCCGTGAGAGCGCCTGCGCGCTGACCTCGACGGCGACGGCCTCGACCGCACGCTCGCGCATGAGAGCCAGCAGGGCGTGCATCTCCGATGCCTCGGGGGTCGTGAGCCGCGAGACGATCACGTCGCCCGCGATGTGCCGCTCGGCCGTGGACGACAGACCCGTGACGACGCCGATCTGATCGAGGATGCCCTCGAGCAGGTGCGAGACGCTCGTCTTGCCGTTGGTCCCGGTGGTCGCGAACAGCAGGGGCAGCTCGTCGTCGGCACCGGTTCCGTACACCCAGGCGCTCAGCTCGCCGAGCACGCCTCGAGGATCGTCGACGACCAGGATCGGCAGCCCAGCGGGGGCTGCGATCGCTGCGCCGGCCTCGTCGGTGATGATCGCGACCGCGCCCTTCTCCGCGGCGATCGGAGCGAACTCCGCGCCGTGACGGTTGACGCCCTGGATCGCGACGAAGGCCTCTCCGGGGCGGAGGTCGGCCGTGGCGAGGGTGATCCCGGTCAGGGTCAGTCCGTCGGCATTGCCGCGCACGTCGCGGGCGAATCGGGAGGCGAGTTCGGACAGCTCACGCCGGGGCGGGTTCGCGGGGCGGAGCACGGGCGGCAGGCTCGGTTGCTGTTCAATCGACATGTCGCCTCCATGATCTCACGCCGAGGCCGTCGAGCTGGGGCGCGGCACGTCGCAGCGCCGAGGAGCGACGATCGTTGCGGGAGGCGACGGGCGCCCCCGCGTTCCCTCGCGCCCGGACGACGCGAGGGAACGCGCGTCAGCTCACACGCGTCGTCGGTACGCCAGGATCGCGACCACCAGGGCGGCGACCCCGGCGACGAGTCCGCCTGCGCCGAAAGCGGTGCCGAGGGCGTTCTGCCCCTGATCGGCCGCAGCAGCGGCGGCGTCGGCGGCGTCGGCATCCGCATCCGCGTCCTCGTGGCCGCCGTGCGCAGCGGAGCCCTCGACCACCGACACCACGGGCGCGGGCGCGTCGAGGCTGTGCGGGTCTTCGCCGTCCTCCGCGACCTGCGTCCATTCGGTGCTCCCCGTGACGCAGGTCTGCACGACCGGGAAGACGAGGGTGTCGGGGGTGCTGTCATCGAGCCCGATCCCGAGCGTGACGGCACCGCGGAGGCCGTTGGGCACCGGTGTCAGCGCGGTGTACGTGACGGCGCTCACCAGACCGTCGTCGCCGCGCTCGACGTCGATGGTCCAGTCGGCGTCGATGGTCGGCGCGACCGATGCCAGGCCCTCCGGCATCGTGATGCGCAGCGCCGTGGTGGGCGAGTCCTCGCAGCCGTGCGAGAACGAGAAGGTGAGTGTGCCGTGATCGCCGGCCACGAGCTCGTCGGGACTCACTCCGACGTGCGCGCTGGCCATGGTCGGCACCGCGAGGGCCAGGACGGCTCCTCCGACGAGGCCGGCGACGAGGGTGCGACGGCGAGTGGTGCGAGGGGTGACGTCGATGTTCATGTGTGCTCCTGGGTCTGATGTGCGGGCGCGCCGATGCGCGCGCAACCGCGGGAAGGCACCGCCTCGAGCGAGACGGCGCCGGATGGTGATCAGACCGGGGCGGGTGGTCCTCGGCGCGAGAGCGATGCCGATAGTCCCGATTCGATTCGCGGGGTCGTCTGCGAGTCGAGGAGGAGGCGATGACGATGCGGAAGTCGGACGGATGCGACACGGAGACGCAGGCGGGCGACGATCCATCGAGCGATCGCGCGGATCATCGACTCGCCGTGGCACAGCAGCGCTGTGGTGACGAGGGCTGCGACGACGTGCGCGGCGAGCATCGCGGCATCCGGGGCGGCGACGGCGACGGCCGGTCCGAACACCGAGAGGTCGAGGTGATGCTGATGCCCGATCACGGTCGCTCCGGCGGCGGGAGCACCGAGCAGGGCGAAGACGCCGTGGAACGCGGACTGCGACACGAGCACCACGAGCGCGACCCGGGTCCGGGACGTGCGAGCGCCGATCAGAAGGGCGGAGAGCGGCACGAGGAGCGCCGTCATCGCGACGACGAGGAGAGGGTGTGGGACCGCACCTCCGACGACCGTGTGCGACACGGCCGCGAGCACTGTCGCGACCGCGGATGCCGCCGCTGCGCGCACGAGTCGCAGCTGGCGGGAGGTCACGGATCAACCCTAGTGCGGCACGCGCGCGGCATCCGACGGCATGTGGGCTGATTCCTAGGCGGCGCCCAGTACCGTGGGGGAGTGGAAGCACTGCTCTATCTGGGTGGCATCGTGTTCATGCTGGTCGGCCTCGGCCTGTCGATCGGGCTGCACGAGGTCGGTCACCTCCTCCCGGCGAAGCTGTTCGGCGTGCGCGTCGGGCAGTACATGATCGGTTTCGGCCCGCGTCTCTGGTCGAAGCGGATCGGCGAGACCGAGTACGGCTTCAAGCTCCTTCCGCTCGGCGGGTTCATCTCGATGTCGGGGATGTACCCGGCCTCGACGTCCGCGGGACCCGCGAAGGGCGTCTTCCGTGCGCTCGTGCAGGACGCGCGCACCGCGAACGACGAGACGATCGCCGAAGGCGCGGAGGACCGCGTGTTCTACCGCCTGCCGGTGTGGAAGCGCGTGATCGTGATGCTCGGCGGGCCGCTCATGAACCTGCTGCTCGCACTCGTGATCTTCACGGTGCTCGTGTCGGGCATCGGCGTGCAGCAGGGCACGACCACGATCGCCTCCGTGAGCGAGTGCGTGCTCCCCGCCGGGTCGACCGCCACCGAGTGCGCTCCCGATGACCCGGCGACTCCCGCGGCGGAGGCGGGCGTCATGCCGGGCGACGTGCTGGTCTCGATCGACGGCACGGCGGTGACGACGTTCGCCGAGGCGACGGCGATCGTGCAGGCCGCTCCGGGTGAGACCCTCGACGTGGTGGTGCGGCGCGACGGCGCCGAGCAGACGCTGCGCATCACGCCTGTCACGGCGGAGCGCACGATCACGGATGCGAGCGGGCAGCCCGTTCTCGATGACGCGGGCGATCCCGTCGTGAAGGAGGTCGGGTACGTCGGGATGGGCGCCCAGATGGGCTTCGTGCCGCAGCCCCTCTCGGCCGGACCCGAGATGACCGGTGACACGGTCGCGCGCGTGGGGTCGATGATCGTCACGCTTCCCGTGCGCCTGTGGGACATCGGCGTCTCGCTCGTCACGGGCGGTGAGCGTGATCCGAACGGACCGCTCAGCGTCGTGGGCGTCGGCCGGATCGCCGGCGAGGTCGCGGCGACGGACGCCCCCGTGCTCAACCGCTTCGCCGTGCTCCTGGGGCTGCTGGGTTCGCTGAACGTGGCCCTGTTCGTGTTCAACCTGATCCCGCTGCTTCCGCTCGACGGCGGTCACATCGTGGTCGCGCTGTGGGACGGCATCCGGCGAGCATGGGCGCGGCTGTTCCGTCGGCCGCCTCCTGCGCCCGTCGATGCGACGCGCCTCGTGCCGTTGACGGTCGTCGTCGCGACGCTGTTGATCGCGATGGGTGCGCTGCTGCTGATCGCCGACGTGTTCAACCCCGTCGACCTCCTCGGCGGCTGACGCGAGGGTCAGGCGAGCGCGCGTTCCACGAGCCGGTGGAGGGTGCGGATGCCGTCGCGCGACAGGATCGACTCCAGGTGCCCCTGGACGGAGGCGAGACGGGGGCCGGCGAGGGCGTACACGTCACCCGTGGCCGGATCCGCAGACACCTCGATGTCGCCCGTGCGCGTCGTACCCGGCGCCACGCGCGCCGTGAAGGTGTTGTAGAACCCGATCGACGCGTCCTCGCCGAACACCGGGACCGACTTCTGCAGGCCCTGGTGCGGTGCGTCCAGCGGAGTGAGCTCGATGCCGAAGCGGTCGGCGAGGATCTGGTGGCTCAGGCACACCGCGAGGAGGGGGCGCTCCGCGTCGATCCGGCGGCGCACGATGTCGCGCATCCGTGCGATCCGGTCGCTCGCGTCATCGCGGGGGTCGCCCGGTCCGGGCCCGGCGACCACCAGGTCTGCGGCATCGACATCGTCATCCTGCGCCGCGCTCCACGGCGCGATCGTGACGTCGAGTCCGAGGTGGCGCAGTTGATGGGCGAGCATCGTCGTGAAGCGGTCCTCGGCATCGACGACCAGGGCGCTGCGGCCGGCGAACGGGCCCGAGAAGTCCTCGCCCTGCGGGTTCAGCCAGAACTCGGCGAGCCGCGCGTTGCGCGAGGCGAGCAGTACGGCGATCGCGGGATCGTCCGCGAGGGACTGCCGTGCTCCGGGCTCGTCGGCGTCGGCATCCTTCCGGGCCTCCGCGGCGCGGTCGCGGTCGATCGCCCCGATCGCTCCCAGCACGCCTGCGGCCTTGCCGTGGGTCTCGGAGACCTCGCCGTGCGGGTCGGAATGACGTACGAGAGTCGCGCCCACCGGCACGCTCAGCGAGCCGTTCTGCACGTACACCGTACGGATCAGGATGGGAGCGTCGAGATCGTGCCCGCCGTCGTCGTTCGGCGTGAACAGCGCGGCGACCCCGGAGTAGTACCCGCGGGGCTTGATCTCGTGACGGCGGATCACGGCGCAGGCGTTCTGCATCGGCGAGCCGGTGACGGTCGGCGCGAACATCGTCTCGCGCAGGATGTCGCGCGGATCGAGGCGGCTGCGCCCGCGGAGCATGTACTCGGTGTGGGTGAGGCGCGACATCTCCTTGAGATGCGGGCCCGTGATGCGTCCGCCGTCGGAGCACACGGCGCTCATCATCTTGAGCTCTTCGTCGACGACCATGAAGAGCTCCTCGGTCTCCTTGGTCGACGACAGGAACTCCGTGAGCGTCTCGCGCGTGGATCCGCCGGCGGGATGACGGAAGGTGCCGGAGATCGGGTTCATGGTGACGATGCCGTCGCGCGCGACGACGTGCGCCTCGGGGCTGGCTCCGACGGCGATGTGGCCGGGGGTGACGACCGCGAACGTCCAGTACGCCCCGCGTTCGTGGGCGAGCAGGGCCCGGAACCAGGTGAGGGCGGCCGTGCGGTCGTCGACGTCGATGTCGGCGGTGTAGTCGCGGCGGATCACGAAGTTGGCGCCCTCGCCGCGGCCGATCTCGTCGGCGATGACGGTCTCGACGATCTCGGCGTAGTCGGCGTCGGAGACGTCGAAGCCGCCGCCACGCAGCGGGATGCCGTCGGCGGGCAACGCCGCGATCACCTCCGGCGCGGGGATGCCGACGTGCTCGTCGACGATCAGGCAGCGCAGTGGGGCCCCGTCGTCCTGCGCGACGAAGCCGCGCTCGCGCACCTGGCGGTAGGGGACCATCGCGAAGACCTCGCGGGCCCTGCCGTCGATCGTCAGCGGGATGTCGGCGAGCAGGTCGACGTCGACGATCTCGCCGGTGAGCAGCTCGACCGTGTCGGCGCCGTCCCGGGCGATGAGGACGAACGACGCCTCGGGGTCGGCAGCGAGCTCGGCGAGGCGAGAGAGGGTCATCGGGGTCTCCTGTGCGTGGCTCCGGCTCGGCTCAACGAAAAGACCGCCCCGGAGGCGGTCTGGATTCGTGGGAACGCGAACACACCGCCTAGGAGGCGGGCCACCAGGTGAGGTTCGCGAGCATGGGCCGAAACTATCACACGGAGGCACGCGGCCACGGGCGAATGACGCCTGGGCGCATCCAGCCGCTATGCATCCAGGCGGCGTAGGCTGAGCGTGTGCCAGCAGTGAATATTGGGATGCCGAAGGTCCCCGAGGTCCTCGCCCCGCGACGCAAGTCCCGCCAGATCAAGGTCGGCAAGGTTCTCGTCGGCGGCGACGCTCCCGTCACGGTGCAGTCCATGACGACGACCAAGACGACGGACATCAACGCGACGCTCCAGCAGATCGCCGAGCTGACGGCATCCGGATGCGAGATCGTCCGCGTGGCCGTGCCGCACCAGGACGACGCGGACGCGCTCAAGATCATCGCGATGAAGAGCCAGATCCCGGTGATCGCCGACATCCACTTCCAGCCGCGCTACATCTACACCGCGATCGACGCCGGATGCGGCGCGGTGCGCGTGAACCCCGGCAACATCCGCGAGTTCGACGGCAACGTCGGCAAGATCGCCGAAGCGGCCAAGGCCGCGGGCGTGTCCCTGCGCATCGGCGTCAATGCGGGCTCACTCGATCGCCGCCTCCTCGCGAAGTACGGCAAGGCCACCGCCGAGGCACTCGTCGAGAGCGCCGTCTGGGAAGCATCGCTGTTCGAGGAGCACGACTTCCACGACTTCAAGATCTCGGTCAAGCACAACGACCCGATCGTGATGGTCAAGGCGTACCGCCAGCTCGCCGAGCGCGGCGACTGGCCGCTGCACCTCGGCGTCACGGAGGCCGGCCCGGCGTTCCAGGGCACGATCAAGAGCGCCACGGCCTTCGGCATCCTGTTGGGCGAGGGCATCGGCGACACGATCCGCGTCTCGCTCTCGGCGCCTCCGGCTGAGGAGGTCAAGGTCGGACACCAGATCCTGCAGTCGCTGAACCTGCGCGAGCGCAAGCTCGAGATCGTCTCGTGCCCGTCGTGCGGGCGCGCACAGGTCGACGTCTACACGCTCGCGGAGAACGTCACCGAGGGGCTCAAGGACATGACCGTGCCGCTCCGCGTCGCCGTCATGGGCTGCGTCGTGAACGGTCCGGGCGAAGCCCGCGAGGCCGACCTCGGCGTCGCATCGGGCAACGGCAAGGGCCAGATCTTCGTGAAGGGCGAGGTCATCAAGACCGTGCCGGAGGCCGACATCGTCGCGACGCTGATCGAGGAGGCGAATCGCATCGCGGCCGACATGGGGCCGGACGCGCCGCTCGGCACCGCGCAGGTCGTCACCGCCTGAGATCGACACGACGTTTCGTTGCGTTTCCGTGACGGGGCGTTCACCGAAGGGTGCGAGGCCCGCTCCTAGGCTCGAGGCATGCACCGCATCCTCCGCGCGTCCCTGTCGTCCGCGATGATCCTCGGCGCGGTGATCGCCCTCTCCGCGTGCGCCCCCGAGCCCGAACCGACTCCCACGCAGACACCCACCGCATCGGCGACGTCGACGCCGGAACCCACGCCGACCGGACCCGTCCCCGCGTTCGGGGGCGACTGCGCCGCCGTGGTCGACACGGCGGAGATCGCTGCAGGCATGGGCGAGGACATGTCGTTCTGGGAGGCCGCGTGGGTCGACGGCGCGGATGCCGGCATGGGTGGCGTCCGCTGCGCATGGACCTCGGACCAGTACCTCTCGGGCTTCGCGACCGTGTGGGCGTATCCCGCGGCGGTGCTCGACCCCGCCTACGTGTCCGGGGACGCGTCGAACTCCTGCGAGACGGAGGAGCCGTTCTGCACGATCTCTCAGGTGTTCGGCGACACGTGGGTCGGGGTGCAGGTCTACTCCGACTGGTCCGCCGAGCAGATCGAGCGCATGCGCCCCGTCCTCGCGGGGATCGGCGAGCGCGTCTCCGAGTATCCGACGCCGATGGCCGGCGACCTCGCCGGGTGGTGGCTGCCGGTCGTGACGTGCGAGCAGCTCGCATCCGCCCTCTCCGAGGCGGGCGTGCCGTCGACGGCGACCGACGATCGTCCGGTGCCCGGTCCGGTGTTCGTCGACGGCCCCCGCGCGCGCGGCTGCACGATCGATGTGACGATCCAGGGCGAGCAGCGGACGGCGACGATCCATCTCGACGCGGGTGCGGGCGGAGGCCTCGATTCGGTGCTGGCTCTCGACCCGTCGCAGCGCGTGGATGTCGATGGACGGACGTTCGCGTATGCGGGGGAGCAGTACCCCCTGGACGGTAACCCAGGCCTGATCCTCGGGTCGGACGGTGTCAACCTCGTGTCGATCCTTCGGGGCGACTGGGACGGAGCGACGGCGCTAGATGCGCCGATCCTCGCGGCGGTGCTGAGCGCGCTGGAAGCCTGAGGTCGGTCGACCGCGCAGGGGCTGTGCGAGAGTTGACGTCGTGACCGTTCCTGCTTCGTCCACCGTCGTCTCGTTCGCCGGAGGGGCGGTGCGGGGCACCGGGGTGGTGCAGCGGGTCGACGACGCGGATGCCGGCACGGTGATCGTCGTGGATCGGACACCGTTCCACCCGGTCGACCACACCTGGCCCGATCAGCCGGGCGACAGCGGTGCGATCTCCCTCGATGGCGCGTCAGTGCGGGTGGCGGAGGCCGTGATGGCGGCTGTGTCGGATGAGGGCGTGCTCGCCGTGGGAGGCGCGATCCCGGTGAAGAGGGGCGTGGACGGCTGGACATGGCTCGTGGCGCACCCGATCGAGGGCGGGGTGCCCGCCTGGCTCGTCCCGGGTGCCGAGGTCGATCTGACGGTCGACGCATCCCGACGCGCGGGTCTCAGCCGTGGTCACACCGCCTGCCACCTGGCATCCCTCGCCCTCGATCTCGCGCTCGCCGACCTGTGGCGCAAAGACCCGGGCGTCGATGCACTGGGTGCTCCCGACTTCGAGGGCAGAGCGAACCAGTCGAGCCGCATCCACGAAGACGGCGCGGTCGACGAGTACCGTCTCGGCAAGAGCCTGCGTCGCGCCGGGTTCGACACCGAGACGTTCGCCGCCACTCTCGGCGAGCGGGTCGACGCGATCAACGCGACGCTCGCCGGCTGGGTCGCGTCCGCCGCACCGAGCCGCGTCGTGCCGTCAGGGCCGACCATCGTCGACCGCCGTACCTGGCAGTGCGAGCTCCCGGAGGGAACGGCCGAGATCCTGTGCGGTGGCACGCACGCGGCATCCCTCGCCGAGTTCGCGTCAATCGCGGTCGACCTGGATCTCAGCGACCCGCAGCTCCTCGTCATGACGACCACGGCAGTACCCGCCTGAGAGCCGCACCTGCGCTCAGCGCACGAAGCCGCCCTGCACGCGCCCGCCGGCGCGCTCCAGCTCCTGATCGACTCGCGTCGCGAAGAGGTCGAAGTCGTCGGCGAGCAGCGGTGCGCTCAGCCGTTCGGCGCGGACCGGGTCGAACTCACGGAGCCGGCGCGGCAGCCATTTGCCGGCGGCGATCCACTGCCCTGCATCGAGGAGCATCAGTTCCGCGGTCCGCTCGAAGAGGAGGGATGCTTCGACTCTGCGCTCGAGCGGATCGGTCGCATCGCGGAGATCGTCGAGCACATCCGTGATGACGTATCGACGGAAGCGCGAGTCGGCGTCGCTCAGCGTCGGACCCGCATCGATCACCGGGCGCCATCTCGCGCGAAGCGTCTCCGTCTGTCCGTCGTCGCGGATCGTCAGCCCCTCGAGCAGCATGTGCACGATCACGGGCCGATGCTGCTCGACACTGCGCCGCGCCCATTCGTCGAAGCCACGGTGAGTGTAGGCGAAGATCTCGAACACCTCGCCGTCGACGACATGGGTCGAGGCCTCGCTCTGCGCATCTCCGTCGAAGATATCGTCTCCGAGCAGCAGGAGGTCGATGTCACTGCTCGCGGTGCGCTCGCCTCGACCGGTGCTCCCCGCGACGATCGCGATCGCGGCACGGGGATAGCGTGCGGCGATGAAGCTCTCGGACGCGGCGAGGAGGGCCGAGGTCTCGTGAGAGGTCACAGGGCGAACTCCACCGTGCCGGCGGCGATGTCTGTGGCGACGACGCGGAGGCGGATGACCGATCCGGCTGCGGTGTCGGGCGGGATCGGCGCGGATGCCGTGACGGCGGGGTCCGCGATCTGCACTGTGGCACGTTCGCCGCGCGCCTCGACGACGGTCGCGTCGACGACCGTGCCGACGAGCGGGGTGAGGAGGGCGGCCTCGACGCAGTTGACGGTCTGGGAGTCGAGCTTCGAGGCGCGCTGACCCGACTCCTGCATGAGGCCGGGGACATCGGGGAGGGAGTCGCGCACCCACGACGGCACCTCGTCGCCCTGCGACACCGCGAGGCAGATCGCGAGCGACCATCGGTCCACGAGCCGACGCAGCGGTGCGGTGGCGTGCGCATAGGGCGCGGCGATCGCGGCCTGCTCGGTCTCGGCGGGAATCGAGCCGTCGAAGGTCACGTACCCGGCCCCGCGGAACAACATGGCGGCGGCCTCGAGCACCGGAAGGGTCAGCGGATCGGCACGATCGAGATCACGGAGGTAGTCGCCGTACCGGCCCGCGGTCCAGGGGCGACCGAGCGCCTCGGTCTGTAGACGGAACGACGCGAATGCCTTCTCATCGGGCTGCGGCATCGTGCGCAGGACGCCGACGCGGGCGTCGAGCATGAGCGACGCCGCGGCCATTCCGGTCATGAGCGACAGCTGGGCGTTCCAGTCCTCGACGGGGAGCGGGTGCCGCCGTTCGATCGCATAGCCGCCGCCGGGTGTGCGCACGACCTCCTCGTCGGGCAGGTTGAGGCTCGCACCACCGCGCAGGCGCTCCTGATCGATCCGCAGCGCTCCGATCTCGGGCAGCAGTGCGGCGGGGCCGTCCTCGCCCCGGTCGAGCGCGCTCTGCGTCGCGACGTAGTCGAGCTGGGCGCGCGAGCGGATGAGTGCCCGTTCGAGTCGGAAGTCCTCCACGACACCGGCGCCGTCGAGCGCGAAGGTCCATACGAGCGCCGGCCGCTCGAGGTCGGGCAGGAGCGAGGCGCGATCCTCGCTCAGCACCCTCGGATGCAGGGGGATCGTGCCGTCGGCCGCGTACAGCGTCTGCCCCCGTCGCCGAGCCTCGGCATCGACCGCGCCGCCCGGGCGCACGAATCCGGGGACGTCCGCGATCGCGTAGCGCACGGTGTACCCGTCGCCACGGCGCTCCAGGTGGAACGCCTGATCGAGGTCGCGTGAGCCCATCGGATCGAGCGTGACGAAGGGGATGTCCCGAAGGTCGAGGCCGGGCGCGGTGGCCGTCGACGCCTCGGCCTCGGCGAGGACCTCCGCGGGGAAGTCCACGGGCGCATCGAGAGATCGACGGAGTGCGGCGAGTGCGGCGGCGAGCTCGGACTGCGCGGCGGACGGGGCGACGTGAGCGCGGCGCTGGGGCATGTCCCCACCCTAGGCGGGAGATCCGACGCCGCGGCCCATTGCCGTCGCTGCCGCGTTAGCGTGGAGGCATGACCACTGCAGACAAGGCCAAGACCCTCATCGGACTCTACGAAGCCCCGGAGATCCTCCGGGTGGTGAACGTGTGGGACGTCGTGTCCGCGCGCGCCGTCGCGGCGCTGCCCGAGACGAAGGCGATCGCCACCGCCGGACACGGCATCGCCGCCTCGTTCGGCTGCGACGACGGCACCACGCCGCGCGACGTCATGATCGACATGGTGGGCCGCATCGCGGCATCCGTCTCGCTGCCCGTGACCGCCGACCTCGACGACGGCTACGACGACGCGGGGGAGACCACCCGTCTAGCGATCCAGGCCGGTGTCGTCGGCGCGAACGTCGAAGACCGCCTGAAGCCGTTCGACGAGTCCGTCGCGGCGGTCGAGGCCATCGTCAAGGCCGCCGAGTCCGAGGGCGTGCCCTTCGCGCTCAACGCCCGCACCGACGCGCTCGTGCGCGGGGGACACCGTCCGATCGCGGAGGGCGTCGCGGACGCGATCCAGCGCGGCAAGGCCTTCATCGACGCGGGCGCCACCTCGGTGTTCGTTCCCGGCATCCTCGACGCCGCTGTCACGCGACAGCTCGTCGACGGCATCGGCGAGGGCAAGGTCAGCGTGATCGGTCTCCCGGGTGCGCTCGCCGCATCGGAGTACGAGAAGCTCGGGGTCGCCCGGATCTCCTACGGCCCGCTGCCGCAGCGCGTCGCGCTCACGGCTACGCAGGAGCTCGCCGCGAGCCTGTACGCGGGCGGCGTGATCCCGCAGGGACTCCCGGCCCTCAACTGACGGTCGCGGGGACGGGTGGCCACCGGTCACTAGACTTGGCCCGTGGTCACTCGTCTCTCCAACTTCTTCCTCCGTACGCTCCGCGACGACCCTGCAGGTGCAGAGGTCGCGAGCCACAAGCTGCTGATCCGCGCCGGATACATCCGTCCGCAGGCCGCAGGGATCTTCGCGTGGCTGCCACTCGGCCTGCGTGTCAAGGCGCGTATCGAGAAGGTCGTGCGCGAGGAGATGGCGGCGGCCGGTGCGCAGGAGGTGCACTTCCCGGCGCTGATGCCCCGCGAGGCCTACGAGGCCACCGGCCGGTGGGAGGAATACGGCGACCTCCTGTTCCGCCTCAACGATCGCAAGGGCGGCGACTACCTCCTCGCTCCGACGCACGAGGAGGCGTTCACGCTGCTCGTGAAAGACCTGTACTCGTCGTACAAGGACCTCCCGCTCACGATTTACCAGATCCAGGACAAGTACCGCGACGAGGCGCGCCCACGGGCCGGTCTGCTGCGCGGCCGCGAGTTCACGATGAAGGATGCCTACTCCTTCGACTCCTCGGATGCCGGGCTCGACGCGAGCTACCAGGCGCAGCGCGACGCCTATGAGCGCATCTTCCAGCGCCTCGGCCTCGAGTACGCGATCGTGCAGGCGGATGCCGGTGCGATGGGCGGTTCGCGCAGCGAGGAGTTCCTGCACCCGACGCCGGTCGGCGAGGACACGTTTGTGCGCAGCGCCGGAGGCTATGCGGCCAACGTCGAGGCGTTCACCACCGCGGTGCCCGCGGCGATCGCCTTCGACGCCGATGCGGCACCCGTGGTGTTCGACTCGCCGGACACGCCCACGATCGAGACGCTCGTGGCGCACTCGAACGCGCACCTCGACGGCGAGTACACCGCCGCCGACACGCTGAAGAACGTCGTGCTCGCCCTGACCCACCTCGACGGCACACGCGAGCTCGTGATCGTCGGCATCCCCGGTGACCGCGAGGTCGACCAGAAGCGCGCCGAGGTCGCATTCGCGCCCGCCGACGTCGAGACCGCGACGGCGGAGGACTTCGAGAAGAATCCGCTGCTCGTGAAGGGGTACATCGGCCCGTGGTCGCCCACCGGCGCCGTGCTCGGCGAGGAGTCCGCCACCGGCATCCGCTATCTCGTCGACCCGCGCGTGAGCGAGGGTACGAGCTGGATCACGGGCGCGAACATCGACCAGAAGCACGCGCACTCGGTCGTCGCGGGCCGCGACTTCGAGGCCGACGGCATCGTCGAGATCGCGAACGTGCGCGCCGGTGACCCCGCCCCCGACGGCTCCGGGCCCGTCGAGCTCGCCCGCGGCATGGAGATCGGGCACGTGTTCCAGCTCGGCCGCAAGTACGCGGAGGCTCTCGGACTCAAGGTGCTCGACGAGAACGGCAAGCTGGTCACCGTCACGATGGGTTCGTACGGCATCGGCGTGACCCGCATCCTCGCGATCATCGCCGAGCTCAACAACGACGACAAGGGCCTTATCTGGCCCGCGTCCGTGGCCCCGTTCGACGTGCAGGTCGTCGCCGCCGGCCGCGACCAGGTGGCCTTCGACGTCGCGGCCGACATCTCGGCGCAGCTCGAGGTCGCGGGGCTCGACGTGCTCTACGACGACCGTCCCAAGGTGTCGCCGGGTGTGAAGTTCGGCGATGCCGAGCTCGTCGGCGTCCCGCGGATCGTGATCGTCGGCCGCGGCGCCGCCGACGGCCAGGTCGAGCTGTGGGATCGCGCTTCGGGTGATCGCGACACGCTCCCGGTCGCCGAGGCGATCGAGAAGCTGACGCGACGCTGACGCACTGACGACGAACGCCGCACCCCTCCGAGGGGTGCGGCGTTCGTGCATGCGGTCGAGCGCGTCAGCAGACGATGCGCCCGTGGTTCATGATGTCGTCGTCGGGGGTGTCGCGCGTGACGAGCGCCTTCAGCGCGCCCGCGGCGGTGGCGATCGGGCCCTTGGCGGGCTCCCAGAACTCGGTGACGACGGGCGTGACCTTGAGCAGCACGACTCCGGGGGTGTCGAGACCGTTCTCGAACCAGATGTCGAGCGAGGGGGAGTAGAGCTCCTCCATCTTCGCCCGGTCGCGAACGATCGCCGCGGTGCCGGCGACCGAGACGAACCGCATCCCCTTCGCATCGCAGTACGACAGGCCGACCTGGCGGTGCTCCTGAGCCTCCTCGACCTTCTCGGTGTCGTCCGACGTGAAGAACCAGATGTCGCCCGCATCGTCCATCTGCCGCGTGGACATCGGGCGACTGACGAGGTTGCCCTCGTCATCGGTCGTGGTGAGCATCGTGATGTCGATGTCCTCGACGAGGTGGGCGACGCGGGCGAGGGCTTCGGTTCCGGTGATCTCGGTCATGACGGCATCCTCCCTCGGATCCGTCGGCGCGGCACGGGTGTTGACAGCGCGGGGCGGTCGTGATCCTGGAGTGTCAGGTCGACGTACGTGCGGTGAACCGGCGGCGTTGCGACGACACCGCCGGCGGCGGACCGTGACAGGGTGGAGTCATGACTGAGGAGCCGCTGCCGGAGTCCCTGGCCGCCGAGATCAACACCGTGCTCGACGACGCCGACGTCCGCACGGATCGACGGCTGATCATGCGGATGATGCGCACCGCGATCCTGCTCGGCGAGGACGACACCGAGCGGCTCGACCTCAAGATCGCATCGGCGGCGCTGGCGGAGATGCGCGATGCGTTCCGCCTCTTCGCGCCTTTTCGCGGGGTGCCGAAGGTCACGGTCTTCGGGTCGGCCCGCACCCGGCAGGACGATCCCCTGTACCTCCAGGCCCGCGAAGTCGCGGCGGCTCTCGCCGAGGACGGCTGGATGGTGGTGACGGGGGCAGGTCCCGGCATCATGCAGGCCGCCGCCGAGGGCGCGGGCCCCGAACTCTCGCTCGGCGTATCGATCCGCCTGCCGTTCGAGGAGAAGGCGAACAGTCTCGTCGCGGGCAGCGATCACGTCGTCGCGATGAAGTACTTCTTCACCCGCAAACTCATGCTCATCAAGGAGTCGAGCGGCTTCATCTGCCTTCCTGGCGGCTTCGGCACCCTCGACGAGATGTTCGAGCTGCTCACCCTCCAGCAGACCGGGAAGGCGGAGCCCACCCCGATCGTGCTGCTGGACGAGCAGGGCGGCTCGTTCTGGAAGGGGCTCCAGCGGTTCGTCGACGAAGACCTCTCGCCGACGGGAGTGATCTCCGAGGGCGACTTCGACAGGGTCGTGGTCACCGACTCGGTCGACGCCGCCGTCGCTGAGATCGCGGGGTTCTGGCGCAACTACGACTCGCTCCGCTGGGTCGGCGACACGCTCGTGCTGCGCCTGCGAGGCGAGCCGACCGACGACGAGATCGACGACCTCAACCACCGCTTCGGCGGCATGCTCTCCAGCGGACGCATCGAGCGCTCCGCTCCGCGGTCGCCCGAGATCGCCGACGACGACGTGCTGCATCTCCCGCGGCTCGCCCTGCACCTCGACCAGCGTCAGGTGGGGAATCTGTTCCGGCTGATCGCGGCCATCAACGCCCTCGGCAGCGCCCCCGCCACCTGAGCGGTGCGGAGACGGCATCCGTGCTCCCCGTCGTGGCACGCGGGTGCGCGCACAGGGTATCGTTGTACGGATGTCGCGCCTGTGGACCGGCGCGTCGAGAGCTGAATAGGGAGCCGACATGGATATCGAACTGAGTCTGCTGCGTGGGATCGAGAAGGAGAAGGCGATCCCCTTCGACGAACTCGTCGCGATCATCGAGCAGGCCATCCTGACCGCCTACTCCAAGCACGTCTCGGCAGACGGAGCCACGCCCGAGGGCGTTCGCGTCGAACTCGACCGTCGCAGCGGGCACGTGGCCGTGCTCCAGGCCGTCAAGGACGACGAGGGCGCCGTGATCGGCGAGGAGGACGCGACTCCCGACGACTTCGGACGCATCGCGGCCTTCGCGGCCAAGCAGGTCATCAGCCAGCGGCTCCGCGACATCGCGGACGACGTGGTGCTCGGTGACTTCAAGGACAAGGAAGGCGACATCGTCGCCGGTGTGATCCAGCAGGGGCCCAACCCGCGCATGATCCACGTCGACCTCGGATCCGTCGAGGCGATCCTCCCTCCTGAGGAGCAGGTCCCCGGTGAGGAGTACACCCACGGGTCGCGCCTGCGCGTCTACGTCACGAGCGTCGCGAAGGGACTGAAGGGCCCCCAGATCACGGTGTCCCGCACGCACCCGGGCCTGGTCCGCAAGCTGTTCGCGCTCGAGGTGCCCGAGATCGCGGCCGGCCTGGTCGAGATCGTCTCGCTCGCGCGCGAGGCGGGTCACCGCACGAAGATCGCGGTCACGGCGAACGACCCGTCGATCAACGCCAAGGGCGCGTGCATCGGCGAGATGGGCCGCCGTGTCCGTGCGGTCACCGAGGAGCTCGCGGGGGAGAAGATCGACATCGTCGACTACAACCCCGAGCTCGCCGCGTTCGTGGCCAACGCGCTGTCGCCGGCCAAGGTGACCAGTTCGTTCATCCTGGATGCGGGCACCAAGGCGGTTCGCGCTCTCGTCCCCGACTACCAGCTCTCGCTCGCGATCGGCAAGGAGGGGCAGAACGCCCGTCTCGCCGCGAAGCTCACGGGCGCGAAGATCGACATCCAGCCCGACAGCGTCCTGGACTGACCCTTTCCGACACCCGACTCGCCCTGCCGGCGCGAGTCGGGTGGGAACGCAGGTGTAAGATGGAACCCGTACGAACGTGCGTCGGTTGCCGCACGCGTGCTTCCCGCTCCGCCCTTCTCAGGGTGGTGTCCCAGAACGACACCCTCGTCATCGATGAGCGTGCCGTGCTGCCGGGGAGAGGCGCGTGGGTGCATCCGACTCAGGAATGCATGGATGCCGCGCTGCGGCGACGTGCTTTCGGACGAGCACTGCGCGTGTCCGGTCCTCTGGACACGCAGACCATCGAGAAACAAAGGCTGAACAGCTATGGAAACAAAGTGAACGGCTCGAAATGAGACCCGTCCGCGACTAGTGGTCTGCCCTGTCTGGGCAGACCGACCCAGACAGGAGAATTGTGGCTGGTAAACCACGCGTACATGAGATCGCCGCTGAGTTCGGCGTCGACAGCAAGGTCGCACTTGCAAAGCTCAAGGAGCTCGGGGAGTTCGTCAAGAGCCCCTCTTCGACCATCGAGCCGCCGGTGGCGCGCAAGCTGCGCGCGGCGATCGAGGCCGACCCCTCGCTGAAGTCCTCGGGTGAGGCAGCGGCCCCCGCCGCCAAGCCCGCGGCGAAGCCGGCTGCCGCCAAGAGCGCGGCGCCGACCCCCGGACCGAAGCCCGGCCCCAAGCCTGCTCCGGCTCCCGAAGCACCTGCCCCCGCACCCGCGGCCTCGGCGGATGCTCCTGCGGCGACCCCCGGCCCGGCTGCGGCCAAGCCCGGTCCCGCTGCTCCCAAGCCGTCCGACGGCGCGCCGAAGCCGGGCGCCGACAGTGCGCCCAAGCCCGGTGCTCCGCGCCCCGGCAACAACCCCTTCGCGTCCAACCAGGGCATGGGCCAGCGTCCGACCGGGCCGCGCCCCGGCAACAACCCCTTCGCTTCGGCGCAGGGCATGGGGCAGCGCCCGACGCCGGGGAACATCCCGCGTCCGCAGGCTCCGCGTCCGGGCGCCCCGCGTCCGGGTGCCCCGCGCCCCGGCTCGCCTCGTCCCGGCGCCCCTCGCGGTGGTCAGGGCGGTCGTCCCGGTGCACCGTTCCAGCAGCGTCCCGGCGGTCCCGGTCGTCCCGGCGGCGCCGGCGGTCCCGGTGCCGGCGGTCCCGGCGCTCGTCCCGGCGGCGGCTTCGCGGGTCGTCCCGGCGGCGGCCGCGGTCGCGGCCCCGGCGGCGGCACCGCTGGTGCCTTCGGCAAGGGCGGCGGCAAGAGCAAGCAGCGCAAGTCGCGGCGGGCGAAGCGGCAAGAGTTCGAGATGCGGAGTGCTCCGGTCGTCGGTGGCGTCAACGTCACCCGCGGCAACGGCGAGACCATCCGCATGCGCCGCGGTGCATCCATCGCGGACTTCGCCGACAAGATCGAGACGCTGACCGGCTACACGGTGCAGCCCGGCACGCTCGTCACCATCCTCTTCAACCTCGGCGAGATGGCCACGGCCACCGAGTCGCTGGATGAGGCGACGTTCGAGGTCCTCGGCGAGGAGCTCGGCTACAAGATCCAGATGGTCTCGCCCGAGGACGAGGACAAGGAGCTCCTCGAGGGCTTCGGTCTCGACCTCGAGGCCGAGCTGGAGGCGGAGAGCGAGGACGACCTCGAGATCCGTCCCCCGGTCGTCACCGTCATGGGTCACGTCGACCACGGTAAGACGCGACTGCTCGACGCGATCCGTCAGACCAACGTCATCGAGGGCGAGGCCGGCGGCATCACCCAGCACATCGGCGCGTACCAGGTCTGGACCGAGCACGAGGGCGTCGAGCGCGCCGTCACCTTCATCGACACCCCGGGTCACGAGGCGTTCACCGCCATGCGTGCCCGCGGTGCGCAGGTGACCGACCTCGCGATCCTCGTGGTCGCGGCCGACGACGGCATCATGCCGCAGACGGTCGAGGCGCTCAACCACGCCCAGGCGGCCGAGGTGCCGATCGTGGTCGCGGTCAACAAGGTCGACAAGCCCGAGGCCAACCCGGCCAAGGTGCGTCAGCAGCTCACCGAGTACGGCCTGGTCGCCGAGGAATACGGCGGCGACGTCATGTTCGTCGACGTGTCCGCACGTGCCGGCACTGGCATCCAGGACCTCCTGGACGCGGTGCTGCTCACCGCCGACGCCGGTCTCGACCTCACGGCGAACCCGAACAAGGCCGCCCGCGGTGTCGCGATCGAGGCGAAGCTCGACAAGGGTCGCGGTTCGGTCGCCACGGTGCTCATCCAGTCCGGAACGCTCCGCGTCGGCGACGCGATCGTCGCGGGCACGGCATACGGCCGCGTCCGTGCGATGGCCGACGAGAACGGCGAGCAGGTCGTCGAGGCCTACCCGTCGCGTCCCGTGCAGGTGCAGGGTCTCAACTCGGTGCCGCGTGCCGGCGACGTCTTCATCGTGACCGAGGAAGACCGCATGGCCCGTCAGATCGCCGAGAAGCGCGAGGCCGTCGAGCGCAACGCGCAGCTGGCCAAGGCCCGCAAGCGCATCTCGCTCGAGGACTTCACCCGCGCTCTCGAAGAGGGCAAGGTCGAGTCGCTCAACCTCATCATCAAGGGTGACGTCTCGGGTGCTGTCGAGGCGCTCGAGGAGTCGCTGCTCAAGATCGAGGTCGACGAGTCGGTGCAGCTGCGCATCATCCACCGCGGTGTGGGTGCGATCACCGAGTCCGACGTGAACCTCGCGACGATCGACAACGCGATCATCGTGGGCTTCAACGTCCGCCCCGACACGAAGGCGCGCGAGCGTGCTCAGCGCGAGGGCGTGGACATCCGGTTCTACTCCGTCATCTACAACGCGATCGACGAGATCGAGAGCTCGCTCAAGGGCATGCTCAAGCCGGAGTACGAAGAGGTCCAGTCGGGTGTCGCCGAGATCCGCGAGGTGTTCCGCTCCTCGAAGTTCGGCAACATCGCCGGTGTCATCGTGCGTTCGGGAACGATCACGCGCAACGCGAAGGCGCGCGTCATCCGCGACGGAGTGGTGCTCGCCGATGGCCTCGCCATCGAGTCGCTGCGTCGCTTCAAGGACGACGTCACCGAGGTCCGCACGGACTACGAGGCCGGTATCGGCCTCGGCAAGTACAACGACATCCAGATCGGCGACGAGATCGAGACCACCGAGATGGTCGAGAAGCCTCGAGGCTGATCGGGTTCGATATCGTCGGGCGAGGGTGCGTGAAGCATCCTCGCCCGACGGGCTTTCGCAGGAGGAGAAGGAAACCATGGCTGGAGAACGACAGGCCCGACTCGCGGATCGCATCCGCGTCATCCTCGCCGAGCGGCTGGAGAAGGGACTCCGCGACCCGCGACTCGGCTTCGTCACGATCACCGATGTACGTGTGAGCGGCGACCTCCAGCACGCGTCGGTCTTCTACACCGTGCTCGGCACGGAGGAGGAGCGGCTCTCGAGCGGGGCCGCGCTGACGTCTGCGACAGGGATGCTGCGCAGCGAGGTCGGACGCCAGCTGAGCACTCGTCTCGTGCCGACTCTCGAGTTCATCCCTGATGCCCTTCCCGAGAATGCGGACCACATCACGGCGCTGCTCCGTCAGGCGCAGGAGCGGGATGCGGAGGTCGCGAAGCTGGCGTCGTCCGCCTCGCACGCCGGAGAGGCGGACCCCTACCGTCACGAGGACGACGACGCCACGGCCTGACCTCACGAGGTCGTGCCGGAGGCTCCCGAGCCCCGTGGTCTCCGAGGTCGTGATGGACACGGATGTGATGTTCCGGCATCTCGCTCACCACCCCTGATCCGGTTGCTACCGTCGGCACGGTGCCGAGCGCGTGCTCGGCCGGACAGGGGGCATCGAGGTGGCGAGCGTGCATGCGGCGGATACGCCATCGCTCGCCGTCGTGCAGCCCCTTCTCGGCCGTCTTCTCGACGAGGGCTTCGTCTGCGCGCCACACGTGGTCGCACGCCTCGTCGTGATGCTCGACGGGCACGAAGCCACCGTGAGGCAGGTCGTCGCGCGACTCGATCCATCCGAGCGTGCCGCTCGTCGACCGCTTCCCGACCCGCTCCCGCTGGTCCCTGCCATCGTCGACTCCTACGCCGCACTGCGTGTGGGCGGGCGCGAGAGGGAGCTGCTGGTCGCCGCCGCCATGAGTCGCGACGACCGCGTCGCACCGCTGATCGCGGCACACGACGCCGACGCCGACGTCATCTCGTCCCATCTGCACGTGCACGCGGGACGATTCCGGTTCCGCGACCCACGTCTGGCGGTCTGGCTAGCCGGTACCGCGTCAGCGGCAGAGCTCCGGATCGCGCACGCACGGCTCGAGCGTGCGGCGGGCGCGGAAGGCGACGCCATCACCGCGGCGTGGCATCGGGCTCGCGCATCCGCGCTCGGCGACGCCGATGCGGCCGACGTTCTCGTGCGGGCGGCGTACCGACGGGCGCGCGAGGGCGACGACGAGCGTGCGCTGCAGTGCGCGGCCGAGGCCGCGGCGCATGGCGAGGGGGCGGATCGCGATGCCGCTCGCGTGGTGGCTGGCGTCGCAGCGCTGGGAGCCGGTTACGCGGCTGAGGCGGTGGGGTGGCTGACCGGTGTGCTCACGGATGCCGAGGAGCGATCGCGCCTCCGCGGACTCGCGGCGGTGATCCTGGCGCACACCCTCCTGCAGGGTGCAGTGCCCGACGTGGACCCTGCACGTTTCCGTCCCACCACCGATGCGCGCGAGGACTGGCTGGACTGGACCCGTGCGGCGGCGTTCGCGGCGGCGTTGAGCGCCGAGCGCGGGGATAGGCAGAGGACGCGCGGCTGGCTCGACGCACTGCGCGAGGGCGCGGAGCGCGCCGATGCCCGGCGTGAGCTGCGGGATCCGGTCGTGTCCCTGGTCTGGTTGCTGCTGGGCGAAGGAGACCCCGATGATGCGGGCGGCGACGGCGCTGTGACGGGCGCCCTGTTCGACGCGCTCCGGCTCGGCGTCGGCGGTCGGATCGATGAGGGGCTTCGCCTGCTTACGACTCGGGGCATCGACGCCGTGGACAGCGACGACCCGTTCGTCGCCGGATTCGGGAACAGCGCTCTGATCGAGGCGTATCGCGTCGTCACCGAGGTGTTGCTGCGCGTGTGGCGCGGCGAGATCGCCGACGCCCGCCTGCAGCTCCACCGGGCATCACTGACCGTGCCGATCGCTCTGCCCTTCGCGGGTCTGGGCGTCGTGCTCGCACGTCGACTCGATCTGGCTGTTCTCGGGCGCCTGGGGCCGTTCGCGAGGTCTCTCACCGCGATGCTGCCGTCGGCGGCACGAGCGGATCAACTCATCGACCGGGCGATCCGCGCGCATCTGGCCGGCGACCTCGACGACGCCGCCGCTTTCGTACGGCTGTGGCTCGACCGTGGCGCACCACAGCCGGTGTTCTCGGTTCCGGGGCTTGACGAGCACGTGCCCCTCGGGGTCGACCTCGCCTCTGCCGGGCGCGACCGGGTCGAGCCTCCGGAGTCTGCGCTGGGTCGACTGCTGCGTCAGCGCTCAGCCACGAGCGCCGACGCGATCTGGCGGAGGGAGGCTGCTGATGCGGCCGACGATGCTCGATCGATCGAGTCGCCCTTCGAACGCGCCCGGGTGGAAGCCGCCCTCGGCACGCGCGCGATCATCGGCGGTGACGTGTCCCTCGGCCGACGACACCTGCGCACGGCGCAGCGCCTGTTCGACGAGTCCGGCGCGACGGCCTGGGCCGGGGCGGTCGCCCGGCAACTGCGTCACGTGCCGGGCGAAGACGACGACACGGCCGCGGCCGACCCGGCTCCCACGGCGATGCGGCGGCGGTGGGCGGGAGTCCTCACCGCTCGCGAGCTCGACGTCGCACTCCGCGTCGTGCAGGGGCTGTCGAACCGCGACA
Source organism: Microbacterium sp. NPDC089695 (assembly GCF_044749085.1). Classification (NCBI taxonomy): domain Bacteria; kingdom Bacillati; phylum Actinomycetota; class Actinomycetes; order Micrococcales; family Microbacteriaceae; genus Microbacterium; species Microbacterium sp. NPDC089695. The sequence goes on from NZ_JBIVHG010000001.1 coordinate 2,347,007, forward strand.
TCGCCGCCGAGATGTCGGTGTCGGTGCGCACGGTGGAGGTGCATCTGGGGCGTGTCTTCGCCAAGGTCGGCGTGCGCAATCGCGTGGATCTCGTGCTGCTGGCACACCGGACGGCGCGCCATGGCTGACGTCGCTCACCGCGTGGGGCGGTCAGCGGGGCAGTGACAACAGCTCGCCGTCGGCCTCGGCCAGCCCGTCGGCGATCAGTGAATCGAGTGCCCGGTCGCGCTGCAGCGGATCCGGCCAGTCGGCGAGGACGGCGAGCATCGGGACGGCGTCCGGCGCGGCGTCGCGCAGCGCTCGCAGCGCAGCGCCCCGCGCCTGACGGTCGGATCCCTCGAAGGTCGCCTGCCGCCGCCGTGTGTCGCCCGTGTCGGGCCGACCGTCGCCGACCCACGCGCACACGTCGACGAGCGGGCACCGTTCGCAGCGGGGTGCGCGGGAGACGCACACCGTGGCGCCGAGCTCCATCGCGGCCGCGTTGAGGGTCGCCGCATCATCGTCGGACGGCGGGAGCAGCGACTCCATGAGCTCGAGGTCGTGACGCGAGGGCGGCCCCGGCTGGCTTCTGCCTTCGACAGCGCGAGCGAGGACGCGGCGGGTGTTCGTGTCGACGACGGGATGCCGGTCGCCGTAGGCGAACACCGCGACGGCCCTGGCCGTGTAGTCGCCGATGCCGGAGAGCTGCAGCAGGGCCTCGACGTCACGTGGGACCACGCCGTCATGGCGTTCGGTGATCTCCACCGCGGCGCGGTGCAGCCACAGCGCCCGACGGGGATACCCGAGGTTCGCCCACTGCTGGAGGACCTCGGCGGGGGTGGCGGCCGCGAGCGATCGCGCGGTAGGCCACCGGGCGAGCCAGGCCTCGAGATGCGGGATCACTCTGTTGACGGGCGTCTGCTGCAGCATGAACTCGCTGACGAGCGTGCCCCACGCGCCGTGATCGTCATGAAACGCGGCGCGTCGCCACGGCAGGTCGCGGGCCGCGCCCCGATACCATTCGACCAGGCGCGTGAGACCCGGGGGGTCGGGACGCGTGATCGGGGGCACCCCGACAGCCTAGGCGAACAGTGCAGTACGGTGCGGCTGAGAGCGGGCGCGCCCCGTAGGCTGGGGGGATGGTCTCGCCCGGCATCCTCCTCGTCGACAAACCCGCTGGACTGACCAGCCACGACGTGGTCGCGCGTGTGCGCCGTGCCTTCGGCACCCGCAAGGTCGGACATGCCGGAACGCTGGATCCGATGGCGACCGGGCTGCTCGTCGTGGGGATCGAGGGGGCGACGCGTCTGCTCACCTACATCGTCGGCGCGGACAAGACCTACGAGACCACGATCCGACTCGGTGCGACGACGACCACGGACGACGCGGAGGGCGACGTGCTCGTCCGCGCGGAGGACGCCGACCTCGACGCGGTGACCGCGGAAGGGATCGACGCGGGGGTGCGCGCCCTGACCGGGCGCATCTCGCAGGTGCCGAGCTCGGTCTCCGCCATCAAGGTGGACGGACGTCGTGCATACGACCGCGTCCGTGCGGGGGAGGACGTCGTGCTCGCGGCACGGGAGGTGACGGTGTCGCGGTTCGACGTGGGCGCCGCACGTCGCGTCGACGGCGCGATCGACCTCGATGCGGTCGTCGACTGCTCGTCGGGCACCTACATCCGCTCGCTCGCGCGCGACCTGGGGGCGGGGCTGGGGGTCGGCGGACACCTGACCGCGCTGCGTCGCACGAAGGTCGGCAGCTTCGACGTCTCCGACGCCGTCGGCATCGAGGAGCTCGACGGGGCCACGCCGCTGTCTCCCGCGGACGCGGCATCGCGCGTGCTCGACGTCCTGCGCGTGGACGCCGCGGATGCGCGCGACCTCCGCTACGGCAAGCGCCTCGCCGGTCAGGCGACGCGGGTGACCGGGGCGTTCGCGGCCGCCGTCGACGAGGACGACACGCTCGTCGGAGTGGTCGAGAAGCGCGGCGACGATCTGAAGAGCGCCATGAACATGCCGGAGGAGCGCCGATGATCCTGTGGCTGACGCTCGTCCAGGTCGTGGTCGCGGTCCTCGCCGGGCTGTTCTGCGTGACCGTCGGACTCGCCGGACGACGTCCCAGCGACTGGTCGGTCGGTGCCCTCGCCCTCGTCGAGCTGCTGCTCGTGGTGCAGGTGGTCGCGGCGATCGTCGCGCCCTTCGCAGGCAATCCGCCCACGGGGGATCCGCTCGAGTACTGGGTCTACCTCGTCTCGGCGGTTCTGCTCCCGATCGGCGCCGTGCTCTGGGCGCTCATGGAGCGCAGCCGATGGAGCACCGTCATCCTCGGCGTCGCTGCTCTCGCCGTCGCCGTCATGGTCTGGCGCATGCACGTGATCTGGACGATCCAGGTCGCCTGACCGACGACGCGTCATCCTCCGTCACGACCGCCTCCGTCGCGACTCCGGTGTGCTGTGCGCGCGCCTAGAATGGATGGAGCTATGAGCACCTCCCAGCCTTCCTCTCGTATGACCGGCATCGGCCGCGTCCTCGTGATCGTCTACGCCGTCATGGCGCTTGCCGCGACCGGACGCAGCTTCGTGCAGATCGTCCGACAGTTCGACGAGGCTCCTCTGGCCTATGCGCTGTCGGCGCTCGCTGCGGTGGTCTACGTGCTGGCGACGTTGGCGCTGGTGTTCGCCCGTCGCGCTGGCTGGTATGCGGTCGCCTGGACGGCGATCGTGTTCGAGCTCACCGGGGTGCTCGTGGTGGGCGCGCTCAGCATCTTCCTGCCCGATCTGTTCCCGCACGACACCGTGTGGTCGATGTTCGGACGCGGATACCTGTTCATCCCGCTCGTGCTCCCGGTCTTCGGCATCTGGTGGCTGCGGACGCATCGACCGGTCGGCGCCTCTCACGCGTCGACGACGGCGGGGGTCGAGGCGTGATCGTCTTCCGCGATCCGCGGGAGGTCCCGGCCGATTTCGGCCGCACGGCCGTGGCGATCGGCAAGTTCGACGGCGTCCATGCCGGTCATCGCGCGGTCATCCGACGGCTGCGAGCCGCGGCATCCGCGTCGGGTGTGCGCGCTGTGGCCGTCACGTTCGATCGGAACCCGCTCGCCGTTCTGCGACCGGACCGATGCCCTGAGAACGTCGTGACCGTCGAGCGCAAGCTCGAACTGCTCGGCGAGCTCGAGCTCGACGCCACCCTCATGCTGACGTTCGACGAACGGCTCGCCGCGCTGACGGCCGAGGACTTCGTGACCGAGATCCTGGTCGGCGCTCTCCGGGTGTCGACGGTGCTCGTCGGCGAGGACTTCCGTTTCGGTCGGGGCGGTGCCGGCACTCCCGACCTCCTACGCGATCTCGGTCCCGTCCACGGGTTCACGGTCGAGGTCGTGGAAGACGTGTACCTCGAGGGGTCCGATCGACGGGTGTCGTCGACGTGGATCCGAGAGCTCCTGATCGACGGAGACGTGTCGAGCGCGGCGCGCGTGCTCGACCGCAGCGTCGACGTGCGGGGCGAGGTGGTGCACGGCCTCAAGCGCGGTCGCGAGCTCGGCTTCCCCACGGCGAACCTGTCGGCGTCCGTCGACTCGTTCGTCCCGGCCGACGGCGTGTACGCCGGCTGGCTCGTGGATCACGACACGGGCGTGCGGCATCGCGCCGCCATCTCGGTGGGCACGAATCCGACCTTCGATGACGTGCTCGAGCGGCAGGTCGAGGCCCATGTGCTCGGGGAGACCGACCTCGACCTCTACGGACATGACGTCACGGTGGAGTTCGTCGAGCGGCTGCGAGGCATGGTCGCGTTCGAGGGCATCGAGAAGCTCATGGCGCAGATGGCCGCGGACGTCGCCGACGCCGAGCGCGTGCTGTCAGCGGTCGCCCCCTGACCACGGCGGCGTGGCGCAGACTGTGCTGCCCGGGCGTGATGGCATAGACTGATCGCGGTCGCCAGCGGTCCTACGCGGTCATCGCGCATCGATGTCGACCGGTACTGCCGTCCGCACGGTCCTGGCTCGCGCCACACGCGGACTTCGAGAACGGCCGCTCATCATGGGGATGCATCGGCCTTCACGCTCAGGAGGAGCATGCCGACCACGGCAACGGCCGCCACGCGGCGCAAGAAGACGTCCCGTCGAGATGACGAGGCACCCCTCATCCCGATCCTCGCGCGCAAGGTCCGGGAGATCGAGGCGAAGTCGCAGCGCGGCAAGCTCGGTCCCACGAACCGGGTGAAGTTCCAGGTCATCGCCTTCCTGGTCCGCGAGGAGCGCGCCAGGGTGAAGGCCGACGCGGAGATCGCCGACGCCGCACGCGCCGAGCTGCTCAAGCGCCTCGACGGGGTGGCGACGATCCTCGCCAAGACCGCGGCGCGCGACACCTCGCTGATCCAGCTGCTCGAAGCGGACCAGGCCACCTCGCCGGTCGCGAAGCGCATGCGCCGTGACTGGCTGCTCGAGTCGGGCGCCGAGCTCGCCCCCGAGGAGCTCATCATCGCCGACGTGGCGCCTATCCAGGTGCCCGTCGTCTCGGCGGCGATCGCCGAGCGGCAGGTCACGCCGCCCTCGGTCGAGGCCCGTCAGCTCGCCAACCCCTTCCTGGCTCCCGACCTGACCCCTCGCGTCGACACGACTCCGCGGCGGCGCCTCGACGGGTGGGAGCTCATGGGCCCGCTGTACAAGGCGTTCGAGAGCGGAGCGGGGGGCTCGGCCGCCAGCATGGAGCTGCCTCCGGCGCCGGAGTTCGACCACCTGTCGCCCAAGGGGCTCGAGGTGATGGTGCACCAGTCCCGGTTCCTCGAGGCCGTGCGCGCCGGGCACCGCAGCTTCCTGCTCGCCGACGAACCCGGGCTCGGCAAGACCGCGCAATCCGTACTCGCCGCGTCGGTCGCCGGAGCCTACCCGCTGCTCGTGGTCGTCCCGAATGTCGTGAAGATGAACTGGGCGCGCGAGGTCGAGCGCTGGACGCCGCAGCGTCGAGCCACGGTCATCCAGGGCGACGGCGATGACATCGACGCGTTCGCCGATGTCTTCATCGTCAACTACGAGATCCTCGACCGGCACATGTCGTGGCTCGCGTCGATCGGGCTGCGAGGAATGGTCGTCGACGAGGCTCACTTCATCAAGAACCTCAGCTCGCAGCGGTCGCAGAACGTGCTGTCGCTCGCCTCGCGGGTGCGCGAACGCACCCCGGGCGGCAACCCGCTGATGCTGGCCCTCACCGGCACGCCCCTGATCAACGACGTCGAGGACTTCGACGCGATCTGGCGCTTCCTGGGCTGGACCACGGGGGAGAAGCCGGGCCCCGAGCTGATGGAGAAGCTCGACGCCACGGGCTTCACACCGGCCGACAAGGCGTTCTACCCCGAGGCGCGGGATGCGGTGATCTCGATGGGCATCGTCCGCCGCAAGAAGAAGGACGTGGCGGCCGACCTCCCCGACAAGCTCATCGCCGACCTGCCGGTGCAGCTCGACGACGAGTTCGGACGGAGCATCCGGCAGGCCGAGCGCGAACTCGGCGAGCGGCTCGCCGCGCGCTACCGCCGTATCATCGAAGCCCGCGGCGACCGCGGCCTCGCGCCGGGGGAGATCGACGAGGACATCGTCCGTCTCGTGGCCCAGAACGAACTCGAGGAGTCGAAGGCGGCGGGGACCGGGGGAGACAACGTCTTCACGATGGTCCGCCGCATCGGTCAGGCCAAGGCCCAGCTCGCCGCCGACTACGCGGCACAGCTGCAGCGTTCGGTCGGCAAGGTGGTCTTCTTCGCGAAGCACATCGACGTCATGGACCAGGCGGAGGCGCATTTCGCGGCCGCAGGCATCCGCTCGGTGTCGATCCGCGGCGATCAGACCTCGACCGCCCGGCAGCAGGCCATCGACGACTTCAACGGCGATCCCGAGGTCGGCATCGCGGTGTGCTCGCTGACCGCGGCCGGCGTCGGCCTCAACATGCAGGCCGCGTCGAACGTCGTGCTCGCGGAGCTGTCGTGGACGGCCGCCGAGCAGACCCAGGCCATCGACCGCGTGCATCGGATCGGCCAGGACGAGCCGGTCACGGCGTGGCGGATCATCGCGGCGCACACCGTGGACACCAAGATCGCCGAGCTGATCGACCAGAAGCAGGGGCTCGCGGCGCGAGCACTCGACGGCGAGGCCACCGACGACGCGGCCGCCGAGCCGGTGCAGCTCGGAGCCCTCATGCACCTTCTGCGCGAGGCGCTCGGCGCGGCCTGAGCGCCGGAACGACGCCACAGAATCGGCGTTAAGAACCTGGGTTCTTAACGCCGATTCTGCGTCTCAGCCGACATCGATGCGAACTTCTCGTGAATCGTCTCGGATCGGCCGCAAGATCCGCCGTTTTCGCCGTCTCGAATGGCGGTCGATCGCCTCCGACCGCTAGTGTCGATCGCAGGCAGCGTGGCCTTTCCCCCTGTTCCCGAACCCTCTGAGGCAAGCATGAAGATCGGCATTCTGACGAGCGGCGGCGACTGCCCCGGACTCAACGCGGTCATCCGCGGCATCGTGCTCAAGGGCACCACGACGTACGACCTCGAGTTCGTCGGCATCCGCGACGGATGGCGAGGCGTCGTCGACGGAGACTTCTTCCCGCTCACTCGCCACGAGGTCAAGGGTCTCTCGAAGGTCGGCGGCACGATCCTCGGCACCAGCCGCACCAATCCGTATGAGGGCGAGCGCGGCGGCGCCGAGAACATCGCCAAGACGCTCTACGGCCACAAGATCGACGGCATCATCGCGATCGGCGGTGAGGGCACTCTCGCGGCGGCCGACCGTCTCGCGAAGGACGGCATCAACGTCATCGGAGTTCCCAAGACGATCGACAACGACCTCCGCGCCACCGACTACTCGTTCGGGTTCGACACCGCCGTGAACATCGCCACCGACGCGATGGACCGACTCCGCACGACCGGCGACTCGCATCAGCGATGCATGGTCGCCGAGGTCATGGGGCGTCATGTCGGCTGGATCGCCCTGCACGCCGGCATGGCCGCGGGAGCGCACGCCATCCTCATCCCCGAGGTCCCGCAGACGCTCGAGGAGATCACCGCGCTCGTCACGAGCGCGCACGACCGCGGCCGCGCGCCTCTCGTCGTCGTCTCCGAGGGGTTCAAGCTGCAGGGCATGGACGAGGCGTACAGCGACAAGGGTCTCGATGCATTCAACCGACCGCGCCTCGGCGGCATCGGCGACCAGCTCGCACCGGCGATCGAGCGGATGACCGGCATCGAGACGCGAGCGACCATCCTCGGTCACATCCAGCGCGGCGGATCGCCGTCGGCGTTCGACCGCGTTCTCGCGACCCGACTGGGACTCCATGCCGCAGACGCGATCGTCGACGGCGCCTGGGGTCAGATGGTCGCGATGCAGGGCACCGACATCGTGCGCGTCCCGTTCGCGGAGGCGCTCGGCGAGCTCAACACGGTTCCCCGCAGCCGCTACGACGAGGCCGCGGCGCTCTTCGGCTGATCGGGTCGCCGGCGCGGAGGCAGGTGGCGGAGCCGGCGTAGGTCGATTCTGCTCTGATTCCCCTACCTCGGTGTGATGGCCTACCGTGGCGCGCTGGTCAGCGACGTCTCGCCCGGTGGAGTCCCTGGGCGATGGCGGTGAGCACCGTCGCCTGCACCTCGTGCGGGGTGAAGAGCAGCTGGTGGAAGTCGAACCGCAGCGTGGTGTAGCCGCGGAGCGCCAGACGCGCGTCCGCGCGGATGTCACGCCGTCGATCTCGAGCCGTGCTGTGATGGGCGAACCCGTCGATCTGCACGGCCAGGAGATCGCCGATCAGGCCATCGAGAGGATGTCCGTCGATCCACACCTGCTGCCGCACCGTGACCCCGATCTCACGCATGAGCCAGACGAATCGCGTCGCCAACCCCGAGTCCGAGAGCGATGAGGCGACGGAGGCCAGTCGATCTGCCCGCGCCGATCGCCACTGGACGCGCGCGAGCTCGACGTCCGTGATCCGCTGCAGATGCAGCGCAGACTCCCACACGGCAAGGGCGTCGGCCGGTTCAAGGCAGCGAGCGACATGGAACAGTACGTTCAGGAGCGGCTCCTCCGCGGACCTCGACGGCACCGGTATCGGTCCACGCGCCCAGTGAGTCGTGACGTCGTCGATGCGAATGCGGGATGCCGTGGCGGCGACGGCGATATGCACCGAATCGTCCGTCGGGGTCCATAGACCAGACTCGAGGGCCGCCGTGACGCAAGTGATGCGTCCTCCTCCCGCCGCTGCACGACGCCGAGCGTGTGAGCACGTCGCGTCGACGAGCCAGGAGCGTCGCACCCTTACGAGTCGTCCGCTCGCGACGGCTCGGCGCACCGTCGCATCCGTGAATCCGGCATCCCGGAGAGCCGTGCTGTGGGCGATGCCGTTCCGGCTCCGCATCCACGTCGTCAGTTTGTCCACGCACACCAGGATGGGGGATCCGCTGATATCAGCCTGCCCTCTGATGCGCGTAGTGGGGACAGTGGGCGGAGACCTAGTGGTGTGGAGGACGAGTCGTGCCCCACCGAGGTAGGCGATAGTGCGGAGGTAGGCCGATCTTGTGAGAATCCGCCTCCTTCCGCGAGATCACCTACCTCCGCGGGCGGGGGGGAGAGGATGACGGCGCAGCAGGAGCTGACGTCAGGCGAGCCCGACCGTGTCGAGCAACCAGGCGAGCTCGAACGCCCGCTCCTTCCAGGAGTTGTAGCGACCGCTGACGCCGCCGTGCCCCGCGACCATCTCGCACTTCAGCAGCACGTCGGGCGCCCCGGCCACGCGCAGGGCTGCGACCCACTTCGCGGGCTCCACATACGCGACCCGTGAGTCGTTCAGCGAGGTGACGGCGAGGATGCGCGGATACGACGCCCCGTCGCCGATGTTCTCGTACGGCGTGTACGACTTCATGTACGCGTAGACCTCGGGGTCGTGCAGCGGGTCGCCCCACTCGTCCCACTCGATCACCGTGAGCGGCAGCGACGGATCGAGGATCGTGGTGAGGGCGTCGACGAACGGAACGGCCGCCAGGATTCCGGCGAACCGCGTCGGTGCGAGGTTGGCGACCGCGCCCATCAGCAGTCCGCCGGCACTGCCGCCCTCGGCGACCAGACGCTCCGGCACGGCGACGCCGCTGGAGATGAGATGCTCGGCGCAGGCGACGAAGTCCGTGAAGGTGTTGCGCTTGTGCAGCAGCTTGCCGTCCTCGTACCACTGGCGTCCCATCTCGCCGCCGCCGCGAACGTGCGCGACCGCGAACACGATGCCGCGGTCGAGCTCCGACAGGCGCGCGACGGAGAATCCGGGGTCGATCGAATGCTCGTACGAGCCGTAGCCGTAGAGGTGGACGGGGCGCGCGCCGTCGCCCGGTTCGCCGAACGACCGCTTCCAGACGAGTGAGATCGGGACACGAGTGCCGTCGGATGCCACAGCCCAGTCGCGGCGCTGGGCGTAGTCGAGCGGGTCGTAGCCGCCGAGCACCGTCACCTGCTTGCGGAGCACCAGCTCGCGGGTCGCCAGGTCGAGTTCGAAGACGGTGCCGGGCGTCACGAACGACGTGTAGCCCAGGCGGAGGAACGGCGAGTGCCACTCGGGGTTGCCGCTCACGCCCGCCGAGTAGAGGGGCTCGTCGAACTCGACGTCGTCGACGGCATCCGTCGTGTAGTCGAGCAGTCCCACGCGCTCGAGTCCTTCGCGCCGGTACTCGACGGTGGCGAAGTCGCGGAAGGCGTCCATGCCGAGAAGGCGTCGTCCCGGTTCGTGCGGGAGCACCACGCGGCGTTCGCCCTGAGGGTCGTCTGCCGAGACGGACACGAGCTCGAAGTCCAGTGCGCCGTCGTTGTGGAGGATGAACAGGCGGTCCTCCCCGTCGACGACCGCGTGGTCGAGGGAGTACTCGACTCCCTCCCGACGCGGCCAGACCGGACGCGGCTCGGCGGTGAGGTCGCCCGTCAGATCGACGAGGAGCTCCTCGCTGGTGATGCTGGACCCGACGGCGATGATCAGGTATCGACGGCTCCGCGTGATCCCCGCCCCGAGCCAGAACTTCTCGTCGGGCTCGTGGAAGAGCTTCACGTCGTCGGCGACGGGGGTGCCGAGGCGATGCAGCCAGAGGGTGTCGGGTCGCCAGGCGTCGTCGCGGGTCGTGTATAGGACGCCGGTGCCGTCGGGAGTGAAGAACGCTCCGCTCGTGCCGGGGATCTCATCCGCGAGCATCTCGCCGCTCCGGAGGTCGCGCACGCGCACCGTGTAGAGCTCGTCGCCCTCGAAGTCGGTCGACCAGAGCAGCCTCGTGGCGTCGTCGGTGGTGTCGAAGGCCCCGAGCGAGAAGAACTCGTGTCCTTCGGCCTCGACGTTGCCATCGAGCAGCACGACCTCGCCGGGCACCGGGATGCCGGGCACGAGCTGCGGGGGAGTCCAGTCGCCCTCGGCGGCGGCGGTGCGGCAGTGGATGCCGTACTGCGAGCCCTCTTCGGTGCGGCTGTAGTACCACCAGTCGCCGCGGCGCGTGGGCACGGAGAGATCGGTCTCCTGCACGCGCCCCTTGATCTCCTGGAAGAGCGTCTCGCGAAGGCCGACGAGGTGATCCAGCGCGGCCTCCGTGTGCGCGTTCTCGGCCTCGAGGTGCCCGATCACCTCCGAGGAGTCCTTCTCTCGCAGCCACTCGTAGGGATCGTCGAACGTGTCGCCGTGATGGGTGCGGAGGGTGGAACGGCGAGCGGCGATCGGAGCATCAGTCACCCTCTCCACGCTAGTCCAGGTCGAGTTGACCGGCACCCGAGTGGGTGGGAGGATCTACCGGGGCCGGTTAACGGAAGTCAAACCCACGGTGAACTCTTCGTTCATCACGTCGATCACGTCGACACGTCCTTCCTTCCTCGACGACCGAAAGAGAACGGTGGAAACCGCAGTCCTCATCGTCGTGCTGGTGATCGCGCTGGCACTCTTCTTCGACTTCACCAACGGGTTCCACGACACCGCGAACGCGATGGCGACGCCCATCGCGACCGGTGCCCTGAAGCCCAAGACGGCGGTGCTCCTCGCGGCTGTCCTGAACCTCGTGGGTGCGTTCCTGTCGACCGAGGTCTCCAAGACCGTGTCGCACGGGATCATCCGCGAGGACAGCATGCAGGGGGAGCTCTTCCTCCCGATGATCTTCGCCGGACTCATCGGTGCGATCACCTGGAACATGCTGACCTGGTTGCTCGGACTCCCGTCGAGCTCGTCGCACGCCCTGTTCGGCGGCCTCATCGGCGCGACGCTCGTCGGGGTCGGCGCCGCGGGCATCGACTTCGGCATGGTCATGTCGAAGATCATCCTGCCCGCGCTCATCGCGCCGCTCACCGCCGGCATCATCGCCTTCGCGGCGACGAAGCTCGCCTACTCGATCACCCGGCGATACGACGGGAAACCCGACGGACGCGACGGCTTCCGGTGGGGGCAGATCTTCACGTCCTCCCTCGTCGCGCTCGCGCACGGGACGAACGACGCCCAGAAGACCATGGGCGTCATCACCCTCGCGCTCATCGCGGTGGGGTGGCAGAACAGCGAGCAGGCCGATCCCTATCTGTGGGTCATCATCGCCTGCGCCGTGACGATCGCACTCGGCACGTATCTCGGCGGATGGCGCATCATCCGCACGCTCGGCAAGGGGCTGACGGAGGTCAAGCCCGCGCAGGGGTTCTCGGCCGAGAGCTCGACCGCGGCGACGATCCTCGCGTCCAGCGCCTTCGGATTCGCGCTGTCGACGACGCAGGTCGCGTCGGGCTCGGTCATCGGATCCGGTCTCGGTCGGCGCGGCTCGACCGTGCGCTGGCGGACCGCCGGACGCATCGCGATCGGCTGGGTGCTGACCCTGCCTGCGGCCGGCGCCGTCGGCGCGGTGGCCGCTCTGCTCGTCACGTGGCTCGGCAATTGGGGCATCGCGATCGATGCGGTCCTCGCTCTCGCCGTGATCGTCGGACTGTTCCTGCGTTCGCGCAAGGACGCCGTCACGCACGCCAACGCGATGAGCGACGTCGCCGAGTCCGGACTCGCGATCGAGCTGCCCGACACGCCGCCGCCGACGCGACGTCAGCAGCGCATCGCCGAGGCCAAGGCCGAGGCGAAGGCCCGTGCGGAGGCCCGCGAGAAGGCGAAGGCCAAGGCCAAGGCCGAGGCCGCAGCGAAGTCGCGGGCGAAGAGCAAGGGCAAGGACAAGGGCAAGGACAAGGGCAAGGGTGAACCTGTGGACGCGACGCGTCCGCGTGCTCGCACGGAGGGGGCCGCCATGACCGGCGGCACGACCGAGGAGGACTCGAAGTGAGCGTCGACATCGACTGGGGCGCGTTCGCGCAGGTCTTCATCGCCGCGCTCCTCGGCGCGTGCGCCGTCGTGACGTTCTACGCCACGGGGCTGCGTCTGCTGGTGCGCAGCGGTCATGCGCCGGTCGTGAGTCCCGCGGAGTTCACCGACGCCATCACGGTCGTGACCGAGAAGGAGCTCAAGCGCGCCGCGAAGCAGGCCGCGAAGGCCGCCAGGAAGAGCCCGCTGACCGAGGGGCAGAAGCAGCTCGCCCGGGTGGGCGCGTACGGATGCTTCGCGCTGTGCGCGGCGGCGGTCGTGGTCGGCATCCTGATCATCGTCGTCGGACACTGACGCGGGCGCGTCAGCCGAGCAGGCCCTCGACGAGATCGTCGACGATGTCGTCGGTCGACGTCGTGGGGTCGATCGGCGTGGTCAGCCGATCGAGCAGGAGGCCGTCGATCGCGTAGTGGAACAGAGCGATCTCGCGTCGGCCTCCGGGTAGCCCGGCGGCCGCGTTGAAGGCCACGTCGCCCTCGAAGCCGGCTCGTTGCCAGGCGCCGAGCAGGGCGGCGACCTCGGGCCGACGGCTGCTCTCGAGCCGCAGCTCGAACAGCGCCATGGTCACATCGCGGTCGGTGGTGAGGCGTCGGACGATGTCCCGGATGTAGTCCGCGAACAGCGCACGACTCGGCGCGTCCGCGGCCCGACGGGCGAGGTCGTCGTCGGTCGGCGCGAGTCGCTCGCCGATGCGCTCCACGAGTCCCTCGACGAGCGCGTCGCGACTGCGGAAATAGTTCGAGGTCGTCCCGACCGGCAGGCCGGCGGCCTGATCGATCGCGCGGTGCGTGAGTCCCCGCGAGCCTTCTGCGGCGAGCACGCGGAGCCCGGCATCCGTGATCTCGCGTCGACGCACCTGGTTCTTGGCCATGACCGCACTCTATCGGAATCACTACAGGTGACGTGCTCTGCGGGATGCGGTGCGCTCTAGGCTGGGGGGCATGACCGCGACCTCCGAGAGCGAGTACGTGTTCGGACGCCATCGTCCGGCATCCCACGTCATCGTGCACGTCAGCGATCCGCATTTCCTCGCGGGCGGCGCGCGACTCGGGGGCCGCTACGACGTCGAGGCGTCGTTCACACGCACGCTCAACGCGATCCGCGCGGTGCACCCGAGCCCTGCCGCGATCGTCGTCACGGGCGACCTCGCCGATCTAGGGGAGCCCGAGGCCTATCGGCGGCTGAGGGAGGCCGTCGAGCCGGTCGCCGCGGAGCTCGGAACCGTCGTGGTATGGGTCGCGGGCAACCACGACGAGCGTCCGGCGCTGCGCGAGGGCCTCCTCGATCTCGCGCCCACCGAGGAGCCGGTGACGGGCGTGTGGGATCTCGACGGTCTTCGGCTGATCGCGCTCGACTCGAGCGTCCCCGGGTGGCACCACGGCGATCTCGACGGGGCGCAGCTCGAGTGGCTCGCCGAGGTGCTGAGAGAGCCCGCCCCGCAGGGGACCCTGATCGCGACGCATCATCCGCCGCTGCCCAGTCATCTCCCGCTCTTCGACATCCTCGAACTGCGCCATCAGGACGAGTTCGCGGACGTCATCCGCGGGACCGACGTCCGTGGCATCCTCGCCGGGCACCTGCACTACTCCTCGCACGGGGTGTTCGCCGGAGTCCCCGTCAGCGTCTCATCCGCCACGTGCTACACCATGAACGTCGCCCGACCGGCCGCCGACGTGAACGGGATGGACGCCGCGCAGGCCTTCCAGCTCGTGCACGTGCATCCCGACACGATCACGCACACGGTCGTGCCCGTGGTCGACGCGCCCACCGGGACCTACTTCTCGCAGGCATGGCTGGAGCAGATGGCGCGCCTGGGGCCGGAAGGACGGCTCGAGGCGTTCTCGCGCAAGAGATGATGCGGGATCGTATCCCGGTCGACGCATGCGCCGGGGCGTAGACTTGTCGCATCCCCCGCTTCACACACTCGCCACTACCCACAAGGATGTGACATGGCTTCTGCCGCGCCCGCACTGACCCGCACCGAGACCGATTCGCTGGGAAGCATGGAGATCCCCGTCGAGGCCTACTGGGGGATCCATACGGCCCGCGCCGACGCGAACTTCCCGATCACGAAGCGACCCATCTCGGTCTACCCCGACCTCGTGATCGCGCTCGCGATGGTCAAGCAGGCGAGCGCTCGGGCGAACCGCGAGATCGGCGTGCTCGATCCCGAGCGGGCCGACCTCATCGACCGTGCCGCGCAGCGGGTGATCGACGGCGAGTTCCACGACCAGTTCACGGTCGGCGTCATCCAGGGCGGTGCCGGCACCTCGACCAACATGAACGCGAACGAGGTCATCACCAACATCGCGCTCGAGATGGCCGGCCGCGAGAAGGGCGACTACGCCTTCCTGTCGCCGATCGACCACACGAACCGCAGCCAGTCGACCAACGACGTCTACCCGACCGCGGTCAAGATCGGCCTCTCGCTCACGCTGCGCTCGCTGCTCGAGGAGCTCGACCTGCTGCGTGTGTCCTTCCTGCACAAGTCGCACGAGTTCCACGACGTGCTCAAGGTCGGCCGCACGCAGCTGCAGGATGCCGTGCCGATGACGCTCGGGCAGGAGTTCCACGGGTTCGCCACGACCCTCGGCTACGATCACACGCGCCTAACCGAGAACGCCTCGCTCATGTTCGAGATCAACATGGGCGCCACCGCCATCGGCACCGGCATCACGACCCACATCGACTACGCGCCCGCCGTGCTCAAGCACCTGCGCGAGATCACCGAGCTCGACCTCGTGACGGCCGGAGACCTCGTCGAGGCCACGAGCGACACGGGCTCGTTCATGTCGTTCTCCTCGACGCTCAAGCGCAACGCCATGAAGCTGTCGAAGATCTGCAACGACCTGCGTCTGCTCTCGTCGGGCCCGCAGGCGGGTCTCGGCGAGATCAACCTGCCCGCGATGCAGGCGGGGTCGAGCATCATGCCCGGCAAGGTCAACCCCGTCATCCCCGAGGTCGTGAACCAGGTGGCCTTCGCGGTCGCGGGCGCCGACATGACCGTCACGATGGCCGCCGAGGCCGGTCAGCTGCAGCTCAACGCGTTCGAGCCGGTGATCGCGCACTCGATCTTCCAGTCGATCACCTGGATGCGGCAGGCGATGTGGACCCTGCGGGTCAACTGCGTCGACGGCATCACCGCGAACCGCGATCGCCTCGGCGCGATGGTCGGTGCCTCGGTCGGCGTCATCACGGCGCTGACGCCCTTCATCGGCTACGCGGCGGCTGCCGCGCTCGCGAAGACCGCGCTCCTCACGAACCGCAACGTCGCGGACCTCGTCGTCGAGGCCGGCCTGATGTCGCGTGACGAGGTCACGAAGCAGCTGTCGCCCGCGCGTCTCTCGGGTCTCGAGGCGATCACCGCGGCGATCCCCGTCATCACGCCCGAGGACCTGATCGAGATCTGATCGGATCCCTGCACGACGAGAACGGCCCCGGCGGATCGCCGGGGCCGTTCTCGATGTGTCGGGTCGTCAGTCGATCACGCGGCAGTGCGTCGTGAGCTCGCCGATCCCGTCGATGCCCACGGTGACGGTCGAACGGTCGCGGAGGAAGATCTGCGGGTCACGGGAGTAGCCCGCGCCGCCGGGGCTGCCCGTCGAGATCAGCGTGCCCGGCAGCAGGGTCAGCGACTGCGACAGGTGCGCGATGAGCTTCGCGACCGAGCGGACCATCTGGTCGGTGCTCGCATCCTGCACCGTCTGCCCGTCGACCACGGCCCAGATGTGCAGGTCCTGCGGATCGGCGACCTCGTCGGCGGTCACGGCGAAGGGCCCGGTCGGCGTGAAGCCGTCGAAGGACTTGCAGCGCGACCACTGCGCCTCGGAGAACTGCACGTTGCGGGCCGTGATGTCGTTGACCACGGTGTAGCCCCACACGTACGAGAGCGCGTCGTCTTCGGCGACGTCTTTCGCGGGCGTGCCGATGAGCACTCCCAGCTCGGCTTCGTAGTCGACGGCCTCGCTGAGCGCCCGCGGCCACGAGGTGGTCTGCTCGTGACCCGTGAGGGAGTTCGGCCACAGCGTGAACACGGTGGGCGCGGCGTCGGTCTTGAGCCCGAGCTCGCTCGAGTGGGCGGCGTAGTTGAGGCCCACGGCGAGTACGGCCGGAGGGGCGATCACGGCGGAGGAGAACTCCCACTCGCCGAGCGGATGACGCGGCGCGGCGCCGTCGGCCACGGCCGCGCGGAGCTCGTCGAGAACCGGTGCGCCGCGCTCGATGAGCTGCTGCAGGGTCGCCGGTGCATCGGAGAGGAGGTCTGAGACGAGGATGGCGTCGGTGCCGTCCACGACCGCGAGATTCGCAGCAGGGGAGTCGGCGCGACGCAGATGAGCGAACCGCATGCCTCTACGGTATCCGGTACGGCATCCTCGGCGCTGAACGAAGTCGCCAGACCCGGACCCGGATGATTGTTGCCAATATGCTGTCGCTATGAGTTCCGGAGGACCGCAGCAGCCACCGCCGTACACGCCGCCGCCCGCGCAGGCCCCTGCTCAGCCGCCCGTGTACCCGCAGCCGCCGGCAGACGCGAACCCGCAGCCGCCGGCATCCGCGCAGCCGCAGCAGTACCCCGCGCAGCCGCAGCCTCCCGTGCAGCCGCAGCAGTACGGGGTGCAGCAGTACGCGCAGTCGGCATACACGCCGGCCGCGTTCACGCAACGACCCTCCTACGCCTCGGTGCTCGCGCAGCCGACGCCGTACGCCCCGCCGGCCCCGGTCGCTCCCTCGCCCTCGCAGGGGCTCCCGGCCCTTCCCGCAGGTCGACGCGGAGGCCGCGTGGCCCTCGGGGTGCTGTTCGGGTTCCTCGGTCTCCTTCTCCTCGCGCTGATCGCGTACTTCGGCCTCTTCCTCGGCGCGTTCGCCTCGGTCGTCGGCCTCGTGCTCGCGCTGATCCCGCTCACGGCTGTGTTCCTCGTGGTCCGCATGATCGACCGCTGGGAGCCGGAGCCCAAGTCCCTGGTGTTCTTCGCCGTCGCGTGGGGCGCGATCGCCTCGGTCGGACTCACCCTGCTCGTCGATCTCGGTCTCACGCTCGCCTTCGGCGTCCGTGGCGAGGTGGCCGGAGCCGTCATCCAGGCGCCGATCGTGGAGGAGCTCTGGAAGGGCGTGGGCGTCTTCCTGATCTTCCTGATCGCACGACGGGCGTTCGACGGCCCGGTCGACGGCGTCGTGTACGGGGCCCTCGTCGGGGCCGGGTTCGCGTTCACCGAGAACATCCAGTACTTCGCTATCAGCCTGATCGAAGGCGGCGGCGAGCAGCTCACGGTGACGTTCATCCTCCGCGCGGTCATGTCGCCGTTCGCGCATGCCATGTTCACATCGCTCACCGGCCTGGCGATCGGCCTCGCCGCCCGACGCGGCGCCTCGGCCGGTGCGGCCATCGGTTTCGGGCTGCTCGGCATGCTCGGGGCCATGTTCCTGCACGGACTGTGGAACGGCTCGTCCTTCGCGAACTTCTTCCTGCTCTACTTCGTGCTCCAGGTGCCGCTGTTCGTGGGGTTCATCCTGGGTGTCGTGGCTCTGCGTCGCGAAGAGGCGCGCCTGACGCGGGCGCGGCTCGGCGACTACGCGGCGGCGGGGTGGTTCACGCCCGAGGAGGTCACGATGCTCGCGACGCCTGCCGGTCGCCGCACGGGACTGCGCTGGGCGGCGCAGCTGCGCGGGGATCGGCGGCCGCTCATGCGCGAGTTCATCAAGGATGCGACGACGCTCGCGTCCGTCCGTCAGCGGGCGATCACCGGCCGCGACCCGCTCGCGCCGGGGGAGGAGCAGGCGCTCCTCGTGCGGACGAGGGCGGCGCGCGCCGCGCTGCTCGCCTACTGAGAGGAGCCGCGTCATGGCCGCATTCATCCTTCTGCACGGCGGAGGCGACGTCGGCTGGTCATGGCATCTGGTGCAGGCGGCATTGGAGCGGGAGGGACACGCGGTCTTCGCGCCCGATCTCCCCGCCGGCGATGAGACGGCGACGCTCGACGACTACGCGGATGCCGTCGTGGCCGGCGTCGGCACCGGCAGCGGCGACTGCGTGGTCGTCGGCCACTCGTTCGGGGCGTTCACGGCGCCGCTCGTCGCGCAGCGGGTCGACGCCTGTGCGCTCGTTCTGCTGGCGGGAATGATCCCCGCGCCGGGTGAGCGGCCTCAGGACTGGTGGGAGGCCACCGGCTACCTGGACGCCGCCGCGGCTCAGGCCGCACGCGACGGCGGCCTCACCGGCAACGACGATCCTTTCGTGAGCTTCTACCACGACGTGCCTCGCGAGCTCGCCGCGGAGGCGATCGGCCGCGAGCGTGCGCATCCGTCCGAGACCGCCATGCGGACGCCCTGGCCTCTCGAGGCGTGGCCGGATGTGCCCACCGAGGTCATCGTCTGCACGCAGGACAGGTTCTTCCCCGCGTCATTCCTCCGTCAGCTCGCGAGCGATCGGCTGGGCGTCGTCGCGGACGAGATCGACGGCGGTCACTGCGTGGCGCTGAGCAGACCCGACGAGCTCGCCGGCATGCTGATCGGGTACGCAGACCGGTACGGCTCCGGGGGCGCCTCGACGCCGTGAGCCGGCGGCGGACAGACTCAGCGCCCGGTGCTGCGGCGATGCCTGCATGTCTCCCGGGCGCTGAGTTGGTCTACGACCAGGGTGCACCCGGACTCTACGGGTGTCAAGACCTCATCGACGAGGAGGGCGGTCGTGCGTGCTGACGTGTTCGCTGTGAGCAGGTCCGCCCGCGTTGACCGTGCACCTGCGCTCGGGTTGTATGGAGGACATGACTGATCGTACGAAGCCTGAGTTCGACGCCCCCACCGGACCCGCTCCCGCGGAGCTCGTGATCCGCGACCTTATCGAGGGCGACGGCGCCGAGGCGAAGCCCGGCGACACCGTGACCATCCACTACGCCGGGGTCGAGTTCGACTCGGGCGAGGAGTTCGACTCGTCCTGGAGCCGTGGCCAGACCGCGCGCTTCCCGCTGCCGGATCTCATCCGCGGGTGGCAGGACGGCATCCCCGGCATGAAGATCGGCGGCCGGCGCGAGCTCGTCGTCCCGCCGCACCTGGCCTACGGTCCCGCCGGCGGCGGTCACTTCCTCTCCGGCAAGACGCTCATCTTCATCGTCGACCTCGTCGCGGTCGGCTGACCCGGAACCGCATGCACGAGGGCGCCGCATCCATCCGGATGCGGCGCCCTCATGCATCCGGGAAGATCTCGCGTTCAGCGGGAATACATGCAGTTGCATGTAAGTTGTCTCCCGTGACGCCGCGAACGCGGATCCGTCCCCGGCCGCACGAGCGGTCCCGTCTCAGAGGAGCACCCCATGACCAGCATCGACATCCCCGGCTACCGCCCCGGCACCTACATCCTCGACCCCGCGCACAGCGAGGTCACCTTCAGCGTGCGCCACATGATGATCTCCAAGGTCCGCGGCGCGTTCGGCGTCAAGAGCGCGACGCTCGTCGCACCTGAGAACCCCCTCGAGACCACCGTCACGGCGAGCGTGGACGTCACCTCGGTCGACACCAAGGACGAGGGGCGCGACGCCCACCTGCGCTCGGCCGACTTCTTCGACGTCGAGAACTTCCCGACCATGGATTTCGTCTCCACGGGCGCGCGCGTCGACGGCGGCGACTTCTACGTCGACGGCGACCTCACGATCCGTGGCATCACGAAGCCGGTGAGCTTCGAGCTCGAGTTCGGCGGCTTCGGCTCCGACCCGTGGGGCAACTACAAGGCCGGCGCGTCCGCGAAGACCGTCATCAACCGCGAGGACTTCGGCCTCACCTGGAACGCGGCGCTCGAGACCGGCGGCGTCCTGGTCGGCAAGGACGTCACGATCAGCCTCGACCTGCAGGGTGCTCTGCAGCAGGACTGATCACGAGCCAGCGTCGTGAGCCCCGTGCCCGTCAGGGTGCGGGGCTCTCCGCGTCGTAGGCGCGGAAGAGCGGGCTCCGGGCGGCGAGGAACGCGACCAGCGCGATCACGAGGAATCCGCCGAGCAGCGGCGGGAACCAGAGTGTGGTGAGCGAGGCGAGCGCTCCGGCGTAGAGCGCGCCGAGGCGGGGGCCTCCTGCGACCACGATGATGAAGACGCCCTGCAGGCGGCCGCGCATGGTGTCCGGTACCGCCGCCTGCATCATGGTGTTGCGGTAGATCGAGCTCACGTTGTCGGACGCCCCCGAGATCGCGAGCGCGACGCAGGCCGCCACGATCAGTGCGATGTGCGGAGCGCTCTCGGTCGCCGGCGCGGAGAACGCGCCGATCAGCAGCACGACCCCGAACAACAGGATCGCCGCTCCGTACACCTCGACCGCGCGCTCGATGCCCCGGCCATGCCAGCGATAGTGCACCACGCGCCCCGAGAAGAGGCTCGACGCGAAGGTGCCCACCGCGACGGATGCCGTCAGGATGCCGGTCGTGACGGCGCCGCCGCCGAGCAGCACGGTTCCGAGGGCGGGGAACAGCGCGAGCGGCTGCCCGAACGTCATCGCGACGATGTCGATGATGTACTGCATCCTGATGTTGCCCGCGCGGCGCAGGAACCGCCAGCCGTCGACGAGGGAGGCGAGTCCCGGCCGCACGATGTCGCCCTCGGGCCGCAGCGAGGGGAGCGTCCAGAGACCCAGGAACATCGACAGCATCAGCACCACGTCGATCGTGTAGGTCCACCCGTAGCCCGTGAGCGCCACCAGGATGCCGGCGAGAGCGGGACCTGCCATCACCGTGATCCCGAACGCGACGCCGTTGAGAGCGGACGCCGGGGCGAGGAGCTCGCGGGGGATCAGTCGGGGCACGATCGCGGTGCGGGTGGCCATGCCGACGGAGTTCGCCGCCGAGTTCACGATGCTGAGGACGTAGAGCCACCAGATCGTCTCGGCGCCGGTCCAGGTGAGAGCCGCGAGCAGAGCGGTCGACGCGAAGGTCACGGTCGCCGCGATCAGGGCGACGCGTCGCCGGTCGAACGCGTCGGCGAGCATCCCGCCGTAGAGCCCCGCGAGGACCATCGGCACGAGTCCGGCGACGGCGACCATGGACACCGCGAAGGTGCTGCCCGTCAGCGCGAACACGTGCAGCATGACCGTGACGATCGTGAGCTGTCCGCCGATCCCGGCGAGGGAGGAGCCGATCCACATCCGGGCGAACGCCGGGCTCGCCCTGAGGGGACTGAGGTCGATGAGGTGGCCGCGTGCGCCGCTCACTCCTGGTGCCTGTCATGCATCCTCCGAGCGTATCCGAGCGTGTGACGGGGGAGCGCCGACCGCGGTCACGCGCGGCGGTCGATGCCTGGTAGACTCTTCAGGTTGCCGTTCGATCGGCCGCGGATAAAGAGAGCCCACGCATCAGGCGTCGGGCGCCGCGCAACAAGCAGAGAGGGGATCGAATCTATGGCACTGGAAGCAGACGTCAAGAAGGCGATCATCGAAGAGTACGCGACGCACCCCGGTGACACCGGATCCCCCGAGGTGCAGGTCGCGATGCTGACGCAGCGCATCAAGGACCTCACCGAGCACCTCAAGGAGCACAAGCACGACCACCACTCGCGTCGTGGTCTGTTCCTGCTCGTCGGTCAGCGCCGTCGCCTGCTGGGTTACCTGCAGGACATCGACATCAACCGTTACCGCTCGCTCATCGAGCGCCTCGGCCTCCGTCGATAAGGCATCTCGACCCTGCGTGCAATCGCGCAGAACATTCTTGTGAAGGCCGCCCCACGGTGTGGGGCGGCCTTCTTCATGCCCTCGCGGAGGCGGGGGCGTCGGCGTGCACGCGAAGATCGACAGGGTGGCGGCGGACCACGAACCCCATGATCACGCTCAGAGCCAGCGCGCATCCGATCATGAGCACGAGACTGGGCGTCCACGATCCCGTCACGTCGCGCAGGATGCCCACGAGCAGGCTCCCCGCCCCGGCGAACGCATAGCCGACGCCTTGTGCGACGGCCGACAGCAGACCCGCCGACGCCTCGTCCTCCGCCAGGATCACGATGAGAGCCAACGAGAGTCCGAAGACGGCGCTCTGCACGGCGCCGAGGGTGACGGCCATCGCGACGGGTGAGCCTGCGCCCGAGGAGAGCCAGGCGAAGGCGCCGAGCATGACCGCACCGAGGACGGGGACGAGAGCCCTGAGCAGTCGGCGACGGCGCGCGGCGATCGGCGCGAGCAGCGTCGGCACCAGACCGGCGACGTTGACGAGGGCGAGGAGCCCGCCGGCCGTCTGCGGATCCACCCCGCGATCGCCGAGCATGCGCGGCAGCCATGCGGCCACCGCGAAGAAGAGCATCGCCTGGAGTCCGAACATCGCCGTGACGAAAGAGACCGTCGTGAGCGATGAGCTCGACACGGACACGCGCACGGACGGCGGCGCCCCCGCCGAGCGCCGCCGCGCGACCAGCGCCATCGCCGCCGCGGCGAGGACGGCAGGTAGGGCCCAGGCGCCGAGGGCGACGGCGGGGCTCTCCGTGAGCGCATGCACGGGCACGGTCAGGCCGGCGCCGATCGCCGCGCCCGCGCTGAACGACATGGTGCTGAGACCGATCCACAGGCCACTCGCCCGGAGCGACTTCAGATACTGCGGCAGCAGCGTCCCCCCGGCCATGATCGCGAGTCCCGCGACGAAGGTCCCCACGAGCAGTCCGCCCGGCACGGTCACACGCAGCACGAGGGCCCCGGCGAGGGCGAGCATGATCCACATGAGCGCCTCGGCTGTTCCGCGCCGCCTGGCGAGGAACGGTCCGATCGGCGCGCTGACGCCGAAGGCGATGATGGGCAGGGTCGCGAGCAGACTCGTCTGCGTGGGCGTCAGGTCGAAGCGCTCGGCGGCCGGGGCGAGGAGCGCGGCGGTCGAGGTGATCGACGGACGGAGATTGACCCCGATGAGCAGCGCCGCGCCGAGGGCGATCGCCCTCCCGCGCCTCGCGCTCCCGAGGGGCTCACCGACCGACGACACGAAGACCGTCGGCGACGACGCGGCCGTCATGGATGACGAGACGATCGGCGCCGCGGTCCATCACGGCGCTCGTCGGCGTCTCGCCGTCGACGAGCAGCAGATCGGCCCGATCGCCCGGCTGCAGGCCGGGACGGTCGTCGACGCCGCGAAGACGAGGCGACTGGGCCGACATGATGCTCGCTCCGCCCATCGTCGCCACGGCGAGCGCCATCTCGATGTGGTCGTCGCGGCGGAAGCCGTTCGTGAACGCGAGCTGCCATGTCCGATCGAGCATGTCGCCGTTCCCGTAGGGGCTCCAGTAGTCGCGCTGGCCGTCCTCACCGAGTCCGATGCGCACACCGGCCTCCACGAGCTGCACGAGCGACAGATGGTTGCTCGTCGACGGTGCGACCGTCGCCATCGAGACGTCCAACTCGGCGAACTCCTCGATCAGACGGCGGCTGGTGGCCTCGTCGACAGCGCCGAGCTCGTAGGCGTGCGCCATCGTGACCTTGCCCTGCATGCCGAGGGCGCGGACGCGCTCCAGCACGAGCTCGGTGCTGAAGACGGCGAGCGCCCCCGGCTCATGCAGGTGGATGTCGACCTCGACCTGGTACTTCTCGGCGAGGCCGAAGACGATGTCGAGGTGCTTCGCCGGATCGCGATCCAACTGCGAGGGGTCGATCCCGCCGATCACATCGGCGCCCTGGCGGAGCGACTCCTCGAGGTACTCCACCGTGCCCGGCTCGCGGAGGATCCCGGCTTGCGGGAAGGTCATCACCTGGACGTCGGCGTGGGCGGAGAAGCGCTCCTTCGCCGCCATGACCGCGTCGAACTTCTCGAGCCGGCAGTCCACGTCCACCTGGGCGTAGGAGCGCACACGCGTCGTGCCGTGCGCGATCATCCGCTCGAGCGTCCCGGCCACCCGCGTCGGCAGATCGATCTCGGCGGACCGCCAGTTCGCGCGATCGTTCATCATCATGCCCCACACCCCCGGCGATCCCGAGTGCGGACGGAAGGGGAGCCCGATCCGCGTGGAATCGAGGTGCACGTGCACGTCGCTGAACGACGGCAACAGGAGACGGCCGCGCCCGTCGACCTCGTCGCCCGATGCCGGCGCATCGTCGTGGGGACGGATCCGGGCGATGCGGGAACCCTCGATCAGGACATCGGATGCGGGACCGCCCCAGGGGCGGACGTCACGAATCAGCATGGACTCTTCTTTCTTCTGAGGTGTCGATCCGCGACCCGAGGTCCGCGGCGGCGTCGAGATGGTGGCAGGCGGCGTCGCCGACGGGGACGCGTTCGGAGCACTCCCGTCGCCGGGACTCGTCGAGGAGGGGCAGCACCGGGCACCGCGTGCGGAACACGCATCCGCTCGGAGGATCCGACGGGTGGGGCAGGTCTCCCACGAGCCGGATGCGCCCGCTGCGGTCCGCCGACGGGTCGGGAGACGGCACGGACGAGAGGAGCGAACGCGTGTAGGGATGCCGTGGAGCGCCGAACACCTCGTCGCGCGTACCGTGCTCCATGATCCGCCCGAGGTACATCACCGCGACCTGATCGGCGAAGTGCTTCACCACTGACAGGTCGTGGGCGATGAACACGTAGGAGATTCCGGTGTCGGCCTGGATGTCCTGCAGCAGATTGACGACCTGCGCCTGGACCGACACGTCGAGGGCGGAGACGGGCTCGTCGCAGATCACGATGTCGGGTTCGAGTGCCAGGGCGCGCGCGATGCCGACGCGCTGCTTCTGCCCGCCCGAGAACTCGTGCGGGAAGCGGTTGTAGTGCTCCGGGCGCAGGCCCACGCGGTCCATGAGCGTCGCGACCCGCTTCTTCATCCCTTCCTTGGGCGTGATGCGCTGGGCCTGCAGCGGGGCCGCGATGGCTGCGCCGACGCTCTGTCGCGGGTTCAGCGACGACGACGGGTTCTGGAACACCATCTGCACGCGCCGACGGAACTGCTGGAGCTCGGCGCCGCGCAGCCCGGCGACGTCGGCGCCGTCGAGGCGGATCCGGCCGGAGGTGGGGGAGAGGAGGCGCATCAGGAGCCGGCCCGTCGTCGACTTGCCGCATCCCGACTCGCCCACCAGGCCGAGGGTCGATCCGCGCTCGAGGGTGAAGGAGACGCCGTCGACGGCCTTCACGGTGTCGGATCCGCGCAGGAAGCCCCGGCCGACGCTGAAGTGCTTGGCGAGGTCGTCGACCTGCAGCAGCGGTGCGCTCATCGGATGACCTCCTGGGGTGCGAGCAGTGCGGCGGCATCGCCGGCGACATGGCAGCGGGCGCGGTGACCGCTCGTCACCTCCGCATGCGCGGGGCGGTCGGTGTGGCATCTGTCGTCGGGGACGAGAGGAGCCACGGGGCAGCGATCGGCGAACAGGCACCCGTGCGGCAGTGCGAGCAGCGACGGGGGGAAGCCCGGGATCGGCGTGAGGCGTCCGAGGTCGTCCGCCATCGAGGGCATCGACGCCAGGAGCCCTCGCGTGTACGGGTGCGCCGCGCGCGCGAACAGGTCCCCGACGCTCGCCTCCTCGACGCATTGACCGCCGTACATCACCACCACGCGTTGGCACACCTCCGCGACGACGCCGAGGTCGTGCGTGACGAAGATCACCGCCGAGCCGGTCTCCGCCTGCAACGAGGAGATCAGATCGAGGATCTGCGCCTGCACGGTGACGTCGAGAGCGGTCGTGGGCTCGTCGGCGATCAGGAGCTCGGGTTCGCAGATCAGCGCCATCGCGATCATGGCGCGCTGACGCATGCCGCCGGAGAACTCGTGCGGGTAGGAGTCGTAGCGTGCGACCGGGTCGGGGATGCCGACGCGACGCAGCATCTCGACGGCCTGCGCCTTCGCGGCACGTGCGCTGACGGCGTTGTGCACGCGGTAGGCCTCGGCGATCTGCCGCCCGACCGTGTAGAACGGGTGCATCGCCGACAGAGGATCCTGGAAGATCATCCCGATCTTCCGCCCGCGGTACCGGCGCATGGCGCTCTCTCCGAGCGGCACGAGGTCGACGCCGTCGAACAAGACCTGTCCTGTGACCTGCGCGCTCGTGCCTGTGAGCAGACCCATGAGCGTCTGGCTCGTCACGGTCTTCCCTGAGCCGGACTCGCCGACGATGCCGATCGTCTCCCCGCGATGCACGGTGAGGTCGATGCCGTTGACGGCATGCACGAGGCCGTCGTCGGTGGGGAATGCCACCCGCAGATCGCGGATGTCGAGGATCGGGGTGGTCATCAGTTGACCCTCACTCTCGGGTCGACGCCCGCGTAGACGAGGTCGACGATGACGTTCGCGGTGATGATGAAGAAGGCGGCGAGCATGGTGATCGCCATGGTGACGGGGAGGTCTCCCGAGGTGGCGGCGCGCACCGCGGTGAATCCGAGGCCCGGCACGGAGAAGATCTGCTCGGTGAGCACCGCCCCGCCGAGCAGGGCGCCGATGTCGAGGCCGAGCATCGTGATGATCGGAGTGAGCCCGGCACGCACGCCGTGCGCCGTGATGCGTCGTGGTCGCAGACCTTTCGCCCGCGCTGTGCGCATGAAGTCCTCACCGAAGGTCTCGATCATGTTGGTCCGCGTGATGCGGATGTACTGCGCACTGAACAGGATCGCCAGGGCGACCCACGGCAGGAGGTAGTTGGCGACCCACGCACCCGGTCCGGCGGTGCCGAAGGGCGACGATATCTGGTTGCTCGTGAACGGCAACCAGTGGAGGGAGCTCACGAAGACGAGGAGCAGCAGCAGCCCGGTGACGGGGACGGGGAGGGAGACGCCGACGGATGCCGCGCCGACGATGATCCGGTCGGTGGCGGTGCCTTTGCGCAGGGCGGCCAGCAGGCCGAGGCCGACACCCACGATCGTCCAGAGGATCACGGCGCCGATCGCGATCGACAGCGTGTACGGCAGGGCGCGCACGATCACATCGGTCACGTTCTCGTTGGTCTGGAACGACTTGCCGAGGCACGGCCAGGCGCAGATCTGCTCGGCGCCGGGGGCGCCGATCATACGATCGCCGAAGAAACCGCTCAGGTAGACCGCGTACTGCACGAGGAACGGCTTGTCCATGCCGAGGGCGACCCTGGCCTGTTCGATGCGCTCGGGCGTGCACTCCTGACCGCACGCCGCGGCGGCGGGATCAGCGGGGCCGATCTGGAAGAGCGCGAAGGTCACGAAGCTCACGACGAGCAGGAGGACGACCAGTGCGGCCGTGCGGCGGATGATGAATCCGAACATTGCTGTCCCGTTCGGGGCCGACTCGCGGCTGCGGTCGGCCCCGTCCTTTCCTGGGGTGTGGTCTCGTCGTTACTGCTCGACGCCGACGGTGGACAGGTCGATGCTCCCGAAGAAGTACCCGACCTGGGCGTTGCGGATCTTCGAGCCGACGACGCTGTTCGTGAAGGTGCGGATCAGCGGCACGATGGGGTAGGCCTCCATCGACTCGTTGTAGAGCTCGGCCCACTGGGTGTTGAGCTCCTCGGACGTGCCGTTCGTGTTGCGCAGGTCGTACATGCGAGCCGACAGGTCGGCATCGTAGAACCGCGAGATGTTGCTGAAGCCGTACATCGTGCCGTCGAGGCTCGGTCCGATGTTGGGGTCGACGGTCGTCCTGGTCGAACCGGAGGCCGCACCTCCGCACCATCCGCCGCGGGCGATGTCGGGCATCTCGTCGCTGGCGAGCACCGTGTAGTAGTTGGCGGCGGGGATCGGCACGAGCTGGAGGTCGATGCCCAGCTCCTGGAAGTTCTGCTGCAGGACGGTGCCGAGGTTCTTGAACCGGTCGACCGCGTTCGAGTACCCGTAGGTCAGGGTCGACGGGACGTCCTTGCCCTCGAGGAGCTTCTTGGCCTCGTCGAGCTGGGGAGCGCCCTCCGGATCGAGATCGGTGGTCTCCTCGACGTAACCCACCTGCGCGTCGTTGAGGTACGAGTTCGTGAGCTTGCCGAACCGTGCCCCGCCGTACTGCACCTGGATCGCCGCGCGGTCCATCGCGAGCGCGAGCGCGTGTCTGACGTCGGGATCCGTGATGGTCTCGGTGTTGAAGTTCAACACGTCCGTGCAGCCGAGAAGACCGGATGCGGTGCGGTCGGCGATGGCGGGATCCGCCAGTCGCGAGGTGTCCGATGCCTGCAGGGCTCCGTTCTGGTCGAGCGTGACGGCCGTCGGGTCGGCATCCGACATGAGCTGCTGGCTGATGGTCGCCTGCGCCGTCGAGAGGGAGAAGGTGAAGGTGTCGGGGAGCGCGGTGCGGTTCTCATCGGTCGCGGGGTCCCATTCGGGGTTACGCACGAGCTTCAGCTCACGACCCCGGTCGTAGGTCTCGATCATGTACGGGCCCGAGGAGATCGGGTGATTGGTGTAGTCGAGCATCGTGTCCGCCGCCTGCGGGACGGGTGCCGTGTTCGAGCGCGACACGAGCGCGGCGAAGTCCGGATTCGGCTGCTTCAGGTGGAAGACGATCGTCTTGTCGTCGGGCGTCTCGACGGCCGAGAGATCGCCGCCGCCCGAGTAGGGGCCGGTGTAGTCGTCAGCGTCGAGCGCCGAGTTGAGCTCCTGCGGTGCCTGCGTGAAGACGTCCCGCGCGAAGGTGCGCGCGATGCCGTACTTGATGTCCGCCGACGTGATCGGAGTGCCGTCCTCGTACCGCAGTCCGTCCTTCAGCGTGTACGTCCAGGTCAACCCGTCTTCGGACGCGGTCCCCGTGTCGGTGGCCAGATCGGCGACGATCGCCGGCGGTTCTCCGGCCGTCTCCTTCGCCATGGTCAGGGTCCGGTAGTAGAGCTGACCGACGTTGGCGGTCTGCACGTAGTTGCTGTTGCCGGGATCGAGCGTCATGAAGTCGCTCGACATCAGCACGTTGACGTTGCCGCCGGGCTCGTCGAACCCCGACTGCACGATGTGCGCGGCATACGGGTCGTTCGCCCCGTCGGGGCCGGACGGGCCTCCGGTGGCGCCGGAGGCGGTGCAGCCGGTCGCGACCAGGGCGATCGCCACGGTCGCTGCGGCGAGCAGGGGACTGCGGTGTCTCATTACTCGTTCTCTTTCGTTGAGGGATGGGGGCGGATCGTCAATGACGAGAGGCTTTGGGGTCGAGAGCGTCGCGAACGGCGTCGCCGAGGAGGTTGAACGCGAGGACGGTCACGATGAGGGCGGTGCCGGGCACGATCAGGAACCAGGGGTCGCTCAAGTACCAGTTGCCCGCCTGGGCGGCGTTCAGCATCTGACCCCAGGACGGCGTCGGATCCTTGACGCCGACGCCGAGGAAGGAGAGCGCCGCCTCCGCGGAGATGTTCGCGGGGATCATCATCGTCGCGTACACGAGCACGACTCCGAGGACGTTGGGGATCACCTGGCGGAAGATGATCGTGCGATGCGAGGCGCCGTACGACGTGGCCGCTTCGATGTACTCCTGCTCACGGATGCTCAGCACCTGGCCACGGACCACTCGGGCCAGGTACGCCCATCCGAAGAAGCCCAGGATCAGCACGAGGGAGGCGATCGGGACGAAGCTGCCCTGTCCGAGCGGGGTGTCGCGGAGTCGCGATTGGAGGATCGGCGTGAGCGAGAGCACCAGCAGCAGGTGCGGGAAGGCGAGGAAGAGGTCGATGATGCGGCTGATGACGGTGTCGACCTTGCCGCCGAAGTACCCTGCGGCGGCGCCGAGGATCGTACCGAGCACCACGGAGACGACGGTCGACAGCAGTGCGATCAGCAGAGACACCTGTGCGCCGTAGGCGATCCGCGCGAAGATGTCCCGACCGAGGCCCGGCTCGATCCCGAGCCAGTGCTCCGCAGAGGGGTACATGTACCCCGGGAGGGGGAGGCCGGGCGTCATGAAGTTGTCGAGGTAGTCCGACCCCGTGTTGGTGCGGAACGGGTCCTGCCCCTCGATCGCCACGAGCACCGGCGCCAGCAGGGCGAAGAGCACGATCGCGACGACGACGCCGAACGAGATCAGAGCCACAGGGCTGCGGCGGATGCGTATCCATGCGGTGCCCAGGAGCGAGCGTCCGGTGGCGATCGGCGGCGGCGCGGTGGCGAGGGCGTCGGTCTTGGGGGCCAGAGTCGTGGTGTCCGTCACGATCTTCCTTGATGTCGGGTGGCGGGATCTCAGAATCGTATACCAGATTCTTAAAATGGGATACCAAAGTTCGTTACGTCATCCAAAATCGATGCGTATAGCGCCAGGGTGCACGTTACCCACTAGATTTTGGATACCAAACGTTCTCCAGAGATCATCGAGGCTCTCCATGCGCACACTCCTCTCCGCCGACCACGTCCTCGCCTTCGACGGCACGGGGCACACCTTGATCCGCTCCGCGGCAGTCGTGGTGGACGACGACGTGATCGCGTGGATCGGATCCGCGACGGATGCGCCCGACGTCGATGAGCGCATCGATCTCGGCGAGAGTCTGCTGATGCCCGGGCTGATCGATCTCGACGCGTTGGCGGACATCGATCATCTGATCCTCGACTCCTGGGGGACGCCCGCGCATGCGTCTCGTCTGCAGTGGTCGGACGAGTACGCCGCCCACCCGGTGCACGTCTTCTCCGATGCGGAGCGGGCCCGGATCCGCGAGATCGCACTCGTGCAGCTGGCGCTCCACGGAATCACCAGCTACATGCCGATCGCCTCGGAGGCGCACTCCGCGTGGGCGGAGTCGGCCGCGGACATGCACGCCCTCGCGCGCTACTCCCGCAGGCTGGGGCTGCGCGGGTTCCTGGGCCCCTCGTACCGATCGGGGGTGACCGTGATCGGCTCCGACGGCGCGCGCGGGATCCGTTTCCGGGAGGAGGAGGGGGAGCGAGGTCTCGCCGACGCGGAGCGCTTCTTCGACGAGCTCGCCGAGATGGGCGACCCGCTGCTCACGCCCGTCTTCCTCCCGTGCCGGATCGAGACGCTCACTCCCGCACTCCTCGAGGCGACGGCCTCCGCGGCTGCGGCGAGGGGCGCGATCGTGCGGCTGCATGCTCTGCAGGGAGAGTTCGAGCGGCAGTACGTCCTCGCGGAGCACGGGTGCACGCCACTTGACCTCATCGCGCGGCACGGACTGCTGAACGAGCGCCTCATCGTTCCCCACGGCGTCTTCCTCGACGTGAACCCGCGTGTGCACGGCGAGGATCGGGGCGATCTCGCTCGTCTCGTCGACGCGGGAGTGTCGATCGTGCACTGCCCGCTGACGAACGCGCGCTACGGATCGGAGCTCGAGACGTTCGGGCTCTATCGCCGTGCCGGGGTCACGATCGCACTCGGTACCGATTCGTTCCCGCCCGATCTCGTCCGCGGCATCGATGCGGGCGTCTCGGCGGCGAAGGTGCAGAACGCGAGTCTCGCCGCCGGCGATCTGAAGGGGTACGTCGAGGCGGCGACGCTGGGTGGAGCGCAGGCGCTCCACCGTTCGGACCTCGGCCGGATCGAGATCGGGGCACAGGCCGATCTCACCGCGTTCCGGCTCGATGACGTGCGCATGGGCGCCGTGGAGGACCCGCTGCGCACGCTCGTCCTGAACGGCACGGCCCGCGACGCCTGCCTGACCATGGTCGCCGGCCGCGTCGTCATGCGCGACGGCCGGATCGACGGCGTCGACCTCGAATCCGTCCGCGCGGACACCCGGATGCTCTTCGCGAAGATGCGCGCCGCATACACTGGGCGCGACCGCTGGGGCGGCGCCGTGGACGAACTGTTCCCCCCGGTGTTCCCCCTGCGAGACGACTTCCCCCGAGAGGAACCGCGATGACGAGTGCCGCCACACCGGTGACAGACGGCTCGGCGTTGGCCGAACGCGTGTACCGCGGACTCCTGCGAACGATCATCGACGGCGACCTGCGCCCCGGCGCCTGGTTGAAGGAGCGCGATCTCTCGGAGCGCTTCGAGGTGTCCAGGGTGCCGGTACGTCAGGCGCTCCAGCGTCTCGAGGTGGAGGGGTTCGTCACGATGGCCCGCAACCGCGGGGCGATCGTGACCCCGGTCTCTCGCGCCGACGTCGAGGAGCTGTTCGACGCGCGCCTGTGCATCGAGCCGTACGCCACCCGCCATGCCGCGACGCGCGTGCATTCGGGGGCGGCGAGTGCCGATCGTCTGCGCGAGATACTCCACAGCGCGCTCTCTCCCGACGGGGAGGGGCAGCGCGAGCAGTCGAATCTCGCGTTCCACCTCGAGCTCGTGCGGCTCTCGGGCAACCGCATCCTCGAACGCAGCCTGCTGCCGATGCTCGGACGGATGGAGTGGATCTTCCGCCTGACCCGAGCCATGCGCGACGAGGAGCACGCGATCGAGCATCAGCAGATCCTGGATGCGATCGTCGCCGGCCGCGGCGAGGTCGCGGCCGCTTTCGCCCACGCGCATATCGAGCAGGGGCGCGAGCCCATCCTCGCGGCGCTGAGTGACCTTCTCGAATGGTGACGACGACGGGCGGCCGTCAGCCCTGAGAGGTCAGGCCGGCGGGGCCACGAGGTCGGGGTGGTGGATGGCTGCGACGTCCGGATGCGCGCGGAGCCGCGACTTCATCGCGTTCTCGCCGTAGGTCGCGTGGATCGGGTTGCTCGGGTCCTCCGTGATCCCGCGGGCCGCGGCCGCCAGGTCGGCGGGCAGCTCCAGGAGCGGCAGCTGCTGATCGAGGGCCGGGTTGAAGAAGAAGGGGATCGAGATGCGCTCCTCGGGCGCCTTCGGCGAGATCACCCGGTGGTTGGTGGCCTTGAGGTAGCCGCCGGTCGCGTACTCGAGGAGCTCGCCGATGTTGACGACGAAGGCGCCGGGCACGGGCGGGGCCGAGACCCACTCGCCGTCGCGCTCGACCTGGAGCCCGCCCTTGCCCGGCTCGACCCAGAGCAGGGTGAGCACACCCGAGTCCTTGTGCGCTCCGACGCCCTGCTGGGGCTCCGGCTCGTGCGTTCCGGGGTAGCGGACGATCTTGATGAGGGTCGAGGGGTCGCGGAACGACTCGTCGAAGTAGGTCTCCTCGGCGCCGAGGGTCAGCGCCCATTCGCGCAGCAGTCTGCGAGCGATCTCGGTGAGGGTGTCGTGCCATTCGGTGACGACGTCCTTGAGCTCGGGCTGGGCTGCGGGCCACAGGTTCGGGCCGGTCAGACGGTTGAACGCGGGACCGCCCTCGACGGGCTCCCGCTCCGGACCGATGTCGATCTGCTCGCGCCAGTCGACCTTGCCCTGCGTGCGCTCCCCGCCGACGCGGGTGTATCCGCGGAAGTGCGGGCTCTTCACGTTCTCGATCGCGAGCTTCTCCTCCTCGGGGAGGGCGAAGAAGTCGAGGGCGGCCTGGTGCAGGCGCGCCTCGAGCTCGGGGGAGATGCCGGTGCCGGTCAAGTAGAAGAACCCGACGTCGTGCGTGGCGGCGCGCAGGTCGTCACGGAATCGTGCCGCGGCCTCGGGGCCGGCGTCGAGCTGCGACAGGTCGAGGATGGGGAGCGAGAGATCAGCCATGCCCTGAGCGTAGGTCGTCGCATCCGCACCCGGAACTGTGTTGCGTCGCATTACCCGGGCGGAGCATATCGGTGGCCCGTCGAAACATTCCCCGGTGTGGTGCTAGGGTCTCCTTCGGTAAGGGATGCCTTACCTCAGTTTTCGAGAGAGTTCCCGTTCTGTGCTCGCCACTTTCCTGATCGGCCTTCGTGAGGGCCTCGAAGCCGCTCTCGTCGTCGGCATCCTCGTCGCCTACCTCCGGCGTCTCGGTCGCGGCGACGCCCTGCCGCGCATGTGGGCGGGCGTCGCTCTCGCGATCGCCCTCGCCCTCGGCATCGGTGCGATCCTCACCTTCGGCGCGTACTCGCTCTCGTTCGAGGCTCAGGAGCTCATCGGCGGCCTCCTGTCGCTGCTCGCGGTCGGCATGGTCACCTGGATGATCTTCTGGATGCAGAAGGCCGGCCGCACCATGAAGGCGACCCTCGAGGGAGGCATCGACCGCGCGCTGACCCAGGGCGGGATCTGGGCGCTGATCGCGATCGGGTTCGTCTCTGTCGCCCGCGAGGGCATCGAGACCACCCTGCTGCTCTGGTCGATGGTGCAGTCGTTCGGCGATGCACCGGCCGCCCTGCTCGGAGCCGTACTCGGGCTCCTCGCCGCCGTCGTCGTCGGGTGGCTGCTCGCTCGCGGTGCACTGCGACTCGATCTGCGCCGCTTCTTCCTGTGGACCAGCGGGTTCCTCGTGGTCGTCGCGGCGGGCGTGCTCGCCTACGCCGTGATGGATCTGCAGGAGGCCGGTGCGCTTCCCGGTCCGTTCACGACACTCGCTCCTGTCGACGCTGCCACCGGTGCGGTGCTCACGGGGTGGGCGGCGTTCCCCTTCGGCTGGGCGTTCGACGTGAGCGCGGTCATCGCGCCGGGCCAGACGCTCGCGACCATCCTCCAGGCGACGATCGGCTTCATGCCGCGCATGACCTGGCTGCAGGTGCTGGCGTGGGGCGGGTACATGCTCGTCGTCGGCACCCTCTTCGTCCGCGGGGTCCGCTCCCGTCGACCCGTCACCCCTCGGACGGCCCCGGAGACCGCACACGCGGACACGGCTGCGCCCTCCCTCACCGATCAAGGAGCACCATGACCACCTCCCGCCGAGTCCTCGCTGCCGTCGCGGCAGCGGGTGCGGCCGTCCTCGTCCTCAGCGGATGCGTCGCGAAGAGCGACGTCGCCGCCGGGGCCGCGTTCGACGTCGCGTCGACCGATTCCGCCTGCACGGTCTCGGGATCCACCGCGCAGAGCGGCACGTTGACGTTCGACGTGAAGAACGACAGCGCGCAGACCACGGAGTTCTACCTGCTCGCGGAGGACGGGCTGCGCATCGTGGGCGAGGTCGAGAACATCGCACCCGCCGCGTCGCGCACGCTCACCGTCGTCGCGCAGCCGGGCTCGTACTTCACGCTGTGCAAGCCGGGGATGATCGGCGACGGCGTCGGGAAGTCGGAGTTCACGGTCACGGGCGACCGCGTCGCGCTCACGGGTGAGGACGCCGAGCAGAAGCAGCAGGCCGTCGATCTGTACGCCGCCTTCGTCAAGGATCAGGTCGGCCAGCTGGTGCCCGCGGTCGACGACCTCGTCGCGGCGTACGAGGCGGGCGACGACGAGACCGCGCGCACGCTGTTCCCGCAGACCAGGGCTTTCTACGAGCGCATCGAGCCGGTGGCGGAAGCGCTCGGCGACCTCGACCCGCGGATCGACTATCGCGAGGTCGACGCCGTCGCCGAAGGCCTCGACTGGACCGGCTTCCACCGGATCGAGAAGGACCTCTGGGTTCCCGCCCAGGATGCGCTGAACGCGGACGGCGAGACTCCGGCCTGGCAGGACTGGGCGCCCTCGACGACCGCCGAGCGCGCCGACTACGGCGACCAGCTGATCGCCGACGTGCAGGAGCTCTACGACTACGTGCACTCCGACGACTTCACCACGGCCCTCGACGACCAGGGCATCGGCGGCATCTCGAACGGCGCCATCGCGCTGCTCGACGAGGTCGCGACCGGAAAGATCTCCGGCGAGGAGGACTGGTGGTCGGGTACCGATCTCTACGACTTCGCCGCGAACGTGGAAGGATCGAAGATGGCGTTCTCGCTCGTGCAGGACTTCGCATCCGCTCAGGGCGGCGACGGCGAGACGCTCGTCGGGGAGATCGAGGACGGCTACGCGGCTCTCGAGGCCTCGCTCGCCGCACACGGGTCCCTGGCCGACGGCTTCGTGGGCTACGCGGAGCTGACCGACGCCGACAAGCGTGAGTTCACCGACCTGATCAACGCGCTCGCCGAGCCGCTGTCGCAGCTCACCGGTACCGTTCTCGACTGAGTTCGAGAGTACGATCGCGCAGGTGAACGACAGCACGAACGACGCCGCCGCCGACTCCCGCGAGGAGCCGGCGGCGGCGTCCGTCCCCGCAGAGGCCGCACCCGCAGGGCTCAGCCGACGGGGTCTCCTCGGTCTCGCCCTGGGCGGCGGCGTCGCCTCGCTCGCCGTGGGAGCGGGAGCCGGGCTCACGGGCGGCGTGGCTCTCGGGCGCGCCAGGGCCGCGGAGGATTCCGACAAGGCGTATGCGTTCTTCGGCGCACATCAGGCGGGCATCACGACGCCTGTGCAGGAGCATCTGCACTTCGCATCCTTCGACATGATGCCGCGCACCGACCGCGATGACCTCATCAGTCTGCTCCAGGACTGGAGCTATGCGGCCTCGCGCATGACGCAGGGGCTCGAGGTCAGTGCGACCGGCGCGGTCGGGGGAGACCCCGAGGTGCCTCCGGACGACACGGGGGAGGCGCTGGGTCTTCCCGCCGCGGGACTGACGATCACGATCGGATTCGGACCGAGCCTGTTCGAGAACGAAGACGGCGACCGCTACGGGATCGCGGCGCAGCGCCCCTCGGTCCTCGAGCGGCTCCCCGCGTTCCTCGGCGACGATCTCGACCCGCAGACCTCCCACGGAGACCTCTGCATCCAGGCGTGCGCGGACGATCCGCAGGTGGCCGTGCACGCGATCCGCAACCTCAGTCGCATCGCCTTCGGCCGCGCCAAGCTCCGCTGGTCGCAGCTCGGCTTCGGCAAGACCTCGCGCACGACATCGGATCAGGCGACACCGCGCAACCTCTTCGGTTTCAAGGACGGCACGGCCAACATCCTCGCGGACGACGAGGATGCTCTCGCCGACAACGTGTGGGTCGCGGCGTCCGACGAGCCGGGCTGGATGGCGGGCGGTTCGTATCTGGTGGCGCGCAGGATCGCGATGCTCATCGAGACCTGGGACCGCGTGCGCCTCTCGGAGCAGAACACGATCATCGGCCGCGACAAGGGCGTGGGCGCACCGCTCTCGGGCGGGGACGAGTTCACGGCGCCCGACCTCGACTCCTCGACGATCGACGCGAACGCGCACGTGCGTCTCGCGCATCCCGATGAGAACGACGGCGTGCGCATCCTCCGTCGCGGGTTCAACTACGTCGACGGCAACAACGACCTCGGCAGACTGGACGCCGGCCTCTTCTTCCTCTCCTATCAGCGCGACCCGGCGCAGTTCGTCACTCTGCAGCGCCGGCTCTCCACGGATCGCATGAACGAGTACATCCGTCACGTGGGTTCAGGGATCTGGGCGATCCCCGGCGGAGCCGCGGCCGGCTCGTACATCGGCGCGTCTCTCTTCGGCTGACCGGGCGTCAGGCGTCGCCGACGGCCGCGAGGATGTCGGCGACCGCCAGCGCGATCGCATCGGCCCCGAAGTGGTCGTCCGCCGAGATCGTCACGACCGCGTCGCCGAGGAAGATGAGCAGCTGACCGTAGGCGCCGTGCAGACGCCACGCCTCGCCGGGTCCATCCCATCCGGCGAGGGCGTACCGCTCGTAGCCGACGCCGCCTCCGGCGTCTCCCCACCCCGTGTGCATCGCGTCCACGACCTCTGCGGGAACGAGCTGGCGGTCGTGCCATCGGCCGCGGTCGCGGATCAGCAGCCCGAGACGCGCGAGTTCCTCGGTGCGCAGGGCGATCCCCTCGCCGGCGAGGATCCGTCCGTTCGGACAGCGTCGCCAGGTGAGGTCGTCGATGCCCAGGGGTGCGAACAGGCGCGGGCGCAGGTACTGCTCGACGTCGCCCGTGCGCGTCTCGAGCACGGTCATGGCGGTGTACGTGCTCGCGTTGGAGTACTGGAAGATCCGGCCTCGCGCGTCGCGCGACAGGAACTCGGTCGCCAGATCCGGCCAGTCCGTCATCATCGTCTCGGACCACGGCAGGTCGATGCCGCTCGACATCGTGAGGAGATGCCGCAGCGTCACGCTGTCGACGCCTGCTCCGAGCGCGGTTCCGCGATCGAGGTATTCCGCGATCGGGGCGTCGAGGTCGACGAGCCCTTCGGCCTGTGCGATGCCTGCGGCCAGGACGCTCACGCCCTTCGCGACCGAATGGATCTCCTCGCGCTCATCGGGAGTCCAGCGATGAACGGCGCTGTCGTCGCCGATCCGCACGTGCAGCCCGTGCACGCCGAATCCCGCGGCATCCGCCGCGACGACGATCGCGTCCCTGGCGCGCGACGCCGGGGTCGTCTCGCTCACCTCGGCGTACCTCCGACCGGCCGCGGACGACGCGAGCCGGTCGGATCGCTGCGGTGGCCCTCGCGGCCCGCGAGCTCGGGGTCCGAGAACAGCCACTTCGGGCGGGGCTCGACCAGGGGACGGAACACCCACCGCACCGGGCGCGTGGCGAGCAGCAGGGCGAGGCCCACCGACAGCAGGGTCACGAGAGGCAGCCAGATCCACGTCGGATCGAGGTCGCGGAGCACCCCGGTCTCACGGAACGGGTAGAGCGCGAACGAATGCAGCAGGAAGACGTACATCGTGTACTGGCCGAACCGGGTCCACCAGTACGTCCCGCGCGGGATGAGCGCGAAGAACGATGCGCTGAGGATCACGGCGAGCAGCATGAGCGCTATCCGCACGCCGCCGGCCCACCACTGCTCGCCGCCGAGGTCGGCGTAGGCGTCTTCGTAGAACAGCCAGTGCCGCAGGTCGATGGCCTGCCACAGGTCGATGCCCGCCCAGGCGACGAATCCCGCCGTGCCCAGCACGGCGACCGCGACCACGCGCGTCCACCACGGGCGCGCGTCGAGCAGCCGGAAGCGCGCCACGATGTCCTTCTCGCGCAGCCACCAGCCGAGCGTGAAGAAGGGAAGGAGACCGAGAGTGCGTGACAGGGAGAACGTGCTGTCGACGTTGGGGAGGTATCCGACGCCGATCGAGATCACGACCGTCCAGAGAAGGGGCCAGCGCAGGAGCGCCAGGTAGGGGAGGACGAGACGGAAGATGCCCAGGGCGAGGAGGAACCACAGGGTCCAGGACGGCTTCGTGAGGTTCGGGTCGGCCTGACCCTCCACGAGCCACTTCGTGAAGGTCCAGAGGACCTCGAAGATCACGTAGGGAACGAGGATGTCCGTGATGACGCGCGCCATCTGCACGCGGGTGGGAGAGCCGGACTTCGAGAAGTAGCCGGAGATGATCGCGAACGCGGGCATGTGGAAGGCGTAGAGCGCGAGGTAGGCCGCGAGCGCGATGTCGGAGTCGTACGTCAGGCGCTGGATCGCGTGCCCGAGCACCACGAGCACGATGCACGCGTAGCGGGCGTTGTCCCAGAAGGGCACGCGTCGGCGGGGCTTCGGGGTGTTCGCGGTGACGGGGTTCGGGTCGGCTCCGGCACTGTTCATCCTCCGAGGCTACCGCCGGGAATATATTTGCTCCCACCACGTTGTCTCAGATACATTCAAATGAATAGAACCGGATGCATGACGTCGGGTTCGGAGGAATCGGAGCAACTCATGAGCGAGAACGCAGCCACCCAGATGCAGTTCGGCATCATGTCGGTCAGCGACATCACCCGCGACCCCACCACGGGCGTCACTCCCAGTGAGCAGGAGCGGATCGCCGCGACCATGACGATCGCGAAGCACGCGGAGGAGGTCGGCCTCGACGTGTTCGCGATCGGCGAGCACCACAACCCGCCGTTCTGGTCGTCGAGCCCGACCACGTTCCTCGCGGCGCTGGCCGCGCAGACCGAGCGCCTCGTCGTCTCGACCTCCACCACCCTCATCACGACCAATGACCCGGTGCGCATCGCCGAGGAGTACGCGATGCTCCAGCACGTGTCGGGCGGTCGTATGGATCTCATGCTCGGACGCGGCAACACCGGACCCGTCTACCCGTGGTTCGGACAGGACATCCGCCAGGGCCTGCCGCTCGCGATCGAGAACTACGCGCTGCTGCACAAGCTGTGGCGCGAGGACGTCGTCGACTGGGAGGGCAAGTTCCGCACCCCGCTGCAGGGCTTCACCTCGACGCCGCGCCCGCTCGACGGCATCGCGCCGTTCGTGTGGCACGGGTCGATCCGCACCCCCGAGATCGCCGAGCAGGCCGCATACTACGGCGACGGGTTCTTCGCGAACAACATCTTCTGGCCCAAGGAGCACTACCAGCGCCTGATCGAGCTGTACCGTCAGCGCTACGCGCACTACGGCCACGGCACGCCGGAACAGGCGATCGTCGGCCTCGGCGGTCAGGTGTTCATGGCCGCGAAGTCGCAGGATGCCGTGACGCGGTTCCGTCCGTACTTCGACAACGCGCCGGTATACGGCCACGGCCCGAGCATGGAGGACTTCACCGAGATGACCCCGCTCACGGTCGGCTCGCCCCAGCAGGTCATCGACCGCTACGCCGGCATGCGCGCGCACTTCGGCGACTACCAGCGCCAGCTCTTCCTGATCGACCACGCCGGGCTGCCGCTGAAGACCGTGCTCGAGCAGCTCGACATCCTCGGCTCCGAGGTCGTGCCGGTGCTGCGCAGGGAGCTCGCGAAGGACCGCCCCGCGACCGTGCCGGACGCTCCCACCCACGCCGCGCGTGTGCAGGCCGTGTACGGCGACGGTCCGACGCGTCAGGCCCGCCCGGGAGCGAACCGCGGCGACAACCTGACGGGGGACTCGCCCTACCAGGACACCCCCGCACCCGCCGGTGCGGCATTCGGCCTCAGCCGGAAGGAGGCGTGACATGACGACGCGTCGCATCGCCGTCGTGTCGGCCGGGCTGTCGAACCCGTCGTCCACGCGGATGCTGGCCGACCGCCTCGCGGCCGAGACCGTGAAGGCACTGGCCGCGAAGGACATCGCCGCCACGATCGACGTGATCGAGTTGCGCGACCACGCGCACGACATCACGAACAACATGCTCACGGGGTTCGCACCGCCCGCGCTCGAGACGGCGATCAACACCGTGGTATCGGCCGACGCGCTCATCGCCGTGACGCCGATCTTCTCGACGAGCTATTCGGGGCTGTTCAAGTCGTTCATCGACGTGCTCGATCCCGATTCGCTGACCGGGAAGCCCGTGCTCATCGGCGCCAACGCCGGCACGGCGCGGCACTCGCTCGCCATCGACTACGCGATCCGTCCGCTGTTCGCCTACCTGCACGCCGAGGCCGTCTCGACGGGAGTGTTCGCGGCATCCAGTGACTGGGGCGGATCGGGCGACGACGTCGCACCGCTCGCGAAGCGCGTCGAGAAGGGCGCGAGGGAGCTCGCCGAGGCGATCGCCGTCCGCGACGTCGCGACCGCCGCTGATCCTTACGATCCGGCGACCTACCTCGGCGAAGGACGCTCGTTCGGCCACATGCTGGGCGGTCTCGCCGGCGAATGACGCCGGAACGCGCCGGCGAGGTTCGCGGGAGGGCCAGGAGGCCGTCGACAACGTCCGAGGGGCGTCGTACGGTGACCTCATGGCCCTTCACTCCGTGTGGGACTCGGCGGCCGCTGCGCTGCGCGGGTCACTGATCCTCCCCGACGACGACGCGTTCGCCGCCGCCCGTCGTCCGTGGAACCTCGCGATCGACCAGCATCCGATCGCGGTCGCGTCGCCGGCAGACGTCGACGACATGCGCACCGTGCTCTCGGCGGCTCGAGACACCGGCACGACCGTCGCCGTGCAGCCCAGTGGGCACGGTGCGTCCGGTGACCTCTCGGGTGCGGTCATCGTGCGCATGGCCGCGTTCGACGGGCTCGCGGTCGACCTCGACGCCGGGATCATCCGCGTCGGCAGCGGCGTGCGATGGGGCGCGGTCGTGCAGGCGCTCGAGGGCACCGGATGGGCGGCTCCGGCCGGTACGAGCCCGGTCGTGAGCGTCGCGGGCTACACGCTGGGCGGGGGGCATTCGTGGTTCAGCCGCACCGCCGGTCTCGGGTCAGACAGCCTGCGCGCCGCCTGGGTGCTGCGCGCCGACGGCACGCACGAGCGCATCGACGATGCCAGCGACCCCGAGACCATGTGGGCGCTGCGCGGCGCGGGCGGCATCGTCGGCATCGTGACCGATCTCGAGTTCGATCTCGTGCGGGCACCGTCGATCTGGGGAGCGGGCCTCACCTTCGACGCCGCCGACTCCGCCGCCGTCCTGCGCGCGGTCCGCGATCTCGCGGCCGACGCGCCGCCGTCGCTCAACGTGTTCGTCGACTCGATGCGCATGCCCGACGTCCCGCAGCTTCCCGACGAGATCAGGGGACGCAGCTTCCTCACCGTGCAGATGCTCACGACCGACGGTCCCGCCTCGGACCTCATGGATCGCGTACGTCGCGCGGGTGCTGTGCGCCAGGAGACCAGCGGGCCGACCTCGCCCGCGACACTCGCCGCGGCCGCAGCCGAACCCACGGATCCCACGCCGGGGCGCGGGGCGTCCGCGGCGCTCACGGCGCTCGACGACGGGATGATCGACGAGCTCATGGCGTTTCGGGAGGCGCCGGAGCAGTGGCCGATCATGGGCATCAACATCCGGATGCTGGGCGCAGCGCTCGATGCGCCGCGGCGACCCGGATTCGCGACGTTGAAGGGCGTCGGCTGGCTTCTGCACGCACTCGTGCCCGTGTTCCCCGCCACGCCGTCCGAGCCGGGAGACGCGAGCATGGCGGGTTTCCGACGTGTCCTCGATCGAGCGCTCGCGCCGCACACCGTGACGACTTTCCTCGGCCCGGGCGAGACGCTCGAGAGGTGCGGGACGGCGGAGTCGATCGAGCGTCTGCGCGCCGTCCGCGCCCGACTCGATCCCGACGGGCTGCTGCACGAAGGTCGCCTGCCGCGCTGACGCGGCGGCATCGGGCACCGTCCACCCGCCAGGATCGCCCGACCGTCAGCGTCGGTCGCCGGTGCGGCGCTCCCAGACGTACTCGGTCTCGGGGCGCCCGCGCGTGCCGTGTCGAGCGGTGCGGGCGACGACGCCCTCGGCGGCCAGGTGCTCCAGGTATCGGCGAACCGCGACCCGTGACATTCCGAGGCGCTCGGCGGCCTCGCTCGCCGACAGCGCGATGCCCGCGGCCCGCAGTTCGCTCGACACCGTCTGCAGCGTTGCCGCCGACAGTCCCTTGGGCACGGGGATCGTGCCCGTGGCGCGCCCGAGGAGCGCATCGATCTCGGCCTGAGTCGCCTCGCCGTCGGTCGATCGCGCGCTCTCGCGGTGCTCACGGTACGACGCGAGCCGCTCGCTGAACACCGAGAACGGGAACGGCTTGACGAGGTACTGATGCACTCCGAGCGCGGCCATCTGCCGCACGGTCTCCGCATCGCGCACGCCCGTGATCGCGATGACGTCGATGGCCGTCCCGCGGGCCCGCAGTGTGCGCAACACATCGATGCCGGAGCCGTCCGGCATCGTGATGTCGAGCAGCATCAGATCGAACGGCGTGGAGCCCGCGTGGCCGAGCACGGCGTTCACGGCGGCCCGCGCGCTCGTGCATTCGGCGCCGACCTCGAAGCCGTCGACGCGGTCGAGGTACGAACGATGCAGCTCCAGCGTGAGCGCGTCGTCGTCGACGAGCAGGGTGCGGATCACGGCATCCTCCGTCGTCGTGCGGCGGGCAGGGTCACGAGGAACGTCGTCGGATCGGAGCGGAGCTCCACCGTCCCGCCGGCGTCGCGGACCACCGAGCGGACCAGGGCGAGCCCCACGCCACGGCCCTGGGCGCGGGCGGGCTTGGTCGAGAAGCCGGATTCGAAGATCCGCTCTTCCAACGCCGCCGGCACTCCCGGGCCGCTGTCGGCCACCTCGAGCACGATCCCGCCGTCCGGCGAGGGCTGCAGCACCACCGACACCCACCGCTCTGAGCCGGTGGCGGCGGCATCCATCGCGTTGTCGACCAGGTTGCCGAGCACCGCGACACTGTCGACGGGGCTCAACGGCGATGCGGGCGTGTCCGGCTCGATGCGGATGCGCCAGTCGATGCCGCGTTCCTTGGCCTGGGAGGCCTTGCCCAGCAGCAGTGCGCCCACAGCCGGGTCGCCCGCGCGCCGCGCCGTGACCTGGTCGACCAGCGACTGGCTCTGCCGTGACGTCTCGGTGAGGATCTCGATCGCCTCGTCGTTGCGACCGAGTTCGAGCAGAGCCACCGCCGTGTGCATGCGGTTGCCGTGCTCGTGCGTCTGCGCGCGCAGCGCGTCGCCGAGCGTGCGCAGCGACTCGTACGACGACACGGCGTCGCGGACCTGCCCCGGCGGCAGATCGCCGGCGATGCGCTGTGTCACGCGGCGCGCAGCCCAGGCGCCGGCCGCGCCGAGAGCGACCAGGCCGGCCGTGATCGCGAGCGACAGCGGCAGCCGGCGCAGCAGTGTGTCGGAGATCGACTCGATCGTGACGCCCGCCGACACCCACCCCAGCACAGCACCGTCAGTCGCCACCACGGGCACGATGGTCCGTACCGAGGGGCCGAGCGTGCCGGTGAACACCTCGGTCAGCGGTCGCGGTTCGGCGGGGATCGTGCCGAGGTACTGCTCGCCGATGCGTTCGAGATCGGGATGCGTGACGCGCACGCCCTCAGGGGTCATCACCGTGACGAAGTCGAGGTCGGCCGTGTCGACGACGTCGAGCGCGTACGGTTCGAGCATCCGTGTCGCGGTGCTCTGATCGCCGGACTGCAGCGCGTCGATCACGACAGGCGAGCCCGCGAGCGTCTGCGCCGTGGCCGCTGTGACCCGCTCCGCCTCCGCGTGCGTCGCGCGCTGCGCCTCCACCACGAGGAAGACGGCGACGAGCGCGCCGATCACGAGCGCGGCGACCAGCAGCACGAGGAACACGCGGGTGGCCGTGCTGAGCGCTGTGCGGGCGGGTGCCATCGCTTCCTTCCGATCGTCGTCGATCGCGGTGTCCGGATCTCGT
The DNA here is from genome assembly GCF_044749085.1 of Microbacterium sp. NPDC089695. NCBI lineage: Bacteria > Bacillati > Actinomycetota > Actinomycetes > Micrococcales > Microbacteriaceae > Microbacterium > Microbacterium sp. NPDC089695. The sequence continues at coordinate 2,391,869 of NZ_JBIVHG010000001.1, forward strand.
CCCGACCAATACGACCACAAATCGCGCCGCCGACGGAAGTCGAGCACTGTGGGGTGATCGCCGGGCGAGGACGCCCGTGCACATGACACGACGACGTTCATGATCGAGGAGGACTCATGGCCATCACGACGGGATTCTCGCTCCCCGGGTTCCACTGGCGGCGCAACAAGCAGGCGTGGGACAGGCACACCTGGCTGTATGTGTCCGTCATCATCGCGGTCGTGCTCGGCGCGGCCGTCGGACTGATCGCCCCCGAAATCGGCCAGTCGCTCGAGCCGATCGGCAAGGGATTCGTCTCACTCATCAAGATGATGATCGCGCCGATCATCTTCTGCACGATCGTGGTCGGCGTCGGGTCGATCGCGAAGGCCGCCACGGTCGGCAAGATCGGCGGGCTCGCGCTGCTGTACTTCATGGTGATGTCGACCTTCGCGCTCGCGATCGGCCTCGTCGTCGGCAACATCATCCACCCGGGCGCCGGTCTCGACATGGCCTCCGCCACGTACGACGCCGCCGACACCGAGGCGAAGACCACGACGGAGTTCGTGCTCGGCATCATCCCGACGACGTTCTTCTCGGCCTTCACGGGTGAGAGCGTGCTGCAGGTGCTCTTCATCGCGCTGCTCACCGGCTTCGCGCTGCAGGGGCTGGGCGAGAAGGGCGCGCCCATCATGGATGCGGTCAAGAACCTGCAGAAGCTCGTCTTCCGCATCCTGGGGATGATCCTGTGGCTGGCTCCGCTCGGTGCGTTCGGTGCGATCGCCGCGGTGGTCGGCAAGACCGGCATCGCCGCGATCTGGAGCCTCGGCATCCTGATGATCGCGTTCTACATCACATGCATCGTGTTCATCGTGGTCGTGCTCGGAGTGCTGCTGTACGCCGTCACGCGCGTGAACATCTTCAGCCTCGTCAAGTACCTGGCGCGCGAGTACCTGCTGATCGTGGGCACGTCGTCGTCGGAGTCGGCGCTGCCCCGCCTCATCGCCAAGATGGAGCACGTCGGCGTCTCGAAGCCCGTCGTCGGCATCACGGTGCCGACCGGCTACTCGTTCAACCTCGACGGCACCGCGATCTACCTCACGATGGCGTCGCTGTTCATCGCGACCGGCATGGGACAGCCGATGTCGATCGGCGAGCAGATCGGCCTCCTCGTCTTCATGATCATCGCGAGCAAGGGCGCTGCGGGTGTCACGGGTGCCGGGCTCGCCACCCTCGCCGGCGGTCTGCAGGCCTACCGCCCCGACCTCGTCGACGGCGTCGGCGTGATCGTCGGCATCGACCGCTTCATGTCCGAGGGGCGCGCGCTGACCAACTTCACGGGCAACGCGGTCGCGACCCTGCTGATCGGCACGTGGACCAAGCAGATCGACCGCGACCGCGTGCGTCGGGTGCTCAGCGGCGACCTGCCGTTCGATGAGTCGCTCCTCGACGGCGTCGACGGCCACGGGATGGCGGATGAGAAGTCCGCCGTGGATTCGCAGGGGCTGAAGGACTCGGCCATCGACGAGATGTCGGCCAAGCAGGAGAGGGCGCGGGTCCGCGCCGCACAGCAGCGCTGACGGACGGAGAAGGGATGCGGGAGCCGAGGCGATCGGCTCCCGCATCCGTGCGGTCACCCGCTCTTGCGTCGGAACTCGCGCCGCGTCTGCGGGGCGGCACCTCCGTGCACGGCGGAATCGCCGTCCAGGTGGGCTTCGCCCTCACGGTGGTGCGCGTTCTTCTTCTCGAGCGCTTCCTTGAACTTGCGCTTCATGTCCTCTGTCGAGGACGCGCCTTCTTCGGTGCTCATGCCCGCCAGCCTAGGGCACCACCCGGTTCGGGAGGCGAGTCACCTGCGCACACGTCGCGTCACCAGGTCGATCGCAGCGCCGAGCCCCAGGGCGACGGCGACCGAGACGAGCACGGCCACCACGGGGCCGCCGGGGACGATCGCGGCGACCAGCGCGCCGATCGACGCCTGGTAGGCGGCCCACCCCAGCGCGGCGAGCCCGGCGAGACTCAGATACCGTGCCGGATGCACGCGCGAGGCGCCGGCGACCAGGTTGACGGCGAGTCGCGCGAACGGCACGAATCGTGCCGTGAACAGCACCGTCGCCATGCCCCCGTCCAATCGACGGCGAGCCCACGCCAGCGCCCGCTGCACGCGCGGCGCACGCATCCATCGCCACCGCTCCGTGCCGACGGTGCGCCCGATCACGTAGACGGTCGCATCGCCGAGCGCCGCGGCCGCACCGCCGCACACGATCACGGCCCACAGCGGGGGAGAGCCGGATGCCGCCGATACGGCGCCGAGGGCGGTCACGGCGATCTCGCCCGGGATCACGACGAAGAACGAGTCGCCGAGAACCAGGAGGCTCATGATCGCGAGAGCCCAGGGTCCGGTGAGCAGGTCTGTCGGCACGGCCTCACAGTGCGCTCCCGAGATGAACGGGAACCAACGCGCGGATAACCGGTGACCAGCGCTCCAGCATCCGGTGAACTTCTGGTGCGCGGCGCCGTTTCGGCGAACCGGGCACCACCGGCACCTGCATCCTGAGGGTGTGAGAGTCGCGATCGTGACAGAGTCCTTCCTTCCGCACATGAACGGTGTCACCGGATCCGTGCTGCAGATCCTGAAGCACCTCGAACGCACCGGCCATGAGGCGCACGTGATCGCGCCGTCCGCCGTCGGCATCCCGACCGAGATCGACGGCGCGCGCATCGAGGCGATCCCCAGCGTCCCGCTCCCCGGATACCGCAACGTGCGCGTGGGCACCTCGCCGGCTCACCGGGTCGCGGCCTCGCTGCGGCGCTTCCGGCCCGACGTCGTGCACCTCGCCTCGCCCTTCGCACTGGGGTGGCGCGGTGCGCTCGCCGCCGAGCGGCTCGGCGTGGCATCCGTCGCGGCGTACCAGACCGACGTCGCCGCGTACACGGAGCGCTACCGCATCCCGGTCACGACGGGGATCGCGCAGACGCACATCGCGCGGTTGCACCGGCGCTCGACGCTCACCCTCGCACCATCGGTCGAGTCCGCCCAGCAGCTCGCCTCGCTCGGCGTCGATCGCGTCCGTCGGTGGGGTCGCGGCGTGGATGCCGAGCGCTTCCAGCCCGCGCGTCGCGACGAGACCTTGCGTGCGGAGTGGGGTGGGGAGGTCGTGATCGGCTACGTGGGGCGCCTCGCACCCGAGAAGCAGGTGGAAGACCTCGCGGTGCTCCAAGACATCCCCGGAGCGCGCCTCGTGATCGTCGGCGACGGACCCAGCAGAGCGAAGCTCGAAGCGCTGATGCCCCGGGCGCTGTTCCTCGGCCACCTCGACGGGAGCGCGCTCGCCGCGGCCTCCGCATCCTTCGACGTGTTCGTGCACCCGGGGGAGAGCGAGACCTTCGGGCAGACGCTGCAGGAGGCGCATGCGAGCGGCGTGCCCGTCGTCGCCACCGGGAGGGGCGGTCCGCTCGACCTCGTGCGCATGGGCATCGACGGCTGGCTGTACCGTCCGGGCGACCTCGACGACCTGCGCATGAGGGTCGCCGACCTCGCCGGTGACGCCCGCAAACGCCGCGCCTTCGGCGACGCCGGCTGTGAGGCCGTGCAGGGGCGCAGCTGGGCGAGCGTGTGCGATCAGCTGCTCGGGCACTACGACGATGCGCGGGAACTGCGCGCCGTCGATGCGGGGCTCCGCGCTCGCCGCGTCACCCGCCCCGAGGCGACCGCACCGCTCGTGGGCCACCGCTGGCAGCGATACGTCGCTCTGGGGGACTCCCTCACCGAGGGGCTGTGCGATCCCGCGCCGGACGGCGCGCTGCGCGGATGGGCCGACCGGCTCGCGCTGCTGCTCGCGGCGCGCGGCGGACTCCACTACGCGAATCTCGCGATCCGCTCCAAGCGCGTGCGCGACGTCTGCGAGACCCAGCTGCCGCGTGCCCTCGAGCTGCGGCCCGATCTCGTCTCGATCCTGATCGGGGCGAACGACCTCGTGAAACGCACCGTGGACGTTCGCGCGCTCGCCGCAGACCTCGAGGACGCCGTGCAGCAGCTCAGGGAGATCGGGGCCGACGTGCTGCTGGTCACGCCGTTCCTGCCTCGACGTCGCGCCGCGCGGCTGTACACGCGGCGGTTCTCGGCCTTCGCGACCGCGCTCGCCGGGATCGCCGCACGCACCGGCGCCATCCTCATCGACACCGACATGCACCCCACGCTGCCCGATCGGCCGAACTGGGGCGAAGACCTCGTGCACCTGAGCAGCCGCGGACACCGGTTCCTCGCCTACCGCGCGGGCGACGTGCTCGGCGTGCCGCACGCCGACGCCCTGGGTGCGCTGGATGCCGCACTGCACGAGCACGAGTCGATCGGCGCCGGGCTGTGGTGGCGCAGGCATGCCCTGCCGTGGTTGTGGCGGCGCCTGCACGGACGAGCCGCGGGCGACGGCCGCGTCGCGAAGCACGACGACTACGTCTACCTCGGGCGGTCGACCGCGGAGCGCTCGGTGACGGTGTCCTGACTTCGCGCCGCCCGTCGCCGAGAGGTCGGCAACGGGCGACGTGCGTCAGCGGCGGCCCATGCCGTGGTACGCCCACCCCGCGGCGCGCCAGGCGGCGGCATCCAGGCAGTTGCGACCGTCGACGATGACCCGACCGGCGACGAGGGAGCCCGCGTGCTCCGGGCTCATCTCACGGCGGTAGAGGTCCCACTCCGTCACGACGACCACGGCGTCGGCGTCGCGCAGCGCGTCGTCGCGTTCGGCGGCGTAGCCCAGCTGCGGGTGGGCCGCTGCGGCGTTCGGCAAGGCCGCAGGGTCGGTCACCACGACGTCGGCGCCGAGCCCGCGCAGCCGCACCGCGACGTCGAGCGCGGGGGAGTCGCGGATGTCGTCGCTGAACGGTTTGAAGGCGGCGCCCAGCACGGCGATCCGCTTTCCGAAGACGAGCCCTCCGAGCGCGTCGATCACGAGCTGCACCGCGCGGTCGCGTCGTCGCAGGTTGATGCTGTCGACCTCGCGGAGGAACCCCACGGCCTCGCCGCGCCCGAGTTCCTCGGCTCTGGCGGCGAAGGCGCGGATGTCCTTCGGGAGGCAGCCTCCGCCGAAGCCGATGCCCGAGCCGAGGTAGCGACGCCCGATCCGCGTGTCGTGGCCGAGCGCGTCGGCGAGCAGCGTCACGTCGGCTCCCGACGCCTCGGCGATCTCGGCCATGGCGTTGATGAAGGAGATCTTCGTCGCGAGGAACGCGTTGGCGGCGCCCTTCACGAGCTCCGCGGTCGCGAGATCGGTCACGAGGAACGGAGCCCCGGCATCGATCGCGGGGGCGTAGGCCTCGCGCAGGAAGGCGGCGGCGGCGTCGCCGGCATCCGTCGGAGGGATGCCGACCACGAGCCGGTCCGGTGTGACGGTGTCGTGCACGGCCCAGCCCTCACGCAGGAACTCGGGGTTCCACACGAGTGTCGCTCCCGTCGCCTCGATGCTCTCCGCGAGACGGGCGGCCGTGCCCACCGGCACGGTCGACTTCCCTGCGACGACGTCGCCCGGTCGCAGGTGGGGGAGCAGCGACTCGACGGCTGCATCCACGAAGCGCAGATCGGCGGCGTGACCGCCGGCGACCTGCGGCGTGCCGACGGCGAGGAAGTGCACCGTCGAGCCGGCGGCATCTGCCATGTCGGTCGTGAAGCGCAGTCGTCCCGAGGCGAGTCCGTCGCGCAGGAGCTCGTCGAGCTGCGGCTCGAAGAACGGGGCGACGCCCTCCGCGAGCGCCGCCGCCTTCCGTGGATCGACATCGACGCCGACCACATCGTGTCCGATCGAGGCCATCGCGGCGGCGTGCACGGCACCGAGGTACCCGCAGCCGATGACTGACATGCGCATGTGCACCACATCAGCGGACGCCGCGCACCGCGCCGCATCCGCGCGGTGAACGTCGGATGTCGGACGGATGACACTTCGGGATCGTGGCCGGTCCCGGGGGATTCCGCGACGGCGCTGATAGAGTTGTCCGGACTGGCTCCGGCCCGTCGACAACTGAACATCGACTCATGGAGCGATCGGCGGAGAAGCTGGTCCCCTGTGGTGGGTTCCTCGGCGGGCGACGTCGGGTGGCTTTCTACTGGTGGCCAGCGCAGGCGAGATTCGCGGGAGTGCCCGCGCGCCCGAACCCCGTCGTCCTGCTCCTTCATGAACACGCTCGCGCGTCACACGGACTCGCGAGTCTAAACAAAGAAGGAGAGACCTCTTGGAAGGTCCTGAAATCACCGCCACCGAGGCCGTTCTCGACAACGGCCGCTTCGGCACCCGCACCATCCGCTTCGAGACCGGCCGCCTCGCGCAGCAGGCTCAGGGCGCCGTCGCCGCGTACCTCGACGGCGAGACCATGCTCCTCTCGGCCACCAGCGCGGGCAAGCACCCGCGCGAGGGCTTCGACTTCTTCCCGCTGACGGTCGACGTCGAGGAGCGCTCCTACGCCGCGGGCAAGATCCCCGGCTCGTTCTTCCGCCGCGAGGGCCGCCCCTCGACCGAGGCCATCCTCGTCTGCCGTCTGATCGACCGTCCGCTGCGTCCGTCGTTCGTCGACGGCCTGCGCAACGAGGTCCAGATCGTCATCACGGTTCTGTCGATCGCTCCCGGCGAGTTCTACGACGCTCTCGCGATCAACGCCGCCTCGGCGTCGACGCAGATCTCGGGCCTGCCGTTCTCGGGTCCCGTCGCCGGTGTGCGCCTCGCGTTCATCCCCGGCCACGGCGAGCACGCCGACCAGTGGGTCGCGTTCCCGACCGCCGAGCAGGTCTCGGAGGCCGTGTTCGACCTGATCGTCGCCGGTCGTGTCGTCACCAAGGCCGACGGCACCGAGGACGTCGCGATCATGATGGTCGAGGCCGAGGCGACCGAGGGCAGCTGGAACCTCATCAAGGCCGGCGCCACGAAGCCCGACGAGGCCGTCGTCGCGCAGGGTCTCGAGGCGTCGAAGCCGTTCATCGCGCAGCTCGTGAAGGCTCAGGCCGAGCTCGCCGCCACCGCGTCGAAGGAGCCGGGTGTGTACCCGGTCTTCCCGCCGTACTCCGACGAGGTCTTCGACTTCGTCTCGGAGCGCGCGTTCGCCGAGCTCACCGACGTGTACCAGATCGCCGACAAGCAGCAGCGTCAGGATGCCGACGACGCGATCAAGGACCGCGTCAAGGGCGAGCTCGCCGCCGCGGTCGAGGCCGGCACGCTTCCCGACTCCGCCCTGGGCGAGTTCTCGGGCGCGTACAAGTCGGTGACGAAGAAGATCGTCCGCGGTCGCATCCTCACCGAGAACGTGCGCATCGACGGTCGCGGCCTGGCGGACATCCGTCCGCTCGACGCCGAGGTGCAGGTCATCCCGCGCGTGCACGGCTCCGCGATCTTCCAGCGCGGCGAGACCCAGATCATGGGCGTCACCACGCTGAACATGCTCAAGATGGAGCAGCAGATCGACTCGCTGTCGCCCACGACGAGCAAGCGCTACATGCACCACTACAACTTCCCGCCCTACTCGACCGGTGAGACCGGCCGCGTGGGCTCGCCGAAGCGTCGCGAGATCGGGCACGGCTTCCTCGCCGAGCGCGCCCTCGTGCCGGTGCTGCCGAGCCGCGAGGAGTTCCCCTACGCGATCCGCCAGGTGTCCGAGGCGCTGAGTTCCAACGGCTCGACGTCCATGGGCTCCGTCTGCGCGTCGACCCTGTCGCTGCTGAACGCGGGCGTGCCGCTGCGCGCACCCGTCGCCGGCATCGCGATGGGTCTCGTCTCCGACGAGGTCGACGGTGAGACCCGCTACGCGGCGCTCACCGACATCCTCGGTGCAGAGGACGCCCTGGGCGACATGGACTTCAAGGTCGCCGGCACGAGCGAGTTCGTCACGGCGATCCAGCTCGACACGAAGCTCGACGGCATCCCGTCGTCGGTGCTCGCCGGTGCGCTGACCCAGGCTCGTGACGCCCGCCTCACGATCCTCGGCGTCCTGAACGCCGCGATCGACGCTCCCGACGAGATGGCGCCGACGGCGCCGCGCGTCATCAGCGTGCAGATCCCGGTCGACAAGATCGGCGAGCTGATCGGCCCGAAGGGCAAGACGATCAACGCGATCCAGGACGAGACCGGCGCCCAGATCTCCATCGAGGAGGACGGCACCGTCTATATCGGCGCGACCGACGGCCCCTCGGCCGAGGCCGCCCGCGCCCAGGTCAACGCGATCGCCAACCCCACCAACCCCGAGGTCGGCGAGCAGTTCCTCGGAACCGTCGTCAAGATCGCGACGTTCGGCGCGTTCGTCTCGCTCCTCCCGGGCAAGGACGGCCTGCTGCACGTCACCGAGGTGCGCAAGCTCGCCGGTGGCAAGCGTGTCGAGAACGTCGACGACGTGCTCTCGGTCGGCCAGAAGATCCTCGTGAAGATCACGAAGATCGACGACCGCGGCAAGCTGTCCCTCGAGCCCGTGCTCGACGACGCGCCTGCGGCTGACGCGGCCCCTGCCGCGGAGTCCGCTGCCGAGTGATCGACTGATCCGCACAGGGAACCCGGGTCCGTCTTCGGACGGACCCGGGTTCCCTGCGTTTCGCGTGATCAAACCGTTATGGGAAGTTTCCCCGCCGTTCCCCGGATTGAACGGCGTGCACGCGGTTGTCGCTTACCCTCGAAGTACGCACCGGGGGGTGCATTTCAGGCAGTGACGCAGATCGGTACGCACCGATCGACGCGGGGGTGAGGAAGATGCGGTTGTTCAGCGTAGGCGCAGGCGCCTCCGCAGAGCGCGCGTCGCAGGACACCACCCACCCGTCCGCCCCCATCCCGATCGTCGGTCCCGGAATAGGAGAGACCATTCGCGTCCCCCTCGGTGAGACCGGATTCGAGACCTTCCCGCTGATGCTCGGCGCGGCCGAGTTCGGCTGGAACGTCGATCTCGAGACCAGTCACGGCATCCTCGATCGCTACGTCGAGTTCGGCGGCAACGCGATCCACACCGCCGACGGTTTCTCGGGCGGGCGCAGCGAGCACATCATCGGGCAGTGGCTGCGCTCGAGGGGCCAGCGGGAACGTGCGCTGCTGAGCGTGCGCATCGGCGCCCACGCCGACAACCCCGGCCTCGGTTCGGTCAACCTCGTCCGCGCTGTCGAGGGGTCGCTCACGCGGCTCGGCGTCGAGCGGATCGACGTGCTGTACCTCGACGCGACGCTCGATCGCACGACCAACCTCGAAGACACCCTCGCGACGGTCGAGTGGATGGTCGACGCGGGCAAGATCGGCGCACTCGGCGCGTTCGGCTTCGCGCCGGAGCGTCTGGTCGAGGCGCGCATCCTCGCCTCCGCGGGGTACCCGCGCATCGAGGTCATCGACTCGCCGTACAACCTGATCAGGCGCCAGCCGTTCGAGGGCGACCTGCGACTCGTCGCGGGGGCGCAGAACCTCGCCGTCACGCCGTCGCATGCGCTCGAGCACGGATTCCTCTCCGGGCGTCATCGCAGCAAGGCGCTCACGTCCCGTGGCGTGCGCGGCGAGCAGCTGCGTGGGCATCTCAATCGTCGCGGCACCAAGATCCTGCGTGCTCTCGACCAGGTGGCCGGCGAGCTCGAGGTCCCCGTGGCCGCGGTCTCGATCGCGTGGCTGCTCGCGCAGCGCACGGTCGCAGCACCCATCGTCAACACGTTCGCGACAGAGCACGTCGACGAGCTCATGCAGGGCGCCGGCGTGTCGCTGTCCCGCACGCAGATCGCCGATCTGACCCGCGCGGGCAACTGACTGAGCTTCGTCACACCGCTGTCACATACCTGGCATAGGGTGGAGTGAATCCCGGCGGATGCTGTCGATGAAGCGAGCGAGTTTGTGACGCACTACATATATCTGGTCAGACACGGTGAACATCAGGATGCCGAGCACGGCCTCGCCGACGGACCCCTCTCACCGCGCGGTGCGCGTCAGGCCGAGTTGATCGCCGACCGTCTCTCCGGACTCCCACTCGATGCGGTCTGGCATTCCCCGCTGCTGCGTGCGGCGGAGACGGCGCGAGCGATCGCGGCTCGTCTGCCGTCCGTGGATCCTGCGCCGACGGCCCTGCTGTTCGACTGCGTCCCCACCGGGATGACCGACGACACGCCCGCCGCGTTCGAGCCGTTCTTCGGCTCGATCAGCGAGGCCGAGATCGAAGCCGGCGCCGCCCAGATGTCGGACGCCGTCAACGAGTTCCTGGTGCGCAAGCCGGGCGACGTGCACGAAGTGCTCATCACGCACAACTTCGTGATCGCCTGGTTCGTCCGCGAGGTGCTGGGAGCGCCGGAGTGGCGGTGGATGACTCTCAACCAGGCGCACTGCGGTCTTACGGTGATCGCCCAGAAGCAGGGCCGTCCGTGGACCCTGCTGACGCACAACGACACCGGCCATCTTCCGGTGGAGCTGCGTACGGGTATTCCCGACACCATGCCCGTCTGATCCTCCGCGGCCCGGCGCGACGGAGTGCGCATGTGTCCGAAATAGGATTGAGGGCATGACCACGCAGGTAGCACTCGTCGGCGGAACCGGGAAGCTCGGGACCATCATCCACGCGGTGATCGGGGAACTCGACGGCTTCGAGGTCGTCCGCGTGCTCACCTCGTCGAGCGATCTCTCGGAGCTGGACGGCGCCGATCTCGTGATCGACGCGACGACCCCGCAGGTGAGCATCGACGTCGTACGCGCGGCCGTCGAGCGCCGGATCAACGTGCTGGTCGCGACCTCGGGATGGTCGGCCGAGCGGATCGCTCTCATCCGGCCGCTGGTCGACGAGGCGGCGAGCGGTGTGGTGTTCATCCCGAACTTCTCGCTCGGATCCGTCCTCGGGTCGGCTCTCGCCGCAGCCGCAGCTCCGTTCTTCTCCTCCGCCGAGATCGTCGAGGCGCATCACGAGAAGAAGGTCGATTCTCCCAGCGGCACCGCCGTGCGCACCGCCGAGCTGATCGCGGCGGCCCGCGCAGAACAGGGGCCCGTCAGCGCACCGCACGCCGACCAGCGCGCACGCGGTCAGCAGGTCGGCAGCGTTCCGATCCACTCGCTGCGTCGTCCCGGTGTCATCGCCAAGCAGGAGGTCATCCTCGCCGGCCCGGGGGAATCGCTCACGTTCACCCATGACACGGTCGAACCGGCGCTCGCCTACGCGCCCGGCATCCGACTCGCGGTCCCGTACGCCGCGCAGGCACACGGGGTCGTGGTCGGCCTCGAGAACATGATCGACATCGGCTTCCGCTCGTGATGTCGCGTATCGCCGTGGCGCTGATGGCGGCGGCGCTCCTGGTCTACCTCGCGGTCGCGATCTGGCTCGCCGTGATGTTCTTCGCGGTCGGCACGGCCGTCTCGATCGGCATGGGCGTCGCGCTCGCTGTCCTCGCGCCGCTGGGCGGCTGGGCGCTCATCCGCGAGATGGTCTTCGGTCTACAGGCCGATCGCCTCGGACGCATCCTGGACGCGGAGGGCGGCATGCCGGAGGCCGAGACCGACCTCACTCCCAGCGGGCGACTGCGCCCGGATGACGCGGACCCGCTGATCGCCCGGTACACGGCCGCGGCCGAGTCCGAGCGCGACGACTGGCGTGCGCGATACCGCCTGGGTGTGGTGCAGGACGCCGCGGGGCGGCGTAAGGACGCGCGCGCCAGCATCCGCGAGTCGATCCGGCTCTCACGCCGTTGAGTCCGCCGGGCGGCTGCAGATGAGACTCAGGCGAGTGTCGCCTCGAGGGTGATCTCGATGCCGGCGAGCGCCTGGGAGACCGGGCATCCCGTCTTGGCGCCGTTCGCGATCTCCTGGAATGCCTCGGGCGTGAGGCCGGGGACGACGGCGTTGACGTTGAGATGACTGCCGGTGATGCCCACGCCGGGAGTGAAGCTCACGGACGCGCTGGTGTCCACGCGCTCCGGGGGAGTGCCGTTCTCCGACAGGGCGTGCGACAGGGCCATGCTGAAGCAGGAGGCGTGCGCCGCGGCGATGAGCTCCTCGGGCGTCGTGGTCGTGTCACTGCCCTCGCTGCGCGCCTTCCAGTTGATCGGGAACGTGCCGAGGTTCGACGACGAGAACGCGACGGTGCCGGAGCCCTCCGCGAGGGATCCGGTCCAGGTGGTGTGCGCTTCACTGGTGACGGGCATGATTCCTCCGGTTCTCGCGCTGCTCGGTGTGCGGGTCGCGTGTCCGGTCAGCCTACCGAGGGCGCGGGCGGGAGGGAACCGGCGCCGGTGTCAGACCGAGGCGACGCGTCCGAGGAGCCCGGCTCGCTGCAGCAGCAGGTAGAACTGGCATCCCAGGCACAGCCCGATCGCCGCGTTGAGGAATGCGGCGACGAAGGCGGCGGCGGTGGCGATCGGGAGCGCCCACGGCACGCCGACGAGGTGCAGCACGAGACCGACCGTGACGACGAACAGGCCGACGCCCTGCGCGAAACGCGGCGGACGAGGGTCCTCGAGCTCGCGCGGAGGGCTCAGGCGCGGACGCACGAGGCGACGGAACAGGACACCCCACGGGGCCGTAGCGGGGGAGAGGACGCTCCACAGGAACAGCGCCGCGATCACGACGGTCAGCAGGAACGCCGGGTCGAGCGCGCGCTGGGCGAGGGATGCCGCGGCGATCGCCTGCGTCGAGATCCCGACGAGGCCCAGGAAGGTCGCGACGAGCAGCAGTGCCGTCGTGACGGTCGCGGCGAAGCGCGGACCGCGCGGGTCGATTCCTGCGGGTGTGCTCATGATGCTCCTGTCGGTCCGCCTCACACGGCGGCGAGTGCCTCGGTCAGCGCGCGCGGCTGCGGCACGCCGTGGAATCGTGCGCGGACGGCGCCTGTGGCGTCCACGATGAACGTCGTGGGGGTCTGCAGGACCCGGTAACGCGCCGACAGATCGGGGCGGCGCGTGAGGTCGATGTCGACGTGCACCAGCGCATCGTCGTCCGCGGCGTACGACGACAGGAGACGCCGCACCTGGGGGCACCGGGAGCACGTCTCCGTGCTGAACTGCACGAGCGTCGCACGGGCGCCCAGGTCGACCGCGCCCGCATCGTTCGGGTCGAATCGCAGGTGTCCGCCGGCGCGCCGCCGCCCCTCGCGCACTCGGATCGCGATCGCGGCGACCACCGCGAGCACGACCAGCGCCCCGGCGAGGGCGAGCGCGAGAGCGGGTGACATGCGTCGAGAGTATGCCCGTGGGCGGGGGCGGCGGCGCGATGTGACGGTGCGTGACGATCCGGCCCGATGTCGCCGGCGGCGGGTAGTCTGGCTGCATGAGCGCAGCCGTCCCCACGCCGTACGAAGACCTGCTCCGAGACGTGCTCGAGAACGGCACGCACAAGTCCGATCGCACGGGCACCGGCACCACCAGCGTGTTCGGCCGTCAGATCAGGTTCGACCTCTCCGAGGGGTTCCCGCTGATCACCACCAAGCGGGTGCATTTCAAGTCCATCGCCTACGAGCTCCTGTGGTTCCTTCGCGGCGACTCGAACGTGCGCTGGCTGCAGGAGCACGGAGTGAGCATCTGGGACGAATGGGCCGATGCCGACGGCGACCTCGGACCCGTCTACGGCGTGCAGTGGCGGTCGTGGCCCACGCCCGACGGGCGGAGCATCGACCAGCTGTCCGACGTGATCGAGCAGATCCGCGCGAATCCCGATTCCCGGCGCCTGATCGTGTCCGCGTGGAACCCGGCGGACATCCCCGACATGGCGCTGGCTCCCTGCCACGCTCTCTTCCAGTTCTATGTCGCAGACGGCAGGCTCTCCTGCCAGCTCTACCAGCGCAGTGCCGACCTGTTCCTCGGGGTGCCGTTCAACATCGCGTCGTATGCGCTGCTCACCATGATGGTCGCGCAGCAGGTGGGGCTCGAGCCGGGTGACTTCGTCTGGACGGGCGGCGACTGCCACATCTACGACAACCACGTCGAGCAGGTGCGCGAGCAGCTGAGCCGCGATGCGTACCCCGCACCGACCCTGCGATTCGCCCGCACGCCCGATTCGGTCCTCGACTACGAGTACGACGACTTCGTGATCGACGAGTATCGGCACCACGCTCCGATCCGCGCGGCGGTCGCCGTATGACCTGGGTCGGCCTCATCTGGGCCGAGGCGCGAGGGGGCGTCATCGGCGCAGAGGGCGGCATGCCGTGGAGCGTGCCGGAAGACCTCGCGCACTTCAAGGACATCACCCTCGGCGCTCCGGTCGTCATGGGTCGCAAGACCTGGGATTCGCTGCCGGAGCGCTTCCGCCCGCTTCCGGGGCGCGACAACGTCGTGGTGACCCGACAGCAGGACTGGAACGCGGAGGGCGCGCGCCGCGCCGCGACCGTCGCCGACGCCGTGCGGGGACTGGATCGCGTCTGGATCATCGGTGGCGCCGACATCTTCCGCCAGGTGATCGGCGACGCCGATCGACTGGAGGTCACGGAGCTCGACCTCGACGTCCAGGGCGACGCCTTCGCACCGCCGACCGACGGATGGCGGCTGGTCGACCACAGCGACTGGCGGACCTCTCGCTCCGGCATCCGCTATCGCTTCCTCGGATACGAGCGCTGAGATGCCGACAGCGTTGATCACGGGTGCCAGTGCCGGACTCGGCGCCGAGTTCGCACGGCAACTCGCTCGCCGTCGGGCCGATCTGATCCTCGTGGCTCGTTCGGTCGATGCCCTCGACGAGCTCGCGGCCGAGCTGCGGAGCGAGTTCGGCGTCGCCGTCGAGGTCCTCGACGCCGATCTCGCGGTCGAGGAGGGAGTCGAGGTCGTCGCGGCACGGCTCCGCGACGTCGTCGACCCCGTCGATCTTCTCGTGAACAACGCCGGGTTCGGACTTCCGCTGCAGTTCGCCGACAACGACATCGACGACGAGGTGCGACATCTGCGGGTGCACGTCGAAGCGTCCATGCGCCTGATGCACGCAGCCCTGCAGACCATGCGCGGACGCGGGGGCCGGATCATCAACGTGGCCTCGGTCGCCGGCTTCATCTCCCGGTCGACGTACTCGGCGTGCAAGGGCTGGCTCATCGGCTTCAGCCGCTGGGCGAACGCGGAGTACGCCCGCGACCGCGTCAGCGTCACCGCCGTGTGCCCGGGATTCACTCACACGACGTTCCACGAGCGCATGGGGCTGGCGCCCGGGCACGAAGGCGTGCCGGGTGCGATGTGGCTCGACGCCCGCGACGTCGTGCGCGAAGGGCTGCGCGATGCAGCCCTGGGCAGATCGGTCTCGATCCCGTCGCTGCGCTACAAGGCGATCGTGGCGATCGCCGGGTTGCTTCCGAGTTCCCTCACCTCCGGCATCGCTCGACGGGGGCGCGTCTGATCTCCTCCGCTCGGCGGAACCGCCCCGTCCGTGTGAGCGGCCGCCGAACCGATACGCTGGGTGCATGACGCACTCGGGCAATCCTTTCGGACAGGTTCTCGTCGCGCTCGTCACTCCGATGACGGCCGACGGCGAAGTCGACTGGCCCGCTGTCGAGAAGCACATCGATGACGTGATCACCGCAGGAGCGGACGGCATCGTCGTGACGGGAACGACCGGCGAGACCTCGACCCTGACGGACCCCGAGAAGCTCAAGCTCGTCGAGATCGGCAAATCCGTCTCCGCTGGTCGCGCGAAGATCATCACCGGTGGCGGATCGAATGAGACCGCGCACGCGATCGAGCTGTACAAGGCCAGCGAGAAGGCCGGCGCCGACGGCATCATGATCGTCACGCCGTACTACAACAAGCCCACGCAGGCCGGCATCCTGACGCACTTCCGTCTCGTCGCCGACGCCACGGATCTCCCCGTGATCCTCTACGACATCCCCGGACGCACCGGCGTGCCCATCAAGTACGAGACGATCCTCCGTCTCGCCAAGCACCCGAACATCCTCGCGGTGAAGGACGCCAAGGGCGACTTCTCCGAGGTGAGCCGCGTGCTCAACCAGACCGATCTGATGTATTTCTCCGGCGACGACGCCAACGTGCTCCCGCACCTCGCGATCGGTGCCACCGGGCTGATCGGCGTCACGGCGAACGTCGCCGCCGCGCCCTATCGGACCATCGTGGATGCCGTGAACCGGGGCGACCTCGCCGCGGCGACCGCCGAGCATCGACGACTGGAGCCGCTCGTACGCGCCGTGATGACCCACGTGCCGGGAACGGTCGCGGCGAAGTACATCCTGCACGGACTCGGACGCATCTCGAGCCCGCGCGTCCGCCTGCCTTTGGTCGGCCCGGAGGAGTGGGAGGCCGCCCTCATCGAGGACGAGCTCGACCTCGTCAGGGACGTGCCCGGCGCCGACTTCTCGAACTTCCGCCCCGACCGCAACGCCGCCGCCGGCGGTGCTCTGCCCAAGGTGCACGGAACGACACGCTGACACAGGCTGCGGTGCGCCGCGGCACGATGAACGACCGGACGCGCGGAGCGTCCGACTGAGGAGAGACCATGTCCATCCCGATCGCAGACCCCGCCGCCCTCGAACAGGGGACGCTCCGCGTCATCCCGCTCGGGGGCCTCGGCGAGGTCGGCCGCAACATGACCACCTTCGAGTACGACGGCAAGATCCTGATCGTCGACTGTGGTGTGCTGTTCCCCGAGGAGCACCAGCCCGGCGTCGACCTGATCCTGCCCGACTTCGAGCCCATCAAGGATCGTCTGGACGACATCGTCGGGATCGTGCTCACGCACGGTCATGAGGACCACATCGGCGCGGTGCCGTACCTGCTGCGGTTGAAGAGCGACATCCCTCTGATCGGCTCAGGACTCACGCTCGCGCTCGTCGAGGCGAAGCTGAAGGAGCACCGGATCAAGGCGTTCACCCTGACCGTCAAGGAAGGGCAGCACGAGAAGGTCGGTCCGTTCGACCTCGAGTTCGTCGCCGTGAACCACTCGATCCCCGATGCCCTCGCCGTGGCGATCCGCACCCAGGCCGGCATGGTGCTCGCCACCGGTGACTTCAAGATGGACCAGCTGCCCCTCGACGGCCGCATCACCGACCTCCGGGCGTTCTCGCGCCTGGGGGAGGAGGGAGTCGATCTCTTCCTCGTCGACTCCACGAACGCCGACGTCCCCGGCTTCACGCCCACGGAGCGCTCGATCGGACCGGTCCTCGATCAGGTGATCGCGAAGGCGCCTCGTCGAGTCATCGTCGCGAGTTTCTCGAGCCACGTGCACCGCGTGCAGCAGGTCATCGATGCCGCGCACGCTCACGGTCGTCGCGTGGCGTTCCTCGGACGCAGCATGGTGCGCAACATGACCATCGCCGAGCAGCTCGGGTACCTCAAGGTGCCGGACGGGGTGCTCATCGACTTCAAGAAGGCGCGCGACCTGCCCGACGACCGGATCGTTTACATGTCGACCGGGTCGCAGGGCGAGCCGATGGCGGTGCTCAGCCGGATGGCCAACCTCGATCATGCGATCGAGATCAGCGAGGGCGACACCGTCATCCTCGCCTCGAGCCTCATCCCCGGCAACGAGAACGCCGTCTACCGCGTGATCGACGGGCTCACGAAGCTCGGCGCGAACGTCGTCCACAAGGCGAACGCGCGGGTGCACGTCTCCGGTCATGCCGCCGCGGGTGAACTGCTGTACTGCTACAACATCCTCAAGCCGAAGAACGTGCTCCCCGTGCACGGCGAGTATCGGCACCTGATGGCCAACGCCAAGCTCGCTCAGGACACCGGCATCCCGGCCGAGCGCACGATCATCGCCTCGAACGGCACCGTGATCGACCTCAAGGACGGCGACGCGCGCGTGGCGGGCCAGCTCGACCTCGGCTTCGTATACGTCGACGGCTCGACCGTCGGCGAGATCACCGACGCGGATCTCAAGGACCGCAGGATCCTCGGCGAGGAGGGCTTCGTCTCGGTGATCGTGGTCGTCGACGCGGCGACCGGGCGCATCATCTCCGGGCCGGAGATCCACGCGCGGGGCATCGCGGAGGACGACGCCGTGTTCGACGACGTGGCGCCGAAGATCGTGGCCGCGCTCAAGGAGGCATCCGGCAACGGGGTGCGCGACACGCACGCGCTCTCGCAGGTCGTGCGACGCACGATCGGACGCTGGGTCAACCAGAAGCTCCGTCGTCGACCGATGATCGTCCCACTCGTCATCGAGGCCTGAGCGCCGGCGGTCGGCTCACGGGAATCCGTCATTCCGACGTAACACGCTCGTCCTATGCTCGCGTCATGCACAGGGGCTTCGCCCTCCGCAGGGCCGCGCAGACGGATGCGATGTTCCTCGGCGACATGCTCGTCGAGGCCGCGAACTGGCGCGCTGGCGGCGTGCGTCCGCGGCATGAGGTGCTGACGTCGGCCGAGCATCGCCGGTATCTCACGGGATGGAAGCGGTCGTCGGACGACGGATTGATCGCGACCGGTGAAGACGACGTGCCCGTCGGCGCGGCGTGGTTCCGGATGCTCCCGCAGAACGATCCCGGTCTCGGCTTCGTCGGAGTCGGCGTCCCCGAGCTGATCATCGGCGTGCATCCGCTGTGGCGTGCGCGCGGTGTGGGGCGATCGCTGCTGCGCGGGGTCGTGGAGCTGGCGGGTGTGCACGGGCACTCCCGGATCAGCCTGAGCGTCGAGCGCGACAACTTCGCGCACACGCTGTATCGGGCCGAGGGTTTCACGGTGGTCGCCGAGTCGCCGTCGCGACAGACGATGGTGCGCGCGACGGGGTAGCCGATCCTCGAGGATCCCCGGAAAGCCGCGTCATTACGGGCCGATGTCGGCTGCTCGTCGTAACGTGTGAGCATGGCCAGGAGCACCACGAAATCAGCGCGCGCGTCCGAGAGCGCCACGCCTCGCCCCAAGAGGCAGGCCGCTCCGAAGACCCAGGCCGCCCCCAAGAAGTACATCGACGACGTCGAGAAGCCGCCGGCAGCCGCGCGCGCTTGGCTCGGACTCGCTCACGGCGTGGGCGGCATGTTCCGGGCGTTCGGCCCGGAGACTCTGCAGAAGGACGACCGTCGCGACGGGTTCCCGTTCCTCCTCGTCCTGCTCGCGATCGCGGGCGCCGTCAACGAGTGGTTCTTCATCGGCAACGAGATCGCGACGAACGTCAGCGCGTACTCCGTCGGGCTCCTCATCGGTCGTATGGCCTTCATCTTCCCCGTCCTGCTGCTGCTGCTCGCAGGGTGGTTGTTCCGGCATCCGTCCTCGGTGCACGACAACGGCAGGATCGGCATCGGCTTCGGGTTGTTGATGATCACGCTGGCCGGCTTCTGCCATCTCGCCGGCGGTCTGCCGCAGCCCAGGGAGGGCATGGTCGCGCTCAGTGCGGCCGGGGGCCTGTTCGGATGGATGGTCGGTCAGCCCCTGAGCTATCTGACCTCGATCCCGGCCTACGTGATCCTGTCGCTGATCGCCGTGCTGAGCGTGCTGATCCTCACGAAGACGCCGCCGAACCGCATCGGACAGCGCCTCGGCGATCTCTACGCGTGGATGTTCGACGCCGAGCGTGCGGAGAAGCCTGTCAAGGACTCCGCGGCGATCGACGACGCCGACAAGGTCGACGACCCGGACGTGCTGCCCTGGTGGCGTCGCAACAAGACCGGGCGCGAGGAGGATCCCGACGAGGGCACCCTCGGTTCGGACGACATCACGGCGCTCCTCGGCGAGCCGGAGGCGACTCCTGCCTACGATCAGGCCGTCACGGTGGCGAATCCGTACGACGCCGCCACCGAGGTGATCTCCGACGTCCGGTCGGTGACCGACGCGCTCGCGGAGCAGCAGACCACAGCACTGCTCGACGACGACTCCGACACGGGTGAGATGCCCGAACTCCCGGGCATGGACGGCTTCGGGACGGACGGCCCGGGAGACCGGGGTCCGCAGGCTCCCGTCGCTCCCTACGTGCTGCCGTCGCCGGGAGTGCTCGCCGAAGGTCCTCCGTCGGTCGCCCGCTCGGAGGCCAACGACAAGATCGTCGAGCAGATCACGAGCGTGCTGTCGCAGTTCAACGTCGACGCCAAGGTCACCGGTTTCTCGCGAGGTCCGACGGTCACCCAGTACGAGGTCGAGGTCGGACACGGCGTCAAGGTCGAGAAGATCCTGCAGCTGAGCAACAACTTCGCCTACGCCGTCGCGTCCAACGACGTGCGCATCCTCTCGCCGATTCCCGGCAAGAGCGCGATCGGCATCGAGATCCCGAACACCGATCGCGAGACGGTCTCGCTGGGCGACGTGCTGCGGTCTCAGGCTGCGCAGAAGAGCACGCATCCGCTGACCATCGGCGTCGGCAAGGACGTCGGCGGCAACTTCGTCACCGCCAACCTCGCGAAGATGCCCCACCTGCTGGTCGCCGGCTCCACCGGATCGGGTAAGTCGAGCTTCGTGAACTCCATGATCACGAGCCTGCTGATGCGTGCGCGGCCGGCGGACGTGCGCATGGTGCTGATCGACCCCAAGCGCGTCGAGCTCACGAGCTACGCAGGCGTCCCGCACCTGATCACTCCCATCATCACGAACCCCAAGAAGGCCGCTGAGGCTCTGCAGTGGGTCGTGAAGGAGATGGACATGCGGTACGACGACCTCGCGTCGTTCGGGTTCCGTCACATCGACGACTTCAACAAGGCCGTGCGCGCCGGGGAGGTCGAGGTGCCGGTGGGCAGCGAGCGCGTGCTCAAGCCCTACCCGTATCTGCTGGTCGTGGTCGACGAGCTGGCCGACCTGATGATGGTCGCTCCGCGTGACGTCGAGGACTCGATCGTGCGCATCACCCAGCTCGCGCGCGCCTCCGGCATCCACCTGGTTCTCGCGACCCAGCGCCCGAGCGTCGACGTCGTGACGGGTCTGATCAAGGCCAACGTGCCGTCGCGGCTCGCGTTCGCCGTCACCAGCGTCACCGACAGCCGCGTGATCCTCGACAGCCCCGGTGCCGACAAGCTCATCGGCCAGGGCGATGCGCTCTTCTCTCCCATGGGTTCGTCGAAGCCCTTCCGCCTGCAGGGCGCATGGGTCGACGAGAAGGAGATCGACGCGGTCGTCAAGCACGTCACCCGCCAGGCTCGGCCCGAGTATCGGGCGGATGTGCAGGAGGCGATGGAGCCGGCCAAGAAGAAGGAGGTCGACGAGGACATCGGCGACGACCTCGAGCTGCTGCTTGCGGCCGCTGAGCTCATCGTCTCGTCGCAGTTCGGCTCGACGTCGATGCTGCAGCGCAAGCTCCGCGTCGGCTTCGCCAAGGCCGGCCGGCTGATGGACCTCCTCGAGTCGCGCGAGGTCGTCGGGCCGTCCGAGGGGTCCAAGGCGCGCGACGTCCTCGCGACGCCGGAGCAGCTCCCGCAGGTCATGGCGAAGCTCCGTGGCGATGACGTCCCGTCGGCGCCGGCCGGCTCGGCGTCAGCGCCGGCGATGCCCGCCGCGCCGACGCCCCCTGACCCGGTGGACGCGCAGTTCGACGGTCTCCCGGTGGTGGAGGCGGAAGGCGGCGATGAAGACGCCTGGGGCCTGACGGGACGCGACTGATGGCCATTCCTCGTCAGCTCCCGAATGCGATCACCGTCGCGCGGATCCCCCTCGCCGTACTCTTCTTCGTGATCCTGCTGCTCGGAGGCATCTTCGGCGACGCCGACATCGTGCTGCGCTGGATCGCCGGCGTCCTCTTCGTCGTCGCGATCTCGACGGACTGGGTCGACGGCTACCTCGCCCGGCGCTACGACATCGTGAGCGATTTCGGGAAGCTCTGGGATCCGATCGCCGACAAGCTCCTCACCGGGGCCGGATTCATCGGACTCGCCGTCCTCGGCGAGTTGTCGTGGTGGATCGTGATCGTCATCCTCGTCCGTGAGTGGGGCATCACCGTGCACCGTCTGGTCGTCGCGAGAGAACACGTCGTCGCGGCCGCCTGGATGGGCAAGATCAAGACGGCCGTGCAGGGCGTGGCGCTCTCGTGGGCGCTGCTGCCGCTGCACGTCTTCATCGGCCTCGGCGCATGGACGCTGGTGACCGCGGTGCTCATGATCGCGGCCCTCGTGCTGACGGTCGCGAGCGGCATCGATTACATCTTCGCTCAGGTACGAGGGTCGCGGCAGCAGTCGTGACACTCGCATCGGAGGCCGTCGCAGCGCTCGTCTCCCGTGGGTGGACCCTGGGCGTTGCGGAGTCCTTGACGGGCGGCGCGGTGTGCGCCGAGATCGTCGCGGTTCCCGGTGCCTCTGCCGTGCTGTGGGGTGGCGTCGTCGCCTACGCGACCCCGGTCAAGCACTCGGTGCTCGGTGTCGATGCCGATCTCCTCGCCGAGCACGGACCCGTGCACGCCCGCGTCGCGTTGCAGATGGCGGAGGGCGTGCGAGGCGCCGTCGCGGTCGGCCGTCGCGCCGACGTCGGGATCGCCACCACGGGGATCGCGGGCCCCGATAGCCCCGACGGACAGCCTGTCGGCACGGTGCACATCGCGATCGTGACCCCCGACGGCGCCGTGAGCGAGTCGTACCGCTTCCTCGGTGATCGCGCGACGATTCGCGCCCGCTCCACGGATGCCGTTCTCTCGGCGCTCCGTCGACTGGTCGGGGAATAGCGGCGACACGGGTGCGGTTGTCATGGATGTGCTCACATCGAAAGCACAGCGTGCGAAGGTAGATTCTGTGGCAGTCCCAAGGACTAGACTGGCGATTCCATCGGGGGAGACCCCGCGATGGCGATCTGGGAGGAGGAGGTTCCGATGATTCTCGTACGACAGGAAATCGGCGATGTGCTGAGGGACTTCCGCCTGCAGAAGGGGCGCACGCTCCGGCAGGTCGCGAGCAAGGCGTCCGTGGCCCTCGGCTACCTCAGCGAGGTCGAGCGCGGTCAGAAAGAAGCCTCGAGCGAGATCCTCGCATCCGTGGCGGACGCGCTCGATGTGCCGATCTCGACCATCATGCGCGAAGTCGGCGACCGCATCTCGGTTCTCGAAGGCATCCAGGTGTTCCCGGACGTCGTGCCCGACGATCTCGTGGCCGCGGTCGAGCCCGAGCTCACGCTGCGCTGAGCCCGACGGCGGTCGATCGTCGATGAGACGCAGTGAGTTCCTCCGTGCCGTCGACGCGGAGTTCGGCGGTCGTGCATCGTCTCTGGTGAGCGATCTGGTGTTGAAACCGCTCGATGGCAGGACGGCCGCCGAAGCGTTGGATGCCGGAGTGTCTCCGCGTGACATCTGGCTCGCGCTCTGCGCTGAAGCGGACGTGCCCCTCGAGCGGCGCCACGGGGCGGGACGCCTCGAACCTCGCCGGCACTGAGAGTGCGGAGGCATCCCGGAGGAGACACGCCGAGTCGGCGTGTCGTCGAAGGTGTGTTCGAAACAGGCGTAGTCTTCTGCACAAGTGGTTCAGGGATTACGTTCTCCCCATTCGCCGCGGCCGATGACGCAATGTCGGAGGCTGCTCGTACGGTGTGAACAGGCCCGAGAGCCATACGCCTTGTCGGAGAGTTCCACCCAGCCCGGGTGGGCCGCGACAGCCTACAGGCGGCACCACGCGAGCAGAAGGAGCACGCCATGCCATCACCCGCCGACCGCGAGAAGTCCCTCGAGACCGCCCTCGCCCAGATCGACCGGCAGTTCGGAAAGGGCTCGGTCATGCGCCTCGGCAGCGACGAGCGCGCTCCCGTCGCGGTGATCCCGACCGGATCCATCGCGCTCGACGTCGCTCTCGGCGTCGGCGGTCTCCCGCGCGGCCGCATCGTCGAGATCTACGGCCCCGAGTCCTCGGGTAAGACGACGCTCACGCTGCACGCGATCGCGAACGCCCAGCGTTCCGGCGGCATCGCCGCCTTCATCGACGCGGAGCACGCGCTCGATCCCGATTATGCGGCGAAGCTCGGCGTCGACATCGACGCTCTGCTGGTCTCGCAGCCCGACACCGGTGAGCAGGCGCTCGAGATCGCCGACATGCTCGTCCGGTCGGGAGCGATCGATCTGATCGTCATCGACTCCGTCGCGGCCCTCGTGCCCCGTGCCGAGATCGAAGGCGAGATGGGTGATTCCCACGTCGGACTCCAGGCCCGCCTGATGTCGCAGGCGCTCCGCAAGCTCACGGGTGGTCTCAACCAGACCAACACGACGATGATCTTCATCAACCAGCTGCGTGAGAAGATCGGCGTCTTCTTCGGATCCCCGGAGACCACCGCCGGCGGTAAGGCCCTGAAGTTCTACGCATCGGTGCGCATGGACATCCGTCGTATCGAGACGCTGAAGGACGGAACCGACGCCGTCGGAAACCGCACCAGGGTCAAGGTCGTCAAGAACAAGATGGCACCCCCCTTCAAGCAGGCGGAGTTCGACATCCTCTACGGCGTGGGTATCTCGCGAGAGGGCAGCCTCATCGACTTCGGTGTCGATCATGGCATCGTGAAGAAGTCGGGATCCTGGTACACCTACGACGGCGATCAGCTCGGTCAGGGCAAGGAGAACGCACGGACGTTCCTGATCAAGAACCCCGACATCGCGCTGACCATCGAGACGCAGATCAAGCAGAAGCTCGGCATCGGTGGCGCGGCCGCCGCGCCCGGCGATGAGCTTGCAGAGCGCCGCCCGGCCTGATCATGACGACACGAGACGACGGGGGCGCGTCCGAGAGGATCGCCCCCGTCATCCCTCTCTTCGGCGCGCAGCGAGGAGCACGCGCGGAGTCGACCGCTTCGGTCGGCCGCGACGCCCCTGAGCGGGCCGATCGCGTCACTCCTCACGCTGACGACGACCTCGTTCAGTGGCGTACGACATGGGGTGACGAGCCCTCCTCGCGGCATCCCGCCCGAAGAGGCTCACGATCTTCGAGACCGGGTCTTCGGGCCGTGAATGACACGTCGGGAGATTCCGGGTCTGCGGGTGCAGAGACTGTGCTGGCCCAGAGCGATGTCCGTGCGGCCGCCGAAGAGTCGCTCGTGAGAAAGCTCCGCACACGCTCTCTGTCGGTGTCCGAGGTCCGGTTGATTCTCCGCGGCTTCGAGCACCACGGCATGTCGCTCGACGGGTCGCTGATCGACGACATCCTCGATGATTTCGAGCGTCGCGGATACGTCGACGACGCACAACTCGCCGGCCAACTGGTCGCTGCCGGTGTCGAGCGAAAGGGGCAGGGGCGCGTGGCTCTTTCGCGCGCTCTCGCTCAGCGGGGAATCCCTCGAGAGATCATCGATGCCGCCCTCGACGAGCTGCCCGACGATGATGCCGATCGCGCCCTCGACTACGCCCGGTCGAAGGCACGCTCGCTCGCGCGGCTGGATGCCGACACCGCGCTGCGTCGACTCGTCGGCCAGCTCTCGAGGCGGGGGTACAACGGCGCTGTCGCCATGTCAGCGGCGAAGACGGCCCTGCGCGAGACGTCGGGCGGTCGGCCGGCCACGGGCGTGCGTTTCGTCGACTCCGACTGACCTCGGTCGTCCCGCGCGGCCGCCAGCCGGTGCGTCCGCGGCGCGCGTCGTCGACGCGTGCGGCGGGCACCTGGCCGAGAGGAGGCGCTCGTACAATGGGAGAACCATGACTATTCCGCGCAGTGAACCGACGATCATCGCCTCGTCGTCCGCAGCCGTCGATCTCGACGGACGCCATCGCTCGTACGAAGTGCGAACCTTCGGGTGCCAGATGAACGTGCACGACTCGGAGCGCCTCTCCGGCTCGCTCGAGAGCGCCGGCTATGTGCGTGCCGAGGCTGGCGACGATGCCGACGTCGTGATCATCAACACGTGCGCCGTGCGTGACAACGCCGCCGGAAAGCTCTACGGCACGCTGGGGCAGCTCGCCGCGGTCAAACGTCGCAAGGACGGCATGCAGATCGCCGTGGGCGGGTGCCTCGCGCAGATGGACAAGCAGGCCGTCCTCGACAAGGCGCCCTGGGTCGACGTCGTCTTCGGAACCCACAACATGGGATCGTTGCCCGGGCTCCTCGAGCGGGCTCGTCACAACGGTGACGCAGAGCTCGAGATCCTCGAGTCCCTGGAGGTCTTCCCGTCGACCCTGCCGACCAAGCGCGACTCCGCCCACAGCGGATGGGTGTCGATCTCCGTCGGGTGCAACAACACCTGCACCTTCTGCATCGTCCCCAGCCTGCGCGGCAAGGAGAAGGACCGGCGCCCCGGCGACATCCTGAACGAGATCCGGCTGCTCGTCGAGGACGGCGCCATCGAGGTCACGCTCCTCGGCCAGAACGTGAACTCCTACGGCGTCGAGTTCGGAGACCGGCAGGCCTTCGGCAAGCTTCTGCGCGCGGCGGGCGAGATCCCGGGTCTCGAGCGCATCCGCTTCACGAGCCCGCACCCGGCCGCATTCACCGACGACGTGATCGACGCCATGGCAGAGACGCCGAACGTCATGCCTCAGCTCCACATGCCGCTGCAGTCCGGCAGTGATCGGATCCTCAAGGCGATGCGGCGCTCGTATCGGAGCGAGAAGTTCCTGGGCATCCTCGATCGCGTGCGCGAGCGCATTCCGAACGCGGCCATCACGACCGACATCATCGTCGGGTTCCCCGGCGAGACCGACGAGGACTTCGAAGACACGATGCGCGTGGTCGAGCAGGCGCGGTTCTCGAGTGCGTTCACGTTCCAGTACTCGATCCGCGAAGGCACCCCGGCGGCGACCATGGACGGGCAGGTGCCCAAGGCCGTCGTCCAGGAGCGGTACGAGCGCCTCATCGCCCTGCAGGAGCGGATCTCGCTCGAGGAGAACCGGAAGCAGGTCGGCCGAGAGGTCGATGTCGTGGTCTCCACCGGCGAGGGGAAGAAGGATGCCGAGACGCACCGCCTCACGGGGCGCGCCGAAGACAACCGTCTCGTCCACTTCGAGGTGACCGCCGGCTCGCCGCTGCCGCGTCCCGGCGATGTCGTCACGGTGACGATCAGCCGCGCCGCGCCCTTCCACCTGCTCGCAGACGACCCGACGGGGGCGCCCCTGCAGATCCGTCGCACGCGGGGCGGCGACGCCTGGGATCGCGCGCAGGCGGAGTCGTGTGCCGTTCCGACGCCGAGTGCTGACGGCGGAGCGCCGCGAGCGGTCTCGCTGGGGCTCCCCACCCTGCGTGTCGGCGTGTGACCGATTCGACACCCGCACGGTCGCGCCCGCGACTGTGGGCCATAGTCGGCGCGACGGGGACCGGCAAGAGCGATCTCGCCCTGGATCTCGCGGAGCTGCTGCAAGTCCGAGGCACCCCTGCCGAGATCGTCAACGCCGACGCCATGCAGCTGTACAGCGGAATGGACATCGGGACGGCGAAACTGCCGCTTGCAGAACGCCGCGGCATCCCGCATCACCTCTTCGATGTGCGCGAGGTCGATCAGGAGGCCGCCGTCGCGTGGTACCAGCCACGCGCGCGGCAGGCGATCCACGACATCCAGGCCCGTGGTGGTGACGCGATCCTCGTGGGAGGGTCGGGTCTGTACGTCTCGAGCGTGATCTACGACTTCGCGTTCCCGCCCCGCGACCCGGCGGTGCGCGAGCAACTCCACCGGGAGCTCGAACGCGACGGCCTCGATGCGCTGATGGCGCGCCTTCGCGCGCTCGACCCGGCCACGGCCGACCGAGTCGACCCTCGAAACGAGCGGCGCGTCGTACGCGCGCTCGAAGTTCTCGCACAGGGCGGCGCGACCCACGGCGCGATCCTCCCGGAGAGACCCGCGCTCTGGCAGCCCGGCGCGACACGGGTCGTCGGCCTGCACGTCGACCGTCCCGTTCTCACCGAACGCCTGGATGCCCGGGTGGAGCGCATGTGGCGCGACGGCCTGGTCGAGGAGGTCGCGCAGCTTCGGACCCGCGGGCTGGAGAACGGCACCACGGCTCGGCGAGCGATCGGATACGCACACGCGCTCGCGCAGATCGACGGACGCCTGACGCGCGACGAGGCGGTCGCGGAGACGCAGGCGCTGACCCGTCGATACGCCCGCCGACAGGTGTCGTGGTTCAAGCGCTACCCCGAGATCGAATGGCGGGATGCACCGGCCGACGCCGAAACTCTGCTCACGCACTGATCGCCACCACGGATCGCGACCACGGATCGCTACCGCGGATCGGCGCGGGCGGGGTACGGTACAGGGCTGCGGAATGTCCGAAGCCCGTGGGAGGGTGTCGGCATGGCCACCCACTACTTCACCGCATCCAGCCTCGACGGATTCATCGCGACCGCTGACCATTCGCTCGACTGGCTGCTGTCTCGCGACATAGATCAAGAGGGTCCGATGTCGTACGTCGAGTTCGAGAAGGGCGTGGGCGCGCTCGCGATGGGCGCGTCGACCTTCGAATGGGTGATGGGGCACGACGAAGGGCGCTGGGGGTACACACAGCCCACCTGGGTGTTCACGCACAGGGAGCTCGAGGTCCCGAACGGCGCCGACGTCAGGCTCAGCCAGGGCGACGTGCGCCGCGCGCACGCCGAGATGGTCGAGGCCGCTCAGGGACGGGACGTGTGGATCGTCGGCGGCGGCGATCTCGCGGGCCAGTTCGCCGATGCCGGCCTGCTCGACGAGGTGTGGGTGCAGTACGCGCCCGTGACCTTGGGGTCGGGTGCTCCGCTCCTCCCACGCGCTCTGGAACTGGAGCTCATCGACGTCGCACGCAACCGCGACTTCCTGTGCGGGCGGTACCGGATTCGCAGGGACGCCGTCGAGCGACCCTAGACTCGATCGATGAGTTGGCACGTGCGCGCATTCGATCCCGACGACGCCGACGGTGTGGTCTCCTTGTGGGAGTCGGCAGGGTTGACGAGGCCGTGGAACGATCCGCGACGCGACATCGAGCGCAAGCTGACCGTGCAGCCCGAACTGTTCCTCGTCGCCGTCGAGGAGGGCGCGCAGACGCAGGGGAGCGACGAGAATGCGCCGTCGATCATCGGCAGCGTGATGGCGGGCTACGACGGACACCGCGGATGGCTGTACTACCTCGCATCTGCTCCGTCTCATCGTCGTCTCGGAGTGGGGAGGGCGCTCGTCGCGGAGGCGGAGCGCCTGCTGATCGACATGGGATGCCCGAAGATCCAGTTGATGGTGCGCGAAGGGAACGAGCAGGCGCTGGAGTTCTACGACGCGCTCGGCTACGAGAGATTCTCCGTCTCGAACACGGGCAAGCGTCTCATCGTCGACGCATAGCCCGGTGTCCCTAGACTGGACGGATGGTCGCATTCACCAAGGGACACGGCACGGGCAACGATTTCGTCATCATCGCCGACCCCGACGGGATGCTCGATCTGAGCGCTGAGCAGGTCGCCGCGCTCTGCGACCGGCACTTCGGAATCGGCGCGGACGGCATCCTCCGTGTCGTGCGATCCACGTCGATCGCGGATGGCGCTGCGGCGCCGGCTGCCGAGGCCGGGGCCGAATGGTTCATGGACTATCGCAACGCCGACGGGTCGATCGCCGAGATGTGCGGCAACGGCGTGCGTGTCTTCGTCCACTACCTTCTCCGCTCGGGACTGGCGACGATCGAGCCGGGCGCGTCGCTTCCCGTCGGCACGCGCGCCGGCGTCCGTGACATCACGCTCAGCGACGACGGCTATCAGGTCGATCTCGGTCCGTGGGGCCTGTCAGGAGACGATCCCCTGGTGACGGCCGACGGCCTCCCGGTCGCGCGTCCGGGCCTCGGGATCGACGTGGGCAATCCGCATGTCGTGGTCGCCCTCGCCGAGGACGGCGAACTCGCGTCCCTCGAACTGCACCGTGCGCCTCTTCTCGATCCGGCTCCGCCGGCGGGCGCGAACGTCGAGTTCGTGGTTCCGGGCGAGCCGCTCGTGCGTGACGGCGTCGGACACGTGCGCATGCGCGTCTCCGAGCGCGGCGTCGGGGAGACCCTCAGCTGCGGCACCGGCGTCGCCGCCACGGCCCTCGCCGTGCGGCACTGGGCGGGGGAGAAGGCCCCCGACCGATGGACGGTGGAGGTTCCCGGCGGAACTCTCGGCGTGCGGATGTTCCCGGCGCACGACGGCGAGCACGTCGCCCTCTCGGGCCCTGCCCAGCTCGTCTACAGCGGCGAGGTCGAGCTGATCTGACGTCGTCCGGCGATGTCGAGCTGATCGTCTTCGATTGCGACGGCGTCCTCGTCGACAGCGAGCGCATCTCGGTCGAGATCGACCGTCGCGTCCTCGCGCAACTCGGTTGGGCCCTCACGCGGGAAGAGATCATCCACCGCTTCGTGGGACGCTCCGACGCGCATTTCCGCGCCGAGGTCGAAGCGCATCTCGGGCGAGATCTCGACGACGACTGGGTGCGCCCGTTCGACGCGTGGTACCGCGAGGCGTTCGCGCGCGATCTCGTGGCCGTGCCCGGCGTGGAAGCCGCTCTCGACGTGATCGACCTCGACACCTGCGTCGCCTCCAGCGGGTCACATGACAAGATCCGACGAAGCCTGACCCTGACCGGATTGCTGCCGCGGTTCGCCGGCCGCATCTTCAGCGCCGACGACGTTCGCGACGGCAAGCCCGCGCCCGATCTGTTCCTCCACGCCGCTGCACGGCTCGGTGTCGCTCCGGAGCGCTGCGTCGTGATCGAGGACAGCCGGTTCGGCGTGCAGGCCGCGCGGACGGCCGGTATGCGCGTGCTCGGCTACGCGGGCGGCATCACCCCGGTAGAGTGGCTGGCTGAAGAGGGGGCGACGGTGTTCACCGACATGCGGGATCTTCCCGCGCTGCTCGACACCGTCTGACGCGAGCACTCCCGCTGCTACGACGACAGCGCCGAGAGGGTGATCGGCTCGGTCGGGGGAGTGCCGTGCTTGCGGACCTTGAGCACGCGGTATCCCTTGGCGGTGGCCGTGCGGAACACGCTGAAGCCCGGAGTGAAGGTCGAGCCGATCCACCTCTGCAGCGAGTCGGCCCCGAGATTGCGCTGCACCACGAGCCACGCATCACTGCGCTCGTCGAGACGGGGGATCCACTTCTCCAGCAGACCGTGCAGTTCGCTCTTGCCCACGCGGATCGGAGGGTTCGAACGGATAGACCGGAACATCACATCGGCGGGAACATCCTCGGGGCGCACCGCGTTGACATTGGTGAGGCCGAGGGATGCCGCGTTGCGGCGCACGAGGTCGAGGGCGCGTTCGTTGACGTCGACCGCCCAGACGGTCGCGTGCGGAGCGTTCATCGCCATCGTGAGCGAGATGGGACCCCATCCGCTTCCGAGGTCGAGAAGGTTGCCGCCCGGCGGCACCGGAGGCATGTTGGCGAGGAGGACCGCAGTTCCGGCGTCCAGCCGATCCGGGCTGAAGACGCCGCCTGCGGTGGTGACGTCCAGCTCACGGCCTGCGAGCGATACACGGATCGTACGCAGGTTCTCGGGACTCGCCGGGGCCGCGGTGAAGTAATGGTCGGACCCCATACCGTGAGCGTAGCGGACAGCGCGGGCTAAGGTTAAGACTCGCAAACGAAACCCAGAGAACAGGGACGGATGACGGATACCACGACACCTTCGACCGGCGACGACGCGCTCGACCGCGTGCTCGCGAACTCGGAGAAGCGCACCGAAGCGCGCGTGTTCGGAGCGGCGCAGGCGCTGCAGGACGAAGCGACCGCGGCGCACGCCCGATCCGACGGTGATCAGTGGGATCTGGAGGACCGACACGCCCTGCGACGTGTCGGTGGACTCTCGACCGAGCTCGAGGACGTCACCGAGGTCGAGTACCGGCAGCTGCGTCTCGAGAACGTGGTGCTCGTCGGCGTCTACCCGCAGGGTGCGCAGGACGATGCGGAGAACTCGCTGCGCGAACTCGCCGCTCTCGCCGAGACGGCCGGAGCCGTCGTGCTCGACGGCGTGCTGCAGCGGCGTCCGCACCCGGATGCCGCGACCTACATCGGGCGTGGCAAGGCCCAGGAGCTCCGAGACATCGTCGCCGCGACCGGTGCCGACACCGTGATCGCCGACACCGAACTCGCTCCCAGCCAGCGCCGTGCTCTCGAGGATGTCGTGAAGGTCAAGGTCATCGATCGCACGACGGTCATCCTCGACATCTTCAGCCAGCACGCCAAGAGCCGCGAGGGCAAGGCGCAGGTCGAACTCGCCCAGCTCGAGTATCTGCTTCCCCGTCTCCGCGGGTGGGGCGAGTCGATGAGCCGTCAGGCCGGTGGCCAGGTGGGCGCCGGCGGGGCCGGTATGGGATCACGTGGACCGGGTGAGACGAAGATCGAGCTCGACCGCCGCCGCATCCGCACCAAGATGGCGCTGCTGCGCCGTCAGATCCGTGACTTCGGCCCTGCGCGCGAAGCGAAGCGGGCCGAGCGTCGTCGCAACACGATCCCCTCCGTCGCGATCGCGGGGTACACCAACGCGGGCAAGTCGAGCCTCCTGAACGCTCTCACGAGCGCAGGAGTGCTGGTCGAGAACGCGCTCTTCGCGACGCTGGACGCGACGGTGCGACGCTCGGAGACCGCCGACGGTCGCGTGTACACGCTGACCGATACGGTCGGGTTCGTGCGCAACCTCCCGCATCAGCTGGTCGAGGCGTTCCGCTCGACGCTGGAGGAAGTGGGCGACGCGGATGTCGTGTTGCACGTCGTCGACGGCTCGCACCCCGACCCGGCCGGTCAGCTGCAGACGGTGCGCGATGTGATGGGCGACGTGGGCGTGCGCGACATGCCCGAACTCGTGGTCTTCAACAAGGCCGACCTCATCGACGACGACGAGCGGCTCGTGCTGCGCGGTCTCGAGCCCAAGGCGCACTTCGTCTCCTCGCGTTCCGGTGAGGGGATCGTCGAGCTCCGCGCCGCGATCGAGGACGCACTGCCGAAGCCAGCCGTCGAGATCCATGCCGTCGTCCCGTACGACCGGGGGGACCTCGTCGCGGCGATCCACGAGAGCGGCATGCTGCTCTCGGTGGATCATCGTGAGGACGGCACCGCTGTGCACGCCCGCGTCTCGGAACGTCTCGCCGCCGACCTGGAGCCCTTCGCGGTCAGCGCCTGACGCTCACCCGCGGCCGGGTCACCGCGCGAGGAATCGTGCCTCCACGGTCGCCGCGATCACGATGTCGTCAGGTTCGTACTGCATGGCCGGTGCCGCGTCCGCCGCGAACGCTGCGCCCCGCGCCGCCTTCATCATCATCGGCGTGGGAGCAGCGGGCTGACCGTTCGAGATGAGCCCGACGTCGGCGATCTCGAGCGGGGTCACTTCGTGCAGACCGAGGGCGCTCGCATAGGCCTGAGCGCGGGTCAGGGCGACGCCGACGGCCTGTGCCGCGACAGCGCGCTCTGTGGTCGTGCGCGTCTCGGGTGTCAGGTGCCAGTCGACCCAGCCGACCTCGACACCGTCCCAGATCGAGATGTCGGAGACCCACAGCGACAGCTCGGCGACGTCTCCGAACGTGGCCGTGAGATCGATGCTCGCGTAGTGCACGGGCGCGAGTCGCTTGCCCTCGTTGTTCCACGGACGCTCGGCTCGCACCGAGAGTCGGGTGCTCGACCAGTCGAGCACCCCTCCGGCATCCGCGCGTGCGGTGAGGGACTCGCGCACGGGGTCGGTGAGGCGGGTCACGCGCTCGACGACAGCGGTGCGCTCCGGACCCTCCGCCCGCACGCTGACCTGGATGGTGGCGCGCTCGGGCTTCACGCGCTCTTCGTGCTCGCCGCGGACGGTGACGGTGACATCGCTCATGCGGCGACTCTACGCTCCCCGCCGTTCCCGTGCGGAATGGCGCGGCGTGCGCAGACGTTGTAGTCTGAGACGCTCGGGAACCTCGGTTGCCGAGCATGACAAATCCACAGAGTGACAGCGGCTCCTTCGAGAGAAGGACCACGGGGCTGATCGGTTTCGACAGCGCCTGTGAATCCACGAGAAGCGGGCCGAGGATGCAGAGTTATCTCGTAAACGCTCTCTGCAAAACAATAGTTGCCGAATCCAAGCGCAACGACTTCGCCCTCGCTGCATAAGCGAGCCCGATAGTCCGTCAGACCGTATGTGATTCCGATACGGATCCTGGCGTCATCTAGGAATCTTGCTGTGTGACGGCGTCTGGACGTCACGCGGGACTCTTCCCAGGCTGGGCTCGTCGACTTAGGTGTCTGTGACAAAGGTCGGAGCCGAGCAGAACGCTTCCACAGACTGCGCCCGGAGAAGGCGTGGAGACTCAGCGTTGGACGGGGGTTCGATTCCCCCCAGCTCCACCAGGTCGCTGTCACCGGATTCAGACCCCGTCGGATGCGCACACGCACCCGACGGGGTCTCGTCATCTGCGCTGACCAGGGGCGCTGTGGTGGCCGCGTCAGCGGTCGCCGAGCGCGGAGAGGTTCGCCTGTGCGTCGGCGACGGCCTGCTCGGCGTCGGCGACGCGACCGTCAGCGGTCGCAGCGGCATCCTCGGCGGTGTCCGACTCGACGCGCGCGCGGTCGCGCCGTCGACGGAGCTGCGAGAGTTCGCGCTCGATCTCGGCTTCGCGTGCGGTGAGCTCGTCGATCGTCGCCCGGAGGTTCGCCGCCGTCTTCGCCGTCGCCTTCTGCTCGCGGAGGAGACGGTCGCGAGACTGCTCGGCGTCGCGCACGGCGCGCTCCGCCTTCTTGCGCTCGCGACGCGCGGCGACCTCGTCGGCGGGAGCGGACTCCGGCGCGGCCGCCGACGGTGCGCCGCCCGCGACGATCGAGCCCATCAGATCCGAGTATGTCTCCGACGGCTCGAGTGCGCGCACGAGTCGACCTGACGCGACCGCAGCGGCTGCATCGGGATCGAAGAACGCGGCCGAGATCGTCTGCTGCACCGCCTCGCGTGTCGCATCCGTGACGCGCTCACCCCGCGATGCGGCGAGGTCGGCGGCCGCTGCGGCCAGCCGCGCGGTCAGCGCACGGCGATCTCGGCCCAGCTGGGCGAGGGCCTTCGCGTCGAGGTCATCCTGCGCGTCACGAAGCTCCGCGGCCAGTGCGAGCGCCTCACCGAGCTGGGCTGCTCGCTCGCGGGCGAACACGTTCACCACCCACGCCGCGACCGACGGCTTGCGCAGCGATCGGATGCCCGCGGAGAGCGCCGCGTCGGTCGTGGCCTTCGCGCGGGCGTCGCGGGTCGCGGTGAACTCGACGAGCGGGGCGGTGTAGAGGGCAGCGGCGATCGACGTCAGGTCGTCGTCCGTGCTCATGCGAGCGACACTACACCGCAGTCGCGGAGCGCCGATGTCGTGGGGTCAGCCCTGCCACTCGATGAGGAGGAGGCTCTGGCGGGTGTCGGCGACCTCCACCCAGCCGTCGCCGAACAGGTACGTCATCCCGTAACCGTCGTCGTCGGTGCCCATCGAGAAGTCGGGGTTCTCGGTGATGTAGATCCCGTCAGCGCCGTCTTCGCGCGTCCATCCCGAGGAGAGCAGCGACGACTGCGCGTCGGCGGCCTGGTCGGCGGTGATCGCAGACCAGCCGTACAGCTGACCGTGGTCGGACGCGACCGAGTAGTCGGCCCAGAAGCACAGCAGGCCGTCAGGCAGCGTGACATCGCCGATCACGAACTCCTTCTCCTCGGACGTCCAGCCCGCGTCGGTGAGCGCCTGCACGGTGCCGGCCGAGACGATCGTGTCGCACGTGGGCTGCGCCGCGGGTTCGGGCGTGGGCGTCGGCGTCGGGGTGACGGTGGCCGTCGCCGTCGGCTTCGGGACGTCGGGCGTCGGCGTCGCGTTCGCGTCGGTGCCGCCGGAGCATCCGGCGAGCACCGCCGCAAGGGCGAGTGCGCCGAGTGCTGTGGTCAGAGTGCGGTGCGTCATCTCGGGCCTTCGTGGGGAGTTCGTCGGGCGTCGGGTCAACCGTGCAACAGGTCGAGGAAGGCGTCGTGCAGCGTGCCGTTGCTGGCGAGTGTCGACAGGTCGGAGATCGTCTCGGCGCCGTCGAATCCCGTCATGCGGCCGCCTGCTTCGCGGACGATCGGTACTGCGGCCGCGATGTCGTACTCCTTGACGTCGAACTCGGCGACCATGTCGATGCGTCCCTCGGCGAGCAGCATGTAGGCGTACACATCGCCGTAGGCGCGATCGCGCCAGACGTGGTCGGCGAGGCGGAGAAGCTGGTCGCGGTGCCCGGAACGGGTCCACTGCGCGATGCTCTGGAAGCTGACACTCGCATCGTCGAGCGACGCGACGTCGGAGACCTGCAGACGGCGGGGTCCGGAGGCGGTGCCCGTCCATGCACCGGCGCCTGCGGAGGCCCACCAGCGGCGTCCCAGAGCCGGCATGCTCACGACTCCCACCTGCGGTACGCCGTCGATCGCGAGCGCGATCATGGTGCCCCACAGCGGCACGCCCCGGAGGAAGTTCGCAGTGCCGTCGATCGGGTCGATGATCCACTGTCGGTGGGTGTCGCCCTGGGCGCCGAACTCCTCGCCGAAGATGCCGTCGGCAGGCCGCTCCGCGGCGATGATCTCGCGGATCGCCCGCTCGGTGGCGAGATCGGCGTCGGTGACGTGAGAGCTGTCGGCCTTTGTGGACACTTCGAGGTCTGCGCTGTCGAAGCGGGGGAGCGACTGGGCGTCGGCGGCGTCGGCGAGCCGGAGGGCGAGCTCGAGGTCGCGGGACAGGTCGGCGGCAGCGGTGGAAGCAGTCACGTGAACAGGATAACCGCCGGGTCAGGGGCGACCGCCGCGGTCCGACATGCGGCGACACGCGCGGCGGTCTCGGGGGAGCGACGCGGATTTCGTCTCGCGCCCGTCGGCTGGTAATGTAATTCCTCGGCCGGGGGAAATCCGGGCCACGCACCTCTAGCTCAATCGGCAGAGCAACTGACTCTTAATCAGTGGGTTCAGGGTTCAAGTCCCTGGGGGTGCACGGATCAGCCTCGAAGACTCTCGCCAGTCTTCGAGGCTTTTTCGCGTCTACGGGCACGATGGCAGATGACCACCGGGCGGTGCGGATCATCTGGTGTCCCGCCGGGGCGGTACGGCGTCGTGCCGACCCGGCGGGAGCTCGAGCGGCGACTGTCAGGCGGCGTCGCCGATGAGGATCGCCGCGGCATCCTCATCGGCGTCGTCGGGCTCGTCGTCGATGTGGGCGAGGGCTTTGCGCCCGAGGAACACGGTGAGCGCAGCGATGAGCACAGCGAGCGCCGCCACCAGATACGGGACGGTGGCGTTCATCGCGTGCCACAGGGCCGCGGCGAGAGGCGGAGCCATGGCGCCGCCGAGGAACCGGACGGCCGAGTACGCCGACGATGCGACCGAACGGGGCAGGTCGGTGGCCTCCATCACGGCTTCGGTGAGCACCGTGTTCATGATGCCGAGGAGCAGGCCGCCGACGATGATGCAGGTCACGAGGGCCGCAGCCGACGACACCAGGAGTCCGGCCACGACGAGGTCGACGGCCAGCAGCGGCAATACCGACAGGATCACGCGGGTGCGCGGCATGCGCCGCATGAGGACCGGGGCGACCCAGACGCTCGTGACGGCGAGGGCGACGCCCCAGCCGAAGAACGTGAACCCGATGCCCATGGCGCCGAAGCCGAGTGGGAACGGCGAGAACGCCAGGAGGATGAAGAACCCGATGTTGTAGAACAGCGCCGTCACCGCGAGGATCGCGAGCGCCGGGCGGCGCAGAGCAGTGAACGGCGCGGAGAAGCGCACCGGAGCCGGCTTGTCCTGCGGGCCGCGCAGCAGGACGAGGACCGCCAGGAAGGCGATCGCCATCAGCACGACCACGCCGAAGAACGGCGCACGCCAGCTCTGCTCGCCCAGGATGCCGCCGAGCAGCGGCCCGATCGCGATGCCGAGTCCGAGCGCGGCCTCGTACAGCACGATCGCCGCGGCGCTGCCGCCGGACGCGGCGCCCACGATGGTCGCGAGCGCGGTGGAGATGAACAGCGCGTTGCCGAGTCCCCAGCCGGCTCGGAAGCCGATGACCGCGTCGACGCTGCCGCTCAGGGCGCAGAACAGCGCGAACACGACGATGAGCGCCAAGCCGATCAGCAGGGTGCGCTTCGCGCCGATACGGCTCGAGATCCAGCTCGTGACGAGCATGGCGACTCCGGTGACGGCGAGGTAGCTGGTGAAGAGCAGCTCGGTCTCGAAGGGGCTCGCCTGCAGCGAGTCGGCGATGGCCGGGAGGATGGGGTCGACCAGGCCGATGCCCATGAAGGCGACGACGCAGGCGAAGGCGACGGCCCAGACCTGTGCGGGCTGCTTCCACACGGAAGCGGTGTTACTGCTCACTGCGATGCTCCTGTCAGTCGTTCGTGGTGTGCGCGGCGAGGATCTCGGCTGCGCGCATGAGGGTGCTCCAGTCGTCGTCGCCGAGATCGGCGAAGCGCGGGGCGAGGGTGTCGCGGAACTCGGCTCGCCAGGTGCGCAGGGCCGCGCGTCCGGCATCCGTGATGTCGACCGCGATCGCGCGCGAGTCCTCCGGCACGGGGGAGCGGAGCACGAGTCCGGAGGACTCGAGCACGCCGATGAGCCGGGTCATTCCGGGCTGCGTGGTCCGTGCGGCGGTCGCGAGTTCTCCCACGCGCTTGGATCCGCTCTGCTCGAGCAGGCTCAGCACGCGCCACTGCGCGGCCGGGGCCTCGTTCCCGGCATCCTGCGCCGCGATCCGCGCCAGGGCGTGCGCCGACAGGACGAGGGAGGGGATGACGTCCGCACGATTCATACCTCAGAGTATATACCCGATGGTATGGATCTTGGCGTGAGTGGAGCCGATCCGTCAGCGCCGGGCGCCGGCGATGCGTGCCGAGAGCTGGTGCGCGTGTGCGAGCAGGATGCGTCCGAGCTCCGCGGTGCGATCGGGACCGAAGCGGAACGCGACCCCCGTCAGGCTCAGCGCCCATTCCGGCCGGCCGGATCGATCGAAGACCGCAGCGCCGAGGCCCCAGCTGCCCTCGACGATGAGTCCGGGGTTCACGGCGTACCCGCGCTCCTTGGTCTCGGCGAGTCGGGTGCGCAGAGGGTTCTCCCCGTGGGGTCGACCCCAGTTCTGCGCGAGCTCGGGATGACGGTCGAAGTAGGCGTCCACATCGTGGTCGGGGAGGAACGCGAGGATCGCGAGTCCGGCGCTCGCGACCCCGAGCGGGAAGCGCACGCCCTCACTGAGCACGAACGACCGGATCGGGAACG
Organism: Microbacterium sp. NPDC089695; assembly: GCF_044749085.1. Lineage (NCBI taxonomy): Bacteria > Bacillati > Actinomycetota > Actinomycetes > Micrococcales > Microbacteriaceae > Microbacterium > Microbacterium sp. NPDC089695. Next base: position 2,430,735 of record NZ_JBIVHG010000001.1, read on the forward strand.
CGCCCTCCTCGCGCAACAGGCACACGGTCTCATCGGCGCGTCTCACCGAGAGGAAGGCGCTCTCCTCGGTCTTGACCGCGAGAGAACGGACGATGTCGCGGGCCAGACTCGTGACGTCGTAGCGGGTGGCGGCGACGGATCCCATCAGGAACAGCTCAGGCCCCGGCATCCATCGCACGCTGTCGTCGTCGCGATCGACCAGCCCCTCTGCGCGGAGGGCCGACAGCAGTCGATGCGCGGTGGAGCGCGAGAGACCGGAGTCGCGAGCGAGCTCTTGCAGCGTCGCACCGTCGGAGCCGCTCCGGGTGACGAGACGCAGCAACGACGCCGCACGGGCGATGGCCTGCGCGCCCGGAACGGTCCGGTTCGTAGATTCCATATCGTGGACGCTACGCGACGGTTCGGCCATATGGCAAGAACCGGCTTGGGGGCGGTGGGCGCCGAGGCGCAAGCTGTATGCACGCACGTCTTCGAAGGAGCACACGTGATCGACAAGGAATGGGCCTCGGCGCAGCAAGCGGTGGCGGACATCGCCGACGGGTCCTCTCTCGCGGTAGGAGGATTCGGTCTCTCGGGCAACCCGATCGCCCTGATTGAGGCAGTGCTCGCCCAGGGCACCGCCGACCTCAGCATCGTCAGCAACAACTGCGGGGTCGACGACTGGGGCCTCGGCATCCTGCTCGGAGCTCGTCGCATCCGCAAGATGACGTCGTCGTACGTGGGGGAGAACAAGGAGTTCGAACGGCAGTTCCTCTCCGGTGAGCTGGAACTCGAGCTGACCCCTCAGGGGACTCTCGCCGAGAAGCTGCGCGCTGGCGGGTCCGGGATCGCCGCGTTCTACACGCAGACGGGTGTCGGCACGCAGGTCGCCGAGGGCGGTCTTCCCCGTCGCTACGCCGCGGACGGCACCGTCGCGGTGGCCTCGCCCGTCAAGGACGTCCGCAACTTCGCCGTCGACGGCACGCCGCGCGACTACGTGCTCGAAGAAGCGATCACGACGGACTTCTCCCTCGTGCACGCGCTCCGCGGCGACCGCCACGGCAACCTCGTGTTCAACAAGGCGGCGCGCAACTTCAACCCGCTCGCCGCGATGGCGGGTCGGGTGTGCATCGCCCAGGTGGAGGAGCTCGTCGAGCCGGGAGAGCTCGATCCCGACAGCATCCACCTGCCCGGCGTCTTCGTGCACCGCGTCGTCGAGGTCGGCTCCGACATCCCCAAGCGCATCGAACGGCGCACGACCACGACGGACGGAGCCTGAGATGGCGCTCACACGCGACGAGATGGCCGCACGGGCCGCGGCCGAGCTGCAGGACGGCTCCTACGTCAACCTCGGGATAGGCCTGCCGACCCTGGTCCCGAACCATGTTCCCGCCGACGTCACGGTCGTGCTGCAGTCGGAGAACGGCATCCTCGGGGTCGGCCCGTACCCGAGGGAGGACGCCGTCGATCCCGACCTCATCAACGCCGGCAAGGAGACCGTGACGGTGCTGCCGGGATCGGCCTTCTTCGACTCGGCGACGAGCTTCGGCATGATCCGCGGCGGCAAGATCGACGCCGCGATCCTCGGCGCGATGCAGGTCTCGGCGACGGGTGACCTGGCGAACTGGATGATCCCCGGCAAGATGGTCAAGGGCCCGGGAGGCGCCATGGACCTGGTGCACGGCGCCGCCCGCGTGATCGTGCTGATGGAGCACGTCGCACGCGACGGATCGGCGAAGATCGTGCACGAGTGCAGTCTGCCGCTCACCGGTCGCGGCGTCGTCGACCGCATCATCACCGACCTCGCCGTGATCGACGTCACGGACGACGGGCTCGTCCTCGTCGAGACCGCACCGGGTGTCGACGTCGACGAGGTCATCGCTGCGACCGAGCCGCCGCTCATCATCAGGAAGGACACCACCCCATGACCGACACTGCCGCCACCCACGAAGACGACATCGTCATCGTCGCCGCCGCCCGCACGCCTCAGGGGCGCCTCAAGGGGCAGCTCGCGAGCTTCTCCGCGCCGCAGCTCGGCGCCTTCGCGATCCGCGGGGCGTTCGAGCAGGGAAGCATCGACCCCGGTGACGTGGACGCGGTGATCGTGGGGCAGGTTCTGGCCGCAGGGTCCGGCCAGAACGCGGCCAGGCAGGCGGCGATCGGTGCGGGCATCGGATGGGACGTGCCGGCGCACTCGGTCAACAAGGTGTGCCTGTCGGGTCTCACGGCGGTGATCGATGCGGCGCGCATGATCAGGACCGGCGACGCCGACGTCGTGGTCGCGGCGGGGATGGAGTCGATGACGCGTGCGCCGCACCTGCTCATGGGGTCCCGCGACGGCTGGACGTACGGCACCGTCGAGGTGCTCGATCACATGGCCTACGACGGCCTGACCGACGCCTTCGACCGCGAGAGCATGGGCGCGTCGACCGAGCGGCACAACGCCCGGTACGAGACGACGAGGGCCGCGCAGGATGCCGTCGCCGCGCTGTCGCACCAGCGAGCGGCCGCCGCGCAGCAGGCGGGCGTCTTCGACGCGGAGATCGTGCCCGTCACGGTGCCGCAGCGACGGGGTGAGCCGATCGTCGTGCGCGCCGACGAGGGCGTGCGCCCGGACACGACCACGGAGTCGTTGGCGGGTCTTCGTGCCGCGTTCGCCGAGGGCGGGTCGATCACGGCCGGCAACTCCTCGCAGATCTCCGACGGAGCATCGGCCGTCGTCGTGACGACTCGCGGGCGGGCAGCGGAGAAGGGCTGGTCGGTGCTCGTGTCGGTGGGAGCGAGCGGGCAGACCGCCGGGCCCGACAACTCCCTGCATGCGCAGCCGGCGCGGGCTATCGAGCAGGCGTGCGCACGGCAGGGCATCGCGCCCGCCGACCTCGACCTGGTGGAGATCAACGAGGCGTTCGGCGCCGTCGTCGCGCGGTCGCAGGTGGAGCTCGGCCTGAGCAGCGATGTCGTCAACCTCCACGGCGGGGGCATCGCGATCGGGCATCCGATCGGCGCCTCCGGCAACCGTCTGGTCGTCCACATCGCGCATGAGCTCGCCCGACGCGGCACCGGCGTGGCCGCCGTGGGACTCTGCGGCGGCGGCGGTCAGGGCGAGGCGCTCATCCTCACCCGCTGAGCCGCGCGGTGCAGGAGGGGCTCAGCGCCGTGCGCGCTTGAGCTCCTTCTGGAAGTTCTTCTCCTTCTTCAGGATGTCCTTCTGCTGCTTGGCGTACAGCGGGGAGTCCGGTGAGACCGGCTTGCCCTGATTCAGCCGTCGCGTGTCGATCACGGCGCCGATCGCGAGCGCGAAGGTGATCGCCCAGCTGAACCAGGCGAGCGCGGCACGCCAGGTGATCTTCGTCTCGCGCGAACCGCGCAGGAGGGCGACGCCCGACATGATCGCGCCCAGCAGTCCTGTTCCCGTGAGGTAGTTCATGCCCTCACGCTACCCGTCCGCACCCCCGCGCCGTCGAGCCTTGACAAGAGGAGCGGATGCGGTCCGGCCGTCTTTCAGGCTCACGCGCTACCATGGAGGGGTCGCGGCTCGCCGCGGCCGCACCCGTGTATCTACCGGCCGTCGGCTCCCCGACGGACAGCGGCGGCACCCGACCCCGCGTCCGCGGACGCGCGAGAGCCATGACACACGCCACATCCTCGTCCACGTCGACCACGGTCGACCCCGCCCCTCAGCCGGACGCTCAGCAGAGTCTTCTCAGACTCGCGGGCCTGCCGTACTTCATCATCGCGTTCGTCGCGCGACTGCCCTTCGCGATGATGGTCGTCGGTGTGCTGACGGTCGTCGTCTCCGCCCGCGGATCTCTCTCGCTCGGCGGACTCACCTCGGCCGCGGTCGGTCTCGGCACCGCCTGCTTCGGCCCGCTCCTCGGGGCTGCGGCCGACCGGTTCGGTCAAAGGCTCGTACTCCTCCTGCTCGCGATCGCCAACGGTGCGATGCTCGTGCTGTTCACGGTCGTCGTCTACGGAGACGCCGTCGATGCGCTCGTGCTGATCGCTGCTTTCGGCATCGGCGCGACCGCCCCGCAGGTGGCGCCCATGTCGCGCTCGCGACTCGTGACGATCATCGCCGATCGGATGCCGGAGTCCCGACGTGCCCGCACGGTCTCCGGCACCATGGCCTATGAGTCGGCGGCCGATGAGACCGTGTTCGTGTTCGGGCCGTTCCTGGTGGGCATCCTCGCCTCCGCTCTGGCCCCGTGGGCCCCGCTCGCGGGCGCCGCGGCGCTGACCGTCGTATTCGTCGGCGCGTTCGCCCTGCATCCGAGCGCTCGCGCGGTGTCGGTGCATCGGGGAGCGGACGGACGTGCGCCCTCGGCGGTGTCCGAGCTGTTCGATGCGCGCGTGCTCGTGGTCGTGCTCGGCATCCTCGGCGTCGGCGTGTTCTTCGGAACCATGCTCACCTCGCTCACCTCGTTCATGGCCGACCGTGGCGCGCCGGAACAGGCGGGACTGCTGTACGGCGTCATGGGCGTCGGATCGGCGATCCTCGCCCTCGGTGTGGCGTGGCTGCCGCCGAGATTCACGCTGCGGGCCCGATGGCTCGTGTTCTCCGGCATCCTGCTCGCGGGATCCCTGCTGCTCCTGGTCGTCGACGCGCCGACGACCATGATGCTGGCCCTCGCGATCATGGGCGTCGGCATCGGCCCGACTCTGGTGACCCAGTACAGCCTCGGTGCGGCCCGCAGCCCGCTCGGGCGCTCGGCGACCGTCATGACGATGCTCGGATCCGGAGTGGTCGTCGGTCAGTCGATCGGAGCCGCCGTGGCGGGCGAGCTCGCGGAGAGCGTCGGCACGGGCGCCGCCCTCATGCTGCCGATCGCGGCCGCGGCGATAGCTTTCGGTGCAGGCCTTGTCAACTGGCCGCTGAGTTCCGCTCGCACTCGCGTAGCCTCGGTCTGAGCTTCTGTAGCCTGAGGAGCACCGCACCGCACCGACAGGAGCTCCACCATGTCCGCCGCAGAATTCGTCGTCGTCGCCAATCGCCTGCCGGTGGATCGGGTGATCGGCCCCGACGGCTCGGAGGAGTGGCGCACATCACCCGGAGGGCTCGTGGCGGCTCTCGAGCCCATGATGCGCCACGCGCACGGCGCCTGGGTCGGGTGGCCGGGTCAACCCGACGTCGACCTCGAGCCCCTCGAGATCAACGGGATCGACCTGATCCCCATCGCGTTGTCGGCGGAGGAGATCGCCGACTACTACGAGGGCTTCGCGAACGACACGATCTGGCCGCTCTACCACGATGTGATCGCGCCCCCGCAGTACCACCGGGAGTGGTGGGACGCGTACGTGCGGGTCAACCGGAGGTTCGCCGAGGCCGCGGCGTCGGTGGTCGCGCCCGAGGGAACGGTATGGGTGCACGACTACCAGCTGCAGCTCGTCCCGCAGATGGTGCGGGAGCTGCGACCCGACGTCACGATCGGGTACTTCCACCACATCCCGTTCCCCGCGCACGGCCTGTACGCGCAGCTGCCCTGGCGCGATCAGGTGCTGACGGGTCTTCTCGGCGCCGACGTGATCGGCTTCCAGCGGGCCCAGGACGCGACCTACTTCCTCACGGCTGTGCGTCGTCGGCTGAAGTACGAGGTGAAGGGCGCGGCGGTCGCGGTCCCCGACGGTGACGGGGCGACCCGTACGTCGGTCGCCCGGGCCTTCCCGATCTCGATCGACACCGCTCCGTACCTCGAACTCGCCGCGCGCCCCGACGTGCAGGCGCGTGCCGCGGAGATCCGCGCGAGCCTCGGCAACCCCGCGAAGATCCTCCTCGGCGTCGACCGACTCGACTACACCAAGGGAATCCGACACCGCATCAAGGCGTACGGGGAGCTCCTCGAAGACGGGCACCTCAAGGTCGAGGACGTCACGTTCGTGCAGGTCGCGAGCCCCAGTCGTGAACGCGTCGACGCCTACGTGCATCTGCGCGACGAGATCGAGCTCGCGGTCGGGCGCATCAACGGCGACCACGACACCATGGGGCACACGGCCATCCGCTACCTCCACCAGGGGTACCCGCGGGAGGAGATGGTGGCGCTGTACCTCGCCGCCGACGTGATGCTCGTCACCGCCCTGCGCGACGGCATGAACCTCGTCGCCAAGGAGTACGTGGCCACGAGGGCCGACAACCGCGGCGTACTCGTGCTCAGCGAGTTCACCGGCGCGGCCGACGAGCTGCGCCAGGCGGTGCGGGTGAATCCCCACGACATCGCCGGGCTCAAGGACGCGATCATGACGGCGGTCGAGATGCCTCCGGCGGAGCAGGGCAAGAGGATGCGGTCGCTGCGCCGTCGCGTGCTCGAGAACGATGTCGACGCGTGGTCGTCGTCGTTCCTGGCGGCGCTCGCGGAGGTCAGAGGGCGCTGACGGGACGGCCATACTGGAGGGGACACCCGCCTCGATTGGAGACCCCGTGACCCGCACCTGGACCCCTGGAACGCCGGATGCCGCCGTGAGCGCGATCGCGGCCACACCGCGCCTCGTCGTCGCGCTCGACTTCGACGGCACGGCTTCCCCGCTCGTCCCGGACCCGATGGCGGCACGGGCGCTGCCGGAGGTCGCGGCTCAGGTCGACCGCCTCGCGGATCTGCCCGACACGGTCGTGGCCTACGTCTCCGGCCGCAGCATGCACGACCTGCGGATCATCACGGAGCACACCGACGATTCGCTCATCGCCCTCGCCGGATCGCACGGCGCCCAGTACTGGTATCCCGGTATGGGCGAGGCCGACGCGACGGGTCCCGACACGGTCGACGGCGCCCGGGAGGAGCTCTGGGCGGCGGCGCAGCCGATCATCGACCGCTACGAGGGCGCCGAGCTCGAGCCCAAGACCTTCGGCATGGGCGTGCACACGCGCACGGCGACGCGTGAGGTGGAGACCGCGGTGTTCGCCGAGATCGACGAGCTGGTCGCCGAGCGGTTCCCGCACTGGCGCCGGCGCTCCGGGCACCGCGTCCTGGAGTTCTCGTCGCGCACCGAGGGCAAGGATGCCGCGATGGCCGCTCTCCGCGCGCACTTCGACGCGACCGCGATCCTCTTCGCCGGCGACGACGTGACCGACGAGGATGCGATGCGGGTGCTCGAGGGCGACGACCTCGGGGTGCGCGTCGGCCCGGGGGAGAGCGCCGCGGCCCTGCGTGTGGAGAACCCACAGGAGATCGCGCTGCTTCTGGAGGCTCTCGCGGACGAGCGGATCGCCGGTCGGGAATAGACTTCCGTCATGTCCTCGCTCGAGTCCGCACCCCACGAGTCCATCGACATCAAACCGCGCAGTCGCGTCGTCACCGACGGCATCGAAGCCACGACCTCCCGGGGCATGCTCCGTGCGGTCGGCATGGGCGACGCCGACTGGGACAAGCCCCAGATCGGCATCGCGTCCAGCTGGAACGAGATCACCCCCTGCAACCTGAGCCTCGACCGCCTGGCGCAGGGAGCCAAGGAGGGCGTGCACTCCGGCGGCGGGTACCCGCTGCAGTTCGGGACGATCTCCGTCTCCGACGGCATCTCGATGGGGCACGAGGGCATGCACTTCTCGCTCGTGTCGCGCGAGGTCATCGCCGATTCGGTCGAGACGGTGATGATGGCCGAGCGCCTCGACGGCTCGGTCCTGCTCGCAGGGTGCGACAAGTCGATCCCCGGGATGCTGATGGCCAGCGCCCGCCTCGATCTGTCGAGCGTGTTCCTGTACGCGGGTTCGATCGCACCGGGTTGGGTCAAGCTCTCCGACGGCACCGAGAAGGACGTCACGATCATCGACTCGTTCGAGGCGGTCGGAGCCTGTCGTGCCGGCCTCATGAGCGAGGAGGACCTCAAGCGCATCGAGTGCGCGATCGCTCCAGGCGAGGGCGCGTGCGGCGGAATGTACACGGCCAACACCATGGCATCGGTCGCCGAAGCGCTCGGGCTCAGCCTCCCGGGCTCGGCTGCCCCGCCCGCAGCCGACCGCCGCCGCGACTACTTCGCCCACCGCTCGGGCGAGGCCGTCGTGAACCTGCTGCGTCAGGGCATCACGACGCGCGACATCCTCACCCCGGAGGCCTTCGAGAACGCGATCGCGCTCGCGATGGCGCTCGGCGGCTCGACGAACGTCGTGCTGCACCTGCTCGCGATCGCCCGCGAGGCCGAGGTCGAGCTGAGCCTGCACGACTTCAACCGCATCGGCGACAAGGTGCCGCACGTGGCCGACATGAAGCCGTTCGGCAAGTACGTCATGAACGACGTCGACCGGCACGGCGGCATCCCCGTGATCATGAAGGCCATGCTCGACGAGGGCCTGCTGCACGGCGACGCGCTCACCGTGACCGGCAAGACACTGGCCGAGAACCTCGCCGAGCTCGACCCGCAGCCCATCGACGGCGAGGTCATCCACACCTTCGACGACCCCATCCACGCCACCGGCGGTCTCACGATCCTGCATGGATCGCTCGCGCCCGAAGGGGCCGTCGTGAAGACCGCCGGCTTCGACGCCGCCGTGTTCGAGGGTCCTGCCCGCGTGTTCGAGCGCGAACGCGCAGCGATGGATGCCGTCGCGAACGGCGAGATCGACGCCGGCACCGTGATCGTGATCCGCTACGAGGGACCCAAGGGCGGACCGGGCATGCGCGAGATGCTCGCGATCACCGCGGCCATCAAGGGCGCGGGGCTCGGAAAAGATGTACTACTCTTGACGGACGGACGATTCTCAGGCGGCACAACCGGCCTGTGCATCGGCCACATAGCACCCGAAGCGGTGGACGCAGGTCCCATCGCCTTCGTGCGCGATGGTGATCTGATACGGGTCGATATCGCAGCTCGCTCTCTCGATCTACTCGTCGATGAGGCGGAGCTCGCCTCCCGCCGCTCTGGCTGGGAGCCGCTTCCCCCGCGCTATACCCGTGGCGTTCTTGCCAAGTACTCACGCCTCGTGCGGTCCGCCGCCGAGGGCGCGACGACCGGCTGACACCGACGTTCGACCGACATCCGCGATGTCCGGCATCCGACGTCACCCGCAGACCACCAGAAGGAAAGTCATGACTGCTGACTCCGTCTCGGCCGTGCCGAGGCCCCCCGCACCCAAGTCCGCCGCCCCCGAGATCACCGGGGCCGAGGCCGTCGTCCGCAGCCTCGAACTGCTCGGCGTCACCGACGTCTTCGGTCTGCCCGGGGGAGCGATCCTCCCCGTGTACGACCCGCTCATGGACGCCGAGTCGCTGCGCCACATCCTCGTGCGCCACGAGCAGGGCGCCGGTCACGCGGCCGAGGGATACGCGTCGTCGTCCGGCAAGGTGGGCGTGTGCATCGCCACCTCCGGGCCCGGCGCGACGAACCTCGTCACCGCCATCGCCGACGCGTACATGGACTCGGTGCCGCTGCTGGCGATCACCGGCCAGGTGTTCTCGACGCTCATGGGCACGGATGCGTTCCAGGAGGCCGACATCGTCGGCATCACGATGCCGGTCACGAAGCACTCCTTCCTCGTGAAGGACGCCGCCGACATCCCCGGAGCGATCGCCGCAGCCTACGAGATCGCCTCGACCGGCCGGCCCGGCCCGGTGCTCGTCGACATCACGAAGGATGCCCAGCAGAACGTCGCACCGTTCATCTGGCCGCCCAAGATCGACCTGCCCGGTTACCGTCCGGTGACCAAGGCGCACGGCAAGCAGATCCAGGCCGCCGCAGCTCTTCTCGCCGAGTCGAAGAAGCCCGTCCTGTACGTGGGCGGCGGCGTCGTGCGCGGCAAGGCGTCGGCAGAGCTGCTCGGCCTCGCCGAGACCACCGGTGCGCCGGTCGTCACGACGCTCATGGCGCGTGGCGCGTTCCCCGACTCGCACCAGCAGCACCTCGGCATGCCGGGCATGCACGGCACGGTGCCCGCGGTGCTCGCGCTGCAGGAGGCCGACCTCATCGTGTCGCTCGGCGCCCGGTTCGACGACCGCGTCACCGGCAAGGCCGCCCTGTTCGCCCCGAACGCCAAGGTCGTGCACGTCGACATCGACCCGGCGGAGATCTCGAAGATCCGCACGGCGGACGTGCCGATCGTGGGCGACGTGCGCGACGTGCTCATCGACCTCGAGACGGCGTTCCGCAGCGCGATCGGCACCGCGACGCCCGACACCGAGGAGTGGTGGTCGTACCTCGACGGGCTGCGCACGGAGTTCCCGCTGGGCTACGCGCCCACGACCGACGGGCTCCTGGCGCCGCAGTACGTGATCCAGCGCATCGGCGAGCTGACCGGCCCTGAGGGCATCTACGCCGCAGGCGTGGGACAGCACCAGATGTGGGCGGCGCAGTTCATCAAGTACGAGCGTCCCAATGCGTGGCTGAACTCCGGGGGAGCGGGCACCATGGGGTACTCGGTTCCCGCGGCCATGGGCGCCAAGGTCGCCGAGCCGCACCGCCAGGTCTGGGCGATCGACGGCGACGGATGCTTCCAGATGACCAACCAGGAGCTCGCGACCTGTGCGATCAACGACATCCCGATCAAGGTCGCGATCATCAACAACTCCTCGCTCGGCATGGTGCGCCAGTGGCAGACGCTGTTCTACGACGGTCGTCACTCCAACACCGACCTCAACACGGGACACGGCACGATCCGCATCCCCGACTTCGTGAAGCTCGCCGAGGCCTATGGCTGCCTCGCGATCCGCGTGGAGAAGGAGGAGGAGGTCGACGCCGCGATCCAGCTCGCCCTCGAGACGAACGATCGCCCCGTGGTCATCGACTTCGTCGTGAGCGCCGACTCCATGGTGTGGCCGATGGTCCCCCAGGGCGTGAGCAACAGCTATGTCCAGTACGCGCGTGACCACGCGCCCGCATTCGACGAGGAGGACTGACCATGACGACGCACGTGCTGAGCCTCCTCGTGGAGGACACCCCCGGTCTGCTCACGCGAGTCGCGGGGCTGTTCGCCCGCCGCGGCTTCAACATCCACTCCCTCGCCGTCGGCGTGACCGAGGTGCCGAACATCTCGCGCATCACGGTCGTCGTCGATCTCGACGACCTCCCGCTCGAGCAGGTGACGAAGCAGCTGAACAAGCTGATCAACGTCATCAAGATCGTCGAGCTCGACTTCTCTACATCCGTGCAGCGTGAGCACATGCTCATCAAGGTCCGGACCGACAACGCGACGCGGTCGAACGTGATCGAGGTCGTGAACCTGTTCCGTGCCTCTGTCGTCGACTACGCCTCCGACGCGCTCGTGGTCGAGGTCACGGGCGACCGCGGCAAGGTCGAGGCGCTGCTGCGGGCGCTCGAGCCCTTCGGCATCAAGGAGATCGCGCAGTCGGGTCTCCTCGCCATCGGACGCGGCGGCAAGAGCATCACCGAGCGCGTCCTGCGCGGCTGACATACCCACACACGTACAGAACCCCAATCAAGGAGAAAGAACCAGTGAGCACCGAGATCTTCTACGACGCCGACGCCGACCTGTCCCTCATCCAGGGCAAGAAGGTCGCCGTCGTCGGCTACGGCTCGCAGGGCCACGCCCACGCGCAGAACCTGCGCGACTCGGGCGTCGAGGTCGCCATCGCCCTCAAGGAGGGGTCGAAGTCGGCCGCCAAGGCCGAGGAGGCCGGCTTCCCGGTCAAGACGGTCGCCGAGGCGACCCAGTGGGCCGACCTCATCATGATCCTCGCGCCGGATCAGCACCAGCGCACGATCTACAGCGAGTCGATCGCACCGAACCTCACCGAGGGCAAGACGCTGGCGTTCGCGCACGGCTTCAACATCCGCTTCGGCTACATCGACGCTCCCGAGGGCGTCGACGTCATCCTCGTCGCCCCGAAGGCGCCCGGCCACACGGTGCGCCGCGAGTTCGTCGCCGGTCGCGGCATCCCGGACATCATCGCGGTCGAGCGCGACGCCTCGGGCAACGCCTGGGCGACGGCTCTCTCGTACGCGAAGGCCATCGGCGGCACCCGCGCCGGCGTCATCAAGACGACCTTCACGGAGGAGACCGAGACCGACCTGTTCGGCGAGCAGGCAGTGCTCTGCGGTGGCATGAGCCACCTCGTGCAGGCAGGTTTCGAGACGCTCGTCGAGGCGGGCTACCAGCCGCAGATCGCCTACTTCGAGGTGCTCCACGAGCTGAAGCTCATCGTCGACCTCATGTGGGAGGGCGGCATCGCCAAGCAGCGCTGGTCGATCTCCGACACCGCCGAGTTCGGCGACTACGTCTCGGGCCCGCGCGTCGTCGACGAGCGTGTCAAGGAGAGCATGAAGGGCGTGCTCGCCGACATCCAGTCGGGTGCGTTCGCGAAGCGCTTCATCGACGACCAGGACAACGGCGCCGAGGAGTTCCTCGCTCTCCGTGCCAAGGAGGAGACGCACCCGATCGAGGCGACCGGCAAGGAGCTGCGTTCGCTCTTCGCCTGGAAGCAGCAGGACGAGGACTACGTCGACGGCAGCGCTGCGCGCTGACGGCGACGTAATCCTCGGAGGGCTGTGCTGGTCTGGCCGCTGCGCGGCCGCCGGCCTTCGGCCTTAGTCGACGGCAGCGCTGCGCGCTGATCACGCTGACAGACCCAGAACGGGCCCGGTGCGAATCGCACCGGGCCCGTTCCGTGTCCGGGTCACTCCGCGGGAGCGGCGTCCTCGACCTCGATCGGAGCGTCGGTCGGGTCTGCCCACACAGGCGCGGGCAGCGGCGTGTCGACGGCACCGCCCTGGATCGCGCGGAGCGCCTCGGTGATCTCGTCGGCGTTCTCGGGCACCGCGAGCCCGCACGTGCGCAGCTCCGACGCGAACTTGAGGGTGAGACGGATCTTCCCCGCCTCGACGGCCTCGGCGGTAGTGCCGGTGACTTTCTCGCTGCCGGTCTGGATGTCCGAGACCTCGTCGCACACGTGATAGACGGCACCGCCGGCGACCCAGACGACCTCGTCCTTGCCGAGGAGCTGGATGACCGTCGACTGGTCGGCCGTATACTGCTCGACGGAGGGCGGGTCGAAGTCGATGCCGAGCACGACCGCGAGAGCGGCGAGCACGATGCCCACGATCCCCGCCGCGGCCTTCTGCCCCTTGTCCATGTCCTTGTTCAGGAAGATGAGGATGATCAGAGGCAGGAACGCGACGACGGCGATGATCGCGCCGAGTTGGTTCTGTACGAAGAAGCGGACCTTGTCGGACTTGCGTGCGGGATCGAGGCGGTTGGCCTTCTTCCACAGGATCGAGCCGGTGATCGACAGCGCCGCGATCACGACGAGCATGACCAGGAGCGTGATGAACGCCCACTGCGGGAACACCACGGTCGCATCCTGGCTCTCGAGGAGCCCGGTGTCGGCGTTCCGCACGAAGCTCCCGTCCTCACCGACCACGACGCGCTGGCGGAGGAGCCAGAAGATCGCGACCGCCTCGGCCGCGATCGCGACGACCCAGAGTGCGACGGCGATCCACCGGAAGGTCATGGCCTTCGACTTCGCCTGCGCGGTCGGCACCCAGCCGGGCGCCGGCTCCTGCGCCGCTCCTTCCGAGGCGCTCGCCTCGACGTTCTTGTTCTGCTCGGCCACGATCATCCCTCCCGACAGGCGCCTCCGGCGCTGATGCCCCTGAGCCTAGTGGAGCGGGTGTCCTACGCTGGAGACATGACATCCGATCCCGATGACGACGCCCTCACCTGGGACGGCGACGACGGCGCTGCGCGCCCGAAGCGCGATCGCGCCGCGGCCGCGCGCACGACCCCTCCGGTCGGCGACGCCTCGCTTCCCGACGGATGGAATGCGGTCGGGCGGGGGAGCGACGCCATCACGCATCGGCCCGATGCGGATGTCGCGGACATCGATGAGCGGGGAGCGGAGTCGCTCGACGAGACGCGTCCTCCGCTCAGCACCGCGATGCTGCTCACCCTCGGAGTCGTCGGCGGCGTCTACCTGCTGTACAGCGTCGGCTGGGTCGTCGGCGGCCTGCGCCTGAAGCCGCTCGCCAACTTCTTCGTCGCCGACGCGATGTTCATCCCCTGGTTCGTGCTGGCCGTGGCGGCTCCGGCTCTCTGGTTCGTCGCGAGCTTGGTGCTGACGCGAGGCAGGGCCGGCTGGATGCGGGTGGGAGCACTCGTGCTCGGCGTCGTGCTGCTGGTGCCCTGGCCGTTCGTGACGGTGGGGGCGATCGGCGCATGAGCGAGACGGCCACGCGGGCGGCATCCGCATCTCCCCGCTGGATCAGCGGACTCGTGCTCGGCCTCGCCGGGCTGTTCTACGCGTACGCGATCTGGAACGCGATCGCGCACCTGATCACGATGGCGCGGAGCGGCCTGGACACGGCCGGATGGGTGGCGCTCGTGTTCGGGGTGGTCTTCCCGGCGATCGTGTTCGTATTCGCCTACCTGATCGGTCGCCGTCGTCGCGTCGGCGAGCTCGCGATCACGCTGCTCGCAGGACTCGGCCTCGTCGCGGTGTTCTGGCTGAGCCTGCTCGCCTACAGCCTCACTCTCGCCACCGGGTGAGCCGCCGCGGGGCGTCACACGTCACGGACGTGCCGAGGCCCTCGGGTAGAGTTGAGGCGATCGCGCCCCCACGGTGTGCGGCGCATCGGCCCCTCCCGCCTGTCGCGCTGCCCCGAAGGATCCACTGTGCCGAAGCCCGTCGTGCTCATCGCCGAAGTACTCTCTCCCGCCACGATCGAGGCTCTCGGCCCCGACTTCGACGTCCGTGACGTCGACGGCACCGACCGCGAGGCCCTGTTCGCGGCTCTCGCGGATGCGGACGCGGTGCTCATCCGGTCGGCGACCCGCATCGACGAGGAGGCGCTCACGCACGCGCCGAAGCTCAAGGTGGTGGCCCGCGCCGGTGTCGGCCTCGACAACGTCGACATCAAGGCCGCGACCGCCGCCGGCGTCATGGTCGTGAACGCGCCCACGTCGAACATCGTGTCCGCCGCCGAGCTCACGGTCGGGCACATCCTCAGCCTCGCCCGTCGCATCCCTGTCGCGCACGCCTCGCTGTCTGCGGGGGAGTGGAAGCGCAGCTCCTTCACGGGTGCCGAGCTGTTCGAGAAGACGGTCGGCATCGTGGGCCTCGGCCGCATCGGCGCGCTCGTCGCGGCACGACTGGCCGCGTTCGACATGCGCGTGGTCGCCTACGACCCCTATGTGACCTCGGCGCGCGCACAGCAGCTCGGCGTGCAGCTGCTGTCGCTCGACGAGCTCGTGGCCGAGGCCGACTTCCTCACGATCCACATGCCGAAGACGCCGGAGACGACCGGCATGATCGGCGCCGAGCAGTTCGCGGCGATGAAGCCGACCGCGTTCGTCGTGAACGTCGCCCGCGGCGGGCTCATCGACGAGGCCGCGCTGCACGAGGCGCTCGTGGCCGGGGAGATCGCGGGAGCCGGTCTCGACGTCTTCACCTCCGAGCCGCCGGCCGAAGGCGGCTCCGCGCGTCCGCTGCTCGACCTCCCCAACGTCGTCGTCACCCCGCACCTGGGGGCGAGCACCGAGGAGGCGCAGGAGAAGGCCGGTGTCTCGGTCGCGAAGTCCGTGCGTCTCGCACTCGGGGGAGACCTCGTGCCCGATGCCGTGAACGTCGCCGGCGGCGTCATCGACCCGTACGTGCGTCCCGGCATCTCGCTGGTCGAGAAGCTCGGCCAGATCTTCGCCGCCCTCTCGACGTCGCCGCTCACGAGCCTCGACGTCGAGGTGCACGGCGAACTGAACGCCTACGACGTCAGCGTGCTCAAGCTCGCGGCCCTCAAGGGCGTGTTCACGAACATCGTCAGCGAGACGGTCTCGTATGTGAACGCACCTCTCCTCGCCGAGCAGCGCGGCATCGCCGTGCGCCTCATCAAGGACGACGTGAGCGCCGAGTACCGCAACGTCATCACGCTCACCGGTGCACTGTCCGACGGCACGCAGCTCTCGGTGTCGGGAACGCTGACCGGTCCCAAGCAGACCGAGAAGCTCGTCGGCATCAACGACCACGCGCTCGAACTGCCCATCGAGAAGCACCACGTCGTGATGCTCTACACCGACCGCCCCGGCATCGTGGCGGTCTACGGCCAGAAGTTCGGAGAGGCCGGCATCAACATCGCCGGCATGCAGATCGGTCGTCTGGCCGCCGGCGACCAGGCTCTCAGCGTGCTCACGCTGGACTCGCCCGTGTCCGACGAGCTGCTCGACGACGTGCGCGGCGCGATCGACGCCGACCTGTTCCGCCAGATCGAGATCACCGAGGTCTGATCTACGCAGAGTGACGAGGGAGGATGCCGTTGCTCACGGCATCCTCCCTCTGTCGTCGGATCGCGGGCGCGGTCAGAGCGCCGTGGCGCGCAGCACCAGCGCGAGGAGTGCGTCGAGGTCGCCGTCGCGGGGCACCAGTCTCTCGACGCCGTTCACGTCGAGCGAGTTGTTGAAGTAGAGCCCGTCGCTGACGAGCATCACGAGGTCGAGGCTCGCCCGGTCGCGGACCTGCGGGCGGATGACCTCTTCCCAGCGCCGGCGTGCATGGCGCAGCGCGTCGCCGGCCGCGACGGAGCCGCCTTGCGCGAGCCGCGAGGTGGCGATGAGCGCCCGGTCGAGGGCGTCGTCCTCCATCACGGACGTGCGCAGGTAGTACGCCACAGGCCCCTCGTCGTGCGCGTTCATGCGCTCGAGATCCAGCGTCGTCAGTCGGTCGAGACGGTCGAGGATGCCGGCGGCGAGCTCTTCCTTCGAGGCGAAGTGGTAGAGCAGACCGCCCTTCGAGACCCCCGCTTCCTTGGCCGTCGTGTCGAGTGTCGCGGCACGCTCGCCGTCGGTGATGACGATCTTCTCGAACGCGTCCAGGACGCGTTCGCGGGCGAGGGGCGGTCTGGGCATGCATGTCCTCTGCTCGACGGTTGTCTGACCTCACGCTAGTGCCAGGAGAGCGGCGATTCTGTTACTATACCATCTGGACGGTTCAGAATCAGGTCGTCCGCGATTCGAAAGGTGTGACCCATGACCCGTACGGCGTCGATCCCGACGACGGAGACGGATGCTCCCCGCGTCGGAGCCCGCGGATGGGCGGCTCTCGTCGTCCTCATGCTCCCGGTTCTGCTCGTCTCGGTGGACAACACGGTGCTGAGCTTCGCGCTCCCGGAGATCTCCATCGCCCTCGCGCCGACCGGCGCCGAGCAGCTGTGGATCATCGACGTGTACCCGCTCGTGCTGGCGGGACTCCTCGTGACGATGGGAACCCTGGGAGACCGCTTCGGCCGGCGTCGGATGCTGTTGATCGGCGCGACGGGATTCGCGGTCGTGTCCGCACTGGCGGCGTTCGCACCCACCGCCGGACTGCTGATCGCCGCTCGCGCACTCCTCGGCTTCTTCGGCGCCATGCTCATGCCGTCCACCCTGTCGCTGCTGCGCTCGATCTTCCTGAACCGCGACCAGCGGCGCCTCGCGATCGCCGTGTGGGCGTCGGCCTTCTCGGCGGGGGCTGCCCTCGGGCCCATCGTCGGCGGCTTCCTGCTCGAGCACTTCGCGTGGGGATCCGTGTTCCTCATCGCCGTGCCCGTGCTGATCCCGCTGCTCGTGTGCGCCCCGCTGCTGGTTCCGGAGAGCCGCGACCCTCAGCCCGGACGCATCGACCCGATCAGCATCCTGCTCTCGATGGCGGCGATGATCCCCGTCGTCTACGCGATCAAGTCCCTGGCGGTCGACGGCCCCTCGCTCACGGCCGGCGCCTGGGCGCTGCTCGGCATCCTGATGGGGTACCTGTTCGTGCGTCGCCAGCTCCGTGCCGACATCCCGATGCTCGACATGGCGCTGTTCCGCCGCGGCACGTTCTCGGGGGCGATACTCGTGAACCTGCTCAGCGTCGTCGCGCTCGTCGGCTTCCTCTACTTCGTCTCGCAGCACCTGCAGCTCGTCCTCGGGCTGTCACCCATGGTCGCGGGTCTGGCGCTCGTGCCCGGGATGGTCGCCATGATCATCGCCGGTCTGAGCGTCGTTCCGATCTCCCGTCGCGTCCGCCCGCACATCCTCGTGCCGGCCGGACTGGTGTTCTCGGTGGCGGGCTACCTGCTCGTCGCGATGTCGACCGAGGAGCACGGCGTGGCTCCGCTCATCCTCGCGTTCGTCGTGTTGGGGATCGGCATCGGGGCGGCCGAGACGATCTCCAACGAGCTGATCCTCTCCAGCGCCCCGGCAGCGAAGGCCGGTGCCGCGAGCGCCGTGTCGGAGACCGCGTACGAACTGGGCGCCGTGCTCGGCACCGCCGTGCTCGGCGGACTCATCACCGCCTTCTACCGCGGTGCTCTCGTGATCCCCGAGGGCATTCCCGCCGACGCGGCGCAGGCGGCATCCGAGACCCTCGCAGGCGCGTACACCGCAGCCGCGGCTCTCCCTGGAGAACTCGGCGACGCGCTCTGGGCCGCAGCGTCGGCCGCGTTCGGCTCCGGGGTGCTGGTGACGTCGCTGATCGGCGCGGCGCTCGTCGTGCTCGCCGGGGTGATCGCCGCCGTCACACTGCGCAAGGCCCCCGCGCACTGAGCGCTACTCTGGGAGGACCGGCCCGCCGCCGAACCCGTTCGGGCGCGCCGGTCCATCCCGATGCAAGGAGTCGCATGTCGCGTGTCGTGAAGCTGGCCGTGATCCCCGGAGACGGGATCGGTCCCGAGGTCGTCGCCGAGGCCGAGAAGGTCCTCGACGCCGTGACCGCGTCGAGCGACGTGACGTTCGAGAAGACGCGGTTCTCTCTCGGCGCCGCGCGCTTCCTCGAGACCGGCGACACGCTCACCGATGACGACCTGCAGGCGATCTCGGCTCAGGATGCGATCCTGCTCGGCGCCGTCGGCGGCACTCCGGGCGACCCGCGTCTCAAGGACGCGAACATCGAGCGCGGCCTGCTCCTGAAGCTGCGCTTCACGCTGGACCACTACGTCAACCTGCGTCCGTCGAAGCTGTTCGTCGGGGCATCCGGGCCGCTCGCCGCCCCCGGCGACATCGACTTCGTCGTGGTGCGCGAGGGGACCGAAGGTCCGTATGTCGGCAACGGGGGAGCGATCCGCCAGGGCACGCCGCACGAGGTCGCGAACGAGACCTCGGTGAACACGGCCTTCGGCGTGGAGCGCGTCGTGCGCTACGCCTTCGATCTCGCCGAGCGTCGTCGCAAGAAGCTGACGCTCGTGCACAAGACCAACGTCCTGGTGCACGCGGGGGCGATCTGGAAGCGGATCGTCGATCAGGTCTCCGCCGAGCATCCCGACGTCGAGGTCGACTACCTGCATGTCGACGCCGCCACCATCTTCCTCGTCACCGATCCGTCGCGCTTCGACGTGATCGTGACCGACAACCTCTTCGGTGACATCCTCACCGACCTCGCCGGCGCCGTCACGGGCGGCATCGGCCTCGCAGCCTCGGGGAACATCAATCCCGACGGCGCATTCCCGTCGATGTTCGAGCCGGTGCACGGATCCGCGCCCGGCATCGCCGGGCAGCAGAAGGCCGACCCCACGGCCGCGATCCTCTCGGTCGCCCTGCTGCTCGATCATCTCGGCCTCGGTGCGGAGAGCGCTCGCGTGAGCGCCGCCGTCGAGGCCGACATCGCCGCGCGAACGGGCGCGCGACCGACCGCGGAGATCGGCTCCGCGATCGCTGCACGCCTCTGAACGACAGGCGTAGGCTGAAACGGCGCGACGGTGCGCCCACCCACGAGGATTGGATGAAGACATGACGACCATCGACGCTGAGGCGGCCGTGGCTCCACTGGAGTTCGCGGTGACGAAGAACCTGACCGCTGCCACGCCGGCGCGTGTCGCGGAGGTCCACGAGAATCCCGGGTTCGGGGTGGTCTTCACCGACCACATGGTCGACATCTGCTGGTCGGCCAAGGGCGGATGGCACCGCCCCCGCGTGCAGCCCTACGGCCCGATCCCGCTCGACCCCGCGGCTTCCGTGCTGCACTACGCGCAGGAGATCTTCGAGGGCATCAAGGCCTACCGCCACGCCGACGGCTCGATCCACACGTTCCGTCCCGACCGCAACGCGGCACGGATGCAGGCGAGCGCACGACGCCTCGCCCTTCCGGAGCTGCCGACCGAGTACTTCATCCAGTCGCTGCGCGAGCTCATCGCGGTCGACGGCCGTTGGGTGCCATCGGGCGCCGATCAGAGCCTGTACCTGCGCCCGTTCATGTTCGCGAAGGAGGCGTTCCTCGGGGTGCGCGCCGCGCAGAAGGTGGCGTACTACGTGATCGCGAGCCCTGCGGGCGCGTACTTCACGGGCGGCGTGAAGCCCGTGCGCATCTGGCTCTCGGAAGACCACTCCCGGGCAGGACGAGGCGGCACCGGCAAGGCGAAGACCGGCGGCAACTACGCCTCGAGCCTGCTGCCCCAGGCTCTCGCGAGCGAGAAGGGATGCGACCAGGTCGTGTTCCTCAACGAGAACGGCTTCGTCGAGGAGCTCGGCGGCATGAACGTCGTCTTCGTCTTCAAGGACGGTCGGGTCGTGACGCCGGAATCCGACAGCATCCTCGAGGGCATCACCCGCGATTCCCTGCTTCAGCTCGCTGAGGACCGCGGCTACACGGTCGAGAAGCGGCCGATCTCGATCGATGAGTGGCGCCAGGGTGTGGCGTCCGGCGACATCGTCGAGGTGTTCGCGTGCGGCACCGCGGCGGTCGTGACCCCCATCGGTGCTCTCGTCGGCGAAGGATTCGACGAGGCGCAGCCGCTCGGCGAGCTCGCACTGTCGCTGCGCGAGGAGCTCACGGACATCCAATACGGGCGCCGTGAGGACCGGCACGGCTGGCTCCTGCGCCTCGACGCCTGAGGACTCGACAGACGCCCTGACCCCGCTTTGCGACATTCGCAAAGCGGGGTCTCGTCGTCGGGGCCGCTGGCTAGGCTGGACGCATGAAGATCGCCCGGTTCAGCCATGACGACGCCATCCTCTTCGGGATCGTCGACGACAAAGACCTCGTCGTCCTCGAGGGCGACCCGCTGTTCGCGGGGTACGAGACGACGGGCGCGCGTGTGCCGATCGCGGATGCCGTGATCCTCGCGCCGGTGATCCCGCGGTCGAAGATCGTGTGCGTCGGCAAGAACTACCACGACCATGCTGTCGAGATGGGTGGCGAGGCTCCTGAGGAGCCCCTGCTGTTCCTCAAGCCGAACACCTCGGTGATCGGCCCCGGCGATGCGATCATCCGCCCCGCGATCTCCGAGCAGACCGAGTACGAGGGAGAACTCGCGGTCGTGATCGGCCGTGTCGCGAAGAACGTCGCTGCCGCGGACGCGCTCGATCACGTTCTCGGCTACACGATCGCCAACGATGTCACGGCCCGCGATCTGCAGCGCAAGGACGGGCAGTGGACCCGCGCGAAGGGCTTCGACACCTTCTGCCCGCTCGGTCCGACGATCAACACCGATTTCGACCCCGCCACGGCGACCATCGAGACGCGTGTGAACGGCGAGGTCCGTCAGAGCGCACCGCTCACGGACATGATCCACTCGGTCGCCGCGATCATCGAGCACGCCTCTGCCGTGTTCACGCTGCTGCCCGGCGATGTGATCCTCACCGGGACGCCCGCCGGAGTCGGCGCCTTCTCGGCGGGCGACACCGTCGAGGTCGAGATCACCGGTCTCGGCATCCTGCGCAACAGTGTGCGCGACGCGCCGCGCGCGCCATGAGCGTCGTCGCCCTGTCGGCGGAGCAGCTCTCGAGGGTGCAGCGCCGGACGGTGCTGACGCTGTCGCTCGGACAGGTGTTGGGCGGCATCGCGTTCGGCGCGACCGTCTCTCTCGGCGCGCTCCTCGCGGCGGACATCTCGGGCAACGACGCGCTGTCGGGACTCGCCACGGCCTCCGTGACGCTCGGCGCCGCTCTCTGCGCGATCCCGCTCGCGCGTCTCGCCGCGCGCCTCGGTCGACGGCGCGCCCTGACGCTCGGCAACCTGTTCGCGCTCGTGGGCATCGCGGTCGTGATCCTCGCGGCCTCGCTGCGGGTGTTCCCGCTGCTGCTCGTCGGCATCCTCATGATCGGCGCGGGCAACGCCGGCAACCTGCAGTCGCGGTTCGCCGCGACGGATCTCGCAGCGCCGGCGCACCGCGGCCGGGATCTCTCGATCGTCGTGTGGGCGACCACGATCGGCGGCGTCGCGGGCCCGCTGCTGCTCGGGCCCGGCGAGGTCGTCGGCGAGATGATCGGGATGCCGCCGCAGACCGGTTCGTACGCGTTCTCGTTCGTCGCGCAGTGCGCCGCGCTCGTCCTGTACCTGGTCGCGCTGCGCCCTGACCCGCTGCTCACGGCCCAGCGCCTGGCGACGGCGACCGAGGCGGCGACCGGTGCCGTATTCGCCGATCGTCCGCGCGTCGCGCGGTACGCGATCTTCGCGATCGCGGGATCCCACGTCGTGATGGCCTCGGTCATGGCCATGACCCCGGTGCATCTGTCGCACATGGCGCACGGCGCGCACGGCATGGCGCCGACGCCGGCCGACGTCTCGGCGCTCGTCGGCATCACGATCGCGCTGCATGTCGGCGGCATGTACGCGCTCTCGCCAGTGTTCGGCATCCTGGCCGACCGCTGGGGACGCCTGAGGGTCGTGCTCCTGGGACAGGTGCTCCTCGGCGGCGCGCTGGCCTTCGCGGTGTTCGCGAACGATCGCGAGTGGGGCGTCATGGTCGCGCTGATCCTGCTCGGTCTCGGCTGGAGCGCGGCGACGGTCGCGGGCGCCGCGCTGCTGACCGAGTCGAGCGCTCCCGAGCTGCGCACCCGTCGCCAGGGGCGCAGCGACTCCCTGATGAGTCTCTCCGCCGCGGCGGGCGCCGTGCTCGCCGGCGTCGTTCTGGCCAACTTCCAGTACGCGGGGCTCGGCATCGCGGCCTCGGTCATCGTGCTGGTCATCGTGGTGCTGTCGCCTCTGGCGGTGCATCGCGCGCCAGGTGAGGTCGCGAACCCGTGACGGCATGAAGTCCTGGACCGACACCGGAGACGCGTACGCAGTGTCGTACGCGTCCCTCTGTCTCGGCACGGCGTCGGCCCTGCTCTTCGGGATCGGGCCGGGCGCCGGGCGGAGCGTCCTCGACGTCGGATCGGGGACGGCCGATCTGCTCGCCGAGTTCGAGACGGCGGGCTGGGCGGTCACGGGCTGCGAACCGGAGAGCTCCATGCGCGCGGTCGCGGTGCGCGCGCATCCGGATATCGTGTGCATCGACGGGGCCCTTCCCGACCTGCCGTTCGCGCGGGCATCGTTCGATGCGGTGACGGCGAACTTCGTGCTGAACCACGTCACGGATCCGAGGGCGTCGGCGCGCGAGCTCGCGCGGGTTGCCCGCACGCGGGTGGCCGCCACGATCTGGGTGCAGTCGCCGTCCTGGTTCTGGCGCGACGTCTGCGACCGCGCGGGGCTCACCCCTGTCGAGGGGGAGCGGCTGCCGTCCGAGCGCGACTTCGACCGCACCGCCGCAGGATTCTCGGCGATGCTGAGTGATGCGGGCTGGCACGACGTCGAGGTGCGCGAGCAGACCTGGATCTGGCGCCCGGATCCCGCTGCGCTCTGGGCGTCTGCCGAGGGTGGCGTGGCGAGTGCCGGTCTGTTCCACCGGGGACTCGACGAGGCCGGGAGGGCGGCCTTCCGTCGGGAGGTTCGAGGCCGTGTGCGGGGAGCGCGTCGTCGACGGCGCGCTGGCGCTCGAGCACACGGCGGCGATCGCGGTGGGCGCTCCGCGCTGAGCCGTAGAATCGTAGGGCTATGGCTACTCCGCATCCCCTCACCACGACCGCTGCCGGCGCCGACGTCCGCGTCCGCTTCTGCCCTTCGCCGACCGGCCTGCCGCACGTCGGCATGGTCCGCACCGCACTGTTCAACTGGGCCTACGCTCGCCACAACGGCGGGAAGATGGTGTTCCGCATCGAGGACACCGATGCCGCCCGTGACAGCGAGGAGAGCTTCCGCCAGCTCGTCGACGCGCTGACCTGGCTCAAGATCGACTGGGACGAGGGCGTCGAGGTCGGCGGTCCGCACGCGCCGTACCGTCAGTCGGAGCGCCACGACATCTACCGCGGCGTGATCGACAAGCTCCTCACCACGGGCGCTCTGTACGAGAGCTACTCGACCGCCGAGGAGATCGACGCGCGCAACGAGGCTGCAGGGCGCGCGAAGCAGCTCGGCTACGACAACTTCGACCGTGACCTCACCGACGAGCAGAAGGCCACCTTCCGTGCCGAGGGCCGTCAGCCCGCGCTGCGTCTGCGCGTGCCGGATGAGGACGTCACCTACGTCGACCTCATCCGCGGCGAGGTCACGTTCCCGGCCGGCTCGTTCCCCGACTTCGTGGTCGTCCGCCCAAACGGCATCCCGCTGTACACGTTCGTGAACCCTGTGGACGACGCGCTCATGGGCATCACGCACGTGCTGCGCGGCGAAGACCTCATGCCCTCGACCGCCCGTCAGCTGGCGCTGTACGCGGCCCTGATCGACGCGGGCGTCACGACGTTCGTGCCGCGCTTCGCGCACATGCCGCTCGTGCTGGGTGAGACCGGCACCAAGAAGCTCTCCAAGCGCGACCCGCAGGCCGATCTCTTCCTGCACCGCGAGCGCGGGTTCATCCACGAGGGCCTCCTGAACTACCTGGCGCTGCTGGGCTGGTCGATCGGCCCCGACCGCGACGTGTTCTCGCTCGAGGAGTTCATCGCGGCGTTCGACATCACGAACGTCAACCCGAACCCGGCGCGCTTCGATCAGAAGAAGGCCGAGTCGATCAACGGCGACCACATCAGGATGCTGGGGGAGAAGGACTTCGCCGAGCGGACGATCCCGTACCTCGCCGCTGCGGGCCTGTTCGACGAGCCCACGCACGAGCAGCTCGTGCTGGCCTTCCGTGCCGCGCCTCTCGTGCAGGAGCGCGTGCAGCTGCTCGGCGACGTCCCCGGCATGCTGGGCTTCCTCTTCGTCGACGAGGTCTCGTACGACGCCGACGCGCTCAAGGGGCTGCCCGCGAACGCGGCAGAGGTGCTCGACGCGTGCGTCGCCGCGATCGAGCCGATCGAGGAGTTCACGCCGGAGAAGATCCAGGATGCTCTCGCGACCGCGCTCGTGGAGAACCTCGAACTCAAGCCGCGCGTCGCCTACGGCCCGCCCCGCGTGGCGATCACCGGACGTCGTGTCTCGCCGCCGCTGTTCGAGTCGATGGAGCTGATCGGCAAAGACGAGTCGCTGCGTCGGCTGCGCGGTCTGTCGTCGTTCCTCGCGCAGTGATGGCGCGCCCGGGCGGCGACCCGCGGCCGGACGTTTTGGTATTCCGGTCGCCGCTCGGGTAGGCTTGACTCTCGGTGCGAGGCCCAGGTTTCGCCCTTGGGGTATGGTGTAATTGGCAACACGGCTGATTCTGGTTCAGTTGTTCTTGGTTCGAGTCCAGGTACCCCAGCTCGATGAAAACCCCCGCTCAGGCGGGGGTTTCGTCGTTTCCGGGCGGGTGGCTACTCGCACTCTCCGATGAACCCGAGATAGCAGGTCGCCTCGTGCGTCTCGGCGGGCCGGTAGTCGTCGTTCGACACCTGCCGCACGTCGGTCTCCGGGGTGCGCGTGAGGTTGCCGTAGGTACCGAGCGTGGCGACGTACGAGCCGGGGGTGTCCTGCGCCTGCATCTCGAGGATCGCTCCGTTGTAGTCGTCGCAGAGGATCGTGGCGTTCTCGGTGAGCTCGACGCCGACGCACGCCGCGTTGTAGTTCGCGACCAGCAGGTTGGTGCAGTCCGTCCAATCCTGATCGACGAAGCACGGATTCACGGCATCCATCGTGACGTCGAAGCGCCCTGTCTCGTAGGTCTCGCTGTGGAACGTCTCGGGCTGCTCGGGCACGTCGACCTTGGTCCAGGTGCGTGCGGTCGCGAACGTGGTCACGACCACGATCGCGACGATCAAGAGGAGCGCTCCGAGGATCGACAGCGTCACCCAGAGGCCGACGTTCCTCCGCGGCGGTGCCGCGAGGCCGGGCGCGCCTGCGATCTGCGCGGCACCCGGGTAGCCGAATCCGGCGTGCCCGGCATCGGGGTACGCGGCCGTCGCGGCGTACGCGGGGTCGTTGTATCCGGTGCCGGCGTAGGGAAGCGTCGCCTGCGCGTCGGCCGGGACCGGAGCGGTCTGCGGTGACGGCGACGGGTGCGGTGCGGTGTACTGCGGAGGCGGCGCGGCGGAGAAGCCCGCTGGTCCCGTCGGCGGTTCCGCATCGAATGGCGGTGCGACCGGGGGCGTCGCCGGCTGCAGCGAGAGCCAGTAGTCGTACCAGCTCCTCGTGGATGCCGGGTCGGCGGCGACCTGCTCGGCCTCGATGTCGCTGAGAGGCAGCGACAGACCCGCGCGCAGATCCGGTCTCGCGAGGGCCGACTGGAACTGCTCGAGCGACATCGTCATACACATGAGGATGGCAGACCCCGGTGTACACGGACAATCCGGCTGGTGACGAACGGAGAGCGCTCCTAGCAGACGACATCGTGGCGACGCCATGCCCTTCACCCGGACGCGGCCCCGACGGCATCCTCGTGGTGTGGTGAACGAGGGTGAGATGTGGCGCGCATGGCACTGAGACGAGTGGTCCCGGGGGAGGAGCCGGGCATCCGGCGGCGACGCTCCGGGTCGGGGTTCCGGTATCTCGACGCGGCCGGCGAGCGGGTGTCGGAGGCCGATCGCGAACGCATCGCCGATCTCGTGATCCCGCCGCGGTGGACCGACGTCTGGATCGCGGCGGATCCGCTCGCGCACATCCAGGCGGTCGGTACCGACGACGCCGGACGCCGCCAGTATCTGTACCACCCGCTGTGGCGGACGGGCCGGGATCAGCGCAAGTTCGCCAGGGCCCTGCGCCTCGCCGCCGCCCTCCCGTCTGCGCGCCGGCGGGTGACCACGGCGATCGGGGAGCCTGGGCTCTCCCGCGACCGCGCCCTCGCCGTCGCCTTCCGGCTGCTCGACGACGGGGCGCTGCGCATCGGTTCCGAACGGTATCTCGTCAAGCACGGCAGTCGTGGGCTCAGCACTTTGCGGCGTCGGGATGTGCGGATCGACGGCAGCACCGTGCACTTGAACTTCCCCGCCAAGAGCAAGCAGCTCGCGTCGATCGAGATCACCGACGACGCGCTGGCGGAGGCGCTCACCGAGTTCTCCGTCGGCTCGCCGCGCGCGACGCTGCTCGCGTACCGCAAGGGCCGACGGCGTGTGCGACTCTCGTCGGCGGAGATCAACGACTATCTGCGCGAGGTCGCGGGAGGGAAGTTCACGGCGAAGGACTTCCGCACCCTGCACGGCACGATCCTCGCGGCCGATGCTCTCGCCCGCATCGGAACCCTGGAAAGCCGATCGGAGCGCAAGAAGGCGGAGCGCCTCGCCGTGCAGGCCACCGCGTCGGCGCTCGGCAACACGATCGCGGTGGCGCGGGGGAGGTACATCGATCCGCGCGTCTTCCGACAGTACGCGCGCGGGCGCACCCTCGACCTCACGGTATCGCCGGAGTCGGCGATCCGGAGGCTGCTCGGACGCTGATGCGCGCTGACGTCGGCAGCACGGATGACAGGATGGACGCATGGACACAGCCAATCTCTCCCGTGAGGAGACGGCCGCGCGATCCGCATCCGTCACCGTGCACCGTGCCCGCGTCGAGCTCGATCTGACCGGAGCCCCCGAACGGGCGCGGCCGGGGTTCTCCACGGTCACCACTCTCGACTTCGCCGCGACGACCGACGAGACGTGGATCGACTTCATCGGCCTCTCCGTCGACGCGGTGGTCCTCAACGGCGCGGAGCAGGCGATCGACTGGGACGGCGCGCGGATCAGGCTGCGTGGCCTCTCGTCCGAGAACACGGTGCGCATCGAGGCCGTGGGCGCATACAGCCGGTCGGGCGAGGGCATGCACCGCTTCCACGACCCCGCCGACGACCTCACCTACCTGTACACGCAGTACGAGCCGGCCGACTCCCGCAGGGTGATGGCGTGCTTCGAGCAGCCCGACATGAAGGCAGAGTACGTCTTCGTGGTCGACGCTCCGGCCGGCTGGGAGGTGCTGTCGAATCAGGCGTCCGCGTCGATCGACGAAGGGCTGGGCGTGCAGCGCGTGGAGTTCGCCCCGACTCTGCCGATCTCCAGCTACATCACCGCGGTCGCGGCCGGGCCGTATGCACGCGTCGAGGGCGAGTGGTCCCGCGACGATCAGCGCATCGCGCTCGGCGTTCTCGCGCGGCGCTCCCTCGCGCAGCATCTCGAGGCCGACGAGATCCTCGAGGTCACCCGGCAGGGTTTCGATTTCTTCACGGACGCCTTCGCCTACCCGTATCCGTGGGGCAAGTACGACCAGATCTTCGTGCCCGAGTACAACCTGGGTGCGATGGAGAACCCCGGTCTCGTCACCTTCACCGAGGCGTACCTGTCACGGGGTGCAGCGACCGATGCGCAGCGTGCCGCTCGAGCGAACACGGTCCTGCACGAGATGGCCCACATGTGGTTCGGCGATCTCGTCACGATGAAGTGGTGGGACGACCTGTGGCTCAAGGAGTCGTTCGCCGACTACATGGGTGCGCACGCCTCTGCCGCCGCGACGCGCTTCCACGACGCCTGGGTCACCTTCGCTGCGCGCCGCAAGGCCTGGGCGTACCAGCAGGATCAGCTGCCCACCACGCATCCGATCGTCGCCGACATCACCGATCTCGAAGCCGCCAAGCTGAACTTCGACGGGATCACCTACGCCAAGGGCGCATCGGTGCTCAAGCAGCTCGTGGCGTTCGTCGGCGACGAGGCCTTCTTCGAGGGAGCGCGCCGGTACTTCGCCGCCAACGCTTTCGGCAACACGACGCTCGACGACTTCCTGGTGCAGTTGAGCGCGGTCTCGGGGCGCGACATGACGGAGTGGTCGCGCGCCTGGCTGCAGACCTCCGGCCTGTCGACTCTCGAGCTCGAGAGGGATGCCGATCGGGCTGCCGTGCTCGTGCAGCACGACCCTCGTCCGCATCGACTGCGCATCGGACTCTACGACCTGGTCGACGGGCGCATCGTGCGCCGTGACCAGGTCGCCCTCGACATCGCGGACGAGCGCACCGCACTGGACCTTCCCGACGCCGACCTCGTGCTGCTGAACGACGATGACCTGACGTATGCCAAGGCACGTCTCGACGAGCGTTCACTTGTGACCGTCGAGGACTCCCTCTCGTCGATCGAGGATCCGCTCGCGAGGGCGCTCGTCTGGTCATCGCTGTGGAACGCCACGCGAGACGGTGAGCTCGCTGCGAGCCGCTACACCGCGATCGCCCGGCGCCATGCTCCCCGCGAGTCGAACATCGGGCTGCTCGCGGGCGTGATCGCCAACGCGGCGTTCGCGATCCATCATTACGTGGCCGAAGCGAGGCGGTCTGAGGAGCAGCGGCTCTGGGCCGAGACCTCCTGGGAGGCGTTGCAGGGCGCCGAGGCGGGGAGCGACGCGCAGCTCTCGTGGGCGCGGTCGCTCGCCGCGGCATCCGCGTTCGACGACGTGCACCACGAGGAGGTGCAGACCCTCCTCGACGGGCACGCACCCGACGGCTTGACGGTCGACCCCGACCTGCGTTGGCAGCTGCTGACCGCTCTCGTGGCGACCGCTCATGCGGGGGTCGCGGAGATCGAGGCGGAGAGCGTGCGCGACGACACCGGGACCGGGCGCACGGCCGCTCGACGCGCGCGCGCCTCACGGCCGGATGCGTCTGTGCGCGCGGCGGCCTGGGATGCCGCCTGGAACGACGACACGCTCAGCAACGACCACCTCGATGCGGAGATCGCCGGGTTCCGGGCCGGTGGTCGGCGCGATCTCGTCGAGTCATTCGACGACGAGTACTTCTCGCGGATCGCGGACGCCTGGAGCACCCGCAGCATCGAACTGGCCCAGCGTCTCGTCGTGGGACTATTCCCGGCGACGTCGATCCTCGACCTGGTCGATGCGTGGCTCGTCGCGCACGGCACGGCGCCGGCCGCGCTGCGCCGGATCGTGTCGGAGCAGCGCGACCACCTGGCGCGCGACCTCCGCGTGCGGGCCGCTCAGGAGGCGCTCACCGCTCGGTGAGCGTCGACGCGGTCAGGCGTCAGAGGTCGAGCGACTCGCCGGGCTCGAGCACGAAGAACTCCCCGCCGTCCTGCTCGGTCGCCCACTGCAGGCGCTGGCGGTGCATGGTCTTGCCCGCGACCGACAGCGTCATGTCGTGCGTGCCGAACGAGCGCCGCGGCTTCACGGCCAGTACGTAGTCCATCGCCTCGCCGATCTTGAGCCACGGCGCGCCCAGGGGAGCGGCGAGCGTCTGCACGTCGACGCCGTCCGGCACGGCATAGGAGTCTCCCGGGTAATAGAACTCGTCGTCCACGAGCACGCCGACGTTGTCGACGACCGGGAGGGACGAGTGGATGACTTCGTGCGTGCCGCCGAAGAACCGCAGGGTGAAGCTCCCTGCGGTGACCGTGTCTCCCGGTGCGACGGTGGTGATCTCGTACCCCTCCGCTGCGCGCGCGACCCCGGCCGGGGCGAAGATCGGCGTTCCGGGCACCGCGCGGAGGATCCGATCAAGGTGCTCGGGCGTCCAATGGTCGGGATGCTCGTGCGTGATGACGAGGGCCACGAGCCCGCGAAGGTCATCGATCGGCGACGTGAACGACCCCGGATCGATGACGAGCACCTCATCTCCCTTGTCGATGCGGAGAGCGGCATGTTCGAATTTGGTGACGCGCATGAGAAGAGTCAACTCCTCTCGACGGCCGCTGGCAAACGGTCGAACGGCGCGCCACGCCCGGGATCCGGGGTGCTCCCGCCTCGATTTGGCGGCATGAGAATCGTCATGGCATACTTGAACAGTTGTCGCGGGACGGAAACGCTCCGCAAGACTGGCCCCATCGTATAGCGGCCTAGTACGCCGCCCTCTCACGGCGGTAACGCGGGTTCGAATCCCGCTGGGGTCACACAACACACGAAAGCCCTCGGTTCTCCGAGGGCTTTCGTCGTCTCCGGACGACATCGCGTCAGGCTGAGGATGACGCCTCACGGAGCGTCATGCGCCGGAACGTCGGGCTGCTCAGCGGCAGCACCATGATCGCCATCATCGCTCCGCCGAACACCGCGAACGGGATGCCCACCGCGGTCGCGGAGGCGAGAGCTCCGAACGCAGCCATCGCGAGGGGCATCAGACAGTCGTCGCCGAGGCGGGTGAGTGCGCTCATGCGTCCGAGATACGCGGTGTCCACCGTCGCGGCGAACGTCGCGCTGAGCAGCACGGAGGCGTACCCGGCCGTGACGCCGATGACGAACGCCGCCGCGCCGACGCCCCAGACCGAGCCGAAGCCGAGCGCGATGATCGCCGCTCCCTGCACGACGAGCGCCCAGAACCCGGCGTACGCCTCTCGTCGCGGGCGCCAGCGCAGCACGCTCGCGGCGCCGGCGGCCGCGCCGAGCCCCAGCAGCGCCTCGAACAGCCCGACCGCCGGTGCGCCCCACCCCTGGTCGTGGGCGCGCAGCGCCAGGCCTATCCCGATCGCAGGCCCCACGGCGAGGTTCAGGCCCGAGAGGGCGATCACGAGAGTGCGGGTGGTCGGGTGCACGCGCAGGTGGCCGAACCCGCGAGCGATCGCGCGCAGAGACGGTTCGCGATCGGCGCGGGCCAGTCGGAAGCGAGGGCGCAGCCAGGCCGCGATGAAAGCGACGACGAGAGCGAAGGTCAGTGCGTTGACGCTCGCGCTCCCGGCGAGGCCCGACCACGCGACGAGGACGCCGCCGACCGCCGCGCCGGCGATGGTGCCGAGTCTCGTCGCGGTCTGCGACATGGCGCTGTAGGACGGGAGGTCCTCCGGACGCACGAGCTGACGGGCGATCGTGCCCGCGGAGGGCTCGTAGAACGCGTCGCACACACCGAACGCGATCGCGGCGGTCAGCAGCAGGGCGACGCTCGGCGGCTCGGCCAGAACCCAGAGCGCGACGCTCACGAGCACCACGACGCGGATCGCGTTGAAGAGCATCATGACCCGACGGGCATCCGCGCGATCCGCGAGTACACCGCCGAACAGCAGGATCACCGCGCGCGGCACCGTGCCTGCTGCGACGATGAGCCCGGCGACGGCGGGAGAGGTGTTCTGCACGGCCGTCCAGGCGAGCGCGATCGTCCACACCGCGTCTCCGGCGTCGGAGAGCGCCTTGACGAGGATCCAGGCGTGCACACGGCGGTCCCGACGGAACGGAGGGGGAACCGTGAGCTGTTCCGGAGCGACGGTCGACATCACGGCACCGTCGGGAACGCGTGGGCGAAGAAGAAGATCGGGGTGCGCTCCTGTCCGTCGTCGAGATCGACCGACGCCTGCCACTCGTTCAGCGTCGTGAGCAGACGGGCGGTGAGGTCACGCAGCTCGTCGGGGGAGGCCCAGGCGGTCGTCTCCGTGTTCGACGCGTCGTAGGCGGCGAACGCCGGATCCTCGTGGCGGCGCTGCCAGCGCTGCAGGCGTTCGATCTGCATCCGGATGCTCTGGCGCTGCGCCTCTCGGGCGAGCAGGGCGTCGGCGGGCGAGTCGGCGAAGTCCCCTGCCGACCAGGTGAGTCCGCGGCGCGCGAGTCGCCACCAGCTGGTGCGCCGGTCGCCCTGCGGGTCCTCGACCCGCTCCACGAGGCCGGCGCGCTCCAGCATCCGGAGGTGATGGCTGATGCTGCCGACCTGGCTCTGCAACTCCCGCGCGAGGGTCGTGACCTGCGAGGCGCCGTAGAGGAGCAGGTAGTCGTACATGCGTCGCCGCAGCGGGTGGTGCACGGCGGTGATGACGGAGATGTCTTCCATGCACGCCACCGTACGGCCGACGCGGCAAGACGACAAGACTTCTTGTATACCCCGGAAAGGCAGGGAATCGGGGCCACCGCGGGGTGTCGTGATGGCCCCGACTCCGCGTCAGTCGGCCGCGCTCTCGGCCGTACGCTCGCGACGGGTGCGACGCGCACGGCGGATGCCCCAGATCAGCAACACCACGAGTGCGGCGATCGCCAACCAGGGGAGGATGAAGCCGACCGCCACGACGAGCGCGTTGAGCGACACCACCAGACCGTTCCATCCGGCGAGCAGCCCGTCGCCGAACCCGGCGGGATCCGCCGTCGTCGGAGCGGTCGCCTCCGTGAGCTGCACCTGCAGACTCGACATCGCGACCTGATCCTGCAGCGCGGTCAGCTGCTGCTGGTACGACTCGAGCTGCGCCTGGCGGTCGGTCAGGGCGACCTCGGCTTCGATCAGCTCCGACACACTGCCGGACTGCGCCATCAGCTCGGTGAGGCGCTGCACGGAGGCGGTCGTCGCATCGACGCGCGCCTGCAGGTCGATCGTGGTCGAGGTGACGTCCTGCTTCGAGATCGAGGTCGAGAGCACCTCGCCCGCGTCGCGCAGTTCGTCGATCACGGCGGTCAGGTCGGCCGAGGGCACCCGGATGCTGATCCAGCCGTAGCCGTCATCGGCGGGCGCAGGAACCGTCGTCCCGTCGACGGCGAGGCTCTTGCCGACCTCGGTGCTCTCGACGTACCCCTCGTGCTCTTCCGCGATCGTGGTGATCGCATCCGCCGCCGCCGCGATGTCGTTCACCTGCAGCGTGACGTTCCCGGTCGCGATGATGTCGCGGCCGGTGGCATCGACGTCGCCCTGGGCCGCCTGCAGCTCGGGGTTCACGGCGGAGGACTCCGGCGCGGCGTCCGAGACGCCCGTCGGTGCGCTGCGGTCGGCCGTACCGGAGCTCGATTCCTCGGAGCTCCAGCCGATCACGCCCGATCCGCCGTCCGCGGTGCTCATGGCGCTGCCCCCGACGGCGCTCAGGATCGGCGGCGTGACGAGCACTCCGATCACGAATGCGGCCGCGATCCCCGCGCCGGTCGCCCACCGTCGGCGGCGCACACGAGCACGGTCCGGCACGGTGGCCGCCGACGGGCGCGGGCGCTCTGCGGCGATCTCCGCGAACACCGCCTCCTCGATGCGGTCGACGGTGGCGTCGGAGAGATTCGGGAGCCCGTCGTTCGTCTTGTCGTTCATGCCTCGCTCGCTTCCTTCACGGCACCGCGCAGGCGGGTGCGCACTCGCGAGAGACGATTCCTGACCACGGCGTGACTGATGCCGAGCTCCTCCGCGGCCGCCTGATAGGCGTAGCCCTCTGCGGCGCAGAGACGGAAGATCTCGCGGTCGAGCTCGCTCAGCGTGCCGATCTCGGTGGCGATCCGCTCCGCGAGGTCCGTCGTGATGACCTGGTCCTCGACGCTGATCGTCGCGGGCAGGTTCTCGTCGGGGGCATCCGCTGTGTGGGCCTGATCACGCCGCCGCTGCCGCATCCGGTTCGCTGCCTGGAAGCGGCAGATCGTCGCCAGCCACGGCAGCACGGACTCGCCCTGCAGCTCGAGCCCGGGCAGCTTGCGCCACGCGGTCACGAAGGTCTCCTGCGTCACATCCTCGGCGTCGGCTGCGGAGCCGATGATGCCGTGGGCGATCCAATAGACCGGCCGGACGTACAGGCGGTACAGCTCGCGGAAGGCGCTTTCGTCGCCGGCCGCGGCCTGCGCCACCCATCTCTGATCACTCGTCTGCACGGGCATCCTTGATTCCGTTCGGTGTCTCTCACCAGGGAAGTGTCGCCGGATGCCCCATCGTCTCAGATCGGTGTGCGCGATTCTCCTGATCGCGACATCGCAGGGTCTAGCATGGTCTTCTGCGAGAGGGAGTATCCCGGATCCGCGCGTAACGTCATCACGAGCATCATCGAAGCTGCTCCGGGCGCGCGACGCACCATGTGCGGGGGAGAGACTTTCGGTCTTCTCCGTACCCTCCCCGAAAGGTCCGTCACGCCTGTGGACATCCCCGTCTGGTTCGAGATCACCTCGATGGTCGTTCTCAGCCTCGTGCTGATCGGCGATCTGCTGCTCATCCGCCTGCGCCCGCACATCCCCTCCACGAAGGAGTCGACGCTCTGGGTCGTCTTCTACGTCGGACTCGCTCTCCTCTTCGCCCTGATCCTCGGCAACGTGGCGGGCTGGCGCAACGCCGGAGACTTCATCACAGGCTGGGCGCTCGAATACAGCCTCTCGGTCGACAACCTCTTCGTCTTCGTGCTGATCATGGCGCAGTTCGCGGTGCCGCGGCGTCTCCAGCAGCAGGTGCTCATGGTCGGCATCATCATCGCGCTCGTGCTGCGCGGTGCGTTCATCCTCGTGGGCGTCACGATCATCGAGAACTTCTCGCCGATCTTCTACGTCTTCGGAGCCTTCCTGATCTACACCGCGATCAAGCAGGCGATGCCCGAGGGGGATCACGACGACGACGTCAAGCGCGAGAACTTCATCGTGAGGCTGCTTCGTCGACGCATCGACATCAGCGAGACCTACGACGGCTCGAAGATCCGCACGACCGTCGACGGCAAGCGGATGTGGACGCCGATGATCATCGTGTTCATCACGATCGGCGTCACCGACCTCATCTTCGCGATCGACTCGATCCCCGCGATCTTCGAGATCACGACGAACGGATTCCTGGTGTTCGCGGCGAACATCTTCGCGCTCATGGGTCTGCGCCAGCTCTATTTCCTGCTCGGCGACCTGCTCGACCGCCTGCGCTACCTGCACTACGGCATCGCCGTGATCCTCGGGTTCATCGGCATCAAGCTCATCCTGCATGCGCTGCACGTGAACGAGCTGCCGTTCATCAACGGCGGGGAGCACGTCGAGTGGGTCCCCGACATCGACAACCTCGTGTCGCTCGGGGTCATCCTGGTGTCGATGACGGTCGCGACCGTCGCGAGCCTGGTGGCGTCGTCGCGCGAGAAGCGCGCAGCACGCCTCTCGACGCCCGTCGACTGAGTCCTCGGCCGAGAGATCGGGCTCTCAGCCGTTCGACCAGAGCGATTCGGCCTCGAGGGTCATGTCGATCACCTGACCGAGCAGGGCGCCCGTCGTGGTCGACTGGAGAAGTCGGTAGCGGTCGTACTCGCCGAGCGGAGCGATCGCGGCGAGTTGCCAGGCCGCGGCGATCGGTTCGTCCGCGAGTTCCGTGTCGGGCGCCCAGGGGCCGTCCGCGCGAGCGAGCACTCGCCGCACGATCGCCTCGGCCTCCGTGCGCAGCGGCGTCAGGGCGTCGTTCCAGACGAGGGCGGGTACGGGCGCGGTCTCGGCCATGGGATGCGGCTCGTCGTCCGCCCAGCGCTCGACCGTGAACCGCCGGGTGCCGACCGCGACGATGTGCAGCACGTCCGCATCGGCCGACACGCTCACGAGCCGCGCCATGGTGCCGATCGTGCTGCGTTGATCGCCTCCGCCGACCTCGTGCCCGCGCTCGATGAGCACGACCCCGAACTGCGGGTCCTCCTCGTCGAGCAGCCGTCCGATCATGGTGAGGTACCGCGGCTCGAACACGCGGAGCGGCAGCGGAGTCGACGGGAACAGCACCGATTCGAGCGGGAACATCGGTATCGCGGTCATGGCCCCAGTCAACACCGCCCGACGTACAGTGAACAGATGCGCAGACCTCAGCCCGTCATCCCCGCGTCCGGTCAGGAGTCGGTCTGGGATTATCCGCGGCCACCGCGCGTCGAGCCCGTGCGGGGTCGCGTGACGATCCGGCTCGGCGGTGAGCTGATCGCCGATACGACGGACGCGGTGCGAGTGCTCGAGACCAGCCATCCGCCCGTGTACTACGTACCGCTCGCCGATTTCTCGGCCGGAGCGCTGGCGGATGCCGCGGGATCCTCGTTCTGCGAGTTCAAGGGCGCGGCCCGCTACTTCGACGTCCGCGGCGGGGGAGAAGTGGCGGAACGCGCGGCATGGAACTATCCGGATCCCTCTCCGGGATTCGAGGTCCTCGCCGATCGGGTGGCGGTGTACGCCGGACCCATGGACGAGTGCACGGTCGACGGCGAAGTCGTGACCCCGCAACCGGGCGGCTTCTACGGAGGGTGGGTCACGGCGAACCTCGTCGGGCCCTTCAAGGGCGTCCCCGGGTCGATGGGCTGGTAGGCCGACCTCGGCTCAGAACGCGCGCAGGTTCGCCTGCAGGCCGCCGTCGACGAACTCGCGACGGAGGATGCCGCGGCGTCGCAGCACCGGCACGAGCTCGTCCAGCGTGCGGTGCAGCGTCACCGGATGGAAGTCGCCCCACAGCAGCACACCGTCGTTGCCCCAGTCCCCGAGCTCCTCGATCAGGTCGGCGAACTCCTCGGCGGTGCCGACGAACCCACTGCGGTCGCTGATCCGTCCGCTCCGCGCGAGGGCGGCGAGATGCGCGCGGAGCGGCGCCGACTCGTCGCGATCGCCGACAAGGCGCTGGATGCTGCCGCGGGAGACGTGCGGGCCGAAGATCGACAGGTCGAGGGGACGATCGAGGTCGAGGCCGGTGAGGTCGGTCTCGAGGTCGCTCGACTGCTTGCGTGCGATCTGCACGAGCGCGGCGTCGTCGGGGTGGGCCGAGGCGGCGACGATGCGGTCGGCCTCCTCCGCAGACGAGGTGATCACGGGCTGGATCGCGAAGAGGATCCTGATGTCTTCGGGTGTGCGGCCGGCGGCACGAGCGGCGTCGTGGATCTTCGCGCGGTACGCACGTACCGATGACTCCGTCAGGGGTGCGAGCGCCAGTTGGACGTCGGAGTTCGCGCCGGCGAATCCGAGTCCACGACCGGAGCCGCCGGGCGACACGATCGCGGGCTCGCCATCGGTGAAGGGGAGTGCGTTGAGCGGGCCGTCGAACGCGAAGTGCGTACCGCGGTGCTCTACGGCCCGCAGGCGCGTGCCGTCGGCGTAGACGTCGGTGGCGCGGTCGCGCACGAGGGCGCCGTCATCCCAGCTGCGCCAGAGCGAGCGGATGCCGTCGAGCCATTCCTCGGCCCGGTCGTACGCCTCGTCGTGGCCGAGCTGTGCGGCCGCCGAGAAGTGTCGGGCGCTGCCCGTGTCGGTGACGACGTTGAGCCCGAGTCGATGACCGCTCAGATGCTGCAGGGTCGAGAACTGCCGCGCCGCGGTGTACGGAAGGTACGCCGCCGGATTCACGGTCGGGACGACCCCGAGGTGCCTGGTCGCCTGGAACAGATACGGTGCGAGGAGCAGCGGATCGTGCTTCGGGCCGCCGAAGGCATGGCGCACCCGCAGGTCGATCGTGTCGGCCGAGCCGAGCGACGGGGCATCCTCGATGATCACGAGGTCGAAGCCGGCCTGCTCCAGCGTGCGCGCCGCATCCTGGTAGATCTCGGGCCTGGTCCAGTCGTAGTCCCAGTCGAGCGAGGGATAGCCCCATCCCTGCGGGCCGAACCCGCGCGCGAGGAACCAGCCGAAGTGCTGCAGGCGGCTCATCGGACGGCCTCGCGGGCGGGTTCGAGCACGCGGGTGAGGTCGGCGATCAGGTCGGCGACGTCCTCGATGCCGATCGACAGGCGCAGCGTCCCCGGACGCACACCCAGCAGCTCGCGCTCCTCGTCGCTGCGGTACGCATGACTCGTCGTCCCCGGGTGGAGCACGAGCGATCGCACGTCGCCGATGTGCGTCATATGCGTGAACACGCGCACATCCTCGACGAAGGCCCTGGCCGCCGGGAGGCCGCCCTTGAGCGTGAACGTGAAGATCGAACCGAAGCCTCCTCGGAGGTACTTCAGGGCCAGCGCATGGTCGGGGTGGCTCTCCAGGCCGACGTAGTCGACGCTCTCGACGGCGTCCTGAGCCGTGAGCCAGCGCGCGACGTCGAGCGCGTTGCGCGACTGGCGCTCGACCCGCAGCCCGAGCGTTTCCGCACCCTGCCCGATCAGGAACGCG
Source organism: Microbacterium sp. NPDC089695 (assembly GCF_044749085.1). NCBI lineage: Bacteria > Bacillati > Actinomycetota > Actinomycetes > Micrococcales > Microbacteriaceae > Microbacterium > Microbacterium sp. NPDC089695. The sequence goes on from NZ_JBIVHG010000001.1 coordinate 2,469,371, forward strand.
TTGAGCGGCGAGGGCGAGGCGCCGAAGCGCGGGGCCACGGATTCGCGAGCGTAGGCGATGCGTGCGTTGCCGCCGTGCCGCGACGCGATGCTCGGGAGTCCGGCGCGACCGGGGAGCACGAGGTGCGGCGCGTTGTGACCGGCCTTCGCCGCATCGAAACGGCCGTCGTCGACGATGACCCCGCCGAGCACCGAACCGTGGCCGGCGAGGAACTTCGACGCGGAGTGCACGACGATCGCGGCGCCGTGCTCGAGGGGGCGCACGAGGAAGGGCGTGCCGAGGGTGTTGTCGACGATGAGCGGTATCGCCGTCTCGTCGCCGATCGCCGCCACGGCGGCGATGTCGAGCACGTCGTTGCGGGCGTTCGCGAGCGACTCGGCGAAGAGCGCGCGTGTGTTGGGGCGGATCGCCGTGCGCCACGCGTCGGGATCGCGGATGTCGTCGACGAACGTGGTCTCGATGCCGAGCCTGGCGAAGTTGTCGAGCAGCAGCCCGCGCGTGCCCTCGTAGATGTGCGTGGAGGAGACGATGTGGTCGCCTGCACCCGCGACGGTCAGCAGCGCGGTCGAGACCGCAGCCTGACCGCTGGCCACCAGCACCGCGTCGGCTCCCGCCTCGAGCGCCGCCAACTGACGCTCGACGGCGCGCACAGTGGGATTGCCCGTGCGGGTGTACCCGAAGCCTGCACCGGTGCCGAAGTGGTGTGCGGCGTGGTCGAAGTCGTCGAACTCGAATCCCGCCGTGAGATAGATCGGGGTCGCGCGTGAGGACGCCCCGTCCTGGTTTCGGGCGGCATGGACCGCCGTGGTGGCGAAACCGGGGGAGTCGACGGTCATGCGGGTGCCTCTCGATGGTGCGGGTCTCAGTACTGTGTCACGGCGCGTCGCACACCGCGGAAGCGGTGGTAACCTGACGTCATGCGGATCGTGCTCCTTCTTAGCGGCCGCGACGAGACCTCGTTCTGAGCCCCTCCTCGTCGCGGAGTCCACTGTGGGCCGAACCGCCAGCTTCAGGAGAATCGCAATGAACAGCCCCGCAGCACCCTCTGCGTCCGCACGTCCTCGCACTCTGGCCGAGAAGGTCTGGGACGACCACCTCGTCGTCAAGGGCGAGAACGGCGAGCCGGATCTCATCTACATCGACCTGCACCTCGTGCACGAGGTCACGAGCCCGCAGGCGTTCGACGGCCTCAGGACCGAGGGGCGTCCGCTCCGGCGTCTCGACCTGACCATCGCCACCGAGGACCACAACACTCCGACGTGGGAGATCGACAAGCCCATCGCAGACCTCACGAGCCGCACCCAGATCGAGACGCTGCGCCGCAACGCCGCGGAGTTCGGAGTGCGTCTGCACTCGCTGGGCGACGCTGAGCAGGGCATCGTGCACGTGGTCGGCCCCCAGCTCGGGCTCACGATGCCGGGCATCACCGTGGTCTGCGGCGACTCGCACACCTCGACGCACGGCGCCTTCGGCGCGATGGCGTTCGGGATCGGCACGAGCGAGGTCGAGCATGTGATGGCGACGCAGACGCTCCCGCTCAAGCCGTTCAAGACCATGGCGGTCACCGTCGAGGGCACCCTGCGACCCGGGGTGACGGCGAAGGACATCATCCTCGCCGTGATCGCGAAGATCGGCACCGGCGGCGGGCAGGGCTACGTGCTCGAATACCGCGGCAGCGCGATCCGGGCCCTCTCCATGGAGGGGCGCATGACGATCTGCAACATGTCGATCGAGGCCGGCGCCCGCGCCGGAATGGTCGCCCCCGACGAGACGACGTTCGCCTACCTCGAGGGGCGCCCGCACGCTCCGAAGGGCGACGACTGGGACGACGCGGTCGCCTACTGGCGCACGCTGCCGACCGACGAGGGCGCAGCGTTCGACGCCGAGGTGTTCATCGACGCCGACGAGCTCGAGCCGTTCGTCACGTGGGGCACGAACCCCGGCCAGGGCAGCTCGCTCTCGGCATCCGTGCCCGACCCCGCCACGATCATCGACCCGAACGAGCGCGCAGCCGCCGAGCGGGCGCTGGAGTACATGGACCTGACGCCCGGGACGCCTCTGAAGGAGGTTCCGGTGGACGCCGTGTTCATGGGATCGTGCACGAACAGCCGCATCGAGGATCTGCGCGCGTTCGCGTCGATCATCGAGGGCCGGAAGAAGGCCGATGGCGTGCGCGTCATGGTCGTTCCGGGGTCCGCCCGCGTGCGGCTCGAAGCCGAGGCCGAGGGACTCGACAAGATCATCACGGACTTCGGTGCGGAGTGGCGCTTCGCGGGCTGCTCGATGTGCCTGGGCATGAACCCCGATCAGCTCGCTCCGGGGGAGCGCTGCGCATCGACCTCGAACCGCAACTTCGAAGGTCGCCAGGGCAAGGGCGGACGCACCCACCTGGTGTCGCCGCTCGTAGCCGCGGCGACCGCGATCCGCGGCACGTTGTCGAGTCCCAGCGACCTGTACGAGATGGCGGAGGTCTGACGATGGAGAAGTTCACCACCCACACCGGGATCGCCGCGCCGCTCAAGCGCTCGAACGTCGACACCGATCAGATCATCCCCGCAGTGTTCCTCAAGCGGGTCACGAAGACCGGGTTCGAGGACGCCCTGTTCCACGGTTGGCGTCAGGACCCCGACTTCGTGCTCAACCAGGATGCGTTCCAGGGCGCGTCCGTGCTGGTCGCCGGCCCCGACTTCGGCACGGGATCCAGCCGCGAGCACGCCGTCTGGGCGCTGCGCGACTTCGGATTCACGGTCGTGCTGAGCCCGCGCTTCGCAGACATCTTCCGCGGGAACTCGGGCAAGCAGGGGCTCCTCGCCGCAACGATCTCCGAAGAGGATCTCGAGCGGATCTGGGCCGAGATCGACCGGAATCCCGGGGCTTCCATCACGGTGAACCTCGAGGACCGCATCGCCACCATCGGCGAGATCCAGGCCGACCTCGGCATCGACGATTACACTAGATGGCGGCTCCTCGAAGGGCTCGATGACATCGGGCTCACGCTGCGCAACGAAGACAAGATCGCGCAGTTCGAAGCCCGCCGCGAATCGTGGCGGCCCCGGACCCTCCCCGTTCAGTGAACGGCGGGACGGGGGAGCCGAGGGCGACCCCGTCCCGATACCGTTGACCGAAGTGAGGCCCGAATGACGACACCCCTGCGCGACGCTCTTGCGGATGGAGTCCCAGCGTTGACCGGAGATGTCCTCGCGATTCGCGGAGGCCGCCCGCTGCGCGGTCGTGTCGACGTCAAGGGCGCGAAGAACCTCGCGACCAAGGCGATGGTCGCGACGCTGCTCGGCGAGACCGCCAGCACGCTGCGCGACGTCCCCGACCTCAGCGACGTCGCCGTGGTGCGCTCGCTGCTCGAGGTGCACGGCGTGCGCGTGACGTCGGGCGACGAGCCCGGCTCGCTGGTGTTCGACCCCAGCGGCGTCGAGTCGGCCCACATGGAGGAGATCGACGCGCACGCGGGTGCCTCCCGCATCCCGATCCTGTTCTGCGGTCCGCTGCTGCACCGGCTCGGTCAGGCGTTCATCCCGGACCTCGGCGGATGCCGCATCGGCGACCGTCCCATCGACTTCCACCTCGACGCGCTCCGCAAGTTCGGCGCGATCGTCGAGAAGCTCCCGAGCGGCATCCGTCTCTCCACGGGCGGTGCGCGCCTGCACGGTGCGAACATCCACCTCCCGTACCCCAGCGTCGGCGCCACCGAGCAGGTGCTGCTCACCGCGGTGCGGGCCGAGGGCACGACCGAGCTGCGCAACGCCGCGATCGAGCCCGAGATCATGGACCTGATCGCGGTGCTGCAGAAGATGGGCGCCATCATCTCGTACGAGCCCAACCGGGTGATCCTCATCGAAGGCGTCGAGAAGCTCCGCGGGTACGACCACCGGTCGATCTTCGATCGCAACGAGGCGGCGTCGTGGGCATCTGCGGCTCTCGCGACCGACGGCGAGATCTTCGTCGGCGGCGCGAAGCAGCAGGAGATGCTCACCTTCCTCAACGTGTTCCGCAAGGCGGGCGGCTGGTTCGACATCCAGGAGGACGGGATCCTCTTCCGCCGCGACGGCGAGCTCAAGCCCGTGGTCGTCGAGACCGACGTCCACCCCGGTTTCATGACCGACTGGCAGCAGCCGCTCGTCGTGGCCCTCACACAGGCGAAGGGCCGGTCGGTCGTGCACGAGACCGTGTACGAGAACCGCATGGGCTTCACCGAGGCGCTCGTGAAGATGGGCGCGGACATCGTCGTGCACCCGCGGGGTCTGCAGGCGGGTCCGCGTCGTGTTCCGCGCCGCGATCTCGAGCAGGCCGCCGTGATCACGGGTCCGACCCCGCTGCACGGTGCAGACATCGTGGTGCCCGACCTCCGGGGCGGATACAGCCACGTGATCGCGGCGCTCACGGCGTCGGGCGAGTCCCAGGTCTCGGGCGTCGACATCCTGAGCCGCGGCTACGAGAAGTTCCTCGCCAAGCTCGATGCACTCGGCGCCGACTTCGACGTCGTCCGGTGACGGACATGGGTCGCCGGTCGTCGGAGACCACGCGTCCGAGCCTGTTCTGGCCGGTCGCCGTGATCGTCATCCCGTTGGTCGGCCTGCTGGCGCGCATCCGGGTGACCGGTCGCGAGAAGCTGCCGCAGAGCGGCTCCTACGTGCTCGCCCCGAACCACTACTCCGAGTTCGACCCGCTGATCGTCGCCGTGGCCGTGTGGCGCCTCGGACGCGCGCCGCGGTTCATGGCCAAGGAGAGTCTGTTCCGCGTGCCCGTCGTGGGGTGGTTGCTGCGGAAGACGGGAATGATCCCGGTCGCCCGGTCGTCGTCGGCGGCCGCCGCGAAGCAGACCATGAAGCAGTCGGAGGAGCTCGTGAAGCACGGGCGCGGCGTCATCGTCTACCCCGAGGGAACGCTCACCAGAGACCCGGACATGTGGCCCATGCGCGGCAAGTCCGGCGCCGTGCGCCTCGCGCTGGCCGACGGCATCCCGCTGATCCCGATGGCCCACTGGGGTACGCAGGCGATCATGGGCCGCTACCAGAAGGGCCTCAGCGTGTGGCCGCCGCGCAAGCCTGTCCAGGTCGTGATCGGCGACCCGGTCGATGTGTCCGACCTGCGCGGTCGCGCGGGCGAACCGGCGGCCCTCAACGAGGCGACGACACGACTCATGAACGCGATCACGGAGCTCCTCGAGGGGCTGCGCGACGAGAAGGCTCCGGCGGAGCGGTGGAACCCCGCCGCGCACGGGCAGAAGGAGACGGGACGCCTTGACTCCTAAGCGCACCGTGCCGACCGGACCACGCGTCGCCGTGATCGGCGCCGGGAGCTGGGGCACCACCTTCGGGAAGATCCTCGCCGACGGCGGCGCGCACGTCACGATGTGGGCCCGGCGTGCGGAACTCGCGCACGAGATCGATGAGGCCAAGCGCAACTCCCGCTACCTGCCCGGCATCAACCTGCCGCGGAGCATGACGGCGACGCACGAGCTCGCGACCGCGATGCGCGACGTCGACCAGGTGTACCTGTCGGTGCCGAGCCAGTCGCTGCGTGAGAACCTCAAGGCGCTGCGACCGCTGCTCGCCGACGGCGACGCGAAGATCGTCAGCCTCATGAAGGGCGTCGAGCGCAGCACGGGCCTGCGCATGAGCCAGGTGATCGAGCAGGAGCTGCGGTGCGACCCCGACCGGGTCGCCGTCGCATCCGGCCCGAACCTCGCGCTAGAGATCGCCCGGGAGCAGCCGACCGCCGCTGTGATCTCGTCGCGGAGCCAGGAGACGGCCGAAGAGGTCGCTCGCGCCGCGCGCAACGGCTATTTCCGCACCTTCGTCAACACGGACGTGATCGGCACGGAGTTCGGCGGGGTTCTCAAGAACCTCATCGCCGTGGCGATCGGGATCGTCGACGGCGTCGGATACGGCGAGAACACGAAGGCCTCGATCATCACCCGCGGTCTCGTGGAGATGACGGACTTCGCGGTCGCGAACGGAGCGCACCCCGAGACTCTGCAGGGACTCGCGGGTCTGGGCGATCTGATCGCGACGTGCCAGTCGCCGCTCAGCCGCAACAACACGGCCGGGCGCCTGCTCGGCCAGGGATACAGCTTCCAGGATGTCGTGAAGCAGATGCAGCAGACCGCCGAGGGCCTCGCGTCCGTCGCGCCGGTGCTGCAGCTCGCGCGCGAGTCCGAGGTGGACATGCCCATCGTCGAACAGGTGAAGATGGTGCTCGACGGGAAGATGGACCCCCGCGACATCGCACCCCACCTGACGACGGACGACGACACCCCGCAGGGTGAGAGGACCAACCATGGACAAGCAGACGGTGGTGGTGCTCTTCGGCGGGCGCTCCAGCGAGCATTCGATCAGTTCCGCAACGGCGGGAGGGGTGCTGGGCGCGATTGACCGCGACCGCTACGCGGTGATCCCCGTCGGGATCACCCGCGAGGGCGCCTTCGTGCTCGAGGACGACGACCCGGCGAAGTTCCCGCTCGACGCGGCCCACCTGCCCGAGGTCGTCGACAACGGCAGCCGCATCCTGTGGCCCGAGCCCGGCGGCGAGCGGACTCTGCGCGTGGTGCGCTCAGACGGTTCGACCGACGGTCTCGGTGAGATCGACATCGTGCTGCCGATCCTGCACGGTCCGCACGGCGAGGACGGCACGATCCAGGGGTACTTCGACACACTGGAGGTGCCGTACGCGGGCGGCGGGGTGCTCGACTCGGCGCTGTGCATGGACAAGCACTTCATGAAGATCGCCCTGCAGGCCGCCGGAATCGCCGTCGCTCCGTGGGTGACGGTGCGCGCCCGACAGTGGGCCCAGGATGCCGCGAGCGTGCGCTCCGCGGCCGCAGACCTCGGCCTTCCTCTGTTCGTGAAGCCCGCTCGTGCGGGTTCGAGCGTCGGCGTCTCGAGGGTCGAGACGCCCGATGAGCTCGACGCCGCGCTCGCGGTCGCGTTCGCCGAGGACGACAAGGTGCTCATCGAGACCGGTGTCTCCGGTCGTGAGATCGAGGTGGCGGTGCTGGAAGGCGCCGACGGCGTGCGCGCGTCGCTCCCGGGCGAGATCGTGCTGACCTCGCGCGGATTCTACGACTTCGAGGGCAAGTACCTCGGCGGCGACGGCGTCGACGTGGTGTGCCCGGCGGAGCTGGACGACGATCAGGTCGCCGCGATCCAGGATGCCGGCATCCGCGCCTTCGAAGCCGTGGACGGCCGCGGTCTCGCACGTGTCGACATGTTCCTCACGCCGTCGGGCGAGCTGGTCGTGAACGAGCTCAACACGATGCCGGGATTCACGCCGATCTCGATGTTCCCGAAGTGCTGGGTCGCCTCGGGTCTGAGCTACGGAGACCTCATCTCGGAACTGATCGAGGCGGGTCTGCGCCGCTGATCGACGGTCGTGGGGCTCAGCCCTCGGTGCCGCCGTCGTCGGTCGTCGGCACACGGTCGGTGCAGCGCGCGGTCGCGGGTTCGAGGCCCGACTGGATGCTCGTCGAGAGCTTCTCGACGACGGTGCGGAAGTCGATCTCCTCGCCGCGGCGGATGACCACTTCGACCGCAGGGTCGCGCCCGTAGGTGACCAGGCGCTGACGGTCCTCCTCCTGATCGAGGACGAGCCAGTCGACTCCGCCGATCGTCGTGCACACCTCGGTCGAGGGCGCCGGCACGTCGACGCCGCAGCGCAGCACGACCGTCGGCTCGCCCCAGGCTCCGGTGGCCTGCGCGTCGGTCCATACCCGATCGAGGTCGCCGACGGCGTCCGGCAGCAGCACGGAGACCTCGGCGCAAGCGGGATTGTTCGCGTCGGCGGCCGGCTCGAGGTGGATCGTGGTCGAGCACCCGGCGAGCCCGGCGGCGGCGATCAGCATGCCCGCGACGACGAGCAGACGGCGAGAGGAGGGCATGCATCCAGGCTACCTTTGACTCCATGCCCTCCCGACCCGCCTCCGACGACCCGCGCCTGGGAGACCTCTCCGAGGGCGACATCCTCCGTGCGATCCTCGCTCGCACCGTGCCCGCCTCCCACGCCGTCATCGGCCCCGGTGACGACGCGGCGGTCATCGCGGCACCGTCCGGCTCCGTCGTGGCGACCACCGACACGCTCGTGCACGGACCGGACTTCCGTCTCGCGTGGTCGAGCGGGTACGACCTCGGCTGGAAGGCCGCCGCGGTGAACCTGGCGGATGTCGCGGCGATGGGTGCGCGGCCGACTGCGCTGCTCGTGGCTCTCGCCGTGCCGCGCGATCTTCGCCTGTCGTTCGTCGAGCAGCTCGCCGACGGCTTCCGCGAGGCGTGCGGTGCGCTCGCCCCCGGCTGTGCCGTGGTCGGCGGCGATCTCACGGTGTCCGATGTCCTGACGGTAGCGGTCACGGCGCTCGGCGACCTCGAGGGCCGCTCGGCCGTCACCCGCGCGGGAGCACGTGCGGGCGATGCCGTGGCGATCGCCGGTGAACTCGGTGACGCCGCCCGGGGGCTGGCGGTGCTGTTCGGGCGATTCCGCGACGGGGAGACACCCGTGCCGGTGGATCCGACCCGACTCGGCTCCGGGGAGCGCTCCGCTCTCGTGGCGCAGTTGCGGCCGTCGCCGCCGATCGGTCTCGGTCCCGTCGCCGCGACCGCGGGCGCGACCGCCATGATGGACGTCTCCGACGGGCTCGCGCTCGATGCGCGGCGACTCGCCGCGGCGTCCGACGCGACGATCGCACTCGACGGTGCCGCGCTCGGCGATGACCCGGAGCGTGCTCTCGCCGGCGGTGAGGACCACGCGCTGCTCGCGACCTTCCCTTCCGGTGTGCTGCCGCCGGGATTCCGCCGGATCGGCGAGGTGCGGCCGCGCGCCGAGGACGACCTGCTGCTCGACGGTCGGCCGGTCGACGTGAGCGGCTGGGACCCCTACCGCGACTGGGACTCGGCGGCGGGCTGATCTTCGTCGGCGACCGCCGTGTCCGAGGTGTCGGTCGCCACGGGCGCCGCCCACCACAGGCGCGTGTCGCCGTAGGTCCTGTCGCGGAGGAGCTCGAGCCCCGCGGCGTCGAGGTCCGGCGGCGTCGATCGGCGCGCCCGCTCGATCACGACCGTGGCGTCCGGGCTGAGGAGCGGAGCGAGAGCGACGAGATCGGCGGTCATCGCGGCGTCGTCGAGGTCGTACGGCGGATCGGTGAAGACGAGGTCGAACGGTCCGCCTGCGCGCTGCAGGTACGCCTTCACCGTGCTCTGGTGCACGCGGGCCGAGGTGGGCGCACCGGCCCGCGCCACGGCCGCAGCGTTGCGCTTCACGATCGCGGCGGCGGCACGCCCGTGCTCGACCAGGTCGACGCCTGCGGCGCCACGACTGAGGGCTTCGAGTCCGAGAGCACCCGAACCGGCGTACAGGTCGAGCACCCGCGCGCCGGCGATCGCATCCGACGACTCCAGAGCCCCGAACAGCGACTCCCGCACGCGATCGCTCGTGGGTCTCGTCCCAGAGCCCGGGACCTCGAGTCGTGCTCCACGTGCGCTGCCGGCGATGATCCTCGTCACCCGTTCACGATACGACAGGCGCGGTGCGCGCCGTGTCGGCGCCGACTCCTAGACTCGGATCATGCCGCTCACGCTCGACACGTCACTGGCGGAGGCGCTCGGCGCCACCCCGGCGAAGTCGCTCGACCGTGCCTTCGGGATGACGACCGTGGGCGATCTGCTCTCGCACTACCCGCGTCGGTATGCCGATCCGGGCGAGCTCACGCCGATCCGCGAGCTCCCGATCGGCGAGACGGTCACGATCGTCGCCGAGGTGCTGTCGTCGAGCGCCCGCGCGATGCGCAACCGTCGCGGCGCCATGGCGGACGTGGTGATCGGCGACGGCATCGGCAAGATGTCCCTCACGTTCTTCGCGAAGAACCTCGCGGCGGCCAAGTGGCGCTCGGATGATCTCGCGGTCGGTCGCCGCGGCGTGTTCTCGGGCAAGGTCGGCGAGTTCAACGGCGTGACGCAGTTCGCCCATCCCGAGTACGAGCTGTTCGACGACGAAGACGCAGCACGGCGTCGTGCGGATGCCAGGGCGGCGGTGCTCATCCCGATCTACCCTGCGACGTCGAGCCTGCAGACGTGGCAGATCGCGCGATTCGTGGGCCGCGTGCTCGATGATCTCGCCGAGGTACCGGAGCCGTTGTCCGCCGACGTGCGCGCTCGCGAGGAGCTCCTGACGGCACGGGAGGCACTGGAACAGATCCATCGTCCCAAGACCCGCAACGACATCGACCCGGCCGTGCGGACTCTGCGCATGCACGAGGCGCTCACTCTGCAGACGGCGCTCCTGCAGCAGCGCGACGCCGTGCGCTCGCTGTCGGCCACCGCACGGCCCGCACGCCCCGGCGGGCTGCTCGAACGCTTCGACGCCGCGATGCCGTACACGCTCACGCCCGATCAGCAGACGGTCGGCGAGGCGGTGGCGGCCGATCTCGTGGGCTCGTGGCCCATGAACCGCCTGGTCCAGGGCGAGGTGGGTTCGGGTAAGACCCTCGTGGCGCTGCGCGCGATGCTGCAGGTCGCCGAGTCCGGTGGGCAGGCCGCGCTCATCGCGCCCACGGAGGTCCTCGCGGCGCAGCACCTCCGGTCGATCACCAAGATGCTCGGTCCGCAGCTCGCCCCGCTCGTGATGCCGACGCTGCTGACCGGGCAGCTCCCGGCGGCCGAACGACGCAAGGCCGCGCTCCGCGTCGCCTCCGGGCAGTCGCTCATCGTCGTCGGCACGCACGCGCTGCTGGGTGAGAAGACGACCTTCGCCGACCTGGGTCTCGTCGTCGTCGACGAGCAGCACCGGTTCGGCGTCGAGCAGCGTGAGGCGCTCAGGGCCAAGGGGTCGAGTCCGCATGCGCTGGTGCTCACCGCGACCCCGATCCCGCGCACGGTCGCGATGACCGTGTTCGGCGACCTCGACACGTCCGTCATCCGCACGATGCCGAAGGGGCGTGCGGGCATCGAATCGTTCGTCGCCCCGCTCGCCGAGCATCCGGGCTGGTTCAACCGGGTGTGGGAGCGTGCGGCGGAGGAGATCGCTCAGGGTCGACAGGTGTTCGCCGTCTGCGCGGCGATCGACACCGCGAAGAAGACCGCGGAGGCGGGGGAGACCCTGCTCCAGCCGGAGGGCGCATCAGGCCCGCGGTGGGGCGTGGTCCAGCTCGACGAGGCTCTCGCGACCCATCCCACGCTCGGCGGTCTTCGCCGCGCCGTGCTGCACGGCCGCATGCCCTCCGATGAGAAGGATGCCGTGATGCAGGCCTTCGCGCGGGGCGACATCGACCTGCTGCTCGCCACGACCGTGATCGAGGTGGGTGTCGACGTCCCCAACGCATCGACCATGATCGTGCTCGACGCCGACCGCTTCGGCGTGTCGCAGCTCCACCAGCTGCGCGGGCGCGTGGGACGAGGCGGCGTGCCGGGGCTGTGCCTGCTCGTGACGGAGTCGGAGGCCGGCTCGGTGGCACGCGAGCGCGTGGATGCCGTCGCGGCGACGCTCGACGGATTCCAGCTCGCCGAGGTCGACCTGGAGCTCCGCGGCGAGGGCGACGTGCTGGGCGCGGCGCAGGCGGGCGTGCGGTCGTCGCTCAAACTGCTGCGCGTGGCCAAGGACTCGAAGCTCATCATCCGGGCGCGTGAACTCGCCGAGAGCATCCTCGCCGACGATCCCGACCTCGCCGCGAACCAGGGACTGCGCTCGGCGATCACCCGCCGCGTGAGCGATGAGGATCGTGCGGCTCTCGCCAAGAACTGACCGCTCGCGCCGTCGATCGGCCATCGGAGCGGTGCTCTAGGCTGGGGGCATGAGCAGTCGGATCGCCGTCGTCCCGGGTTCGTTCGATCCGCCGACCCTGGGTCATCTCGACGTGATCCGTCGCGCGGCCACACTGTACGACGAGCTCCACGTGCTCGTCGTGCACAACCCGGGCAAGGAGGCGATGCTGCCGATCGCGCAGCGCATGTCGCTGCTCGAGCAGTCCATCGCGGAAGACGGCGTGGACGGCAACGTCATCGTCGGTTCCTGGAGCATGGGCCTTCTCGTCGACTACGCGCGTGATGTGGGCGCCGGCGTGCTGGTGAAGGGCATCCGCTCGCAGATCGATGTCGCGTACGAGTCGCCCATGGCGATCGTGAACCGGCATCTCGCCGACATCGAGACCGTCTTCCTGCTGCCCGATCCTGCCCACGCTCTGGTGTCGAGTTCTCTCGTGCGCCAGGTCGCCGGGCTGGGCGGCGACATCTCGCCGTTCGTCCCGCCGGCGGTGGCCTCGTTCCTCGACACGGGCGGCCGCGGCATCTGACGCATCCGCGGTCAGCCGGTGACCAGCCTCGCCCGTTCGGGAGCCGGTAGCATTGCGGGGTGCGTTCCCGACTCAACGGCCCCTTCGTCCTCCCCGTCCGCGACATCGTTCGCAAGCCGGGGGAGATGCGCGAGCATGCCTTCACGGTGACTCTGGCCGAGCCCTGGGGCGAAGGGATCGTGTCCTTCGCCGAGGGCTCCGCGCTGGATCTCGACGTGCGTCTCGAGTCGGTGCACGAGGGCATCCTCGTGTCCGGAACGGCCGATGCGGAGTACTCCGGCGTGTGCGGCAGGTGCCTCACCGACATCGCCCGGCCTGTCGAAGTCGAGTTCCAGGAGCTTTTCGCGTATCCTGGTGAGGAAGAAACTGACTTCGAGGTTCAAGACGACCACGTGGATCTTGAAACTCTGGTCAGGGATGCGGCGGTATTGTCGCTTCCCTTCCAGCCGGTGTGTCAGCCGGATTGCCTCGGGCTCGACCCGATCACAGGCGAGAGGCTGACCGAGAGCACCGGGTCGGAGCAGGCCGCTCCCATCGATCCGCGATGGAGTGCGCTCCAGAAGATCACAGACCAGGACGGTACGGCAGAGAGCCGGGCCGCCGAGAAAGAAGAGAGCTAGTCATGGCTGGTAACCCCCCGAAGCGCAAGGTCTCCCGTTCCAACACCCGCTCGCGCCGCGCGCAGTGGAAGGCCGAGGCTCCCGCGCTCGTCAAGACCGTCGAGAACGGCAAGGTCGTCTACAGCCGTCCGCACCAGGCCAAGGTCGTCACCGACTCGCAGGGCACCGAGCTGTTCCTCGAGTACAAGGGCCGCAAGGTCGCCGACGTCTGAGTCGCGACCCCTACGCTGTGACAGTGGTCCCCGAAGGGACGCGCGCACTTCCTGAGAAGCTCCGTGTCGAGATCGACGCGGAGCTTCTGGAGTTGGCGCTGACCCATCGTTCGTACGCCTACGAGCACGGCGGCATCCCGCACAACGAGAGGCTCGAGTTCCTCGGCGACTCCGTGCTGGGTCAGGCCGTCACGGTCATGCTGTTCACGACGCATCCCGATCTCGACGAGGGATCGCTGGCCAAGCGCCGTGCGAGCGTCGTCTCGACCGTCGCCCTCGCCGAAGTCGCGCGAGGCATCGGTCTCGGCGAGCACCTCCTGCTCGGCCGAGGTGAAGAGCAGACCGGCGGGCGCGACAAGGACTCGATCCTCGCCGACACGATGGAAGCCGTCATCGGCGCGACGTACCTGTCGGCCGGCCCCGATGCCGCGACCGAGCTCGTGCTGCGTCTCACCCAGCCGTTGCTCGCCGACCCTGAGCGCTACGGGGCCGCGATGGATCCGAAGACGAGTCTTCAGGAGCTGGCTGCACGGCTCGGATCGACGCCGCCCCAGTACTCGATCGAGGCGAGCGGTCCCGATCACGACCGTCGATTCACGGCCACCGTGGTGGTCGGCGATCTGTCGATGACGGGCCTCGGCAGCAGCAAGAAGACCGCCGAGATGGCGGCGGCGCTCAGCGCCTGGCGTCTGCTCGACGAGCGTGCCTGAGCTCCCCGAGGTCGAGGTCGTCCGCGCAGGACTCGCGCCGGCCGCGATCGGCGCCACCATCACGGCCGTCAGTGTCATCGACGAGCGCGCCCTCACACGTCATGCCGCAGGCGCCGCCGACTTCGTGGCGCGATTGGAAGGGCACCGCATCACGGCCGCCGATCGCCGGGGGAAGTTCCTGTGGCTCCCGCTCGACGGCGACGAGTCCGCGCTGATCGCGCACCTGGGCATGAGCGGCCAGATGTTGTTGCGCGCGCCCGACGCGGCGGCTGAACGCCACGAGCGCATCCGCATCCACCTCGACCATCCGACGCACGGCGACCTCGCGATCGTGTTCGCCGATCAGCGCACGTTCGGATCCCTCGCGGTCGACGAGATGCTCTTCGACGGCCCCACCCGCATCCCCTCCCAGGTCGTGCACATCGCCCGCGATCCGATCGATCCGTTGTTCGACGACGCCGCGTTCTTCGCGGCCCTTCGACGACGCAGCAGCGCGATCAAGCGCGTCCTGCTCGACCAGCAGGTGATCAGCGGCGTGGGCAACATCTACGCCGACGAGTCGCTGTGGGCCGCGCGCATCCATCCCGAGACCGCTGCGTCGTCGCTGTCGACGCAGGCCTCCCGCAGGCTCCTCGCCGAGGTCAGACTGGTGCTCGACAAGGCGCTGGCCGAGGGCGGCACGAGCTTCGATGCGCAGTACGTGAACGTGAACGGGCAGGCCGGATACTTCGCGCACTCTCTGAACGCCTACGGTCGCGGGGGAGAGCCGTGTCCGCGCTGCGGCGGTCCGATCCGCCGCGAGGCGTTCATGAACCGCTCGAGCCACTACTGCCCCCGGTGCCAGCGCCGCCGCTGAACCGGGCTCACGCCGCCTGGAACGACCGCGCGAGCAGCGGACGGGTGACCCGTGTGCTGACCCACACCACGCCGATCCCGGCAGCCACGACGACGGCGATCGTCACGAGCGACGCAGGCGCGGTGAGCAGCGCCATTCCCAGGAGCGGGAAGACCAGCACCGCCGCGCACAGGGCCGAGCCGATCGCCGTGATCAACAGCGGCGACATGATCGCGCGCCGACGCGCGGCGTCGACGGTCTCCAGCGGCATCCCGAGACGGTGGAGGCTGCGGTGCAACTCGGTCTCGTCCAGGATCGCCGCGGCCTGGTTCACCCCGACGGATGCGGCGACCATGAGGAACGAGCCGATCAGCGTGATCACCAGTCCGGTGCGGATGTCCGCCACGAGCGCGGCGTCCTGCGATGACATGCCGTCGCCGTTCATCGCCGACATCAACGACACACCGGTGCCCGCGAACACGGCCATGAAACTCGCCATCGCGATCCCGCTCACCTGACGCCACGACGCCTTCGGAGAGTCGAGCACGATGCGCGCGGCGAGGAGGCGATCCGCGGTGTCCGCTCTGCGCAGTCGACGCGAGGCGGAGACCTTGAGCACCCAGGGGCCCACGAGGTTCAGCACGGCCAGAGCCGCCCCGAACAACCCCGCCAGTACGACGATCGTGGTCGCGAGGCCCGCGATCTGCGGGAAGACCGAGATCAGCGCGTACGCGCCGACGATCACGGCGACCGCGATCACAGCGCGCACCCAATGCACGTTCGACGTCGACGTGCGCATGCGCACTCCGAGCGGCGAGACGACGACGCGTCGCAGCCCCAGCACCGCGCTCCCCACCGCGATCGCGAGGATGCCGGTCACGACGGCCACCATGGCGAGCGGTGGCAGCAGCACGGCGCCGATGCCGAGCGGCTCACCGCGGAACGGGATCATCCCGATCAACGGGCTCGACGCCAGGTACGCCGCCACTCCGGTGGCTGCCCCCGCCGCGGCGAGGAGGAAGGACTCCACGATCGTCGCGGTGCCGACCCCGGCCGGTGTCACGCCGAGCAGACGCAATGTGGACAGCCGTTCGTCGCGGCGGCGCGCAGACAGTCGGGCTGCCGCGCCACCGAGCCCGGCGAGCGGCACCACCAGCAGCACCAGCGCGATCGCAGCGAGCGCCTGATAGAGCCCCGCCATGTCGTCCGTCCACGTCCAGAACGACTGGGCGCCGCCGACGACCGTGAGCACCAGCGCCGTGACGATGCCGAAAGCGACGATCGGAAGGGCGACGACAGCGCTCTGCCCGGGCGAGGGGCGCAGGAGCAGGCGCAACACACGGGTGTTCATGCCGCCACCCCCGAGGAGACGACGAGACCGTCGCGCACCGACACGATCCGCGAGCACCGGGACGCCACCTCGGGGTCATGCGTCACGACGAGCAGGGTGCGCCCCTGGCCGACGGTCGACCACAGCAGGGCATCCATCACCTCCTGCGACGTTCGCGAGTCGAGGGCGCCCGTGGGTTCGTCGGCGAACACCAGCTCGGCTCCGGTGACCTGTGCGCGAGCGATCGCGACGCGCTGCGCCTGCCCGCCTGAGAGCTCGCCGATCCGACGATCCTCCATGCCCGCGAGACCGAGAGCCGCGAGCCATGACGCCGCACGCTGCACGGCATCCGCCTTCTTCACACCGGTGATCATCGATGCGAGCGCGACATTCTCGACGGCAGTGAGTTCGGGGATGAGCAGGCCCTGTTGGAAGACGAAGCCGAAGGACTCGCGGCGCATGCGCGATCGGGCCGACTCGCCCAGCGCCGAGACCTCGACAGGGTGCCCTGCCGGGGGCTGGAACGTGACGGTGCCCGCATCCGGCGTGACGATACCGGCGAGGATGTGCAGAAGAGTCGTCTTGCCCGAGCCCGACGCTCCCATGATCGCGACGGCCTCACCGCGGTGGATCGTGAGGTCCACCCCGGCGAGGGCGTGCGTGGTGCCATAGGACTTGTGGAGGGCTCGGGCTTCGAGGACGGAGGAGTTCATGTCTCCAGCCTCCCGAGGCCAGAGGGCTCGGCGCGTCGGTCGGTCGGATGATCGAGGGGATGTCGAGTACTCCGTGCGGATGATCCTCAGAGACGCTTCTGCCAGGCGCCGGCGTACGAGACCGGCACGAAGCCGATCGCCTCGTTGATGCTCAGCATCGGCCTGTTCTCCTCTGCGTTGAACGTCGAGACGACGGCCGATGACGGCATGAGCTCCCGCCAGCGCAGCAGGTTCGCGCACTTCACGATCATCCCGAGACGATGCCCGCGATGATGGCTCGCCACGAGTGTGCCGAACTGGTGCGTGACGCCGGTGCGGTCCGCACCGATCAAGAGCTCGTTGTACGCGACCAGCTCGCCCGTCGGCACGTGCTCGACCGCCACGACCGAGAAGGCCTGACCTGCGGCGGTGTTGCGCGCATCCCGGCGTACGACGCGTGCGGCATCCCACTCCTCGGCCACGAACTCCATGTCGCCGCTCGGCGCGTCCGTCGACAGTCGGGCGAGGATCGCGGCGTACCCGTCACGATGCTCCGGCGGCGTCGGAGCCATCCAGTGCACCGTGCGGTAGTCGCGCCCAGCAAAGGCCTCAGCATCGGCCAGCGCGGCGACGAGAGGAGCGGGGTCGGCGTGCAGGTCGAGTTCGCTGTTGCGCTCGACCTGCTCGCAGACGTAGCCGTGGCGCTCGAGCGCGTCCGAGAGTGCCGTGGCAGGGACCCGTCCCCACCCGGTGCGCGGCACGATCATCCGGTCGGTCTCGAGAGGCCGGTGCAGGCTCCACGTCTGCAGGAGGGTGCGCCCGTGATCCCGTGCCTCGGTCACCGCGGCATCGAGGAGCGCGTCCTCGACGCCGAGCCCGGCGCACGCATCGGGCACGAGCACGTCGATCTCCGCCGCGTGGGCGTCGGCCTCCTGCGCGTAGTCGATCGTGATCATCCCGACGATGTCGTCGCCGATGCGCGCCACGAGTCCCGTGCTGAGCGTGTCGGTGCTGTCGTGCCAGGCCGGGAGCATCTGCTCCACGTCAGGCGCGAGGTCGGGCAGCCCGACCGCTTCATCGCACACGAGTCGGTTGAGATCGCCGTACGCGCGGAACTCGCCCGCATCCTCGTCGGAGAGCGAGGTCGGCAGGTGCAGCGGCGCGATCGTGATCGCTGTCGTGCTCATTCGAGATCCTTCCTCCAGGCACCTTCGTAGCCGATGGCGCGAAAGCCCAGAGCTTCGTTGATGGAGAGCATGGGCCGGTTCTCCTCGGCGTTGTAGGTGATGATCGATGGCGATTCGGGCGCGATGTCCGACCAGCGGAGCAGTGCAGCGCATTTGAGCAGCTGGCCGAGTCTGTGCCCGCGATGCTCGCGCAGCACGAGGGTGTCGTGCTGATGCGTCGTCGACGTGAGATCGGGGCCGATCCCGAGTTCGGTGAAGCCGGCGAGCTCCCCGGTGTCGACGTGCTGTGCGGCCGTGACGAGAACCCGCTGCCGCATCTCGGCGGTCCGCTGTTCGCTGCGGACGAGCCGGTCGGCGTCCCAGGTCTCCTCATCCGCGTCGAGTCCGGCTGACGGTGCGTCGGTGGACATCCGCGACTTCAGCCACGCGAAGCCGTCGATGTGCTCTGCCGGCGTCGGGACCTCCCACCGGAGAACTCGGTACCCGCGGGCGGCCTCGCCGGCCTCGGCGAGGAGCTCGCGAGCCCTCGATTCGGCAGTCGCGGTGCGCGGCAGCTCGCTGATGCGGTAGACCTGCTCGAGCGAGAAGCCGTGCCCGGTCAGGAAGCGGGCGACGTGGTCATCCGGGACGCTTCCGATTCCGGTGCGCGCGTCGAGGCGGGCTCCGTCGCTGTGCTGCTGCTCCGTCCAGTTCTGGATCACGGTGCGGCCGTGCGTGCGCGCGAACGCCTCGACGTGGGGGAGGATCGCGGATCCGATTCCTCGCCCCCAGACATGCGGGCGCAGCTCGATCGCGGCGATCGCGACGCGTGACCCCTCCTCGTGAGGGATGTCGACCACGGCACGTCCGACGGTCTCGTCGCCGACGCGCACCGCCCACACGAGCGTGGTGCGTTCCTCACGGGAGCGCAGGAGAGGCAGCAGAGCCTCGGGCTCCAGGTCCTGCTCGTCACGACCCGTGATCTCGCGATACACGAGGTTGCGGACGCGGGAGAGTTCACGGAACTCGCCCGCGTCCGCGGCATCCGCCCGTGCGGGGAGCACGAGCGGATGCAGCGTCGCCTCATCGGTGACTCTGATGCTCATTGTGCGCTCCGATCAGCGCAGCTGACGCTGCAGGTCGAAGGCGAGCATGGCGTTGATCTCTGCAGCCGAGCGGACTCGTCTGTCGAGAGGGAACGGATCTGCGACCGATGCCGCCGATCGGCGGATCCGACGCGGACGTTGCGCCCGCTGGAGCAGCCAGAGGCCGATCCGGAGCGAGAGACGATCGGCGAGCGCGAGGCGCTGCAGCTCGTCGTGGTCGGGGATCTGCAGGACCAGGTGGTCCTCGGTATCCGGCGGGTGGATGGTGCTGCGGTACAGCGTGGTGTTCACGATGGTGTCCTTCGTAGAAGAGTTGGTGGTGAGATCGCGTCGATGAGGGTGAGCGATGTCGTCGCTCACCGCGGCCGACGGCGCGAGAGGAGAGATCGGACCGGAGCCGTGGGTGACACGGATGCCGGTGCGGCAGGTCCGTGATCCGATGGCGGATCAGAGGGTGGTGGCGCGAAGACGCGCTGAGGCTGTGGCCCGATGACGGGCGGAGTCCTCCGGCTGCTGCTCTGCGGAAGAGTGCGGCGACGGTGCGGCCGCGTGCTGTTCTACGACAGAGCGCTGTGACGGACGCCGGCGGTTACCGAGTGCGCGAGGCGCGGCGCGAACGGCGCGGCGAGGCCTGTGGCCTGTGCGTTCATGAGAGTGATCATCGGTAACCTCCTTTCGTGTGGCGATCCGGAGGTTCACGGTAGCGACAACTCACAGCGGACGTCAAGCATCCCGGGCGTGTCCGGCGTGTCGCATGGGTGTCGGGTTGCTCTCCGCGCCGCGCGGGATGCCGGTGCTGGCGCGGGATTCCGGTAGCGTGAGGGCGTGATCCACCCGGGAAGCGCGGTACGCGCATGCATCTGAAGAGCCTGACCCTCAAGGGGTTCAAGTCCTTCGCGCAGCCGACGAGCTTCGTCTTCGAACCGGGGGTCACGTGCATCGTCGGCCCGAACGGATCGGGCAAGTCCAACGTCGTCGACGCTCTCGCGTGGGTCATGGGGGAGCAGGGCGCGAAGACGCTCCGCGGCGGCAAGATGGAGGACGTCATCTTCGCGGGCACCTCCACTCGCGGCCCGCTCGGTCGCGCGGAGGTGCAGCTGACGATCGACAACAGCGACGGCGCCCTGCCGATCGAGTACGCCGAGGTCACGATCAGCCGCACCCTGTTCCGCAACGGGTCGAGCGAGTACGCGATCAACGGCGAGAACTGCCGCCTCCTCGACGTGCAGGAGCTGCTGAGCGACTCGGGCCTCGGCCGCGAGATGCACGTGATCGTGGGCCAGGGTCGCCTCGACACCGTGCTGCAGGCGTCACCTGAAGACCGCCGCGGTTTCATCGAGGAGGCCGCCGGCATCCTCAAGCACCGTCGTCGCAAGGAGAAGACCCTCCGCAAGCTCGATGCCATGGAGACCAACCTCACGCGCCTGAGCGACCTGGCGGGGGAGATCCGCCGGCAGCTCAAGCCGCTCGGCCGGCAGGCGGAGATCGCGCGCGAGGCGCAGACCATCGCCGCCGTCGTACGTGACGCCAAGGCGCGGATCTTCGCCGACGACGTGGTCGCGCTGCGCACGGCGCTGGCCGATCACACCCGCACCGAGCACGAGCGTCACACCGAGCGACTGGTGCTCTCGGATCAGGCCGAGGGCGTACGGGCGAGCATCACGCGCCTCGAGCAGGACCAGAACTCCGTCGCGGTCGACAAGGCGCGCGGTGTCGCCTTCGGACTCGAACAGGTGCAGGAGCGCATGCGCGGTCTGTACACGCTCGCGAACCAGCGCCTCGCGCTCCTCGGTTCCGAGGAGGACGACGCCGCTGTCACCGCGGTCACGGTCACGCAGGCCACCATCGACGAGGCGAAGGACGAGATCACCGACATCTCCGCCGGGCTCGGCGACGCGCAGGATGCTGCGGCATCGGCGAGCCGTGAGGTGATCGCCGCGCGCGCCGAGCTCGACACGCTCGATGTCGACATCGCCGAGCAGAGCGCGCTCGTGTCGGAGTACGACATGCGTCTCACCTCGCTGCGCGGCGCCGCCGATGCAGCGGCATCCGCCCTCGCAGCGGTGCGTGGAGCAGTGCTTCGTCAGGAAAACGCGCTGGAGGCCGCGCACACACGACGCCGCGAAGCGGCCGAGGCGCTCGAGTCGATCGACGGGGCCGAGGCGCCGGAAGGCACCGCGGCCGAGCACTCCGCGGCGTATGAGAGCGCGCAGCGCGCGGCGACCGCCGCCGAAGCCGAGCGTGAGACTCTGCGCGAACGCCTGCACACGGCCGAGCGCGAGGTCGATGCGCTCACGGCCAAGGCTGCGGCGCTCGGGAGTGCGCTGTCGCTGTCGGGCGGGGCCGCGGAGATCGTCAAGGCCGGGGGCGCCGGCATCCGAGGCCTTGTGGGTGACTCCGTGCAGGTGCGCGCCGGGTTCGAGGCGGCCATCGCCGCGGTGCTCGGCCCGCTCGCGGAGGGTGTGCTCGTGGACGCCTCCGCGGATGCGTTCGCCCTCGCTGCCGCAGCCTCCGAGCAGCGCCGAGGCGTGGTCGATTTCGTGGTCGCCGATGCGCGGCGCCCCGACGTCGCAGACCTCCCGGTGATCGCCGGGGTCACGCCCGCCGTCGACACCGTGACCGCGCCCGACGGTGTGCTCGGCATCCTGTCGCACGTGCTGATCGCTGACGACCTCGCTGCTGCGCGGACCGCGCGACAGGCGCTCGATCTCACCGGCGACACCGCGATCACGATCGTCACGACCACCGGAGACGTGGTCACCGCACGGACACTGCGCACGGGATCGGGCGGGGAGCGTTCACGCCTCGAGCTCGCCGCCGAGCGTGACGCCGCCACCGACCGCCTCGCCGAGGTGCAGGTCATCGTCGACTCCCTGCGGGAGGCTCGTGTCGACGCCGACGACGCGGTCGAGACCACTCGTCGGCAGGCGAAGGAGACGCTGCGTGCGCTCCGCGAGCATGACGCGGCTCTCGCCAGTCACGCCGAACAGGTCAACCGCATCACGGTGACGCACGAGTCGGCCGTCGCCGAGTGCGAACGCTTGGAGGCGGGTCTGGCGCAGGCGCAGACAGCCGTCGAAGACGCGGAGAAGTCCGCGGAGGCCGCGACCTCGACGCTCGACGAGGCCGTGTCGGCGCCGCGACCCGTGCTAGATGCGTCGGCGCGAGACGGTCTGCTCGAAGCGCTGGAGCTCGCCCGCGAGGGCGAGGTCAGGGCACGTCTCGAGATCGAGACGCTGCGCGAGCGCGTGCGAGCGGCGCAGGCCCGGGTCGCCGGTCTCGAACGACAGCGTGAGCAGGAGCGCGACGCCGCGGCCGAGGCTGCTCGCCGAGCGGTGATCCGTCGTGCGCAGCGGGAGGCGGCATCCGGAGTCGCGGACGAGCTGCCCCGCATCCTCGACTCGCTGGATCGCTCGGTCACCGAAGCTCGTCTCGCGCTGGCCGAGGCGGAGTCCGCTCGGTCCGCGCAGAACGAGGAGCTCACTGCGCTGCGGGCGCAGGAGTCCTCGCTGCGCGAGAGGCTCGCTGGGCTCACGGAGAGCGTGCACGGACTCGAGCTGCAGATCCACGAGAAGAAGCTCCACCTGAACAGCCTGCTCGAACGCGTGGCGTCGGAACTCGCTCTCGACGAAGATATTCTCGTTGCGGAATATGGTCCCGATCAGCTCGTTCCCAAGGACCCGGGAGTTGAGCCGGCTGACGGCGAGCTCCTCGATGACACGGCGATCCCCTTCGATCGTCGCATCCAGCAGCGACGCCTCGCCGAGGCGGAGCGCAAGCTCACGCAGCTCGGAAGGGTCAATCCGCTGGCGCTCGAGGAGTTCGCAGCGCTCGAGCAGCGTCACGCATTCCTGACCGAGCAGCTCGCCGATCTCACTCAGACGCGGCAGGACCTCCTGACGATCATCGGCGATCTCGACGAGCGCATGCAGACGATCTTCGCGAGCGCCTTCGAAGACACGAAGGCGGCGTTCGGCGAAGTGTTCCCTCTGCTGTTCCCCGGAGGCTCGGGCAGCATCTCGCTCACCGACCCCGACAACATGCTCACGACCGGCATCGAGGTCGCCGTGCGACCCGTCGGCAAGAAGATCGAGAGGCTCTCGCTCCTCTCGGGCGGCGAGCGATCGCTCGCGGCCGTGGCGCTGCTCGTCGCGATCTTCAAGGCGCGGCCGAGTCCGTTCTACATCCTCGACGAGGTGGAGGCGGCGCTCGACGACGCGAACCTGGGACGCCTGCTGACGGTGTTCGAGCAGCTGCGCGAGAGCTCGCAGCTCCTCGTGATCACTCACCAGAAGCGCACCATGGAGATCGCGGACGCCCTGTACGGCGTGTCGATGCGCCAGGACGGCGTCTCGGCCGTCGTGGGCCAGCGCGTGGGCGACCGCGCGGCAGCCGCGGTCTGACGCCTCGACCCGACGGTCCGGCGGGCATCTCAGGATCGTAGCCGTAGGCTGGAGTCATGGCGGAGAAGTCCTGGTCCCTCGGTCGTGCGCTGCGCGGCATGTTCGTCAAGCCCACGATCGATGAGACGACGTGGGAGGACCTCGAGACCGCTCTGATCACGGCCGACTTCGGGCCCGACATCAGCGAGCGCATCGTCGATGAGCTGCGCGCGAAGGTCGAGCGCTACCGCACGACCGACCCGAAAGACCTTCAGCGGATGCTGCGCGAGACGCTCGAGGAGCACTTCGCCAAGTTCGACACGACCCTGAAGCTCACCGAGCGCCCGGCCGTGGTGCTCGTCGTCGGCGTCAACGGCGTCGGCAAGACGACCACGATCGGCAAGTTCACGAAGTTCCTGCGCGGCTACCAGCGCAGCGTCGTGGTGGGTGCGGCCGACACCTTCCGTGCCGCGGCCGTCGATCAGCTCGCGACGTGGGCGCAGCGCGGGGGAGCGGCGATCGTCCGCCCGCAGCAGGAAGGCCAGGATCCGGCGTCCGTCGCGTATCAGACCATCGAGTTCGCGCAGCGTGAGGGCATCGAGATCGCGATCATCGACACCGCCGGTCGTCTGCACACCAAGGGCGGACTGATGGATGAGCTCACGAAGATCCGCAGGGTCATCGAGAAGCAGGCGCCGATCAGCGAGGTTCTCCTCGTGCTCGACGCCACGACCGGTCAGAACGGCGTCATGCAGGCTGAGGCCTTCCTGCAGCACGCGGGGGTCACCGGGCTCGTGCTGACCAAGCTCGACGGCTCCGCGAAGGGCGGGTTCGTGCTCGCGGTGCAGGAGCGCACCGGCATCCCCGTCAAGCTCCTCGGCCAGGGCGAGGGCATCGACGATCTCAGCGGTTTCACGCCCCACGTGTTCGTCCAGTCGCTGGTCGGCTGACGACACGCGACGACAGGACTACCGCCACGACCACCGGGCTGGTTTCATAGCGGTATGGCGATCGAACACGACTATTTCGGACTCCTGTCGTCGGGCCCCGACGGCTCGATCTTCTGGTCGGAGACCGTGGAGCTCGGCGACCAGAGCGTCACGGTCGACCTGACGGCGCCCGATCAGGACGACGTGTCCGCGGACGCGCTCGACATCGCCGCGTCGCTCATCGCCGGGCTCGAGACCGTCGACGGCACGGCTCGGCGCAGCATGCTGTCGGAAGTCGACGATCGCACGAGCGAGGTGACCGAGTACATCCTGCAGCAGCAGGAGGCCTACGGAGACGAGATCGCGGACGTGCTGGTCGACGTGAGCGGGGATGCCGCAGTCGACATCATCCGCTCGCTGCGCCTCATGAGCATGACGATCCTCGCCGACGAGCACGGCGGCTCCGAGCCGTTCGCGGTGCTCGAGTACGCGCTCGACGCCGACACGACCGACGACGTGCTGCTCGTGAACCTGGGCTCCGACGGCGGTGTGCTGTCGGTCATGAGCGCCGACTGACGCCGCGAGGTCAGACGGCCTGAGCGAAGCCCAGGTCAGCGCCCTCGGCGATGTGCGCGAGGTGCGCGGGGATCTCCCGGCCCTTCGACGTCATCGACTGCGCCCACAGGCGGCCTGCGCGGTACGACGAGCGCACGAGAGGACCGGCGAGCACTCCGAGGAAGCCGATCCGCTCCGCCTCCTCCTTGAACTCGACGAACTCCGCGGGCTTCACCCACCGCGCGACGGGAAGGTGGCGCGGTGACGGCCGCAGGTACTGCGTGATCGTGATGATGTCGCAGCCCGCCTCGTGCAGATCGTTCAGCGCCTGCACGACCTCCTCGGGCTCCTCGCCCATGCCGAGGATGAGGTTCGACTTCGTGATGAGACCGGCGTCGCGCCCCTGCTCGATGACGTTCAGGGAGCGCTCGTACTTGAACGCGGGGCGGATCCTCTTGAAGATGCGCGGGACGGTCTCGACGTTGTGCGCGAACACCTCGGGGCGCGCCTCGAAGATCTGCCCGAGGAAGGCGGGATCGGCGTTGTGCTCGTTCGCGAGCAGCTCGACGCCCGTGTTCGGGTTGAGAGCGTGGATGCGG
The DNA here is from genome assembly GCF_044749085.1 of Microbacterium sp. NPDC089695. NCBI lineage: Bacteria > Bacillati > Actinomycetota > Actinomycetes > Micrococcales > Microbacteriaceae > Microbacterium > Microbacterium sp. NPDC089695. The sequence goes on from NZ_JBIVHG010000001.1 coordinate 2,494,793, forward strand.
CGGACCGTCTCGGCGTTCAGCCACGCGCCCGTGTCGGGCAGGTCGTCGCGTGCGACGCTCGTGACCGTGGCGTATCGCAGGCCCATGCGCTGCACGCTCTCGGCCACGCGACGGGGCTCGTCGGTGTCGTAGGCGTCGGGCTTGCCGGTGTCGATCTGGCAGAAGTCGCAGCGCCGCGTGCACTGCGAGCCGCCGATCAGGAAGGTCGCCTCACGGTCCTCCCAGCACTCGAAGATGTTCGGGCAGCCGGCCTCCTGGCACACCGTGTGCAGGTCCTCGGTCGTCACGAGCGACTGCAGCGCCGTGTACTCCGGACCCATCTTCGCCTTGGTCCTGATCCATTCCGGCTTGCGTTCGATCGGCGTCTCGGCGTTGCGGATCTCGAGACGGAGAAGCTTGCGCCCCTCGGGTGCGGCGGCGGTCATGCGGATGCTCCTGCGAGGTGGGCGGTCGAGTACGAGGCGGTGAACGCGGCGGCGACGGCATCCACGATGTCGGCGGGGGAGACGTCGGTACCTGTGACCTCGCTCACGGTGGTCACTCCGGCGTCCGTGATGCCGCACGGGATGATGCCGCGGAACCCAGCGAGGGTGTTGTCGCAGTTGATCGCGAAACCGTGCATCGTGACGCCCTGCTGCACGCGCACGCCGATCGCGGCGACCTTGTCCTCGGAGAGCGGTCGGCGCACCCAGACGCCGCTGCGCCCGTCGACCTGGTAGCCGTCGACGCCGAACGGCCGCAGGACGTCGATGAGGATGCTCTCGAGCCGTCGCACGTGCGCGACGACGTCCATGGGCTCCGAGAGCCGGACGATGGGGTATCCGACGAGCTGGCCCGGCCCGTGCCACGTGATCTTGCCTCCGCGGTCGACGTCGACGACCGGGGTGCCGTCTTGCGGGCGCTCGTGCGCCTCGGTGCGCTTGCCCGCGGTGTAGACGGCTTCGTGCTCGAGCAGCAACAGCGTGTCCGGACGCGTGCCGTCCACGACGTCTGCGTGCACGCGCCGTTGCAGCTCCCACCCGTCGGTGTAGGGGACGTAGGTCGGAGCCAGTCCGGCGTTGACGATGTCGATCATGCTGCACTCCCTCGTGGGGCTGTCGGTCTCGGCGACGTCTGAAACAGCGCGCCATAGATGGATCGCGTCTAACAATACTCCTTCGAGGATGCGGGGGCGTCGGTGCCTCTGGACCCGCGATACCGTGTCCTCATGACCAGCACGCGAGGAGCAGGGCGACCGAAGGCGTCGTCTCGAGAGACGCTCGCGGAGGCCGCGTGCGAACTGTTCCTCGAGCGCGGCTACGACGCGACGTCCGTCGCCGACATCACCCAGCGCGCCGGAGTGAGCCGGTCGAGCTTCTTCAACTACTTCTCCTCCAAGAGCGACGTGCTGTGGTCGGGATTGGACGCCCGCATCGACGAGGTCGGCCTCGCGCTCGGTGCGCAGGAGAAGAGCGCGGATGCGGCGTCCACGCGCGGCATCCTCGTGGAGGCTCTGCACGGTTTCGCCCCCGACCCCCTCGCGCTCGCGCTGCGCAACCGGGATGCGATGGGACTCGACGACGAGCTCACGCGTGACAGCGCCCTGCGGCTGGCTCGGCTCGCGTCGATCGTCGCGGCCGCGGCTTCCGCGTCCGGCATCCCGGCGATTCGTGCGGAGATCCTGGGCGCCGCGTACGCCGCTGCCGTGCTGTCGTCGCTGCGCGTCTGGGCCGAGCAGGGTGCGGGGTACTCGGCACCCGAGACGGTGCTCGCGGAGGCCTTGACGACCCTCGACGACCTGCGCTGGGGCTGAGCCGTCCGTCGCGAAGGCCTCGGCTAGAATCGGTAGCACCATGGCTACGTTTGGCACGCTCTCCGATCGGCTCACCGAGACCTTCCGCAATCTGCGCACGAAGGGAAAGCTCACTGCGGCCGATGTCGACGGCACCGTCCGGGAGATCCGCCGTGCGCTGCTCGACGCCGACGTCGCGCTCGCGGTCGTAAAGGACTTCACCGCCAAGGTGCGCGAGCGCGCGCTCGGCGACGAGGTCAACAAGGCCCTGAATCCGGCGCAGCAGGTCGTGCAGATCGTCAACGAGGAGCTCATCGCCATCCTCGGCGGCGCACAGCGCCGCCTGCAGTTCGCGAAGACCGCGCCGACCGTCATCATGCTCGCGGGCCTCCAGGGCTCCGGAAAGACGACGTTCGCGGGCAAGCTCGCGAAGCAGCTCGAAGGCGAGGGGCACACACCTCTGCTGGTCGCCGCCGACCTCCAGCGCCCGAACGCCGTGAACCAGCTGCAGGTCGTCGCCGAGCAGGCTGGCGCCACGATCTACGCACCCGAGCCCGGCAACGGCATCGGCGACCCCGTGAAGGTCTCGCGCGACGGCGTCGAGCACGCTCGCCGTCAGCAGCATGACGTCGTCATCATCGACACCGCCGGACGCCTCGGCGTCGACGCCGAGCTCATGAAGCAGGCGGCCGACATCCGCGCGGCCGTCGACCCCGACGAGGTCCTGTTCGTGATCGACGCCATGATCGGTCAGGATGCCGTCAACACCGCGAAGGCCTTCCAGGAGGGCGTCGACTTCACCGGCGTCGTGCTGTCGAAGCTCGACGGCGACGCACGCGGTGGTGCGGCGCTCTCGGTCGCCTCGGTCACCGGGCGCCCCATCATCTTCGCCTCGACGGGCGAGCGCCTCGAGGACCTCGAGCCGTTCCACCCCGACCGCATGGCGAGCCGCATCCTCGACCTCGGCGACATCCTCACCCTCATCGAGCAGGCCCAGCAGGCCTTCGACGAGGAAGAGGCCGCCAAGATGGCGGAGAAGCTCGCGACCGAGCAGTTCACGCTCGAGGACTTCCTCGACCAGCTTCAGCAGATGAAGAAGATGGGGTCGATGAAGAAGATGCTCGGGATGCTCCCGGGCATGGGGCAGATGAAGCAGCAGCTCGAAGACTTCGACGAGCGCGAGATCGACCGCACCGAGGCGATCATCCGATCGATGACGCCGGGCGAGCGCCGCAATCCCAAGGTGCTCAACGGCTCGCGTCGTCTGCGTATCGCCAAGGGATCGGGCATGACCGTCACCGACGTCAACCAGCTGGTGCAGCGCTTCGACCAGGCCGCGAAGATGATGAAGACGGTCGCTCGAGGCGGGACGCCGAACATCCCCGGAATGGGGCCGGTGCCCGGCATGGGTCGCCCCGGGGCGTCGTCGAAGCGCGGCAAGAAGGGCAAGGGCAAGGCTTCGGGTTCCCGGTCGGGCAACCCCGCCAAGCGCGCCGCCGAGAACGCGGGCCTGGCCCCGGCGGCCACGCCGACCGGATCGGGCTTCGGCTTGGGCGGCGGTGCCAAGGCTCCGAGCGACGCAGACCTCGCCGAGATCCAGAAACTCTTCGGCAAGAACTGAGACGTCTCCGCCGCCGCGGAGCGTCGGTTCTGCAAGGGCAGGCTCGGCGGTGTTCGACGCGATGAGTCAGAGAACTGAGATGCAGATGTCTCGCGTCGATAGGATCAGCGAGTGATTCCGCTTGTCGCCACCGCTGCCAGTACTCGAGAGGTCGCAATCGACCCGACTCTCTTGGCTGTGCTTTCGATCTTCGGTGGCGTTGCACTCACCGCTGGCGCTGCGTTGCTCGGCGCGTGGATTCAAAGTCGTCGCGAACACGACAAATGGATCAGGGAACAGCGGCTTGCCGCCTTCATCGCGTCGCGCGTCTACGTCACTAATGCGCGGTCTCTCATCCAGAAGTTTCGCAAGACTCAAGCGGAAGCCGCCGCGGGTGATAAAGCCGCATCCGCGAGAATGGCCGACATTCACAAAGAGTCGACCGCCTTGCTCGCCAGTTTCGCAGAGGCATCCGCTCCGCTTACGATCGTCGGCCCCGACGACGTCAACGACGCGGTCCGGGCAGTGTCGAAGGCGATCACAGACAACGATCAAGTCGCCGTCGACGTCGCTGACAAACTCGTGGTCGAGCGGATGCGAACCGCACTACGAATCGCGAATACGCACCCCGGTCGTGAATCCGGCGGCGAGCACACGTGGATCCAGTCTCCGCCCTCACGAAGAAGATGAGGTCGTCGTTCGAGCGCAGGGATGCGGTCGATAGGCCGCGACGACATGGAGGAGCGGGCCCGGGGAGAACCCCCGAGCCCGCTCCCTCAGCATCCTGAGATCACTTCACGTCGTCGTCGACCCAGTCCATCGACTTCGTGACGGCCTTGCGCCACAGGCGCAGCTGACGGTCGCGCTCGGCCTCGTCCAAGGTCGGCGACCAGCGCTTGTCCTCCTGCCAGTTGGCGGAGAGGTCGTCGAGGCCGTTCCAGAACCCGACCGCGAGTCCGGCCGCGTAGGCCGCGCCGAGCGCCGTGGTCTCGGCGACGACGGGTCGCACGACCTCGACGCCGAGCACATCGGCCTGGAACTGCATGAGCGCGTCGTTCGCCACCATGCCGCCGTCGACCTTCAGTTCGGTGAGATCGACTCCGGCGTCGGCGTTGACGGCGTCGAGCACGTCGCGGGTCTGGAAGGCGACCGCCTCGAGCGCTGCGCGCGCGATGTGGTTCTTGTTCGCGTACCGGGTGAGACCGACGATCGCACCGCGTGCGTCGGGTCGCCAGTACGGAGCGAACAGACCCGAGAACGCGGGAACGATGTACACGCCGCCGTTGTCGTCGACCTTGTCAGCGAGCTCCTCGACCTGCGGGGCGGAGTCGATGATGCCGAGCTGGTCGCGCAGCCACTGGATGAGCGAACCCGTCACGGCGATCGATCCCTCGAGCGCATAGTGGGTCGGCTGGTCGCCGAGCTTGTAGCCGACGGTCGTGAGCAGCCCGTTCTTCGAGCGGACGATCTCCTCGCCCGTGTTGAAGATGAGGAAGCAGCCGGTGCCGTAGGTGTTCTTGCTCTCGCCCTTGTCGAACGCGGCCTGGCCGAACGTCGCCGCCTGCTGGTCGCCGAGGATGCCGGCGATCGGCGTCTCACGCAGCAGCGAGGAGCTCTCCGCTGCGCCGTACACCTCGGACGACGAGCGGATCTCCGGCATCATCGAGCGCGGCACTCCGAACGCCTCGAGGATGTCGTCACGCCACTCGAGCGTCTCGAGGTCCATGAACATCGTGCGCGACGCGTTCGTGACGTCCGTGGCGTGCACGCCGCCCTCGACACCGCCCGTGAGGTTCCACAGGACCCAGCTGTCGGTGGTGCCGAACAGCAGGTCGCCGGCCTCGGCCTTCGCGCGCGCCCCGTCGACGTTCTCGAGGATCCAGGTGATCTTGGTTCCCGAGAAGTAGGTCGCGAGCGGCAGCCCGACGACGGACTTGAACCGGTCCACGCCCTCGTCGCCCGCGAGACGGTCGACGATCTCCTGCGTGCGCGTGTCCTGCCAGACGATCGCGTTGTACACCGGCTTGCCGGTGTTCTTGTCCCAGACCACGGCGGTCTCGCGCTGGTTGGTGATGCCCACCGCGGCGATGTCGTGACGGGTGAGGTCGGCACGGCTCAGTGCGAGGCCGATGACCTCCTGCACGTTGCGCCAGATCTCGGCGGCGTCGTGCTCGACCCAGCCGGCCTTCGGCAGGATCTGCTCGTGCTCCTTCTGACCCGTCGCGACGATGCTGCCCTTCTTGTCGAAGATGATCGCGCGACTCGAGGTCGTGCCCTGGTCGATCGCGATGATGTAGTCAGCCATTGTGTGTTCTCCTTTGAATTACGATGCGAGCAGTCGGCGTCAGGCGGCAGCGGCGAGGCCCAGAAGGACCGGGGCGGCCAGAGCGGCGAGCGAACCGCCGACGAGCGGACCCACGACCGGAACCCACGCGTACGACCAGTCGCTCGAGCCCTTGCCCTTGATCGGGAGGATCGCGTGGGCGATGCGCGGACCGAGGTCACGGGCAGGGTTGATGGCGTATCCGGTCGGGCCACCGAGCGACGCGCCGATCGAGACCACGACGAGGGCGACGGGCAGTGCGCTGAGCGGTCCGAGGCCTCCGGGGACGCCGATGTCGGCGACGCCGTAGTCGGCGAAGGCGAAGACCGCGAACACGAGGACGAACGTGCCGATGACCTCGGTGACGAGGTTCCAGCCGTAGGAGCGGATCGACGGTCCGGTCGAGAACACGCCGAGCTTGTTGGCGGCTTCGGGCTCGTCGTCGAAGTGCTGCTTGTAGGCCAGCCAGACGAGGATCGCACCGACGATCGCACCCAGCATCTCTGCAGCGGTCGCGACCGCGAACTGCGAGAAGTCGATCTTGTCGGCGATGAGCAGGCCGATGCCGACGGCAGGGTTGAGGATGGCGCCCGAGTAGGCCGAGGCGAGGACACCCACGAAGACCGCGAGACCCCATCCCCAGTTGACCATCAGGAAGCCGCCGCCGTAACCCTTGGTCTTGGCGAGTGCGACGTTCGCGACGACTCCACATCCGAGGAGCACCAGCATCGCCGTGCCGACGAACTCCGACAGGAAGTAGAGACCGAGATTCACTTCAGTCATGTCTTCATTGACCTTTCTTGTGTGCCGGAGCCCCTCAACCCCGGCACGTTATGGGAGTTTCGTCGCGAGGAGGGCGACGTGGGAAGGTCCCGTCAGCCGCGTGCGCGGGACGGGATCTGGAGTCCGTGTCGTTCGTTCAGCAGGAGGCGGGTCTGCTCGAGTTCTGCGTCGCGGCGTTCCCGGTCCCAGCCGAGGAGCGGGGCCAGTGCGTCGGCGATCTCCTCGAGCACGTCGGCATCGGCGTTACCGGTGAAGGCGATGCTCGTGCGGCGGAGGATCACGTCCTGCAGCCGGGCGACGAGCTCGCGGCTCACCATCCACTCCAGCTCGCGCGTGGAGAGGTCGCCACCGGCGAGCGGCGTGTCGTCGCCCTGCTCGATGTACTCCCAGACCTGTGCCGCGCGGGTGCCATATCGGGCGAGGAGCTTGTCAGAGCGGTCGCCCGCTCCGGGCAGGTTCTCCTGGATCCAGATGCGACGCGCCTTCTCGGTGCGCGGGAAGTCGCGCCCGCCGCCGATCGCACGGCCGGCGGTCGAGACCGTGCGGGTGCGGCCGACGAGGCCGAGCACGACGTCCGACAGGGATTCGCCGAGAGCGCGGAACGTCGTCCACTTCCCGCCGACCAGACTCACGAGAGGAACGGCGCCCTTCTCGTCGACCTCGATGCGGTAGTCGCGCGACACGAATCCCGGCGCGGTGTCCTCGTGACGGGGGAGAGGGCGGATGCCGGAGAAGTTGTACACGATCTGCTCACGCGTCACATCGATCTGCGGGAACACGTGGTGGATGAGGTCGAAGAAGTAGTCGATCTCCTCCTCGGTGCACACCGGGACCTCTCGCGGATCGGCGTCGATGTCGGTGGTTCCGACGAGCACCCGTCCCTTGAGCGGGTAGATCAGCACGATGCGGCCGTCGGAGTGCTCGAAGAAGATCTCGCGTCCGCGGGTCGCCTCGAGGAGCTCGGGGTGGTCGAGCACGATGTGCGATCCCTTGGTGCCGCCCATGAAGCGCGTGTCGGCGCCGAGGGCGTCGTTCGTGAGGTCGGTCCAGGGGCCGGAGGCGTTGACGACGACGTCGGCGGCGACCGTGAACTCCGTGCCGCTCTCGCGGTCGCGGAGCACGACCTTCTCGCCGTCGCGGGCGATCGCTTCGACGTAGTTCAGCGCGACAGCGCCGGGGTGGGCCGAGCGACCGTCCTGCAGCACATCGAGGGCGAGGCGCTCGGGGTCGTGCATCGACGCGTCGTAGTACGTCGCGGTGTACTTGATGTTCGGGTCGAGGTGCGGAAGCTCCGCGAGCGACTTCTTGCGGCCGAGGAAGCGGTGCCGCGGCACGGTGCCGCCGTCGCGCGAGAACGTGTCGTAGATCGTCAGTCCGACCTTGATGAGGAATGCACCGCGCTCCTGCGGCTTGCCGCTCTTGTGCGTGAGGAAACGCAGCGGCGCGGAGAGGATGCCCGAGAACGTCGAGTAGATCGGGATCGTGGTCTGCAGCGGCTTGACGTAGTGGGGGGCGATCTTGAGCAGCCCGTTGCGCTCTTCCACCGACTCCCGCACGAGGCGGAACTCGCCGTTCTCGAGGTACCGGATGCCGCCGTGGATCATGTGGCTCGACGCCGCGGATGCCCCGGAGGCGAAGTCGCCGCGCTCGACGAGGACGACGTCCACGCCCTGCAGGGCCAGATCCCGGAACGTGGAGATCCCGTTGATCCCCGCTCCGATGATGAGGACGCTGGTACGCCCCGATTCGCGAACGGCGCGGACCTCGTCGCGCTCCGGTGATGAGTGTGTCGACTCGATCATCTTCGACCTCCCTGTGGTGCTTGCCCCCAGCATCGACCCGATGTACCGCGCGCGCAAGTCCACTGCACATATGTGCAAGGATCGACGTCGAGGAGGTCCATATGGCCCGGACGGATGCGGGATCGCGCGACTCGAAGCTGATCGCGGCGCTCACGGCTGCGCAGCTCTACTACATGCAGGACAAGACGATGGAGGTCATCGCGCAGGAGCTCCGGACCTCGCGGTCGTCGGTGTCGCGACTGCTCAGCTTCGCCCGCGAAAGCGGCCTCGTCGACATCCGCATCAACTCGCCTCTCGAACGCCTCGGGATGCTGGAGCAGCGGATCCGCGATCGGCACCGCGTCGTCGCGCACGTGGTGCCGACACCGGAGATCGTCAGCGAGGTCGAGCGGCTCGAACGCGTGGCGCTCACCGCGGGGCGCCTGCTGTCGCAGTTCGTGGACTCCAACATGATCGTCGGGGTCGCCTGGGGGTCGACGATCAGCGCCGTGAGCCGCGGCCTGACGCAGAAGGAGACGCACAACACGACGTTCGTGCAGCTGAACGGCGCCGGGAACACGCAGACGAGCGGCGTGGAGTACTCCAGCGACATCCTGCAACGCTTCGGCAGCGCGTTCGGCGCCCAGGTGCAGCAGTTCCCGGTCCCCGCGTTCTTCGACGACCCGTCGACGCGCGAGGCGATGTGGCGCGAACGCAGCACGCGCCGCGTGCTCGATCTCCAGGCCAAGATGGACATCGCGGTGTTCAGCCTCGGCTCGCCCGCGGCGGAGGTGCCGAGTCGCGTCTACGTGGGCGGATACCTCGGACGCGACGACTATCGCAGCCTGCGTGAGGACCACGCCATCGGTGATGTCGCGACCGTGTTCTTCCGCGCGGACGGCTCCTGGAAGGACATCCGCGTGAACGCGCGCGCCACGGGACCGGGACTCGACCGCCTCCGGCGCGTGCCGCGTCGTGTGTGCGTCGTGTCCGGCATCCCGAAGCTGGTGAGCCTGCGCGCGGCGATCGCGGCCGATCTCGTGACCGACGTCGTGCTCGACGAGGGACTCGCTCGACGCCTCGTCGAGGAGTGAGGCCTCAGGGAGTCGCGGTCGACGCCTCGGGGCCTGACCGGAACTCCCGGATCAGGTGCTGCACGACCGCGCGGAGGTCGCCTCCGGTGGCATTCGCGATCGTGAGCTGCCGCTCGTAGCTCGCACCGTCGTCGAGGATGGTCGCGATGCTGCTGAACTCGCGCACGCACCCGAGCTCGGCGGCGACGGGCGCGAGATCCTCGAGGATCTCCGCGACGTGATCGCGCACCGGTCGCTGCGTGCCCGCAGCATCGACGATCACGCGGGCGTCGAGTCCGTACCGCGCGGCGCGCCACTTGTTCTCCCGGTGGTACCACGACGGCATCGTCGGGAGAGCCCGTCCCTCGTCGAGCTCGCGGGAGAGATGCTCCACCAGCACCTGCACGAGCGCCGCGACGGCCGCAAGCTCGGGCAGTGACGAGAGACCGTCGCACGCGCGCACCTCGATCGTCCCCCAGCGCGGCGCGGGACGGATGTCCCAGCGCACCTCGGTGGCGTCGGCCATGACCCCGGTGCGCACCATGTCGTCGAGATACGACTCGTAGTCGGACCAGTCGTCGAGCTGCCAGGGGAGGCCGGCGGTCGGGAGCTGCTGGAACACCAGAGCGCGGTTCGACGCATAGCCCGTGCGCTCGCCCGCCCAGAACGGACTGGATGCCGACAGCGACTGGAGATGCGGGAGATACGCCGCGAGGGCGTTGATGATCGGAATGACCTTGCGCTTGTCCTCGACGCCGATGTGCACGTGGATGCCCCAGATCATCATGTTCCGGCCCCACCACTGGGTGCGCTCGATGAGCGTGTGGTACCGCGTCTTGTCGGTGACCTCCTGGTCGAACCACTGTGCGAAGGGGTGACTCCCCGCCGAGAGCAGTTCGATCCCGGCCGGATCCGTGGCGGTGCGCACCGCGGTGATCGCGTTCGCGATGTCGTCGACCGCGTGCGCGACCGAGTCGCCGACCCCGCTCGTGACCTCGATCGTGTTCGTGAGCAGTTCGCCGGTGACCGTGTAGCGCTCACGAGCGCTGTCGGATTCCAGCGCGGTCAGCAGCTCCGGTGCGCGGCCGACGAGATCGCCGGTGGCCGGATCGGCGAGCATGATCTCCCATTCCAGACCGACGGTGGAGCGGGCGGAGGGGGCGAACTCGAGGGTCACCCGCACAGTCTGGCACGCGGGTTCCGCGACACGGCACGGCGCGTGTCGCAGCGTTTCGCTCCTGGCGCGTCGATCTGGCAGAATAGAGGGTCGGACGACGTGCTCGACCCTCTATCCAGCACGAGTCCTCCCTTTGAGCTTCCGCCGGGTGTGCACCCCACTCTCCAGGCGACCGGTTCGTTTACCTTCCACACCATTCAGGAGAATCGTGGCTGTCAAGATTCGTCTCAAGCGCCTGGGCAAGATCCGTGCGCCGTACTACCGCATCGTCGTCGCCGACTCGCGCACCAAGCGCGACGGTCGTGTGATCGAGGAGATCGGCAAGTACCACCCCACCGAGGAGCCCTCGTTCATCGAGGTCGACTCCGAGCGTGCCCAGTACTGGCTGTCCGTCGGTGCGCAGCCGACCGAGCAGGTCACCGCGCTGCTGAAGATCACGGGCGACTGGGGCATCTTCAAGGGCGACAAGGACGCGAAGTCCACCCTCAAGGTCGCCGGCGAGAAGACGGCCTTCGAGGTCGACTCGTCCAAGAAGTCCGTCATCAAGCCCAAGGCGGAGAAGAAGGAGGAGGCTCCCGCTGAGGAGGCTCCCGCCGCCGAGGCCGACGCGGAGGCCGCTGAGGCTCCCGCCGCCGACTCCGAGTAATCCGCCGTGCTCGCCGCCGCGCTCGAACACATCGTCAAGGGGATCGTCGATCACCCGGAGGATGTGCGTATCAACGCCTCCACGTCGCCGAGAGGCGACCTGCTCGAGGTGCGCGTGCACCCCGACGACCGTGGACGCGTGATCGGGCGCGGCGGCCGCACCGCGAAGGCACTTCGCACGCTCATCACCGCCCTGGCTGATGGCCGTCGCGTCCGCGTAGACGTCGCGGACGACTGACCGTGGTGCCGAAGGACAAGAACCAGGGCAGGAACCAGCTCCGCGTCGGACGCCTCGTCAAGGCGCACGGCCTCAAGGGCGCGCTGAAGCTGGAGCTGTACACCGACAACCCCGAGCGCCGGTTCACCACGGGCGCCGAGTTCACGTTGCAGGTGCCCGAGGCATCCCCGTGGCACGGCAAGACCGTGACGGTGCGCGAGTACCGCGTGATGAACGGCAATCCGGTCGTGTTCCTCGACGACGTCGACGATCGCACGGCGGCCGAGGGCCTTGTGCGCGCGATCCTCTGGATCGATCAGGATGTCGACGAGGTCGAGGACAACGCCTGGTTCGATCACCAGCTCGTCGGTCTCGACGTGGTCCGTGACGACGTCGTGATCGGCCGCGTCGCGCGGGTGGAGCACATGCCCGCCCAGGATCTCCTCATCGTGAAGGCCGGAGCGCAGGAGGTCATGGTCCCCTTCGTCGAGGCCATCGTCCCCACCGTCGACGTCGCTGCAGGGCGTGTCATCGTCACGCCGCCGGCCGGACTCTTCGAAGAGCTCCCCGATGCCGACGACGCCGAGAGCGCGGGGGAGTCGGCAGACTCCGACGCCTCCGAGTGACCACCGGGACGGATACTCCGTGCGCATCGATGTCGTCTCGATCTTCCCGTCGTACTTCGACGGGCTGACCCTCTCTCTTCTCGGGAGGGCGCGCAGCACCGGCATCCTCGACCTGAACGTGCACGATCTGCGCGACTGGACGCACGACCGTCACCGCACGGTCGACGACACGCCCTACGGCGGTGGCGCCGGCATGGTCATGAAGCCAGAACCGTGGGGTGCGGCCCTCGACGACCTCGTCTCGCGCGAGCCCGTGGCGGCTCGCCCCACGATCATCTTCCCCTCGCCGGCCGGCGAGGTCTTCACCCAGGCGACCGCTCGAGAGCTCAGTACTCGTGAGCACCTCGTGTTCGGCTGCGGACGATACGAGGGCATCGACGAGCGTGTCTTCGAGTACGCAGCCGACCTCGGCGAGGTGCGCCTCGTCAGCCTCGGCGACTATGTGCTGAACGGGGGAGAGGTGGCGACCATGGCGATGATCGAGGCCGTCGGCCGTCTGATCCCCGGCGTGGTGGGGAACCCGGAGAGCCTCGTCGAAGAGTCGCACGAAGACGGTCTGCTCGAGTACCCGTCGTACACGAAGCCGTCGTCGTGGCGGGAGCGCACCGTGCCGGACGTGCTCCTCAGCGGCAACCACGCGGCGATCGCCACATGGCGTCGCGACCAGCAGATCGAACGCACGCGGCGTCGTCGCCCCGACCTGCTCCCCGACGCCTAGAGCATCCGCTCGGCGCCGCGTTCGATCTCGAACACGACGCCGTGTGGATGGCGCAGTCCGAGAGCCGTGGGGGCGTCGAGTCCACGGAGCTCGGCGCGCAGCATCCGTCCGATCATCTCGTGGCTCACGAGCACCGGGATGCCGGTCGCCGCCCATCCGCACGCCGTGAGCGCCCGACGCGCACGGCCCCGCGCCTGCGCATAGCTCTCGCCGCCGGGGAACGCCCACCCGTAGCGATTCTCCGCGCGTTCGGCGCGCGCCGACGGAAAGAGCCTGTCCGCCTCGTCCCATGTGAGACCCGCGAGCTCGCCGTGATGGATCTCCGCGAGTTCAGGGACCTCGACGAGGTCGACACCGAGACGCTCCGCGATGACGATCGCGGTGCGCAGCGCGCGTCCGAGGGGACTGGAGCACACCATGGTCACGTCGTGGCCGACGAGACTGTCCGCGACGGATTCCGCCTGTCGCAGGCCTTCGTCGGTGAGAGGGGAGTCGAGCTGGCCCTGCAGCCGGCGCTCCTGATTCCAGCGCGTCTGGCCGTGGCGGACCAGGAACAGGTGCTCCGGTACGTGACGGTCCTGCGGGATCATGCCCCCAGAATGGCACAGCGCCCGCCTGCGATGACTGCGGATACGGGCTGATACGTTCGACGCATGGTCGATGAGGCGCTGGCACGGTCGTTCGAAGTCATCGGGGCGGACTACGACCGATACCGACCGGGTTTCCCCGCGGACGCCGCCGATCTCCTGATCCCGGAGCGTGTGGACACCGCGCTCGACCTCGGTGCGGGCACCGGCAAGTTCACGCGGCTCCTGCTCGATCGTGCGGAGACGGTGATCGCCGTCGAGCCGTCTGAGGCGATGCTCGACGTGCTGCGAGCGAACCTCCCTGCGGTGAGTGCGCGTGCCGGCAACGCCGAGGCGATCCCGTGCCCGGCGACTTCGGTCGACGTCGTCACGGTCGCCCAGGCGTTCCACTGGTTCGACCGGGAACCGGCGTGCGCGGAGATCGCGCGGGTGCTTCGGCCCGGCGGCATCCTCGGGCTCCTCTGGAACCACTCCGATCCGGAGTGCGCGTGGGATCGGGCCGCGCATCGCATCGCCCACCCCGCGGTCGCGGAGCAGGACGGAACCTCCGCGAGCGCCGTGGAGGAGCTTCCCGGTTTCGCGTTCGTCCGTCGCGCGGAGATCCGCACGGTGGAGACCATCACCCGGGCCGATTATCTCTCGCGCTGGGGCACGGTCAGCACGTTCCTCGTCGCGAGCGACGATCGGCGCGCACAGATGAGGTCGTCGATCGAGAGCGTGCTCGACGCGGACCCGACGACGCGCGGGCAGGAGACGCTCGACCTGCCGGTCGTCACTGACGTGTTCGTCTACGCCCGCGTCTGAGGGACCGCGCGGTCAGCGGACGCCGAGGAACGACCGGTCGGTGAGGACGATCGGACCGTCGGCGGTGACGGCGACCGTGTGCTCGGAGTGCGCGCCGCGCGAGCCGTCGACACTGCGCAGGGTCCAGCCGTCCGGATCGGTCACGAGCTCGTCGGTGGTCGCCAGCAGCCACGGCTCGAGCGCGAACACGAGACCTTCGCGCAGGGGGAAGCCGCGGCCGGCCCGACCGTCGTTCGGGACGTGCGGGTCGCCGTGCATGATGCGTCCGACGCCGTGTCCGCCGAAGTCGGTGTTGATCGAGTAGCCCTCGCCGTGCGACACCGCGGCGATCGCGGCGGAGATGTCGCCGATGCGGTTGCCGATCACCGCGGCGGCGATCGCGGCGTCCAGCGCGCGCTCGGTGGTCTCGATGAGGCGCAGATCCTCGTCACGCGGAGTGCCGACCACGAAGGAGACGGCGGAGTCCGCGACCCAGCCGTCGACGGACACCGCGAAGTCGAGCGAGACGAGGTCACCGTCGCGGAGGGTGTAGTCGTGCGGGAGACCGTGCAGCACGGCGTCGTTCACGGACGTGCAGATCACCTTGCCGAAAGGGCTGGCGCCGAACGAGGGGTGGTAGTCGATGTAGCACGACTCGGCACCGGCGGCGCGGATCATGTCGTGGGCCCTGCGGTCGATCGACAGCAGGTTGGTGCCGACCTTGGTCTCGTCGCGGAGGGTCGCCAGTGTCTCCGCCACGAAACGGCCGGCGGCGCGCATCTCGTCGATCTCGGCGGGGGTGCGCAGTTCGATCATCGGGTGTTCCTCTCGTCCCCTCCATTCTCCCCGATACCCACGAGGCGGGCGTCCACGTGCTCACAGCGAACACCGGGGCCGTCCGAAGCCGCGCGTCGTACGATCGAGGCATGTGGATCCGTGAGGCGTTCTTCCGGTGGCTGCTCCCCGCGGCGTTCCTGCTGCCGCTCTGGCTCCTCGTCGGGTGGGGAGTGTTCCAGGGTGGCTGGGCGATCCTGTGGGTCCTCTTCATCGCTGTGCCGTCGGTGTTCGTCGGACAGCTCCTGCTGACCCTGCTCACGCGCTCGCGTCCCTCCGTCCGCATCGAGCGGGCGGTCTCCTGGTGGGACGTCGCCGGATTCACGGTGTGGCACGGACTCACGATCGCGGTCGGGTTCTTCCCGGGCGCCGCCTTCGGCTGGCTCCTCGCCGGAGCCGTCATCGCGGGCATCGGTCTCGTCTGGCTGCAGCTGTGGCAGCTCTGGAACGAGGCGAGGGGGAGCGGGGCCCGACTCCGCGAGACGATCACCTGGTCGACGATCCCGCGCGCGGACGCGCCGACTCCCGAGACCACGGCGCACGAGGTGATCGTGGTCCGCGAGGGCGACCAGCACGAGCGCTGATCGCCCGGCGCGGGTTTTGGCCGAGGGAGGCATCCATGGCAGAATGGATGCTTGTGCCGTGACCGGCTCTGCCACAGGGGAGCCCGCGGACGCTTCGGGCGCCGTTCGGCACGCACCCGTTCTTATTCCTTCCAGAACCATGCAACCGACCTGTGGCGAGTGCAGAGAGAGACGATCATGCAGATCCTCGACGCCGTCGACGCGGCTTCGCTCCGTTCCGACATCCCGGTGTTCCACCCGGGTGACACGGTCAACGTCCACGTGAACATCACCGAGGGCAGCCGCTCTCGTATCCAGGTCTTCAAGGGCGTCGTCATCGGTCGCCAGGGCGACGGTGTGCGCGAGACCTTCACCGTTCGCAAGATCAGCTTCCAGGTGGGCGTCGAGCGCACCTTCCCGGTGCACTCGCCGGTGATCGACCACATCGAGGTCGTCACCCGCGGTGACGTGCGTCGCGCGAAGCTCTACTACCTCCGCCAGCTGCGCGGCAAGAAGGCGAAGATCAAGGAGAAGCGCGACAACTGACGCGCAGGTTCTCCACAGCACCCCGGGACACGATGTCCCGGGGTGCTGTGTTCTGCCCGGGGTGTGCGACCCTTGATCATGTCGTCGTCAGACGGCGCCGCTCTGTGAAGGAACCTGATGACGACTGATTCCGCGTCCGCGTCGACGCCCCGCACCCGCCGCCGCGGGATCCTGGTCTTCCTGCGCGATGTCCTCGTCATCATCGTGATCGCGGCGCTGGTGTCGTTCGTGGTGAAGACGTTCATCGTCCGGTCTTTCTACATCCCGTCGGCATCGATGGAGCGCACGCTCCTCATCAACGACCGCATCCTCGTCGACGAGCTCACGCCGCGATGGACGGGCTACGAGCGGGGCGACGTCGTCGTCTTCAAGGATCCGGGCGGATGGCTCGACGGGCAGCCGCAGACACCGGCGCAGCCGCCGCTCGTGGAGGCCGTGGACTGGGTCCTCAACCTGGTGGGCATCTCGGCGTCGGATTCGCAGGATCACCTCGTCAAGCGAGTGATCGGGACCTCCGGCGATCATGTCGTCTGCTGCAATGCGCTGGGGCAGATCACGATCAACGGAGCCCCCGTCGACGAGTTGTCGTACCTCAATCTGCCGGACGGCGACACCGCCGCCTCCAACGAGCCGTTCGACGTCGTGGTCCCGGAAGGCTCGCTGTGGCTCCTCGGCGACAACCGCGACCGTTCCCGCGACTCCCGCGCGCACCAGGACCTTCCGAGCGGCGGATTCGTGCCGCTGGACAACGTGGTCGGCAAAGCCTTCCTCACGACGTGGCCGTTCGACCGCATGGGCACGATCGACGGCCATCACGACATCTTCAACGGCGTGCCAGACCCCGAATGACCGTCGTCGCCCCCCGGCTCACGCTCGAACGTCGGCTGCTCGCCGAGTGCGACCTCATCATCTCGCTCGACGAGGTAGGGCGCGGTGCGCTCGCAGGCCCCGTGGCGGTGGGGGCAGCGGTGATGGACGCGGCCGGCGCACGACGTCGCGTCCCGGAGGGACTTCGCGACTCGAAGCTCGTGACCGAGAGACGACGGCCGGACGTCGCCGCTCGCGCGGCGGCGTGGGTGCAGGCGTCCGGGGTCGGGTGGGCGAGCGCGGCGGAGATCGACGAGGTCGGCATCATGCGCGCTCTGGGTCTCGCGGCGTCCCGCGCGGTGCAGAGCGTCGTCGAGCAGGGCGCCCTCGTGTCGAACGCGCTCGTGCTGCTCGACGGCAATCACGACTACGTGTCGGCCGTGCACCCCGCTCCGCTCCGCGTGCGTCCGGTGGTGAAGGCCGACCGGGACTGCGCGTCGGTGTCCGCTGCATCCGTGATCGCCAAGGTGGCACGCGACACCTACATGGCGGAGCTCCATCTCGACCATCCTGCGTACCAGTGGGACCGCAACAAGGGCTACGCGAGTGCGGAGCATCGCGACGCCATCCGCTCGCTCGGCCTCTCGCCGCACCACCGCTCGTCCTGGGCCATCGCCGACGCTCCGACGTTGTTCTGACCGCTCTTCAGGATCGCGTGCGGCGTCGGCGCCCTCGCCGACTCTAGGATGGAGAGATCATGGATGAGGAAGCCTTCGACGACTACGACCGCGAGCTCGAGCTGGCGCTGTTCCGCGAGTACCGCGACGTCGTGTCGCAGTTCCAGTACGTCGTCGAGACCGAGCGGCGCTTCTACCTCGCGAACGAGGTGAACGTCGTCCGTCGCGACACCGAGCACGACTTCTACTTCGAGATCTCCATGAGCGATGTGTGGGTCTGGGACATCTATCGCGCTGATCGCTTCGTGAAGGCGGTGCGGGTTCTGACCTTCAAGGACGTCAACGTCGAGGAGCTCCAGCGCCGAGAGTTCGAGCTGCCCCAGGAGCTGTCGCTCGACGGCGAGTGACCCTCTCTCCCCACTGCATCCGCTGACGGGATTCTGCACTCCTGCCGAGCGAACGCGGAGATCCGCGCAGTGCTCGTCGGCGCCGCTCGGCAGGCTGTCGACATGGCAGCGAAAGACGACCTCGGCAGAGCCGGCGAAGAACGCGCGGTACAGCATCTGATCGGACTCGGGTACGAGATCCTCGATCGGAACTGGCGGTGCGCGCAGGGGGAGATCGACATCGTCGGGCGGCTGGGCCGTCATCTGGCGATCGTCGAGGTGAAGACACGCAGCTCCTCGCGGTTCGGTCACGCTTTCGAGGCGGTGGATGCGCGGAAGCTGGGGCGGCTGTGGCAGCTCGCGTTCGCATGGTCCGCTGAGCATCGCGACGAGGCGCGCGGGCGGATCCTGCGAGTCGAGGTCGTCGCCGTCACGGGGCCGGATCCCCGGGCGGCGGAGATCGAGCACCTGGTGGACGTCGCATGAGCACGGTGCGGACCTGGGCGGTCGCCCTGTCCGGCGTCGACGGGCACATGGTCGAGGTCGAGGCCGATCTGTCGAACCAGACTCCCGACTTCCGGATCATCGGACTCCCCGACAAATCGCTCGCCGAAGCGGTGCAGCGGGTGCACAACGCCTGCAACAACGCGGGATTGCAGCTGCCGAGGCGGCGTCTCACGGTCAACCTGTCACCGGCGAGCCTGCCGAAACAGGGGTCGGGGTTCGATCTGGCGATCGCCGTGGGCGCTCTCGCCGCCGGCGGGGCGATCGATCCGCGGGCGATCCGCCAGACCGTGCACATCGGCGAGCTCGGCCTCGACGGACGCCTGCGCCCGGTCGCCGGAGTCCTTCCGGCGGTGCTGGCCGCCTCGCGGGCGGGGTTCGCGACGGTCGTCGTACCCTTCGCGAACGCCGGCGAAGCGGCGCTCGTGCCCGGGATAGAGGTGCGTTCGGCGGCCACGCTGTCAGAGGTCGCGCTCTGGCACGGAGCCGAGGTCGACATCCCCGAGGTCGAGCCGGTGAGCTCGTCGGCCGCCGCGGCTCAGGACGACGACGATCTCGACCTCTGCGATGTCGCGGGGCAGGCGGAGGCCGTGGAGGCGCTGATCGTCGCGGCGGCGGGAGGCCACCATCTCCTGCTCAGCGGACCGCCCGGTGCGGGGAAGACGATGCTCGCGCGTCGTCTTCCCGGCATACTCCCCGAACTCACGATCGAGGAGGCGCTGGATGTGGCCTCGATCCGGTCGCTCACGGGGCAGGTCGTCGACGGTCTCGACCTGCGAGCCCCGATCGAGGCCCCTCATCACAGCGCGTCGGTCGCCGCTCTCGTCGGGGGAGGGTCGCGTGCCGTGCGTCCGGGTGCGATCGTCCGTGCCCACCGAGGGGTCCTGCTCCTCGACGAGTCAAACAATCAGGAATACAACTATATAAGCCTGACAGCCATTCCATGTCCTAGTACAATTGAATCAACGGAACACCGGTGGTCGACCGCACATCTGCTGAGCGGAGAGGTTCGAGCTTCTAGCTCCCTCTCGCAAGTCAGAGCCATCCAGCTCGACCCGTGGTCGCGCAACCCATCTCAACGATAGGAGTTGCCATGGACGTTCCGATCCGTGACATTTACGGAGCCGACCGAGGCTTCAACGTTGCGGCGGACATCGTTACGCAGACGGCTGACGGTGTTCCCCTCAACGACATCTACAACGAATTCATCGACGCTCTCAACGAATGGAACCGAGGGCGCTCGGCGCTGTCGGCCATGTTCACGTCGAACACGACCGATTCGTTCGCGCAGCTTCCGAAGGAGCCCGGCAAGGGCGAGGACTTCGAACCGCAGAGCGAGTTTGGCGTACCGCGTTCGAGTCGCCGCGACGTCGACTACTTCCGAATGGGTCTCCCGCTCGAGTGGTTCGACGCCGCATCGCGGTTCACTGCGGCGTTCCTGCGCGACGCATCTCGCGAGCAGGTCGACCTCCAGTTCCAGGACAAGCTGGAGATGGACAACCGACTGGTCTTCCGCAAGACCATGAGCGCGCTCACCGACAAGCGCGTCGCCGGTTCTCGCGATGTCAACGAGAACGGCGTAGACATCTTCGACCTGTGGGACGGGTCGACAGGCGAGGTTCCTCCGTCGTACGACGGCAAGACCTTCACGGACGCCCATTCGCACTATCTCGTGTCGGGTGCTGCAACCGTCGACGGTGGGGACATCAAGGCGCTGACCGACACGATTCAGGAGCACGGCTACGGTCGTCGCGAGTCCGGCGAACAGGTCGTGATCTTCGCTCACCCCACAGAAGCTGACGCAATCGCGACCTTCCGGCGCGACCCGGCGAACCTGGCGGCCAACCCGTACGACTTCATCCCGTCTGTGAGCGCTCCGGCGTACCTCACCGACCTGACGATCGTCGGCGACAAGCCTCCGGCACAGTTCAACGGTCTGCCAATCGAGGGTTCCTACGGCGATGCCTGGATCAGCAAGAACTACCGCGTGCCGCAGGGCTATGTCATCGCTCTTGCGACTTCGGGTCCGAACTCGTCTCGTAACCCGCTCCTGTTCCGCGAGCACATCAGCGCGCAGCACCGCGGCCTTCGCCTCGTGAACCCGAACGACGGTTCGCGGTACCCCCTCGTGAACTCGTACTTCACGCGCGGGTTCGGTGTCGGTGTCCGACACCGTGGCGCTGCTGCGGTGATGCAGATCAAGGCGTCGGGTTCCTACCAGAGCCCGATCTGGCCGTAACGGGGCCACCGTCCTGCCGGGGCTTCTCTTCCTTCACCCGGCAGAACAAGACCAGGGCGCCGTGCCGCGTGGCTCCGGCGCGGCGCCCTGTCATTCTCCGAGCCACACTCATGAAAGGCCACGCTCATGACATTCCTCGAACCGATGCTTTCCGGTCGCGACATCGCGACGGCTCGCGCCGTACTCGACTTCAAGAACACGACGCCGATGGGCGCTGGGTTCGACCCCGAAATCCGGAGGAGCTTCGAAAGCGCGCTGCACAACGAGGTGGAGCCCATCTCTCAGCGTCTCCACGCGGCCGTCAGCGCCCGTGTGAGCGCTGATCCTGGCGTCCGCGCCCTCTCCGAGCAGTTCGAGGTTGAACTCGTCGCTACGCCGCGCAGAGGGCGTCGAGGCTGACATGTCCCGAGTTCACTGCAACGCAATCACCCGAGCCGGTACACCGTGCCGTCGCTGGGCCGTTCACGGCTCGAAGGTCTGCCAGGCGCACGGCGGGGGCAAGCACAAGCCGAACGACGTGATCGCGAAAGCGCTCGACGGCATCGACGCACCGCGGTGCAGGTACACGAAGCGCAACGGCGAACAGTGCAAGAACGCTCCCATCAAGGGCGGCACTGTCTGCAAGAAGCACGGGGGCGCTGCGGCTCACATTCAGCGCAAGGCACAGGAGCGTCTACAGGCGATGGTCATGCCCGCCCTCGTTGAGCTCAACAAGATTCTGGAAGCTCCTAGTACGTCTGACGGCGACAAGCTCCGTGCTGTCTCGATGGTTCTCGACCGCACCGGATTCGGTAAGGGCGTGACCATCGAGCACAAGCAGGACAAGCCATGGGAGGTCACTATGCAGGCGATCATCATGCCCGTGGCAGAGGACTACACGACCGGCACCGAAGACATTGAGGACGCGGAAGTGGTCGAGGAATCCCTGCCACCAGTCCGCGACATGTCGAAGCTCGAACGCTTCGACGGCCCGCGAATCGTGCCCGATGCAGAGACTGGTCGCGGTCGCGTCCGTGGTTCTGCGAATCCGCTTCGATGATCACGCCTGTAGGGGAGCGTGGCTGGCGCTTACGGTCAGTGGGAGAAGGCCAGGCCTGGGGAACGTACAAGCAGATCGTGTTCGCGGTCGCGCCCGAGTGCCCCGCGTCGCCACATGGCTTGCGGGATTGCCAATGCAAGGCATTCAAGCGTCGAGCGCAGGCCGTTGCGTACATCAGGCAGCACGACGACAGCGTTTCCTAGATTCGCCGTCGATCGATTCGACCAGGTAGTCGAGAAAGTCGCTCAGATCGACGCTCAGCAACGCTCAGCCAGTGTTCCACCGCTCCGGGTCGGTGTCGATCAACGGCTAGGTCTGGTGTAACAAAACGGTTCGATAACGGGCTGATCAGACATCAAAATTTATATCGATTCCTAGTATTGTTGAACTATCGAATCAATCCCCACATCGGGGCCGCCGGGTCACTGCGAGTCGCACGAATGCAACTCTGCACACCAGTGGAGCGGGCGAGGCTGACGGCTCCCATCTCTTGAGGCAGTTCTCTGGTCGATCACACCGTTAGGTGGTGATCCCAGATGGGTCTCCCTTTCCGCCGTCAGCCGCTCGGCAACCACATCGGCGCTCGTGAATTCACCCACAAGCAGGTCGCTCGCGCACTCGGTTGCTCCGTGCCGCGAGTCAACGTGCTCATCAGTGGTCGGAGCTATCCGACTGCGCATGAGATCGACGCTCTCGAACGTCTCATTGAGCTGCCTGTTCAGACCATGTTCGAGCCCGCGTTGCTCAAGTACTTCAATGTCAACGGCAGCCGGTTCTCGCGCTCGGGTCGCGACGCGCGAGCGGTCGAACAGTGAGCGCCCCGGCTGAGCAGGCAACTCCTGCTCCGATCCCGGATGAATACGTTGACTGGTTCGTCGCGTTCCTTCGTGGGGGTGAGTCCGATGCCGCTCACGCATGAGAAAAGGGCCGCCCCGACCAAGGCGACCCTTCTCCCCACCGCAGCGAGAAAGAACAGACCGAAGATCACGATTCCAGTCAACAGCGATACTACCAGGAAGCCCAGGTCAGAGCGATTTTCTGTCACGCTCGACGGATGGTCACTGTTCTTGCTCCTACTTGCCAACGCTGCGGTCGTACTCTCCGCGGCTGCAGTGATCGCGGGTGGTCAAGGTGTTTAGTCTCGATGACCTTCACAAGTACACGGACATGGGGTGGGCAATCTTCCCGTGTCACTCGATCCGCGACGGCAACTGCTCGTGCGGTGACGTCAAGTGCTCTGCTGCGGGGAAGCACCCGCGAATCTTCAACGGCGTCAAGGGGGCAACCCTCAGCCGTGAGCAGGTGGCTACTTGGCGGGAGATGTGGCCGGATGCGAACTGGGCGCTTGCAACTGGCGCGCCGTCAGGTATCTGGGTGCTCGACCTCGATCGGAGCGACACCAAGGACGGCGCGGCAGCGATCAAGTCCTGGTTGGAAGAGCGATCCATCGTGCCGTTCGCAACGCACGTCGTTCAGACGGGTAGCGGGGGACTGCATTACTACTTCGAGGGCCGCGGCATCGAACTTCGCAACCGGGTAGGCGTGCTCCCCGGCGTCGATGTTCGAGCGACTGGTGGCTACGTTCTCCTTCCGGGATCGAACCATCTCAAGGGCGACTACCGAGTGATCCGCGACGTACGGATAACGCACGCACCGGAACTCCTGGTGGACTTCCTGTCCTCAACGTCGGGCGCCGGGGGCGGTGAGCACGGGCCGCTACCGTCAGACCTCGATTTCCTGGATGGCGTCGATGAGGGGAGCCGCGACGACACGATCTTCCGGAAGGCTTGTCAGCTTCGGCGCAAGTTCAACGACAACCGAGACATCGTGACAGCCTTCGTGGTCGCTGCTGCCGTCCGATGCAATCCGCCGTTCCCTATCGCTGATGCCATGGTCAAGATCGAGCAGGCGTTCCGGCAAGATCACGAGGACGGAGACCCGTTCTTCCATGACCGCGAGGGATTCTGGGATCGGCGTCCTGTTCTAGCGTCCATCTATGAGAACTCCGAGAAGACGGGAGTGTCGCCCTGGGGCGCACTTGGCGGCGCGATCCTGCGTAGCCTCCATACGGTGCCGTACAACGTCAGCTATCGATCATTCCGTGGTCCGGCATCACTGAATCTCGGAGTCATCAACGTTGGCGAGTCTGGTGGCAACAAGAGCTTGACCGGGCGTCTGCTGGACGACATGCTCGACTTCGGCCCGTTCGCAGAGTTCTCGGAGAGCGAGGCCGGCTCGGGAGAGTCCATCGTCGACTCGTATGCCTACTGGCGAAACATTCCGAAGGACGAGCGCGAAGAAGGTGGGCCGACTCGTGAACTCGCGTGGCTTATGCCGTCGCACGCTCACAGGTTCCGCTTCGATGAGGTCGGCAAGCTCGGTGCTATCGCCAAGCGTGACGGCTCGACGATCTTCGAGTACATCAAGTCGGCTCTGACTGGCGAGCAGATCGGGCGCAAGCTGGCCGGGAACCTGGGTGTCCAACTGGGCAAGGATCAGTACCGATTCACGATCACGATCAACGCGCAGCCCACGCGCGCCGAGGTTCTGCTATCGGAGGCCGAGGTTGCTGGCGGTACGCCCGGACGGTTCTTGTGGTGCCTGATGGACTACCCGCCGTTCGGAGATTCGGCTCTCGATCATGACGACTTCGATGCGGTGTGGGTAGAGCCGTTCGAACTCAAGCCTGTGTCGTGGGACGGCGTGCCATACATCAAGGCACTGGAGGCGATGAACCGCGAGCACCGCGATCACATGCGCGCGGGACACCGAGGGGAGCGTAACGCTATCGACGGTCACGCCGTGATGGTCCGGGTCAAAGTGGCTATCGGTCTCATGGTCCTCGACGGTCGAACGTACTTGAGCGACGAGGACTGGGAACTCGCAGGCGCTGTCATGGATCACAGCAACGCCACCAGAGCGCGTGTGCAACTGGCTTTGGCGGGCATGAGAGAACGCAACCTCGAGGCGTCAGCGAAGCGTGCAGCGTTCGTCCAGACCCGAACGTTGGAGCATGTCGCGGACGCCCACGAGACGCGCATCGGGCGGATCGCAGGCAACCTGCGGCGGATCATCGCGGACAACCCGAACGCAACCGTGAGCCAGCGCAAGCAGAAGTTGAAGTACAAGGACCGCCAGTTCTACGACGAGGCCATCGCACGGCTTGAAGCCGAGATGATTTCTGACGTGACTGGCGACACCGAGAGGGGCGTGGGAGAGTGCTAGTACCCGGAAGTAGTACCCAACTAGTACCCAGTACCTGCCGTACTACCCTCAAATACAAGTTATCGATTGGCTCTATATCGCGAATCGGAATTTACATCTCTCTTTGAGTTTCGATTTTTGTTATTAGGGGTAGTACAGCGGGTACTAGGTACTACATGGGTACTAACTCGGTAGATCTTGGGTTCTTACGGATCGGCCAGCTAAGAGCGGTTGAGGCCTAGAGCGTCATTCTCAGGGACCGAATTAGGATCATCGAGAAGGATTTGACTGAATGATCCATCCCTAGAGCAAAGGCGAAACCTCTACCTACGGCGACTCTAGAGCGCGTGTGGCTGCGGATCGACTGGCCAGGATCGCCAGTAACCTGCCGTCAGCGTTGCTGAGCGTCGATCTGAGACGAGAACTTCGAGGGTTGGTATCGATCGACCTTGGAGCGATTGTGGGCGACGCTGCCGATGCTCTAGGTCGATGCCATTAACGGCTATTGAGAACCCATTTATCGAGTTCGCTCGAACCTGACATGGGCAATGCTTCCTGGTTGAATTGTTGTAACAGGAATTGCATCTCGCAATTCCTGTACGACGTTAACGAAGGAACGAATTCATGGAATCTTTTGCGCCATTCAGTCGCACTAACCACCTGCCTCAGCGAGAGACCCGCGAGTCTGCTCGACAGCTCATCAAGTCGTTGAAGAAGTACCAGCTCAACGAGTTGGCGATGCTCCTTGCCGCGATCCACGAGGAGGACTCAGGGCAGGGAGCTGGTCAGATCGTCTACGAAGAGCTACGCGCTGCCGGTCGCGCTGCCGAGGCCGAGGGCTTCATGGTCGTCCACATGAACATGATCGAGGTCCACTGATGTCGCTCGATCTTTACTGGACGCGGTACGACCAGACCCTTGCCCGTATCCGCGCCGAGCGACCGACCACCTTTGCCGGGGTCAAGCTCGTACTCGATACCTTCGAGCAGAAGAGCAGCGGAGACGCCTTCTTTCCTGGCGGCGCTGACGACACCCTTGCCGACGCGATCATGGACGCGGGTTGGAGCGTTGACTTCGAGGAAGGGGACTACCTCTGGACGGGCGTACACCCGGCTAGCGGTGCGGTGATCCACTATGTCGAGGGTGACCTCTACTGCCTGATGGAAGGCAGGGTCGCACTGTGAGCCAGGCTTACCCGGCCACAGCCTGCAGGATCAGGGAAACGATAGTGGTCGTGACAACACCAGCGAGGAAGCTGATTACCGCCACGATGATCTGGAAGCGACGCTCGGCCTTCGTGTTCCTCGTGACCACCCCTTCGAGCTCCGTCGAAATCACGCCACGCGCGGCTTCGATCGCAGCATCGTATTGCTTTTTCACTGCCTCGGCGTCGTTCGCTTCTCGGCGTGCAGTCTCTGCGTCGGACTTGGCTTTCTTCGCGGCGGCAAACTGCAGGTCGAACTCCGATTTGACCTCGGCGTTCAACTTCGCCGCTTGTTCGCTCAGCTGGTGTGCCTTGGCGATCTTGGCGTCCAGCGATTCTTTCGCCTTGGAGGGGCGTCGGTTTAGGAACATCACCCTGAGCTGCTTCTCAAGGTCCTCCTGCTGGGCTCGAGCATTACGGCTGGACCAGATGACGAAAGCTGCACCGCCAGCAGCGAGCAGTGCAGTCAGCGCTGTGGCGACTGCCGCCCAGAGATCGATGTTCATGCTCATATCATGTCGGAAGTCTGTGAACCACCTCAGCACCTTGGCTGCGTCGTGAACGTAATCGGGTATCTCCGAGTCTCCACGGATCGGCAGGACTACGGCGTTGACGCTCAACGAGAAGTGATCGAGCGCGAAGCCGAGCGCCGCGGCTGGACGGTGCACTACATCGTTGACCACGGCAAGAGCGCTCGCTCCCTCCGACGCGACGGAGTACAGGAGGCTCTATCTCTCCTTGCATCGGGGGAGTACGACACCCTCGTGATCGCGAAGCTCGATCGGTTGTCTCGCTCCGTCGTGGACTTCGGCAACATTCTGCGAACTGCGACGAAGCAGGGTTGGAGTCTGATCGCCCTCGACCTTGGCATCGACATGACCACGGCGACCGGCCAACTCGTCGCCGGGATTCTCATGCAGGTCGCCGAGTGGGAGGCGAAGATCATTGGCGAACGCACCAAGGCCGCTCTAGCGGTCGCCAAAAAGGAGCGCGGTATCGTTCCCGGCCCGGTGTCCGCAGTCCCTGCCGAGGTTGCGGATCAGATAGCTGCCATGCGCGCCGAGGGCCTGACTCTTCAGGCGATCGCGGACGACCTCAATTCGGCCGGCATCGCGTCGCCCAGGGGAGGGCGGTGGTACCCGACGAGCGTTCGACGTGCCGCGTAGTTGGACGTGCTCGCTGGGCTATCGCGTCGGCGGCGAATCTCCGATGATGTCGGCCGTGCGCACGGTCTTCTCCGCTCGCTCGTGATCTTCGTCTTCGGAATCTACAATCCCTGCGAGCCCTGCCAGGAGACAGGTGAGTCGGATTGCGGCATGGGCAGTAGCTAGAAGGCAGACCTCAAGCACCCACATGCCCGGCTCCGCGCCGAAGCCGACCACGATCATCGCTGCGACCAGTGCCCCAAAAGCTCCAGTAAACGAGCTAAGCACGACCGAAATCCAGTTCGCGCGGAGGCGTCGTGAACCCTTGCGTCGAAGGAGGCGGAATCTGTCGTTCTCACTTCCCAAGCCGAAAACCACAACGACGCCTGCGAAGCCGCCAACCATGGCGCTGACGCCTGCGACGCCGAGCGCGAGAGCAGTCAGCGTGCCCTGAACGTCTCCAGCGGAGGTGTTGGCGAGGGCAGCCGCAACGTTCAGGACCGTCCACGACTGTGATGCGTAGAAGTGCGCCACAACCAGACCAACAATGAGGACGCTGACGAACAACGGGTAGTTGGCGAACCAGCCGCCAACCGTTCTAAGCAACTTCACGATCCTCTCCTTCCGAAGAGACCGAGGCTACGCCGGGGTTCCGACACTAGCTTCCGTCGCCGTCCTTTGCGTCGCCGATCGCGATCTTCGCGGTTCCGTTTGTGCCAGCGGCTTGGAAGCCAACGGTCGAGCCGCCCTTGGTGAACTCAGTGATCGCTTGGCCCACTGCGGTCAGGATCGCTTCGTCGGTCGCGCGCTGACCTGCGGCAGTGTGGAACGTCACATTCTTCGTGATCCGATCTTTGAAGATGCTTCGTTCTTCGTCGCGCACCAGGCGACCCTCATCGTCGATGTCTGCGAGCTTCACCTTGGCGTTCGAACTGAACGTGTTCCGCACAACCCAGAGGGCTCCCTTTCGGAGTGCATCTCTTACTGGTCGTGTGCCGCCGGCGCGATCGAGTGACCAGCGGAAAACCATGCGAGCTTCTTCGAGGGACTGATGTTGCGCGTTGCGGAACGCGTCTCCGACTGGTCCGCCTCCGGTAGCCGGAACACTGACCCCGGCGTCCACGTGAACCTCGAGCATGACCGCTCCGTCAGCGCTCATGATCTTCTTCAACACGTCTGGATCGATCACGGGCACAAGCTCCAGCGAGTAGCCCTTGCCGACGAGACCCAGCACAAGCGTGAGCCATCGGGAAATCGTCTCTGAACGAGTGCCCTGTACAGCTGGACTCATGACCGCGACTCGGCCGTGTGTGCCGAACGGAACGAGGAAGGTAGGTTCCGAGACTCGATCATCTGGGTCGTCGAAGTCCAAGGGCTCCACGTCACCATTGGAGAGATTGGAGCGATTGAGCTGTTCGGCTAGGTCACGGATGCGCTCGATCTGAAGGTGCGGGAGCGCTGGTCGCTTGGGAGAAACAGCGCGACCGAAGTAGTCGACTTCAAAGACCTTCCCGCTACGGGCGGTCAGATCCCATTTGGCGAAGGCGCCGATGACCGACGACCAGAAGTCCGGCTCTACGCTCTTGCGTACGTCCTTGTCATCGATCAGTACCGTGTCGTAGAAGCGCACAGTCTTCTTAATTGTCGCCATTGATGCTCCCCTCAGGCGAGACTCAGGATAGGGGGCGAACGTTAAATCCTGGGCGAAGGACATGCTCAACCGTGCGCGTGTCGCCTTTCGAAGCGCGAAGGGCGCATCACGGTCAGCGGACGAACAGATCGACTGGACTGCACTGAACCGCGTCCGCGAGCCGGTAGATATTGTCGAGGCTGATGTTCCGTTCGCCGCGCTCGACCTGACCTACATAGCTCCGGTCAAGTTCCGCGCGATGCGCCAGCTCCTCTTGGCTCAGCCCAGCGGCAAGACGCAACTGTCGGACGCGCGCACCGAACGCCTTGCGCTGGGCAAGCTGCTTCGGCGTGGCGGAGGGCACTCATCAACGCTCGATCCTTGGTGCCTATGAGTCCACGGACTATGAGTACCATGCTGACTATGAGCCAACTTCTCCTGCACACGAAGAGCCGCATCGGTGGCAAGAACGCTGACGTTCACATTTACGACAACCGCATCGAGTGGGCGCGCGAAGCACACGGGATCGGCTGGAACATCACCGCGATCACGCTGGCGGTCGTCACGGTTTGCATCAGCCTGATCTTCATGCGGCCGTCGTTCAAGACTCAGGCGACGGCGGTGATCCCCGCCGCCAAGATCTCATCCATTGAGACGAAGAAGGATGGACCCGTCAACACCAAGGTCACGGTGATCACGTCGGGCAACACAATCGAGTTCCGGACTTCTCACGACAAGGCGGCGGCGCTCAGGTCCACGCTCACTGGCCTGGCGATCTAGAGATTCCACAGTCCGCGCAGAACCAGTCTTCGTCTCGTGGTTCCATCGGCATCAGGCACTGAGGACAGTTCGGTGTCGTCGCGTCCTCGTATCCCGGACGCCAGTTCGGGTGCTCGACGATCATCCGGCAACTCTAGGTCGCTGAGCGTCAACGAGACAACGGCCTACGGCTGCCTCGACAATTGATCCGTCGAGAACCGTCGGCCGGAGTCAGGCAGAGCAGCCTGGACTACTCCGGCAGGAGTCCGGCCTTTCTGAGAGCCTTCTCGATTGCGACGATGCGCAGTTCCAGATCAAGAACGGACTTGAATGTCTGGAGGTCGACTTGGCCCTTTGGCGGATCCATGTTGCCGTGCTCATCGATGTGCACGGCGAAGAGAAACCCGAACTCACGAGAGGATGCGGCTTCAAGCGGGATCATGCTCAGCGTGTCGCTAACCTGGCCGAGTCGCTTAGCGATTATCTCGTGCTTCTCTTCCTCGGTCATCCCAGCAGGGACAAGTGGAGGAGCAGTGGGTTCGAGGTCTTCCGTCATAGCCGAACTCTATCCACAGCCGCGGACATCAGGCTGCCGTCTCCCACTTCCATCGGATCTTGATCCTCGATGCCGTTGCTTCTCTGACGATCTCGTGCTTGGCATCAAGGTACTGCTGTTCTGTCTCGTTCTTGAGGCGTCGGCGCGTTCGGCGCATGCCTTCCGGGTAGGGGCCAACTTCGATGCGCTTGATGAAGCCCTTGAGCGCGGCGCGACGGCGACCGGGGGTCCATGATCGCCAGTCGATGCCCTTCTCAGGGTCGAAGTCCGCGAGGGAGATAGGCAGTCGGAGCAGAGAGTCGTACTCCTTGCCGAGCGAATCGAGCAGACCGTCGATGCGTTGAACCTCGACAACGGAGTCGCGCTCATCCATGATCCCGAGCACGTATGCCTTCTGTGCGCGCTCCTTCTGTACCCGGAGGTCTCTGCGCTCGTGCTCAAGGGTGTCGAGTCGATCATCGGTCTCGGGGTCTTGCTCGGACATGCGCTGGATGAACCGCGGTGTTGCCTTCAGCTTCTCGGTCACCTTCTCCCAGACGACCTCTTCCAGAACGTCATGAACGACGGACACGCGCCCGGTGTCTTCCAGACGTTCGATGCCGCCGCGGGTTCGTAGGACACGAGGGTGCTTCTCTGATGGTCCGTGGACTCTCGCTAGGCACGCGATCGTGGGGGTCTTCGCGCCGTTCTCGATCCGGACGTGCGTGATGAGCGGCTTAAGGCACGCGCCGCAAACTGTCAGACCGCCACCCATGGCATACTTACCGCCCTTGACGCCGGGGGAGTGAACCACTTTGCGGGTGGGGTCTGCGAGAAGCGCATGCATCCGGTCGAAGGTGCGTTGATCGATGATCGGTTCCCACCCGACAACGCCCGGCATCGTTTCTCCGAGCATCGAGCGATTGAGCATGATCGATCTGAGGTTGCCCTGCCGCCAGTGGTTGCCCTTCCGGGTCTGGAAGCCCTGGTTGTTCCAGTCCGTCACGATGCTGTGCATAGACTCGCGGTCGTCCAGCGTGCGACGGGCTACCTCGTGGATGCGAGCGACTTCGGCAGGGTCGGGGATGAGTCTCCCTGCCTCGGCCTGATAGCCGTACGGCGGCGTACCGCCGTGCCACTGGCCGTTCTCGCGGCGGCTCTGCTTGTTGCGCTTCTGGCGGGCGCTCGCGCGCTCGGTCTCACCCTTCGCGACGGCGGCCTTGATGCGGGCGTACATGCGCCCTCCATCGGTGCCGAGGTCGGCTTCTCCGTTTGCCGTGACGATCCGTAATCCGCGGTCCTCGGCGGCGTCGATCCAGTCCTCGAGCTGGCGCGGCTGGCGAGTGAGACGGTCGAGGTCCCAGCACACGAGTGAGTCGAATCGACCCATCTGGAAGTCGGCAACGAGCCGGTCGTACTCCGGGCGCTTGACGAGCTTGTCAGCGGCGGTGAGGTTGCGATCCACATACTCGGCAACGATCGTCCAGCCGCGTTCGTGAGCGAGCTTCCGCGAATCCTCAAGCTGCGTATCGATACCGACCTTTGTGCCGTCGCGGTCAACGGACAAGCGCGCGTAG
This sequence comes from Microbacterium sp. NPDC089695, assembly GCF_044749085.1. Taxonomy (NCBI): domain Bacteria; kingdom Bacillati; phylum Actinomycetota; class Actinomycetes; order Micrococcales; family Microbacteriaceae; genus Microbacterium; species Microbacterium sp. NPDC089695. Next base: position 2,526,526 of record NZ_JBIVHG010000001.1, read on the forward strand.
ATTGCGACTGAGGTCCCCATGTTCGTTCCTTCGGTGTTGTCTCCTATTCAATTGTATTTCCGATTGGTCGACGAGGCCGCGGAGTTCTCGCGCGTCGCGTTGGATGCGCTCAGGCAGCCGCTGGAGTCGGGATCGATCGAAGTCAGCCGCACCGGCTTCACGGCGCGGTTCCCCGCCCGGTTCCAACTCGTGATGGCGATGAACCCGTGCCCGTGCGGCAACTACGGCGTGCGTGGAAGCGAATGCACGTGCCCGTCGATCGCCATCCGACGTTACGCTGCGCGACTCTCCGGGCCGCTGCGTGATCGCCTCGACATCGAACTGCACGTCTCGCGCATCGCGACGTCCGACGCCGTCTCGGATGCCGCGTCGCGGACCACGAGCGCGGAGGCCCGACAGCGTGTGGTGTCCGCGCGCGAGCGGGCAGCCGCACGGTGGCGCGGCACCCCGTGGAGCAGGAACGCCGACGTACCCGGCGCGCGACTTCGGCAGGCCGACGTACGAGTGGGCGCCGACGCCCGAGCGCCGCTCGATCGCGCACTCGAGAAAGGGCTGATCACCCTGCGCGGCTACGACCGGGTGCTCCGCGTCGCGTGGACGATGGCCGACCTCGACGACTGCGAGCGACCGGGGCGTGACCAGATCGGTCGCGCGCTCTTCATGAAGCGGGGGTATGCGGCGTGATCGACGCACTATGCGCGGACAGCGAGCTCAGGGCGGCAGTCGCCGGGCTACGGCGACGGTCGACCTCTGGCGAAGACGCCACCACAGCGGAGGTACTCGCCCGGGTGGCGTGGACCGTACTGGCCGAACCGGGCGACGGAGTCGCGGGCGCACTGATCGCCGAACTGGGCGCTGTCGCGGCGCTCAGGCTCGCCGTCGACGACGATCCCGCACGTGGACCCGCCCCGGCGGGCGGGGAGCGGCATCGCGGCGCGGTAGCCGAGGGACTCGCTCGCTGGAGGCTGCGAGCCGACGCGCGGAGCGTCCGGGATGCCGTGCGCGCGGCCACCCAGGTGCGCGCGCGACTGATCGTTCCCGGAGACCCGGAGTGGCCCGCGCAGGTCGACGACCTCGGAGCGCACGCCCAGCTGCTGCTCTGGGTCCGTGGCGACGTCACCGCGCTCTCCTCGTCACCGAAGGTCGCGATCGTCGGGGCCAGGGCCGCGAGCGCCTACGGTGAGCACGTCGCGGGCGAGTTCTCGGGGGAGCTGGCCGCGACCGGGGTCACGGTCGTCTCCGGGGGTGCGTACGGCATCGACGGCGCGGCGCACCGGGCGGCGCTCGCGGTCGAGGGACGAACGATCGCCTTCCTGGCAGGCGGCGTGGATCGCCCGTACCCGCAGGGGCATCGCGACCTCCTGCAACGCATCAGCGGAACGGGCGCCGTGGTCAGTGAGGTGCCGTGCGGCACGGCACCGACGAAGTGGAGGTTCCTCGCCCGAAACCGGCTCATCGCCGCGCTGAGCGACGCGACGGTGGTGATCGAGGCCGGTTGGCGCAGCGGATCCTTGAACACCGCCGGTCACGCCGCATCGCTGGGCCGACCGCTCGGGGCGGTGCCGGGACCTGTGACCTCCGCCGCATCGGCGGGGTGCCACCGGTTGCTGCGCGAGTACGACGCGAGATGCGTCACCACCTCGGGCGAAGTCCGGGAGCTCTGGGGTGCCGACCACGTCGACGAGACCGAGTCACGAGCTCATCCGGACGAGACGCGGGTCCTGGACGCGATGAGCCCTCGAGCGCCGCTCGCGCCCGAAGAGCTCGCACGTCGGAGCGGGCTCTCGCCCGCACGCACGAGCGCGGTTCTCGGGTATCTCGAACTCGGCGGGGCGGTGCGGCGATCGGATCGAGGGTGGTTGCGAGTGCCCGGCGGGACGCAGTGACGATGCGGGCGAGCGCGCGACACCGGGCACGGCCACGCCGATGGTCGGTCCGGCGAGGCTCCGAGGTGAACGCCGGCCGCGCGTGCATGCTGAGGGCATGGAGTTCTCGGAGGCCGCGGAGGCGTTCGTCGCGCACCTCGACCGGGTGCGACGACTGTCACCCGCCACTGTGCGCGCTTATCGCTCCGACCTGCGTGATCTGGCCGTCGACGTCGGCGACACCCCGCTCGAGGGCGTCGACCTCGACACGCTTCGCGACTGGCTGTGGCGCGCCACCCAGCGCGGCGACGCACGAGCGACGTTGGCGCGACGTGCCGCCGCCGCACGGTCCTTCTTCAGCTGGGCACAGGAACAGGAGATCATCCCGCACGATCCGAGCCTCCGACTGATCGCGCCCAAGCGCGGGCGCAGCCTGCCGACCGTCGCCTCACAGGATGCGATGCGCGACCTGCTCGACGCTCAGCGTGCCGCGGCGGCGGACGGTGACCCGATCGCGCTTCGGGATCACGCGATGCTCGAGATCCTCTACGGCGCCGGGATCCGCGTGTCAGAGCTGTGCGGCATCGATGTCGACGATGTCGACCTCGACCGCGCGACGGCTCGGGTGCTGGGCAAGGGCGCGAAGGAAAGGGTGGTTCCTTTCGGGGTACCCGCGCGCGATGCCGTCGGCGCCTACCTGACGCGTGCGCGCCCGGCCCTCGCGGCTCGCGCGTCCGCGGGCGGCGCCGCGCTCCTGCTGGGGAGCCGCGGTGCGCGGTTGGGGCCGCGCACCGTGTACGACGTGGTCGCCGAAGTGCTCTCGCCCCTCGTCGGCGCGGAGACCGTGGGACCGCACGCGCTGCGGCACACGGCCGCGACCCACCTGCTCGACGGTGGCGCCGACCTCCGTGCTGTGCAGGAGATCCTGGGTCACGCGAGTCTCGGAACCACGCAGATCTACACCCACGTCTCGTCCGAGCGTCTCGCGGCGACGTACCGGCTGGCGCATCCCCGCGCATGACCGCCCACGCGTGACGGCGATCACCCCGAGGCGCAGCAAGGGAGCAGGACGGCGCGGGGTACAGGCCCGAACAGCAGCAACGGGTCGATGTAGGCGTCGTCGAGGCGCACACCCAGATGCAGCGCACCCGGAGCCGTGTGTCCGCCGTGGGCGACGACGCCTATGCGATCGCCGGCGGCGACGACGGTGCCGACGGCGAGATCGGAGACGAGGGGCTCGTACGAGGAGACGAGCCCTCCGCTGTGCTGGATGCTGAGCACGTCGCGGTCCACCACCGTCCCACGGAACATCACCACACCGTCGGCCGGCGCGCGCACATCAGACCCGATGGGCGCCTCGATGTCGATGCCCCGATGACCTGCGCCGTACGCGTGAGCGGGAGCGCGGAAGCTCTCGGTCACGCGGTGGGGCCCGTCCACGGGCCAGGTCCAGCCGGCGTCCTCGGGCACGGGGGCGGGCGCGGGGTCGACTGGAGCCGCCGCCGTCGCCCGAGGCGCCGCGACGAGCAGGACGAACGCGAGCAGAAGCAGCGCGGCGAGGTACAGGCGGAGTCTCATTCCCGCATCCTCCCCGTCGCGTCGGTCGCTGCGGCGGGGGTGTCGCTGCGTCAGGCGGGCCGCGTGGAAGACCGGCCGTGAAGCGCATCGGTGGAGAGCGAGTGCGTGATCGCATCCTGTATGCTGGGGGAGCACCTCGATATCGGGGTGACTACGCGTGCCCAGAGCGACGCCGCCGAAAGGTGAACGTCGTGGCATCCACTCCCACAGGTCCCGTCTTCGGTCGGGCGGGTGTGCGCCGGGCACCAGGAAGTCCGATCATCCGATCGGCGACAACCTCAACGGCGCAGAACCGCGCCAGAACCAGGAGACGACCATGGCTGTGGTCACCATCCGCCAGCTGCTCGACAGCGGCGTGCACTTCGGACACCAGACCCGTCGGTGGAACCCGAAGGTCAAGCGCTTCATCCTCACGGAGCGCAGCGGCATCCACATCATCGACCTCCAGCAGTCGCTCGGCTACATCGACAAGGCCTACGACTTCGTCAAGGAGACCGTCGCGCACGGCGGCACGATCCTCTTCGTCGGCACCAAGAAGCAGGCGCAGGAGATCCTCGCCGAGCAGGCCACGCGCGTCGGCCAGCCCTTCGTCAACCAGCGCTGGCTCGGTGGACTCCTCACCAACTTCTCCACCATCGCGAAGCGTCTCGCCCGCATGAAGGAGCTCGAGGAGCTCGACTACGAGAACCCGGCGGCCTCGGGCTTCACGAAGAAGGAGCTGCTGCTCAAGAAGCGCGAGCTCGACAAGCTGCACAAGTCGCTCGGCGGCATCCGCAACCTCACCAAGACGCCGTCCGCCCTGTGGGTCGTCGACGCCAAGCGCGAGCACCTCGCGATCGACGAGGCCAAGAAGCTCGGCATCCCGGTGATCGGCATCCTCGACACGAACGCCGACCCGGACGACTTCCAGTACCCGATCCCCGGCAACGACGACGCGATCCGCTCCGTCTCGCTGCTGACGCGCATCATCGCCGACGCGGCGGCCGAGGGCCTGCAGCAGAAGCACAACCCCGAGTCCGGCGACGTCGAGCCGCTGGCCGAGTGGGAGAAGGAGCTCCTCGAGACTCCCGCCGAGCAGGTCACCGAGGCCGAGGTCGTCGAGACCCCCGCCGACGCGGCCGGCGCCGAGGCGCACGACGAGGCCGTCGCGGCCGCTTCCGGTGAGGAGACCGCAGAGGTCGCCGCCGCCGAGGCCGCAGACGCCAAGTAATTCCGCGACCACCACACACATCACGAAGCAAGGAGCCACCACACATGGCGAACTTCACCATCGCCGACCTCAAGGCGCTGCGTGAGCAGCTCGGCACGGGAATGGTCGACACCAAGAAGGCGCTCGAGGAGGCTGACGGCGACGTCGAGAAGGCCACCGAGATCCTGCGTCTGAAGGGTGCCAAGGGCAACGCGAAGCGCGCTGACCGTTCCACCAGCGAGGGTCTCATCGCCGCTCGTGAGAACGATGGCGCCGTGACGCTCATCGAGCTCGCCTGCGAGACCGACTTCGTCGCCAAGAACGAGCGTTTCATCGCTCTGGCCGACAAGGTCGTCGACGCGGTCGCCGCCGCCAAGGCCGACTCGGTCGAGGCAGCGCTGGCCGCCCCCGCCGGAGACAAGACCGTCGAGACGGTGATCTCCGAGGAGGCCGCCATCATCGGCGAGAAGGTCGAGCTGCGTCAGGTCCGCACCGTGACCGGCGACAAGGTCGAGGTGTACCTGCACCGCACGAGCAAGGATCTGCCCCCGCAGATCGGCGTCGTCGTCGCCTACTCGGGTGACGATGCGGACACCGCTCGCAGCATCGCGCAGCACATCTCGTTCGCGAACCCGTCGTTCCTGTCCCGCGAGGACGTCCCGGCCGAGGCCGTGGAGAAGGAGCGCGAGATCGTGACCGAGATCTCCCGCAACGAGGGCAAGCCGGAGGCGGCTCTGCCCAAGATCGTCGAGGGTCGCGTCTCCGCGTTCATCAAGCAGGTCGCACTGCTCGAGCAGGATTACGCGAAGGACAACAAGCTCTCCGTCGCCCAGGTGGCGAAGGATGCCGGCATCACCGTGACGGGCTTCGCCCGCTTCAAGGTCGGCGCGTAGCAGAGTCGAAGGGGTTCGGATCCAAGAGATCCGGACCCCTTCTTCATGCCCAGAAGGCACTATCTTGAATCGGGATGAGAGGACTACACCCATGACCGAACGCACCGGACGCCGCCGCGTCCTCCTGAAGCTCTCCGGTGAGGCGTTCGGCGCCGGCCAGCTCGGCGTCAACCCCGACGTGGTCAGCCAGATCGCCCGTGACATCGCTGCGGCCGTGGATCGCGTCGAGATCGCGATCGTCGTCGGCGGTGGCAACTTCTTCCGTGGAGCGGAGCTGAGCCAGCGCGGCATGGACCGCGGTCGGGCCGACTACATGGGCATGCTGGGCACCGTGATGAACGCGCTCGCGCTGCAGGACTTCCTCGAGCAGGCCGGCGCCCCCACGCGCGTGCAGTCGGCGATCTCGATGACCCAGGTCGCCGAGCCCTACATCCCGCGTCGCGCTGAGCGCCACATGGAGAAGGGTCGCGTCGTGATCTTCGGCGCGGGCGCCGGTCTCCCGTACTTCTCGACCGACACCGTCGCGGCGCAGCGCGCCCTCGAGATCGGGGCACAGGAGGTGCTCGTGGCCAAGAACGGCGTCGATGCGATCTACACGGCAGACCCGAACAAGCACGCGGACGCCGAGCGCATCGACCGGGTGACCTACCGTGACGCGCTGCAGCGCGGTCTGAAGGTCGTCGACTCGACCGCGTTCAGCCTGTGCATGGACAACAACATGGACATGCGTGTGTTCGGGATGGAGCCGGCCGGCAACGTGACCAAGGCGCTCCTCGGCGAGCCGATCGGCACGCTCGTCACGGCCTGAGCGCCTCACCGGACTCACGAGCCCAGCCCGATAGAATTCTCAGAACACCCCGACGATAGGAGTCACCGTGATCGCGGACGTCCTCGCTGAAACCACCACTCGCATGTCGCGGGCGGTCGACGCCGCCAAGGAGGACTTCTCCACGGTCCGCACGGGCCGGGCGAACCCGCAGCTCTTCCAGAAGCTGCTCGTCGACTACTACGGCACCCCGACCCCGCTAGCCCAGCTCGCGTCCCTGGCGAACCAGGAGGCGCGCACGCTCATCATCACGCCGTACGACAAGTCGGCGCTGAAGGCGATCGAGCAGGCCGTGCGCGAGATGCCGAATCTCGGCGCGAACCCCACGAACGACGGCAACCTCGTGCGCGTCACCATGCCGGAGCTCACGGCCGAGCGTCGCAAGGAGTACGTGAAGCTCGTGAAGTCCAAGGGCGAGGATGCGAAGGTGCACGTCCGCGGCATCCGCCGCAAGGCCAAGGATGAGCTCGATGCGCTGAAGAGCGAGCTCGGCGAGGACGAGATCGTCCGCGGCGAGAAGGAGCTCGACGTCCTCACGCGCCAGCACGTCGACCTGATCGACGACGCTCTCAAGCGCAAAGAGGCCGAACTCCTCGAGGTGTAGGCGGCATGACCGACGACCCCACCGGCGAAGGCACCGACCAGCCGCACACGCGCCGCGAAGCGCGCGACTCGTCGACCTCGACCGGCGGCGCGCCGTTGGCAGACGAGGCATTCCCGCGCTTCGACGCCGAATCCATCCCGCCGCGTCCGCCGCTGCCCGACGACCTTCCGGTCGTCCCGGTGGAGACCCTCGCGACGGGTGATCACAACGCCATCAGGGAGCAGTGGCGGGCGGCGCGCGACGAGTTCGGGACGCATGTCTCGCACGCCCGCGACCAGCTCGACCTCGCGAACGAGCGCATCAAGGAGCGCACCGGACGCGATCTGATCGTCGCGATCCTCATCGGCCTCGCTTTCGGTGGCGCCCTCCTCGCATCGCTGCTGTTCATCAAGGTGCTGTTCGTCCCGTTCGCCCTCGCCGCGGCGCTCATGGGCGTGTACGAGCTCTCGCTCGCACTGCGCACCTCCGGACGTCGCATCGACGTGGTGCCGCAGCTCATCGCGGGCGGCCTGCTGGTGCTGTCGGCGTTCTTCCTGGATCTCTGGCTGGTCTGGATCACTCTGTTCCTGGCGGTCGCGTTCGTGATCGTGTGGCGTCTCGTGGCGCAGATGATCGTGAAGGACGGCCGGACCTACGGTGACGTGCTCGCGGATGTCGTCATCGGCGGATTCGTTCAGATCTACGTGCCGTTCCTCGCCGCGGTGGCGCTGATCCTGCTCAAACAGGACGGCGGCGAATGGTGGGTGCTCAGCTTCATCGCGATCGCGGTCGCCGCGGACACCGGCGCGTACGCCGCCGGGCTCGCCTTCGGCCGGCATCCGATGGCGCCGCGCATCAGCCCGAAGAAGACCTGGGAGGGCTTCGGGGGAGCGGTCGTCGCCTCCATCGCCGCCGGAGTGCTGCTGGCTGTCTTCCTGCTGGGCGTGCCGTGGTGGATCGGTGCGATCTTCGGTGTCGCGATCCTGCTGTCGGCGACGCTCGGCGACCTCGGCGAGTCCATGCTCAAGCGCGACCTCGGCATCAAGGACATGAGTTCCTGGCTCCCCGGTCACGGGGGACTCCTCGATCGGCTCGACAGCATCCTGCCGTCGACGATCCCGGCTCTGTGCCTGTACTTCCTCTTCTCTTCCTGGACGGTGCTGTGATGGCTTCTGACGACTTGCTCGACACGACCGAGACCGCGCAGGAGCGCCCGGCGTTCTCGCTCACCAGCGGCCGTGTCCGCGGATATCACCGAGCTGCGGTCGACACGTTCCTCGCCGCCGCGCGCACGGCATTCGAAGGCGGTGGGGAGCTGACGGCCGCCGAAGTGCGCGTCGCATCGTTCCCGCTCGTCAAAAATGGTTACGTGGTCGCCGAGGTCGACGCGGCCCTCGGACGCGTGGAGGACGCCCTCGCTGCGCGGTCGCGCGACCAGGTGGTGCGCGCCCGCGGCGCCGGAGCCTGGGTCGAGCAGGCCCGTGATGAGGCGCAGGTCATCCTCGATCACCTCGCGAGGCCGCGTCGGCACCGTTTCGCCCGTACCGGCGTCCTGACCTTCGGCTATCGGGTGGATGAGGTCGATCACGTCTCCTCGCGCATCGTCCGCTACCTGCGTGACGGCGAGCCGCTCACCGCCGAACAGCTCCGTGGCGCTGCTTTCCGCATGCAGCGCGGTGGGTACCGGGAGGAGCAGGTCGATGCGCTCCTGGACGCCACGATCGATGTCATCCTGGCTGTTCGCTGAACGTTTCCGTGGCCTGCTCCGCGCTCAGCGGGTAGACTGCCCCCTATCGTGAACTCCCGAGACGACATGACCCCCCAGCGAAAAGACGTCACGCCGATGCCCTCATCGACGGCGTTGTCCGCGCGCGCGGGCACCCGGCGTCGTGGTCTCGTCGGGTTCTTCGCCGCTCTCGCCGTCGTCGGATTCGCAGCCGCGCTCGTCGCCCCGACCGGCGTCGCGCTGGCCGAGCAGCCGACCGAGGATGCGCCCGAGTCTGCGTACGCGGCCGCTCTCGCCGACACCCAGAACCTCACGGTCACGGTCGAAGGCGCAGAGATCGCCCCGGTGCAGCGCGGAACCTTCTCCGTGTACGTGACGCCGAAGCCCACGCCCACGCCGACGCCGACCGTGGCCTCGTCGTCCGATTCCGGATCGGGCGGGGGCCCGCTGTTCTACACCGGCGGAGGTGCTCCGGCGGAGTGGATGGCTGCGGCCGGCATCGCAGAGTCCGACTGGGGCTACGTCGACTACATCGTGTCGCGCGAGAGCGGATGGAACCCGAACGCGACTAACAAGTCGTCCCGTGCGTGCGGACTCGTTCAGGCTCTGCCGTGCAGCAAGGTCCCGGGCAACGGCTACGATCCCGTCGACAACCTGCGCTGGGCGACGGGGTACGCCACCGGTCGTTACGGCAGCTGGGCCGGCGCGCACGCGTTCTGGACCAAGAACCACTGGTGGTGAGCGGCGGCGATGCCCCGCTCGCACCGGAGACGTCCGTCGCGCCCTGACGGCGAGGACTCGCTCGACCGCCTGCTCGCCTCGTGGAAGCGCACCGAGGTGCGTCGCGGGATCGAGTGGACCGTGCAGCCGCTCTCGTCGGCGCAGGCTCAGAAGGATTACATGTGCCCGGGCTGCGGTCGCGTGATCGCCCAGGGGATAGCGCACGTGGTGGCATGGCGAGCCGATGGTGTGCTCGGCGATGCCGCCGATCTCGCCGCACGGCGGCATTGGCATACGCACTGTTGGAGGATGGCGTGAGCATCGAGATCCGTGGACCACTGGAGCTGCCGGCACGGCGCGAGGACATCGAGCTGCAGACGAGCGACGGGCTGACCCTCGTCGGCGAGCTCGCGCGTCCGGAGACGACGGAACCCGTCGCGACCCTCGTGACACTGCACCCCCTGCCGACGGCGGGCGGCTTCATGGACTCGCACATCATCCGCAAGGCGGCAGCGCGTCTACCGGCTCTCGCAGACCTCGCGGTGCTGCGATTCAACACACGGGGCACGACCTCGCCCCGCGGGACGAGCGACGGCGCGTTCGACGGGGGAGCGGCCGAACGGTTCGACGTCGCGGCGGCGATGGATCTCGTGCGTGAACGCGGACTTCCGCGGCCCTGGCTGCTCGGCTGGTCGTTCGGCACCGAGCTCGCACTGAAGTACGGGCGCGAGCACGACATCGAGGGCATCATCCTGCTGTCGCCTCCGCTGCATCGGGCGACCGAGGCCGAGGTCGCCGCATGGAGCGATGCGGACGCCGAGGTCGTGATCCTGGTGCCTGAACTCGACGACTACCTGCGACCGGCGGAGGCACGTGACCGGTTCGTCGCGATCCCGCATGCCAACCTCATCGCGGTCGAGGGCGGCAAGCATCTGTGGGTGGGGGAGAGCCAGACGCGCCGTGTGCTGACCGAGATCGTCGCGGCGGTGAACCCGTCGGCGCTCCCGCTGGCGACGCACTGGCCAGTGGTCTAGAGCCGCGCCTCAGAGTTCGTTCATCCGCGGCATCAGCACCTGCCGGTAGATGATCAGGATGCTGGCGGCGACCGGGATGGCGATGAGAGCGCCCAGCAGACCGAGCAGGCTGCCCCCGGCCAGAGCCGCGACCACGACGACGGCTCCGGGAACGGAGACCGCGCGGCTCATGATCCTCGGGGAGATCACGTAGGCCTCGATCTGCATGTAGATCAGGTAGTAGATCGCGGCGGCGATCGCGAGACCCGGCGATCCGAGCCCCGGGATCAGGCACACGAGCACGATGATCGTGGACCCGGTGAGGGTTCCGACCAGGGGGATCAGCGAGAAGAAGAACGCGACGACGGCGAGCACGGCCGGGAACGGAGCGCCGATGATCGACAGATAGATCATGCTCAGGATGCCGTTGATGACGCCCAGAGATACCTGCCCCATCACGTAATAGCCGACGGAGTCGGTGATCTGCTCGGCGAGGTCGACGAAGCGATCACGCTTGGAGGCGGGAGCGAGCTGGTAGACCGCGCGCTTTAGCGAAGGCGTGGATGCCGTGAGGTAGATCGTGAGGATCAGGACGATGAACGCGCCGAACAGCCCGGTCACGACCGAGAGGCTCGCGTTGATCACCCGATTGGTGATGTCGCCCAGGTTCGCGATGACCCAGGCCTGCGACTCCTCGAGCACACGCTGCACGTCGAGGTTGGGGAACGCGCCGGTGATCCACTGTTCGATGTCGCCGAGCAGGCTGGGGCGGCTCACGATCACCGTCACCTGCGTGACCAACTGCGAGATCTGATCGACGAGCACCGGGATCACGATGAGGATGATGCCCGCGAAGACTCCGAGGACGGCCACGATCGTGATGAGCACCGCGAGCCACCGCGGAAGCCGGCGCCGCTCGAGGAACGACACGAGCGGGTCGAGGCCGAGGCTGAGGAACAGTGCCGTGCCGACGTAGAGCAGGACCGTCGACAGGCTCTGCACACTTCCGATCAGGAGGATCCCGAGACCCACGCCGAGCGTCGCCACGAGGGCGGTGCGGAACGGACTGTGGATCTTCATGGGACTCCTCGGATCGGCTACCTAAGGGTATCCACCGGAGGACGGGCGCCGATCGCGACGTGCCGCCCGACGCACTCGGCGAAGCGCTCGTGGGCAACACACAGGTGGTTTCGCTAGTCTGAAACGTCGAGTGTTGCGACTCGGGCGTGCGTCCGGGGCGCGTGAGGAGAATATTCGTGCGTTTCGTGTGGGCCGTCGTGGCCTTGGTGCTGGCCGCGGGCCTGATCGGCGCGGGCATCGCTCAGCGCACCGTCTTCATGGGTCCGTCGAGCCAGAATGTCGCGGTCGAGATCGATGAACCGGCGCCGTTCGTGCTGCTGGACGGCGAGGTGCTCCGCGAGCACCCGGGGGCGCAGACCCTGCTCGTGAAGGGCGACGGCGACGTGTTCGCGGCGTACGGTCGTACCGCCGACATGGAAGCATGGCTCGCCGACGCCGACTACAACCACGTCAGCGTGGGGGATGACGGTGCACTCGACGTCGAGCACATCACGGCGTCTGGTACATCGACGGACGACGACGGGGCAACGGACCCCTCCGCGACGCCTGCGCCGTCCGAGACGCCGGTCGCCGGCGACGCTGATGCGGATGCCGCAGCGCAGCCCGGGCGCAACCCGGCGGGTTCCGACCTGTGGCTCGACTCGTTCAGCGAGACCGGGTCCCTGAGCGCTGACATGCAGGTTCCCGAGGGCGTGAGTGTGCTGATCGCTCAGGACGGGACCGCCGACGCTCCCGACGACATCGTGGTGTCGTGGCCGCTGGACAACTCCACTCCGCTCGCAGGTCCGCTCCTGGTCGCCGGAGCGGTCGTGCTGGCCGCGGGTCTCGTGCTGTACGTGCTCGCGATCCGTCACCAGCGTCGTGGGCGCGGCCCACGACGCAAGGGACCCGGCCCTCTCCCCGCGACCGAGCCGATCGACGTCGCCCAGCTTCCTCCGGCGGAACGTGCGGTGATCGAGTCGTCGAACGGAGACGTCGAGTCCCCTGTCCAGGATGCCGAGATCGTGGACGAGCCGACCGGCGACGCCGCCGGTAGCGGATCCGACGACGGTGAGGCGCGACGCACCGAGAGCCGTGCGATCGCCCCTCGACGGCACCGGCTCCTGGCGATCCCGGCGCTCGCGCTGACCGCGGTGATCGCAACCGGATGCTCGCCCGATTCCTGGCCGCAGTTCGGGGCCGGCACGCCGACGCCGTCGCCGAGCGCGACCGTGATCGCACCGGACAACCAGAAGCCCCCTGCGGTGACCGAGGCTCAGGCGAAGCGCATCCTCCAGGAGGTGTCATCGACCCTGAGCGATGCCGACACGGCGATGGACCTCGACCTCGCGAAGACCCGTCTGGACGGCCCCGCCCTCGCGGCCAGAACCACCGAGTACGCGCTGCGCGCGGCGATCCCGGAGACACCGGTGCCCGCTGTCATCCCGACCGACGATGTCGAGGTCGTGCTGCCGGAGGCGACCGATCGCTGGCCGCGCACCGTGCTCATGCTCTCGCAGAGCGAGGGAGACGACACGGTTCCGCCCGTCGTGCTCACCATGACGCAGCAGGACCCGTGGTCGAACTACAAGGTCACGAACATCGCCGAGATGTCTGCCGACGCCGTCTTCCCCGACGTCGCCGCAGCGTGGCTCGGAACCTCGCTCGTGCCGGCCGACTCGGCGTTCCTCAGCCTGCCGCCCGGACAGGTCGCAGCGGCGTTCGCCGATGTCGTGGATGCCGGTGACGCGAGCGCGTCGTACGGAATCTTCGACGACACGGCGCTGGCGCTCGCGAAGTCGATTCAGGACAGCCGTCAGGCCGTGGTGCAGAACCTCGCCGACAACGATGCGGCTGAGACCTCGCAGACATCGTTCGACATCGTGCCGGCCGACTCCGCACCGGTATCGATGACGACGCTCGGCAGCGGCGCGATCGTCGCCGTGTCGCTGATCGATGCCGAGGCCGTGACGCCGACGTCATCCGACGCCGTCATCCGCTTCGGCGAGAACGCGCAGGCGAAGGCGCTCACGGGCGTCTCGGAGTCCGCCAAGGGTGTGACCACCAAGTACGAGTTCCAGCTGTTCTTCTCCGTCCCGGCGCAGGGGTCGACCGAGCAGATCAAGCTGCTCGCCGTGCACCAGGACCTTCTCTCTGTAGAGGTGATCAAGTGACCGATATCTCTCCCGCTGCGCTGCGCGGTGCCGTCGATCTGTCGAGCCTCCGCAACCGTCCGGCTCCGGGGGCTCCGGGTGCTGCGGCGCCCGTTCCCGCCGGAGCCGTGGCCGACGTCGTGGTGGACGCGACCGATGAGTCGTTCGGGCAGATCCTCGAGATCTCGCGCACGGTGCCGGTCGTCGTCGATCTGTGGGCCGAGTGGTGCGGACCGTGCAAGCAGCTCAGCCCCATCATCGAGAAGGTCACCCGTGAGCTCGGCGGCCGTGTGCTGCTGGCGAAGGTCGACGTCGATGCGAACCCGCAGTTGGCTCAGGGCTTCCGCGCCCAATCGATCCCCATGGTGGTGGCGCTGATCGCCGGACAGCCGGTGCCGATGTTCACGGGAGCGGTGCCGGAGGAGCAGGTGCGCGAGGTGTTCGCTCAGCTGCTGCAGGTGGCGGCGCAGAACGGCGTGACCGGCACCCTTCCCGTCGGGGACAGCGCAGACGGCGATGCGGGAGAGTCTGCGGAGCCTATCGAGCCGCCGATGCCGCCTCTGCACGCGGAGGCGTTCGCGGCGATCGAGCGCGGGGACTACGCCGCAGCGATCACCGCCTACGAGAAGGCTCTCGCCGAGAATCCCCGTGACGAGGATGCGAGCGCCGGCCTCGGCCAGGTCCGTCTCCTCGACCGCGTGCAGAACCTCGACCTCCAGCAGGCGCGGGCGGCCGCGGCGGCCGGTCCGCTCGACGTGCAGGCGCAGTTCGACGTCGCCGACCTGGATCTCGCCGGCGGCCATGTCGACGATGCTTTCGGGCGCCTCCTCGACCTGTTCGCCCAGCTGCCCTCCCCGGAGCGTGCACCCGTGCGCGAACGTCTGGTCGAGCTGTTCGGCCTGATCGGGGCTGCGGACCCGCGCGTGGTGTCGGCGCGCAACCGACTGTCCTCGCTGCTGTTCTGAGACGGCGCCCTGAGGGCGCGATGCGCCCGGTCCTCAGCCGTGCGTCACGGTCGGGATATGCGGGTCGCCCTGGTATCGCAGCCAGATCGTCGAGAGCGCGGGCAGCGTGATCGTGGCGATCGACGCATCCGAGCCGTCCTCGGGATGCGCCACGACGATGCCGAGGTTGCCGGATCCGCGTCCGCCGAAGCCCTCCGCATCCGAGTTGAGGATCTCCTGCCAGACGCCCTCCCGGGGCAGCGTCAACCGGTAGCCGCCGCGTTCGACGCCCGCGAAGTTGCTCACCACGACCACGCGGCCGCCATGAGCGTCGCGACGCTCGAAGGCGATCACCGTGGGGTCCCAGTTCGGTGCCCCGAGACGTGAGAACGACGAGGCGTCGTTATCGCGCTCCCAGAGCGGCGCCTGCGCGCGATAAGTGCGGTTCAGCTCGGCCACGAAGCCCTGAAGCTGCGCGTGGGAGGGCTGATCGAGCAGCCACCAGTCGAGCTCGCGCGACTCCGACCATTCGGCGAGCTGCCCGAACTCCTGGCCCATGAAGAGCAGCTTCTTGCCGGGGTGGCCCCACATGTAGGCGAGGTAGGCGCGCACGTTCGCCAGCTTGTGCCAGTGATCACCCGGCATCTTGGCGAGCAGGCTGCCCTTGCCATGCACGACCTCGTCGTGGCTGATCGGCAGCAGATAGTTCTCGCCGAAGGCGTACACGAACGAGAACGTCATCTCGCCCTCGTGATGCGCGCGGTACATGGGGTCGCGTTCGATGTACTGCAGCGAGTCGTTCATCCATCCCATGTTCCACTTGAAGCCGAAGCCGAGGCCCGCGTGGTCGGTGGGGGCGGTCACCCCGGGGAAGCTCGTCGATTCCTCCGCGATCATGAGGATGCCGGGGTGCAGCCGGTACGCGGTCGCGTTCACCTCCTGCAGGAAGCGGATCGCCTCGAGGTTCTCGCGTCCGCCGTGGATGTTGGGCTCCCACTCGCCGTCCTTGCGCGAATAGTCCAGATACAGCATCGAGGCGACTGCGTCGACGCGGAGGCCGTCGACGTGGAACTCCTGCAGCCAGTAGAGAGCGTTCGCGACGAGGAAGCCGCGCACCTCGGGGCGACCGTAGTCGAAGATCAGTGTGCCCCAGTCCTGGTGCTCTCCACGCCGCGGATCCGGGTGCTCGTAGAGCGGCTGGCCGTCGAACCCGGCGAGAGCGAAGGCATCCTTCGGGAAGTGTCCCGGCACCCAGTCCATGAGCACGCCGATGCCGGCCTGGTGGAGGCGGTCGATGAGGTAGCGCAGGTCGTCGGGGCTGCCGAAACGACTCGTCGGCGCGTAATATCCGCTCACCTGGTAGCCCCAGGAACCGCCGAACGGGTGCTCTGCGAGGGGCATGAACTCGACGTGCGTGAAGCCCGCCTCGGTGACGTGACCGATGAGCTGGTCTGCCGCCTCGCGGTAGCCGAGACCTGCGCGCCAGGACCCGAGATGAACCTCGTACACCGACAGGGGCTGCGCGACGGCGTGCGTGGCGGCCCGGCGGGTCATCCATGCGCCGTCGTCCCAGGCGTACGACGAGCTCGTGACGACCGAGGCCGTCTCCGGTGGCACCTGGGCGGCCTGAGCCATCGGATCGGCCTTCAGCAGCCACGCGCCCGATCTCGTGCGGATCTCGTACTTGTAGACGGCCCCGACCGGGATGTCGGGGATGAACAGCTCCCACGCGCCGCTGACGCCCATCGAGCGCATCGCGTGGCCCTGTCCGTTCCACCCGTTGAAGTCGCCCACCACGCGGACGGCCGACGCGTTCGGCGCCCAGACCGCGAACGAGACGCCCACATCGCCGTCGAGTTCCCGTTCATGCGCCCCCAGCGCCTCCCAGAGGCGTTCGTGGCGCCCTTCGGCGATGAGGTGCAGGTCGAGGTCGCCCAGTACGGGGACGTGCCGGTACGGGTCGCCGCTCAGGGTCTCCTCGTCCTCGCCGTATGCGGTCGCGATGCGGTAGGCCACCGGTGATCCGTCGTGCTGGGCCTCCCAGATGCCGTGTGCGACGTGCGCGAGCTCGAGGCGCGTGCCGTCGCGGAACACGGCCGCAACGGTCGCTGCGAGGGGTCGCCGGACGCGGATGACCGTGACGGTGCGATCCGCGGCATCCGGGTGGGGGTGCGCGCCCAGCACGGCGTGGGGGTCGTGGTGGGCCCCGTCGGCGACGGCCGCCCACTCGGCGGACGACGTGACGTCTTCGAGATAGCTCATGCTCTCTGCCTCACCTTCAGGATGTGCACGGGCTCGGCGAAGGCGTCGAGCCGCACGTAGTTGTGGTCGCTCCACGTCCAGACCGCTCCCGTCAGGAGGTCTTCGACCTCGAAGGGCTCTCCGGGAGTGACGCCCCAGATCGTGGTGTCGAGGTGCACGGTCGTCTCGCGCACGGAGTGCGGATCGACGTTCGCGACGACGATGACGGTGTCGGCGTGACCCGTGCCGGTGAACGCGGCGTCGAGATGCTTGCTGTACACGAGGACCGCGTCGTCGTCGCTCCAGTGCGCCGAGAAGTTGCGCAGCTGGCGCAGGGCGGGATGATCGCGACGGATCTCGTTGAGTCGGCGCAGCAGGGGAGCGAGCGAGTCGCCCGCGAGCTCCGCCCCCTCCCAGTCGCGCAGCTTGTACTCGTACTTCTCGTTGTCGATGTTCTCCTCGGAACCCGGGCGCGCGACGTTCTCGAAGAGCTCGTAGCCGGCGTAGACGCCGTAGATCGGAGCGGCGGTCGCGGCGATGCAGGCACGGATGCGGTACGCGGCGCGCCCGCCGAACTGCAGGTACTCGGTGAGGATGTCGTGCGTGTTCACGAAGAGATTCGGGCGCATGTAATCGCTCGTGTCGTGCGCGATGCCGTTCAGGAACTCCTCGAGCTCCGACTTGGTGTTCCGCCAGGTGAAGTAGCTGTAGCTCTGCTGGAATCCGACGGCCGCGAGCGCGCGCATGACCGCGGGCCGCGTGAACGCCTCGGCGAGGAAGATCACATCGGGGTCTGCCGCGTTCACTGTCGCGATCAGCCACTCCCAGAACTGCAAGGGCTTGGTGTGCGGATTGTCGACGCGGAAGATCTTCACGCCCTGGCGCACCCAGTGCTGCACGACGCGGAGCATCTCGGCGTAGATGCCCTCGGGGTCGTTGTCGAAGTTCAGCGGATAGATGTCCTGGTACTTCTTGGGCGGGTTCTCGGCGTAGGCGATCGTGCCGTCGGGGAGCGTCGTGAACCACTCGGGGTGTTCGGCGACCCAGGGGTGGTCGGGAGAGGCCTGCAGCGCCAGGTCGAGTGCGACCTCGAGCCCCTCGCGCTGCGCGGCGCGGACGAACGAGCGGAAGTCCGCCGCCGTGCCGAGATCGGGATGGATCGCGTCGTGGCCGCCCTCGGGCGACCCGATCGCGTACGGTGAGCCGGGGTCGCCCGGCTCGGTCGTGAGCGTGTTGTTGCGTCCCTTGCGATTGCTCGTGCCGATCGGGTGGATCGGCACGAGATACACGACGTCGAACCCCATCGCCGCGACCCCGGGGAGTCGCTTCGCGGCGGTGCGGAACGTGCCGCTCTTCACGGTGCCGTCCTTCAGGCGCTTCGCGCCCTCGGAGCGCGGGAAGAACTCGTACCAGGCGCCCACGCCGGCCGCGGTGCGCTCGACGAGGAGCGGCTGCGGAGCGGATGCCGAGCGCAGCGTCATGAGTGGGCGTTCGGCGAAGAGCGCGCTCAGCTCGGCGTCGGTCGCGACAGCGAGGACGTGCTCTGGATCCGCGGCGCTCAGCTCCGCGGCGATCGCCGTGAGGCGTCGGCGCTGCGCGACCGGACGATCCTTCTCGGCGGCCGCTCTGATCAGCAACTCGGCCCCGAGGGCGGCCATGACCGGCGTGTCGACACCGACCGCGACCTTGAGCGCGGTCGCGTGGGCCCACGTGGCGAAGTCGTCGGAGAACGCCTCGAAGCGGAAGGTCCAGGACCCCTGCACGTCGAGAGCGATGTCGGTCACCCACCGATCGGTGCCGTCGAGCCGGGGGCGCAGCCGGTGCAGCGACTCCTCTCCGTCGGGAGAGGTCACACGGACCTGCACGCCGATGAGGTCATGCCCCTCGCGAAAGGCGACGACGCCGAAGGGCACGACTTCGCCGACGACGGCCTTCGGGGCGAAGCCGCCGGGGACGTGAGGCGTGGGGGAGAGGAGCGGGATGCGCGACGTCAGGGTCTCCGGGGTATCGAGCCCCGCCCCCAGCGTGCGCAGCGGGATCTGAGAGGTGCTCCGGAGAGCCTTCGGACGGGTGCTCGTTCGTGCGGCCACCCCCCGACAGTACCGCGATGCCCGGACGGCGGATAGCGCGCAGGACATGCGGCGCGCCGTGTGGTCAGCAGCGACCGCGGGGCGGCGTCATTCCACGCGGAACAGCCGCATCGAGGTTCCCGGAACGGGCAGGATGTCGCCCGGTGCGAACACCTCTTCGTCGGTCGTCGGGCGCTCGTCGGCGCTCGACCACAGCGACACGAAGCGCGTCGCGCCCTCGACGTCGTCCGGCAGCCGGACGACGATGGGCGACTCCGTGCCATGCACGATGAGGAGGATCCGGTTGGCGGCCTCACGATCGGGGGTCGAGGCCGCGACGTACTGCAGGGTGCGGTTGCCGGGGTCGGTCCACTGATCGCTCTCCATGGTCTCGCCGTTCTGGTCGTACCAGTCCATGACGGAGGCGTTGGGGATGTGTTCGCCGAGCCGGGCGTACCGGCTCGGGCGCAGTGCCGGGTTCTCGCTGCGGAGCCGGGTCAGTCGCGAGACGTGCGCGCGAAGGTCCTCCTGCCACGGCTCGGGCTCCCAGCTCAGCCACGTCAGCGCCGAATCCTGCGCGTAGGCGTTGTTGTTGCCCCGTTGCGTGCGGCCGACCTCGTCGCCCGCCGTGAGCATGGGGATACCCGCTGAGAGGAGCAGCGTTCCCAGAAGGTTCCGCATCGCTTTGCGACGGGCGGCGATGATGGCCGGGTCATCCGTGGGTCCTTCGATGCCGTGGTTGAAAGCACGGTTCGTGTCGGCGCCGTCGCGATTGTGCTCGCCGTTCGCCTCATTGTGCTTGACGTCGTACGACACGAGATCGTGCAGCGTGAACCCGTCGTGCGCGGTGACGAAGTTCACACTCGCGAGCGGACCGCGCTCATCGGAGAACGTGTTCGACGAGCCTGCGAGGCGTGTCGCGAAGCCGCCGATGCCGACCGGAGCGGAGGCACGACGCGCGTAGTCGATGTCGCTGAGCCAGAAGTTGCGGACGCGGTCGCGGTACCGGTCGTTCCATTCGTGCCACCCGCTCGGGAAGTTGCCGGTCTGCCAGCCGCCGAGGCCGACGTCCCACGGCTCGGCGATGAGCTTCGTGTCGCGCAGGATCGGATCGTCCGCGATCGCGGTGAGCAGCGGATGCTCCGGGGTGTAGGTGTGCGAGGCATCGCGGGCGATCGCGGTGGCGAGATCGAAGCGGAACCCGTCTATCTGCATCTCCTGCGCCCAGTAGCGCAACGAGTCCAGCACGAGACGTGCGCCGGCATCCGTGGCCGTGTTGAGGGTGTTGCCGACCCCGGTGGTGTCGATGTAGACCCCGGAGGCGTCTTGACGGTAGTAGCTCGCGTTGTCGATGCCGCGCAGACTCGAGCGCGGGCCGCCGATGCCCTCTTCGGAGGTGTGGTTGTAGACCACGTCGAGGATCACTTCGAGCCCCGCTTCGTGCAGCAGGCGCACCATGCCCTTGAACTCGGCGAGCACGGCTTCCGGGCCCTCCTTGCGGGCGTCGTCGGTCGCGTAGGCGGTGTGCGGCGTGAAGAAGTTCAGGGTGTTGTAGCCCCAGTAGTTCGTCAGGCCGCGCTCGAGGAGCCGAGGTTCCGGTACGAACGCGTGCACGGGGAGGAGCTCGATCGAGGTGACTCCGAGCTCGCGGAAGTACGCGATCATCGCGGGGTGCGCGAGTCCCGCGTACGTGCCGTGCAGTGCGGGCGGGACGTCGGGCTGCCGTTTGGTCAATCCCTTGAGGTGGCCCTCGTAGATCACGGTGCGGTCGAGCGGGATGCGCGGCTTGGCCGAGTCGCCCCAGTCGAAACCGTCCTCGATCACCACGGAGCGCCACTCCTCGTACCCGTCTCCCTGAGCGAGCCCGCGGGAGTACGGATCGAGGAGGAGAGTCTCCGGATTGAACGTGTTGCCGGGGCCGTGCGGTCCGCCGACGCGGAGCGCGTAGCGGGTTCCCGGCTGCAGGAGCGGTGTGGTGACCTCCCAAACCCCGCCCGGCAGGCGCTCGAGACCGACCTGGTCGGTGGCCCAATCGAGATCCTCGGCGTCGAACACGACGAGCTCGACGGAAGAAGCGTTCTGCGACCAGACGCGCAGCGTGCCGACGCCGTCATGCAGGCGCACGCCGAGGTCGTCGAGGGTGGTGCCGCCGGGCACGGAGAGGACGCGGTTCGCGGGCATGTGTACACACTAGAGCGCTCAGCCCGGGTGTCATGACAGGTCGAATCCGCCGTCGGGGGTCCGGCCCGCAGCGCGCGGCCTGGAAATGGGGGAGAGTGGAGGGATGCAGCACTATCTCGATCACGCCGCGACGACTCCGCTGCGCCCCGAGGCGCGCGAGGCGTGGCTGCGCGCGAACGAGGTGATCGGAAACGCGTCGTCGACGCACGGCGCCGGTCAGGACGCCCGACGGCTGCTCGAGGAGTCCCGTGAGCGGATCGCCGCGGTGCTCGACTGCGATCCCATCGAGGTCGTGCTGACGTCAGGGGGCACCGAGTCGATCAACCTCGCGCTGCAGGGGCTCTGGGCGGAGCGTTCGGCCGGTGCCGATGCCGTCGTGCTCCCGGATGCCGAGCACCACGCGACGATGGACACCGTCGCGTCCCTGGTCTCCGCCGGTGCCGTGCTCCGTCGCGTGCGGGTGTCGCAGACGGCGGCGATCGATGCGGCGGACTTCGCTTCCGCGCTGCCCGGAGCGGCGCTGGCGACGGCACTCGTGGCGAACAATGAGGCAGGGACCGTGAACGACTCGGCGGCCCTCGCCGGCTCCGCGGCTGCGGCGGCGGTGCCGCTGCACCTCGATGCCGTCGCCGCCCTGGGGCACGTGCCGCTGTCTTTCCGCGCGCTGCGCGGTGACGCCGCCGCGGGGACCGGACTCGTCGCGCTGAGCATCGCCGGGCACAAGGTCGGGGCACCCGTCGGCGTCGGGGCGCTGGTCGTCTCACGGTCGGCCAGGCTCCGTGGGCTGCTGCACGGAGGGGCGCAGCAGCGGGGGCTGCGCGCAGGCACGCAGGACGTCGCCGGTGCAGCGGCTCTCGCGGCGGCGGTCGAACTCGCCGAGACGGAGCGCGAGTCGGAGGCGATACGCCTCGCCGTGCTGCGCGATCGGCTGATCGACGGCATCCGCTCACGCGTTCCGTCGGCGGTGCTGCTCGGCGATCCTCTCGACCGACTGCCGGGCAACGCTCATCTCCTGTTCCCGGGGGCAGTGGGGGAGAGCCTGCTGTTCCTGCTCGACATGAACGGAGTCGCCGCGTCGACCGGGTCCGCCTGCCAGGCGGGCGTGGCGGAACCCTCTCACGTCGTGATGGCGATGGGACGGAGCGAGGAGGACGCGCGCAGCGTGCTCCGCTTCACGCTGGGACGCACCTCGACGGACGCGGACGTCGACGCGGTGCTGTCGGCGATCGCAGAGGTCTACGCCCGCGCATCCGGCTCCGGCCCAGGCGCACGCTCGTAGACTGGTCGTATGAGGATTCTCGCGGCCATGAGCGGTGGCGTGGACTCCGCCGTCGCGGCCGCACGAGCCGTCGAGGCGGGCCACGACGTCGTCGGAGTGCATCTCGCCCTGTCCCGTGCCGGCGGAACGCTGCGCACCGGCAGCCGTGGCTGCTGCACCATCGAGGATGCGTTGGACGCACGACGGGCGGCTGACGTCCTCGGCATCCCGTTCTATGTGTGGGATTTCTCGGAGCGCTTCCGCGACGACGTGATCGCCGACTTCGTGTCGGAGTACCAGGCCGGTCGCACGCCGAACCCGTGCATGCGCTGCAACGAGAAGATCAAGTTCGCGGCCCTGCTGGAGCGTGCGATCGAGCTGGGGTTCGACGCGGTGTGCACCGGGCATTACGCGACGCTCGTCCGGACCGACGCGGGGTTGGAGCTGCATCGCGCTGCCGACAACGCGAAGGATCAGTCGTACGTGCTCGGGGTGCTGACCGCAGAGCAGCTCGCGCACACCTTCTTCCCGCTGGGCACCACGCCGTCGAAGGCGATCGTGCGCGCCGAGGCGGCGGAGCGCGGGTTGAGCGTGGCGCAGAAGCCCGACAGCCACGACATCTGCTTCATCCCCGATGGCGACACGCGCGGATGGCTGGCCGAGAAGGTCGGGACGGCGACGGGTGAGATCGTGGATCGCACCGGCGCGGTGGTGGGGTCGCACGAGGGTGCTCATGCGTTCACGGTCGGCCAGCGTCGCGGGCTCAAGCTGGGCGTTCCGGCTGCCGACGGCAAGCCCCGTTTCGTTCTCGAGGTGCGCCCGGTGTCGAACACGGTCGTCGTCGGCCCCAAGGAGGCGCTCGCGACTCGCGAGATCGCCGGAGAGCGCTTCAGCTGGGCGGGGGCGGCTCCCGTCGAGTCCGAGTTCGCCTGCGATGTGCAGATCCGTGCGCACGCGGAGCCCGTGCCCGCGCGTGCCGTGGTGTCCGAGCAGGGCGTGACGGTGACTCCCGAGCAGCCCCTCGACGGCGTCGCGCCGGGACAGACGGCGGTGCTGTACGTCGGCACCCGCGTGCTCGGACAGTTCACGATCGATCGCACGGTCTCGGCGGTTCCGGTCGACGCGTAGCGCGTCCCCGCGGATGTCGGTCCCCGCTCGTAGACTGAACGGGTGCCGGAGAACATCTCGCTGGAAGACGCCCGTACCGAGGCCGAGGAGCTGACCACACGCATCCTCGAGGCGAAAGACGCCTACTACGGACGCGACACGTCGCTCGTCGACGATGCGACCTACGACGGGTGGATGCACCGCCTCGAAGAGATCGAGCGTCTGCACCCCGAGCTGCAGGGTCAGGACTCGCCGACACAGATGGTGGGTGCCGCGGAGGCGACCGGCCTCGCGACGATCGAGCACGCCGAGCGGATGCTGAGCCTCGACAACGTCTTCTCGATCGAGGAGCTCAGGGAGTGGGCGGCGAAGACGCGCGCCTCGGCGGGGCGCGACGTGGACTGGCTCACGGAACTGAAGATCGACGGGCTCGCGATCAACCTGCGGTACGAGAACGGTCGCCTCACATCGGCGGCGACGCGCGGCGATGGTCGGGTGGGCGAGATCGTCACGGAGAACGCCCTGCGTCTGCCGATGATCCCGGCGCAGTTGAGCGGCACGGGGCATCCCTCGATCGTCGAGGTCCGCGGCGAGGTCTTCATCCCGGTCGCTGCCTTCGAGCGTCTGAACGCGGCGCAGGCGGAGTTCCGTGAGCGTGCGTACACCGAGGCACTCGCGCGCTGGGAGTCCCGCGCCGGCGTCAAGAAGCCCTTCGATGAGGAGAAGGCTCGCACGGCGGCGGCCCGCCGGTTCCCCTCCTTCGCGAACCCCCGCAACGCCGCGAGCGGCGGTCTGCGTCAGCAGATCGACAAGAAGAACGGGATGGAGCTCGAGGCGGGGCTCCTCCGCATCGAGTCGCTCGACCTCTACGTGCACGGTATCGGCGCGTGGGAGAACCCGCCCGTCGCCGCGCAGAGCCAGGTGTACGACCTGCTGTCCGAGTGGGGCTTGCCGACCAGTCCGCACACGAAGGTGTGCACCACCGTCGATGAGGTCGCGGACTTCGTCGCGTACTTCGGCGAGCACCGGCACGACATCGAGCACGAGCTCGACGGGATCGTGGTGAAGGTCGACGAGCTCGCGCTGCACGATGAACTGGGAGCCACGAGTCGTGCGCCGCGCTGGGCGATCGCATACAAGTATCCGCCCGAAGAAGTGCAGACGACGCTCCTCGACATCGTCGTGTCGGTGGGCCGGACCGGTCGTGCCACACCGTTCGCGGTGATGGCGCCGGCACACGTCGCCGGCTCCGTCGTGCGCCAGGCGACACTGCACAACAAGGACGTCGTGAAGGCGAAGGGCGTGCTCATCGGCGACACCGTCGTGCTGCGCAAGGCCGGGGATGTGATCCCCGAGGTGCTCGGACCGGTGGTCGAGAGGCGCGACGGCACCGAGCGCGAGTTCGTGATGCCGGCCGACTGCCCGGAGTGCGGCACGCCGTTGCGTCCGATGAAGGAGGGCGACATCGATCTGCGCTGCCCGAACGCCCGGTCGTGTCCCGCACAGGTGCGCGGGCGTGTCGAGCACATCGGTTCGCGCGGCGGCCTCGACATCGAAGCCCTCGGTGAGGTCACAGCGGCCGCGCTGACGCAGCCGACATCGCCCTCGACACCGCCGCTCGAGACCGAGGCCGGACTCTTCGCCCTCACGCTCGAGCAGATCGTGCCGATCGAGCTCGTGGTGAAGGATGCCGAGACCGGGCTGCCCAAGGAAGACGATGACGGGCTCGTCAAGACGCGGGCGCCCTTCCGCCGCAACCCCACGGCCGCCGAGAAGAAGTCCGGCGTCGAGGGGCCGCAGCCGTCGTCGCAGGCGGTCACCCTGCTCGCGGAGCTCGAGAAGGCCAAGACGAAGGATCTCTGGCGTCTGCTCGTGTCTCTCAACATCCGTCACGTCGGGCCGTCCGCGGCGCGCGCGCTCGCGCAGTGGTTCGGTTCGCTCGACGCGATCCGTGCGGCCTCCCGTGACGAGCTCGCGGCCGTTGAGGGCGTGGGCGGCATCATCGCCGACTCTCTGCTCGCCTGGTTCGACGTCGACTGGCACCAGGAGATCGTGCGGCAGTGGACGGATGCCGGGGTGCAGTGGGCGACCCCGGGGCACCCCGGTCCCGGCGGAGCGGTCGCGGAGGGCGGCGTCCTCGAAGGGCTGACAGTCGTCGCGACCGGGTCTCTCGACGGCTACACGCGCGACGGCGCCCAGGAGGCGATCATCCAGGCGGGTGGCAAGGCCGCGTCGAGCGTCTCGAAGAAGACGGACTTCGTCGCGGCGGGTCCCGGGGCGGGGTCGAAGCTCGCGAAGGCCGAGGAACTCGGCGTCCGGGTGCTCGACGCCGCGCAGTTCCACATTCTGGTGACCGAAGGGCCGGACGCGCTCGGGTAAACGTGAGGCAGGGGCGGGATCGCGCGAGTTCAGAGCGAGCGCGACATCCGCAGCTCGTGCAGACCGTCGACGCTCCCGCCCTCACCGAACTTCTCACCGCCGTCGATCGTCCACCCCTGCGCGCGGTAGAAGCCGATCGCGCGCTCGTTGCCGTCGAGCACCCACAGGTATCCCTGCCTACGCCCCTCGCCGCGGAGAGCGTCCTCGACGTGGTGGATGAGCGCACGCCCCACGCCGTGTGACCAGACGTCGGGGTGCGCGTACAAGCCCGCGATCTCCCCCTGATCATCACTGCCGGCATCGCGGCCGCCGCCGAAGCTCGCCCATCCGACGATGCGACCGTCGAGGTCCGCGACGACCAGCCGATGGGGGACCGGACCGTACGCGTCGGTGGACTCCCCGGCCAGGGAACGCTCGATCCACGTGGTCCACATCGCCGTGCGCGCGTCGACGCTCTGCCGGTCGAGCACATCCTGGTCGATGAGTCCCACGTACGCGGAGCGCCAGGAATCCACATGCACGACGGCCACGCCGCGCGCATCTCCGACGGTCGCGTCTCTGATCACCAGCATCCGGTCACCCTAGCGTGGGCACAGCTGCGGAGCAGGAGACCGACACTCCGCAGCGCAGTGGGATGCCTCGACGTCGCTCGCGGCATCCGAAGCAGTGCCCGGTTCCGACCCAGGTGGGGCAGACGTCAGCCCTTGTGGCGGGGCTTGCGCGCCGGGCGGTCGTCGCGGCTCGGGCGGTCGTCACGGCGGTCGTAGCGCGGACGCTCGTCACGACGCTCGAAGCGGTCGCGCCCGCCCTCGCGTGGTGCACGGCGGGCGCCCGGACCGCGATCCGGCTTGATCTCGATCAGGCGGCCGGAGATCCTCGTGTCGCTCAGCTTGGCGAGCACGGCCGGATCGAGGTTCGCAGGCAGTTCGACGATAGAGAAGTCGGGGCGGATGTTGATCGCGCCGAAGTCGTCGCGACCGAGACCGCCCTCGTTCGCCAGCGCGCCGACGATCTGGCGGGGCTCGACGCGGTGGCGACGCCCGACCTCGATGCGGTAGGCCGCGTAGTCGCCGCGCCCTCGCCGCTCGCGGGGTTCGCGGTTCTCGCGCGGCTCGCGGGTCGTGCGCTCGCGCGGTGGGCGGTTGTCGAACTCGACGGCGCGTGCGAGGGCGTCGTCCTGCGGGTCGAGCAGGAGCGGGCGATCGCCCTGCGAGACCACCGCGAGTGCCGCCGCGACATCCGCCTCGGGCACATCGTGGTTGCGCACGTAGTGGGCGATGATGTCGCGGAACTTCTCGATGCGGGAGGTCTCGCCGAGCGCGGTGGTGATCGCATCGTCGAAACGCGCGAGGCGCGTGGTGTTGACGTCTTCCGTGGTCGGCAACTGCATCTGCGTCGGCTGCTGACGCGTGGCCTTCTCGATGTGCTTGAGGAGGTAGCGCTCGCGCGGGGTGATGAAGCTGATCGCGTCACCCGTGCGGCCTGCGCGGCCGGTGCGGCCGATGCGGTGCACGTACGACTCGGTGTCGGTGGGGATGTCGAAGTTCACGACGTGGCTGATGCGCTCCACGTCGAGGCCGCGCGCGGCGACGTCGGTCGCCACGAGGATGTCGAGCTTGCCGTCCTTGAGCTGGTTCACGCTGCGCTCGCGCTGCACCTGCGGCACGTCGCCGTTGATCGCGGCCGCAGAGTAGCCCCGGGCGCGGAGCTTCTCGGCGAGGGTCTCGGTCTCGTTCTTCGTGCGGACGAAGACGATCATGCCGTCGAAGTTCTCGACCTCGAGGATGCGGGTGAGGGCGTCGACCTTCTGCGCGTACGACACGACGAGGTAGCGCTGCGTGATGTTCGTGTTCGTCGCGGTCTTGGATTTGATCGTGATCTCCTCGGGATCACGGAGGTACTGCTGCGCGAGGCGACGGATCTGCGCGGGCATCGTGGCCGAGAACAGGGCGACCTGCTTCTCGACGGGTGTCTGCGCCAGGATCTGCTCGACGTCTTCCGCGAAACCCATTTTGAGCATCTCGTCGGCCTCGTCGAGCACGAGGTACTGCAGCTCCGAGAGGTCGAGCGTGCCCTTGGCGAGGTGGTCCATGATGCGACCGGGGGTGCCGACGACGACGTGCACGCCGCGTCGCAGGGCCGACAGCTGCACGCCGTAGCCCTGACCGCCGTAGACCGGCAGCACGTGCACGCCCTTCATCTTCGAGGCGTAGGACTCGAATGCCTCGCACACCTGGAGCGCGAGTTCGCGGGTCGGCGCGAGCACGAGGGCCTGAGGGGTCTTCTGCGCGACGTCGAGGCGCTCGAGCACGGGCAGCGCGAACGCGGCGGTCTTGCCGGTGCCGGTCTGGGCCATGCCGACCACGTCGCGGCCCGAGAGCAGGGTCGGGATCGTCGCGGCCTGGATGGGCGAGGGGGTCTCGTAGCCGAGATCCTTGATGGACTTGAGGACGGGGCCGGTGATCCCGAGCTCCTCGAATCCGGGGGTCGAGGGGGCGTCGGTGGGCGCAGCGTCTTCAGGAGTCACTGATCAAGGGTAGCGTCTTGCGCGTCCCGCCACCTGGAGGTGCGCTCAGGAGCCGCTGGTGAGCGCGACGAGCCGCTCCTTCACCTGTCGACGCAGGACCTTGCCGATCAGCGATTTCGGCAGCTCGTCGACCACGAAGACACGACGGGGCACCTTGTACGGCGTGAGGATGCCGCGGGCGTACTCACGGATCGCCTCCACGTCGACGTCGGCTCCGGGGTCGACCACGATCGCCGCGACGACCTCCTCGCCCGAGTGCTCGCTCGGGAGTCCGACCACCGCGGCGTCGGCGACCTGCGGGTGCTGCCGCAGCGCGTTCTCGACCTCGGTGGGGGCGACGTTGAAGCCGCCGGTGATGATGAGCTCCTTGATGCGGTCGACGATGCGGATGAAGCCGGCGTCGTCGACCGTGACGATGTCGCCGGTGCGGAACCAGCCGTCCACGAACACGGCATCCGTCTCCTCGGGCTTGCCGTAGTAGCCCGAGAACACCTGCGGGCCGCGCACCACGAGCTCACCGGCCGAACCCGCGGGAACATCCTGCGTGGGGTTCTCCGGGTCGACCACCCGGCACTCGGTGCCGGGGAGGGGGAGTCCGACGGTCCCGGGCACGCGGTTCTCCGCCACCGGATTGGCCATGAGGACCGGCGAGCACTCGCTGAGGCCGTACCCCTCGACGAGGAATCCGCCTGTCGCCTCTTCGAACGGCACGACGAGCTCGTGGGGGAGCGCCATGGCGCCGGAGATCGCGACCTCCACACCGGCGAGCGAGATGCCCTTCGCCTGCGCGGCGGTCAGCAGCCGATCGGCGATGGGCGGCACGAGCGGCAGGAACGTCGCGGGGTGCTTCTTCATGACGTCGAGCACGAGGTCGGGGTCGAACTTCGGGAAGAGCACGAGGCGGGCGCCCATCGACATCGCGAAGGTCAGACACAGGGTGAGGCCGTAGGCGTGGAACATCGGCAGCACGGCGTAGACCACGCATCCGTTGCCGCGCTGGATCGACGGCACCCACGCCTGGGCCTGCGCCGCGTTCGCGAGGAGATTGCGATGCGTGAGGGATGCGCCCTTCGGAGTGCCGGTCGTGCCCGAGGTGTACTGGATGATCGCGAGGTCATCGGTGTCGGGGCGCGGGTGCGACGCGGGCAGGGGCTCCGAGCCCACGAGCGTCTCCCACGTCATGGTGCCGCGCACGCGCTCGGTCAGCGCGGCGCGCGACTCCCGCGCCTTCGCGACCGGCAGGCGCAGCGCCACCCGGGTGAGGAACGGCATCGCGCGGGTGACGTCGACCGAGACGAGGTTCGTGACGGCGAGGTCGGCGGGGAAGTCCTGCACGGTCGCGACGACCTTGTTCCATACGATCGCGTGCTTCGCGCCGTGGTCCTCGAACTGCTTGCGCAGCTCTCTCGGCGTGTACAGCGGGTTGTGCTCGACCACGACGGCGCCGAGTCGCAGCACCGCGTAGAACGCCACGATGTGCTGTGGGCAGTTCGGGAGCACGATCGCGACGGGATCGCCTGCACGCACCCCGAGGTCGCGGAGGCCGGCGGCGGCGCGATCGATCGCATCCTGCATCTCGGCGTACGTGGTCTCTCGGCCGAAGAACTGCAGTGCGGGAGCGTCGGGGTAGTCACGGACGGACGCGGCGACGATGTCGATCAACGATCCGGAGACGGGGGCGAGGTCGTCGGGAACGCCGTCGGCGTAGCTGGCGATCCACGGGCGAGGAGGCTCATACGTGCTCACGTGCCCAGCATAGGGCGGGCCCCGTCGCGGCGGGCGTCCCCGTGGCTGCGGGTGACGTCGGGGCCGCTGACTAGACTGGAGGGGTGTCTGAAATCACCCCTGATCTTGTGCGCCATCTCGGCGTGCTCGCGCGCATCCAGCTGAACGACGACGAGGTGACGCGGCTCACGGGCCAGCTCGACGCCATCGTCGACAACATCGCCAAGGTGTCGGAGGTCGCGACGGCGGATGTCGCCGCGACGAGTCACCCGATCCCGCTGAGCAACGTCTTCCGCCCCGACGTGGTCGGGCAGACGCTCACGCACGAGCAGGTGCTCCAGAACGCGCCCGACCAGGCCGACGGCCGGTTCCGCGTCACCGCCATCCTGGGAGAAGAGCAGTGAGCGACATCATCCTCCTGACCGCGGCCGAACTGGCCGACAAGCTCGCTTCGCGCGAGATCTCGAGCGTCGAGGCCACCCAGGCCCACCTCGACCGGATCGCGGCCGTCGACGGCGACGTCCACGCGTTCCTCCACGTGAACGAGGGCGCGATCGCCGCAGCCTCCGAGGTCGACTCCCGCCGCGCGGCGGGGGAGCAGCTCGGTCCGATCGCCGGTGTGCCGCTCGCGATCAAGGACGTCCTCGTCACGACCGATCAGCCGACGACCAGCGGCTCGCGCATCCTCGAGGGGTATCGCTCGCCGTACGACGCGACGGTCGTCGCGCGCTCGCGCGCCGCGGGTCTGATCCCGCTCGGCAAGACCAACATGGACGAGTTCGCGATGGGCTCGTCGACCGAGCACTCGGCGTACGGCCCGACGCGCAACCCCTGGGACCTCGATCGGATCCCCGGCGGTTCCGGAGGTGGCTCGGCCGCGGCCGTCGCGGCCTTCGAGGCTCCGCTCGCGCTGGGCTCCGACACGGGCGGATCGATCCGCCAGCCTGCGCACGTGACCGGCACGGTCGGAGTGAAGCCGACCTACGGAGGCGTGAGCCGGTACGGGGCGATCGCTCTCGCATCCAGCCTCGACCAGGTCGGCCCGGTCACGCGCACCGTGCTCGACGCGGGTCTGCTGCACGACGCGATCGGCGGCCACGACCCCAAGGACTCCACGTCGCTCACCGACGCCTGGCCGTCGTTCGCCGAGGTCGCCCGCGAGGGTGCTCGCGGCGACGTGCTCAAGGGCCTCAAGGTCGGCGTGATCCGCGAGCTCCCCGACAGCGGCTTCCAGCCGGGCGTCGCCGAGTCGTTCCGCAGCGCGCTCGCGCTCATGGAGGCACAGGGCGCCGAGATCGTCGAGGTCGGGGCACCGCACTTCGAGTACGGCGTTGCTGCGTACTACCTGATCCTCCCCGCCGAGGCATCGAGCAACCTCGCCAAGTTCGACTCCGTGCGCTTCGGTCTGCGTGTGACGCCCGACGGCAACCCGACAGTCGAGGACGTCATGTCCGCGACCCGCGACGCCGGCTTCGGCGACGAGGTGAAGCGCCGCATCATCCTAGGCACGTATGCCCTGTCGGCCGGATACTACGACGCCTACTACGGCAGTGCCCAGAAGGTGCGCACGCTCATCCAGCAGGACTTCGCGAACGCGTTCGCCGACGTCGACGTGATCGCGACGCCTTCGGCGCCTACCACGGCGTTCAGGCTCGGCGAGAAGATCGACGACCCGCTGCAGATGTACCTCAACGACATCACCACGATCCCCGTGAACCTCGCCGGTGTGCCCGGCATCTCGATCCCGAGCGGGCTGGCCTCCGACGACGGGCTGCCCGTCGGCATCCAGTTCATCGCGCCTGCGCGCGAAGACGCCCGTCTGTACCGGGTGGGCGCCGCGCTCGAGACCCTGCTCGTCGACTCGTGGGGGGCCCCGCTCCTCACCCGCGCACCCCAGCTCGTGGGAGGGACCCGCTGATGGCCACCGCCAAGCTCATGGACTTCGACAAGGCGCTGGAGCTGTTCGAGCCCGTTCTCGGGTTCGAGGTGCACGTCGAGCTCAACACGAACACGAAGATGTTCTCCGATGCTCCGAACCCGGCGAACGAGGCGTACCACGCAGCCGAGCCGAACACGCTCATCGCCCCGGTGGATCTCGGCCTGCCCGGATCCCTTCCGGTCGTGAACGAGACGGCGATCCGTTCGTCGATCAGCCTGGGCCTCGCACTCGGATGCTCGATCGCCGAGTCGAGCCGCTTCGCGCGGAAGAACTACTTCTATCCCGACCTCGGCAAGAACTACCAGATCTCGCAGTACGACGAGCCGATCGCGTTCGAGGGCTCCGTCGAGGTCGAGCTCGAAGACGGCACGCTCATCCAGGTGCCGATCGAGCGCGCGCATATGGAGGAGGACGCGGGCAAGCTGACCCACATGGGTGGCGCGACCGGTCGCATCCAGGGCGCGGAGTACTCGCTGGTCGACTACAACCGCGCGGGAGTCCCGCTCGTCGAGATCGTGACGAAGACGATCTTCGGCACCGAGCACCGTGCTCCTGAGGTCGCGAAGGCCTACGTCGCCGCGATCCGTGACATCGTTCGTGGTCTGGGTATCTCCGAGGCGCGTCTGGAGCGCGGGAACCTCCGCTGCGACGCGAACGTGTCGCTGCGGCCCCGTGGCGTCGAGAAGCTCGGAACCCGCACCGAGACCAAGAACGTCAACTCGATGCGGTCGGTCGAGCGCGCGGTCCGCTACGAGATCCAGCGTCAGGCGCAGATCCTCGCCGACGGCGGCACGATCACCCAGGAGACCCGTCATTGGCACGAGGACACCGGCACGACGTCTCCCGGTCGTCCGAAGTCGGATGCCGACGACTACCGCTACTTCCCGGAACCCGATCTGCTGCCTGTGCAGCCGGCTCGTGAGCTCGTCGAAGAACTGC
Source organism: Microbacterium sp. NPDC089695 (assembly GCF_044749085.1). NCBI lineage: Bacteria > Bacillati > Actinomycetota > Actinomycetes > Micrococcales > Microbacteriaceae > Microbacterium > Microbacterium sp. NPDC089695. Next base: position 2,559,440 of record NZ_JBIVHG010000001.1, read on the forward strand.
GCGCGGCGCTGCCCGAGCAGCCGGTGGCCCGCCGTCGCCGCCTGATGGGCGAGTGGGGTTTCACGGACCTCGAGTTCCAGGACGTCCGCAACGGCGGGCTCGTCGAGGTCGTGGAGGCCACGGTCGCCGCCGGTGCGGCCCCGGCCACCGCACGGAAGTGGTGGACGGGTGAGATCACCCGCCTCGCGAACGCGCAGGAGAAGGACGCGACCGAGCTCGTGTCTCCCGAGAACGTTGCCGCCCTGCAGAAGCTCGTCGATGCCGGCACCCTCACCGACAAGCTCGCCCGTCAGGTGCTCGAGGGCGTGATCGCGGGCGAGGGCACCCCGCAGGAGGTCGTCGACGCCCGCGGTCTGGCCGTCGTATCGGACGATGGTGCGCTGATCGCGGCCATCGACGAGGCCCTCGCGGCGCAGCCCGACGTCCTCGCGAAGATCAAGGACGGCAAGGTGCAGGCCGCCGGAGCCGTGATCGGCGCCGTCATGAAGGCGATGAAGGGCCAGGCCGACGCCGCCCGCGTACGCGAGCTGGTCCTGGAGCGCGCAGCGCAGTGACCCGACGGCGGACTCGGTGCCCCGTGGGTCGTCGAGTCCGCCGCTCCGGATGTCCGCGACCCGGAGGACAATGGACTCATGGGTCACGGTGACGGCAGAGGCCGGATGGTGTCGTCTGCGGACGCCGACGACACCGGCACGCGCATCCTGCACGTCGACATGGATGCGTTCTATGCCGCAGTCGAGGTGCTCGACGATCCGAGCCTGCGCGGTCTCCCGCTGATCATCGGGGCGCCCGACGGTCGATCGGTGGTGTCCAGCGCGTCCTACGAGGCGCGGCGCTACGGCGTGCGCTCCGCGATGCCGGTGTCGCAGGCGATCCGCCTGTGCCCGACCGCGCGCATCGTGCCCCCGCACTTCCACCGCTATCAGGAGGTCTCGCGCCAGGTGATGGCGATCTTCGAGTCCTTCACCCCGCTGGTCGAGCCGCTCTCGGTCGACGAGGCGTTCCTCGATGTGCAGGGCGTCCGTCGATTGTGGGGCAGTCCGGCGCGCATCGCGCAGCTCGTCCGTGAGCGCGTGCAGGCGGAGGTGGGCATCACGTGCAGTGTCGGCGTCGCCGCGACCAAACATGTCGCCAAGATGGCCTCCACGATCGCCAAGCCCGACGGGATGCTGGTGATCGCGGGCCCCGACACGCAGGCGTTCCTCGACCCGCGCCCGGTGCGGGCGATGTGGGGTGTGGGGCCGAAGGCCGCGGAGGCGCTGGAGGGTCGCGGCATCCGCACGATCCGGGACATCCGGGAGTCGTCGAGCGACATGCTCGACCGTGCCGTCGGGCCCGCGCTCGGATCGCGCCTCGTCGCGCTCTCACGAGGCGAGGACGCGCGTGCGGTGGAGACGGAGCGGGTCGAGAAGAGCATCGGGCACGAGGAGACGTTCGACACCGATGTGACGGATCGGACGTTTCTCGGCGCCGAGCTCGCACGCCTGGCCGATCGTGTCGCCGCACGCCTTCGCCGAGCGGAGTGGGAAGCCGCGACGGTGTCGATCAAGGTGCGGTTCGATGACTTCCGCACGCTCACAAGGTCGCAGACGCTGCCGGAGCCGACCGCGGTCGGGCAGCGCATCGGCGAAGCGGCGCGCGGTCTGTTCGCGCAGATCGACCGCCATGACCCGATCCGTCTCATCGGCGTACGGGCGGAGAACCTGCGACCTGCCGGCGGCGGAGGGATCGCGCTCTGGGACGACGACGAGGACTGGCGCAGAGTCGAAGGAGCCATGGACGATGCGGTCGCGCGTTTCGGGAACGCCTCGATCACGCGGGCGCGCCATATCGGACGAGGAGAAGGCCGAGGGGCGGCGCGTCACCCCAAGGACCACGGCGTCGATTGACCCTGCGCGGTTCGCGGTCCTGGACTAGCGTGGACCCATGCCCAACATCGCACTCGAACTCGGCAAGCAGGCCGCGGCCTTCGGCGTCAAGAGCGCCTACGGCGAACCGCAGGACGTCGACGGCGTGAGCATCACGCCCGTCGCCTTCACGTACTCCGGCTTCGGCGGAGGAACCGGCGACGGCGCCGAGGGTGGCGGCGGGGGCGGCGTCTCGGTGCCTGTCGGCGTGTACGTGCGCCGCGAAGAGGGCCTGCGCTTCGAGCCGAACATCGTCACGCTGCTTGTCGTCGCCGTGCCTTTCGTCTGGGTCGCCGGACGCGCTCTCTCCCGCATCATCCGTGCGCTCAAGAAGTGACGATCCGGTCGCGGCGGCGCTTGATGACGCCGCGAACCTGATCGTCGCGGATATCCGCGCCCTGGCCGCCACGAATCCGGTGGTCCTGATCGACGGGCGCAGCGGGGCAGGCAAGACGACCCTCGCGCGCCTGCTGGTCGAACGCTGGCCCGTGCGCGGTCGTGTGCAGCTCATTGCGCTCGACTCGATCTACCCGGGCTGGGACGGCCTGGAATCGGGCGTACAGCGCGCTGTCGACGGCATCCTCCGCCCGCACGGTCGCGGGCTGCTCGGCACCTGGCGGCGCTGGGACTGGGAGCACGGACGCGATGCGGAGTCGCACGCCGTCGACCCGGCGCTCAGTCTGCTGGTGGAGGGAAGCGGCATCCTCACTCCGACCACGGCCGCGATCGCCGACGTGCGGATCTGGGTGGATGCCGGCGACGAGGCCCGTAAGCGACGCGCGCTGGCTCGGGATGGCGATGCCTACCGGCCGCACTGGGAGCGCTGGGCGAGCCAAGAGGAGAAGCATCTCTCGGAGGACGGCCCTCGCGCGCTGGCCACGCGGATCGTCGCGGTGCCGTGATCGCCGATTGCCGGCCCCGAGAGATCAGTCGAGTTCGTCCGCTGCCTGGACGATGATCTCGAGGCGGTACCCGAGCCAGTCGTAGACGCCGTATCGGGCGTCGTCCGGATCGTGGTCGTCCTCGCTATCGACGCCCAGTCGTGCGGCGATCACGAGTCTGAGCGCCGTGAGGGTGCGCAGCCAGGCATCGGCGTCCGATTCCGTCAGATGCAGATCATGTTCGGCGAACGCGTCATGCTCCGACAGCTCCGTGTCCGAGCGGAGCGGCGCGAGAAGGTTCCGCACGACCTCCGCATCGTTCAGCCGGCGATCGAAGAGGTCGCCGCGCGTGGCGTCGCGGAACTCGCGCGACGCCTCGATGTCGTCGGGGTAGGCGTCGGGGGCGAGGCGGGCGACCGCCGGGTCCGAGAGATCGCGGTCGGCGCCGACGAGTTCGACGAAATCATCGACCAGCCGCAGGAGCTGGATGCCTTCGATCCGAGCCATGCGCATCTCGAACGTCGTCATGCGGCGACCTTCCGCACGGTGGCCCACAGCCCGTAGTCGTGCATCGCCTGCGCATGCACCTCCATGGTCTCGCGCGGACCCGTCGCGACGATCGCGTGGCCGTCGTTGTGCACGGCGAGCATCAGACGGGTCGCGTGTTCGGGGGAGTAGCCGAAGTACGTGCGGAAGACACGGACGACGTAGCTCATGAGGTTGACCGGGTCATTCCACACGACGACCTCCCAGGGCTCCATGGGGGCGGCCGAGAGGTCGAGAGTCTCGTCGAGCTCCGGGGTGGCGAGCGGCATCACGCCCATCCCAGTTCGTGGAGCTGCTCGTCGTCGATCCCGTAGAAGTGAGCGATCTCGTGCACGAGGGTCGTGTGGATCTCGTCGCGCAGCTCGCTCTCGTCGTCGCAGGCCGCCAGGTGCGGTTCGCGATAGACGACGATGCGATCGGGTAGCTCTCCCATGCCGTACTGCGTCCGTTCCGTGAGCGCCAGCCCGTCGTAGAGGCCGAGGAGGTCGAGACTCCCGTCTTCGGGGCGGTCCTCGACTACGAACACCACGTTGTCGAGCCCGTCGACCATATCGTCCGGCAGTCGGTCGAGTTCGTCGACGACGATCTCTTCGAAGGCTGCTGCTTCCATCTCCATCGTCCCCAGCCTATTGCCGCAGGAGGCACGACGCGTCAGTGCAGGAAGACGAGAAGTGCGGCGACAGCGATGAACAGGACCCCGAAGATCGCGTTCAGCACCCGCTGTCCGCGCACCGACCGTGTGAGTCGGCGGAACGGTCGTGCCGCGGCCGCGAAGAACCCCCACATCACGATCACGTCGACCACGATCACGGTGATGATCAGCGTCAGGTACTGCGGCAGCTGCGGCTCGTCGAGGCGCACGAACTGCGGGATGAACGCGAGGAAGAACACGATCGCCTTGGGGTTGAGGAGGTTCACCCAGAACCCCCGTCGGATCATCGACCAGTGGCCTTCCCTGGTGTCGTCGAGCTCTTCGTCGACACCCGTCACCGGAGCCGCACGCGTAAGGATCAGCCGGACGCCGAGGTACACGAGGTACGCCGCGCCCGCGTACCGGATGACGTTGAAGAGCACCTCGGAGCGGGAGACGATGAGACCGACGCCGGCGGCGACGATCACGACGTGGACGATCAGCGCGAGCTGTTGCCCGACGATGCCCCAGATCGACCGCCGCCAGCCCTGGCTGAGAGCGTTCGACATGGTGTTGATCGCGCCCGCGCCGGGCGTGAAGCTGATGACGACGCACGCCGTGAGGAGGGAGAACCAGACAGCGAGCGACACCCCGCAATCCTATGGCTCTTCCGCACCTCTCCCGACGTCAGACGGGCGTGCGTTCAGGGGTGGCGAGATCACGCGGTCGCAGCTGCACCCGGCGCAGCAGCTGGGCGTTCAACGCCACGACTATCGTCGACAGCGACATGAGGATCGCGCCGACGGACATCGGCAGCACGAACCCCCAGGGAGCAAGGACGCCCGCGGCGAGAGGCACGGACAGGAGGTTGTAGCCGGCCGCCCACCAGAGGTTCTGCGTCATCTTGCGGTAGCTCGCGCGTGACAGCACGATCACCGAATCCACCATGCGCGGATCGTCGCTCGCGAGGATCACGCCGGCGGATCCGATCGCCACGTCCGTGCCCGCGCCGATCGCGAGTCCGACGTCGGCCTGCGCGAGCGCCGGGGCGTCGTTGACGCCGTCGCCGACCATCGCGACGATGCGTCCTTCGGACTGGAGCGCGCGCACGGTCGCGGACTTCTCCTCCGGGCGCACGCCGGCGAACACACGACGGATGCCGACCTCGGCTGCGACGTGCTCAGCGACCGCCTCCGCGTCACCCGTGATCATGATCACCTCGATCCCGCGTGCGCGCAGCTCGCGAACGGCGGCATCCGATTCGGGGCGCACGTCGTCGGCGAGCCGCAATGCACCGGCGACGCGTCCGTCGATGACGACGTGAAGGATGATGGCGCCTTCGGCACGCCACACCTCAGCGCCGGCGAACTCCGAGAGCGACTCCTCGTCCAGCAGGTGGGGTCCGCCGACGGCGACGCGGTGTCCGTCGACGACGGCACGGACGCCGACCGCCGGAGACGACGTGAATCCGGTGGCCGCGGGAAGCGCGAGGCCTCGCCGCCGAGCGGCGTCGACGATCGCTTGAGCGAGAGGGTGCTCGGAGTCGTTCTCCGCGGCAGCGGCGATCCGCAGCAGGTCATCAGGCGAGATGTCGCTCACCGCCTCGACGGCCGTGACCGCCGGCGCGCCGGTGGTGAGGGTGCCGGTCTTGTCGAACAGCACCGTGTCGACCGTGCGCATGGTCTCGAGCGCGAGTCGATCCTTCACGAGGATGCCGGTGCGCGCTGCGCGTTCCGTCGCGATCGACACGACCAGGGGGATGGCGAGGCCGAGCGCGTGCGGGCACGCGATCACGAGGACCGTGATGGTGCGGATCACGGCGTCGTCGGGGAGCCCGGCGGCGGTCCACACGACGGCGGTGACGACGGCCGCACCCAGCGCGAACCAGAAGAGCCAGGCCGCGGCCCGATCAGCGATGCGCTGCGCGCGGGACGACGACGCCTGCGCCTCCGTGACCAGCTTCTGGATGCCGGCGAGCGCCGTGTCCGATCCGATGGCCGTGATCTCCACGCGGATGGCAGAATCGGTCGACACGGTCCCGGCGACGACGGCGGCTCCGGTCGATCGGACGACGGGACGGGACTCGCCCGTGATCATCGATTCGTCGATGCTCGACGTGCCGTCCGTGATGCGTCCGTCGGCGGGGATGCGCCCGCCGGGGCGCACGAGAACGGTGTCGCCGACGCGGAGGTCTGCGGGGAGGACCACGGTGGTGCCGTGCGCATCGATGCGCTCTGCCTCATCCGGGAGCAGTGCGGCGAGCGAGTCGAGCGCCGATGTGGTCTGGGCGAGCGAGCGCATCTCGATCCAGTGCCCGAGGAGCATGATCACGATCAGCAGCGCGAGTTCCCACCAGAACTCCAGTTCATGGTGGAGGAGGCCGAGGGTCGCTCCCCACGAGGCGAGGAAGGCGACGGTGATGGCGAGCGCGATCAGGAGCATCATCCCGGGTCGGCGGGAACGCAGCTCGGACAGCGCGCCGGTGAGGAAGGGCGCTCCGCCCCACACGAACATGACCGTGCCGAGGACCGGTGCGAGCCACAGCAGGCTGCCGGGCACTGCATAGCCGAAGATCATCGCGAACATCGGCGATGAGAGGATGACCGGGATCGCGACGGCGAGCATGATCCAGAAGAGCCGCCGGAAACGTTCGGCGTGTCCGGTGTGGCCGCCATGCTCGGCGTGGTCGTGATGTTCAGGATTCTCCGGGGTGGAGTGGTGGCCCGCGGCGTGGTGATCGTGCGACATCGGTCTGCTCCGTTCTTTTCTGATCGAGTCAACGTAATACCCTTAGGGGGTATTCCTGCGGGTGTGAAAAAGGCCCGGATCTGAGATCCGGGCCTTCTTGGGGTGAGTAACGGGACTCGAACCCGCGACATCCGGCACCACAAGCCAGCGCTCTACCAGCTGAGCTATACCCACCATGTGCCGATCGGAATCGGCAACCAGACGAGTCTATTACATGTTCGGGGCGAACTCTGACACAGCCCGGGTCGCGATGTCTCGCGCATCGTCACTGGACGGGCCCGGCTCGTCGACGAAGACGGCCTCCCGGTAGTAGCGAAGCTCGCGGATCGACTCGAGGATGTCGGCGAGCGCGCGGTGGCCGCCGTCCTTCGAGGGAGCCTGGAAGAACACCCGCGGGTACCAGCGGCGTGAGAGCTCCTTAATGCTGGACACGTCGACGTTGCGGTAGTGCAGCCACTGATCGACGTCGGGCATGTACTTCGCGAGGAACATCCGGTCGGTGCCGATCGTGTTGCCGGCGAGGGGCGCTTTGCGCTCGACGGGAGCGAATCGCTTGATGTAGGCGAGGGTCTGCGCCTGCGCCTCGGCGAGGGTGACGCCGTCGGAGATCTCTGCGAGCAGCCCGGAGGTCTCGTGCATCGTCGTGACGAAGTCGTTCATGTGATCGAGGGCCGCGGCGCTCGGGCGGATGACCACCTGGAAGCCGGGGTCCACCGGATTGAGCTCGAAGTCGGTGATCACCACGGCGATCTCGACGAGTTCATCCACCGCGAGATCGAGACCTGTCATCTCGCAGTCGATCCAGACGAGACGGTCGTTCTCTGACGCAGATACCATGCCGACATCCTATCGACGGCTCCGACAACGGACTCCGGTGCGCTGTAGGCTAGGGGCACTCGCCTCCGTAGCTCAGGGGAAAGAGCAGGAGCCTTCTAATCTCTTGGTCGCAGGTTCGAATCCTGCCGGGGGCGCATATGAGTCCGGCAGGCATCGATTCCCGGACATCTTCGCGCGCTAGCCGTTCCTCAGTGCGGCGACGGCGTCGTCCGCGCGCCAGAAGTCGCCGACGAGTCGAAAGCTCGCCGTCGGCAGGTGCAGTCGTTCCGCGCGGTAGCGGATGCCCAGGGGGTCGGTGGCGACTCGGAGGTGGCCCAGTACGCGTCCCGTCGCGTCTTGGACCCGCCACAGGTGTGCCGACGCGCGCACGAGGTACTCGCGCTGGGAAGACAGTGGTGGGGTTGCGAACGGAACCTCGGGAGCGGTCAAGATCTGGGTGTCGGACATCGGTTTCTCCTCTCTCATTCGAACATATGACCGACCACCGACATTCCCGTCGCGAAGCCGTGAGGCGATCTGCCGATGCTCTCTGCACATCCGGCGATTGCGCGAACACTCTCCACGGACAGTGCGTTCGCGGTACCCGGAGGTCTGCCGGTGCGCGCAAGCTGAGTGCACCCGGGCGTCGGTCCCGGATCACAGAGGAGCAGACATGCAGGACATCGTGACGATCGTGGGCAATGTGGCGACGGACCCGACCCAGGGGAGGACCACGGGTGGAGCGCCCGTGACGAATTTCCGGCTCGCGAGCACGCACCGGCGATTCGATGACGCGACGCAGACGTGGATCGACGTGACCACCAATTGGTACTCGGTCGCCGCGTTCCGTGGACTCGCGGAGAACGTGACCGCGTCGTTGCGCGCGGGGGACAGTGTGATCGTCACGGGGCGGATCAAGATCCGGGCGTGGGAGAACAACGGCAAGCAAGGCACGAGCGTCGACATCGAAGCCGATGCGATCGGACGCGACCTCCGCTGGGGCACTTCGAACTATCGCCGCGCATCGCGAGCGTCCTCCGACGACGGCGCCCGTGGCCGCTCGGCCGCGCAGTCCGACGGATCCGAGCGCGACCGGACACAGGACGGCGCCGAGGCGGTTGTGGAGGAGGAGATGGACGTCGACATCGCGTGGGCGGATCCCGCGTTGTCCCGGGGCGGTGACGTGCCGTCGATGGCTCTCGCCGGCGAGGATGCGAGCGCATCGCGCTGACCACGATGTGGCGAGCGCATCGACTGCGCGCGCTCGGGAGCGGGTCGCCCCGTAGACTCGGGTCGTGCTTCGACGACCTGCCCCTCCCGTGACGCGCGCGGTCCTTGCAGCAGGCGCACTCGCCGCACTCCTGGCACTCGCCTCCTGCGCGCCCCAGGGCGACCAGTCGCCGTCGCCGAGTCCGGGAACACCCTCGCCGAGTGCGCCGGCAAGTCCGGAGGCGCCCGCGTACGTCGCCGACGGCAGCGCGGCGGACAACCTTCCGCTGTTCACTGCCGTGACCGCGCAGGTCTGGTCGTCGGATCAGCGCGGCGCCGGGCGGGCGTACATCGACGCGCTCATCGCGGCCGGGTTCGACCGAGCGGCGATGCAGGTCACGCAGGACGTCACGACCGTCGGCAACGCCGTCGAGAGTCTGCAGTTCTCCGTGGCGTGGGGCGAGGCCGAGTGCTTGATCGGGCAGGTCGGCCCCTCGACCGGTGAGCCCGTGACGCTCGTGATGCCGCAGCTCGACGGCGGACGCTGCCTCATCGGCACCACACGCGCGATCGACTGGTGACCCCGAGCGGGGCCGGTAGGCTGGGGTGTCGATCCTCGACGCCAACAGAAGGAGCGGTTTTCGGTGGCTGAGTACATCTACTCGATGGTTCGTGCACGCAAGGCGGTGGGCGAGAAGCTCATCCTCGACGATGTGACGATGTCGTTCCTGCCCGGTGCGAAGATCGGCATGGTCGGTCCGAACGGTGCCGGAAAGTCGACGATCCTCAAGATCATGGCGGGGCTCGACACCCCCTCGAACGGTGAGGCGAAGCTCACCCCGGGGTTCACCGTCGGCATCCTCATGCAGGAGCCTGAGCTGGACGAATCGAAGACCGTGCTCGAGAACATCCAGGACGGCATCGCCATCAAGGCCAAGCTCGACCGGTTCAACGAGATCTCGGCTCTCATGGCTGACCCCGACGCGGATTTCGACGCCCTGCTGGCCGAGATGGGGACGCTGCAGGAGGAGATCGACGCGGCCGACGGCTGGGACCTCGACTCGCAGCTCGACCAGGCGATGGACGCCCTGCGCACCCCGCCGGGTGACGCCGCGATCGCCCCGCTGTCGGGTGGCGAGAAGCGTCGTGTGGCACTTGCCAAGCTTCTGCTTCAGAAGCCCGACCTGCTGCTCCTCGACGAGCCCACCAACCACCTCGACGCCGAGAGCGTGCTCTGGCTCGAGCAGCACCTGCAGGCGTACAAGGGCGCAGTGATCGCGATCACCCACGACCGGTACTTCCTCGACCACGTGGCCGAGTGGATCGCCGAGGTCGATCGTGGTCGCCTCATCGGCTACGAGGGCAACTACTCGACCTACCTGGAGAAGAAGGGCGAGCGCCTGGAGATCCAGGGCAAGAAGGACGCGAAGCTCGCGAAGCGCCTCAAGGAGGAGCTCGAGTGGGTGCGCTCCAGCGCCAAGGGACGTCAGACGAAGTCGAAGGCGCGTCTGGCCCGCTACGAGGAGATGGCGGCGGAGGCGGAGCGGACGCGGAAGCTGGACTTCGAGGAGATCCAGATCCCCGCGGGTCCGCGTCTCGGCAACGTGGTGATCGAGGCCAAGAAGCTGCAGAAGGGCTTCGACGGTCGGTCGCTCATCGACGGTCTCAGCTTCAGCTTGCCGCCGAACGGCATCGTCGGCGTGATCGGCCCGAACGGCGTCGGCAAGACGACGCTCTTCAAGACGATCGTGGGGCTCGAGCCGCTCGACGGCGGCGACCTGAAGATCGGCGAGACGGTCAAGATCAGCTACGTCGACCAGTCCCGGGCGAGCATCGATCCCGACAAGACGCTGTGGGAGGTCGTGTCCGACGGGCTCGACTTCATCACGGTGGGCAAGACCGAGATCCCGTCGCGGGCCTACGTCTCGAAGTTCGGATTCAAGGGGCCCGACCAGCAGAAGAAGGCGGGTGTGCTCTCCGGCGGTGAGCGCAACCGTCTGAACCTGGCGCTCACGCTCAAGGAGGGCGGCAACCTGCTGCTCCTCGACGAGCCGACCAACGACCTCGACGTCGAGACCCTGAGCTCGCTCGAGAACGCGCTCCTCGAGTTCCCCGGCTGCGCTGTGGTGATCACCCACGACCGGTGGTTCCTCGACCGCATCGCCACGCACATCCTCGCCTATGAAGGCACCGATGAGAACCCCGACCGGTGGTACTGGTTCGAGGGCAACTTCGAGGCCTACGAGGAGAACAAGATCGAGCGTCTCGGCCCCGACGCCGCGAAGCCGCACCGCTCCACGCACCGCAAGCTGACGCGCGACTGATCGCGATGTCGGACGCCACCCCCGGATCACGCCTGCACATCCCCATCCAGTTGCGATGGGGGGACCTGGACGCCTTCAACCACGTCAACAACACCTCGATGCTCAAGCTTCTCGAGGAGGCGCGGGTGCGAGCGTTCTGGCGGGCTGGTCCGGGGGAGACCGCGCCCTCGACAGCCGTGCTCGACTCGGGCATCGAAGAGGGCATCCTCACGCTCATCGCGCGGCAGGAGATCGAGTACCTCGCACCGGTGCCGTACCAGCGTCGTCCTCTCGAGGTGCAGATGTGGTTCGGCAAGCTCGGCGGGTCGAGCGTCGAGGTCTGCTACGAGGTCCACAACGACCCCGCAGCCGAGCCGCGGGAGATCTATGCCCGCTCGACGGCGGTGATCGTGCTCGTCGATGCCGGAACGGGGCGTCCGACACGACTCACTCAGGAGATGCGCGACGCCTGGGCTCCGTACACAGGTCCGTCGATCGAGTACGCGCACCGCTGACGCGGCCTCGCAGGCCGGGCGCGACGCCGAACGTCAGGTCGTTTCGGGCACCCGGATCATGATCTCCTGGGCGACCGATGCGACGAGCTGACCCTCGCGCGTGTAGATCCGCCCCTGGGCGAGACCCCGTCCGCCCCGCGCGTTCGGCGATTCCTGCACGTACAGCAGCCAGTCGTCCACGCGTGCGGGGCGATGCCACCACATCGCGTGGTCGAGGCTCGCGACCTTGAGGCCGGGGAGCGCCCAGAAGACGCCGTGTGCGCGGAGGATGGACTCCTGGATCGTCATGTCACTGAGGTAGGCGAGCGCCGCGCGATGGATGCGCTGGTCGTCGGGGAGCGGAGCACGCATCCGCATCCATACACCCTGGTGGGCTACCCGTTCGTCATCGCTGGGCAGGAAGAGCGGAGTATCGACGTGTCGGATGTCTGCCGCCCGGTCCGCGAGCATCTTCGCCGTTCCGGGCGGGAGCCCGTCCACGCGCTCCTCATCGGGCAGCAGGGTCTCTGGTGCCGGTACGCCGTCGGGCATCGGCGTCGCGTGCTCGACGCCCGGATCCTCGTCCTGGAACGCGGCGATCATCGAGAAGATCGGCACACCGTTCTGGTAGGCCTGCGAGCGTCGCGTCGAGAAGGAGCGCCCGTCGTGGATGCGGTCGACGGCGATCGTGAGTCCCTGCGACGCATCGCCCGGTCGCAGGAAGTACCCGTGCATCGAATGCACCGCCCTGTCTTCGGGCAGAGTCCGCTCGGCCGCCAGGAGGGTCTGCGCGAGCACCTGGCCGCCGTAGATCCGGCCGGACGGCATCGGGTGCGAGCGCCCGGTGAAGATGTCCTCGGTGGTCCGCGCCTGCGTGGCGTCGAGATCGAGAACCGCCAGCAGCTGCTCGACGGTGCGGATCGCGTGGGCATCGGCGGTCATGGAGTCCTCCCCGCGGCTGGGCTGACCGCTGCGTTGATAGTTTAGATGCTGTGCCCCACCAGCTCGTCCTCGCCGATGCCCCGACGACCAAGGACGTGCTGACGTTCTTCGGACGCGCCGGCCGCATCTCCGACGAGGGCGTCCGTCTGCAGGCTGCGCGCGGGGTGCTCGCTCTCACGAGCGCGGCGCTCGCCCCGCGCGGGCTGTTCGACCACACGCCAACGGTTCTCGGGATGCGCGTGGTCAACGTCGACCCTGAGCTCGAGTGCGACGTGGTGGTCGCGTCACTCACCGAGACCTCTGACGCCCGCGTGCTCGATCTGCCCGAGACGGGGCTCTCGCCGGCCTGGGCGGGCATCGCACCGCCACGAGGGGAGTGGACGACGCTCGGGCAGCTGACGGCATCCGTCATCGCACAGCGCGCCCAGTGGGGGATCAGCGCCGTCGCGCGGGGTGCGACCGACGGGGCCGGCGAGGATGCCGTGCGCGCGCTGCGCGCAGGTATCTGGGGGGAGCCGGATCCTGACCTGCTCGATCTCCCTCGCGGCGTGGCGTTCGCCGCCGATGCGTTCGGCTTCATCTCGGGCGAGGAGGACGTCGCTGTGCTCCGATCGGGACGATGGACCCGCCTCGCGTTCCGTCGTGGACACGTGCTGACCCGCGGTCCGGCCGCGATCGGGATGACCGCGGTGCGCGGAACCGGCGCGACCGCCGACTGACCGGTACGCGGCTCAGCCCGCGGCGGCTCGCCCCGCCTGTCGCCCCGAGAACAGGCATCCTCCCAGGAACGTGCCCTCGAGCGCGCGATACCCGTGCACGCCGCCGCCGCCGAAGCCGCTCGCCTCACCCGCCGCGAACAGTCCGGGGATCGCGTCCCCGTGCGCGTCCAGTGCCCGCCCGTCGAGATCCGTGTTGATGCCGCCGAGCGATTTGCGAGTGAGCACGTGGAGCTTGACGGCGATCATCGGACCGGCCGCTGGGTCTTGCAGTCGGTGGGGAGCGGCCGTGCGGATCAGTCGGTCGCCGCGGTAGCCGCGCATCGACCGGAGCATCCCGATCTGCGCATCCTTGGAGAACTCGTTGTCCATCTCGAGGTCGCGCGCGACGATCTCGCGCCGCACATGGTCGATGTCGAGCAGTTCGCCGCCGTCGTGGCGCCGCATCTGTTCGAGGAGCGACTCGAGATCGTTCTCGACGATGAAGTCGGCGCCCTCGTCCAGGAAGGACTGCACCGGGCCCGTGGGACCCTTCGCGAGACGCGAGCGGAGGAGCAGCCCGATGTCCTTGCCGGTGAGGTCGGGGTTCTGCTCGCTCCCCGACAGCGCGAACTCCTTTTCGACGATCTGCCTCGAGGTGACGAACCAGGAGTGGTCGTGGCCTGTGGAGCGGAGATGGGCGAGCGTGCCGAGCGTGTCGAAGCCGGGGAAGAGCGGCACCGGGAGACGCCGTCCGGTGGCGTCGAGCCACAGCGACGAGGGACCGGGCAGGATGCGGATGCCGTGCGACGGCCACACCGGATCCCAATTGCGGATCCCTTCGACGTAGTGCCACATGCGATCGCCGTTTATGAGCCGAGCCCCCGCTGCGTCGCTGACCGCCTGCATCGAGCCGTCCACGTAGGCGGGCACGCCGGTCAGCATGTGCTCCGGAGGCGTGCCGAGCCGGGCCGGCCAGGCCGCCCGCACGAGGTCGTGATTGCCGCCGATCCCGCCCGAGGCGACGATCGTCGCCGATGCCGTGACGGTGAAGTCGCCGATCACCTCGCGGGATGACTCGACTCCGCGCTCGGCTCCGCTGGAGGCGAGTACCGATCCGCTCGCGCCCGTGACCGTTCCGTCGGTCACGGTCAGCGCGGTCACGCGATGCCGGGGGAGCACCGTCAGGCGCCCCTCGCGCTCGCCCTGCTCGACCGCCGCCTGGAACGGCGCGACGATACCGGGCCCGGTTCCCCAGGTGATGTGGAAACGCGGCACGGAGTTGCCCGGCCCCAGGGCGCCGTATCCGCCACGCTCTGCCCACCCGACCACGGGGAAGAACCCCACGCCGCGCTCGCGCAGCCAGGCGCGCTTCTCGCCGGCGGCGAACTGCAGGTACGCCTCGGCCCAACGGCGCGGCCAGTCGTCCTCCGGGCGATCGAAGCCCGCCGTACCGAACCAGTCCTGCGTCGCGAGCGCGAGCGAGTCGCGGATGCCCATGCGTCGCTGCTCGGGGGAGTCGATGAAGAACAGCCCGCCGAAGGACCACCAGGCCTGGCCGCCGAGGTTCGTGCGAGGCTCCTGGTCGACGAGGATCACCCGTCGTCCGGCATCCAGGGCTTCAGACGCCGCCACGAGCCCGGCCAGCCCCCATCCGATCACGAGGACGTCGGTCGACAGGGGCGTGGTCGTCATGGGGTCTCCGTTGATTCCTGACGGGGGGTCGCGGCTGGCTGAGAGCGGGTCTCGAGAGTGGGGCGACCACCCGCATCGGCGCCGATGCCGGTGGGCTCGAACGTGTTCACCATGGCATAGGCGGCTCGTTCGAGGTAGTCCCAGAGGGTGGATTCGTGCAATGGCGACAACTGCGCCTCGTCGACGGCCGTGCGCATGTGACGCAGCCAACGATCGCGGGCGTCGGGGTCGATGTGGAACGGCAGGTGGCGCATCCGCAGGCGAGGATGCCCTCGGGTCTCGCCGTACGTCGTGGGTCCGCCCCAGTACTGCTCCAGGAAGAGCAGCAGGCGTTCTTCGGCGGGCCCGAGGTCGTCTTCCGGGTACATCGGCTTCAGCACCGGATCGAGCGCGACCTCGCGATAGAACACCGACACGATCTTCGCGAAGGTCTCGCGGCCGCCCACCTCGTCGTAGAACGTCACTTCTGCGGGCTCCCGTCGTCGTTCTGCTGCTTCTTGCGCCGCCAGATACCGCGGTCGGGGATGACAGGGACCCCGGTGACGGCGTTCGGTCGCGTCTTCGGAGGGTTCGCGCCGCGCACGCGCCGAGCGCCGTCGAGGCCCGTGGGGACCACGGTCGCCATGCTGGGCAGCGCGACGTCGGCCTCGAGGAAGGCGGCGCGCAGGCGCTTGCGCAGCTCCTGCGCCACGTCGTCCTTCGCATTCGCCCGCGCCTTGATGACGATGCGCACCACGAGCGCGTCTCCGCCGATCGACTCGAGGCCCCAGAGCTCGGGCTTCTCGATGATGCGAGTGCGCCACTTCGGATCCTTGGCCAGCCCCTGCGCGGTCTCGAGCATGGTCTTCTCGACGAGATCGAGATCGACGTCGAGCGGCATGCCGAGGTCGATGATGGCGCGCGCCCAGCCCTGAGACATGTTGCCGATGCGCGTGACCTCGCCGTTGCGCACGTACCAGAGCGTGCCGTTCACGTCGCGCACCTGGGTGATGCGGACACTCACGTACTCGACCACGCCTGTGGCGAGACCGAGATCGACGACGTCGCCGATGCCGATCTGGTCTTCCGCGACGATGAACATGCCGTTCAGCACGTCCTTGACGATGTTCTGGGCGCCGAAGCCGAGCCCGGCACCGACCGCGGCGGTGAGCAGCGTGAGCGAGCCGAGGAGGCTGTTGTCGAGCGCGTTGACGATCAGCACGATCGCGATCACGACCAGCATGACGTTCACGATGTTCTGCAGGATCGTACCGAGAGTGCGGGTGCGCTGCACGAGCCGCATGTCGGCGAGCGGGCTGCGTTCGAGAGCCTGGGTGTCATCGACGGCGGCCTTGCTCTTGGCGGTGTCGACGATGCGGTGCACGACCCGCCGGATGACGACGCGGAGCACCAAGGCGATGAGTACGCACGACACGATGATGATCGCGACGTTGAGAGCGCGCAGCCCCACGACTCCGAGGACGTTGAGGATGTCGGTCCACCAGACCGGCGGGGCGACCTGTTCGGGCGGGGGAGTGACTTGGAACGGCAGCATCATCATCCCCTCCAGAGTAGCGATCAGGCCTCTGCGCGGGCTGGACGCACCGCGCAGAGGCCTGATCGGGACGGTGAGAGGTGTCAGTCCTCCGCGTCGCGCGACTGCGCGGCGAGGGAGCGCTCGACGTCGGCGAGGTTCTCGAGCACCAGGCGGCGCAGCGCCGCGGGGGCGTCCTGGTTCGCCGCGAGCCATCCGCGGGTCGCATCGCGCAGCGCGACGTCGGCGATCGCGGTCGGGAACAGCCCCACGACCAGGTACTGGGCGATCTGGTAGGTGCGCGACTCCCAGATCGGCAGCAGCATGTCGAAGTACGGCTGCACGAACTCCCGCAGCACCTCGGTGCCGGCGGGGTGCACGAACCCGAGAGCGGCGGAACGCACGATCGTGTTCGGTGCGTCGTCCCGCTCGATCAGCGACGCCCAGGCCGCCTTCTTCGACGCGAGGTCGGGAAGCGCGGCGCGCGCCTGCGCTGCGAACTCCCCGCCCTTGGCCGTGTTGTCGGCAGCGAGCGCTGCATCGATCGCCGCGGCGTCGGTCGCGCCGATCGTGGCGAGCCCCACGAGCAGCTGCCATCCGAGGTCGGCGTCGATCTCGAGACCGGGGAGCGTCTCCTCGCCCGACCGCAGACGCCCGACGATGCCGGCATGCTCGGCGGTGACGAGCGCCCCGGCGAACGCGGTGACGAACTGCAGCTGGCTGTCGCTGCCAGACTCGGCGCCCTCGGCGAGCGTCCACAGCCCGTCGGCGACCTTCTGACGCGCGGCGGCGCGGTCGGCCGGAGCGACGTACAGCGTCGCGGCCGTGCGCAGCTGCGCGAGCGTCGTGCGCACCGTGGTCGACTCGGTCTCACGGCCGATGTTGCCGAGGACGAGGTCGATGTAGTCGGACGCGGCGGTCTCGGCGTCCCGGGTCTGGTCCCACGCGGCACCCCACACGAGCGACCGCGCGAGCGGGTCGCTGATGTCGGCGAGATGGGCGATGGCCGTCTCGAGCGAGCGCTCGTCGAGGCGGATCTTCGCGTAGGCGAGGTCGTTGTCGTTCAGCAGCACCAGATCGGGGCGCTTGCGGCCGACCAGCTCGGGGATCTCGGTGCGGTCGCCGTCGACGTCGACCTCGACGTAGTGGCTGCGCACCAGTGCGCCGTCGGTCAGCGAGTAGAAGCCGATGCCGAGACGGTGCGGACGGATCGTCGAATAGTCGGCGGGCGCGGTCTGCGTGACCGCGAAGCGCGAGATCGTGCCGTCCGCGTCGTCGACGATGAACGGTTCGAGCGTGTTCACGCCGGCCGTCTCGAGCCACTTCTTCGACCACGTGCTGAGGTCGCGCCCGCTCGTGGCCTCGAGCTCGACGAGCAGGTCGCTCAGCTCGGTGTTGCCCCACGAGTGCTTCTGGAAGTACTGCGAGACGCCCGCGAAGAACTGCTCGATGCCCACCCAGGCGGCGAGCTGCTTGAGGACCGACCCGCCCTTCGCGTAGGTGATGCCGTCGAAGTTGACCTGCACGTCTTCCAGGTCGTTGATCTCGGCGACGATCGGGTGCGTCGACGGGAGCTGGTCCTGCCGGTACGCCCAGGTCTTCTCCATGGCGTTGAACGTCGTCCACGCCTCGGTCCACTCGGTGGCCTCGGCGGTCGCGATGGTCGACGCCCACTCGGCGAACGACTCGTTGAGCCAGAGGTCGTTCCACCACTTCATGGTGACGAGGTCGCCGAACCACATGTGCGCGAGCTCGTGGAGGATCGTGACGACGCGACGCTCCTTGACGGCATCCGTCACCTTGCTGCGGAAGACGTAGGTCTCGGTGAACGTCACCGCACCCGCGTTCTCCATCGCGCCGGCGTTGAACTCCGGCACGAAGAGCTGGTCGTACTTCGCGAACGGGTACGGGACGCCGAACTTCGCCTCGAAGTACGCGAAACCCTCGCGCGTCTTGTCGAAGATGTAATCGGCGTCGAGATGCTGCCACAGGCTCTTGCGTCCGTACACGCCCAGCGGGATGACGCGGCCGGAGGCGCTCGTGAGCTCGGAGAACGTCGACTCGTACGGGCCCGCGACGAGAGCGGTGATGTACGAGGAGATGCGCGGCGTCGGCTCGAAGCCCCACGTCGCGACCGTGCCGTCGTCGTGCACGATCGGCTCGGGCGTGGGGGAGTTGGAGACGACCTTCCACGCGGCGGGCGCCGTGACCGTGAACTGGAACGTCGCCTTGAGGTCGGGCTGCTCGAACACTGCGAACACGCGGCGGGAATCGGGCACCTCGAACTGCGAGTAGAGGTAGACCTCGCCGTCGACGGGGTCGACGAACCGATGCAGGCCCTCGCCGGTGTTCGTGTACTGGCAGTCGGCGTCGACCACGAGCACGTTCTCGGCCTGCAGGCCGGTCAGCGCGATGCGCGAGTCCGCGAAGACCTCGTCGGGGTCGAGCTGCTCGCCGTTGAGCGAGAGCTCGCGCACCTCGCGGGCGATCAGATCGATGAAGGTGAAGCTCTCGGGGGTCGCGGTGAAGCGGACGACGCTGCGGGAGCCGAAGACCTCGGCGCCCTTCGTGAGGTCGAGGGACACCTCGTAGGACTGCGTGTCGACGACGTCGCGGCGCTCCTGCGCTTCGATGCGGGTGAGGTTCTCTCCAGGCACAGGTGTACTCCCAGGGGTGAGGGGATGCTGCCGTAACCCGGCGCAGTCGGCACCCACGGCAACCATGACAGCCTACGCCAGCATCGCGGCCTGTCCCTCTCCGTGGAGGTGAAAGGATGGAGAGGTGACTGCGATCGAGCCGAACACCGTGCCCTTTGCCTCTCCCGCCGCCGCCTCCGGCGCCCCTTTCGTGACGACGCCGGTGGCCTATGACGGCATCCTGCTGGCGGGGTTCGGCGGACCGGAGGGACAGGACGACGTGATCCCGTTCCTGCGCAATGTCACCCGCGGCCGCGGAATTCCCGACGAGCGCCTCGAGGAGGTCGCCCACCACTACCGCCACTTCGGCGGCGTGAGCCCGATCAACGGACAGAACCGCATCCTGAAGGACGCGCTCGAGGCGGAACTCGCGCGGCGCGGCATCGACCTGCCCGTGTACTGGGGCAACCGCAACTGGAGCCCGTATCTGGAGGAGGTCGTCACCGAGGCCGCGGATGCCGGGCACACCACTCTCCTCGCCTTCGCGACCAGCGCGTACAGCTCCTTCTCGAGCTGTCGGCAGTACCGCGAGGACTTCGCGCGGGTGCTCACGGACACCGGGCTCGGCGACGTCGTCACGATCGACAAGATCCGCCCGTTCTACGACCACCCCGGATTCGTCGAGTCGTTCGAGACCGGTGTGCGCGAGGCGATCGAGGGCTTCCTCGGCCAGGGCATCGCCGCATCCGACATCCAGATCCTGTTCTCGACGCACAGCATCCCCACCGAGGACGCCGAGCGCTCGGGCGCCCGCGACATCGACTGGGGTGAAGGCGGCGCGTACGCCGCACAGCACCTGGCCGTCGCCGCCTGGGTCATGGATCGCGTGCGCGCCGACGTGCCCGCGGCAGCCGAGGTCTCGTGGGAGCTCGTGTACCAGTCGCGTTCGGGTCCTGCCTCGCAGCCCTGGCTCGAGCCCGATGTGTGCGACGTGATCGGCGAGCTGCCCGCGCGCGGACGCAAGGCTGTCGCGGTCGTGCCCGTCGGGTTCATGAGCGACCACATGGAGGTGCTGTGGGACCTCGACACCGAGGCCGCGGAGGCCGCCGAGGAGGCAGGGCTCGCGTTCACCCGCACGCCCACGCCGGGCGTCGCGCCGTCGTTCGTGGCCGGGATCGTCGATCTGATCCAGGAGCGCCTCGACGGGCGGCCGAACGACGAGCGTCCGCACGTCACGTCGCTCCCCGGCGGATTCGACGTCTGCCGCCCGGGATGCTGCGAGAACATCCGGGCGGGATTCAAGCCCGCAGCCGCGGGCGTCGCCCCGTGATGCCCGGTCGGCGGAGCCGCTCCTAGGATGGGAGCCATGCGCATCCACATCGCCACCGATCACGCCGGTCTCGACTTCTCGACGCAGCTCCAGGAGCATCTCCGCGCCGCGGGGCACGAGGTCGTCGACCACGGCCCGGTCGAGTACGACGCGCTCGACGACTACCCGGCGTTCTGCATCCGTGCCGCTCAGGCGGTCGTGTCGGATCAGGCTGCAGGCGTCGAGACCCTCGGCATCGTGTTCGGCGGCTCCGGCAACGGCGAGCAGATCGCGGCGAACAAGGTCGACGGGATCCGCGCGGCGCTGGTCTGGAACATCTCGACCGCCGAGCTCGCGCGCGAGCACAACGACGCGAACGTGATCTCGATCGGCGCCCGACAGCACACGTTCGACGAGGTCACCTCCTTCATCGACACGTTCATCGCGACGCCTTTCTCGGGCGAGGAGCGGCACGTGCGGCGCATAGCTCAGATCGCGGACTTCGAGCGCGACGGCTCGCTGCTCCCGGATCCGCGGGCCTGACATGCCCGAGGGGCATTCCGTCCACCGCATCGCGCGGCAGTTCGACCGCAACTTCGTCGGCAAGACGTTGAGCGCCTCGAGTCCTCAGGGTCGCTTCGCCGAGGGCGCCGCGGTTCTCGACGGTCGTGAGGCCGTGAGCGTGCAGGCCGTGGGCAAGCAGATGTTCCTGGAGGTCGAGGGTGCGCTCTGGCTGCGCGTGCACCTCGGGCTCTACGGGGCCTGGGACTTCGCGGGCGAGATCCTCGTCGACCCGACGATCGCCTCCGCGAACGGCCGCATGGGGCAGACCAACCAGCGCGGCACGGTGCTCGACGAGGAGATCCTCGACGACGCGGGGGAGAATTCGCTGGCATCGATCGGCGCCCCGCGTCGCACGCGCGTGCACGTGCGCATGTCGGAGCAGACGAAGGGGCTCGCGGACGAGAGCGTCGAGTGGCCGCCGCCCGTGGTCGGTCAGGTGCGGCTGCGCCTCATGACCGACATCACCGCCGCTGACCTGCGCGGCCCCACCGCGTGCGTGCTGCAGACGCCCGAGGAGATGCTCGCGACGGTCGCGAAGCTCGGCCCCGACCCTCTCGTGGGCGACCCCGTCGAGAACGAGGAGCGCTTCGTGCGCGCCGTGCGGAAGACGCAGACCGTGATCGCCCTGCTGCTCATGGACCAGTCCGTGGTGAGCGGCATCGGCAACGTCTACCGCGCCGAGATGCTCTACCGCCAGCGGCTCAACCCCCACACGCCGGGCAGACAGGTGCCGGAGGACGTCGTGCGCGCGCTGTGGCACGACTGGGTGCGGCTCCTGGCCATCGGCGTGGAGACCGGCCAGATGATGACGATGGACGACCTGTCGCCCGACGCGTATCGCGCGGCCATGGCCAGCCGTGACGACCGTCACTGGGTGTATCACCGGGCTGGTCTTCCCTGCCGCGTGTGCGGCACCGAGATCGCCCTCGAGGAGATCGGCGCCCGCAAGCTGTACTGGTGCCCGCGCTGCCAGGCCTGACCCCGCGGCCATAGGCTGGGAGGATGCGTCAGAATCCCAGCTTCACCCTCGCCGACGTCGCGGAGATGCGCCGCGTCATCGACATGCATCCGTGGGCGACGATCGTGAGCGATGCGGCGGACGGCCTGGTCGCCTCGCACTATGCGGTGCTGCTCGACGAGGACCGCGACGACCTCACCGTGGTGGCGCACGTGGGACGTCCCGACGACCTGATCCACGGGCTGGGGGAGCGCGAGCTCCTGATCGCCTTCCAGGGGCCCCACGGGTACATCTCGCCGGGCTGGTACGGCGACGTCGCGGCGGTGCCGACGTGGAACTACACCGCGGTGCATCTCGCCGGCATCCCCGAGATCCTCAGCGAGGAGGAGAACCTCGAGGTCCTCGATCGACTGGTAGCGCGATTCGAAGGGCGGATGCCGGAGCCCCGCCTCATGTGGGAGCGTCCGAACGACGACGCCTACGTGTCGCGGCTCGCAGCGGGGACGGTCGGGTTCCGTCTGACGCCGACGCGGGTCGTCGCCAAGCGCAAGTTGAGTCAGAACAAGCCCACCGAGACGATCGACACCGTGATCGCCGCGCTCGAGGAAGAGGGGCCGTACGCCCAGCCGGAGCTCGCACGTGAGATGCGTCGCGCGCAGGACGCCCGCACGGCGGCCGGCCGATGACGGGCGTGGGTGGCCGGATCGACACGATCACCGGGGTTCGTATCGCCGGTCCCGGGCGTGAGTTCCTCATGGACGACGAACCGGTAGACGTCTTCATCGAGGACGGACTGATCGCGGACATCGCTCCGACCGGGGCGCTTCCGGCTCGCGGCGCGGTGCTCGACGCCGCCGGCGGCTGGGCGGTGCCCGGCCTGTGGGACAACCACGTCCACACCGTGCAGTGGGCTCTGGCGGAGGAACGCGTCGATCTGGGCGGGGTGCGTTCGGCCGCCGAGGCTGCGGCGCTCATGGGCCGCGCTGCGCCCCTCCCGGACGGACGTCGCATCGGCAGCGGGTTCCGTGATGCGCTGTGGCCCGACGCTCCGGGCCTGGCGCTCTTGGACGCGGCGACGGGTGATGTGCCGACCTACCTCATCAACGCCGATGTCCACAGCACGTGGCTCAACTCCGCGGCTCTCCGGCGTGAAGGTTTCGCAAGCGCCGACGGGATGCTGCGTGAAGAAGACGCGTTCGAGATCTCGCGGCGCCTCAACGCTGTGGACCCGGAGCGCAGCGACCGCGCGGTGCGTGCGGCCGGCGACCGGGCGGCTGCTCGTGGCGTCACGGGCCTCGTCGACTTCGACATGGCCTGGAACGCGGATGCGTGGCCGCGCCGCATCGCGCAGGGGTTCGCCTCGCACCGCGTCGAGTTCGCCGTGTACCCGTTCGACCTCTCACGGGCGATCGGGGCCGGGCTCCGCACCGGCGAGTTGCATGAGGACCCGGACGCACCCGAGGCCGGGCGCGGTCTGATCCGGGTCGGCCCGCTCAAGATCATCAGCGACGGCTCGCTCGGCACCCGCACGGCCGCCTGCTCGCATGCGTATCCCGGCGACCCTGACAACTTCGGCGTGCTCACTGTGCCACCGGCCGCGTTGGCGGAGCTGCTCACGACCGCGACGGGCGCGGGGCTCGGCGTCGCCGTGCACGCGATCGGCGACCGCGCCGTGACCGCGGCCCTCGATGCCTTCACGGCCACCGGCGCGGTGGGCACGATCGAGCACGCGCAGCTCGTGCGCCACGCGGATCTCGCGCGCTTCGCGCGTCTCGGTGTGGTCGCGAGCGTGCAGCCGCAGCACGCCGTCGACGACCGCGACGTCGTCGGCACACACTGGGCTCTGCAGACGTCGATCGGGTATCCGTTGCGCGCCCTGCAGGATGCGGGCGTCGAGCTCCGTTTCGGATCGGATGCGCCCGTGGCGCCGCTCGATCCCTGGCAGGCGATCTCCGCAGCCGTCACGCGCACCGACGACGAGCGTGCGCCGTGGCATCCGGAAGAGATCCTCGGGAGAGACGACGCGCTGCGTGCGAGCGTACGGACCGCGCTGCGCCCCGGTGCGGTCGCCGACATCGCGGTGTGCGGCGCCGATCCGCGCGTCGCCGTGGGCGAGGCGTTGCGCAGGATGCCCGTGATCGCGACGCTGCTGGGCGGACACCTGACGCATCGCGCCTGAGCTGCCGCGACGACACGAAGGAGGGCACCGGGACGGATCCCGGTGCCCTCCTTCGTATGCGGTGTCGTTACGCGGCGATGTGCGAGACGAGGAACCAGCGGTCCTTCTCGAGGCCGCGCATGATCTCGATCGCGACGTCCTGGCTCGTCAGGTCGACCTCGTCGAGACCGTCGATCGCGGCCTTGACGTCGACGAGGATGGCGTCGATATCGGCGATCACGGCGCGCACGAGCTCATCCGACTGCGTGAAGCCGGCGGGGACAGCGGTCGAGCCGGCCTTGGCGGCGACGGTCGAGACGCGGGCGTCGATCGGGAGCCCGAGGGCGACGATGCGCTCCGCGGCGGTGTCGGCGAAGTCTCCGGCGTGGGCGACGATCGTGTCGAGGAGCTCGTGGACGCCGACGAAGTTCGCGCCGCGAACGTGCCAGTGGGCCTGCTTGCCGTCGATCGTGAGGGCCTGGAGGCCGAGGACGACGGGGGAGAGGAACTGGGCGGCGGCGGCCGCAACGGTCGGGTCGCTGGCGGTGGTGGAAACGGTCTGTGCCTTGCTCATCGTGACTCCTCCGGAGTGGTCATTTCGTACCTGTTGAAGACAACGCTACTCATCCTGATTCATTCCGCAAGCAAGTGAAGGCTCGGCTTAGTCCCGCGTAATCACGCGGATCTCCGGGCATGCGAGGGTAGGCTCGCCTCATGAGTGTCGCTTCAGGAGCATCCGTCCTCGCCCTCGCAGACAGGGTCCCGTCGATCGCCGAGGCGACGTTCGTCGCGGAGGGCGCGCGCATCATCGGCGACGTCCGGCTCGAGCCCGGGTCGAGCGTCTGGTACAACGCCGTCCTGCGGGCCGATTCCGCGTCGATCGTCGTGGGGCCGGGCAGCAACGTGCAGGACAACGTGTCGGTGCACGTCGACGCCGGGCATCCCGTGCGGATCGGCGCCAAGGTCTCGATCGGCCACAACGCCGTCGTGCACGGCTGCACGATCGGCGACGGCTCGCTGGTGGGCATGGGGGCGGTGGTCCTCAGTGGTGCCGTCGTCGGCGAGGGCTGCCTGATCGCGGGAGGCGCCGTCGTGCTCGCGGGCACCGACATCCCGGACGGATCGCTCGTGGCGGGTGTGCCTGCGAAGGTCCGTCGGGCCCTGTCCGATGACGAACGCGAGGGGCTCGTCGCCAACGCCGACATCTATCTCGGACACCTGCGCGCCCACGAGGACGCCTCGCCGATCTGATGGGCTCGGCCCCGATAGGCTGGTGCGCACGGGGCGGTGGCCAAGCTGGTTAAGGCAGTGGGCTCATAACCCAACGATCGCGGGTTCAAGTCCCGCCCGCCCTACCGTTGTCGCGTCCTCGGGTTCGAGGTAGGCTGACGTCAGCATCGTATACGATGACGATCCGCTTCGAAGGAGAGGTGGTCTCATGGTCCTCATCACCCGAGACGAGCGACCGGCCGGCGGCGAGGTCCTGGGCATCAGCGGCTTCCGCGCCGCCGTCAACGACTCGTTCGTGCCTCTGCAGGTGTCCAGCGATCGGCCGGACGTGTTCCGCGGTGCGATCCGCGGTGCGCAGGTCGACGAGCTCCACATCACGGACGTGCGCGCGACCGCGCACGCCGTCGAGCGGACCCCCGAGCTGATCGCACGCGGAGACAGCCCGTACTTCAAGGTGAGCATGATGCTCGCCGGCTCAGGGCTGCTCATCCAGGACGGCCGGGAGGCGCTGCTGGGGCCGGGGGATCTCGCCATCTACGACACCGACCGGCCGTACACGCTCGCCTTCGACGAGTCCTTCCGCACGATGGTGATGATGGTCCCGCGGCACGCGCTGTCGGTTCCGAGCGATGTCCTCGGTCAGCTCACGGCGGTGCGGATGTCGGGAAGCGACGGCGTCGGCGCACTCGTCGTGCCGTATCTCGGGCAACTCGCCGACAATCTCGACCAGCTCGTGGGGGCGACGGGAGCACGGCTGCTGAACAGTGCGGTCGACCTGCTGACGACCGTCTTCACGCGCGAACTCGGCCTCGAGGCCGCCAACGATCCGCACCGGGCGCTGGTGCAGCGCATCCACGCGCACATCGACCGCAATCTCGGCTCGCCGCACCTCGACCCGACCTCGATCGCCGCCGCGCACTTCATCTCCACCAGGCACCTGCACGCCCTGTTCCGCGAACAGGGCACGACGATCTCGACCTGGATCCGGATGCGCAGGCTGCAGCAGTGTCAGCGGACGCTCGTCGATCCCGCGTCGGCCAGCCGGCCCGTGGCCGCCATCGCCGCGCAGTGGGGATTCCCCGACGCCGCACACTTCAGCCGCGTCTTCAAGGCGACGTTCGGCGTCGCACCGAGCGAGTTCCGCGCGACGCACTGACGCGCCGCGCGGAACCGGTGCGCACGGGCTCAGCCGTTGACGACCTGGGGTACGGCGACGGACTTCAGCCCCTCGACCCCGAACTCGAGCCCGTAGCCCGAGCTCTTCACGCCGCCGAAGGGGATCATCGGGTGCACGCCGCCGTGCGAGTTGATCCACACCGTGCCGGCCTGGATGCGGGCGGCCACGGCGCGGGCTTCGTCGCGATCGCCCCACACCGACGCGCCGAGGCCGACGTCGAGACCGTTGGCGCTGCGCACGGCGTCGTCGACCTCGCTGTAGCGGATGATGGGGAGCGCCGGACCGAACTGCTCCTCGTCGACGAGCGGCGTACCGTCGGCGATGTCGGCCACGAGGGTGACGGGGTAGAACAGCTCACCCAGATCGGATGCCGGTGCTCCGCCGGTCACGATTCTGGCGCCCTGCCGACGGGCGTCGTCGACGAGACCCGCGACGATGTCGAACTGCGCCCGGTTCTGCAGGGGCCCGAGCACCGCATCCTCGTCGAGGCCGTTGCCCATCGGCATGGCCGCGGCGACCGCCGCGAGCGCGTCGACCACGGCGTCGTACAGCGAGTCGTGCACGTAGAGGCGCTTGAGCGCCGCGCACGTCTGACCCGTGTTGATGAACGCACCCCAGAAGAGGTCCTGTGCGATCGCCGCGGGGTCCGCGCTCGGCAGGACGATTCCCGCGTCGTTGCCGCCGAGCTCCAGTGTGAGGCGGGCGAGGTTCTGCGCCGAGCTCTCGACGATCCGTCGTCCCGTGGCCGTGGATCCCGTGAACATCACCTTGCCGACGTGCGGGTGCGAGCTCAGGCGCGACCCGAGTTCCCGGTCGCCGGAGACGCCGATCAGCACATCCGGAGGAAGCACGTCGTTCAGCACCGCGAGGAGGGCCAGCACACTGAGTGTCGTGTACTCGCTGGGCTTCACGACGGCGGTGTTGCCCATGCGCAGGGCGGCGGCGACCTGCCAGATCGTGATCATCAGCGGCCAGTTCCACGGGCCGATCGCGCCGACCACGCCGATCGCGCGGTAGCTGAGCTCGGCGTGCCCGGTCTCGTCGTCCAGCAGCACCTCGGTGTCGAGGACCGTGGATGCCGCCGTCCGCAGCCACGCGGCGCACGCGCCGACCTCGAAGCGCGCGTTGGGGCCGTTCAGGGGCTTGCCCTGCTCGCGGGACAGAAGTCGTGCGAGGGCTTCCGCGTTCTCCTCCACGGCGTCCGCGGCCGCGAGAAGAAGACGCGACCTCTCGGCGTGACCGAGACCTTCCCATGCCGGCTGTGCCGTGCGCGCGCGGGCGACGGCCTGGTCGAGCTCCGCGACACTCTGCACGGGAGCGTGTCCGATCGTCTCGCGCGTCGCGGCGTCGGGTACGGAGCGACCGTCGCCGCCGTCGGCGCCGATGCGTCGCAGAAGGGCCGCATCGGGCGTTTCTGCCTGCAGGACGGGGGTGTGCTTCGACATCGATGTCTCCTCTGCGCTCTGGCTGTCAGCGCACGGCCGGAGCCGCGCATCCGCCCCAGTCTGCGCGCCGATCGCAGGGGTCGTCTTGTCGCCGAGCGCGCGGTGGATGCGTCAGCGCGAACGGTCGTCCGCATCACGCGCGGAGCGCTTGTCCCGGCCGGGAGAGCCCTCTTAGCATCTGGGCATGACCCACCACCAGCATGCCGTGCAGCCGCACGAGAACGCCGACCTGATCCCGCTGCGGAGCTCGACGTCGGCGGGTCCGCGGCACCCCCTCGACCCGCTGACCGCCGAGGAGATCGCCGTGGCGCGCGACGTGCTCGTGGATGCCGGTCTGCTGGGCGATTCCGTGCGCGTACCGATGCTCCTTCCCGATGAGCCCACGAAGGAGGAGCTGGCGTCATGGTCGCCCGGCGACCCGATGGACCGGCGTGCGGACGTGACCCTGCTGGACACGGAGTCGGGCGCGGTCATCGAGGCGATCGTGTCGATGACTGCGCGCGAGGTGGTCGCGATGCGACCCCACGACCCGGCATCCGCTCCCTACGGACAGCCGCAGTACCTGTTCGAGGAGTACGAGCGCGCGGCCGAGATCGTGAAGGCCTCCCCGGAATGGCAGACGGCGATGCGCCGTCGCGGGCTCGCCGACCGCATGGAACTCGCTTTCTGCTCTCCGCTCGCTCCCGGCTTCGTCGGTCGCGCGAACGAGGTGGGCCGCCGCGTCATCCGCTCGCTGACCTTCCTGCGTGACAGCGAGCGCGACATCCCCTGGGCGCACCCCGTCGAGGGCCTCATCGTGCACGTCGATCTCATCGCGAACGCCGTGATCGGCATCGAGGACGACGGCGACACGCCCGTCCCCGCAGGTCACGGCGACTACACGCCCCACGCCGTGGGGCCGGCGCGCACGACGCTGAAGCCGATCGAGATCATCCAGCCGGAGGGGCCGAGCTTCCGGGTCGACGGCTCGGCCGTGGAATGGGAGAACTGGTCGATGCGGGTGGACTTCAACGCCCGCGAGGGGCTGGTGCTTCACGACGTGCGCTTCGACGGGCGTCCCGTGCTCACGCGAGCGAGCGTGCCGGAGATGGTCGTCCCTTACGGTGACACCTCGCCCACCCGGTTCTGGATCAGCTACTTCGACGCGGGGGAGTACCTGCTCGGAAAGAACGCCAACCACCTCGAGTTGGGATGCGACTGCCTCGGCGTGATCCACTACTTCGACGGGCACGTCGCCGACGATCACGGCAACCCCATGCGCATCCCGAACGTGGTGTGCATGCACGAGGAGGACATCGGCATCCTCTGGAAGCACACCGAGCCGGATCCGGTCGGGTCGCACGTGCGACGCTCACGACGTCTCGTCGTGTCGTACTTCTCGACGATCGGCAACTACGACTACGGCTTCTACTGGCACTTCACGCTCGACGGCACCATCCGCCTCGAGGCCAAGGCCACCGGCATCGTCTTCGCGGGCGCGGGCGAGCCCGGATCGACCGATCCGCACGCACCCGAGATCGCCCCGGGCGTCTTCGCCCCGGTGCATCAGCACCTGTTCAACGCCCGCCTGGACGTCGCGATCGACGGTGAGGACAATCATCTCGTCGAGGTCGACGCCGCGCGCATCCCGATGGGCGACGACAACCCCTTCGGCAACGCCTTCACGTGGACGGAGACGCCGTTGCGGTCGGAGAGTGAGGCGCAGCGGGTCGCCGACTCATCGGTCGCACGCGTGTGGGAGGTGCGGTCGGCGTCGCGCACGAACCGCCTGGGCAAGCCCACCGCCTATCACCTGGTGCCGCAGCCGACGGCGTTGCTCATGGCCGATCCGCAGTCCTCCGTGTCCGCGAGAGCAGCGTTCGCGACCAGGCATCTGTGGGGCACCGCGTACGACCGTGACGAGCGCTGGCCCGCGGGGCGCTATCCCAACGCCCACCAGGGCGGCGCCGGGCTCCCCGCGTACACGGCGGACGATCGGTCGATCGACGGCGAGGACATCGTGCTGTGGCACACCTTCGGGCTCACCCACATCCCGCGGCCCGAGGACTGGCCGGTCATGCCCGTCGACCACACCGGGTTCACGTTCAGCCCTTACGGGTTCCTCGACGCGAACCCCGCCCTCGACGTGCCCGAGTCCAGCCAGGCTCACGAGGTCGCCGCCGACGGCGGCTGCGGGCAGGGCGAGAACTGCACGTGCGGCTGATCCCGGCAGCGCGGTGACGCAGCGAGAGGGGCGGATGCCGCGGCATCCGCCCCTCTCCGTGTCGTCCGGGCCTCAGACGCCGTCGTCGTCGGCGCCCAGTGTCGGCGCATCGTCGAGGTCTGCGCCGTGGCCGATCCGCGCGTAGATCGCGGGCCTCGCGCGGCGCAGCCAGAGGCCCCACAGCACGGCGACGGCCGACGGCACGAGGATCACCGCGGGGAGGATGAACGACGTCGGCGTCGTCTCGGCCTGTCCGAGGAGGACGTCCCAGTTGGCGAGGATCAGGACCCACACGGTTCCCAGCGCGCCCAGCGAGACGACGGGCGCGAGGATGCGGCTGCCGACGCCGACGTCACGCGGATCCCGTCGGAAGAAGCCGATCACGGCGACGGAGACGAGCGCCATCAGCAGCACCAGGCCGAAGGCGCCGAGGTTCGTGAGCCAGGTGAACAGCGTGAGCACCGGGAACGGCCCGTTCTCGGGATCCCAGCCGATCTCGCCCACCGCGAAGGCGAGGATCACGACCACGGCGATCCCCGTCTGCAGCAGCGAGCCCGCCCACGGCGCCCCGCTCGCCCGTCGCACGGACGCGAGACCGCGCGGGAGCACGCCCTCACGACCGAGTGAGAACGCGTACCGCGCCACAGCGTTGTGGAAGCTCACCACAGCGGCGAACACGCTCGTGATGAAGAGCAGCGACATGATGTCGACCCAGATCGCGCCGAGGCGCGCGTACACGAAGTCGAAGAACAGCGGGGGACCGGCCTCGGCCGCGGTGATCCCGCTCGGGTCGAGGATCTTCTCCGGGCCGATCGCGAGAGCGAGAGCCCAGGCGGAGATCGTGTAGAAGACACCGATCACGCCGACCGCGAGGAAGGTCGCCCGCGGGATGGTCCGCTTCGGATCCTTCGACTCCTCGCCGTAGATCGCGGCGGACTCGAAGCCCATGAACGCGGCGATCCCGAACGCGAGGACCGCGCCGACCCCGGGGACGAACAGCGACGCCGGACTGATCGGCGCCGCCGACAGCTCCTCTGCCGGATTCCCGAAGGCGACGACGTCGAACACGATGACGACGAGGAACTCCAGAGCGACGAGCACGCCGAGCACCTTCGCGGAGAGGTCGACCCGGTTCACACCCATCACGGCGACCACGGCGATGCCGATCAGCACCCAGACCCACCACGGCGCGGTGAGTCCGGTCTTCTCCTCGACGAACAGCGAGACCTGGAAGCCGAACATGCCCCAGATGCCGACCTGCATCGCGTTGTAGGCGATCAACGCCAGCACCGAGGCGCCGATGCCGGCGGGGCGCCCGATGCCCTGCGACACATACGAGTAGAAGGCGCCCGCGTTCGTCACAAATCGGCTCATGGCGGCGTAGCCGACCGCGAACACCGCGAGCGCGGCGGCCAGCACGACGAAGCCGAACGGGACCCCGAGCACATGCGTGACGGAGAACGCGCTCGTCGATCCGCCGGCGATCACGGTGAGCGGGGCTGATGCGGCGACGATCATGAACGCCACCGCGGGCACACCGAGGCGACGATGCGCCTCGGTGCGTACCGTCGGCGGGGCGGATGTGGTCATGGCAGCTCCTTCGATACAGGACGGCACGTCGCCGTGCTCTCATCGTCGTCACTCCCCGCGCCTCGGGGTTGTCGTGGGGTGCACGGTGCTTGTCATGCGCGGCAGGTGTCGGCTGCGGAGTCGCTCGGCGCGGCACGCTGAGATGACGGACACAACGTCCGTGATCGGAGGCGGATGCCGGGTATGTGGCTGCACGCTGTCGCGGCGCTCCTCATGTGCGCTCATCTGCTGCTGCGCCTTCGCTCACGCGATCGCGATGCGGTGGCGATCGGAGGTGAGGTCGTCATGATGCTCGGGATGGCGGACATGGCGGCAGGTGGGGTCGTGTTGACGCCGGTCTCGTGGCTGGGCTTCTCGATAGTCTCGGCTCTCGCGATCGCCGCCTGTCGTTCGAGGGCGCCCGCTCGGCTCTCGCGATTCGCTGACCTGCGCGTACGCCGGGTGCACAGCTCCCTCGGCCTGATCCTCATGGGTCTCGCCCAGGTAGTCGCGACGCACCGCGGTGTCGTCTCCGTCGACCCGGGGCATGCTCATGCGGCGTCGCCGATCATGCTGCAGAGCGTCGTCCTCCTCGGACTCGGTCTTCTTGCCGCGTGGTGCGCTCTCACCGATTTCCGCGCCCACGGCAATCGTCTGAGAACACCGACCGTCCTGTCCGCGATCGCGGCACTCGCGATGGGAGCCGGGCTCATCGTCTCCTGACCTCGCGGAGATCGTTGTCAAGCCCCTTCCACGCTGTTCGCCCGCGCTGTCACCCTCGATGGCGCACCATTCATTCAGGGAGGAACCATCATGACCATCGGCTCCGGTGTCGTGCTGTTCGTGATCGGCGCGATCCTCGTGTTCGCGCTCAACGTGCAGCTCGATTGGATTGACCTCGACATGGTCGGCTACATCCTGATGGCGGCGGGTGTCGTCGCCTTCATCATCGGCGTGATCCTTCTCGTTGCCCGTCGTGGGCGTGGCGATCGCATCGTCCGAGACCGCATCGTCGAGGACGACAGGCTCTGAGACGCCGGGTCGGGCTGACGGCTCCCTCGCCGTCAGTCCGATCCGGTCTCGGCCCTCGAACGCACCGGCCAGGTGCCGTCGATCGCATCGTCGGGGTCGAGGCGGCCCACGCGGATGAAGTACTCGGTCAGGCTCGCGGCCTGCGATCGCGCCCAGCCGATCTGACGGTCGTGAAGCTCCGTGAGGGTCGGCGGCAGCACGAACCGTCGGGCCAGAGCCTGGGCGACCCGACCAGCGGCGACCGCGTCGGCGGCGGCCTCGTGAGCGTCGTCGAGGGGCACGGCATAGTGCTCGGCGACGACCTGCAGGGTGCGCTTGCCCGGCCGATAGCGGTCGTACGCCTTGTCGATCACGAGCGGATCGATCACGGGCGACGGGTTCTCGAGTGGTGCGATGCCGTGCCGCCGCGCCTCGTGCGCGAGGAGCGAGAAGTCGTAGGCCGCGTTGTAGGCGACCACGGGCACCCCCTGTGCCAGCAGCGATGCCAGCGCCGCAGTGACCTGAGCGACCACCTCCGCGGCGGGGCGCCCGAAGGCGCGGGCGTGAGCGGTGGTCACACCGTGCACGGCCGTCGCCCCTTCCGGAATCGCGACACCGGGGTCGGCCAGCCAGTTGCGTGCGGCGATCTCGTCGCCCCGCGCATCGAGGAGCCCGACGTGCGCCGTGACGACCCGGTCGATCTCGACGTCGATCCCTGTGGTCTCGAGATCGAACACCGCCACACGCGTGACCCACGACGGAAGCGGTGCATCTCGGAGCATGGGATCACCGTAATCCGCGGCGCCGACATCGCCGGTCAGGCGCACGGAAGACGCCCGAGCGCCGCACGTAGACTGGGGCGATGCCCGTGCCCTCTCCGTACGCCGACCGTCTGCGCAGACTGCCCGTGCAGCGCCACGAGATCGACGTGCGTGGAGCGCGGACCGCGTACTGGAGCTACGGCGACGCGGACGCGGCGACCACGATCATCGCGGTGCACGGGTTCCGCGGCGACCATCACGGTCTCGAGTCCGTGCTCGCGTTCCTCCCGGAGGCGCATGTCATCGCCCCCGACCTCCCGGGCTTCGGGGAGTCGTCACCCGCCCCCGATCGCCGATACGACCTCGACGAGTACGTCGCCTGGCTGCGGGAGTTCGCGGCGGCCGTCGCGCCGGGCGCTGTCATCCTCGGGCACTCGTTCGGATCCATCGTCACCTCTGCAGCCGTCGCCACCGGTCTCGAGACGCCGCGGCTCATTCTCATCAACCCGATCGGGGCGCCCGCGCTCGAAGGACCCAAGGGTGTCATGACCCGGCTCGCCGTGCTCTATTACGCGCTGGGCGCGCGTCTCCCGGAACACGTCGGCACCGCACTGCTGCGCAACCGCGTGATCGTCCGGATCATGAGCATCACGATGGCGAAGACCTCCGACCCGGTGCTGCGGCGGTTCATCCACGACCAGCACGACACGTACTTCTCGCTGTTCGCCGACCGCGACGTGCTGC
Source organism: Microbacterium sp. NPDC089695 (assembly GCF_044749085.1). Taxonomy (NCBI): domain Bacteria; kingdom Bacillati; phylum Actinomycetota; class Actinomycetes; order Micrococcales; family Microbacteriaceae; genus Microbacterium; species Microbacterium sp. NPDC089695. The sequence continues at coordinate 2,593,585 of NZ_JBIVHG010000001.1, forward strand.
GCGACGCCTTCGTGGCGAGTGTCTCCCACGACGTCAGCCAGTACGCGTCGTCGATCGACGTGCCGACCCTCCTGATCGCGGCGCAGCGCGACGACATCACGCCGATCGAGGTCGAACGCGAACTCGCGACACGGTTCTCCGACGCCGAGCTGGTGGAGATCGCGCACGTCGGGCACCTCATCCACTACGAGACCCCGGCCGAAGCCGCCGGGGCGATCCGCCGATTCCTCAGGATTCCCGTCGCGCGAGGCCGATGAGGCCGGCCACCCGGAAGGGGATGACCTCGCCCATCGCGAGTGACGTCTCGGTGCGTTCGACACCGTCGATCGACAGGATCCGCGCGTCCGTGTCGAACAGGTGACGCGCATCGCGGCACGCGACGCGGGCGAGCAGGTCGATCGATCCGCTGAGACCGTGCGCCTGCACGACCTCGGGGATGCGGGCGAGCTCGTTGATGATCCGCGGGAGCTCGGTCTGCCTGACGCCGATGCTCACGAACGCCTGCAGCGGGAAACCGAGCACATCGGTGGAGAACGCCCTCTCGTACGAGAGGAACACGCCGGTCTGCTCCAGCCGCGCCATCCGCGCCTGGATGGTGTTGCGCGACAGGCCGAGATTCTCGGCGAGAGCGACGACCGTGATGCGCGGATCATCGGCGAGCGCGGCGAGGAGTTCCAGATCGATGCGGTCGAGGCCAGCCATAGTGCCAAAGGGTAGCAGGGTCGGATGAGGCCGAATTGAGCAACATGCTCAAGCCGATCTTCATTGCTTGAGCGAGGTGATGAGCGGACGTACGCTCGAACCAGCCGGTGACGTCGCCGGCGGCCGCGTGCCGCGTCCCACGAGGACGCCACGAACGAGGAGGACGATGATGTCACCGCAGATCACCCCGATCGTCGACACCGCTCAGGATCTCGAGCTCGCCGAGCGCATCCTGACCCCTGATGGACAGCGCATCGCGAACCCCCGGCTCGACTCGTTCGTCGTCGACGTGGATGCCGATCAGCTGCGCGCGCTGCACCGCGACATGGTCGTGTTGCGACGCATCGACGCGGAGGGCGTCGCGCTTCAGCGTCAGGGCCAGCTCGGTCTCTGGGCCCCGTGCCAGGGGCAGGAGGCGACGCAGATCGGCACGGCCCGTGCGCTCGCTCCTCAGGACTACGTCTTCCCCAGCTATCGGGAGACCGGCGTGATCTACGCGCGCGGTGCTCAGCCCGGCGACTTCGTGCGCATGTGGCGCGGTGAGGAAGGTGCCGGCCACGATCCGGCCGCCCTGCGCGTCGCTCCGCTGCAGATCATCATCGGCGCGCAGTCGCTGCACGCGGTGGGGTACGCGCTCGGCATCCGCCACGACGAGGCCGACGAGGTGGCCGTCACGTACTTCGGAGACGGGGCGACGAGTCAGGGCGACGTCAACGAGGCCATGATCTTCGCGGCCTCGTACCAGGCGCCCGTCGTGTTCGTCTGCCAGAACAACCACTGGGCGATCTCCGAGCCGGTCGCGGTGCAGTCCCAGTATCCGATCGCGGGACGCGCGCCCGGGTTCGGCATCCCGAGCGTCCGGGTCGACGGCAACGACGTGCTCGCCTGCATGGCCGCGATGCGCTGGGCGCTCGCGCACGCCCGCGACGGCAAGGGGCCTGCGTACATCGAGGCCGTCACGTACCGCATGGGGCCGCACACCACGGCGGACGATCCGACCCGGTACCGGGATGCCGAGGAGCTCGAGTCATGGCGGCGCCGTGATCCGATCGCGCGGCTCGAGACGTATCTCCGCGGCCTCGGCGAGCTGTCCGAAGAGCACGTCGCCGCGGTGCAGACGGAGGCCGACGACGTGGCGCGGCGCATGCGCGCGGAGTGCCTCGGGATGGTGACGCGACCGCCCCTCGCGGTGTTCGACGGCGTGTACGCGGAGCCGCACTCGGGCCTCGCCCGCCAGCGCGACGAGTACGCCGCGTACCTCGCATCGTTCGAAGGGGCCTGACATGACGGAGATGACGCTCGGCAAGGCGCTCGGCGCCGGTCTGCGACAGGCGATGCGCGACGACGACAGGGTCGTGCTGCTCGGCGAGGACATCGGCAAGCTCGGCGGCGTGTTCCGCATCACGGACGGCCTGCTCGACGAGTTCGGCGCGAAGCGCGTGATCGACACCCCGCTCGCCGAGTCGGGGATCGTCGGCACGGCCGTGGGGCTGGCCTTCCGCGGCTATCGGCCGGTGGTGGAGATCCAGTTCGACGGGTTCGTGTACCCCGCGTTCGATCAGATCGTCGCGCAGGTGGCCAAGCTCCACTACCGCACGCAGGGGCGGGTGAAGATGCCGATCACGATCCGCATCCCGTGGGCGGGGGGCATCGGTGCGGCTGAGCACCACTCCGAGTCGCCGGAGGCGTACTTCGTGCACACGGCCGGTCTTCGTGTGATCGCGGTGTCGAACCCCGAAGACGCCTACCGCAGTCTTCGTCAGGCCATCGCGAGCGACGACCCGGTGATCTTCTTCGAGCCCAAACGGCTCTACCACCACAAGGGCGGGGTCGATCTGGACGCACCGCTCGCCGACGCGCCGCCCATGGGGCTCGCCCGCGTGGTGCGCGCCGGGACGGATGTGACGCTCATCACGTACGGCGCGATGGTGTCGACCGCGATGGAGGCCGCGCAGGCGGCCGATGACGAGGGCGTCTCGATCGAGGTCATCGACCTGCGGTCCCTCTCGCCTGTCGACTACGACTCGGTCGCGGCCTCGGTGCGCAAGACCGGACGGGTGGTCGTGACGCACGAGGCGTCCCGCGAGGCCGGTGTGGCCGCGGAGGTCATCGCGAGCATCACGGAGCGCTGCTTCGAGTACCTGGAGTCCGCGCCGCTGCGCGTCACCGGGCACGACGTCCCCTATCCGCCCGCCAAGCTCGAGAAGTACCACCTGCCCGATCTCGACAGGATCCTCGAGGCGGTCGATCGCGTGCTCGATCGGCCGAACAGCCTGACGGGAGCCGACGCATGATCACGGAGTTCCGACTTCCCGACCTCGGCGAGGGACTCACGGAGGCCGAGGTCGTCCAGTGGCTCGTCGCCCCGGGAGACGCGGTCGCCCTGAACCAGACCCTCGCCGAGGTCGAGACCGCCAAGGCGGTCGTCGAGCTGCCCTCGCCCTACGAGGGGACGGTCGCATCGCTGCACGCGGATGCCGGACAGACCGTCGCGGTCGGCGCTCCGCTCATCGCGTTCGACGTGGTGGGTGACGACGACACGACGGCTCCCGATGCCGGTGCCGCGGGGGAGAAGGCGCAGCCGAACCTCGTCGGCTACGGAGCCGCGCCTGCGGCCGCCGGTCGGCCCGCGCGTCGCGCTCGGCGCGCCGTCGCCGACCCCGTCGCGGATGTCGCCGTGCTCGAGGCGGCACCGCACGACGCACGGCCGACTGCGCACGTCGAGACGGTGGTCGAGCGCCCGCGTTCGACGCCGCCCGTGCGTGCGCACGCCAAACGACTCGGGGTCGACCTCGTGCTGGTCGCCGCTGAGATCGGCGACCGCGTGATCACCCGCGACGACGTCGACGCGTACGCGGCGCGCACGGGTGCCGCGTCTGTGGCGACGGCGGCCACCGCGACGCCGCACACCGTGCCGGTCGACGGCGGCCCGGCCGATCGCGAGGTGCGGATCCCGATCCGCGGCGTGCGCAAGCACACCGCCGCCGCCATGGTCGAGAGCGCCTTCACCGCGCCGCACGTGACGGTCTTCCACACGGTAGACGTCACCGCCACCATGGATCTGCTCGCATCGCTGCGCGACGACCGGAGCCTCGCCGAGCACCGGATCGGTCCGCTGGCGGTCATCGCGAAGGCCGTGTGCCTGGCGCTCGGGCGCACGCCCGGCCTCAACTCGCGGTGGGACGAGGCGGCGGGAGAGATCGTGCAGTTCGGCTACGTCGATCTCGGTATCGCTGCGGCCACCGACCGAGGTCTCATCGTGCCGAACATCCGTGAGGCCCAGACGCTGACCCTGCCCGCGCTCGCGGACGCGATCACCGAGCTCGCGGCGACGGCCAGGGCGGGTCGCACCTCGCCCGCAGAACTCGCCGGCGGCACCTTCTCGATCTCGAACATCGGTGTGTTCGGGGTGGATGCGGGGACGCCGATCCTGCCGCCGGGGCAGTCGGGCATCCTGGCGGTCGGCGCGGTGCGGAGGCAGCCGTGGGAGTACCGCGGCGAGATCGCCCTGCGTCAGATGCTGACGCTGAGCCTGTCGTTCGACCACCGGCTGGTGGACGGCGCCGAAGGCGCGCGGTTCCTCAAGGACGTCGCGGACGTGCTCGAGGAGCCCGGCCGGGCGATGCTCCTCAGATAGCGGCGCGCAACGCGGACTCCGCCATCGCGGCCAACACGGTCGCGGTGGCGGTCTGCTGTCGGATCGCCGCGCGCGTGCTGTGCGGTGTCGAGTTGATGAGTCCGAAGCACGCCTGCACGCGCAGCCTCAGTTCGTCGGAGCCGGCGTCGACGAGGGGTTCGAGGGTGCGGATCCACAGCTCGACGTACGCGCGCTGCAGCCGTCGGACGGCAGCGCGATCATCGTCCGCGAGCTGTGCGACGTCGCGGTCGTGCACTCGGATGACGTCGGCATGACCGAGCGCGAAGTCGACGTGGAAGGCGATCAATGCCCGCATCCGCATGACGTCGTCGTCCTCGTCGGCCGCGACGTCGGTGCCCCCGGCGACGAGATCCTCGCTCACGGCGACGAGAACGGCCCCGAGCAGCGCCTGTTTGCCGGCGAAGTGACGGTAGACGGCCGGGCCGGAGACGCCGACAGCCGTGCCGATGTCCTCGAGGCTGACGCCGTTGTAGCCGCGTTCGGCGAACAGGTGCGCGGCGGCGCGGAGGATCGCGTCGGAGCGTTCGGCCTTGGCGCGATCGCGCGCCGTGACGGGGCTTGTCATCTCAGTTAATCCTCGCTAACCTGATGTAACGGGTTAGTGAACACTAACCGAAAGCGGAGCGCGCGCACCAGATCGTTACCGAGGCGCGACGTGGGTCGAGGAGGACACACGAATGGCCGATACCCAGGAGTCGCTCGCCGCGGAGCTGCGGGAGCGCCTGGCCAGAGCGGCTCGCGGAGGACCGGAGGCCTCACGCGAACGCCACCTCTCGCGAGGCAAGCTTCTCCCGAGGGATCGCGTCACGCGTCTCCTGGACGAGGGGAGCCCGTTCATCGAGGTCGCCCCGCTCGCCGCCGACGGGCTCTATGACGGCGAGGCCCCGGCGGCCGGTGTGATCGCCGGCATCGGACTCGTGCACGGGCGCCACGTGATGGTCGTGTGCAACGACGCGACCGTGAAAGGCGGCACGTACTACCCGCTCACGGTCAAGAAGCACCTCCGGGCGCAGGAGATCGCACTCGAGAACCGCCTGCCGTGCCTGTACCTGGTCGACTCCGGGGGAGCGTTCCTCCCGAAGCAGGACGAGGTGTTCCCCGATCGCGAGCACTTCGGTCGCATCTTCTTCAACCAGGCGCGCATGTCGGCGGAGGGGATCCCGCAGATCGCGGCCGTGCTCGGGTCATGCACGGCCGGGGGTGCGTACGTGCCGGCCATGAGCGACGAGACCGTGATCGTGCGCGGTCAGGGCACCATCTTCCTGGGCGGACCCCCGCTCGTGAAGGCCGCGATCGGGGAGATCGTCTCGGCAGAGGACCTCGGAGGCGGCGAGCTGCATGCACGACGCAGCGGTGTGGTCGATCATCTCGCCGACGACGACGAGCACGCACTCGAGATCGTGCGCGACATCGTCGCCACCCTTCCGGCCCCCGCAGCACCGCCCTGGGACGTGATCGCGAGCGTTCCGCCCTCGGAGACGGGCTCGCTGTACGACGTGGTCCCCGTCGACGTCAACGCGTCGTACGACGTGCGCGTCGTGATCGACCGGCTCGTCGACGCCGACACGTTCCACGAGTTCAAGTCGCTGTACGGCACGACCCTCGTCACCGGGTTCGCGCGGCTGCACGGGCACCCCGTGGGCATCGTCGCCAACAACGGCGTCCTGTTCGGCGAATCCGCGCTCAAGGGCGCGCACTTCATCGAACTGTGCGATCAGCGCGGCATCCCCCTGCTGTTCCTGCAGAACATCACGGGATTCATGGTGGGGTCGGATGCCGAGGCCGGCGGCATCGCGAAGGACGGAGCCAAGATGGTGACCGCCGTGGCGACCACGAGAGTGCCGAAGCTCACGGTTATCATCGGCGGGTCCTTCGGCGCGGGCAACTACTCGATGTGCGGCCGCGCGTACTCGCCGCGCTTCCTGTGGACCTGGCCGGCGAGTCGGATCTCCGTGATGGGCGGTGCGCAGGCGGCATCCGTGCTCTCGACCGTGAAGGACGACCAGCTCGCATCGCGCGGCGAGACGTGGGACGCCGACGAACGATCGAGCTTCGAGGCACCGATCCGCGCGCAGTACGAGACGCAGGGCGAGCCGTACTACGCCACGGCGCGTCTGTGGGACGACGGGATCATCGACCCCGCCGAGACGCGCGATCGGCTCGGGCTCGCGCTCGATGTCGTCGCGCGCACCCCGCTTCCCGAGCCCCGCTTCGGCCTCTTCCGGATGTGATCCCATGAACACCCCACCCGCCTTCTCCACCGTCCTGGTCGCCAACCGCGGCGAGATCGCGCGACGCGTGATCCGCACGCTGCGCGCTCTCGGCATCCGCAGCGTGGCGGTCTACAGCGACGCCGACGCCGACGCCCCGCACGTTCGCGAGGCGGATGACGCCGTCCGCATCGGACCGCCGCCCGCCGCCGAGTCCTATCTCGACATCGACGCGGTCGTCGGCGCGGCGCGGCGCTCCGGCGCGCAGGCGATCCATCCCGGGTACGGCTTCCTCTCCGAGAGCGTGGGCCTCGCCGAGGCGTGCGCCGAGAGCGGCATCGTGTTCATCGGCCCCGGTGTCGAGGCCCTCCAGATCATGGGAGACAAGGCGAGGGCCCGCGACCACGTGATGCGCTCCGGTGTTCCGGTCGTGCCCGGGTTCGACGCCCGAGGCCTCTCGGATGCCGAGATCGCCGAGGAGGCTGCCGCGGTCGGCTACCCCCTCCTCGTGAAGCCCAGCGCGGGCGGCGGAGGCAAGGGCATGGAGGTCGTCTCCGACGCCGCGGCGCTCGGGTCGGCGCTGGCCTCGGCCCGCCGTGTCGCCAAGGCGGGATTCGGGGATGACGCGCTCATCCTCGAGCGTCTGATCCGTCGCCCGCGGCACATCGAGGTGCAGGTCTTCGGTGACGCGCACGGCACGGTCATCACACTCGGCGAGCGCGAGTGCACGCTGCAGCGCCGTCACCAGAAGGTGATCGAGGAGGCGCCGTCCGCCGGCATCCCCGACGCCACGCGGGAGCGCCTCCTGCGCGCCGCGGTGCAGGCCGCCGAGAGCGTCTCCTACGTCGGCGCCGGCACGGTCGAGTTCCTGATCGATGCGGACACCCCCGACGAGGTCTTCTTCATCGAGATGAACACACGGCTGCAGGTCGAGCATCCGGTCACGGAGGAGGTCACCGGCCTCGATCTCGTATCGCTGCAACTGCTCGTCGCGGCCGGCGGCCGCCTCGACAGCGGTCCGGAGCTCCGCGGCCACGCGATCGAGGCGCGCATCTACGCGGAGTCGCCCGAGCGGGGGTTCGTGCCCTCGACCGGTCGCGTGCTCCTCTTCGACCCTCCGCAGGGGGTGCGGGTCGATGCCGCGATCGAGACCGGGTCGGAGGTGACGGGCTTCTACGATCCGATGATCGCCAAGATCGTCGCGGTCGCCGACGACCGTCTCACGGCCCTGCGACGACTCGACGAGGCGCTCGGACGCACCGTCGTCCTCGGCGTCGACACGAACATCGCGTTCCTGCGCGCACTCTGCCGCGATGAGCGTGTGGTGAGGGGCGACCTCGACACCGGGATCATCGAGACGCTGCTGCCGGTCGCACCAATGCCGGTCTCCGCCGCCATGTTCCTCGCAGCGTCGGCACTCGTGCGCCGCGAGAGCGACGATCGCGCGATCGGACGCTCAGGTGCGGTGTGGCACGCGCTCAGCGACCGCTCGGCCGTCACGGTGTCGTTCCTCACCGACGGCGGAGAGGTCGTCGACGCTCCGTCCGGCGCGGATCCGCGCATCCACGACCACGTGAGCGCCGCGGTCGATGACGAGGGGGCCGTGTGGGTCGCGGAGTCCGGTCGCACGCTCCGTCTCCGCCCGCTCGACCGCCGCGCGCGGCTGCGGCACAGGATCGCCGGCCGGCGACATGAGACGGTCGCGGCCGAGCCCGAGGGACGAGCGCCGATGCCGGGGAGCGTGGTGGCCGTGCACGTCGGCGAGGGCGCGCTCGTCGAGGCAGGACAGCCTCTCGTGTCGATCGAGGCCATGAAGATGGAGCACCAGGTGGTCGCTCCGAGAGACGGGACGGTGCACCTGCTCGTCACCGTCGGAGACCAGGTACGGCGCGATCAGGCGGTCGCGCGCATCACGACGGAGGAGAGCGCATGAACGATCAGCTGACCGAGGAGGAGCGAGAGCTCGCATCGATGGTGCGGGAGTTCGCCGAGACCGTCGTCGCCCCGCAGTCGTACGAGGCCGACCGCACGCACACACTTCCCATGGATGTGGTGGCGGCGATGGGCGACCTCGGACTGTTCGGGTTGCCGTTCCCCGAGGAGTACGGCGGGCAGGGCGGCGACTACATGGCTCTCGGCATCGCGATCGAGGCGCTCGGCCGCGTCGACCAGTCGATCGCGATCACGCTGGAAGCCGGGGTGAGTCTCGGCGCCATGCCCGTCTTCCGGTTCGGCACCGAGGAGCAGAAGCGGGAGCTGCTGCCCGATCTGCTCGCGGGGCGCGCGCTGGCCGGCTTCGGCCTCACCGAACCCGAGGCCGGAAGCGACGCCGGCGCGACCCGCACGACCGCGCGACTCGAGGACGGCGAGTGGGTGATCGACGGTTCGAAGCAGTTCATCACGAATTCCGGCACGACCATCACGCGCTTCGTGACCGTCACGGCGGTCACGGGATCCGTGGACGGACGCAAGGAGATCTCCACCATCATCGTGCCCAACGGCACTCCGGGCTTCACGGTCGAGGCGCCGTACGACAAGGTCGGGTGGAACGCCTCCGACACGCATCCGCTGACGTTCGACGGCGTTCGCGTTCCCGAGGCGAACCTGCTGGGTGCGCGGGGGAGCGGGTTCCGCAACTTCCTCAGCATCCTCGACGAAGGGCGCATCGCGATCGCGGCCCTGTCCACCGGCGCGGCGGAGGGATGCCTGGAGGCGGCGGTCGACTACGCCAAGAGCCGCACGATCTTCGGTAATGCCCTGAGCACGAGGCAGAACGCCCAGTTCACGCTCGCGCGAATGCGCGCACGCGTGCACACCGCCCGACTCGCCTGGCACCACGCCGCACGCCTGCGCGACGCCGGACGACCCTTCGCCGAGCAGGCGGCGATCGCCAAGCTCGTCGCCGGCGAGGCCGCGATGGACAACGCGCGCGACGCGACCCAGATCTTCGGCGGCAACGGGTTCATGAACGAGTTCCCGGTCGCACGGCACTATCGCGACTCGAAGATCCTCGAGATCGGCGAAGGCACCACGGAGGTCCAACTGCTCGTGATCGCACGAGCCCTGGGTCTCGCCGGGTAGCGTGGCATCGAACGACACCGCCGATCGAGCCGAGGGAACGGAAGCGACAGTGAGAGAGATCGTGCAGCGCGGACTGTGGTTCGAAGAGTTCGAGGTCGGCACCCGATACCTCCATCGCCCGGGACGCACGGCGACCGAGGCCGACAACGTGCTCTTCACGACCCTGACGATGAACACGCAGGCGCTCCACCTGGATGCCGAGTTCGCCGACGCGCAGGAGCCGTTCGGCGCGCGACTCATCAACTCGATGTGGACGCTGTCGACGATGGTCGGCGCATCCGTCGCGCAGCTCACCCAGGGCACGCTCGTGGCGCAGCTCGGCCTCGGCGACGTGGAGTTCCCGCATCCGCTCTTCGCCGGTGACACGTTGTACACCGAGAGCACGGTGATCGAGAAGAGGCTGTCGAACTCCCGGCCGGGTCAGGGGATCGTGGGCATCGCTCACACCGGGCGCAATCAGCACGGTGCCGTGGTCGGCACGGCGACGCGCTCCGTGCTCGTCCGCTGCGCTCCCGCGGAGGCCGCGAGATGACGTTCGCACTCGGGCCGGCGCTGCTCTTCTGCCCGGCCGACCGCCCCGAACGGTTCCGCGGCGCGCTGGAGAAGGCGGATGCCGTGATCCTCGACCTCGAGGACGCGGTGCTGCCCGAGGCCAAGGCGACCGCGCGCGGGCACCTCATCGACGCCGACCTCGACCCCGACCGGGTCATCGTGCGGGTCAATCCGCCGGGAACCGCGGCGTTCATCTCCGACCTGTCGACGCTGTCGCAGACCGACTTCCGCAGGGTGATGGTGGCGAAGACCGAGGACCCGGAGTCGCTCTCGGCCTTCGACGAGCGCTTCGACCTGATCGCCCTGTGCGAGACCGCACGAGGCATCCACGCCGCCGACCGGATCGCGGCTCATCCCCGCGTCGTGGCTCTGATGTGGGGTGCGGAAGACCTCGTCGCCTCGCTCGGCGGCACGTCCAGCCGCTTGCCCTCCGGCCGCTATCGCGACGTCGCTCGCTACGCCCGTTCGCGCGTGCTGCTCGAGGCCGGTGCGCACGGCAAGCGCGCGATCGACGCCGTGCACATCGCGATCGACGACGTCGCCGGACTGCAGGACGAAGCCGAGGACGCCGCGGCGTCGGGATTCGCGGCGACCGCGTGCATCCATCCCCGCCAGGTGCCTGTGATCCGCGCCGCCTACGCCCCCGACGACGCGACGATCACCTGGGCACGTGACGTGCTGGAGGCCGCCGAGACCGAGCGCGGCGTGTTCCGCTTCCAGGGCCGCATGGTCGACGAGCCGGTGCTGCGCCACGCGCGTTCGGTGCTCGAACGCTCGAACTGACGCCGCGGGGACTCAGGTGAGGATCGCGTGCTCGAGCAGACGCAGCGATCCCGGAGAGGCCTCGAAGCGGTGCACGGACCCGTTCGGCAGCACATCGCCGACACGGGGGAGCGTGCCACCCGAGACGTGATCGATCAGCGAGCGGATCACCCCGCCGTGTGCGACGACGATCACCGATTCGGCCAGCGGCGCCGATCGGCGTCGTGAGTCGCGTGCGATCCCGTCGATCGCTGCGAGCGCGCGGTCGGCGACAGCGCCGAGCGTCTCAGCGCCGGGCACCGGGGCCACCCAGTCGCCGTACTGCTCGAGGTAGTCGGCGACGAGCATCCCCTCGCCCTCGCCGAACTCGCGCTCGCGCACATCGGCGACCAGCTGCGGTGCGGGCAAACCCAGTTCTGCGGCGATGATCTCCGCGGTCTCCCGGGCGCGCAGGAGCGGGCTGGCGTAGATCGCGTGATGCGTCGTGTCGGCCAGGAGGCCGGCGGCGGTCAGCGCATCGGCCCGGCCGGTCTCGTTCAGCGGGATGTCGGTGGAGCCCTGGATGCGGCGTGCGAGGTTCCAGTCGGTCTGGCCGTGTCGTACGAGGGTGATGAGGGTCATGTCAGCAGCTCCTGGAGGGCGGGGAGCACGTCGCTGGTGCCCGCGGCGATGGTGATATCGGCCCAGGCGTCCGCGCGGGTCGGCTCGCGGTTGATGATGACGAGGGGGATGCTCCGGCGCCGCGCGCGTTCGATCAGGCGGACCCCGGAGTTCACGACGAGAGAGGAGCCGGCGACGATGAGCGCGTCGCTCGAACGCAGCAGCGACTCGGCGGCCCGGAAGCGGTCCTGCGGCACGTACTCGCCGAAGAACACCACGTCGGGCTTGAGCATCCCTGCGCACACGGTGCACGTCGGCACCACGAAGCCCTCGGTGCTCTCGGGGAGCACGTCGCCGTCCGGGGCGAGCTTCACGTTCTCGGGGACGGTGATCCACGGATTGAGGTCTTCGATCTGCGTCGCGACGTCTCGGCGGTCGAACACCTGGCCGCAGTGCAGGCACAGCACGCGCCGCATCGTGCCGTGCACCTCGATCACGTGCGAGCTTCCGGCGCGCAGGTGCAGGCCGTCGACGTTCTGCGTGATGACGCCGGTGACGTGACCGGTCGACTCCATCGACGCGAGCGCGACGTGACCCGGGTTGGGTTCGGCGCGGGCGAACGCACGCCAGCCGAGATGGCCGCCGACCCAGTACCGGCGACGTGCGGCCTCGTCGCCGAGGTAGCGGTCGATCGTCATCGGGTCGCTGCGGGCGCGGGCGCCCTCGCCGCGGTAGGCCGGGATGCCGGAGTCCGTGGAGATGCCGGCGCCGGTGAGGAGCGCGATGCGTCGTCCGGCGAGGAGTTCGGCGGTGCGAGCGACCGTGGTCGACAGCTCGACCGGACTCGTTGCGCTCACAGGACCTCCTCCTGCGAGTCTACGGCGTGCGCCGACGAGCCGGATCCGCAGAGTGTCTCCCGGATGACAGAGTGGACGTCGTGGACCTGCAGCTCGTGACCGACCCCGATGACCCGAGACTCGACGACTACCGCGGACTCACCGACATGGCGCTGCGCCTGCGCTCGGAATCGGCCGACGGCCTGTACATCGCCGAGTCCGCGAAGGTCATCGAGCGCGCGGTGCACGCGGGGCACCGCCCTCGCTCGGTCATGGTGCAGCGACGGTGGGTCGACGGCATCCGAGACGTGCTGCGAGAGCACGACGTACCGGTCTACCAGGTGCCAGACGAGGTCGCGGAGGCGGTGGCCGGATTCGCGGTGCACCGTGGCGCTCTCGCGGCGATGCACCGGCCCGCACTCCCGGCGGTCTCCTCCGTCATCCGCGACGCCCGTCTCGTCGTGGTCCTCGCCGACATCGGCGACCACACCAACGTGGGCGCCGCCTTCCGCGCGGCTGCCGGTCTGGGAGCCGATGCCGTGCTGTTGTCGCCCCGCTGCGCGGACCCGCTGTACCGGCGCAGCGTGCGCGTGAGCATGGGCACGGTGTTCCAGGTGCCCTGGACGCGGATGCCGGACTGGAATGAGGCCGTCGAGGAGGTGCGCACGGCGGGGATCGAGCTCGCGGCACTCGCGCTGTCCGACGACGCCGTTTCGTTGCGCGCCTATGCGGCGAACCGCCCTGAGCGCGTGGCGCTCATCATGGGGGCGGAGGGCGACGGGCTCACGCCGGAGCAGATCGCGTCGGCAGACCGCGTGGTGACGATCCCGATGCGCGGCGGCGTTGACTCCCTCAACGTCGCATCGGCCGCCGCCGTCGCGCTCTACGCGCTCTCCGACGGCTGAGGTTCGCGGCCTGACGCCGAGCCGGCTCAATCCTCGCCGGGAAGCACGAGGTAGGGGCCCGCCTCCGGACGCTTCGCGGCCACGTGGTCGCCGGACGACTGGTGGCGAAGGCGGCGCAGCACCCAGGGCACCAGGTGCTCACGAGCCCAGCCGAGGTCTTCGCTCCGCGCCTCGCGCCACGTGCGCAGCGGGATCGTCTCCGGCTGCATCGACTCGAGGTCGTTCGGCACGTTCAGGGCTCTGAGCACCATCCGGGCGATCTCGTGGTGGCCGAGGGCGTTGTAGTGCAACCGGTCGTCGTCGAAGAAGCGCATGTCCTGCACGACCTTGAGCGCCCACTGGTCGGCGACGATGCAGTCGTGGCGGTCGGCGATCGCGCGCACGTTCTCGTTGTAGATCGCGACCTTGCCCCGGAACGGACGGAACACCGGCGTGAAGAGGGTATCGATGCCCGTGAACAGGATCACGGCCGCGCCGGTCGACGACAGGCGCGCGACGGCGTCTTCCAGCAGCTCCGAGATCGCATCGGGGTCGGTGCCGGGTCGGATGACGTCGTTGCCGCCCGCGCAGATCGAGATCAAGTCGGGGCGCAGCGCGACGGCCGGCTCGATCTGGTCCTCGGCGATCTGCGCGATGAGCTTTCCCCGCACCGCGAGGTTGGCGTACGCGAAGTCGTCGACGTCGCGAGAGAGCACCTCGGCGGTGCGGTCGGCCCACCCGCGGTTTCCTCCGGGGGCTGCGGGATCGGGATCGCCGATGCCCTCCGTGAACGAGTCGCCCACGGCGACGAACCGTCGCCACGGGTGCGGCGTCTCGTTGGCCACATACGGGGTCCGAGTCGAATCCTGGTCGGTCATCCAGCTCTCCTTCGCGAACACGCGCGGCGACATGGTGACCGTCGCGCAGTGACCGAGCCTACTCCGACCTCCGACATCGGCGGCGGCGCGCGCCGATGTCGGAGGGAGCGATTATCGTTGATCCGATGCTCTCTCCCTCCTTTCCCCAGCGCGCCCCGTGGGGAACCGCGAACAAGCTGCGCGCCTGGCAGCAGGAGGCGCTCGAGCAGTACTTCGCGGCGGATCAGCGCGACTTCCTCGTGGCGGCGACGCCCGGCGCCGGCAAGACGACCTTCGCACTCACTCTCGCGGTCGAACTGCTGCGACAGGGCGAAGTCAATCGCATCATCGTCGTCGCCCCGACCGAGCACCTGAAGACGCAGTGGGCCGATGCGGCCGCGCGCGTGCACATCCGCCTCGACCCGCAGTTCAAGAACAGCCACTGGGCTCCGGCCCGGCACTATCACGGCGCCGTGGTGACGTACGCGCAGGTCGCCGCGAAGTCCTCGGTGCATCGCCATCTCACCGAAGACGCCAAGACGCTCGTGATCCTCGACGAGGTGCATCACGGCGGCGACGCGCTGAGCTGGGGCGACGCGATCCGCGACGCGTACGGGCCGGCGAAACGCCGTCTGCTCCTGTCGGGCACGCCGTTCCGCAGCGATACCGCGCCGATCCCGTTCGTCGAGTACCACCCCGACGAGTCCGGGGCCCGCATATCCCGAACCGACTACAACTACGGCTACGGTCGCGCGCTGGCCGACGGCGTCGTGCGTCCGGTGCTGTTCCACATGTACGCGGGCAAGATGCGGTGGCGTACGAGCTCGGGCGACGAGCTCGAGACGCATCTGGGGCAGGACAACACGAAGGACGTCACCTCCCAGGCGTGGCGCACGGCGCTCGACCCCGAGGGGGAGTGGATGCCGGCCGTGCTGTCGGCGGCCGACCGGCGCCTCACCGAGGTTCGCCACCACGTGCCGGATGCCGGAGGTCTCGTGCTCGCGACCGATCAGACGGTCGCTCGCGCGTACGCCAAGATCCTGCACAGCATCACGCGTCAGCAGCCGACGATCGTGCTGTCCGATGACGCGACGGCCTCGGAGCGCATCGAGAAGTTCAGTGCGAGCGATGACCGCTGGATGGTCGCGGTGCGCATGGTGTCGGAGGGCGTCGATGTTCCGCGCCTCGCCGTCGGCGTGTACGCGACGTCGTCGTCGACACCGCTGTTCTTCGCCCAGGCGATCGGCCGCTTCGTGCGCGCTCGTCGTCGTGGTGAGGCCGCAAGCGTCTTCCTGCCGCAGGTGCCCGTGCTGATGGGCCTCGCGAACGAGATGGACAAGCAGCGCGATCATGCTCTCGATCGACAGTCGAAGGACGACGACGGTCTCGAGGACTCGCTGCTCGACAGCGCGAACCGCGAGGACGACGCATCGGATGCCCTGACGCAGGAGTTCAGCTACCAGGCGCTGTCGTCGGTCGCGCACTTCGACCGTCTGGTGTTCGAGGGTCAGGAGTTCGGCCAACTCGCCGAGCCCGGCACTCCGGAGGAGGAGGAGTTCATCGGATTCCCGGGCCTCCTCGAACCCGAGCACGTGCACGATCTGCTGATGCAGCGGCAGGCCCGTCAGTCCCGTCTGCGCGAGGCGCGCGAGGCGGCGGCCGGTCCGACCGAGACCACGACGCTCCCGGCGCCGTTGCATCGCACGCTGAAGGAGCAGCGGCAGTTGCTGAACAGCCTCGTCGGTCTCTACGCGCGGCAGAAGGGCGAGCCGCACGGGGCCGTGCACGCCGAGCTGCGCCGCATCTGCGGCGGTCCCGCGGTCGCGCAGGCCACTGTGACGCAGCTGCAGTCCCGGATCGATGTGCTCCGCAAGCGCGTCCGCTCCTGATCCCGCGCATCCTTCAGGCGACCGAAATCCTGGCAAAGACACTCTGACGGCTCGCCGGCATGCCCGACGGCGTTAGCGTGGGTTCGTCCGCACCCTCCGAGGAGACCGCATGACCACTCCCGCTCCCGCCCAGGCCACGGCAGCCGATCGCCGACGCTGGGCACGCTACCTGGTCGAGGAGCGCGCCGAGGGGCTGGTGTACCAGAAGCTCGCGCAGCGCCGTACGGGCGAGGAGCGCGAGATCCTGACGAGCCTGGCCGACGCCGAGCGGCGGCACGAGCAGCATTGGCTCGATCTGCTCGGCGGCGAACCCGCGCGACTGCCGCGACCCGGCATCCGCTCGCGACTGCTCGGCTGGATGGCCGGCCGCTTCGGCTCGATCTTCGTGCTGGCGCTCGCGCAGAGCGCCGAGGCCCGGTCGCCCTATGACGAGGAGCAGTACGCGACCCCGGCGATGCGGGCCGACGAGAAGGTGCACTACGAGGTCGTGCGCGGACTCGCCGCCCGGGGACGCCGCCGCCTGTCGGGATCGTTCCGCGCGGCCGTGTTCGGGGCGAACGACGGCCTGGTGAGCAACCTCGCGCTCGTACTCGGCATCGGGGCGACGGGCGTCAGCTCCGGTTTCGTTCTGTTCAGCGGCATCGCCGGTCTGCTCGCGGGCGCCCTGTCGATGGGCGCGGGGGAGTTCGTCTCCGTGCGCTCTCAGCGAGAGCTGCTGGCGGCGACGGAGGCCAACGAGGATGCCGCGGCGACCGCCGCCGACCTCGACATCGACGAGAACGAGCTCGCCCTGGTGTATCGCGCCCGAGGGATGGACCAGGAGGAGGCGCTCGCACGTGCACAGCGGATCGTCGCGGCTGCACGCGCGGGCGTCGAGCGCACGAGCACGAGCTCCGTGGCCGTTCAGAGCGGCGACGATCACGAGATCGTCGGGAGCGACTGGACGGCGGCGATCTCGTCGTTCCTGCTCTTCGCCTCCGGCGCGATCATCCCCGTGCTGCCGTGGATCTTCGGTCTGCAGGGTGCGACTGCCGTGATCGTCGCGCTCGTCCTGGTCGGCATCGCTCTGCTCTCGACCGGTGCGATGGTCGGCATCCTGTCGGGCGGACCGCCCCTGCGCCGCGCCCTGCGGCAACTGGCGATCGGATTCGGCGCAGCGGCGATCACGTACGTGCTCGGCCTCGTGTTCGGCGTGGGCGCGGCCTGATCCGCCCGCCCGTCATCGCCTGATGCCCGAGATGCAGGAAGGCCCCGGAGATCAGAAGATCTTCCGGGGCCTGTCTGTGCGCGGAGGGGGACTTGAACCCCCACGCCCTATCGGGCACTACGACCTCAACGTAGCGCGTCTACCATTCCGCCACCCGCGCAGGTGTTGGATGTTCGTTGCCGAACGAGGATTTACATTAGCACGGCGCGGAGCGCACCCCGAAACCGACGCCGTCGCCCGGGCGCGCCTCCCGGTGTCGATAGCCTGGACCCATGAACGACGAGTCCCTGCCCGAGGTCGTCCGCATCGCACGCGACCTGATCCGCTTCGACACGTCGAACTTCGGTGGGGGCGATGCCAAGGGCGAGCGCGAGGCCGCCGAATACGTCGGGCGGTACCTCGAGGATCTCGGGCTCGAGGTCGAGTACTACGAGCCCATCCCGCGGCGCACCAACGTCATGGCGCGCGTGCCCGGCAGGGATCGCAGCAAGCCCGCGCTCGTGGTGCACGGCCACCTCGATGTCGTCCCCGCCATGCCTGAGGACTGGACCGTCGACCCGTTCGCCGGCATCGTGCAGGACGACATGCTGTGGGGCCGCGGAGCGGTGGACATGAAGAACATGGACGCGATGATCCTCACGGCCGTCGCCGACATCCTGCGCGCGGGGGAGCAGCCCGAGCGCGACCTCGTGCTGGCGTTCTTCGCCGACGAGGAGAACGGCGGCGTGGAGGGATCCGCGCTCGTGGTGCAGAACTGCCCGGAGTGGTTCGAGGGGGCGACGGAGGCGATCAGCGAGGTCGGCGGCTACTCGATCTCGGTCGACGATCGTCGCGCATACCTCCTGCAGGTGGGGGAGAAGGCGCTGATCTGGATCCGTCTCGTCGCGAAGGGCCGAGCCGGTCACGGCAGCCGTCTGCACGATGAGAACGCGGTGACGCGGCTGGCCGAGGCGGTCGCGGCGATCGGGCGCACCCGCTGGCCCGTGCGCCTGACGGCGACCACGAAGGCTCTCCTCGACGGTCTCAGCGCGCTGAGCGGGCGCCCGGTGGACGATCCCGATGCGCTCGCGGCGACGGCAGGACCGGCTGAGGCGTTTCTCCGCTCGACCTTCCGCACCACGACGAACCCGACGGTGCTGAAGGCCGGGTACAAGCACAACGTCATCCCCGAGCGGGCGGAGGCGCTGATCGACGTCCGCGTGATCCCGGGGACGGAGGACGACGTGCTCGCTGAGCTGCAGCAGATCGTGGGCGACGACATCGTTATCCAGACCGTGGTGCGCGACATCGGCATGGAGACGCCGTTCGAGGGCGACCTGGTCGACGCGATGGTGGCGTCGCTGGGGCGCCACGACCCCGGCATCCCCGTGATCCCGTACCTTCTCGGCGCGGGCACCGACAACAAGGCGCTCGCGTATCTCGGCATCACGGGGTACGGCTTCGCGCCGCTGCGCCTTCCGGCCGACCTCGACTTCACAGGCATGTTCCACGGAGTCGACGAGCGTGTGCCCGTAGAATCGCTTGTCTTCGGTCAGCAGGTGCTGGCCGATCTTCTGCGCACGTACTGAGCGCTTCCGCGTCCGAGACGCGGTCACCGACCCCCGTAAGGCCCGCCATGCACCTGTTCGAAGCGCTCATCCTCGGCATCGTGCAGGGACTCACCGAGTTCCTGCCGATCTCCTCCAGCGCACATCTGCGCATCCTCGGCACGTTCCTGCCGTCCGGGGAGGACCCGGGCGCCGCGTTCACCGCGATCACGCAGATCGGCACGGAGGCCGCCGTCGTGGTCTTCTTCTGGCGCGACATCGTGCGGATCATCCGCCAGTGGTTCCGGTCGTTGATCGGCAAGACGCCGAAGAGCGACCCCGATGCGCGGATGGGCTGGATGATCATCATCGGCAGCATCCCGATCGTGCTGCTGGGGCTGCTGTTCCAGGATCAGATCGAGAGCGTGTTCCGATCGCTGTGGATCGTCGCGATCATGCTCATCGTGTTCGGCATCCTGCTCGGCATCGCGGATCACGTGGGCGCGAAGCGTCGCAAGCTCGACGATCTCACGTATCCGCACGGAATCGCCTACGGCTTCGCCCAGGCACTCGCACTGATCCCGGGAGTGTCGCGCTCGGGCGGCACGATCACGATGGGGCTCTTCCTCGGTTACGAGCGCGCGGCGGCCGCGCGGTACGCCTTCCTCCTGGCGATCCCCGCGGTGTTCGGCAGCGGCTTCTATCAGGTGTTCAAGAGCTGGGACGAGCCCGCGTTCTTCTCCTTCGGCGACACGCTCGCCGCGACCGGGATCGCCTTCGTCGTGGCCCTCGGTGTGATCGCGTTCTTCATGAACTACATCTCGAAGCGCAGCTTCCTGCCGTTCGTGATCTACCGCATCCTGCTCGGCACCGTGCTGCTGATCCTGCTCGGTACGGGTGTCATCGCCCCCTGACCGGAGCCCGGGCGTTCAGCCCTTGCGGTCGGCAGGGCCGTCGCCACGACGCTTCAGGTACCGCTCGAAGGCCTGGGCGATCGCGTCGCCCGAGGCATCGGGGGAGTCCCAGGTGTCGCGGGTGCGCTCCAACTGACGGATGTACTCCGTCATGTCCTCGTCGTCGGCGGCCGCGGCGTCGATCGACGCCTCCCATGCGGCGGCCTCGGTGCGCAGGTGGTCTCGCGTCACGTCGACGCCCGTGAGCTCCTCGAGACGGTCGAGCAGCGCGAGCGTGACCTTCGGAGAGGGAGAGGCCGAGGCCACATAGTGCGGCACGCTCGCCCACAGACTCGCGGTGGGGATGCCGGCGGACTCGGCGAAGTGCTCGAAGACGCTGAGGATGCCGACCGGCCCCTCGTACAGTGAGCGCTCGAGGCCGTGCGCCTCTCTGACCTGCTCGTTCTGACTCGACGCGAAGATCGAGATCGGGCGGGTGTGCGGAACGTCGGACAGCATGGCGCCGAGGGTCACGAGTCCGGTGATGTCGTCGCGCAGCGCCACGTCGATGAACTCCGAGGCGAACGCCTGCCAGGTGCGGGCGGGCTCGACACCCGTGAGCACCCAGAACTCCGGACCGGGACCGGGGTCGCGCGGACGCCACAGACCGGCTTCCGGCCAGGTGAGCTGACGACGCCCCTCGGCGTCCATCTTGGTGGCCGGGCGCGTGTACTGGTAGTCGAAGTACAACTCGGGGTCGATCGAGTGCACGAGTTCGTACTCGCTCATCTCGCGCAGCGCGGCGATCGCGCCGCTCGCCGCTTCACCCGCGTCGTTCCAGCCGTCGAAGGCGGCGATGATGATGCGCGAACCGAGGACATCCATCGTGGTCTCCCTTCGAGATTCCGGATCGGTATCCCTCCAGGCTAGTCCGCCCGCGCGGGGACCGCGCTGCGCCACGGCTAACATAGACCGGTGAGCAGACAGCCCCGCGCGATCCTCTGGGACATGGACGGAACCCTGGTCGACACCGAGCCGTATTGGATGGCTGCGGAGACGGCCCTCGTCGAGTCGTACGGCGGCACGTGGTCTCACGAGCAGGCTCTGCAGCTCGTCGGCAACGGTCTGATCGACAGTGCCGTGATCCTGCAGAACGCCGGAGTCGACATGGAGGCGGACGCGATCATCGGACTCCTCACCGATCGCGTCCAGCAGTCGCTGCGCACCCAGGGCGTACCCTTCCGGCCGGGCGCCCGCGAGCTGCTGCTCGATCTCAAGGCGGCGGGCATCCCGACGGGTCTCGTGACGATGTCGCTGCGACGGATGGCCATGAGCGTCGTCGATCTGATCGAGTTCGACGCGTTCGACGTCGTGGTCGCGGGAGACGATGTCTCGAATCCGAAGCCGCATCCGGAGCCGTATCTGACGGGCGCGGCGCTGCTCGACGTCGACGTCGCCGACACCGTGGTCATCGAGGACTCGCCGACCGGTCTCCGTGCCGGCCTCGCCGCGGGGGCGGTGGCGCTCGGGGTGCCGCACATCGTGCCCCTCGACCACGTCGGCGCGCACGAGCTGTGGCCCACTCTGCAAGACCGCACCGCCGCGGATCTCATCGATCTGTTCGACCGCAAGACGTCCATGACGGGAGCGACCCGATGACCACGACCAGCGCGCACCGCCCCAGCGGGCCGTTCCGCGAGGGCGACCGCGTCCAGCTGACCGGGCCGAAGGGTCGTCTGCACACTGTGACCCTCCGCGAAGACGGAGAGCTGCACACGCATCAGGGCGTGCTCCGTCACCGTGATCTGATCGGGCTTCCCGACGGCTCGGTGGTCGCCAACAGCTCGGGCCACGACTATCTCGCGCTACGACCGCTGCTGCGAGACTTCGCGATGTCGATGCCGCGCGGCGCGGCGATCGTCTACCCGAAGGATGCCGCGCAGATCGTCATGCAGGCCGATGTGTTCCCCGGATCCGTGGTGGTCGAGGCAGGCGTCGGCTCCGGCGCGCTGTCGCTGTCGCTGCTCCGAGCGATCGGACACGACGGTCGTCTGGTCTCGTTCGAGCGTCGCGAGGACTTCGCCGACGTGGCCCGGGCGAACGTGGAGACCTTCTTCGGCGAGACGCCGTCGACCTGGGACGTCGTGGTCGGCGACCTCGCCGAGCAGCTGCCGGCGCAGTTCGACGACGGCACGGTCGACCGCGTAGTGCTCGACATGCTCGCGCCCTGGGAGTGCATGGACGTCGTCGCCGACGCTTTGACCCCGGGCGGCGTCGTGCTCTGCTACGTCGCGACCGCGACCCAGCTGTCGCGCGTCGCGGAGTACATCCGCGGCACCGGGCTGTTCACCGATCCCGACGCCTCCGAGACCATGGTGCGCGGCTGGCACGTCGAGGGGCTGGCGGTGCGTCCCGACCACCGCATGGTCGCCCACACCGGCTTCCTGCTGACGGCGCGTCGACTCGCGCCCGGCGCGATCGCGCCCTCGGTCAAGCGCCGTGCGTCGAAGAGCAGCTACGGCGATGCGGATGTCGAGGCGTGGACGCCGGGCGCCGTGGGCGACAGGGAGATCACCGACAAGAACCTCCGCAAGCGCGCGCGGGAGGCCGCGAAGGCCGCCGAGGGCGCGCGGATGGCGAGCGCTTCGCGCGAATCGGAGCCCCCGACGGAATAGACTGGAGCGCGTGCGTAAAACGTCCGCCGTTCTGGCCACCCTCAGCCTCGCCGCCCTCGCTCTGAGCGGGTGCGCCGCCGCCCCGTCGTTCGCGGGCGACTCGTGCGATCGCGCGGGTTCCGGCGACGCCGTGTCGAACGCCGTCACCGTGACCGGCGATTTCGGAGCGAAGCCCGACGTCGAGGTCTTCGCCCCGGCCAAGTTCCCTGAGACGTCCTTCGAGGACGTCGTCGTGGGGACGGGGCTCCCGCTCATCGACGAGACGCAGGTGATGACCACCGAACTCTCGATCTACAGTGCAACGACAGGCGAGTTGGTCTTCCAGTCGCCCTACTCCGACGACTCCGAGAGTCTGTCGAACATCGCGACGCTGGCACCGCAGTTCCCTGGCCTCGCATCGGTGCTCGAGTGCGCGACGGGCGGTTCGCGGGTCATCGCCGGCGTGCCGGCCGACGGCGTGGCAGAGGACACGCGCAGTGGCCTCGGTCTCGAAGAGGGCGACGCCGCGATCGTGGTCGTCGATCTCCTCAAGGTCTACCCGTCGAAGGCGGAGGGTGCGCTCCAGTTCAACGACGCCCGCAATATGCCGACGGTCGTGCGCGCCCCTGACGGCACCCCCGGCGTGATCATCCCCGACACCGATGCACCGAAGAAGATCGTGACGCAGACGCTCATCAAGGGCGACGGCGCCGAGGTCGAGGCCGATCAGACCCCGCTCGTGAACCTCACGGTCGTGGGCTGGGACGATCACGAGGTCAAGACGACGACCTGGGGCGCCAACCCGAACCTCGACCTCGCGTCGACGTCGCCCGACGTCGCGAAGGAGCTCGTCGGCAAGACCGTCGGATCGCAGGTGCTCGTGGTGACGCCCGCATCCGACAGCGGCCCCGCGCTCGCCTACGTCATCGACATCCTGGGTGCAGTGACGGCTCGCTGATGGCGGCCCGGATTCCCGCGGAGGAGCGCCTGACGAATCTCGTCGTGGCGCTCATGGCCACGGAGATCGGGCTCACGAAGCAGCAGATCCTCGACAACGTCTCCGGCTACCGCCAGAGGGCGGATGCGGGAGCTCGACCGGATGCGCTCGAGAAGATGTTCGAGCGCGACAAGGACGAGCTGCGCACGCTCGGCGTCCCCGTCGAGACGCTCGGCGACCAGGCCGATCCGAACGACCTGCGCGAGGCCCGCTACCGTATTCCGCAGGCGGAATACGACCTCCCGGGTGACATCGAGTTCACCGCCGCCGAGCTTGCGGTCCTCCGCCTCGCGGGCAGCGTGTGGAGCGCCGAGTCCGCATCCGGCGATGCGCAGGCCGGCGTCCGCAAGATCCGGGCTCTCGGCATCGACGGCGACGAGCCCATCATCGGGTTCGCTCCTCGGATCACGGCACGCAGCGCGGCCTTCGCGCCGCTGCAGGATGCGATCGAGAAGAGCAGGGTGGTGTCGTTCGACTACCTGAAGCCGGGGGAGGACGCCCCGCGTCGACGCAGCATCCGTCCTCTCGCTCTCGTCGACTTCGAGGCCCGCTGGCACGTGTTCGGCGTGGACGTCGCGATCGACGAGGACCGCATGTTCCTCCTCAGCCGGATCGTGGGAGCCGTCACGGTCACGTCGACCGCGTTCGACCCGGCACTGCGCGATGGTGCGGGGGAGCGGGCGCTGGCGGGGCTCGAGCAGGTCGCCGCCGTGAATTCGGCGTTGCTCGAGGTCACTCCCGGCACCGAGGCGGCGCTCCGGCTCGGACGACGTGCCGAGCCGGCGACCCAGGGCATCCGCGTGCCCTTCGTCGACCTGCACATCCTCGCCGACGAACTGGCCTCGTACGGACCGGAGGTCCGGGTCGTGGAGCCCGCTCCGCTGCGGGATGCCGTGATCTCCCGCCTCCGTGCTGTCATCGCCGCCAACACCGACGAGGAGGCCCGATGAGCGCTCAGGCCAAGCCGCTGCTCGCGGCCGACCGAGTCCGGGTGTACCTGACGCTCGTCCCGTACCTGCTTGAGCACGGACAGGTGTCGCTCACGGAGGCGGCGAGCGAGTTCGGCGTCACGCCGCGCGAGATGCGTCAGATGGTCGAGAAGCTCACGGTGATCGGGCTCCCCGGGGACTCCGGCTACTGGCAGCAGCCGCAGGAGATGTTCGACATCAACTGGGACCTCCTCGAACAGGAGGACGTGATCGAGATCACGAACGACGTCGCGCTCCGCCGGGTCCCGCGCTTCACCGCTCGGGAGGCCGCCGCACTGCTCGCCGGGCTCCAGATGGTCGCCGCCGTGCCCGCGGTGTCGGACTCCGGGCTCGTGAGCGGACTCATCTCGAAGCTGTCGCGGGGTGCGGCCGACGCGCCCGCAGAGGTCGTCGTGGCGCCCAGCGCAGTCGACGAGGTGCGACAGGTCGTCTCCCGCGGGATCCAGGAGGGCGTCGCCGTCGCCTTCACCTACCAGGCGCCCGACTCGGCTCCGACCACGCGGACGGTCGACCCGGTGCAGGTGCTCATCACGAACGCTCAGTGGTACCTGCAGGGCTGGTGCCACCTGCGCCAGGCGATGCGTACGTTCCACCTCGACCGTGTGAGCGATGCACGCCTCACCGACATCCCGATCACGCACGCGGGAGATCACGTGCCGGAGGCCTTCGCGGCGGCGGCGGACGAGGGAGAGGTGCGCGTCAGGGTCCCCGAGCGGATCGCGCCGCTTTTGCGCGGCTTCGTCTCCGGCGACGACATGGAATCCGTCGGCGGAGTCGTGACAGCGCGCCTGCACCTCGCGGACCCCCGTGGCGTCAAGCGCCTCGCCGCGCGCTTCGGCGGCGTCATCGAGGTCGTCGACCCCGGAGTCGCCCGTGCTGCGACGCGCGACTGGGCCGCGGCGGGACTCGCCCTGTACCGGGACCCCGATACCGCGGACGCCGGTTAGACTGTCAGAAACGACGAAGGAGAATCATGGGCGCTTTCGGTTGGCCACATCTGCTGATCATCCTCGCCGTCATCCTGCTGCTTTTCGGCGCGGCCAAGCTGCCGGCGCTGGCCAAGAGCCTCGGTCAGTCCGCACGCGTCTTCAAGGGCGAGATGAAGGCCATGAAGAGCGACGACGCGACGGACGCACAGGGAACGACCACGGTCTCGCCTGCTCCGACGCCGTCGGCAACAGACACGACGGTCTCGCGCGACGCCGACCCGGGTCAGCCTCCTCGATCCGCGTAGGCCGTGTCCGCTCTCGATTCCGCTGATCAGGAGACCTCCGGTCGCGACAGGCGGATGTCTCTCGGTGCGCACCTGATCGAGCTGCGCAAGCGACTCGTCATCGCCGCCGCCGCTCTCGTGGTCGGCATGATCATCGCCTTCATCGTGACGGGGCCGATCATCGACCTGCTGTCGATCCCGATCCGTGCTATTGCGGCTGAAGAGGGGCGTGAGTACACCGGCCTCAACTTCACGACCGTGACGAGCGGGTTCGATCTGCGCATGCGCATCGCCTTCGCGATCGGTCTGCTCATCTCCGCACCTGCCTGGCTCTGGCAGCTCTGGGCCTTCATCATGCCGGGCCTGACCAAGAAGGAGACCCAGTACACCTGGGGCTTCCTCGGATCCGCCATCCCGTTGTTCTTCGGCGGTTGCACCGTGGCGTTCTTCGTTCTGCCGCACGTGATCGAGATCATGGCATCGTTCGTCCCCACGGGGATGGCCCAGTTCTACGACTATTCGGGGTACTACGACTTCGTCTTCAAGTTCCTCCTGGTCGTCGGCATCGCCTTCGTCCTCCCTGTCTTCCTCGTGGCGCTCAACGTCGCAGGCGTGATCTCGGGTCGCGAAATCCTGAAGGGATGGCGTGTCGCCATCCTCATCTGCACGATCTTCGCCGCGATCACCACCCCGCCCGCCGACGTGTTCTCGATGCTGCTGCTCATGGCATCGATGATCGTGCTGTACTTCGCGGCGACGCTGATCTCGATGCTGTTCGACCGGCGCAAGCGCAAGCGCGACGAAGCCGCCGGCGTCGGCACCGCGGCCGCATGAGTTCGCCCGCCGAGAGGTACGCCGCCGCCCGCGAGTCCTCCGCCCACCCGGAGACGACCGCGTTCGCCGCGCGCCAGAAGTTCGATCTCGATCCGTTCCAGGTCGAGGGGTGTCATGCGCTCGAGCGCGGCAACAGCGTTCTCGTCGCCGCTCCGACAGGGGCGGGCAAGACAATCGTGGGCGAGTTCGCGATCCACCTGGCGATGCGCACTCCACGCGACAAGGCTTTCTACACGACGCCGATGAAGGCACTGTCGAATCAGAAGTTCCGAGAGCTGGTCGACGTGTACGGCGCCGACCAGGTCGGACTCCTCACCGGCGACACGAACATCAACGGCAACGCTCGGATCGTCGTGATGACGACCGAGGTGCTCCGCAACATGATCTACGCCGATTCCGCGGCTCTGCGCGACCTGCGGTACGTGATCATGGACGAGGTGCACTATCTCGCCGACCGCTTCCGCGGTGCTGTGTGGGAAGAGGTCATCATCCATCTCCCGCCGCACGTGAGGCTCGTGTCGTTGAGCGCGACCGTGTCGAACGCCGAGGAGTTCGGCGACTGGCTCGACACGGTGCGCGGCGACACCGAGGTGATCGTCTCCGAGATCCGCCCGGTGCCTCTCGAGCAGCACGTCCTCGTGCGGGACGACCTCCTCCCGCTGTTCGACGATCGGGCCGGTCTCGCGACCTCGCGCGTGAACCAGGAGCTGATGCGCATCCGCTCGTTCACGGGTTCGCACTACGAGCAGAACCGCGAGGCGCAGTCGTACCGCAGCAACCGGCACGCCGGGCGGCAGGCCCAGAGGCCGCCGCGCGGCGGGCGCCGACCCGTGCGCTCGGCGAACGTCCGACGGATCGAGCGGATGGACCGCCCCGACGTCGTCCGACTTCTCGAACGCTCGAACCTCCTCCCGGCGATCTTCTTCATCTTCAGCCGCGTCGGTTGCGACGCTGCAGTGCAGCAGGTGCGTCGCTCCGGCCTGCGCTTGACGTCGGCGGAGGAGCGCGCGGAGATCCGGGCGATCGTGGAAGAGCGCACCCGCACGCTGCAGGACGAGGATCTCGGCGTCCTGGGCTACTTCGAGTGGTTGGACAATCTGGAGCGCGGCGTCGCTTCACACCACGCCGGTCTGCTGCCCGCGTTCAAAGAGG
The DNA here is from genome assembly GCF_044749085.1 of Microbacterium sp. NPDC089695. Lineage (NCBI taxonomy): Bacteria > Bacillati > Actinomycetota > Actinomycetes > Micrococcales > Microbacteriaceae > Microbacterium > Microbacterium sp. NPDC089695. The sequence goes on from NZ_JBIVHG010000001.1 coordinate 2,621,081, forward strand.
TCGTCGAAGAGCTCTTCCAGCGCAAGCTCGTGAAGGTCGTGTTCGCGACCGAGACCCTGGCGCTCGGCATCAACATGCCGGCGCGCACGGTCGTGCTCGAGAAGATGGAGAAGTTCAACGGCGAGGCCCGGGTCGCGATCACCTCGGGGGAGTACACCCAGCTCACCGGACGAGCCGGACGCCGCGGCATCGACGTCGAAGGCCACGCCGTGGTGCAGTGGACCGAGGGAATGGACCCGCAGGCCGTCGCCGCACTGGCGTCGCGCCGCACGTATCCGCTGAACTCGAGCTTCCGCCCGACGTACAACATGGCGGTCAACCTGATCGACCTGTTCGGCACGGCGAGAGCCCGGGAGGTGCTCGAGTCGTCGTTCGCGCAGTTCCAGGCCGACCGCGCGGTGGTGGGCCTGGCCCGCAAGGTGCGCGAGGCGGAGGAGTCGCTCGACGGCTACCGCTCGGCCATGAGCTGCGAGCACGGCGACTTCATGGAGTACGCGTCGATGCGGCGCGAGCTCAGCGACCTCGAGAAGAAGAACCGCCAGGACTCGAACGCCCCGCGTGCCGCACGTGACAAGCGCATGAAGCAGATCCAGGCCGTCCGCACGCGCATGCAGAGACACGGATGCCATCGTTGCCCCGATCGGGAGGCCCACGCACGGTGGGCCGAACGCTACTGGAAGCTCAAGCGCGAGACCGATCGCACGCGTCGGCAGATCGAGAACCGCACGGGCACCGTCGCGCGGGTGTTCGACCGCGTCGTGGAGGTGCTCGAGACACTCGACTACCTCCACCGGGACGGCGGCGAGGCGACGCTGACGGAAGCGGGGCGCACCATGCGCCGCATCTACGGCGATCGCGACCTCCTGGTCGCGGAGTCGCTCCGCCAGGGCCTCTGGACGGGTCTGGACGCTCCGTCGCTCGCGGCGATGGCCTGCTGCCTTGTGTACGAGCCGCGACGCGACGAGGCGAACGCGGGGGAGCGGGGGCTGCCCCGCGGCGCCTTCCGTGCGGCCTATGAGAAGACCACGACGCTGTGGGCGGAGCTCGACGACCTCGAGAAGGACCACAGCCTGCCCGGCACCGAACCGCTGGCGGCAGGGCTCGCCGGCGCGATGCACGCGTGGGCACGGGGCGGGACGCTCGACCGTGTGCTGATCGACGCCGACATGGCCGCGGGTGACTTCGTGCGATGGGCGAAGCAGACCATCGATCTGCTCGATCAGCTCTCGATCGTGGCCGAGGATGCCGTGATCGCCCGCAATGCGCGTGCGGCACTCGACGGCGTGCGTCGCGGCATCGTCGCGTACTCGTCGATGTGAGAAGGGGACCGATGTCAGAGTCTCGAGCGCGAGTGGATCCGGTGCGCCCGATCCTGCCCCTGTGGGCGGCGATCCTGAGCGCCGCGGGCGCGGCCCTTCTCATGGACCTCTCCTATCCGGACGCCGCGGTCTGGGTGCTCGCCTTCCCGGCGACCGCTCTGCTGCTGATCGCTCTGATCGGTCGGCGTGCGGGCTCAGCCCTGCTCGTCGGTGCGGTCTTCGGCATCCTGTTCTTCGCCATGCTGGTGTCGTGGACCTCCCGCTACCTCGGACCTGTCCCGTGGCTCGCTCTCGCCGTCGTCGAGGGCGTTCTCACCGCGTTGGCCCTGGTGCTCATCACGCTCGCCTACCGATGGATCCCGCGCGCGCTGCCGGGTGACTGGGCCCGGATCGTCGTGCTGCCCGCCGTCGTCGCCGCACTCTGGATCGGCCGCGAACTGTTCATCGGCTCGTGGCCGTACGGCGGGTTCCCCTGGGCACGTCTCGGAATGACACAGGACCAGAGCCCTCTGGCCCCTCTGGCCTCCTGGCTCGGTGTGTCCGGTCTGGGCTTCGTCATGGTGTTTCTCGTCGCCGTGGTGATCGAGATGGTGCGCCTGCGCCGCGGTCTTCCCCGAATGAGCCCGGCCGTGCCGGCGGCGCTGGTGCTGGTCCTGTTCCTGACGCCGCTCTTCCCGACGACGGCGACGGGGACCATGCGGATCGGTGCCGTGCAGGGCAACGGGCCTACGGGGTACTTCGACGAGCGGACCCCCTTCTCGGTCGTGGACGCACAGACCGAGGCGACCGAACCGCTGTACGGCGAGGACCTAGACCTGCTGGTGTGGCCGGAGGGTTCGCTCGACTACGACCCGTTCCAGACGCCTGATCTGGCCCGTCGCCTGAGTCTGATCAGCACTCGCGTCGACGCCCCGCTGCTCGCGAACGCCGCGACAGGCCGCAACGATCGGTACTACAACACGTCGATGCTGTGGCGTGATGGGGCAGCGGAGGCGATCCACGACAAGCGCCACCCCGTGCCCTTCGGCGAGTACGTGCCCGACCGGGCGTTCTACAACGCTCTCGCGCCCGACCTCATCGGCCTCATCCAGCGCGAGTACACGCCGGGGGAGAACAGCTCAGTGATCGACGTCGACGGCGTGCAGGTGGGTCTCGCGATCTGCTTCGACGTGATCTACGACGACGTGGTGGATCAGGGCGTCCGCGACGGCGCGGAGGTGCTCGTGTTCCAGACGAACAACGCTGACTTCCGCGGCACGGATGAGAACCTGCAGCAACTCGCCTTCGCGCGCATGCGCGCCATCGAGACCGGCCGCAGCGTCGTGAACGTATCGACCGTCGGGACGAGTCAGATCATCCGGCACGACGGCTCGACCGTGTCGAGCCTGGACGCGGATGAGGCCGGAGCGCTGCTCGAGGACGTCGAGCTGCGATCCGGCCTCACGGCGGGTGTGGTCCTGGGCCCCTGGATTCAGCAGATCCTGCTGTGGGGCGGAGTGGGCGCGCTCGTCATCGGGTGGTGGCGCGCCCGCCGGCGCTGATCAGGCGCCGATCTTCTCCCGCGTCGGGTCTTCGCCGGCGCCGCGGCGGGCACGGATGAAAGCGAGACGCTCTTCGAGCAGTTCCTCGAGCTCAGCGCGGGTGCGGCGCTCCATGAGCATGTCCCAGTGGGTACGTGCGGCCTTCTCGTCGGTCGCCTCGAGTGTGACGGCCTGGCCGTCGACGTTCAGTCGGGCCTCGGCGCCGCACGAACGGCATTCCCAGGTCTGCGGCGGCTCGGCGTCCGCCGCGAACATCAGGTTGGTGACGTGGCCGCACGCGTCACAGGTGTAGGTGGTCTCTCGGCGCTCCATGAAAACGACGCCCTCTTCGCTCTGTAGGCTCTGGGCGCCGAGTCGGATGCCGCGTAGGCTGCGATCTGCCATTGTGTGGTCCTCTCGTCGCTGTCAGGTATAACGTCCCAGCCTGTGGGCTTCATCCACGCGCGCGTCTTCTCGGCGCGATTCACAGCGGAATCCCAGCGCCACCGTCGACGGGCGGTCCCTGATCAGCGGTGCAGAGTCTCGACGGCGAGATCCGCGCGGTCCGACACGACACCGTCCACGCCGAGGTCGATCAGGCGACGCATGTCAGCGGGATCGTTCACGGTCCAGACGTGCACCTCGACACCGCGTCCATGAGCGGCTTTCAGAAGCGCCGGAGTCAGCACCTTCAGCGCCCCATGCCGTTCCGGGATCTGCAGGGCGTCGATGTCGCGAAGCGCACGCGCGGGGGAGACCCGCAGCGCGGTGAGCGCCCGTACCGCGGCGATCGTGCCGCTGCCGCCCGACGTCGCGGGGCGCAGGCCGGCGCCCGCCCGGAGAACCGCGGCGATCGTCGCTCGGCGGTTCGCGTCGGCGAAGCTGGTGACGAGCACGCGGTCGACGTGGTCGACGAGGACCGGGCCCAGCGGTTCGGCGGCCTCGCGCGTCTTGACGTCGATGTTGAAACGCGACGTGGGGAACGAGGCCAATGCGTCCGCCACGGTCAGGAGGCCGCCGTGATCGGCGAAGAGCGCCGAGAGCTCGCGTGTCGAGACGTCGCGCACGGCACGCGGGTCACCGGTGAGGCGGGTGAGCGTGGCGTCGTGGAACAGGACGACGTCGCCGTCTGCGGTCACCTGGCAGTCGGTCTCGATGTACTCGGCTCCGGCGGCGTGTGCGGCCGCGAAGGCCACGGCGGAGTTCTCCCAGACTCCCGAGGCTTCACCGGCCGCGGTCACGAGACCGCGGTGGGCGAAGATCCTCGGGTGCCCGGTCTTCTCGAAGAATGGGTGGGTCACGCGCCGGGCGCGCTCGTCGGTCCCGTCCCGGGCTTGGGCGTGAAGGCACTGCCGATGCCCTTGAGGGCCTCGGTGAGCTCGCTCGGGATGATCCAGAGCTTGCTCGACTCGCTCTCGCTGATCTTGGGCAGCATCTGCAGGTACTGGTACGCGAGCAGCTTGTCGTCGGGCTGTCCCTGGTGGATCGCGCTGAACACGTTCTGGATCGCCTCGGCCTCGCCCTGTGCGCGGAGCACAGCGGCCTGCTTGTCGCCCTCGGCCCGGAGGATCTCGGCCTGCCGGCGTCCCTCGGCCTCGAGGATCTGCGACTGCTTCGACCCCTCGGCGGTGAGGATCGCAGCGCGACGGTCGCGCTCGGCGCGCATCTGCTTCTCCATCGAGTCCTGGATCGAGACGGGCGGGTCGATCGCCTTGAGCTCGACGCGTCCCACGCGGATGCCCCACTTGCCGGTCGCCTCGTCCAGCACCACGCGGAGCTGCCCGTTGATGTTGTCGCGGCTGGTCAGAGCCTCTTCGAGGTTGAGACCGCCGACGACGTTGCGGAGAGTGGTGGTGGTCAGCTGCTCGACGGCGCCGAGGTAGTTGGCGATCTCGTACGTCGCCGCCCGGGCGTCCGTGACCTGGAAGTAGACGACCGTGTCGATGGAGACGACGAGGTTGTCCTCCGTGATCACCGGCTGTGGCGGGAACGAGACGACCTGCTCGCGCATGTCGATCAGCGGGCGCAGACGGTCGATGAACGGGACCAGGACGTTGAGCCCCGGCGTCAGCGTCTTGTGATACCGCCCGAGGCGCTCGACGACCCCGGCCGTGGCCTGCGGAATGATGCGGATGGATCGAGCCAGCGTGACCACCGCGAAGATGATGATCGCGATGACGAGGATCCACCCGATCGCGGCGGGGATGAACGAAGTGTCGTTCACGTGCTTCTCCTAGTCGTTCGGTGTCAGTCGTTGACGGGGCGGACGGTGGCGGTCGCGCCGTTGATGGCGGTGACCGCGACGGGGGAGCCCTGGGGGATGGCCATGGGAGTCGCCGTGCGCGCGGTCCAGGTGTCGCCGTTGCTGAGCTTGACCTGTCCGGAGATCTGCGTGATGTCCTGGAGGGCGGTGCCGCGGAGATCGACGAGCGCGTCGACGTTCGACTTCGTCGGGTCCTCACCTCGATGCAGCTTCTTGATGAGCGGCGGCCTCAGGAAGAGGATGAACAGCGCCGCGGCGGCAGCGGCGAGCAGCACCTGGACCCATACGGGAATTCCGATGAAATCGGTCACGAGACCGACGACGCTGCCGAAACTCAGCATGAGGAAGGTGAAGTCGAGAGTGAGCATCTCGATCACGAGGAAGAGGGCGATGAGGACCAGCCAGCCGACCCACGCCCACTGATCGATGAATTCGACGAATGTCGCGAAGTCGTTCATACTGCCTCCCTTTGCGGTCAACCTATCACGCAGGAGTGGCGCCTTCACGGCCTCCCGTCGGCCGGTTGGTAGTCTGGGAGCGCCGTGCGATCACGGCGTTCGACGCACTTGAGGAGTCACCGTGACCGACGTTCTTCCCGCAGGTTCTCTCGACGGCAAGGTGGCGCTCGTCACCGGCTCATCCCGCGGCATCGGTGCCGACACCGTGCGCTACCTCGCCGAGGCCGGCGCAGACGTCGTCATCAACTACCGCAACAAGGCCCCGCGCGCCGAGAAGCTCGCGACGCAGCTGCGTGAGCTGGGTCGTCGGGCGCTCGTTGTCGGCGCGGATCTCACCGACCCGACGTCGGTGGCAGAGATGCTCGACGCCGTGAAGGCCGAGTACGGCCGGCTCGACGTGCTCGTGCTCAACGCCTCCGGCGGCATGGAGTCGGGCATGGCCGAGGACTACGCACTGACGCTCAACCGCGACGCGCAGATCAATGTGCTCGAGGCGGCGACGCCGCTCCTGGGTGAGGGCTCGCGCGTCGTGTTCGTCACGAGTCACCAGGCGCACTTCATCCGCACCACGCCGACCATGCCGGAGTACGAGCCGGTCGCGCTCTCCAAGCGCGCGGGCGAGGACGCACTGCGCGAGCGCATCCCGGGTCTCGCGGAGAAGGGCATCGGGTTCACTGTCGTCTCCGGCGACATGATCGAAGGCACGATCACCGCGACACTGCTCGAGCGCGCGAACCCCGGTGCCATCGCGGAGCGTCGTGAGTCTGCCGGCAAGCTCTACAACGTGTCGGAGTTCGCCGCCGAGGTCGCCCGCGCGGCGATCGATCCGGTGCCGGCCGACAACACCCGCCTCGTGGGCGATGTGAGCGGCTTCGCCGCCGAGTGACACGTCCCTGCTGAGACATCGCAGGCAGACAGAGGAGGAGCCCCGTCCGACCAGGACGGGGCTCCTCTCGTATCGGCGGATCGGGCCGGTCAGACCGCGGGATCGGGCTGCGTCGCGGATGCGACGGTCTTCGCATCCCTGCCGATCGTGATCGCTCGGACGATCTGCACGATCCCGAGAACCACGAGCGAGATGCCGAGGAACAGCCAGAGCACCGCAGCCGCGTACAGGGGCGAGAACAGCACGATGATGCCCGCGATGATGCTCAGCAGCGCGTAGAGCAGTGTCCACACCCGCGAGCCGTCACTGCCGAGCAACGTGAGACTGACCACGCCGTCGACGATCCAGCTGATGCCGATGAAGATGACGACGACGAACGCGAGGGTCGCCGCGGCCACCCCGAGGTTCGCGAACGCGATGATGCCGGCGACGATGTACAGCAGGCCGAGTGCGATATGGCCGACGCGCGCCCAGCCGCCCTTCTTGCTGGAGAAGATGCCGAGCCCGATGTACACGAGACCGGCCACGACGAGGTACGCGGCGAAGATGCCGGTGACGATCACGGCGGATTTCACGGGCCAGACGAGGAGGACGATGCCCGCGATCAGAGCGAGCACGCCCGACACCGCGAGGGTGATGCGAATGGACTTGAAGAGCGATGATGCCTGTGTGGTGAGCGGATCAGACATGGTTGGGGACCCTTTCTGAGAAATCCCTGTGAGGGATGATGAACACAGGGTAGCGCTCCCATCGCCCGAGCGGGGGAGGCGTTCGGCGAGGCGTCGCGCACGGTCACACGGCGTCGTGCGGCGTCATGGCAGGATCGATCCGTGACCGCCGACGCCGAAGCCCGCATCCGCGAGCTCGTGATCATGCGCAAGGTGCGCGACCGGATCGACCGGGAGTACGCGCAGCCGCTCGACGTCGAGGCGCTCGCGCGCGGTGCGCACATGTCCGCGGGGCACCTGAGCCGGCGTTTCCGCGACGCGTACGGCGAGTCGCCGTACTCGTATCTGATGACCCGGCGCATCGAGCGCGCGATGGCACTGCTGCGGCGCGGCGACCTCTCGGTGACCGAGGTGTGCGGCGAAGTCGGCTGTTCGTCGTTGGGCACGTTCACCACGCGATTCACCGAGCTGGTGGGTGTCGCACCCGGGGTGTACCGTGAACGCGCCGCCAACGTCGACGGCATCCCCACCTTCCAGGCCAAGCACGTCATCAGACCGATCAGGAATCAAGAAGCGCCGCGCACCGACGCCCACCTAACGTGAACCCATGAACATCAGCATCCACTACGCCTTCCTCCCGCACACCGACGCCGAGGCCGCGCTCGGCTTCTACCGTGACGCCCTCGGCTTCGAGGTGCGGAACGACGTCGGCTACGACGGCCTCCGTTGGCTCACGGTCGGGCCCGAAGGGCAACCCGAGACCTCGATCGTCCTGCATCCGCCGGCGACCGACCCCGGCATCACCGAAGCCGAGCGCCAGACCATTCTCGAACTCATCGCGAAGGGCAGCTACACGGCGCTCACTCTCGCGAGCGACGACCTCGACGCCCTGTTCGAGCGGCTCGTCGAGAAGGGCGCCGATGTCGTGCAGGAGCCGATGGACCAGCCGTACGGCGTCCGCGACTGCGCCTTCCGCGATCCCGCGGGTAACCTGCTCCGTATCAACCAGGCCGGCTGACCGGCCCACACCACGAGGACTCCGATGACACACGTCGCCGACGGCCACGACCTGATCCGCGTCCAGGGCGCGCGCGAGAACAACCTCAAGGAGGTCAGCGTCGACATCCCGAAGCGCCGCCTCACCGTGTTCACGGGCGTCTCGGGATCCGGCAAGAGCTCCCTCGTGTTCGACACGATCGCGGCCGAGTCACGGCGCATGATCGACGAGACGTACAGCGCGTTCGTGCAGGGCTTCATGCCCTCGGTGCCGCGCCCCGACGTCGATGTGCTCGAAGGCCTGACGACGGCGATCATCGTCGACCAGGAGCGCCTGGGGGCCAACCCGCGGTCGACCGTGGGTACCGTGACCGACGCCAACGCCATGCTGCGCATCCTGTTCAGCAAGCTGGGGCAGCCCTATATCGGCGGCCCGACCGCGTTCTCGTTCAACATCCCCACTCAGAAGGCGAGCGGGGTGATGACGGGCCCCGGTGGCGAGAAGAAGATCGTCAAGGATGCGATCTACCTGGGCGGCATGTGCCCCCGCTGCGAGGGCAGGGGAGCGGTCTCCGACCTCGATCTCGCGCAGATCGTCGACGAGTCGAAGTCGCTCGACGAGGGGGCGATCATGGTTCCCGGATACACGGCCGACGGGTGGATGGTGAAGGGCTTCTCGCAGTCCGGCTTCTATCCGGGTGACAAGCCCATCGCCGAATTCACCGAGAAGCAGCGTCACCTGTTCCTGTACGGGGAGGTGACCAAGGTCAAGATCTCCGGCATCAACATGACCTACGAGGGCCTCATCCCGAAGATCACCAAGGCGATGCTGTCGAAAGACCTCGATGCGCTGCAGCCCCACATCCGCGCTTTCGTCGAGCGCGTCGCGACCTTCGCGGTCTGCCCCGAATGCGAGGGGTCGCGTCTGACGGAAGGTGCGCGTTCGTCGAAGATCGACGGCATCAGCATCGCCGACGCGTGCCGGATGCAGGTCACCGATCTGGCCGAGTGGGTGCGCGGCCTGGATCTGCCCGGCGCGGGGCCGTTGCTCGAGGCGCTGAGCGCCAACCTCGACGCGTTCGTGACGCTCGGATTGGGCTACCTGAGCCTCGATCGGCCCTCCGGTACACTCTCCGGCGGTGAAGCACAGCGCATCAAGATGCTCCGTCACCTCGGCTCCTCGCTCACCGACGTCACCTATGTGTTCGACGAGCCGACGATCGGCCTGCATCCGCACGACATCCAGCGCATGAACAGCCTCCTGTTGCGGCTGCGAGACAAGGGCAACACGGTGCTCGTCGTCGAGCACAAGCCCGAGACCATCGCGATCGGCGATCACGTGGTCGATCTGGGGCCCGGCGCCGGCAGCGCCGGCGGGGAGATCTGCTTCGAGGGCTCGGTCGACGGGCTCAAGGCGAGCGGCACCAAGACCGGTGCGCACCTCGACGACCGCGCTGAGCTCAAGCCGACGGTCCGCGCGCGCACGGGAGCGATCGAGATCCGCGGAGCGAAGGCGAACAATCTGCAGGACGTCGACGTCGACATCCCCACCGGAGTGCTCACGGTCGTCACCGGTGTGGCCGGATCGGGCAAGAGCTCGTTGATCCACGGCTCGGTGTCGAAGCGCGAAGGCGTCGTCGCGATCGACCAGGGAGCGATCAAGGGGTCGCGGCGCAGCAATCCCGCCACCTACACCGGCCTGCTCGAGCCGATCCGCAAAGCGTTCGCGAAGGCCAACGGCGTGAAGCCGGCTCTGTTCAGCGCGAACTCCGAGGGGGCGTGTCCCACGTGCAAGGGGGCCGGTGTGATCATCACCGAGCTGGGCTTCATGGACACGATCGAGACGCCGTGCGAGGACTGCGGCGGCAAGCGCTTCCAGGCGGCCGTGCTGGAGTACAAGCTCGCCGGCAAGGACATCACCGAGGTCCTCGACCTCCCGGTCTCCGAAGCCCGTGTGTTCTTCTCCGAGGGCGAGGCGAAGCTCCCCGCGGCGACGGCGATCCTCGGACGCCTCGACGACGTCGGGCTCGGATACCTGTCGCTCGGGCAGCCGTTGTCGACGCTGTCGGGCGGCGAGCGGCAGCGCATCAAGCTCGCGATCCAGATGGGGGAGAAGGGCGACGTGTACGTGCTCGACGAGCCCACCACGGGCCTTCACCTGGCGGATGTCCAGAACATCCTGGGCCTCTTGGACCGCCTCGTCGAGTCGGGGAAGACGGTCATCGTGATCGAGCATCACCAGGCCGTGATGGCCCATGCCGACTGGATCGTCGACATCGGTCCGGGTGCAGGCCACGACGGCGGACGCGTCGTGTTCGAGGGGAGCCCCTCCGATCTCGTGTCCCAGCGTTCGACCCTCACCGGAGAGCACCTCGCCGCGTACGTCGGCGCGTAGATCTCGACACCGTAAGAAGGAGCACCGATGCCTCTCGTCCGGGTTCACAACTTCACGATCTCCCTCGACGGGTTCGGCGCAGGGGAGGGGCAGACACTCGAGGCGCCGTTCGGCCACGCCGGAACGCGTCTGATGTCATGGGCGTTCGGCACGCGGACATTCCGGCAGATGGGGCTCCCCGGCGATGGACCGGGTTCGGACGGTGTCGATGACGCCTTCGCGCGCCGGTGGAACGACGGCATCGGTGTCGAGATCATGGGCCGGAACAAGTTCGGACCTCAACGCGGGCCGTGGACCGACGAGGAGTGGAAGGGCTGGTGGGGTGACGAACCGCCATTCCACACGCCCGTGGTCGTTCTCACGCACCATGCGCGTCCGCCGATCGAGATGGCCGGCGGGACGACGTTCCATTTCCTGGATGCCGATCCTGTCGAGGCGCTACGGCGCGCGCGCGAGCTGGCGGGGGAGAAGGACGTCCGGATAGGCGGGGGAGTCGACACCGTACGCCAGTTCCTCGCCGCCGACCTCATCGATCGACTCCACCTGGTGATCGTGCCGATCGTGCTCGGCCGTGGTGAGCGACTGTGGGACGGCCTCGAGGGCATCGAGGACCGCTTCGCGATCGAGGCGACACCGTCGCCGCAGGGCGTCACGCATCTCAGCCTCACGCGGCGGGCGCGCTGAGCCCGGCGTCAACCGCTCAGTCGCGTCGGGCGACGATCGTATAGGTGCAGGGGATCAGGTCGCGCTCCGCCTCGGGCCAGGCGAACCCACCCGGCACCTCGACCATGCGTGGGCTGAACCGCCAAGGCAGCGTCCGACCTTCGTCGAAGAGCGTGATGCGCAACCCGGCTTCCAGCAGCGCGCTGAGGATCTCGGAGAGAGGATGCGCCCATTCGTAGGTCCGCCCGTGCGCGACCTGCCCGTCTCCCGCGTAGGTCGACGTGTCGTCCCACTGCTGCGCGCGTCCATCGCCGAAGTACGGATAGCGCGTCACGAGACCGGAGGCGTCTTCGTCGAGAGCGTACAGCGCCGGATGACCGTCACGGATGAAGAACGTTCCACCGGGCCGAAGGAGCGCCCGCACCTGCTCGGCCCATCGGTTCAGGTCGGAGAGCCAGCAGATCGCCCCGATGCTGGTATAGACCACGTCGAAGTCTCCGGTGACGGCGCTCCGCGCATCGAGGACGTCGGTCTGCACCCAGGTCGCCTCGACGCTGCTGTCGGTCGCGAGTCGTGCCGCCGCTTCGAGTGCCGGAGCGGAGAAATCGACTCCCGTCACGGTCGCTCCGGCGCGGGCCAGCGAGATCGTGTCCGTGCCGATGTGGCACTGCAGGTGCACGAGGTCGACGCCGTCGAGCGTGCTCACGCCGAGCGCCCGCATGAGCACCGGCAGGTCGTCGCGCACGACGTCGCTGAGATGGTTCGAATCGGCGAACGCGTCGATGCCGTACGAATTCTGATGGATCGGTACGCGGTCGTCCCAGTTCGCCTGATTGGCCGACCTGGCCGCCTCCCAGTCGATCTCCACCGCATCACCGTTCACGGTGCGAGCCTAGCGAGTCCGAGCGCGGTGGACTCCGATGCGATATGCCCGATAATGCACATTATGTCAGACACAGTCAGGGCGACGTGCGTGGTCCTCTCCCTCCACGAGCGCCGCGAGGGCGGCAGTGACCGCTCCCCAGCCCTCGTGGAAGCCGAGTGCGTCATGCGTGTCCCGGTCGGCCGGCGAAGCGTGACGAACGATCGCGCGGTACCGGGTGCCGTCCTCATGATCCTCGAGGCGGACCTCCGCGGTCATCCCGACCGGCGTCGGAGCGGCAGGATGCCAGGAGCGATCGATCACGTTCGTGAAGACCAGGCGGCGAGGCGGCTCGACCACGAGGAAGATTCCGTCGGTGTGCGGCACGAACTCCCCTTCGCCGTCTTCGCTCATGCTGGTCACGAACGCGCCGCCGGGGACGACGTCCAGAGCGTCGACGCGGGTGCGCGACGGCGCGGGCACCCACCACTGCGCGAGTTCTTCAGGCTCGGTCCAGGCGCGCCAGATGCGCGATGCCGGGGCCTGGATGATGCGCTCGATGGTGAGGTCCAGGTGCGGGTCGATGCTCGGTGACTTCACGAGCGCTCCTCCCCCGATTGCACGGCCTCTCGCATGAGCGAAACGACAGGAGCGTCGACGGCGTCGGCAGCGTCTGTCGCGATGTGCACGACGAGGCGATCGGTCCGGCCTTCCCACAGCGCGCGCTCCTCGGCGAGCCACGCGCCCACGACCGACACCCGCTGACGATCGAGCACGCAGGTGCGCACACGGCCGCTCTTCGTCGTGCGAACCAACCCACTCTTCTCCAGGGCCCTGATGTGCTTGAGGAACGACGGCAGTGCCATGTCGAACGGGCGGGCCAACTCCCCCACGCTCGCGGGCCCGCTGCCGAGCGAGCGGATCACGGCGCGACGAGTCGGGTCCGCGAGTGCGAGGAAGACGTCGTTCAGATCGTCTTTGCTATCCATGCGGCTAACTATCGCAGGTCACCAACACTTAGCGCAAGATATAAGTGTCAGTGCGCCGCGGCTTCATCGCGACGACCACACGCCCAGTTCGTTCCCACTCGGATCCGTGAAGTGCAGGCGACGACCACCGGGGAACTCGTAGGGACCCTGCACGACGGCGCCGCCGGCCGCGGTGATGGCCTGATGCGTCGCATCGAGGTCGTCGGAGTACAGCAGCACGAGCGGTCCGCCAGGCGGGCGTCCCTGGTCAGAGAGCAGGAAGCCGCCGACTTCGGTGCCGTCGCCGTCGGGCGAGGCGATCCCCGTGTAGGCGGGGCCGTAGTCGACGAACGTCCATCCGAACGCCTCCCCGTAGAAGCGGCGGGCGGCGTCGAGGTCGGTGACGACGAGTTCGACGTAGTCGAGGGAGTGGTGCTTCGGTGCGGGAGTCATGGGAGCCACGGTAGTCAGGGCATCCGACATCCACCAGCATCGCTCGCGGAGAACGGACGCGCGCGCAGGTCGATCGTGCGCGCAGGAGTAGCGTGGAGGGGTGCGTCAGATCTCCCACTCCCCCGTGTCCGCTCCGGGGTGGCGGGCCTGGCTCATCTGGTCGGTGGGCGTCGCGGCCTACGTGCTCGCGATCACGAACCGCACCTCCCTCGGTGCGGTCGGCGTCGAGGCCGCCGACCGTTTCCAGGCCGATGCCTCGACGCTCGCGCTGTTCGCCGTGGTCCAGCTCGCTGTGTACGGCGGTATGCAGATCCCGATCGGGGTACTGCTCGATCGGTACGGATCCCGACCGATCATGACGGTCGGGATGCTGCTCATGGCGGCCGGTCAGCTCACGATGGCGTTCTCTCCCAGCATCGGCATCGCGTTGGTGGCCCGCATCCTGCTCGGCGCGGGCGACGCCGCGATCTTCCCCGCCGTCCTGCGGCTCGTCGCGACATGGTTCCCGGCCCAGCGTGGGCCACTGATGGTGCAGTTCACCGGCATCATCGGCCAGGGCGGCCAACTCATCGCGCTGGTCCCCCTCGCGGCGCTCCTGCACTCCACGAGCTGGACGGTGACGTTCGGCAGCATCGCCGGTCTCGGGGTGCTGTTCACGATCCTGGTTGCGCTCCTCATCCGCAACCACCCGGTCGAGCGCGGCGCCGACGTCTCGGTCGACACGGACACGGGCGTGATCCGTGTCGTGACGTCGGCGATCGACACGGGTGTCGGCATCCGCGCCGCATGGGCGCATCCCGGCACGCGACTCGCCTTCTGGTCGCACTTCACGTCGCCGTTCGCCGGCACCGCGTTCATCCTGCTCTGGGGGATGCCGTTCCTCACCGCCGCGCAGGGTCTCACCGCGGCGCACGCCGCCGGCATCATCTCCGTCTACGTCGTGGCGGGCATGGCCCTCGGGCCGGTGATCGGCGACCTCTCGCGGCGACTGCCGAACCATCGATCCTTCGCGCTCGTCCTCCCCGCCGTCGTCGTGCAGATGGTGGCGTGGATCACGGTGATCGCGCTCCCCGAGCCCGCGCCGACCTGGCTCCTCTACGTGCTCGCCGTCGCGCTCGCGACCGGCGGCCCCGCCAGCATGATCGCGTTCGACCACGCCCGGACGCACAACCCCTCGCATCGCCTGAGCACGGCCACGGGCGTCACGAACGCCGGCGGGTTCATCGCCGCCCTGATCGCGATCTTCCTGATCGGTCTCGCGCTCGACCTGCAGGGCGCCGGATCGCCGGACACCTACTCGCTCGAGGCGTTCCGCATCGCGTTCCTGATGCCGCTGCCCCTGTGGCTCCTGGGCACGACCTTCATCCTCATCGAGCGCAAGCGCACCCGCATCCGGATGGGGCTGGACCCCGACCGACGCGCCTGAGCGCGCGGGGCACCTCTCCCCCGTTCACCGTGCCAGGTGCTGGAACGTCTCGAGGACGAGCTCCAGGCTCACGCGTTCCGGAACGTCGGCGTCGCCCGCCTCGAACTCGGCGAACTCGACGCCCTTCACCGCATCCGCGGGCAACGCCGCGAAGATCGCGGCGATCTGATGCGGGAGCATGCCGTCGGCCACGCGGTATGCCGCGGGGATGTATCCCGGTTCCAGCACGTCCCAGTCGACGTGGATCCAGACAGGACGTCCGGCGACGAGCTCGGCCACGCGCTCTGCCGTACTCTCGGCCGGTGCGAGAACGGTGACGCCTGCGTCGCTCAGCAGCACTGCTTCGGCCGGATCGATGTCGCGCCCACCCACCACGATCACTCGACGAGGGTCGATGCCGGCACCGTGACCGCTGTCCCAGAGCCCGCATGCCGCGGCCAGCACCATGCCGCCGAGATACCCCGAATCGGTGGTCTGCGGAGTGTTGAAGTCGCCGTGAGCGTCGATCCAGAGCACGACCGCATCGGGATGACGCTGCGCGACGGTCGGGAGGGTGCCGAGGCTCGCGGCGCACGTGTTGGTCGCGAGAAGGGGCGTCAGGCCGCTGTCGATGGCAGCGCCGACAGCATCCCGGAGCCCGTGCAAGGTGGCCTCGGCCTCCGGGAGCGCGGCCGACCAGTCGTCCGTGACAGACCCGGTCGGGCTGCCGATGACCTGCGGCTCGGTGTCGAGCAGACGCGCGAGGGCGTCGCCCACGAGGCGGGCGCCGACGAGAGCGCCGTCGGTGCGGTCGGCGACGCGGCCCTGCGAGACGATGAGAGAGAAGCGAGAGGTCATCCTCTCAGCTTCCCACTCCCCCGCTGTGCGCTCCAAAACGTCCGAGGTCAGCGGGATCCGCGCTGCAGCGGCGTCCACCCGAACGGCACCGGCCCCTCCCACACCGCACGCTCCCGGTCGACGGAGGCCGACCATCCCTGCGCGTCGTCGGGGTCGTCGAACGACCCCCGCGCCACCCGCATTCCGACGTCGTCGTGATGCATCCGCGGCGCGCCGCCACGACGGACGCCGGCACGCACGTTCCACGCATCATCGGCGTAGCCTCCGCCCCGGAACACCCGGTAGTCGCCGTAGCGCGCCGGATCCAGGAGGTCCCAGCACCACTCCCACACGTTTCCGAGCGTGTCGAAGAGCCCGTGCAGATTCGGCAGCTTGCCACCGACGTCCTGCGGCGACGTGACGCCGTCCGCGCTCGTCCACGCGGCGTCGACGAGCGGTGCGTAGTGGGGCCCCACCGACCCGGCACGGCACGCGTACTCCCACTCGGCCTCGGTGGGAAGCCGATACCCGTCGGATGTCGCATCCCACGTCACCTCGTCGCCGTCGACGCGATACGCAGAATCGAGTCCTTCCCATTCCGAGGCGGCGTTGCAGAAGCGCACCGCCCGCAGCCAGCTCAGATCGCGCGCCGGTCGACGAGGGTGCCGCGACGGTATCGGGAGCACCTCCGCGAGCTGCTCCTCCGTGACCGGGAACACACCGATCTCGAACGGTTCGAGCTGCACCGTGCGCTGTGCAGACAGGCGTGCATCGTGCAGCGTGACCTCTCCGCCGGGCAGTCGGCGCATCTCGAGGTCGCTCACGCCTGAGGAGTCCGCTCCACCCAGTCCGCGTACTTCGCGATGCGGCCGTCGCCCGACGAGGTGCGGGTCACGCGACGCCGCACCCACGGACCGACGAACTCGCGGTAGTACGCGATGCCGGCAGGGCCCGCCGCGGTCGCCGCGGTCGGCGACCACCACGTCGGATCGGGCTCGAGGCCGAGGGCATGGAGCACCCGGGCTGCGACCCG
Source organism: Microbacterium sp. NPDC089695 (assembly GCF_044749085.1). Lineage (NCBI taxonomy): Bacteria > Bacillati > Actinomycetota > Actinomycetes > Micrococcales > Microbacteriaceae > Microbacterium > Microbacterium sp. NPDC089695. The sequence goes on from NZ_JBIVHG010000001.1 coordinate 2,637,807, forward strand.
GTGGTGACCGGCGGCGTTCATGTGCAGCCGGTCCTCCGACCAGTACGGTGAGCGCGCGAGCTCGCGATCGGGCCAGTTGAGCGCACGCACGACATCCGGACGATCCGCCACACGTCGCAGCACCGCCTCGGAGAGCTGGTCGCCGCGCTTCTGCACGAGCGACCCCATCGGCAGTTGTCCGCTGGGATTCGCGCCCGACAGCAGGATCAGCGTCACGCCTTCCTCGTCGCAGCGTCGCAGCACGCGGCTGAACGCGTCGGCGATGTGCTCGGGATCCGTTCGCGGGCGGAGCATGTCGTTGCCGCCGCCGTTGAACGACAGATGAGTCGGGCGCAGGGCGAGCGCGGGTTCGAGCTGCTGCTCGACGATCGGCCAAGCGAGCTTGCCGCGGATCGCGAGGTTCGCATAGGAGATCGCATGCCCGGATGCCGTGGCCCACCCCTGGGCGACGAGATCCGCCCATCCGCGCTCACGTCCGTCCGGGAGGACGTCGCCGACGCCCTCCGTGAAGGAGTCGCCGATGGCCACATAACGCACCTCTGCCATCACTCCAGCATATTGGAGTACTGCTGGAGCGCGGGCGCTGCTCAGCGATCGTCGAGTGCCATCCCGCGCCGATCCACCAGCCCCCAGGCCGCTGCGGCAGCCACGATGAAGCACGCGCCGAACACCGCGAAGAGCAGAGGCGCACCCCCGGCACCGAGCAGCACCGGAACCGTCAGCGGCGCCACGATGGACGCGATCCGGCCGATGCCCGCCGCCCACCCGGCGCCCGTGCCGCGCAGTGACGTCGGATAGAGCTCGGGCGTGACCGCGTACAGCGCTCCCCACGCGCCGAGGTTGAAGAACGAGAGAGCCATGCCTGACGCGATGATCGCGAACTCGCTCGTCGCGGTGCCGAAGAACACCGCGGCCACGGCCGACCCGAGGAGGAACACCGACAGCGTCACCCGACGCCCCCACACCTCGATGAGCCACGCGGCCACGGCGTACCCCGGCAACTGCGCCAGAGTGATGATCAGGGTGAATCCGAACGAGCGCACGAGGTCGAAACCGGCGTCGACGAGGATGCTGGGGATCCAGATGAAGGCGCCGTAATAAGAGAAGTTGACGCCCAGCCAGACGATCCAGAGGCACAGCGTGCGCACACGGAACTCGCCGCTCCACAGCGCACCGACACGGGCGCTGTTCGTGCGTGCAAGGACACGCGGTTCGGGCTCGCGCCGGATCGACGGCGACCGCTCCACGCGGGCATCCACCTCGAACGCGGAGACGATGCGGTCCGCCTCCGCGATCCGGCCGCGCGATGCCAACCAGCGCGGCGACTCCGGCAGACCCCAGCGCACGATGAGCGCGTAGACCGCGGGGACCGCGCCGATCGCGAACGCCCACCGCCATCCGTTCTCCGACGCCGGGATCACCAGGTAGCCGATGACGGCGGCCGCCGTCCACCCGACGGCCCAGAACGCCTCCAGCAGCACGATCAGCCTGCCGCGGATGCGTGCGGGAGCGAACTCGCTCACGTACGTCGACGCGACCGGCAGCTCGGCCCCGAGCCCCAGCCCGACGAGGAAGCGGAGCACGAGCAGGGCGGCGAGGCCGCCCACGAGCGCGCTCGCTCCGGTCGCGATGCCGTACACCAGCAGAGTGAGCGCGAACACCTGGCGTCGGCCGAGACGGTCGGCGAGCAGCCCGCCCAGCGTGGCGCCGAGCGCCATGCCGATGAATCCGATCGAGGCGATCCACCCGGCATCCGTCTTCGAGAGATCCCACTGCAGAGTGAGGGCCGCGAGGATGAAGGAGATCAGACCCACGTCCATCGCGTCGAGAGCCCACCCGATGCCGGATCCGGTGAGGATCTTCAGGTGACGACGTGTGAACGGCAGATCGTCGAGACGACCGGCGAGCGACTCACGGCTCGGCAGGACGGGTTGTGCCATCCCTCCATCGTAGGGTGGGCCCGTCCTGCCGAGCGCGTCGCGTGTCGTCAGTCGTCGGCGAGGAGGCGTCGCACGCGCGGGATGACCTCGGAGCCGTACAGCTCGATGCTCGACATCATCGACTCGTGCGACTGGGTTCCGGTGGCGTACTTGAGATCGAAGCGTCCGAGGCCGAGCGTGCGCACGGTGTCGGCGATCTTCGTCGCGACGCGGTCGGGCGAGCCGACGTACAGCGCTCCGGCGGGGCCGACATCGTTCTGGAAGCGCGCGCGGCTGTAGGGAGGCCAGCCTCGCTCACGGCCGATCGTGTTGTTCATCGCCTCGAACCCGGCGTACGCGGTCTCCCACGCCTCCTCATCCGTCGCGGCGATGTGGCCGGGCGAGTGCACCGAGATCGGATGCGACGTCGTGCCGTAGGCCGCGACCGAACGGTGATACAGGTCGACGAACGGCCGGAACCGGTCGGCCGGTCCGCCGATGATCGCGAGCATCAGCCCGAGGCCGTGCCGTGCGACGCGCACGACCGACTCGGGGCTTCCGCCGACGCCCACCCAGGTGCGCAGTCCGTTCGCCGTCTTCGGGAACACATCCGCGTTCTCGAGGGAGGCCCGCATCGTGCCCGACCACGTCACCGGCTTCTCCTTGAGGAGCTCGACGAACAGCTCGAGCTTCTGCTCGAACAGAGCCTCGTAGTCGCGAAGGTCGTAGCCGAACAGCGGGAACGACTCGATGAACGAGCCGCGCCCGAGAACGACCTCGGCGCGACCGTCGGAGACCGCATCGAGCGTCGCGAAACGCTCGAAGACGCGCACCGGATCGTCGGACGAGAGCACGGTGACGGCCGTTCCCAAGCGGATGCGGTCGGTACGCCCGGCGATCGTCGCGAGCACCATCTCGGGCGAGGAGACGGCGAACTCCGAGCGGTGGTGCTCCCCCACGCCGAAGAACTCGACGCCCACACGGTCGGCGAGCACTGCCTGCTCGACCACGTTGCGGATGGTCTCGGCTCCCGTGAGGAGCTCGCCGTCGGCGCCCTTGGTGATGTCGCCGAATGTGTCCAGCCCGAACTCGATGTCCATGTCAGCCCTTCCTATTCAGATGCATGAACAGTGGCAGGGCAGGGAGCATTCCCGTCAGCGGGCGAGCAGCGCGGAACGGAGCGTGTCCAGCCCCACTCCGCCCATGTCGAGCGCACGCTTGTGGAACTCCTTGATGTCGAAACCGTCTCCGCGTTCCGCCTGGTAGGCGTCACGGACCTGCTCCCAGATGCGCTGACCGACCTTGTACGACGGCGCCTGCCCGGGCCATCCGAGGTAGCGGTTCACCTCGAACTGCACGAACTGATCCGACATGTTGACGTTGCGTCGCATGAAGTCGAGCGCATACTCGGCGTCCCAGACCCCGGTGCCGTCGAGACGCGGCTTTCCGAGATGCACACCGATGTCGAGGACGACGCGGGCTGCGCGCATCCGCTGTCCGTCCAGCATCCCGAGGCGATCGGCGGGGTCGTCGAGATAGCCGAGCTGCTGCATCAGTCGCTCGGCGTAGAGAGCCCAGCCCTCGGCGTGTCCGGACGTGCCGGCGAGCAGACGGCGCCATGAGTTGAGTTCGGCACGGTTGTACACGGCCTGCGCGATCTGCAGGTGATGCCCGGGAACGCCCTCGTGGTAGACGGTGGTGAGTTCGCGCCAGGTGTCGAACTCCGTCACGCCCTCGGGGACCGACCACCACATGCGACCGGGGCGCGAGAAGTCGTCGGTCGGTCCGGTGTAGTAGATCCCGCCTTCCTGCGTCGGCGCGATCATGCACTCGAGCGTGCGGATCTCCTCGGGGATGTCGAAGTGCGTGGCGCCGAGCTCGGCGACTGCGCGGTCGCTCGTCTGCTGCATCCACTGCTGGAGCGCGTCGGTGCCGACGAGCTTGCGCGAGGCGTCGGCCTCCAGGTGCGCGACCGCGTCCTCGACGCTCGCGCCGGGCAGGATCTCGTTCGCGATCGCCGTCTGCTCGGCGACCATGCGCTCGAGCTCCTCGCGTCCCCACTCGTAGGTCTCGTCGAGGTCGATCGTCGCGCCGAGGAAGCGGCGGGAGTTGAGCGCGTAGAGTTCGCGGCCGACCGCGTCGTCCTCGGTCGCGGCCGGTGCGAGCTCCTCCGCGAGGAAGCGACGCAGAGCCCCGTAGGCGACGCGCGCCGCCGCGGAGTTCTCGTCGAGGGTACGGGCGAGGGATGCCGGCAGGTTCCCCTCCTCCGGGGCCGCGTGGGCCACGAAGGCGGCGAAGAAGCCGTCGTCCGCGATGTAGCGGTCGATCTGCGTGGCGACCTCGACGACCTGTCGACGCGCGGGCGTGACGCCCTCGGCGATCCCGGCGCGCAGCGTCTCGGTGTAGCCGCGCAGCGCCTCGGGCACGGCCGCGAGACGTGTGGCGATCACCGACCAGTCGTCAGCCGTCGCCGTGGGCATCAGGTCGAACGCCGAGCGCACGTCCTGAGCCGCCGAGGCGATGACGTTGAGGTCCCGCAGGTGCCACCGGGCGTCGTGCAGCTCGAGATCGAGGGAGAGCTCGGCGCTGAGGTCGGCCTTCGTCACCTCGTCGATCGCGTCGACGGGCTCGAGCGCCGACAGCGCGGTCAGCGTCGCCCTGGTCGCGTCCGCGATCTGCTCGTGTCCTTCGGGGCTCAGGTCGCCGAACCGGTCGTTGACCTCGTCGCGGCCGATGTACGTGCCGAGCGTCGGTGCGAGGACCGCGATGGTGTCCACCCAGTCGTCGGCGACCTTGTCGATGGCGGAGGGGGTTCGGGGCGAAGAGGTCATCCCTTCAGCGTAGCCCGGGAGCGCCCGGGCGGAAGGTGGATCTCGGCGTGCCCTCGATCACCGCGCGCCTCGCGCGCTCGACGCGCATGCGCCGGAGCGGCACCGACGACGCCGGTGCCGCTCCGTGACGGTCAGTGCGCGGCTTCGTTCCAGTCCTGCCCGCGCCCGACCTGCACGTCGAGAGGAACCGACAGCGACGCCGCGTCGCCCATGCGAGTCCGGACGATGCGCTCCGCAGCGTCCCACTCCCCCGGCGCCACCTCGACGACGAGTTCGTCGTGGATCTGCAGGAGCACCCGAGACGCGAGACCCTCGGAGCGGAGATCGCCGTGGATGTGGAAGAGCGCGATCTTCATGATGTCGGCCGCACTGCCCTGGATCGGCGCGTTGAGGGCGGCACGTTCGGCGTTCTCGCGCAGCACACGGTTCGGCGAGGCCAGGTCGGGGAACGGCCGACGCCGGCCGAAGATCGTCTCGGTGTAGCCGTCTTCCTTCGCCTGGAGCACGGAGGCACGCAGATAGTCGCGCACGGCGCCGAAGCGTGCGAAGTACTCGACCATCAGCTGCTTGGCCTCGGACTGCTCGATGCGCAGCTGCTTGGAGAGGCCGAAGGCCGACAGTCCGTAGACGAGACCGTACGACATGGCCTTGACCTTCGTGCGCATCGCGGCGGTCACATCGGCGGGATCGACGCCGAACACGCGCGCACCGACGAAGCGGTGCAGGTCTTCGCCGCTGTTGAACGCCTCGACCAGCCCCTCATCGCCCGAGAGATGGGCCATGATGCGCATCTCGATCTGCGAGTAGTCGGCGGTGAGGAGCGCCTCGTACTCGTCGCCGACCTGGAACGCGCTGCGGATGCGCCGAGACTCCTCGGTGCGCACCGGGATGTTCTGCAGGTTCGGGTCGGTGCTCGACAGTCGTCCTGTCTGGCTCCCCGTCTGCACGTACGTGGTGTGGATGCGGTGGTCAGCGCCGATCGCGGTGTCGAGGGACTCGATGATCTGTCGCAGCTTGGTGGCCTCGCGGTGCTGCAGCAGCAGCCCGAGGAACGGATGCGGGTTCGACTCCTGGAGGTCGGCGAGAACCGCCGCGTCGGTCGAGTACCCCGTCTTGGTCTTCCGTGTCTTGGGCAGCTGGAGGTCGTCGAAGAGCACCTCCTGCAGTTGCTTGGGCGATCCGAGATTGAACTCACGTCCGACCACGGAGAACGCCTCCTGCGCGAGCCCTTCGGCGCGTGAGGCGAGCTCACCGGAGAAGGTCGAGAGCACGTCGTGAGAGACCGCCACCCCGGCGACCTCCATGTCGGCGAGCGTGAGGAGAGTGGGGAGCTCGATGTCCGTGAGCACCGTGCCCACGGACTCGGGGATGTCCTCGCGCAGCGACTGCGCGACCCGCAGGGCGAACCAGGCCTCCTGAGAGGGTGTGGCGCCTTCGGTCTCGGGCACCAGTTGGGAGGGGTCTGCTTCGGGGAGCTTCTCCCCCAGGTACCGCTCGACCAGATCGGCGAGGGTCTTGTCGGGGAAGCTCGGACGCAGCAGCCAGCCCGCCAGGCTCGTGTCGTAGGCGAGCCCGTCGAGGCGGATGCCCTGCCGCAGCAGCGCCTTCACCTGCGGCTTCGCGTCGTGCAGCACTTTCGCGCGGTCGGACTCCAGCCACGGTCGCACGATGTCGATCACGCCGTCGTTCCAGTCGAACTCGCGAAGGGCGTCGACGGTGGCCGCGCCGACCCGCACCGGGACGCCGTTCTGCGTGACGACGCGCAGCGCGACCTCGTCTCGGGCGTCGGCCCAGGCGACGAAAGCTGCGGCGTCGACCTGTTCGGGGGTCGGCAGCTCGACGACAGCGGCCGGATCGTCGGCGACCTCGCCGGCACCGACGGCGTCGAACACCCTCGGGAGCAGCGTGCGGAACTCGAGGCGGGCGAAGATGTCGCGCACCGCCTGCGCGTCGATCGGCGCCACCGCGAGATCGTCGGGCGACACCGGCAGCTCGACGTCGCGCAGCAGACGGTTGAGCTTGCGATTGCGCCGGACGTCGTCGATGTGGTCGCGGAGGTTGCCCCCGACGACGCCCTTGATCTCGTCGGCGCGCGTGAGCAGCTCGTCGAGCGAGCCGAACTGCGTGAGCCACTTCACCGCCGTCTTCTCGCCGACCTTCGGCACACCGGGCAGGTTGTCGCTGGTCTCGCCGACGAGGGCCGCGATGTCGGGGTACTGCTCGGGGCGCACGCCGTACCGCTCCTGCACGGTGGCCGGGTCGTAGCGCTTGAGCTGGGAGACGCCCTGCACGTTCGGGTACAGCAGGGTGATGTCGTCGTTGACGAGCTGGATCGTGTCACGGTCTCCCGACACGACCAGCACGTCGTAGCCTTGCTCCGCTCCCTGGGTCGACAGGGTCGCGAGGATGTCATCGGCTTCGATGCCCTCCTTCGTGAGCACCCGGATCGACATCGCCTCGAGGCAGTCCTGAAGGAGCGGGATCTGTCCGCGGAACTCCTGGGGGGTCTCGGACCTGGTGGCCTTGTACTCGGGGTACTCATCGGTGCGGAAGGAATGCCGCGAGGTGTCGAACGCGATCGCGAGGTGCGTCGGCTGCTCGGCCTTGATGAGGTTGACCAGCATGGACAGGAAGCCGTAGATGGCGTTCGTGTGCTGGTTGTCCTTGGTCGTGAAGTTGTCGACCGGCAGCGCGAAGAAGGCGCGATAGGCGAGCGAATGGCCGTCGACGACCATGAGGGTAGGCTTTGCGGAGTCCGTCACCCTGTCAGCCTAACGAGGACCACGGACACCCGCTGAGGAGGAGTCATGAGCGAGACCGCGTCCGGCACCGGACTCGACTGGGCGACAGCGCGCGGCATGGGCGCCCTGGCCGAGAAGATGGGCATGGAGTTCCTCGAGTTCGCCACGGAGCGGTGCGTCGCGACCATGCCGGTCGAGGGCAACACCCAGCCGGTCGGTCTGATGCACGGCGGCGCGTACGTGGTGCTCGGCGAGTCTCTCGGGTCGATGGCGGCCAACCTGCACGCGGGACCGGGACGGCTCGCGGTCGGGGTCGACATCAACGCGACCCATACGCGATCGGCGACCTCGGGCCTGGTGACGGGAGTGTGCACACCCGTGCATCTCGGCCGGAGCGTCACGGTGCACGAGATCGTCGTCTCCGACGATCAGGGTCGCCGCTGCTCGACGATCCGTATCACGAACATGATCAAGGATCTCCCGGCCTGAGCCGCGTTCTCGCCATCCCGAGTCGCAGCACCTGCTCCTCGTCCGGCGGATGCGCGCGACTACTTCTTGGGCGCGAGCTGTTCGATGATCGCCTTGGCGACGTCCTGCATCGTCAGGCGACGGTCCATGGACGCCTTCTGGATCCAGCGGAACGCCTCGGGCTCGGAGAGGCCCATCTTCTCGTTGAGGAGGCCCTTCGCCCGATCGACCAGCTTGCGGGTCTCGAAGCGCTCGACCATGTCGGCGACCTCGGCCTCGAGCGTGATGATCTGCTCGTGCCGCGCGAGGGCGATCTCGATGGCAGGAAGCAGATCGTTCGGCGTGAAGGGCTTGACGACGTAGGCCAGCGCGCCGGCCTCGCTCGCGCGCTCGACGAGCTCCTTCTGGCTGAAAGCGGTGAGGAGCACCACCGGCGCGATGTTGCCCTTGTGCAGCTTCTCGGCCGCGCTGATGCCGTCGAGCTGCGGCATCTTGACATCCATGATGACCAGGTCGGGCCGCAGTTCGGTGGCGAGGGCCACAGCCGTCTCGCCGTCTCCCGCCTCGCCGACGACATCGAAGCCGTTGTCGCGCAGGATCTCGACGATGTCGAGACGGATCAGCGACTCGTCCTCGGCGACGACGACGCGTCGGGGTGCGGATGCCGTGGGCTGCTCAGCCAGTTCTTCCTCTGTCACCCCTCCATCCTAATAGAGAGTGCCCCGCGCGTCCGTGAAGGCGGCTCGACGCGCACATCCGTGCACGGCGGCTGCGCTACAGTCGTAGACGCGACACACAAGCCGGCGTGGCGGAATGGCAGACGCGGAGCACTCAAAATGCTCTGTCCGAAAGGGCGTGTGGGTTCGAGTCCCACCGCCGGCACCACAGTTCGTCCACCCTCCGCAGAGGCGCGACGTGCGGCATGATCGGACGCATGGATGACCTCGCAGCGGCGCAGGACGGCGACGGCGCGGCGTTCGATCGGCTCGTCGCCCCGCATCGCTCGGAGTTGATCATCCACGCCTACCGAGTGCTCGGGAGCCGTGCGGACGCCGAGGACGCCGTGCAGGACGCGATGCTCGCCGCCTGGCGCGGACTCGGCGGACTGCGCGCGCGCTCGGCGCTCCGCGCATGGCTGTACACGACGACGACACGCGCGGCGCTCCGCGCCGCCGAACGAGCCGGACCGCGACTGCTCTCCTGGGAAGCGGCGACGGCGGCCGATCCGGGCGCGGAGCTCGCCGATCCCGTGGACCGTCTCTGGATCGACCCGCTCCCGACACCGGCGGACCTCTCGCTCCGACGCGAGCACATCGAACTCGCCTGGCTCGCCGCGCTGCAGCGGCTCCCTCCCCTGCAGCGCGCCGCAGTTGTTCTCAAGGATGCACTGTCTTTCTCGTCCGTCGAGATCGCGGCGCTGCTCGACACATCCCGGCCTGCGGTCGACAGTGCGCTCCAACGCGCCCGATCGACCCTGAAGGGTCCTTCGCGTTCCCCGGCCTCGGGGCCGTCCGACGCCGATCGTGCCGTCGCCGCCGAGTTCGCCCGGGCGTTCGCCGAGGCCGACGTCGACGCAGTCGTCGCTCTTCTCGCCGACGACGTCCGGTTCACCATGCCGCCGCTGCCGGCATGGTTCGACGGGGTGAGCGACGTCGCATCCTTCCTCCGGCACCGCGTGCTCGCGACGCCCTGGCGTGTGTCGTGGATCGACGACGTGAACGGCCATCCGGCGCTGCTCGGCCATCAGCTCCACGAGGGATCCTGGCGCCGCGGTGCGATCATGGTGCTGCACATCGACGCCGGAGCCGTCCGCTGGATCGCCACGTTCATCGATCCGGATCTCGTCGCCCGATGGCCGATTCCTGGCGGATTCACGGTCGACCGATGAATCCGCGCGAGAGGACGTCTCTCATCAGGTGAGGGCCCCATCCACGGGGTCCCGCACACCAGGAGGACACCATGCGTCAGGTCATCGCCAACACCATCGCCTCACTCGACCGGTTCGTCGCGGACGCCGTCGGGAACCCGCTCGTGCTGCACATGGACGAGGCCTTCGATCGCATGAACCTCGAGGACATCGAGGGCGCGGACGTGGTGATGCTCGGTCGCACCTCCTTCGACGGCTTCAGCGCGTCCTGGCCGTTCATCGCCGACGCGCCGACCCCCGCCGACCCCGACTCGCCGGAGGGACGCGCCCTCGACGACACCAACCGTGCCATCAGCCGGGCGTTCAACGCCGTGGCCAAGGTCGTCGTGAGCGACAGCGGCGACATCGCACCCGACAACGCCTGGGCGTCGACGACGACACGAATCGCCCGCGACGACGCCCTCGAGTGGCTGCGCGCGGCTCGCGCAGACGGCGACGGGAGCATCCTGCTCTTCGCGAGCGGTGTGCTGCGCGACGCACTGCTCGCCGCCGGGCTGTTGGACGATCTCCACGTGATGGTCAGCCCCACGACTCTCGGCTCCGGCGTCCCGCTCCACACGACGCCCGCATCGCTCGCGCTGCAGGAGGCGCGCACGTTCGACGGATCGCCGAACGTGCAGCTGCGCTATCGCGTCGTGCGATGAGACCGGCGCTGTTCACCCCGGCGATCCTGCGCTAGACAGTCATCATGCATGCCCGTCCCGCCGCCGACATCTGGAGCCGCACCCGCCACCGCCGCCGCGTGTTCCTCGGCATCCTGGCGGTGATCGTCGTCGCCGCCGGCGTCTTCGCCGCGGACGCGATCCGTCGGCACGTCGAGGGCGAGGCGGATCTCGTCTCGGATGCCGGGTTCTATCGCGTACCGGAGCCCCTGCCCGCCGGGGATCCCGGTGCCGTGATCCGCTCCGAGGAGATCGACAGCGCTCCGCTCGGGTCGACCGCCTGGCGCGTGATCTATCACACACGGGACCTCGCGGGGAAGGACGTCGCCGCCTCCGCCGTCGTGATCGTGCCGGATGTTCCCGCGCCGGACACGGGGCGCGTGAGCATCGCCTCGGGGCACCCCACGACGGGGGCGGCGACACGATGTGCACCGTCGCTGGGGGTAGACCCGTTCCAGCTCATGGAAGGTGTGCACGAGTTCCTGCTCGCCGGATACGCGGTGGTCGCACCGGACTATCCGGGGCTCGGCGTCCCCGGCGACTCCTCGTACCTGCTCGGGGTACCGGAGTCCAACAGCGTCCTCGATGCCGTACGCGCCGCGCACAGCATCCGAGCGACGGGCATCGGCACGGATGTCGTCCTCTGGGGGCATTCGCAGGGTGGGCAGGCCGTGCTCTTCGCGGCCGAGCGCGCGGCGTCGTACGCCCCCGACCTCACCCTGCACGGGGTCGCGGTCGCGGCTCCGGCCGCCGACCTCACCCAGCTCATGAGCGACGACATCATCGACGTCTCGGGTGTGACGATCGCGTCGTACGCGATACCCGCCTACGAGACCGCCTATGGCGCCGACTACCCCGACGGAGCGCTGTCGTCGATCCTCACGACGGCGGGAGCGTCGGCGACACCGACGATGGCGTCGATGTGCCTGCTCTCCGAAGTCTCCGAGATCCACGAGATCGCAGATCCGCTCGTCGGGGGCTACGTCACGAGCGACCCGGCGACCACCGAGCCGTGGAAGACCCTGCTGAGCGAGAACAGCGCAGGCTCCTCCCCCATCGACGTGCCGATCTTCGTCGGGCAGGGCCTCGCCGACGAGCTCGTGCGACCGGCGGCGACGGAGGACTACGTCGCCCTGCTCTGCTCACAGGGCGCTGACGTCGACTTCCATCGCTATCGCGGCGTGAACCATGGGCTCGCCGCGTACGCCGCGCTCCCGGACATGCTCGTCTGGCTCGCCGACGTGACCGCCGGGCGTCCACCCGCGACGACCTGCGGCGCCTCCTGGCGCTGACACCGTGCACGACGAAGGGGAAGGAGCGTGCGCTCCTTCCCCTTCGTGACGGGCTGATCAGGTCAGACCGAGGCCTTCTGATAGATCGGCGCAGCACCGTTCACGGCATCCCCGACCTTGTGGACGCGGATGTCGTTGGTGGAGCCGACGATGCCGGGAGGGGATCCGGAGATCACGACGACCTTGTCGCCCTCGGCGGCGAGACCGTTCTTCAGCAGATAGTCGTCGACCTGCAGATACATCAGGTCGGTGTGCTGCACCATGTCGACGAGGCTCGACTGGATGCCCCAGGTGAGAGCCATGCGGCGACGGATGTCGGGCTCGGGCGTGAACGCCAGCATCGGGATGCGCGAGCGCAGGCGCGACAGGCGGCGTGCGGAATCACCGGACTGGGTGAACACGCAGAGGAACTTCGCCTCGACGAACTCCGCGACCTCGAGGGCGGCGAGGGTGATCGCTCCACCCTGCGTGCGCGGCTTCGTCGTCAGCTTCGCGATGCGCTCGAGTCCGTGCTCCTCGGTGGACTCGATGATGCGGGCCATGGTCTCGACGACGACGACCGGATAGTCGCCGACGCTGGTCTCGCCCGACAGCATCACGGCGTCGGCGCCGTCGAGCACGGCGTTCGCGACGTCCGACGTCTCGGCGCGGGTCGGCACCGGGCTGTTGATCATGGACTCGAGCATCTGAGTGGCCACGATGACGGGCTTCGCCATGCGGCGCGCCAGCTCCACCGCACGCTTCTGCACGATCGGGACGGCCTCCAGCGGCAGCTCGACGCCCAGGTCGCCACGGGCGACCATGATCGCGTCGAACGCGTCGACGATACCCTCGAGCGCATCGACCGCCTGGGGCTTCTCGACCTTGGCGATCACGGGGACGCGCACGCCCTCCTCGGCCATGATCTCGTGCACGCGGGTGACGTCCTCCGCGTTGCGCACGAACGACAGCGCGATGAGGTCGGCGCCGATGCGCAGGCCCCAGCGGAGGTCCTCCTCGTCCTTCTCGCTCAGCGCGGGGACGTTCACGGCGACGCCGGGAAGATTGATGCCCTTGTTGTTCGAGACCGCGCCGGCGACGACGACGCGGGTCGTGACGGTGACGCCGTCGGTCTCGACGACCTCCACGCGCACCTTGCCGTCGTCGATCAGGAGGAAGTCACCGGGCGAGACATCCTGCGGCAGACCCTTGAACGTGGTGCCCGAGATGTCCTTGTTGCCGATGATGTCTTCGGTCGTGATCTTGAAGATGTCGCCCTTGGCGAGTTCGTAGGGTCCGCCCTCGAACTTGCCGAGACGGATCTTCGGGCCCTGGAGGTCGACGAGGATCGCGACCGCACGGCCCGCATCGTCAGCGGCGCGGCGCACGTTCGCGTAGTTGTTCTCGTGCACGGAGTAGTCGCCGTGGCTGAGGTTGAGGCGTGCGACGTCCACACCGGCGTCGATCAGCGCGCGCACGGTCTCGTAGGTGGATGTAGCAGGGCCCAGGGTGGCGACGATTTTCGCGCGTCTCAACGGATTCTCCAGGGTAGAAGTGGGGGATGGAAATCAGGCGACGGTGCCGCGCTCAGCCTACGCGGGCTAGAGGGCGATCGCGACTTCATGCGGGCGCACCGGCTCCGGGAGCACGGTCTCGCCCATGAGGAAGCGATCGACGTTCGCCGCGGCCGCACGGCCCTCGGCGATCGCCCACACGATGAGCGACTGGCCACGACCGGCGTCGCCCGCGACGAACACGCCGGGAACCGTCGACTCATAGCTGTCGTCGCGGCGGAAGGCACCGCGATCGGTGACCTGCGGCAGCGTGTCGTCGGTGAAGCCGTCCTGCTCGGGACCCGTGAAGCCCATCGCGATGAGCACGAGGTCGGCGGGGATCTCGCGCTCGGTGCCGCTCTTGGGCACGCGACGGCCGTCGACGTACTCGGTCTCGGCCACGCGCAGCGCGCGGACCTCGCCGACGTCGTTCGACAGGAACTCGACCGTCGAGGCGAGGAAGACCCGCTCGCCGCCCTCTTCATGAGCGGAGGAGACCTCGAAGATCGTCGGCATCATCGGCCACGGCTGGTGCGCGGGACGCTCGGTTCCGGGCTGCATGCCGATCGCCAGGTTGGTGACGCTGAGGGCGCCCTGACGGTGTGCTGTGCCGATGCAGTCGGCTCCGGTGTCGCCGCCACCGATCACGATGACGTGCTTGCCCTCGGCGGTGATCTGCTCGGTGACCTTGTCACCCGCGACCGCGTGGTTCGACTCGACCAGGTACTCCATGGCGAAGTGCACGCCGTCGAGGTCGCGCCCCGGGATCGGGAGATCACGCGGAACCGTCGACCCGGTCGCGATCACGACCGCGTCGTAGCGTGCCCGGAGGTCGGCCCACGTGATGTCCTTGCCGATCTCGACGCCGGCACGGAACCGCGTGCCCTCTTCCTGCATCTGGCGCAGGCGCGCCTCCAGCTGCCCCTTCTCCATCTTGAAGTCGGGGATGCCGTACCGGAGCAGGCCGCCGATGCGGTCGTCGCGCTCGAACACGGCGACGGTGTGCCCGGCGCGGGTGAGCTGCTGCGCGGCGGCGAGGCCGGCGGGCCCCGAACCGACGACCGCGACGGTCTTGCCGGTCAGGCGAGCCGGCGGCTGGGGCTCGACCCAGCCCTTCGCGAACGCCTCGTCGATGATCGACTGCTCGATCTGCTTGATCGTGACGGCCGGCTGGTTGATGCCGAGCACGCACGAGCTCTCACAGGGAGCAGGGCACAGACGACCCGTGAACTCCGGGAAGTTGTTCGTGGCGTGCAGCCGGTCGATGGCCGCACGGCCCTCGCCGCGCCAGGTCAGATCGTTCCACTCGGGTATCAGGTTGCCGAGCGGGCAGCCCTGATGGCAGAACGGCACGCCGCAGTCCATGCAGCGCCCGGCCTGCCGCTTGAGCACGGCCTGGTCGCCGGCCTCGTAGACCTCTTTCCAGTCCATGATGCGCACCGGGACGGGGCGCCGGGCCGGGAGCTCGCGCTCCGTGACCTTCAGAAAACCTTTGGGATCAGCCACCGGTCACCTCCAGGATCCGGTTCCAGACGATGTCGCCGTCGGGGTCGATGCCCTCCGCGACGGCCTCCTCGCGCATGCTGCGCACGGCGGCGTAGTCGCGCGGGAGAACCTTGGTGAACTCGCTCGAGATCTCGTCGAACCGGGCGAGGATGTCGGAGCCCAGCGGCGACGCCGTGCGCTCCACGTGCTCGGCGATCAGACTGCGGAGCACTTCGAGGTCGGCACGGTCGAGCGGCTCGAGCAGGAGCTCGCCGCTGCCGAGCGACTGCGCATTGATCTTGCCGGTGTCGAGCGAGCGGATGTACGCCACACCGCCAGACATCCCCGCGCCGAGATTGCGGCCGGTGGTGCCGAGGATCACCGCGACACCGCCGGTCATGTACTCGAGCGCGTGGTCGCCCACGCCCTCGACGACGGCGGTCGCACCGGAGTTGCGCACCAGGAACCGCTCCCCCACGACGCCCGACAGGAACATCGTGCCCGCCGTCGCACCGTAGCCGATCACGTTGCCCGCGATCACGTTGTGCTGAGGAGCGATCGACGACCCACGCGGTGGGCGCACGGTGATGTCGCCACCGGAGAGCCCCTTGCCGACGTAGTCGTTCGCATCGCCTTCCAGGCGGAGCACGATGCCCGACGGCAGGAACGCTCCGAGCGACTGACCCGCCGTGCCGTGCAGCGTGACGTCGATCGTGCCGCGCGGCAGCCCGTTCGCGCCGTGGCGCGACGTGACCTGGTGCCCCAGCATGGTGCCGACCGCGCGCTCCGTGTTCGCGATGGGCAGCTCGACCACGACCGGCTCTCCGTTGAGGAGCGCCGACTTCGCGACGTCGATCAGCTGCACGTCGAAGTGCTTGTCGAGCTCGTGGTCCTGCGACCGACGGCTGCGCCGCGGCTCGCTGGCGGGGAACGCCGGCCCGTCGAGCACCGGGCTGAGATCGAGACCCTCGGCCTTCCAGTGTTCGACCGCCGCGTCGACCTCGATGAGCTCTGCGCGACCGATGATCTCGTCGAGCGAGCGGAAGCCGAGCTCTGCGAGCAGCTCGCGCACCTCTTCCGCGATGAACTCCATGAAGTTCACGACGAACTCGGGCTTGCCCGTGAAGCGCTCGCGCAGAATCGGGTTCTGCGTCGCGACGCCCACCGGGCAGGTGTCGAGGTGGCAGACGCGCATCATGATGCATCCGCTCACCACGAGCGGGGCGGTGGCGAAGCCGAACTCCTCAGCGCCCAGCAGAGCGCCGATCACGACGTCGCGGCCGGTCTTGAGCTGACCGTCGACCTGCACGACCACGCGGTCGCGCATACCGTTCAGCATGAGGGTCTGCTGGGTCTCGGCGAGCCCCAGCTCCCATGGCGTCCCGGCGTGCTTGAGCGAGTTCATCGGGCTCGCACCCGTGCCGCCGTCGTGTCCGGAGACGAGGATGACGTCGCTGAGCGCCTTCGCGACACCCGCCGACACCGCCCCGATGCCCGACTGGCTGACCAGCTTGGTGTGGATCCGCGCCTCAGGGTTCGCCCTCTTCAGATCGAAGATCAGCTGCTTCAGATCCTCGATCGAGTAGATGTCGTGGTGCGGCGGCGGCGAGATGAGTCCGACGCCGGGCGTGCCGCCGCGCGTGCGGGCGACCCAGGGGTACACCTTCTGCGGCGGCAGCTGACCGCCCTCGCCGGGCTTGGCGCCCTGCGCGAGCTTGATCTGGATGTCGTCCGCCTCGGTGAGGTAGAGGCTCGTGACGCCGAAGCGGCCGGACGCGACCTGCTTGATCGCGCTGCGCCGCTCGGGGTCGATCAGGCGGTCGGAGTCCTCGCCGCCCTCACCGGTGTTCGACTTGCCGCCGATGCGGTTCATGGCGATCGCGAGGGTCTCGTGCGCTTCCTTCGAGATCGAGCCGTAGCTCATCGCTCCCGTGGAGAAGCGCTTCACGATCGCGGAGACCGGCTCGACCTCGTCGAGCGGCACGGGCTTGCGCGTGCCGGTGCGGAGCGTGAACAGCCCGCGCAGCGTCTTGAGTTCGGACGCCTGATCGTCGACGAGACGCGTGTAGTCGCGGAAGATGTCGTAGCGGCGCTCGCGCGTCGCGTGCTGCAGCTTGAACACCGTCTCGGGGTTGAACAGGTGCGGCGAGCCGTCGCGGCGCCACTGGTACTCCCCGCCCGTCCACAGACGCTCGTGCGCGCGGGCCGCGGCGTCCTCGGGGTAGGCGTAGTCGTGACGGGCCTGGTTCTCGGCGAAGATCTCGGAGATCCCGATGCCGCCGAGCTTCGACTCGGTGCGCGTGAAGTACTTGTCGATGAACTCCTCGCTGAGGCCGACGGCCTCGAACACCTGCGCGCCCGCGTAGGACGCCACGGTCGAGATGCCCATCTTCGACATGATCTTCAGCACGCCCTTGCCGAGCGCGTAGATGAGGTTCTTGACCGCCTTCTCGGGGTTGATGCCGGTGATGTAGCCGGTGCGCACGAGGTGCTCGACCGTCTCCATGGCGAGGTACGGGTTGATGGCGGATGCGCCGTAGCCGATCAGCGTCGCGACGTGGTGCACCTCGCGCACATCGCCGGCTTCGACGATCAGACCGACCTTCATGCGGTTCTCACGGCGGATCAGGTGGTGATGCACCGCCGACACCATGAGCAGCGACGGGATCGGCGTGAGGTCCTTGTTCGAGTCGCGGTCGGACAGGATGATGAACTCCGCGCCGTCGGCGATCGCCTTGTCGACCTCGTCGCACATCTCCTCGAGACGCTTCTCGAGCGTGTTCGAGCCCACGTCGAAGTGGTAGAGCCCCTTCACCGTGACGGCGGAGCGGTCGGGAAGAGCCTTGTCGATGTGACGGATCTTCGCGAGCTCGTCGTTGTCGATCACCGGGAAGTCGAGCGACACCGTGCGCGTGTGGTCGGGCCCCCAGGTGAGCAGGTTGCTCTCGGGGCCGAGGCCGAGCTTCAGGCTCGTCACGACCTCTTCGCGGATCGAGTCGAGCGGCGGGTTGGTGACCTGCGCGAACTGCTGCGTGAAGTAGTCGAACAGCAGGCGCGGACGCTTGCTCAGCACCGCGATCGGCGTGTCGGACCCCATGGCGCCGAGCGGCTCGACTCCGGTCTGCCCCATCGGGGTCAGGAGGATGCGCACTTCTTCCTCGGTGTAGCCGAAGGTGCGCTGACGACGCGTGATCGATGCGGGCGGGTGCACGATGTGCTCGCGCTCCGGGAGGTCGGCGAGACGCACGGATCCGGCGTCCAACCACTCCTGCCACGGATGCATGGTCGCGAGGTCGCGCTTGATCTCCTCGTCCTCGATGATCCGCTGCTGGGCGGTGTCGACGAGGAACATCTTGCCGGGCTGCAGGCGGCCGCGGCGCTTGATGCGCTCGGGCTCGAAGGTGAGCACGCCGGTCTCCGAGCCGATCACGATCAGGCCGTCGGTGGTCTCGGTCCAGCGGCCGGGGCGCAGCCCGTTGCGGTCGAGCGTGGCTCCGACGAGGGTGCCGTCCGTGAAGATCAGGGCCGCCGGGCCGTCCCACGGCTCCATCTGGTTGGAGTGGTACTCGTAGAACGAGCGCAGCTCCGGGGTGATGTCGGCCTGCTTCTCGTAGGCCTCCGGCACCATCATCATGATCGCGTGCGGCAGGCTGCGACCCGTGAGCGTGAGCAGTTCGAGGACCTCGTCGAAGGACGCGGAGTCGCTCGCGCCGTCGGTGCAGATCGGCAGCAGCGGAGCCACGTCGCCGAGGAGCTCGGACTCGAGCTGCGACTGGCGCGCGCGCATCCAGTTGCGGTTGCCGCCGACCGTGTTGATCTCACCGTTGTGCGCGAGCATACGCAGCGGCTGCGCGAGCGGCCACGACGGGAACGTGTTGGTCGAGTACCGCGAGTGCACGACGGCGAGCTCCGACATGAAGCGCTCGTCCTGCAGGTCGGGGTAGAACGGCTCGAGCTGCAGGGTCGTGACCATGCCCTTGTAGCCCAGCGTCCGCGCGGACAGCGAGACGAAGTAGGCGCCGAGCTCGTGACCGGCGCGCTTGCGCAGGCGGTAGGCGACGCGGTCGAGCGCGATGCCGGTGAGAGGCGCGTCGGAGTGGCTCGCGCCGCCGGCGCTCACGAACAGCTGCTCGAAGGCCGGGCGCGCCTCGTCGGCGAGCTTTCCGAGGTGCTCGTTGACGGTCGGCACCTCGCGCCAGCCGAGCACACGGAGACCCTCGGAGCGGGCGATCTTCTCGATGCCCGCCTTCTGCTCCCGGCGCACGCTCGAATCGCGCGGCAGGAAGGCGAGGCCCGCGGCGTACTCGCCGACGGGCGGGAGCTCGAACTCCGTCACCTCGCGCAGGAACGCGTCGGGCATCTGCGTCAGGATGCCCGCACCGTCGCCGGTGCCGGCATCCGACCCGATCGCACCGCGGTGCTCCAGGTTGCGGAGGGCCTCGAGGGCCAACGCGATGATGTCGTGCCCGGCCTCGCCGCGCAGGGTGGCGACCATGGCCAGACCGCACGCGTCCTTCTCGAACGCGGGGTTGTACATGCCCTGCTTGGGCGGGTAGGCGCCGGACGCGCCGTACGGAGGCTGAAAGTACACCTGAACCGTCCTCAGATCTGCGGATGACCCGGGGACGTCATTGGCCGGGTGAATGCGATGGGTCCTCACGGACCGGTCGGCTGCTATCGGGAGCCGTCCGTGCCCGTGGGAGCGGTGCTTGTGGCGCTGGCTCCTGCGGCGACTTCTTCGGACGGAGGCTCACTCAGGTCCACGAAGTCGGAGGGATTGTCCTGCGAGTCTACATCAGCGGCCAGATCCTTCCGTCCGCGACCCGGCTGGTACGGCGACGGCTCGAGACCGGGGTGACGGCGCGACTGCACGACGAGGATCGCGAGGCCGACCAGGACGCCGATGATCGCGGCGAGGACGTTGCTCCGCAGGCCGAAGATGATCTCGCTCGGATCGATGCGGATCGACTCCCAGAGGATGCGCCCGGCGGAGTACCAGATCAGGTAGATCGCGAAGGTCCTCCCCCACTGCAGGCTCGTGACCTTGCGTGTGAGCCAGAGCAGCACGATGACGCCGAGTGTGTTCCAGATGACCTCGTACAGGAAGGTCGGGTGGAACAGCGTGCCCTCGGGCAGGCCCGGAGGGAACGCCGAGTTCGTGGACTCGATCTCGAGGCCCCACGGGAGATCCGTCGGGAGGCCGAAGAGCTCGTGGTTGAACCAGTTGCCGAAGCGCCCCATCGCCTGAGCCAGCAGCAGGCCGGGAGCGAGTGCGTCCGCGAAGGTCCAGAAGCGGATGCCGGTCCACCGGCATCCGAGGTAGGCGCCGATCGCTCCGCCGATCAGGGCGCCGAAGATCGCGATGCCGCCCTCCCAGATGGCCCAGACCGATCCGGGCTCGAAGGGGTTCCAGGTGTTGAGTCCCTCGCCGAAGTAGTCGTTCGGGTGGGTCACCACGTGGAAGATGCGCGCGCCGACGATCGCGAGCGGCACGGCGAGGATCGAGATGTCGATCACGACCCAGGGCTCCGCGCCTCGACGGGTCAGGCGGTGATTGGTCAGCAGGACCGCCGCGATGATGCCGGCGATGATGCACAGCGCGTAGAAGTGGATGCGGAGTCCCGGCCACACGTCGATGTAGGCGACGGGCGGGCTGGGGATGCTGGCGAGCACACCGGTGAGGCTGCTGGAGAGCGCGAGGGACATGAGTGCGATTCTAGTTCTCGTGTACGGGGCGTGCCGACGACGTGCCGGAGGCCAGGGTGCGGGTGACGTCGGCGAGGGCCGGAAGGCCGCCGTCGCGGAGGGCGCGGACGAGCGCGGTGCCGACGATCGCGCCGTCGGCGTATTCGGACACGCCGGCGATCTGCTCGGCCGTGGAGATGCCGATGCCGACGCAGGCGCGCGTGACGCCGTGATCGCGCAGGCGTCCCACCAACGTGCGGGCCGCGCGGTCGAGCTCGGCGCGTTCGCCGGTGATGCCCATGGTCGAGACGGTGTAGACGAATCCCGTCGACGACGCGACCACGAGGTCGAGTCGTTCGTCGGACGATGTCGGCGCCGCGAGGAAGACACGGTCGAGTCCGGTGCGCTCGCTGGCCGAGATCCACTCCCCTGCCGCCTCGGGAGTGATGTCGGGCGTGATGAGTCCTGCGCCGCCTGCCGCGAGCAGATCGTCGGCGTAACGGTCGACGCCGTACTGGAACACGGGGTTCCAGTACGTCATCACGAGCACGGGTACGTCGGTGGCCGCCGTGATCGCACGCACCGCCGTGAACAGGTCCTTCATCTTGAACCCGTTCGCGAGTGCCGCGGTCGTCGCCTCCTGGATCACCGCGCCGTCCATCACGGGGTCGCTGTAGGGCGGGCCCAGTTCGATGATGTCGACACCGTTCTCGGCGAGGGTGATCGCCGCCTGGATGCTCGTCTCGAGATCGGGGAATCCGACCGGCAGGTAGCCGACGAAGGCGCTGCGTCCGGCGGCGTGCGCGGCGGCGATGGCCTCTTCCACACGGCTCATAGCTGGGGCTCCCCCTTCGAGGTCGCATCCTCCGCCGCGCTCTCCTGCGCGACGTCGTGCTCCCGGGCCGACTCGTCGTAGAGATGGAAGTACCGCGCGGCGGTGTCCATGTCCTTGTCGCCGCGGCCCGACAGGCACACCGCGAGAACGGCATCCGGTCCCAGCTCCCGGCCGAGGCGCAGGGCGCCGGCGAGAGCGTGCGCGGACTCGATCGCGGGGATGATGCCCTCGGTGCGGCTGAGCAGGCGGAGAGCCTGCATCGCCTCGTCGTCGGTGGCGGGGATGTACTCCGCTCGGCCGATGTCGGCGAGCCAGGAGTGCTCCGGTCCGACGCCCGGGTAGTCGAGGCCCGCGGAGATCGAGTGCGACTCGACGGTCTGGCCGTCGTCGTCCTGGAGCACGTAGGTCTTCGCGCCGTGCAGCACACCGGGTCGGCCACGCTCGATCGAGGCCGCGTGCTTGGGAGTGTCCACGCCGTCGCCGGCCGCCTCGACCCCGTAGAGCTTCACGCTCTCGTCGTCGAGGAACGCGTCGAACATCCCGATCGCGTTCGACCCGCCGCCGACGCACGCGATCACGGCATCGGGCAGGCGACCGACCTCGGCGAGGAGCTGCTCGCGCGCCTCTTCGCCGATGACCTTCTGGAAATCGCGCACCATCGCCGGGAACGGGTGCGGGCCTGCGGCGGTGCCGAAGATGTAGTTCGTCGTCTCGACGGTCGCGACCCAGTCGCGGTACGCGTCGTTGATCGCGTCCTTCAGCGTGCGGGAGCCCGACGTCACCGGGATCACCTCGGCGCCCAGCAGTCGCATGCGCGCCACGTTGAGGGCCTGGCGCTCGGTGTCGACCTCGCCCATGTAGATCGTGCACTCGAGGCCGAACAGAGCCGCTGCCGTCGCCGTCGCGACGCCGTGCTGGCCCGCGCCGGTCTCGGCGATCACCCGGGTCTTGCCCAGGCGCTTGGTGAGCAGCGCCTGTCCCAGCACGTTGTTGATCTTGTGCGACCCGGTGTGGTTGAGGTCCTCGCGCTTCAGGAAGACGCGCGCGCCTCCGGCGTGCTCGGCGAACCGCGCGACCTCGGTGATCGGCGACGGGCGACCGGCGTAGGAACCCAGCAACCCAGCGAGCTCGGCCCGGAAGGCCGGGTCGGCGATCGCGGCGGCATACGCCTCGGTCAACTCGTCGATCGCGGCGATGAGCGACTCGGGCATGTACCTGCCGCCGTACTCGCCGAACAAGGGACCGTGCTGGTCACGCAGACTCATCACGCCTCCAGGAAGGTCTTGAGGGTGGAGACCGGGTCGCCGGTCACGAGCGCCTCGCCGATCAGCACGACATCGGCTCCTGCGGAGCGGTAGTGCACGACATCGGCGGGGGTGAGCACCGCCGACTCGGCGATCTTCACCGCAGTGTCGGGGATGCGCTCGACCAGGCGCCCGAACAGGTCGCGGTCGAGCTCCAGGGTCTTCAGGTCGCGGGCGTTGACGCCGATCAGCGGAGACCCGAGGTCGATCGCCGCCTCGAGCTCGTCGGCCGAGTGCGTCTCGACGAGCGGGGTCATGCCGAGGTCTCCGATGAAGCCGAAGAGGTCCCGCAGCACGGCCGGCTCGAGACCCGCCACGATGAGCAGCACGAGATCGGCCCCCGCCGCACGGGCTTCGAGCACCTGGTATCGCGTCGCGATGAAGTCCTTGCGGAGCACCGGGAGCGAGACCCGTGCCGTGACGGCCTCGAGGTCGGCCAGGCTGCCGCCGAATCGGCGCTCTTCCGTGAGGACGCTGATCGCGGACGCGCCGCCGGTCTCGTACAGCGAGGCCTGGTGGGCGGGATCGGGGATCTGGGCGAGGGCGCCGCGCGACGGGCTCGCACGCTTGACCTCGGCGATGATCTTGACCCGGTCGGCGGGTGCGAGGAACGACAGGGCGTCCTTCGCCGCGGGGCGCGCCAGCGCGTCGCGCTCGACCTCGGCCAGAGGCCGTGTGAGGGAGCGGCGTTCCGCGTCTGCGACTGCGCCGGCCGTGAGGTCGGCGAGGACCACTAGTGCGCCTTCGGCGAGTACTTGGGGCCCTTCACGCCGTAACCCGCTCGGGCGAGGACCCATCCCGCGATCGCACCGACGGGGACGAGCGCCGCGCCGATCCAGATCAGCGCGACCCAGAGCGGGCTGAACTCCGCGAAGCAGAAGCCGACCGTGCCGATCGTGAAGCCGACCAGCATGATGATGACGGCCGTCCAGGCTGCAGGCGAGTGTCCGTGGCCGGGGTCGGCGATCGGGTTGGTCATGGTCTCCTCCGGGGACGGCGTGCGGGATCGGATTCAGTCTATCGGGGTCAGCGCGTCGGATCGGTTCCGCGCGACAGGTCGTCCCACGAGTCGATCGCGTCGACGGGGCCGGTGCTCTCGGTTCCGTGCGGCGCGTCGGTGCGGTAGCGACGGCCACCGGACTTCCACCGACGCCACGTGAGGACCACGACGATCGAGGCGAAGACCAGCAGGATCCAGCCGACGAGCGCGATGACCGGCCACGCCGAGAGCGTGATGGAGCGGACCACGCCGGCGACCGCGGCATCGCCTGCGAGACCCGTCGTCTCGGTGACGGTGGTGCGCACGGCCGAGAGCGGCTCATCGAGGAACAGCTGCACCGTGGTCCATGCGAGGAACAGCGCGCTCGCGAGGCCCAGGACGCCGAAGACGAGGCGGAGCACATGTCCGACGATCGACATCGCGACGCCGAGGGCCAGCACCGCGAGGCTCAGCGGAGCGAGGAGCGGGAGCGCGGACGCCCCCGGCACGAGGATCGCCTCACCGGCATCCGCGCGCTCCACCGTGAGCCAGGTCTGGGTCGACGAGATGATGCCGATCGCGCCGGACAGGAGGAAGCCGAACACGCCGATCATGCGGCCGCGACGAGCGATGCTCATGCGATCGCGCTCCCGTCGACGGCATCCAGATCCGTCGTGTCGAAGCAGGTCCTGGTGCCGGTGTGGCAGGCGGGTCCGGTCTGGTCGACGCGCAGCAGCACGGCGTCGCCGTCGCAGTCGAGGCGCGCCTCGTGGACGACCTGGATGTGACCGGACGTGTCGCCCTTGCGCCAGTACTCCTGGCGCGACCGCGACCAGTAGACGGCCCGGCCCGTCGTGAGCGTGCGACGCAGCGCCTCGGCGTCCATCCACGCGAGCATGAGCACCTCGGACGTGTCCCACTGCTGCACGATGGCGGGCACGAGGCCGTCGGCGTTGAAGGCGACCTGCGCGATGCGCTCCTCGACCGTGGTCATCGGACGATCACCCCTTCGCCGCGCATCGCGTCCTTGACGTCGCCGACGGTGAGCGCGCCCGTGTGGAAGACGCTTGCGGCGAGCACGGCATCCGCGCCCGCTGCGATCGCCGGGGCGAAGTCCTCGGCCTTGCCCGCGCCGCCCGAGGCGATCACGGGGACCGAGGCGACCTCGCGCATGAGGAACACGAGCTCGAGGTCGAACCCGTCCCTGGTGCCGTCGGCATCGATCGAGTTCACGAGGAGCTCGCCGGCGCCGCGCTCGGCGGCCTCACGCGCCCACTCGAGCGCGTCGAGCGTGGTCTGCGTGCGTCCGCCGTGCGTCGTCACCACGAATCCGGAGGCGGTGCTGCCACCGCGCTTGACATCGAGCGACAGTACGAGCACCTGAGCGCCGAAGCGGTCGGCGATCTCGCCGATCAGGTCGGGTCGGGCGATCGCCGCGGAGTTCAGACCGACCTTGTCCGCCCCGACCGAGAGCAGCCGGGCGACATCCTCGACCGAGCGCACTCCCCCGCCGACGGTCAGCGGCACGAACACTTGCTCTGCCGTGCGCTGCACCACATCGTAGGTCGTCGCGCGCGCGTCGACGGTCGCCGTGACGTCGAGGAAGGTGATCTCGTCCGCCCCCTGGGCTGCATAGTGCCGTGCGAGCTCGACGGGGTCGCCCATGTCGCGGAGGTTCTCGAAGTTCACGCCCTTCACGACCCGGCCCTCGGCGACGTCGAGGCACGGGATGACACGGCTGGCGAGGGTCATCAGAGCCTCGCGTTGTGGATCGCCGTGACGAGGATCGCTCGGGCGCCGAGAGCGTAGAGCTCGTCCATCACGGGGTTGACCCGCGAGCGGGCGACCATGACGCGCACGGCCACCCATTCCGGGTCGCGCAGCGGCGACACGGTCGGCGACTCGATGCCGCCGGCCACCTTCACGGCGTCGTCGAGCAGCGCGACCGGCAGGTCGTAGTCGATCATCACGAACCGGCGGGCGACCATCACGCCGCGCAGGCGACGCAGGAGCGTCTCGGAGCCCTCGGCGTCGTGCGGACCTGCGATCAGCACGGCCTCGGACTCCAGGATGACCGGGCCGAACACGTCCAAGCCCGCCTGTCGCAGCGTCGTGCCGGTCTCGACCACGTCGGCGACCGCGTCCGCCACACCGAGACGCACGGCCGACTCGACGGCGCCGTCGAGCGGCACCAGGTCGACTGCGATGCCGCGCTCGTCGAGGAACGCGTCGACGAGCCCCGGATACGAGGTCGCGATGCGCAGTCCGTCGAGCTCGGACACGTCGGTGTAGCGACCCGACGGCGCCGCGAAGCGGAAGGTCGACCCGGCGAAGCCGAGCGCCTCGATCTCGCGCGCTCCGGGCATGCGGGCGTCCAGCAGCAGATCGCGGCCGGTGATCCCGACGTCGATCGCTCCGGATCCGACGTACGTCGCGATGTCCTTGGGACGGAGGAAGAAGAATTCGACGTCGTTCTCGGCGTCGATCACGTGCAGGGTCTTGGGGTCACGGCGTCCGGCGTAGCCGGCCTCCGCGAGCATCTCGGCGGCCGTCTCGGAGAGAGAGCCCTTGTTGGGGACAGCGATGCGCAGCATGGTGCAGCCTTCAGTTCGGAGTGAATGGGGCGGGGCGCATCACAGATGTCGGTAGACGTCCTGAAGGGTCAGACCCTTCGCGATCATCATCACCTGCACGTGGTAGAGCAGTTGCGAGATCTCCTCGGCCGCGGACTCGTCGGACTCGTACTCCGACGCCATCCACACCTCGGCGGCCTCTTCGACGATCTTCTTGCCGATCGTGTGCACGCCGCCGTCGAGCTCGGCGACCGTGCCCGAACCCTCGGGTCGGGTCTCGGCCTTGTGGCTGAGCTCGGCGAACAGCTCGTCGAAAGTCTTCACGATTCCAGGCTAGCGGCTCGCGCGCGGTCCCTGAGCCGGGTGACGGCCGCCTCGACATCGTCAGCGCCGTACACGGCAGAGCCTGCGACGAACGTGTCGGCGCCGGCAGCCGCCGCCTGCTCGATCGTCGCGTCCGAGATGCCACCGTCGACCTGCAGCCAGACGTCGGACCCGCGGCGCTTCGCCTCGTCGGCCAGCGCGCGCAGCTTCGGCATGGTCTCGGGCATGAAGCCCTGTCCGCCGAAACCGGGCTCGACGGTCATCACGAGGATCTGGTCGAATTCGTCCAGCACGGGATACAGGCCCTCGGCGGGAGTGTCGGGCTTGATCGCGACGCCGGCGCGTGCGCCCATGGCGCGCAGAGCGCGAGCGAGGGAGATCGGATCGGCCGCCGCTTCGAGATGGAACGTCACGCTCGCAGCCCCCAGCTCGGCGTACGCGGGCGCCCAGCGGTCGGGATCGGTGATCATCAGATGCACGTCGAGCGGGATCGGGCTCGTCGCCTGGATGCGCTCGACCATCTGCGGACCGAACGTGAGGTTCGGCACGAAATGGTTGTCCATGACGTCGACGTGCGCGAAGTCCGCGGTGGCGATGCGCGCGAGATCGCGCTGCATGTTCACGAAGTCGGCGGCGAGGATGCTGGGATTGATGCGAGGGGCGTCGGGAAGGTCCACGGGTCTAGTCTCTCTGATCGTCCGCGCTCACGCGGTTCCGGAGGCGGGATCGCGCTGGAGGAGCGCGAGGAACATCGCGTCGGTGCCGTGGCGGTGCGGCCACAGCTGCACGCGCCCCGATCCGTCCGTCGCCAGGTCGATCGGAGAGTCAGCGAGCTCGGCGACGATCGCGCGGGCGTCCAGCTCCGTGAGGTCCGCACGGGTGCGCAGGACCTCCTGGACGACGCCGGTCGTCTCGGCGAGATGGGGCGAGCAGGTCACGTAGGCGACGATGCCGCCCGGAGCGAGCGCCTCGACGGCGGCCGACAGCAGCTCCACCTGCAGCGGCACGAGTTCGGCGACGTCGGCGGGGGTCTTGCGCCACCGCGCCTCCGGACGGCGGCGCAGCGCCCCGAGTCCCGTGCACGGGGCGTCGACGAGGATCCGGTCGAACGCGCCGGGGCGCTCCGAGGCCAGGACGCGTCCGTCCTCCTCGTGCACCACGACGTCGCCGGGAACCGCGCGCAGCGCGTTGCGCACGAGTCCGGCCCGTGCGGGGACGACCTCGTTGGCCTCCAGGGCGACACCGTGCCGGTGGGCGATCGCGGCGAGCAGTGCGGTCTTGCCGCCGGGACCGGCGCACAGGTCGAGCCACCGCTCCCCCGCGCGGACCGGCGTCGCCTCGGCGAGGGCGAGAGCGACCAGCTGCGAACCTTCGTCCTGGACCCGCACCGTGCCGCGCGATGCTGCGACGATGCCATGAGGATCACCGCCCGGCGATCCGTAGGCGGTCGGCGCGTAGGGCCTCCGCGGCTCGCCCGGCTCGGCGAGACCCGGCAACGCGACCAGGGTGACCTCGGGCGAGGCGTTGTCGGCGTCGAGCAGCGCGTCGAGCTCGTCCACGCGGTCTTCTGCGGCGAGGGCGCGGCGCAGTGCGCGGATCACCCAGACGGGATGCGCGGTGCGCAACGCGAGGCGCTCGTCGTCGGAACGTGCCGACGACTCGATGCGCTCCTGCCACTGGCCCGGCGTCTCGCGGGCGATGCGACGAAGTACGGCGTTGGCGAAACCTGCCGCCCCACGCCCCTGCGCCGCCGCGATCAGGTTCACGGATTCGTTGACCGCCGCGTGCGAGGCGACGCGCGTCGCGAGCAGTTGATGGACGGCGAGGCGCAGCGCGTCGAGGACCGCGGGATCGATGTCGTCCGTCGAGCGGTCGGCCGCTGCGGAGATCACGGCGTCGTACGTGCCGCGGCGGCGGAGGGTCCCATAGGTGAGCTCGGTCGCGAGTGCCGCGTCTTGCGGCGAGAGTCCGGCGTCGGCGATCGCCGAGGGGAGCATGAGGTTCGCGTAGGCGTCGGCATCCGAGACCGCGCGCAGCACATCGAACGCCACGCGGCGCGCCGGCTGGACCCCGCGCTGCGGTACACGGGACGGTCGACGGCCCCCACGGCGCTCGTCACGTGCGCTCATGCGCCGAACCTCATCCCTTCGGCACCGCGCTGTCCGCGCCACCAGTCGACGGCGTTCATGGCTCCCTTGCCCGCCGGCTGCACCCGCGTGACGACCAGCGGAGCATCCGCCGTGCCGATCAGGAGTGAGGTCTTCGTCGCCGCCACCTCGCCGGGACCCAGCACCGGTGCATCCGTGCCGTCGGTTCCGAGCGCGGCCTCGATGATCTTGAGACGCTGGCCGTCGATCGTCGTGTGCGCGCCCGGCTCCGGCGTGACGCCGCGATAGCGCGCGAACACCCGATGACGCGGCGCCGTCCAGTCGAGGGCGCCGTCGTCGAGCGTGAGCTTCGGAGCGACGGTGACCTCACCCTCCTGCGCGACGGATCGGGCCGTGCCGTCGGCGATGCCGGACACGACCTCCGCCGTGAGGGCCGCACCGTCGACGGCGAGGATGTCGAGCGCCGTCGCGGCGGTCGCATCCGCGGGCACCTCCACCTCGCGCATCGCGAACACATCGCCCGCGTCGAGGGCCGGGACGAGTTGGAACACGCTCGCGCCGATCCGCGCGTCTCCGGCCATCAGCGCACGCTGCACGGGGGCAGCGCCGCGCCAGCGCGGCAGCAACGAGAAGTGCAGGTTGATCCATCCCGCGGTCGGGATCGAGAGGAGCGGTTCGCGCACGAGTCCGCCGTAGGCGACGATCACGCCGAGCTCCGGCTCCAGCAGTGAGATCCGCGCCGTCGCCTCCTCGTCGAGCCGGGCGGCCGGGATCACGGGGAGCCCCAGCTCGTGAGCGGCCTGTGCGACCGGCGACGGGGTGAGAACGCGCTTGCGCCCCAGAGGAGCATCGGGGCGGGTGACCACCGCCGCGATATCGTGCTCGGCCGCGAGACGGCGGAGGGTGGGGACGGCGGCGGCGGGAGTGCCGGCGAAGACGAGACGCATGAAGGTGCTCCGGAGGGATGCTGGTGAACGGGATGAGCGGCGACGGGCCGGTCAGAGCTCTGGATCGAGGATATCGAGACGGACCGAGAGTGTGCTGCGCGACGAACGCCCCTTGCCGCGGCGGGCGTTCATCGCCTCGGCGACGACCGCGGCACGCAGGGCCGACGAGACCCGTGCACCTGCTCCGTAGTCGAAGCGGACCAGAGCGCGGACGCGCGGCGGGACGTCATCGGTGTCGAGGGGAACGGGGCCCAGGATCGCGTCGGGGGGCAGCGACAGATCGCCGATCGCCGCGAGAGCCCGCCCCACGGCAGCCGCAGAGCCCTCGACGAGGGCGACCCGGGCCGCTGGCGGCATGTGCAGGGGGTCGCGTTCCGCGAGCTCGCCGCGCGCGTAGGCGGGCTGATTCCAGGTCGCGAGAGCTCGCGCGACAGCGCCGTCGACACCGACGAGGTGGATGGGCGCACCGGGAGCGGCCAGTGCCGCGGCATTCGACCACCAGCGCAGACACGACTCGCCGACGCGGAGGTCGGGCGCCTGCAGCATCCGCGGGCCGTCGAGCAGCACCACGGCCCGGTAGCCGCCGTCCGCGAGCGGTTCGGCTCCTCGGGTGGCGACGACGAGGGCTGGCTTGTCCGCGACCCGCTCGACGGGGTGCGCGGAGTCCGCCACGATCACGCGGATGCCGGGGACCGCCTTGCCGAGCTCGTCTGCCGTGCGCTCGCTGCCCGAAGAGGCCAGACGGAGCTTCGTCGACGAGCAGTGTGGGCAGGACCAGGCGCGCGCCCCACGGCCGCACCAGCCGCACACCGGCACCGCGCCGCGATGGGTCGCGCCGAGCGGACCTCCGCAGTGCGCGCATCGCGCCGGGGCCCGGCACTCCGCGCACACCAGCGACGGCGCGAAGCCTGGTCGGGAGACCTGCACGAGGACCGGACCCTCCGCGGCCGCCGCGCGAGCGGACAGGAACGCCGACGAGGGCAACCGCTGCGGCGTGGGCTGCTCCATGTCTTGCGGGGTGCTGAGCACCACGCGCGGCAGGACGCGGCGCGCGGCGCGGACGTCACGCAACCAGCCTCGCGCCACCAGCCGCTCCACGTCGGTCGTGCGGGTGTGGCCGACGAACAGGAGCGCCGACCCCTCCTGCTCCTGCCGCAGCAGTGCAGCGTCCCGCGCGTGGACGTAGGGCGCGAGGGGTTCGCCGAGGAGGGAGTCGCCGTCGTCCCAGATGGCCACCAGACCGGCCCGCACCGGTGAGTAGACGGCCGAGCGATTGCCGACCACGACGCACGGCGCATCCTCGAGTGTCCGAAGGAACGCCCGGTAGCGATCGGGGTTGCTCTGTCGCGAGTCGTGGCGGACGAGCGCTTCGGTCGGGATCAGGTCGACCAGGGCGTCGAGAAGCCGGTCGAGGTCGCGGTGATCGGGCACGATGAGGATGCTGGACTCCCCCGCCCCCAGCATCCGCGCTGCGGCCGAGGCCAGCAGCTCGGTCCACCCCTGATGTCCGTCGCTGGCGACCGGGATCGCCTCGACGGCTGCGCGCCCGCCCGTGTCGAGCACCTCGGCCAGCCCCTCGTACTGACCGACGACGTCTGCGGCGTGCGCCGCCGACTCGTCCGTCGGAGTCACGCCAGGGGAATCCGCCGTCCAGGCCTTCTCGACCCGCACCTGCCGCTTCGGGATGACCAGGCGCAGGATGTCGGATGCGGAGCCCGCCGCGCGATCCGCGACCTTGCGAGCGAGACGATAGAGCCGATCCGGCAGCACCGGGATCGCCGAGACGACGCTCTCGACCTCGGACAGCGCGCGGTCGGCATCGCTCTCGGTGTCGAGCTCGACGATGTACCCGTCGACCACGCGTCCTGCGGTGCGCAAGGGCACGCGCACACGCGTGCCCGGAACGACGTCGACGATCTCGTCGGGCAGCGCGTAGTCGAACAGCCGATCCAACTGCGGGAGCGGCGACTCGAGGAGCACGCGCGCGATGCGTCGGCTCTGCGTCACCATCGGGGGCTCAGAGGCCGGCGGCCGCCCGCAGCTCCTCGGCGCGGTCGGTCCGCTCCCAGGTGAACTCCGGGAGCTCGCGCCCGAAGTGGCCGTACGCGGCCGTGCGGGCGTAGATCGGACGCAGGAGGTCGAGCTGCTCGATGATCGCCTGCGGGCGCAGGTCGAACACATCGAGGATGGCCTTGGTGATGACCTCGTCGGACACCGCGCCGGTGCCGAATGTCTCGACGTAGAGGCCGACCGGACGCGCGACCCCGATCGCGTACGCCACCTGCACCTCGAGGCGGTCGGCGAGGCCGGCGGCGACCGCGTTCTTCGCGACCCAACGCGTGGCGTACGCACCCGAACGATCGACCTTCGACGGATCCTTGCCGCTGAACGCGCCGCCGCCATGCCTGGCCGCGCCGCCGTACGTGTCGATGATGATCTTGCGGCCGGTCAGACCCGCATCGCCCTTCGGGCCGCCCGTGACGAAGGGCCCGGCGGGGTTGATGTAGTACGTGACGTCGTCGAGGTCGAGCCCCGTCGTCGCGAGCACGGGGTCGATCACGTGCTCGCGCACCTGCGCCTTGATGTCGTCCTGCGAGATGTCGGGGTTGTGCTGCGTCGAGAGCACGACCGCGTCGACGGTCTTCGGCGTGAAGCCGTCGTAGCCCAGGGTGACCTGGGTCTTGCCGTCCGGTCGCAGGAACGGCAGCGCACCCGAGCGTCGCACCTCGGTGAGCCGCTCGGCGATGCGGTGAGCGGTCCACGCGGCCATCGGCATCAGCTGCGGCGTCTCGTTGGTGGCGAAACCGAACATGATGCCCTGGTCGCCGGCGCCGAGCCCGTCGAGCGGATCGACCGACGACCCGTCGCGATGCTCCTGCGCGCTGTCGACGCCGTGCGCGATGTCGGAGGACTGCTCGCCCACCGACACGCTGACACCGCACGAGTCGCCGTCGAAGCCGGTGTCGCTCGACGTGTAGCCGATGCCGTTCACGACCTGGCGCACGATCGTCGGGATGTCGACGTAGGCGTCGGTGCGGATCTCACCCGCGACGTGCACGAGACCCGTCGTGACGAGGGTCTCGACCGCGACGCGGGAGCCCGGGTCCTTGGCGATGAGCCCGTCGAGGATGCTGTCCGAGATCTGGTCGCAGATCTTGTCCGGGTGCCCTTCGGTGACGGACTCGGACGTGAACAGACGCAGGGCGCTCATCGGTGCTCCAGGACGGGATCGGACGGGTGACGGGGTGGACCCCATTGTGGACCGCGCCACCGACATCAGCGGGTGGCGCGGTCACGGGACGTCACTCGGCGTGACGCAGGCGGAGCTTGTCCTCGTTGATCTCGTGCAGGGCGATCGTCAGCGGCTTGTCCTCGACCGAGGAGTCGACGAGCGGACCGACGTTGTCGAAGAGGTTGCCCTCGTGCAGGTCGGAGTAGTAGTCGTTGATCTGACGCGCGCGCTTCGCAGCGTAGATGACGAGCTCGTACTTGGAGTCCACGCGGTCGAGCAGGTTGTCGATGGGGGGATCGATGATGCCGTTGTTGTGGTGTCCGGCCATGATGGGACCTCCTGATTCAGGCGACGGGATCGTCGCGAAGTCGGTGCTGCGGGCGCGCGAGAGGACTCAGCGCGCAGAGCTAGAAGACAATTCTACGACCTCCGCGGCCGCAGCGGCGACGTCCTCGTTCACGACGAGGTGATCGAACTCGTTCTGCGCCGCCAGTTCGACCTTCGCGGTGCGCAGCCGACGGGCACGCTCCTCGGCATCCTCCGTGCCGCGACCGACCAGTCTCTGGACCAGCTCGTCCCACGTCGGGGGCAGCAGGAACACGAGCGTCGCGCTCGGCTCCGCACGGCGCACCTGACGCGCGCCCTGGAGGTCGATCTCGAGCAGCACCGTCCTGCCCTCGGCCAGAGCCGTGTCGATCGGCGCACGCGGCGTGCCGTAGCGGGATTTGTTGTGCACGACCGCGTACTCGAGCAGCTCGTCATCCGCGATCAGCCGGTCGAACTCGGCGTCGTCCACGAAGTAGTAGTGCACGCCGTCGACCTCGCCGGGGCGCGGAGCGCGCGTCGTCGCGGAGACGGACAGGTGGATCTCGGGATTGTGCTCGCGGATGTGCGCCGCGACCGTGCCCTTGCCCACGGCCGTCGGGCCGGCCAGCACGAGCAGCCGGCTGCGGGCGCCGCGAGGGACGAGCACCGGGAAGCGCTCGTCGAGCCACCGCGACAGCGCGACGCGTTGACGCACACCGAGACCGCCGAGGCGTTTGACCGGCGAGATGCTCAGCTCTTCGAGGATGCGGTCGCGCTTGCCCGCGCCGATCGCCGGCAGCGCGAGCAGGAAATCCGTGATCCTCATCGACCCCTCGACGGAGTCGGGATCGGCGGTCGCCCGCTCGACCACGGTCTGCGGGGTGATGACGCGCATCGTGAGGTCGCGCTTGAGGGACGCGCGGGCGCGTCGACGCTCCACGGCCTTGCGCGCGGCGGCGGCGCGATCGACCTCGGGGACCGGGCGGGCTTCAGCCACGGTGTGCCTCCCTGTACTCGGCGACGCGTGCGTCGATGGCAGCGGCGACTCCCTCCGGACCTGCGGCGAGGATGCTGCGGCTCTCGCTGGCCACGACGGCGGCGCTCATGGATCCGAAACGGCGGTGGAGGTCGGCGGGAGTCGCCCCCTGGGCGCCGAAGCCCGGCGCGAGGATGGGCGCGGGCGGTGTGAACGCCGCGAGTCCGGCATCCGACCAGTCGACAGTGGCCCCGACGACGAACCCGATGCTCCCCCACTCCCCCGTACGTGTGCGCTCGGCATTGCGCGCGGAGACCACCGACACGATGTCGGCCGACACCGTGCGACCCGTGGACGACTCGGAGCGCTGGAGCGTCAGCGCCTCGGGGTTGCTCGTCGCGGCCAGCACGAACACGCCTTTGCCGTGCTCGTGCGCGAGGGCGAACGTGCCGTCCAGCGCCCCCACGCCGAGGAACGGGTTGACCGTGAGAGCGTCGGCTTCGAGGGGAGAACCGGGTGTGAGCCACGCAGCCGCGTAGGCGTCCATCGTCGTGCCGATGTCGCCGCGCTTGGCGTCGGCGATCACGAGCAGCCCGGCGGCGCGCGCGGCGGCGAGCACGTCTTCGAGTGCCTCGAACCCGGCGGATCCGAACCGCTCGAAGAACGACACCTGGGGCTTCACGATCCCGGCACGGCCGGCGGCGGCCGCCACCGTGCGCAGTCCGAACTCGCGGACGCCGCCGGCGTCCTGAGCGAGCCCCCAGGCGTCGAGCAGCGACGCATGGGGGTCGATGCCCACGCAGAGCGGGCCGTGCGCGTCGAGGACGCGACGGACCCGCTCGCCGAAGGAGCTGGTCACACCGCGGCCTTCCGGTCGAGCGCGTACTCCTGGAGGCTCTTCACCTGGAAGCCCTCGTGGGCCGCATCCATACCGCTCACGGCCGCACCGAGAACCGCCATGGTCGTGAACAGCGCCTTGTCGGCGGCGACCGCCGCCGCACGGATCTCGTAGCCGTCGGCCCGAGCCGCGCCGCCCGACGGGGTGTTCACGACGATGTCGATCGAGCCCTCGTTGATGAGGTCGACGATGTTCGTGGCGCCCGACTCCTGCGTGTCGCTGTACTTCTCGACCACGGTCACCGCGATGCCGTTGCGGGAGAGGATCTCGGCCGTGCCCTCGGTCGCCACGATCGTGAAGCCGAGCTGCTGCAGGCGGTGCGCCGGAAGGATCACCGCACGCTTGTCGGAGTCGGCGACCGAGATGAACACGGTGCCCGAGGTCGGCATCCCGCCGTAGGCCGCGGCCTGGCTCTTCGCGAACGCGGTCGGGAAGTCGCGGTCGATGCCCATGACCTCACCCGTCGAGCGCATCTCCGGGCCGAGGACCGAGTCGACGGTCTTGCCGTCGGCCGTACGGAAGCGCTTGAACGGCAGCACGGCCTCCTTGACCGACACGGGGGCGTCGAGCGGCACGCGCGAGCCGTCCTGCTCAGGGAGCATGCCCTCCGCGCGGAGCTCCGCGATCGTCGCACCCGCCATGACGCGGCTCGCGGCCTTGGCCATCGGAATCCCGAGCGCCTTGGACACGAAGGGCACCGTGCGGCTCGCACGGGGGTTGGCCTCGATCACATAGAGCACGCCGGCGCTGATCGCGAACTGCACGTTCAGCAGCCCGCGGACCCCGACGCCCTCGGCGATCGCGAGCGTCGCCTCCCGCACCCGATCGATGTCGGTGCGGCCGAGCGACACGGGCGGCAGCGTGCAGCTCGAGTCGCCGGAGTGGATGCCGGCCTCCTCCAGATGCTCCATGACCCCGCCGATGAACAGGTCGGTGCCGTCGTAGAGCGCATCGACGTCGAGCTCGATCGCGTCGTCGAGGAAGCGGTCGACGAGAAGCGGCTTGCCCTCCTCGATCACGACCTCTCCCGCGGTGCGCACGAAGTAGTCGCGCAGCGCCTCGGTGCCGTACACGATCTCCATGCCACGACCGCCGAGCACGAAGCTCGGACGCACCAGCACGGGGTAGCCGATCTCCTCGGCCACGGCCACCGCACCCTCGACGTCGACGGCCGTGCCGTGACGCGGGGCGAGGAGCCCCGCGGTGTCGAGGAGCTGCGAGAACAGCTCGCGCTCCTCCGCGATGTCGATCGCGGCGGGGCTCGTGCCGAGCACGGTGTACCCGGCCGCTTCGATGCCCTTGGCGAGGCCCAGCGGGGTCTGGCCGCCGAGCTGGCAGACGACACCCAGGATCGTTCCGCTCGCGGCCTCCGCGTCCAGCACCTCCAGGACGTCCTCGAGCGTCAGCGGCTCGAAGTACAGGCGGTCGGAGGTGTCGTAGTCGGTCGACACGGTCTCCGGGTTGCAGTTGACCATGACGGTCTCGAACCCGGCATCCGACAGCGCGAACGACGCGTGCACGCACGAGTAGTCGAACTCGACGCCCTGTCCGATGCGGTTCGGGCCGGAGCCGATGATGACGACCTTGGTGCGGTCGGACGGTGCGACCTCGGTCTCGGAGTCGTAGCTCGAGTAGTGGTACGGCGTGAGCGCGGGGAACTCGCCGGCGCACGTGTCGACCGTCTTGTAGACGGGACGGATGCCGAGGCCATGGCGCACGCCGCGGACCTCCTCTTCGCTCTCGCCGCGCAGCTGCGCCAGCTGCGCGTCGGAGAAGCCGTGCTCCTTGGCGTAGCGCAGCGTCGCGGCATCGAGCTCGGGAGCCGTGCGCACGAGCTCGGCGACCTCGTTGATCAGCACGATCTGGTCGAGGAACCACGGGTCCATCGCGGTCGCGTCGAAGGCCTGCTCGACCGTCGCGCCCTTGCGCAGCGCCTGCTGCAGGGTGACGATACGGCCGTCGGTCGGCGTCTTCGCGATCTCGAGCAGCTCCTCGACCGAGCGCTCCTCCGCGCCCCAGTGGAAGCTGGAGCCGCGCTTCTCGAGCGAGCGCAGCGCCTTCTGCAGCGCCGTCGCATAGTTGCGGCCGATCGCCATCGCCTCGCCGACCGACTTCATGGTCGTGGTGAGCGTCGCGTCCGCAGCCGGGAACTTCTCGAACGCGAAACGCGGAACCTTGACCACCACGTAGTCGAGAGTCGGCTCGAAGCTCGCGGGCGTGACGCCCGTGATGTCGTTCGGGATCTCGTCGAGGCGGTACCCCAGCGCGAGCTTCGCGGCGAGCTTCGCGATCGGGAAACCGGTCGCCTTCGACGCCAGCGCACTCGAGCGCGACACGCGAGGATTCATCTCGATCACGATGATGCGACCGTTCGTCGGGTCGACCGCGAACTGGATGTTGCAGCCGCCGGTGTCGACGCCCACGGCGCGGATGATGTCGATGCCGATGTCGCGCATCTTCTGGTACTCGCGGTCGGTCAGCGTCAGCGCCGGTGCCACCGTGATCGAGTCGCCGGTGTGGACGCCGACCGGATCGACGTTCTCGATCGAGCAGACGACGACCGTGTTGTCGGCCGTGTCGCGCATGAGCTCGAGCTCGTACTCCTTCCAGCCGAGGATCGACTCCTCCAGGAGAACCTCGGTCGTGGGAGAGTCGCGCAGGCCCGCACCTCCGATGCGGCGGAGGTCTTCTTCGTCGTAGGCGAATCCCGAGCCCAGGCCGCCCATCGTGAACGACGGACGCACTACGAGCGGGTAGCCGAGCTGCTCGGCGCCGGCGAGGAGGTCGTCCATCGTGTGGGCGATCACGCTCTTCGCGACGTCGGCGCCGGCCTCGATCACGAGCTCCTTGAAGACCTGGCGGTCCTCGCCCTTCTTGATCGCGTCGACCTTGGCGCCGATGAGCTCGACGCCGTACTTCTCGAGGATTCCCCGTTCGTCGAGGGTCATGGCCGCGTTGAGCGCGGTCTGACCGCCGAGGGTCGGCAGGATGGCGTCGGGCTTCTCCTTCGCGATGATCGTCTCGATGACCTCGGGGGTGATCGGCTCGATGTACGTCGCGTCGGCGAAGTCGGGGTCGGTCATGATCGTCGCGGGGTTCGAGTTCACGAGGATCACGCGCACGCCCTCCTCGCGGAGGACGCGGCACGCCTGGGTGCCGGAGTAGTCGAACTCGCAGGCCTGACCGATGACGATCGGGCCGGATCCGATGACGAGAACGGAGCTGATGTCGTCGCGC
The DNA here is from genome assembly GCF_044749085.1 of Microbacterium sp. NPDC089695. Taxonomy (NCBI): domain Bacteria; kingdom Bacillati; phylum Actinomycetota; class Actinomycetes; order Micrococcales; family Microbacteriaceae; genus Microbacterium; species Microbacterium sp. NPDC089695. The sequence goes on from NZ_JBIVHG010000001.1 coordinate 2,676,068, forward strand.
TTGGGCATTACTGTGCGTCCTTCTTGCTCGCGATGACCATGTCGCGGAACCGGTCGAAGAGGTAGTTGGCGTCGTGGGGGCCGGCCGCGGCCTCAGGGTGATACTGCACCGAGAACGCGGGGAGATCGAGGGCGCGCAGCCCCTCCACGACGTTGTCGTTGAGGCCGATGTGACTGACCTCGACCGCGCCGTAGCCGTGAGGGCTGTCGAAGGGGCCGTCGAGCGGGGCGTCGACCGCGAACCCGTGGTTGTGGGCCGTGATCTCGACCTTGCCGGTCGACTTGTCGAGCACCGGCTGGTTGATGCCGCGGTGACCGAACGTCAGCTTGTACGTGCCGAGCCCGAGGGCGCGGCCGAACAGCTGGTTGCCGAAGCAGATGCCGAAGTAGGGCAGCTTCGCGTCGAGCACCTCGCGCAGCACCGCCACCTGGCCGTCGGAGGCCGAGGGGTCGCCGGGTCCGTTCGAGTAGAAGGCGGCGACCGGGTCGATCGCCATGATGTCGGCGAAGCTCGACGACTGGGGCAGCACGTGCACCTCGAACCCGCGCGCGGCGAGGTTGTCGATGGTCGCCTGCTTGACGCCGAGGTCGAGCACCGCGAGGTTGCCGATCTTCTCACCCACGGCCTGCGTCACCGTGGCGACGTCGACCGAGACCTGGGCCGAAAGGTTCTGCCCCGCCATCTCGGGCGCCTCACGCACGAGGCGCAGCTGCTCCTCGGCATCCAGCCCTGCGGCCTCGCCGGAGAAGACGCCTCCGCGCATCGACCCCGCCGAGCGGATGTGGCGGGTGATCGCGCGCGTGTCGATGCCGCTGATGCCGACGATGCCGTCCTGCACGAGGATCTCGTCGAGCGAGGCGTTCGCTCGCCAGTTGGACACCACGCGCGAGGGGTCGCGCACGATGTAACCGGCAACCCAGATGCGACGCGACTCGGGGTCCTCGTCGTTCATGCCGGTGTTGCCGATGTGCGGGGCCGTCTGCAGGACGATCTGACCCGCGTACGACGGGTCGGTGAGCGTCTCCTGGTAGCCGGACATGCCGGTGGCGAAGACGACCTCGCCGAGGGTCGTGCCCAGTGCGCCGTATGCGCGTCCGGTGTTACGGGTGCCGTCCTCGAGGACCAGGACGGCGGGTTCGGGGAGGGAGGTCATGACTGTGCTCCTGTGTCGGGGGCAGCGAAGTCGTCCGCAGCACCGGAGGCGGGGACGAGCTGCTGCAGTGCAGAGATGAAGGTCTTCGGGTCGCCGTCGGTGAGACGGAGGTAGGAGTCGACCACGGTGTCGTCGGAGGCGTTCCACGCCACGCGGACGAGACCGCCCGACTCGACGACACGATCGATCGTGACGGTGGCGCGATCGACGCCGACCAGGCGGGACGAGGCGAGGAACACGGTCGGCGCACCGTCGAGGCAGAGCGCGAGACCGCGGTCGGTCACCGCGACCTCGCCACGCGCGCGATACGCGAGCGGCGACATGGTGAGGCGTTCGAGCGGCTGGTCGTGCCTGGTCGTCGAGACGTACAGGACCTCGTGCCGGTCGATCACCTCGGCGTGCTCGGGCACACCGAGCGGGGCCGCGAGCCCCGCGTCGCGTCGGAGACGTCGACGCCAGGCGAGCGCCATCGACAGCACGACGACCACGGCCAGGGCGATCATGATCGCGATCGCGACATCCCTGGGGATCATGCCGTCAGCTCCTCGACCACGGCTCCCCCGTCGACCGTCACGGTGCCGCCGTGGATCGTGTACTCGACGCGACCGGGCAGGTCGCGTCCGAGATACGGCGAGTTCTCGCTCCGACCGTGCAGGTCTGCGGCGGTGAACACCCCGGCGACGGAGGCGTCGTACAGGGCGATCTGGGCGGGGGCGCCGACCTCGAGCGGGGTGCCGTGGCCGTCGAGCCGACCGATGCGCGCCGGAGCCGCACTCAGCACGCGCGCCACGTCGCTCCATCCGATCAGCCCCGTCTGCACCATCGACTGGTGCACGACGCGCAGCGCCGACTCGAGCCCGACCATGCCGTTCGCGGCCGCCTGCCACTCGCATGTCTTGTGCTCGCTCGGATGCGGGGCGTGATCGGTCGCGACGATGTCGATCGTGCCGTCGGCCAGGCCCTCGCGCACCGCGAGGACGTCCTCCTCCCGCCGCAGCGGCGGGTTGACCTTGTACCGCGCGTCGTAGCCGCGCACGAGCTCGTCGGTCAGGAGCAGGTGGTGCGGGGTGACCTCGGCCGTGACGGCGATGCCGCGCTTCTTGGCCCAGCGGATGATGTCGACCGAGCCGGCGGTCGACAGATGGCACAGGTGCAGCCGCGATCCGACGTGCTCCGCGAGCAGCACGTCGCGCGCGATGATCGACTCCTCGGCGACCGCGGGCCATCCGGCGAGACCCAGCTCGGCCGACACCGTGCCCTCGTTCATCTGGGCGCCTTCGGTCAGGCGCGGGTCCTGGGCGTGCTGGGCGATCACGCCGTCGAAAGACTTCACGTACTCGAGGGCCCGGCGCATGATGAGCGGGTCGAACACGCAGAAGCCGTCGTCGCTGAACACGCGCACCTGAGCGCGCGAGGTCGCCAAGGCGCCGAGCTCGGCGAGCCGCTCGCCCTTCTGCCCGACGGTGACGGCGCCGATGGGCTGCACGGTGGCATAGCCGGCGGCCTCGCCCAAGGCGAGCTCCTGCTCGACCACTCCGGCCGTGTCGGCCACCGGTGAGGTGTTCGGCATCGCGAACACGGCCGTGAAGCCGCCGGCCGCGGCGGCACGCGTTCCCGTCAGGATCGTCTCGGAGGCTTCGTAGCCCGGCTCGCGCAGATGCGTGTGCAGGTCGACGAGGCCGGGGAGCGCCACGAGCCCTTCGGCGTCGATCACCCGAGCACCGGCGCGACTCAGTCCGCTGCCGATCTCGACGATGCGACCGCCGTCCACGATGATGTCGGCGCTCTCGGCACCGAGAAGCTGCGCGCCGGTGATGACGAGGGTCTCGCTCACAGGTCTCCCCCTCGTTCGTCGTCTCGTTCGCCTGCCAGCAGCAGGTACAGCACGGCCATCCGCACCGACACCCCGTTCGTGACCTGTTCCAGCACGGTGGAGCGCGGCGAATCGGCCGCCTCGGAGCTGATCTCCAGCCCGCGGTTCATGGGTCCGGGGTGCATCACAATGCTATCGCCCCGCAGCGTCGCCGCACGTCGTGCGTCGAGCCCCCAGCGACGGGAATACTCCCGCTCAGTCGGGAAATACGCCGCGTTCATGCGCTCGAGCTGGATCCGCAGCATCATGACGGCGTCCGGCCCCTCGGCCAGAGCCTCGTCGAGGTCGTACACGATGCGCACGGGCCACAACGACACGTTCTGCGGCACGAGCGTCGGCGGGGCGACGAGCGTCACCTCGGCACCGAGCGTCGCGAGCAGCCAGACGTTCGATCGCGCGACCCGGGAGTGCAGCACGTCGCCGACGATCACGACGCGGACACCCGAGAGGTCGCGCCCCCGGCTCTCGGCTCCGAACCGGCGCTTGCGGATCGTGAACGCGTCCAGCAGTGCCTGCGTCGGATGCTCGTGCGTGCCGTCGCCCGCGTTCACGACTCCGGCGGAGATCCAGCCGCTGGTGGCGAGCGTCTGCGGGGCGCCGGACGCGGGATGCCGGATGACCACGGCATCCGCTCCCATCGCCTGCAGCGTCTGCGCCGTGTCCTTCAGGCTCTCGCCCTTCGAGACGCTGGAGCCCTTCGCGGCGAAGTTGATGACGTCGGCCGAGAGACGCTTGGCCGCCGCCTCGAAGGAGATGCGGGTGCGTGTGGAGTCCTCGAAGAAGAGGTTGACCACGGTCTTCCCGCGCAGCGTCGGGAGCTTCTTGATCTCCCGCGACTGCGTGTCGGACATGTCCTCGGCGACGTCGAGGATGCGCAGAGCGGTCGCGCGATCGAGGGTACGGGTGTCGAGCAGGTGCCTCATGCCTCGATCGTCACCTCCTCGGTGCCGTCGTTCTCCCGCAGACGCACGTTGACGCGCTCCTGGCGCGAGGAGGGGATGTTCTTGCCCACGAAGTCGGGGCGGATCGGCAGTTCGCGGTGGCCGCGGTCGACCAGGATCGCGAGTCGCACCACGGCGGGTCGCCCGATCGACTGCAGTGCGTCGAGCGCCGCGCGGATGCTGCGCCCCGAGAACAGCACGTCGTCGACGAGCACGACCGTTCGGCCGTCGATGCCGCCGGCCGGGATGTCGGTGGGCTGCGGCGACCGGGTCGGATGCTTCGCGAGGTCGTCCCGGAACAGGGTGACGTCGAGGGCCCCGACCGGGACCGAGGTCTGGGAGATCTCGCCGATCACGTGGGCGAGCCGTTGGGCGAGAGCCACTCCGCGGGTCGGGATGCCCAGCAGGACGAGGTTCTCAGCGCCGCGATTGGACTCGAGGATCTCGTGCGCGATACGGGTCAGCGCCCGCGAGATATCGGCTTCGTGCAGGACGGTGCGTGCACTCATCAGCCGCTCCCTTCTCCGCCTCACAGGACGGTGTTAAAGGTTGCTTGCGTCGTCAGTCTATCGGAGCGCGGGCGGAGTGTTTCAGCTCGCCTCGCTGAGCACGGCGTCGGTGACCTCGTCGACCTTCGACGCGCGGATCGGATGTCCCGTCGTCGAGAGGCAGCGCCCCGTCTTCAGGTCCCACTTCCAGTCGTGCATGCTGCACGTCAGGATGCCGTCGTCGTCGACCTTGCCGGTCTTCGTGAGGTCGGCACGGAGGTGGGGGCAGCGGCGCTGCACGACCCAGTCGCCGATCTCGGCATCCTCGGTCTGGTCGGTCTGCTCCTGATACCAGTTCTCGACGTACTCGATGCGGTCGACCGACAGGCACTTGAGGAACGTCGTGAGGAACTCGTTGAACTTGCCGCTGCGGCCCACGGAGAACTGCATCGACAGGAAGATGGAGTTCGACCAGTCGATCTCGTGGTCGCGGATGTTGGTCGAGACGAGGTCGGCGGGGATCGTGTACCAGTAGATGCAGTCCTCGCCGGCGTACTCGCGCACCTTCGCGCGCGGGAAGTCGACGACCATGTCGAGGTCGCCGATCCGGAAGCGCACGTTGCCGCCGACGCCGAGGCGGATCGTGCGGGACTTCTTGAGCAGCGGCTCCCACCAGGCCTTCAGCTCGTCGAGGATCTCCTGCGCCGAGAGCACCTCGGCTCGGGACGCCTCCTCGGCACGGATCTCGTCCTGACGAGCAGCCCGCTGCTCCTCGAGGTAGTCCCACTTCTCGTCGAAGATGTGGGCGAGCTCGGCCTCGGTGTACAGCGTCTGCTCGGTCGAGACCTCCCCGCCCGCCACGGTGACGACCGTGCCCGGCACGAACAGCTGTCCGTCGTACTGCGGCGCCTGCTCGTGCATGTGCGCGAGGAACTGCTTCTGATCGGTGAAGATCGACTCGCCGTTGCGACCGAGGCCGTTGAAATCGAACAGGTCGTCGCGCAGGAACATGGGCGGGCCCGCCATCGGGAAGACGTGCGGGGCGTCGACCTTCTCGATGTAGTACATCGCGCGCTTGTTCTGCGCGTCGCGCTTGAGCTGCGCGAAGTTCTGCTTGGCGTCGAGCGGGAGGTCGTAGACCATCGGCCACCAGATCGCGCCAGACACCTGGGTGAAGTACGCGTCGGGCCGCCCGAAGTGCAGCAGCTTCTCGAGATCGAGCGGATGCGAGTCGTTCTGGTTCAGAACCGAGCCGGTGCCGTCGTCGACGCTGAGCGACGAGTCGCCGATCGGGCCGTCGCTGGGCGCGCGCAGCGGCGTGATCATGATCTTGAGGTCACCGCGCTCGATGATCTCGCCGGCCGGCGCGTAGGTGATGTTCGTGTAGCCGAGGGCACGGATGTCCTGCTCGAGATCGTCGATCGGGTACTCCGGCAACAGCACCTCGATGTCCTTGCGGATGTAGCGCTCGAGGAGCTTCGGGTCGAAGTGGTCGCGGTGACGGTGCGAGATGTACAGGAAGTCCGCCTCACGCCCGAAGCGCTCCCAGTCGAGGCCGCGGTTGTCGGGGAACGGGAACCAGGATCCGAAGAACGAGGGGCCGAGTACGGGGTCGCAGATGATGTTCCCGCCGACCGTCTCGATGAACATCCCGGCGTGGCCGAGCCCAGTGATCCGCATGCATTCCTCCTGAGGTGAACCGTTCGATTCTACCGAGGGGCACCTGGACGGCTGCGGAGACCGGCCGGGACAAATCAGGTGCCGTCGAACAGACCCCGGATGTCGTCGGCCGTGAGCGACCGCGCGAACAGGTCGTCGTCGTCCATGACGGCGGCGAACAGACGAGCCTTGCGCCGCTGCAGGTCGAGCACCTTCTCCTCGATCGTTCCCGTCGCGACCAGCCGGTAGACGAACACCTGCTCGGTCTGGCCGATGCGATGGGTGCGGTCGATCGCCTGCTTCTCGGCGGCCGGGTTCCACCACGGGTCGAGTAGGAACACGTAGTCGGCCTCCGTGAGCGTGAGCCCGAATCCGCCGGCCTTGAGGCTGATCAGGAAGACGGGCTGCTTCCCCGCCGTGAACCCGTCGATGACCTCCTGCCGTCGTCGGGTCGAGCCGTCGAGGCGGGCGAACGGGATCCCCGCCGCATCGAGGCGCTGCTGTGCGAGGTCGAGGAACGATGTGAACTGGCTGAACACGAGAGCACGGTGGCCCTCGGCCTGCAGCTCGGTCACGCGTTCCAGGAGCACGTCGAGCTTGCGCGAACCGAGGTGGGCGTCGTCCTCGTCGATCAGCCCCGGCGCGAGACTCAGCATCCGCAGCAGCGTGAGCGAGCGGAAGACGATGAAGCGGTTGCGGTCGAGATCGTCGAGGAGCCCGAGCACCTTCTGGCGTTCGCGCTGGAGAACCACGTCGTAAAGTGCGCGATGGGCGGGGCTGAGGTCGACGTCGAGCAGCTGCTCCTGCGTCGGCGGGAGCTCGGCGGCCACCCGTTCCTTGGTGCGGCGCAGCACGAGAGGACGGATACGACGGCGCAGCTGCGCGAGCCGACCCCGCCGGTAGTCGCCGCCCTCGGCGTTCTCCGGGACCTTGCCCTGCTCGATCGGCTGGATGTAGCGCTCACGGAACGATCGTGCCGAGGCGAACAGCCCCGGCGAGGTGAGCGACAGCAGCGCCCACAACTCGCTCAGGCTGTTCTCCATCGGCGTCCCGGTGACGGCGTACACGACATCCGCGTCGAACGAGGCCACGGCCTGATGCACGCGGGTCGACGGATTCTTGACGAACTGCGCCTCGTCGAGGACGATCCCGGCCCAGGCGACCCCTGCGAACTGCGCCTCGTCCAGGCGGGCGACCGCGTACGAGGTGACGACGACGTCGGAGGTCGCGACCACGTCGGCGAGCGGCACTCCCCCCGTCGCCGCCGTGGCGCCGACCATCCCGATGCGGAGCGCAGGCGTGAACGTGGCCGCCTCCGCCCGCCACGTCCCCATCACCGACGTGGGCGCGATGACGAGGAAGGGGCGTGTCTCGCCCTGCTCCCTGGCGTGCTGGATGAGCGCGAGCATCTGCAGGGTCTTGCCGAGCCCCATGTCGTCGGCGAGGATCCCGCCCAGTCGATGACCCCACAGGAACACGAGCCAGTCGAATCCGCTCTTCTGGTACGGCCGCAGCGTCGCCCGCAGCCCTTCGGGCGCATCCGTCGGTGGGACGCCCTCGAGGTCGCGGAGCGCCTGCGCGGTCGCACGCCAGGTCACGGCGGGCAGGGCCTGGTCGGCGAGGTCCTCGAACTCCTCCCACAGATCGACCTGGTGGCGGTTGATCCGCGGGCCGGTCTCCCATTCGTCGAGCCCGCCCGCCTCGTCGATGAGGTCGCGGAGCCGCCCGAGCGCCGGGTGCGCGAGCGAGAAGTAGCCGCCGTCGGCGAGGAGCATCTTCTTGCGGCCCCTGCTGAGCGCTGTGAACAGCGGCTCGAAGGGGATGCTGCGGCCGTCGATGCGCACGATGACGCCGAGGTCGAACCAGTCGGCATCCGTCGTCTCGACGGTCGAGATCGTGACCTCGGGCTCACCGCTCAGCTCGTGGTAGACCTTTCGGCGTCCCGTCACGACCACCGTGATCCCGTCGGCGTCGAGTGCGGGCAGGGCGGACGCGACGAACTCGGCGGCCTCGATGTCGTGGAGCGATCCGTGCGCGGCGAACGGCCGATCGGTCGCGCGCGACCAGCTCTCGACGAGCGCGCCGCGGGCCTCGTCTTCCGCGAGCACGTCGCGCACCGCGTCGGCGGTCGTGGAGAGCGGGAAGCGCCCATAGCCGGAGTACTCCCACTCGACCGTCCAGCGCACGACATCACCCGACTGGAAGGCGACCGTGATCACGGCCGTGGGCGGCGGCAACGTCGGCAGTCGCACGGATCCGCGAGAGCGCATGGGGATGCCGCGCGCCAGCAGCGGGTACGCATCGCGCAGGAACGCCGGCTCGTCGTCGGGCGGGACGCCGACTCCCGACGGCGCGGCGAGGAGCGCGCGCACGGCCGGATCGAGCGGAGACTCCCCGAGCCGCAGGTCCATCCCCCGACCTGCGACCGAGATCGCGTACACACCGGACGAACCGATCGGATGCACATCCGCCGCGGCGACCGTGCGTCCGTCGATCGTCGCCTCCGCCTGCACGCGGAGCGAGCCCGAGTCCTCACGACGGGCCTCGGCCGCGATCACGACGGTCTCGGCGAGGGCCACGGTCGCGTGCTTCTGGGTCGGCACGAGAGGGATGCCGAGAGCCGCGGCCGCCCGTAGATGCGGCCAGAGCAGCGCGGACTCGACGGGGTCGAGGATCAGCCAGTCGCCTGAGGATCCGGAGAGCAGCGAGTCGCGCGAGATGTTGAGCAGATCGCCGAACCACCGCGACACCGCGGTCTCGAACTGCATACCGGGTCGACGGACGAGATCCCAGGAGACACCGCCCTGGATCCACGACCCGGTGGCCTCACTGCGCACGAGGGGACGGACGCCGAGCAGCACCTCCCCCTCGCGCTTCGCGATGTCGCGCGGGGTGGCCGCGCGCTGAGGGCGCGCCGACCACGAACCCCGCGAGTCGCGCACGCGCACCTCGACCCCGAGCGCCAGCGGCGTGCGGGCGCTGCGGTTCGGGGAGGGCAGCAGTGAGCGCCAGTCGTCCATCACGCGATCGTCCCGTGAACCGCCGACATCGACGCCGTCGGCATCCGTGCGGACCGCGCTCAGACGGCGCGCGACACCCGGGCGAGCACGCCGTGCACGAAAGCACCGGAGTCGTCGGTCGAGAACTCCTTCGCCAGCTCCACGGCCTCGTCGATCGCGACGGCCGTCGGCACCTGGTCGTTGTACAGGATCTCCCAGACGCCGATGCGGAGCAGCGCCCGGTCGACTGCGGGCATACGCTCGAGGCGCCAGTCGCGACTGTGAGTGGTGATCTGCTCGTCGATGTCGTCGCGGTGATCGATGATGCCGTCGACCACCTCGCGGGCGTAGAGCCACGAGGCCTCGCGTGCGGGCTCGCTCGCGGCCCGTGTCGCCTCCGCCGCCAATGTCACGGCGAGGTCGTCACCGCGGACGTCGGAGGAGAACAGGATGTCCAGTGCGCGCTTGCGCGCCTTCGTACGGGCGCTCACGCCTTACTTCTCGCGACCGAGGTAGTCACCCGTGCGGGTGTCGACCTTGACCTTGGTGCCGGCTTCGACGAAGAGCGGCACCTGGATCTCGTAGCCGGTCTCGAGCGTGGCGGGCTTCGTGCCGGCCGACGAACGGTCGCCCTGCAGGCCCGGCTCGGTGTACGTGATCTCGAGGATCACCGACGCGGGCAGGTCGAGGTACAGCGGGTTGCCGTTGTTGAGGGCGATCGTGACCTGCTGGTTCTCGAGCAGGAAGTTCTTGGCGTCGCCGACCGTCGCCGCGCCGACCGTGATCTGGTCGAAGTCGGTCTGGTCCATGAACACGTAGCCGTCGCCGTCGGTGTACAGGTAGGTGTAGTCGCGACGGTCGACGTTCTCGATGTCGATCTTCGCGCCGGCGTTGTAGGTGCGGTCGACGACCTTGCCCGAGACCACGTTCTTGAGCTTCGTGCGCACGAACGCCCCGCCCTTGCCCGGCTTGACGTGCTGGAACTCGATGACGCTCCAGAGCTGTCCATCGATGCTGAGGACGACGCCGTTCTTGATGTCTGCGGTAGATGCCATGTGCGGAAGTTCCGTTTCGTGAGTCCGTGGGGGCCGCCTGCCGCCGGGTGGCGGGGCGAGCCGACAGTCGATTCTACGGGATGAGCGCGGCGAGCCGTCGCACGGCGTCCGCGTATCCCGCGACGCCTTCGCCGATCACGCGGATCGCGGCGACGTCGTGCAGGTACGAATGGTGGCGGAACTCCTCCCGCGCGTATACGTCGGAGATGTGCACCTCGGCGAACGGCAGTGCGACGCCCGTGAGCGCATCGCGCAGAGCCACCGAGGTGTGCGTGAGCCCGCCCGGGTTGATCACGATGGCCGCGCAGTCCGCGCGCGCGGCATGGATCGCATCGATCAGGACGCCCTCGTGGTTGCTCTGCACCGCGCGCAGCTCGTAGCCCGCCTCGGCCGCAGCCGTCGCCGTGAGCGCCACGACGTCGTCGAGGGTCGCCGTGCCGTAGACCTCCGGCTCCCTCGTGCCGAGGAGGTTGAGGTTAGGCCCGTTCACGAGCAGGATGCGCCGTGTCATTCGCCGACCTCCTGGTAGGCGGCGAACAGCAGCGACTCGTCGGGTGCCTGCAGGACGGTCGGCTTGGCGATCTCATCGAGGAGGATGAAGCGCAGCATCCCGCCGCGGCTCTTCTTGTCGCGCTGCATGGTGGCGAGGAGCTGCGGCCATGCTCCCGCGCGGTAGCTCGTCGGCAGGCCGAGGGACTCGAGGATCGTGCGGTGCCGCTCGGCGGAGGCATCGGAGAGACGCCCGGCCAGACGCGACAGCTCCGCGGCGTACAGCATGCCGACGGAGATCGCCGCGCCGTGCCGCCAGCGGTACCGTTCGGCGTGCTCGATCGCGTGGCCGAGTGTGTGGCCGTAGTTGAGGATCTCGCGCTGCCCTGCTTCACGGAAGTCGTCGGACACGACCTTCGCCTTCATGTCGATCGCGAGCTCGACGGCGCGACGGAACTCGGGCGTGGTCGTGTCGACCGCGCGAGCAGGGTCGGCCTCGACGATGTCGAGGATCTCGGGAGACCAGATGAACCCGGCCTTGACCACCTCGGCGAAGCCCGCTGTCGCCTCGTTCGCGCTGAGGCTGCCCAGCTCGTCGAGGTCGCCGATCACGGCGCGCGGCGCCCAGAACGCACCGACGAGGTTCTTGCCCTCCGCGGTGTTGATTCCGGTCTTGCCGCCCACGGAGGCATCGACGAGCCCGAGCACCGTGGTCGGCACCTGCACCAGCTGCACCCCGCGCAGCCAGGTCGCGGCCACGAAGCCGGCGAGATCGGTGACGGCGCCGCCGCCGTACCCGATCACGGCGTCGCTGCGCGTGAAGTCCGCCTGACCCATGACCTGCCAGCAGAACGCAGCGACCTCGACGCGCTTGCCCTGCTCGGCGTCCGGCACCTCTGCGAGGAGGACCTCGCGCGGACCGTTCGCGGTGTCGGCCAGGAGGCGGTCGCGCAGCTCTGCTGCCCGCGCCGCCAGAGTCGGCGGGTGCACCACGAGCACTTTGCGCACGCCCGGGTCGAGAGCGCTCGACACACGGTCGAGGATGCCGCGTCCGATCGCGATGTCGTAAGGGCTCTCCCCCGAGACGCTGATGGTCGTCGTGCTCATTGCTGCTCTCTCCTCCATGCGGCGATCTCCTCGGCGATCCGATGCATCGGACGCCTCGATGTGTCGAAAGTGATCGACGCGACCTCGTCGTACCATCCGCGGCGTTCGTCGAAGATGCGGGTCCACCGGCCGACCGGGTCCTCCCCCTCGAGAAGAGGGCGTCCGCCGCCGGCGATGCGCTCGGCCACGGCCTCGGGGGTCACGGTGAGGAACACCACGGGATGCCGTCGCAACAGCTCACGGGTACCGGCATCGGTCACGGCTCCGCCGCCCAGCGACACCACGCCGCCCTCGTCGAGGGCGGCGGCCACGGCCTCGCGCTCGACCTCACGGAACCGCGGTTCGCCGGACTCCGCGAAGATGGCCGGAATCGGACCGTGCGCCGCGACGATGCGCTTGTCGGTGTCGATGAACGGGATGCCGAGCTTGCGCGCCACACGTCGTCCCACGCTGGTCTTGCCGGCGGCCATGGGACCGACCAGCACCAGCGTGAGCCGCTCAGCCTCGCTCGTCATGCGCGATGAGCGCCGCCTCGGAGGCCGGAGTCGTGCGGAGCTCCGCGGGGATGCCGTCGAGGTACCCCTCGAGGTTGCGGCGCGTCTCGCGCACGCTGTCGCCGCCGAACTTCTCCAGCACGGCTCGGGCCAGCTCGATCGCCACCATGGCCTCGGCGACCACGCCCGCGGCGGGCACGGCGCACACGTCGGAGCGCTGGTGATGCGCCGTGGCGTCGTCGCCCGTCGCGATGTCGATCGTCCGCAGCGCATGGGGCACCGTCGCGATCGGCTTCATGCCCGCGCGCACCCGCAGCACGGTACCGGTGGACATGCCGCCCTCCGTGCCGCCCGCACGATCCGATCCACGCGTGATGCCGTCGTCGGTGGCGAACAGCTCGTCGTGTGCGGCGGATCCGCGGCGACGGGTGGTCTCGAAGCCGTCGCCGACCTCGACGCCCTTGATCGCCTGAATGCTCATGAGCGCCTGCGCGAGTCGCGCGTCGAGGCGGCGGTCCCAGTGCACGTGCGATCCCAGCCCCGGCGGCAGCCCGTAGGCGAGCACCTCGACGATGCCGCCCAGCGTGTCGCCGTCCTTCTTCGCGTCATCGACCTCGGCGACCATGCGTGCGGACGTCTCGGCGTCGAAGCAGCGCAGCGGATCGGCGTCGAGCGCGGTGACGTCGTCGGGCGTCGGCAGCTTCGCGCCGTCGGGCACCCGCACGGGACCGATCGACAGGGTGTGGCTCACCAGGCGGATGCCGAGCTCGCCGAGGAACGCGCGGGCGACGGCGCCGAGAGCGACGCGCGCAGCCGTCTCGCGGGCACTGGCCCGCTCGAGGATGGGGCGCGCCTCGTCGAAGTCGTACTTCTGCATGCCGACGAGGTCGGCGTGCCCGGGGCGCGGGCGGGTCAGCGGAGCGCCGCGGCCGCGGGACTTGTCGGTGAGCTCGATCGGTTCGGGGTTCATGACCTCGATCCACTTGGGCCACTCGGTGTTGCCGATGCGCAGGGCGATGGGGCTGCCGAGCGTCTTCCCGTGGCGGACCCCGCCGGAGATCGACAGCTCGTCCTGTTCGAACTTCATCCGCGACCCGCGACCGTATCCGAGCTTGCGGCGGGCGAGGTCGGCCTGGATGGCCTCGGACGACACCGGGACACCCGAGGGCAGGCCCTCCATGACGGCAATGAGTTCTGGGCCGTGCGATTCGCCGGCCGTGAGCACGCGGAGCATTGTTCTAGTCTCCCATGCGCAGCCCCCGTGCTCGTGCCGCGTGTCGTCCTACGACCCGAGCGCCGCGCGCATGGCGGTCAGCACGGCCGCCTCGTCGTCGAGCGGGATGCTCGGATCTGCGTGCTGGAAGACGCGGATCTGTCGCACGGCCTGGTGGAGCAGCATCCCGAGACCCGAGATCACCTCGCCGGGCCAGACGGTGGCGAGAGACGAGGGCCACGGCGCGTACGCGACGTCGAAGAGCACGCCTCCTGCCGTCGCGAGCGGTTCGACGAGCTCTTCGCCGAGGACGCTGCCTCCGGGGAGGGTCGCCACGGTGAGGTCGACCGTCGCCTCCGCGCCGCCGTCGAACGGGGTCACGTCGGCGTCGATGCCCAGCTCTTCGGCCAGGAGGAGAAGAGGCGCCGCCCGTTCGGGTCGACGAGCGCGGAGATCCACGCGCTGCGCCCCCATCTCGGCCACGGCGACGAGTGCGGACGCGGCTGTCGCCCCCGCTCCGAGGATCCGCACGTGTGACACCTGCCCGAGGCCGTCCTCATGAAGCGCGTCGACGATACCGCCGACGTCGGTGTTGAAGCCCCGGATCCGGTCGCCGAGCAGAAGGGTGTTGACGGCGCCGGTGAGGTCGGCATGGCGATCCCGGTCGTCGGCGACGCGGTGCGCGCCCTCCTTGAGCGGCATCGTGAGCGACAGACCGCGCCAGGACTCGTCGAGCGACGCGAGCGCCGTCTCGAGGCCCGCCGCGTCGACCCTGCGACGCCCGTACTCCCAGTCGAGTCCGAGCACGCGGTACGCCGCCGCGTGGAGCTGCGGTGACCGGGAATGCGCGATCGGGTCGCCCCAGACCGCAAGACGGGTGCGCGTCATCCGGCCGAGCATCCTCCGTCGGGGTTCTCCTGGCACCACTGCTCCCACTTCTCGACGCCCTGGAGGTGCTCCTCGTAGGTCTCCGAGAACTGGGTCTCCCCCGTCGCGAGGTTGATGGTCACGAAGTAGAGCCAGGGCCCGTCAGCGGGGTTCATCGCGGCCTTGATGGCGGCGTCGCTGGGGCTCGCGATGGGCGTCGCCGGCAGCCCCGTGTTCACATACGTGTTCCACGGGTTCGGGTCGGCCAGCGCCTCGGCCGAGCTCGACACGACGCCCTCGTGCAGCGAGCCGTAGCCGTACTGCGCGGTCGAGTCCATCTGCAGCTTCATGTCGATGTCGAGGCGGTTCTGGATCACCCGCGACACCTTGTCGAAGTCGGCGGTCATGCCCTCGCGCTGGATGATCGATGCGATCGTCAGCACGCGCTGCGCGTCTTCGGCGGGCACTCCTGCCGCGTCGAGCGACTCCCACGTGCGGTCGACCATGCGCTGGATCACGCCCTGGGCGGTGACGCCGGGGTCGAACGTGTAGACGGCGGGGAACAGCCAGCCCTCGAGGCTCGTGGCGTCGACGCCGTAGGTGGCGGGACCGAGGTCGATCGCGGCCTGCAGGTCTTCCAGGGGCATCGCGAGCGACTCGGCGATCCCGGGCAGCGAGGACTCGATCGTCGCCCCTTCCGAGACGCTCGCCGTGTTCTCCATCCGATTCGCAGGATCCTGCAGGGCCGCGAGGGCGTCTGCGGCCGTCATCTTCTCCTGCAGACGGTAGATGCCGGGGTAGAACGTGACCGCGACGTTCTCGGAGACCAGATAGTCGTAGAACACGTCCTCGGTGCGCGTGACGCCCGCCTCGAACAACGAGGTCGACACAGGGGCGCCGGTGTCGCCGTCGTTGATCGTGACCATCACCTCGCCCGTCGCGATGCCGGGCTCCCAGTCCTTCGGCTCTCCCCACCCCATCGCGTCGCTGATCCTGTCGCCGTAGGTGTTGAACGCCCAGACCCCGGCGCCCACAGCGCCGCCGATCAGGGCGAGGACGATGATGAGGGCGACGAGGCATCCGGTGCGGCGCTTCTTCTTGCGCGGCGCACCGGTCTTCTCCTCGTCGGCGGCCTCATGGTGGAACAGGTCTTCGAGGCGCCCCCCGGCCGCCGGAGCGTCGGCCGACAGCGGAGTATCGGATGCGGCGGGAGCGGAGACGGATGCCGGTACCGGGTCCACAGGCGTGTCAGCCGCGGTGGGCGCGATCGGCATCGCTCTGGTCGGGGTCCCCTCATCGGCAGCGGAGGCCGGGGAGCTCTGCGCCGCGGTGCGCTCCGCGTCGACCGATTCGGCCTGCTCGGCCGAATCGACCGCGGGCCGAGGGCTTGCGGTCGCGGGTTCGGGCGCGGGAACCGGCGCGGCGGGATCGGCGCCGGCGGGCGAGCCGCTCGGCGTGGGAGCGGCACCGCCGGAGCGACTCGCCGCCTCTCGCGCAGCGCGCCGCGAGCCGGGAGCCGGCGGCGTGTTGTCCACCGTCGGGCTCTGTTGCGTCGGGGCGGGCAGGTTCTCGAACAGGTCACCCAGGCGGGCGTCCGGATCGTGCCGGGGGGAAGCACTCTCGCGTTCGGGCATCGTCAGGGGGACTCCTCGTCGAGCGGAATCGTGGAGCCGGGCGGGTTTCCCGTGCTCTTCTCCATGTCTATCGCCTGCTGCAGCAGCACCACAGCGGCGACCTGATCCACAATGCTACGAGAGTTCTTCTGGGTTCTCCCCGAAGATCGCAGCGCGGCGTGTGCGGTGACCGTGCTCAGACGCTCGTCGACCAGGCGCACCGGGGTGCCGTTCGCCGCCAGGATCGCGGCCGCGAAATCCCGCGCGTCCACGGTCGAAGCGGTGTCGACGCCCTGCAGGTTCACGGGCAGCCCGACCACGATCTCGAGGGGCTCGTACTCCGCGGCGATCGCCGTGATCCGGGCGATCGCGGCATCGTCCCGGGGCACGGTCTCGACCGGGACCGCGAGCATGCCGTCGGGATCGCTCCGGGAGACGCCGATCCGCGCCCTGCCGACATCTATCCCGAGCCGCACCCCGCGGCGGAAGCCGGTCACGCTGCCTGCAGCTCCTGGGCGATGGCGTCGAGCGCGGCAGGCAGAGCCGCGGCATCCGTGCCCCCACCCTGTGCGACGTCATCGCGTCCGCCTCCGCCGCCGCCGAGCACGGATGCGGCGCGCTTCGCGAGCGCACCGGCCTTGGCGCCGGCGCTGCGGGCCGCGTCGTTCGTCGCGACGACGACGACCGGGCGGCCGTTGACCACGGCGCCCAGCGCCACGACAGCCGGGTCGCTGCCGAGGCGGTCACGTACACCGAGCACGAGATCGCGCAGGTCGTCTGCGGAGGCGACGTCGCCGAGAGGCTGCGCGGCCACACGGAAGGCGCCGACGCGCGTCGCGGCATCGGCGATCGCCGGAACCTGTCCGGCGCGCTCCTTGGCCTCGAACTGCGCGATGCGCTTCTCCGCGGCCTTCAGGCTCGACGACAGATCTGCGATGCGCTCGGCGAGCTGGTCGCGGGGCGTCTTCAACGACGACGTGAGCTGCGACACGAGAGCACGCTCTGCCGCGAGCTCGCGGAACGCGTCCTGACCCACCAGTGCCTCGATGCGCCGGTTGGAGGCGCCGACCGACGATTCCCCGACGACGCTGACGAGCCCGATCTCAGAACTCGTGCTCACATGCGTGCCGGCGCACAGCTCGCGAGACCAGGGTCCGCCGATGTCGACCATGCGCACGACGTCGCCGTACTTCTCGCCGAACAGCGCCATGGCGCCGGCTTCCTTGGCCTCATCGAGCGTGAGGATGCGGGTTGTGACCTCGAGCGCGTCGTTCACGGCGCGGTTCGTGATCTCCTCGATCTCGGTGCGCGTCTCGCCCGACAGCGCCTGCGACCACGCGAAGTCGAAGCGCATGTACCCCGCACGGTTCAGCGAACCCGACTGCGTGGCGGTCGGGCCGAGCGTGTCGCGCAGCGCGGCGTGCACGAGGTGCGTCGCCGAGTGCGCCTGACGAGCGGCGCGGCGGTTCGCGGCGTCGACGACCGTCGTGGCGGCATCGTCGACCGCGACCGAACCTCGGGTGACCTCGACCGTGTGGCTGATGAGCCCGGGCACGGGCTTCTGCACGTCGAGCACCTCGAGTTCGAAGCCCGGACCGACGATGACGCCCTTGTCGGCGACCTGTCCGCCCGACTCGGCGTACAGCGTCGTCTCGGCGAGCACGATCTCGGCGATCTGCCCCTCGGTGGCGCTGCGCACGACCTGGCCGTCGACGAGGATCCCGAGCACGCGAGAGTCGACCTCGAGCTCGGAGTAGCCGTCGAAACCGGTCTCGCCGAGTGCGCGGAGCTCGCGGTACACGGAGACGTCGGCGATCTGGCGCTTCCGGTTGCGGGCGTCGGCCTTCGCGCGATCCCGCTGCGCCTTCATGAGCTCGTCGAACGCGGCGCGATCGACCTCGAGCCCGGCCTCTTCGGCGACCTCGAGCGTGAGGTCGATCGGGAAACCGTAGGTGTCGTGCAGCAGGAACGCCTCGCGACCGCTGAGCGCCGCTGATCCGCTCTTCTTGGTGTCGTCGAGCGCGAGGTCGAGGATCGTCGACCCCTGAGCGAGCGTGCGACGGAAGGTCTCCTCTTCCGCGAAAGCTGCGGAGGAGAGTGTCGACCACTCGGTCTCGAGCACCGGATAGGCGGACTTCATCGCGTCGCGCGACGCGGCGAACAGCTCGGGGAACGCCGGCTCGTCGACTCCGAGGAGGCGCATCGCCCGCACGGTGCGGCGCATGAGCCGACGGAGGATGTAGCCGCGACCCTCATTCGACGGGCGCACGCCGTCGGAGAGCAGCATGAGCGAGGATCGGACGTGGTCGGCGATCACGCGGAAGCGGACGTCGTCCTCGTGGACGGCGCCGTAGCGCCGACCGGAGAGCTCGACCGCGCGGTCGAGCACCGGGCGCACCTGATCGATCTCGTACATGTTCTCGACGCCCTGCTTGAGGAACGCGACACGCTCGAGCCCCATACCGGTGTCGATGTTCTTCATCGGCAGCTCGCCGACGATGTCGAACTCCGTCTTACCGCGGATGTTCTCGATGAAGTCCTGCATAAACACGAGGTTCCAGATCTCCAGGAATCGCGTGTCGTCGGCCGCCGGACCACCGTCGGCGCCGTAGGCCGGACCGCGGTCGAAGAAGATCTCGGAGTCGGGTCCGCCGGGCCCCGGCTGACCCGTGTTCCAGTAGTTGTCGGCGCGGCCGAGCCGCTGGATGCGCTCGGGCTTCAGCCCGATGATGTCGCGCCAGATGGCCTCGGCCTCGTCATCGGTCTCGTACACCGTGACCCAGAGGTCCTTCTCGTCGAATCCGAGTCCGCCGTCGGACTCGGAGCTCGTCAGGAGCTCCCAGGCGTAGCGGATCGCGCCCTCTTTGAAGTAGTCGCCGAAAGACCAGTTGCCGAGCATCTGGAAGAACGTGCCGTGGCGGGCGGTACGACCGACCTCCTCGATGTCGTTCGTGCGGATGCACTTCTGCACGTCGGCGATGCGCGGATGCGGAGCGGGGACGACACCGGTGAGGTACGGGATCATCGGGACCATTCCCGCGACCGTGAAGAGGAGCGAGGGGTCGTCGCTCACGAGCGAGGACGACGGGACGATGAGGTGGTCGTTCTTCTCGAAGTAGTCGAGGTAGCGCTGCGCGATCTCCGCAGTGTTCATGGGTGTGCCGGGTGTCCTTGCGTACGGTGTCGGGTGATGCGGGCTGTCACGGGGCGCGTGGGCCCCGTCGTCAGTCGTCCGCGGGCTCGGTGAGCCGGGCCTGCTGCTCGCGGTAGGCGTCGCCGATGATCCCCGTGAACTCGTTGATCCTGGCGTCGACCTCGGCGAGGATGTCGTGACCGCGCGGGTCCTTGTTCATGAAGTGCGCCGCGACGAAGCCGCCGATCACGCCGATCAGGAACCACAGCACGTTCTTCATGTCGTCATCCTCGTCTTGGACCGCGGAGGCGCGGTCTCTCCATCGTAGGCGGAAACGACAGAGGGCGTCGGGTTGCCCCGACGCCCTCTGCTGGAAAAGCGATGCTCAGCGAGCCGCGTAGTACTCGACGACGAGCTGCACTTCACAGGTCACGGGGACCTCGGCGCGCTTCGGGCGACGGACCAGGCGGGCCTGGAGCTTGTCGAGCTCGACCTCGAGGTAGCCCGGAACGGGAGGCAGGACCTCGGCGTGACCGCCGGCCGCTGCGACCTGGAAGGGCTCGGTGCCCTCGCTCTTGGCCTTGACGTGGATGAGCTGACCCGGCTTCACGCGGAACGACGGGCGGTCGACGAGCTGGCCGTCGACGAGGATGTGACGGTGCACGACGAGCTGGCGGGCCTGCGCGGTGGTGCGGGCGAAGCCCGAACGCAGCACGAGGGCGTCGAGACGCATCTCGAGGAGCTCGACGAGGTTCTCACCGGTCAGGCCGTCCTGACGACGGGCCTCGTTGAACGTGTTGCGCATCTGCTTCTCGCGGATGCCGTACTGCTCGCGAAGACGCTGCTTCTCGCGCAGACGGACGGCGTAGTCGCTGTCGGCCTTGCGCTTGGTGCGGCCGTGCTCGCCCGGAGCGTAGGGACGCTTCTCGAGGTAGCGGGCGGCCTTAGGGGTGAGGGCCACGCCGAGGGCGCGGCTGAGACGGACCTTGCGGCGGTCCTGGGACTTCGTGGTCACGAAGCTGTCCTTCCGATGACGCGGTCGCGTCTTTCGCGACTCGCGGACGTATCACCGCGTCCTGCCTTGGAGCGCACGCCGGGGCGCCAGCAAGGTGTTGTGTGAACGAGGAGATGCCCGAAAACTCGGTTTCGAGCCTATCAAGTCTAACAGATCGACGCCGGCGGCCGCGGAACGGCCGGTCGCAGCGACAGTCGGGAGATAGGATGCCCCCGTGCCCGAGGTCGTCAGCGTTCGCATCGAGGAGCACGGTGCCCTCGATCCCTCGCGATTCGCACACCCGGACGCACGCACGGCGGCCGCCTACATCCGGCTCCTCGCCGATGACGGCCTGGCGGCGTCTATCTCGAACGCCCGGGGCACCATGCTGGCGATCGTCATCGACGATGCGATCGTGCTCCCGCTCTTCGTGCCGGATGCGCGCGCGGCCGAGAACACCGCCTACACCTCGTCGATGTACGCGCACTACATCTCGTACGCGCGCGCGGAGCTGCGCGAACTGCGATCGCCGATCCTCCAACGCCTCGCCGCCGTCGCGCTCCTGCCCCTCGCGGCGATGCTGCGGGCCGCCCGCATCGACGATGCCGTCTACATCAACAACTGGCTGCTGTCGACGAACCTCTACCCCGCACTCGAACCCGATGCCGTCGAGGCCGTCACGACCGCGGTGAACGCCCGTTTCCGCGGGCGCCACATCGTCTGGAACTCGATCAACGAGCACACGACGGGCGCGTTGCACGCGCGGATGCGCGATCTCGGTTACACACCGCTGTTCAGCCGCAGCATCTGGGTGCAGGACGAGTACGAGGGGCTCGGCAGCCGTGTCGAGCACGTCCTCCGCAGAGAGCGTCGGCTCGCCGCGACATCGGAGTACCGGTTCCGCGACTCCGGTTCCGATGACGACGTCGACGAACCGGTGCGTGCCGCCGACCTCTACCGCCGGTTGTACGTCGAGAAGTACTCGCCTCACAACCCCCAGCTCACCGCACGGTTCATGGCTCGGACGCGGGCCGCCGGGATCGTGGAGTACGAGGTGCTCGCCCGCGACGGCGAGGACGCGGCCGGGGTCATCGGGCACATCGCGGTGAACGGGATCCTCACCACACCGGTGCTCGGCTACGACCTCGACCGCCCGCGGGACGACGGGCTCTACCGCATCCTGTCCATCCGCCTGCAGGACAAGGCGCGCGACCTCGGTCTGGTCTTCCACAGCAGCGCGGGCGCCGGGGAGTTCAAGAAGAGCCGCGGCGCGAGGAACCACATCGAATACCGCATGATCGCGCTCGACGGCGTTCCGCGATGGCGTGCCGCGCTGGTGCGCGGCTTCGCCGCGCTCGCCGAGCGAGTGGTCGTCCCCATGATGATGCGCCGAGGGCTGTGATGCGCGTGCTCGTACTGGGCGGCCGCTCACTCGTCGCCCTGGAGATCGTGCGCAATCTCGGCCGCCACGGGCACGAGGTGCACGTCGCGGAGTCGGTCTCGGTGAACCCCGCCGCCTGGTCGCGACATGCGCGCGGCAGCACCCGCATCCGTTCGGCCCGGTTCCATTTCCTCGGCTTCCTGGACGACCTCGCGACGACGATCGACACGCACGGCATCGACCTCGTCGTGCCCACCTGCGAGGAGACCTACTTCGTGGCGCGCGGAGCGGACTGGTTGCGGCGGCGCTGCCCCGGGGTGCGCATCGCGGCAGGATCGTTCGAGGACATCTCCGCGCTGCACGACAAGCACCGGGCCATGGAGGTCCTCGGCCGACTCGGCGTTCCCGTCCCCGCGACCGAGCTCATCCACGACGCCCGGGATCTCGGCGCACTGCTGGACCGCGATCGGCGCGGTCCGCTGGTGCTCAAGCGGCGCTTCTCGCGGTTCGGCGTGCAGGTGCGGCTCCTGCTCCCGGAGACGGGTCGTGTGCGGACCGATATCGCATTCGATCAGTGCGCCGACGACTGGGTCGCGCAGGAGTTCGTGGAGGGACGCCTGCACTGCGCCTATGCCTTCGCCCACGAGGGACGGGTCATCGCCTCCGTGCAGTACGCGGATGCCGGGGCCGCGCCCTTCCAGGTCCTGACCGCGTTCCTGCCGGCGCATGATCCGCGATTCCAGGAGGCGATCGAGCGTGCGGTGGCGGGGCTCCATTACTCCGGGCACATCTCGTTCGACGCGATCGTCGCAGACGACCGCATCGCCGTCATCGAGTGCAATCCCCGCGTCACCAGCGGCGTCCACTGCGTCGCGGATGCCGATCTCGGCGCGCTGTTCTCGGCTGAGCATCCGATCGAGCGCTCGACCTCGCCGGCGCTCCCCGGAGCGCCCGCGCAGATCCGGGTGCTGAACCTGTTCCGTCGGAGAGGACGCGACCGGAGCATCCGCGACGTCGTGCATGCCGCGGATGACCCGATGCCGTCGGTCGCCTACGCGCTGCTCGTCGCCCGTTTCGCCCTGACCGCGCTCCGGCATCGCATCACGCTCACCGCCGCGACGACCCGGGACATCGAATGGAACGGGCAGGAGCTCCCACTTCCGTGAGCCTCCGTCTCACCGGGCGCCGCGGTCAGCGGCCGTCGAGGATGCGGCGGATGCGTTCGAGACGCGCGGAGATGTCGCGCTCGGCCCCGAGGTTTTTCGGCTCGTAGTACCGGCGGCCGCGGAGCTCATCGGGCAGGTACTGCTGCGGCAGGATGCCGAACTCGCTGTCGTGCGGGTAGACATAACCCTTGCCGTGGCCGAGCCGCTTCGCTCCGGGGTAGTGCGCGTCGCGCAGGTGCAGCGGCACGCGCCCGAAACCTCCGGCGCGGATGTCGGCGATCGCGGCGTCGATGCCGCTGTAGGCCGCGTTCGACTTCGCGGTGGTCGCGAGGTACACCGTGGCCTCGGCGAGTGGGATGCGCCCCTCCGGCATGCCGATGAACGCGACCGCGTCGGCGGCTGCGACCGCGATCGACAGCGCCTGCGGGTCGGCGAGGCCCACGTCCTCCGAGGCCGAGATCACGAGTCGGCGGGCGATGAACCGCGGGTCCTCCCCCGCTTCGATCATGCGTGCGAGGTAGTGCAGCGCGGCGTCGGGATCGGAGCCGCGGATCGACTTGATGAACGCGCTGATGACGTCGTAGTGCTCGTCTCCCTGCCGGTCGTAGCGCAGCAGTGCCTTGTCGACCGCCTGGGCGACGTCGTCGGCGCTCACGGCCGGCACGGCGCCGCCGTCGCTCTCGACGTCGTCGGCCGTCTCGTCGGACGATGCGTGCGACAGAGCGACCGAGGCCGCCGCCTCCAGCCCGGTGAGCGCACGACGCGCATCGCCGGACGCGAGGCGGATCAACGCCGCGCGCGCGTCGTCGGCGAGCGTGACAGCGCCGTTGAGACCCCGCGCGTCGGACACGGCCCGGTCGACCAGGACGCCGATGTCGTCGTCGGTGAGCGGCTGCAGGGTGAGCAGCAGCGAGCGCGACAGGAGCGGTGAGATGACGGAGAACGAGGGATTCTCGGTCGTCGCGGCGATGAGGATCACCCAGCCGTTCTCGACACCGGGCAGAAGCGCGTCCTGCTGCGCCTTCGTGAACCGGTGGATCTCGTCGAGGAAGAGGATCGTCGTCTGGCCGTACAGGTCGCGCTGCGTGATCGCCTCCTGCATGACCTCCCGCACGTCCTTGACGCCCGCCGTGATCGCGGAGAGCTCGACGAAGCGTCGCCCGGAGGACCGGGCGATCGCCTGGGCGAGCGTGGTCTTGCCCGTGCCGGGCGGCCCCCACAGGATGATCGACACGGCGCCCGGCGACGAGGCCGCCGGATCGGCCAAAGCGACGATCGGCGATCCCGCGCGGAGCAGATGCTTCTGGCCCGCGACCTCGTCGAGCGAGGTCGGACGCATGCGCACGGCGAGGGGCGTCTGCCCGGAGAGCAGTGCGGCGGCGGAGGTCATCACCCCAGGCTAACGCGGGCCGCCGACACCGCGGTGTTCCGCACGGGCGGCGAGACGACGGTAGGCTCTCAGGCGACGCGCCCGACCGCGTCGGAACAGGGAGCAGGGCATGGCCGCACGCGGGTCCCGGAGCGATCGACGCTCACGCACCGAGGCGGAGCGCGCACGGCTCCACGCGGCACGCACGCAGTGGCACGAGCGGCAGATCCGCCGGCGGGTGCGCGACAACGCGATCGCCGTGATCGTCGGCATCCTGGTCGTCGGCGGCGCCGTCGCGAGTCAGGTCGTGCATGCCCAGGTCACCGCGCCGGCGCCGGAACCCACCCCGAGCGTGGAGCCCACCGACGCTCCGCTGCCCTCGGAGTTCCCCGTGCCGACCGACGCTCCGGCGCCGACGGAGGCGCCCGACCCGAGCGAGACCCCGACGGAGTGAGTCGACCTCACCCCATCTCCGGCGCTCCGGCGTACTAGGCTGGCTCTCGTCCTTTCCGCCTCCCGCGGTCCCCCGCGCAAGGAGAATCACGTGTCTGCCACCGACGCCCCGAAGCCGACCCCTCCCATCCCCGCGCCGCCTGCCGTGCCCATGCCGCGCAAGCTGCCGACGCCCGCAGCCGTGGCCCCGGTCACCGCAGCGATCCCGACGCCGTCCACCGATGCGGCCGAATGGGGTCGCGTGTCCGACGACGGCACCGTCGAGGTGCGCGAGGGCGAGACCTGGCGCGTGGTCGGGCAGTATCCCGACGGAACGCCCGACGAGGCGCTCGCCTACTTCGTGCGCAAGTACGACGACATCGCGTTCAAGGTGGTGGCGCTCGAGCAGCGCCATCAGGCCGGAGGCGCATCGGCGAGCGATCTCGTGAAGCAGGCCGGTCATCTCCTCGACGAGGCCACGGATGCTGCAGCCGTCGGCGACCTCGCAGGGCTTCGCGACCGCCTGAACACGCTCACCTCCTCGCTGTCCGAGGCCACCGCCCAGGAGGCGCAGCAGGCCAAGGAGCTCGTGGAGCAGGCCATCGCCGAGCGCACCGCCCTCGTCGAGCGCGCCGAGGCGATCGCCGCCCGCGACCTCTCCAAGGTGCAGTGGAAGCAGGTGACGGCGGAGCTCGGCGAGCTGTTCGACGCCTGGCAGGCTCAGCAGCAGACCGGACCCCGTCTGTCGAAGAGCGTCTCGCAGCAGCTCTGGAAGCGTTTCCGCGACGCACGGTCGACCGTCGACAAGGCGCGTCGTGCGTTCTACTCCGAGCTCGACGAGGCGCACAAGACCGCCCGCGATGCCAAGTCGCGCCTCGTCGAGCGCGCCGAGGCACTCGCACCGCGCGGCGTCGACGGCATCCCCGCGTACCGCACGCTCCTCGACGAGTGGAAGGCCGCCGGTCGCGCAGGGCGTAAGGCCGACGACTCGCTGTGGGCACGGTTCAAGGCCGCGGGCGACGCGCTCTACGCCGCCAGGGCCGAGCAGGCCGCCGCCGAGGAGGCCGACTCCGCACCGCGCATCGAGGCCCGCCAGGCGCTCCTCGAGGAGGCCAAGGCCGTGGCCGACGAGGCGAACATCAAGCGCGCCCGCGCGCTGCTCACCCGCATCCAGCGGCAGTGGGACGAGGTCGGACGCATCTTCCCGCGTGACAAGGAACGCGCGCTCGACGACCGTCTGCGCGTCATCGAGCAGGCGCTCAAGGCCCGCGAGGACGTCGACTGGAAGAAGAACAACCCCGAGACCAAGGCGCGCGCGAACGACATGAGCTCGCAGCTCGTCGAGGCGATCGAGAAGCTCGAGGCCGAGCTGGCCGCGGCTGAGGCCTCCGGCGACAAGAAGGCCGCGAAGGAGGCGGCTGACGCCCTCGAGGCGCGCCGCACCTGGCTCACCGCCCTCGGAGGCTGACGCCCGCACGACGACGTTCTCCACAGGTCCGTCGTCGCCAGCGAACGAGCGGGATGCACTGCGCCACACTGGCGTGATGCATCCCGCTCTTCTGTACGTGCCCGGACGACGACTGGCCCTTCCCGAGCTGTGCGCCGCGCGCATGGACGGGCACCTCGTCGAGATCGGCGATGCCTACATCCCCGCAGACCTCGTCGAGGGGACGACGACCCGTGCGGCGACCCTGGCCGGAGTCATCCCCGCGTCCACCGCCGCCTCAGGACCGACAGCGGCGTGGGTGCACGGCGCCGGTGACGCCCCGCCGCCCCGACATCACGTGAGCAGAGCCGTGCCCCGACGCATCCGCGCCGTGCATTCCTCGCGCATCGTGGTGCACCACTCCGCGGTCCCCGAGGAGGACGTCGAGACGATCGCCGGCATCGCGGTCACGACACCGCTGCGGACCATGACCGACCTCGCGCTCGGGCTGCATCGCGATCCGACCCTGCGCGACTGGATGACGTCGCTCGCCGCCGTCGACGGTGATCTCGTGGCGCGCACGGTGACGGCGCTGGACGCCCTGCATCGCGTCCCCGGCACGGTGTCGGGGCGCGCGGCGCTGCTGCGGATCAGGACGACGTGACGCGATAGACGTCGTAGACGGCGTCGATCCGGCGCACCGCGTTCAGGACGCGGTCGAGATGCACGGCATCGCCCATCTCGAACACGAAGCGGCTGAGGGCCAGTCGCTCATCCGTGGTGCTCACGGTCGCCGAGAGGATGTTCACGTGATGCTCGCTGAGAACGCGTGTGACGTCGGACAGCAGCCCTGATCGGTCGAGAGCCTCGACCTGGATCTGCACCCGGAACACGCTCTTCGTCGTGGGTGCCCACGACACGTCGACGAAGCGGTCCTCCTCGCTCGCGAGCGCCTTGATGTTGACGCAGTCGGCGCGATGCACCGAGACGCCGCTCCCCCGCGTGACGAATCCGACGATGTCGTCGCCCGGAACCGGGGTGCAGCACTTCGCCAGCTTCACGAGGATGTCCGAGGCGCCGCGGACCAGGACGCCGGAATCGCCCGCGCGCGCCTCGCGCGTGGGGGGTCGTTCCGGAAGGTCGATCGCCCCGGTCGTCGGGTCGTTCTCGGCGACGAGAGCCGTGACCTTCTCGAGCACCGACTGCGTGGACACGTGTCCTTCGCCGACGGCCGCGTACAGCGCCGAGACGTCTTCATAGCGCAGCTGATGAGCGACCTCGGCGAACGAGTCCTGGCTCATCAGGCGCTGGAGCGGCAGGTTCTGGCGCCGCATCGCGCGGGCGATGGACTCCTTGCCCTGCTCGATCGCCTCTTCTCGACGCTCCTTCGTGAACCAGCCCCGGATCTTGTTGCGTGCACGGGTGCTCTTGACGAAGCCGAGCCAGTCCTGGCTCGGTCCGGCATCCGGGTTCTTCGAGGTGAAGACCTCGACGACGTCGCCGCTCTTGAGCTCCGACTCGAGCGGCACGAGACGGCCGTTGACCTTCGAGCCCATCGTCCGATGCCCGATCTCAGTGTGCACGGCGTAGGCGAAGTCGACGGGCGTCGCGCCGGCGGGCAGCCCGACCACGCGTCCCTTGGGCGTGAAGACGTAGACCTCTTTGGCACCGATCTCGAAGCGCAGCGAGTCGAGGAACTCCCCCGGGTCGGCGGTCTCGGCCTGCCAGTCGGAGATGTGCGCGAGCCAGGCCATGTCGCGGTCGGCGGCGCGGACCTCGGCCTTGCCGCCGTTCATCCGCTCCTTGTACATCCAGTGCGCCGCCACACCGTACTCGGCCTGCTGATGCATCTCGTGCGTGCGGATCTGGATCTCGACCGTACGCCCCGACGGACCGATCACGGTCGTGTGGAGCGACTGGTAGAGGTTGAACTTCGGCGTGGCGATGTAGTCCTTGAACCGGCCGGGCAGCGGTGTCCAGCGAGCATGGATGGCGCCGAGGACGGCGTAGCAGTCGCGCACCGACGCGACCAGCACCCGGATCCCGATCAGGTCGTAGATGTCGTCGAACTCGCGACCGCGCACGACCATCTTCTGGTACACCGAGTACAGCTGCTTGGGACGCCCGACGACCTTGCCGCGAATCCGGAGGTCGCGCAGGTCCTCGTCGATCTCCTCGACGACCTGACTGAGGTACTTCTCGCGCTGCGGGGTGCGCTGCGCGATCAGGTTGTGGATCTCGTTGTAGATCTTCGGATGCAGCACCGCGAACGAGAGGTCCTCGAGCTCCGACTTGATCGCCTGGATGCCGAGTCGGTTCGCCAGGGGCGCGTAGATCTCGAGCGTCTCCTTGGCCTTCTTCGCGGCCTTCTCAGGAGGGACGAACCCCCACGTTCGCGCGTTGTGCAGGCGGTCGGCGAGCTTGATGAGCAGGACGCGGATGTCCTTCGACATCGCGACGATCATCTTGCGGACCGTCTCGGCCTGTGCGCTCTCGCCGTACTTGACCTTGTCGAGCTTCGTGACGCCGTCGACGAGCATCGCGACCTCGTCGCCGAACTCCGCGGTCAGATCGGTCAGCGCGTACCCGGTGTCCTCGACCGTGTCGTGCAGCAGCGCCGCGGCGATGGCTCGCGGGCCGAGCCCCATCTCGGCGAGGATCTGCGCCACCGCGAGCGGGTGCGTGATGTACGGCTCACCGCTCTGACGCTTCTGCCCCTCGTGCTTGTCCTTCGCCACGGCGTAGGCGCGCTCGATGACGGCGATGTCGCCCTTGGGATGATTGGCCCTGACGGTGCGGAGCAGGTTGTCCAGGTCGTTGACCCGGGGCGCACGGGAGAAGATGCGGGGAACCAGTCGTCTCAGGCTCGATCCCTGCGACGTCGTCTGCGGTTCCGCCATCCGCTCACCTCCGAATCAGAACATCTTACGCGTGCTCGGCGGGGTGCGGCCCCGCCGAGCGGGATCGATCAGGCCTCGACGGACGCGCGCTCGCGCGACTCGCGCACGCGGGCGTCACGAGCCTTGATCTGCGGCTCGTTCTCGCGGAACAGCGAGTACAGCGGTGCCGCGACGAACAGCGTCGAGTACGTCGCCACCAGGATGCCGACGAAGATCGACAGCGAGATGTCGGTGAGCGTCTCGGCACCGAGCCAGAACGATCCGATGAAGAGGATCGCGCCGACCGGGAGCGCCGCCACGACCGACGTGTTGATCGATCGGATGAGAGTCTGGTTGACCGCGAGGTTGACGGACTCGCCGAACAGGCGCGACGACTTCTCGCCGTCTTCCGTGGTGTTCTCTCGGATCTTGTCGAACACGACGGTGGTGTCGTAGAGCGAGTAGGCGAGGATCGTCAGGAAGCCGATCACGGCCGCCGGCGAGATCTCGAAGCCCGCCAGCGCGTACACGCCCACCGTGATCACGAGCACGTCGAGCAGGCCGAGGATGGCCGCGGCCGACATCTTCCAGGTGCGGAAGTAGATCGCGAGGATCAGGAAGGTCAGGGCGAGGAAGATCGCGAGACCCCACAGCGACTGCTTGGTGACGTTCTCGCCCCAGGCCGGCCCGATGAACGATGACGTCACGGCGTCGGCGTCCACGCCGTAGGCGTCGGCGAGAGCCGCGGAGACCTGCTGGGTCTCGGCGGAGCTCATCTGGTCGGTCTGCACGCGGATGTCCGCGCCGTTGACCACGACGACCTTGGTGGCAGCTTCCGGCACCACGGACTGCACGGCGGTCGTGGCCGTCTGCTGGTCGGTCGTGTCGGGTGCCTGCACCGTGAACTGCGACCCGCCGGTGAACTCGATCGAGAATTGGATCGGACGGATCAGCGGCACGAGGGCGGAGCCCACCACGAGGGCGATCGCGATGATGAACCACAGGCGGCGCTTCCCGACGAAGGGGAACGACGTCTTGCCCGTGTAGAGGTTGTTGCCGAACTCGTTCATGGAAGCCATCACGCGTCCCCCTCACTTCCGGTGCTGGTGCGTTTCTCACCGGCGAGTGCTTCGGCGCGTTTGCGCTCCGCGATGGTCTGTCGGCGATCGGCCTCGCCACGCGAACGGGCGTTCTTCGCCCCGCGTCCGGCGGTGGCCGTGGACACCTCCCGGAACTGGGAACGGCTGCGGTACACCGCGCCGAGCGATTCGGGATCGAGTCCGGAGAGCTTGTGCCCTCCTCCGAAGAACTTCGTGCGCGCGAGGATCTGCATGACCGGGTGCGTGAAGATCACGAAGATCAGCACGTCGATGACGGTCGTGAGTCCCAGGGTGAACGCGAAGCCCTTCACCGTGGCGTCGGCGAGGATGTAGAGCACGACGGCCGCGAGCACGTTGATCGACTTCGAGATGTAGATCGTGCGCTTGGCTCGGCCCCAGCCGTCTTCGACCGCGGCCGTGATGGACTTACCGTCTCGCAGCTCGTCTCTGATGCGTTCGAAGTAGACGATGAACGAGTCGGCGGTGAATCCGATCGACACGATGAGACCCGCGACGCCGGCGAGCGAGAGCCGGAAGCCCAGACGCCACGCCAGGATGCAGATCACGATGTACGTGAGGACCGCCATCACCGCGATCGACGCGATGATCACCGTCCCGAGCGCGCGGTAGGAGAACAGCGAGTAGAGCGCCACGAGCGCGAGGCCGATGAGACCCGCGATCAGACCGATCTGCAGCTGCTGCGTACCGAGCGTGGCCGACACCGTATCGGAGCTCTGCACCTCGAAGCTGAGAGGCAGGGCGCCGAATTTCAGCTGGTCGGCCAGCGTCGTCGCGGTCTCCTGCGTGAAGTCGCCGGAGATACTGGGGCGTCCGTCGAGGATCTGCCCGTTCATGCGCGGGGCACTGATGACGGAGCCGTCGAGCACGAACGCGAACTGATCGCGCGGCGAGAGGTTCGCGAGACGGTTCTGGTTGAGGCGGGTGCTGACCTCGCCGAACGCCTCGGTGCCGTCGGCGTTCATGGTGAGCTGCACGATCCAGGCACCGGAGCGCGGATCGCGACCGGCCGTGGCATCCGTGATGGCGGTGCCGGTGAGCTCGGTCGGCCCGAGGATGAACTTCGCCTGACCCGTCGGGTCGCACGCGATGAGCGGCTGGTCGGCCGGCTCCCGCGACGGGTCGTTCTCGGGGTTCGAGCAGTCGTACGCCTGGAACTCGGCGGCGAGCTTGTCACTCACCCACGACGGGTCGCTCGCATCCGTCGGCTGTGCCGTCGGGGTCGCGTTGACCGAGTCGTCGGGGGTCGGATACGCGGTCTCGTTGCCGTCCTCGCCGATGAAGGTGTTCGTACCGGCAGTCGTCGCGATCACGGCGCGGAACTGCAGCTGCGCGCTCGACTGGATGCGCTCGCGCGTCTGGTCGTCGGCCGCACCGGGGATCTGGACGACGATGTTGCGTCCGCCCTCGGTCGTGATGTCAGCCTCGGCAACACCGGAGGCGTCGACGCGCTGACGGATGATCGCCGCGGCCTGGTCGAGCTGCTCAGAGGAGGGCGCAGCGCCGTCCTCCGTCTCGGCGCTCAGGATGATCTGCGTGCCGCCCTGCAGGTCGAGGGCGAGCTCAGGCGCCCACGAGCTCTTCTGGAAGACGTAGACGCCCAGCGCGTTGATGCCGAACAGGACGCCCGTCACCAGGAGGAGTCCGAGGAGGACCCGCCAGGCGTGACGGACCGGGGAGGAAGTGGCCACGTGAGATCAGCTTTCTGAGATGCCGGAGTGCCGTGCGCTGCGAGAGCGGGTCTTACTTGTCGTCGGAGTCCCGCTCGAGACGACGACGCGTCTCCTCGGGCGTCTCTACGGCGGGAGCGTCGTCGACGACCGGGGTCTCCTCGGCCACGACCGGCGCCTCGCCGTCGACGATCTCTACGCCGTCGGTCAGGTCCTTCGGCTCGACGATGCGGAGGATGGCCTGGCTGTGCACCTCGATGACCGTGCCGGGCGCGATCTCGACCAGCGCGGGCGAGTCGAGGTCGTCGTGGTCGTAGGCCACGATCGTGCCGTAGATGCCACCCTGCAGGAGCACCTTGACGCCGGGGACCGTCTTGGTCGCCTTCTCCTCCTGCTCGGCCTTCATCTGCTTCTGACGGCGGCGGCCGTTGACGAACATGAAGACGACGAGGACGGCCAGGAGGCCGAAGAGCAGGATTTCCATGGGCATGAGTGCCTTTCGCAGGGAGCGCGCACCACGCAAGGGCGCACAGTCATATCGGGGGGAAGTCTTCAGTGATTATAGGTCATCGAGGCGAAGCGCCCCGTCGGGATGCGGCATCCCGAGATGCTGGTACGCCTCCGGCATCGCGACTCGGCCTCGCGGCGTGCGTCCGAGGAACCCGATGCGCACGAGGTACGGCTCGACGACGCTCTCGACCGTCTCGGCCTCCTCGCCGACCGCGACCGCGAGTGTGCTCAGGCCGACAGGTCCTCCGCGGAACCGGCGCACCAGCGCGTCGAGCACGGCGCGGTCGAGGCGATCCAGCCCGATCGGGTCGACGTCGTACAGCTCCAACGCCGCGCGGACGTCGTCGAGCGAGGCCGCGCCTCCGCCGTGCACGAGCGCGTAATCGCGCACCCGGCGCAGCAGCCGGTTCGCGATGCGGGGCGTTCCTCGCGATCGCCGGGCGATCTCGGCCAGCGAGTCCTCCGGCAGCGGGACGCCCAGCACGAGCGCCGAGCGGGCGATGACCTGTTCGAGCTCGGACTCGTCGTAGAACTCGAGGTGCCCTGTGAAGCCGAAACGGTCGCGCAGCGGGTTGGGCAGCAGTCCGGAACGCGTCGTGGCGCCCACGAGAGTGAACGGCGCGAGCTCGAGCGGGATGCTCGTGGCACCCGCGCCCTTGCCGACCATGATGTCGATGCGGAAGTCCTCCATCGCGAGGTACAGCATCTCCTCGGCCGAGCGCGCCATGCGGTGGATCTCGTCGATGAAGAGCACCTCCCCAGGCACGAGACTCGACAGCAGCGCGGCCAGATCGCCGGCGTGCTGGATCGCGGGCCCGCTCGACAGCCGCAGCGGTCGCTCGCTCTCGTGCGCCACGATCATCGCGAGGGTCGTCTTGCCGAGTCCCGGCGGCCCCGCGAGGAGGATGTGGTCCGGCGGGCGGCTCTGGATGCGGGCGGCGTCGAGGAGCAACTGCAACTGCCCGCGGACCTTCTGCTGGCCGACGAAGTCACCGAGACTCGTGGGGCGCAGCGCTCCTTCGATCGCGAGCTCGGTCTCGTCGACCGGCTCGTCGGCGTCGCGAACCTCAGACACGTGCCGGTCCCAAGGCTGCGAGCGTGCGACGCAGCAGCGGCGCGACGGCCGCGCGCTCGGCATCCGTGGCGTCCGCCGCCGTCTGGGCCGCGGCCTCGGCTGCGACCTTCTCCGACCATCCGAGGCCGACGAGAGCAGCAGTGACCTGATCGATCACGTCGGAACCCGACGAGGCCGACGCCTTCGCGACCGGACCGGTCGGATGCACCTTGCCGGCGAGCTGGACCACGATGAGCTTGGCGGTCTTCGGGCCGATCCCCGACACGCGGCGGAAAGGTGCATCGTCTTCCGCGGTCACCGCTTCGGCGATCTGGTCGACGGTCAGGTGCGACAGCACGCCGAGGGCGGACTTCGGTCCGACGCCGGTGACGCTGATCAGGAGACCGAAGATCTCGAGCTCGTCGCGCTCCGCGAACCCGTACAACGACAGCGCGTCCTCGCGCACGATCAGGCTGGTGTGCAGCCGGAGCCGATCGCCGACCGTCGCGGTGTGCACGACGTCGCCGGGCACCGCGACCGAGAAGCCGACGCCGCCGACGTCGATCACGACATGGTCGGAGGAGCTGTGCAGGACCGTGCCGTGCAGCGAGGAGATCATCTTCTCAGCCTAGACGCGGGATCGTACGTATGTTCGAGCGACACGCTCGGCGTCGGCCCAGGCCCGCTGGGCAGGCGTCAGAGCGTCACTCGTGGCCCCGGTCGCCGCACCGCGGCGCCAGGCGTGGCACAGCGCGATCGCGAGGGCGTCGGCGGCGTCCGCCGGCTGCGGAGGCTCGTCGAGACGCAGGATGCGAGCGATCATCGCCTGCACCTGCTTCTTGTCCGCCGAGCCGTAGCCCGTGACCGCGGCCTTGACCTCGCTCGGTGTGTGCGTCGCGGCAGGGAGTCCCGCTTCGGCCGCGAGGAGGAGCGCGACGCCGCTCGCCTGCGCCGTGCCCATCACCGTGTGCGTGTTCTGCTGCGCGAACACTCGCTCGACCGCGACGGCATCCGGGCGGTGCGTCTGCAGCACGTCGCGGATCCCCGCTGCGACGACCGCGAGCCTCTCCCCGATCGGGGCGTCCGGTGACGACCGGATCACTCCGACGTGCACGAGCGTTCCCCGACGCGCACGGTCGACGTCGACGATCCCGACGCCGCAGCGGGTGAGGCCGGGGTCGATGCCGAGGACGCGGAGCGGTCTGGAGGTCACTCCCCCAGGCTATTCGTCGATCCGCGCCCGGCGGCGTCGGCGCGCCTAGTCCTCGTCGTTCTCGAGCTCGGCCTGCACGTCGGCGGTGAGATCGAAGTTCGTGAAGACGTTCTGCACGTCCTCGCTGTCTTCGAGCGCGTCGATCAGGCGGAAGATCTTGCGAGCGGTGTCGGCGTCGATCTCGACCTTGAGGTTCGGGACGAACTCGACGTCGGCGGACTCGTAGTCGATGCCGGCATCCTGCAGGGCCGAGCGCACCGCGACGAGGTCGGTCGCCTCGGTCAGGATCTCGAAGCCCTCGGCGTGCGGCTCGATCTCCTCGGCCCCCGCCTCGAGCGCCGCCATCATGACGTCGTCCTCGGTCGTGCCCTCCGAACCCACGACGATGACGCCCTTGCGGCTGAAGTTGTACGCGACGCTGCCGGGGTCGGCCAGCGTGCCGCCGTTGCGGCTGAGTGCCGTGCGCACCTCGGCGGCTGCGCGGTTCTTGTTGTCGGTCAGACACTCGATCATGAGGGCGACGCCGTTGGGCCCGTAGCCTTCGTACATGATCGAGGTGTACTCGACGGCCTCGCCGCCGATGCCCGCGCCGCGCTTCACCGCGCGGTCGATGTTGTCCTTCGGGACGGAGGTCTTCTTCGCCTTCTGCACGGCGTCGAACAGCGTCGGGTTGCCGGCGAGGTCCGGTCCGCCGAGCTTGGCCGCGACCTCGATGTTCTTGATGAGCTTCGCCCACGACTTGGCACGACGCGCGTCGATGACGGCCTTCTTGTGCTTGGTCGTGGCCCACTTGGAATGCCCGGACATAACTCTCCGCTCGTCGAATCCGCCCGTGGGCTTGCCCAGGGCGTCGTCCAGTCTATCCAAACGCGTCGCGGCGCGTTCCGGAGACGACGCGGCGCCCGCCCATCCGCAGGACCCGAGCACGTCTGCAGGACCCGTGGCCCCGGAACGACCCGCAGATCGTGCGCACCTCCTGCAGATGCACCCTGAGGGACGACCGAACGAGCAGAGCGCCCGTCAGGAGCGGGACGCGACCCGGTCGAGGAAGCGCCGGTGGAAGCGCGTCTCCCCCGTGATCTCGGGGTGGAAGCTGAGACCGATCAGGTGTCCCTGCTCCACGGCGACGACGCGGCCGTCGTCGAGCGATGCCAGGACGGATGCCGCGGGGCCGACGCTCTCGACGACCGGACCGCGGATGAACGCGGCCCTCACCGGTGCCCCGTCGAATGCCGGGACGATCAGCTCGGCCTCGAAGGACTCGACCTGCCGACCGAAGGCGTTGCGGCGGACCACCGCGTCGATCCCGCCGAAGGTCTCCTGCCCGTCGATCGCGTCCGTGATCTGGTCGGCCAGCATGATGAGGCCGGCGCAGGTGCCGAGCACCGGCATCCCGTCGGCGATCGCGGTGCGGATGGGGTCCTGCATCCCGAACGTGCGCGAGAGCTTGTCGATCACACTCGATTCGCCACCGGGGATCACGAGCCCGTCGACGCGGGCGAGCTCCTCCGGTCGGCGTACGCGCACCGCATCGGCGCCCAGATCGGCCAGCAGGGCGGCGTGCTCGCGCACGTCGCCCTGCAGCGCCAGGACGCCGACGCGAGGACTACCAGCCACGCTCGGCGAGACGGTGCGGCGCCGGGAGGTCGGAGACGTTGATGCCGACCATCGCTTCGCCGAGGCCACGGGAGACCTCCGCGATGACCTTCGCGTCGTCATAGAACGTGGTCGCCTTGACGATGGCCTTGGCGCGCTCGGCGGGGTTGCCCGACTTGAAGATGCCCGAGCCGACGAACACGCCGTCCGCCCCGAGCTGCATCATCATCGCGGCGTCGGCGGGCGTCGCGACACCGCCGGCGACGAACAGCACCACCGGGAGCTTCCCCGTCTCGGCGATCTCGGCGACCAGCTCGTACGGCGCCTGAAGCTCCTTCGCCGCGACGAACACCTCATCCTTGGGGAGCGCCGTGAGCGCGGCGATCTCGCCGCGGATCTTGCGGATGTGCTTCATCGCCTCCGA
Organism: Microbacterium sp. NPDC089695; assembly: GCF_044749085.1. NCBI lineage: Bacteria > Bacillati > Actinomycetota > Actinomycetes > Micrococcales > Microbacteriaceae > Microbacterium > Microbacterium sp. NPDC089695. The sequence continues at coordinate 2,712,384 of NZ_JBIVHG010000001.1, forward strand.
CACGTCGCCCGTGCCGGCCTCACCCTTGGAGCGGATCATCGCCGCGCCCTCGTTGATGCGGCGCAGCGCCTCGCCGAGGTTGGTCGCGCCGCACACGAACGGCACGGTGAAGCCGAACTTGTCGATGTGGTTCACGTAATCGGCGGGCGAGAGCACCTCGGACTCGTCGATGTAGTCGACGCCGAGCTCCTGCAGCACCTGCGCCTCGACGAAGTGGCCGATGCGGGCCTTCGCCATGACGGGGATCGACACGGCGTCGATGATGCTGTCGATCATGTCGGGGTCGCTCATGCGCGAGACGCCGCCCTGAGCGCGGATGTCAGCGGGGACGCGCTCGAGAGCCATGACGGCGACGGCACCGGCATCCTCGGCGATCTTCGCCTGCTCGGCGGTCACGACGTCCATGATGACGCCGCCTTTGAGCATCTCCGCGAGGCCGCGCTTGACGCGCGAGGATCCGGTGGTGGGGTTCTCGGTCATGGACTGACTCCTGTCGGGGTTTGATCTAGGCCAAACCATAGCACTGTCCGGCACGACCTAGAATCGACACGAGGACACATGAGCGACCACATCACCGGAACCACCGCGGCGGACATCGCCGACAGCGTGCGCGATCTGCGCGACCGCGGCGTCCTGGTCGTCGGCAGCCCGCTCCCCCCTGTCCGCGAACTCGCCGCGACGCTCGGCGTGAACCGCAACACCGCCGTCGCCGCCTACCGTCAGCTCGCGCAGGCCGGGCTCGTGGTCTCGCGGGGCCGGGCGGGCACCGTGATCGCGGGGCACGAGAGCGTCGCGCAGGAGGGATACGCCGCCGACACGGTGCTCCGCGACGTCGGCACGGGCAATCCCGACCCGCGCCTCATCCCCGATCCGTCGACCGTGCTCGACACCGTGACCGGACGCCCCGTGCTCTACGGCGAACCCGTGATCGACCGCGGACTCGACGAGTGGGCGCACGAGTGGGTCGCGAGCGACCTCGGCGACGTCGACTTCCGCATCACCGTCACGAGCGGCGCGGTCGACGCGGTCGAGCGACTGCTCGCGCAAGCGCTCATGCGCGACGACGCCGTAGCCCTCGAAGACCCCTGCTTCCTCGCCAGCATCCACACCGTGCGCCTGGGCGGCTATCGCGCCGTCCCCGTGCCCGTCGACGACCAGGGCATGACCGTCGACGGTCTCCGCGCGGCCCTCGACGCCGGCGTCCGTGCCGTGATCTGCACGCCGAGGGCCCAGAATCCCACCGGCGCGAGCCTCACGTCCGCCCGCGCCGCAGAGCTGCGCGCCGTGCTCGCCGAGCATCCGTACGTCCTGCTGATCGAGGACGACCACTTCTCGATGCTGTCGCGCCGTCGCTACGAGAGCCTGATCGGCCCCGGCCATCGGCGCTACGCCCTCGTGCGCTCGGTCTCGAAGTTCCTCGGCCCCGACATGTGCCTCGCGATCGCCGCGACCGATCCCACGACCGCAGAGCGTCTGGCGATGCGCCTCAGCCCCGGCACGACCTGGGTGAGCCATCTGCTGCAGCGGCTCACGCTGGCGCAGCTCACCGACGCGAACGCGACGCGGATGATCGCGTCGGCTCGCGACCACTACGCCGAGCGCAACGCGCGGTTCGCCGAACGGCTGCGGGATGCCGGGCTCGACGCCCCAGAGACCGACGGCCTCAGCCTCTGGATCTCGCTCCCCCGGCCTGCCCGGCACGTCGCCGAACAGCTGATGCGCCGCGGCTGGCTCGCACGCACCGGAGACGAGTTCGCTCTCGATGAGCGCGCTGCACCCTCGCACCATCTCCGTCTGACGGTGCACGACCTGTCCGACGACGACGCCGGCGCGCTCGTCACCGACCTCGTCGCGGCCACGCGATGAACATCCGACGCGGGCAGCCGTCCGCACACCACGAAAGGATCGGGGCATGAAGGTCCTCTCCATCCAGTCCGCCGTCGCATACGGCCACGTCGGCAACTCCGCGGCCGTCTTCCCGATGCAGCGCATCGGCGTCGAAGTGCTCCCCGTCTACACCGTGAACTTCTCGAACCACACGGGGTACGGCGCCTGGCGGGGACCGATGATCGCGCCGGACGACGTGCGCGAGGTCATCACCGGCATCGAGGAGCGCGAGGCGTTCCCGGGCATCGACGCCGTGCTCAGCGGATACCAGGGCGGCGAGGGCATCGGCGACGTCATCATCGACGCGGTGGCGCGCGTGAAGGCCGCCAACCCGGAGGCCGTCTATGCGTGCGACCCCGTGATGGGCAACGCCAAGTCCGGATGCTTCGTCGCGCCGGCGATCCCGGTGCTGCTGCGCGAGAAGGTCGTGCCGGTCGCCGACATCATCACGCCGAACCAGTTCGAGCTCGGGTTCCTCACCGAGACCGAGCCCGACACGCTCGAGTCGACGCTCACATCGGTCGATCTCGCGATGGCGATGGGCCCGAGCACCGTTCTCGTCACGAGCGTCGAGCGTCCCGACCGCGAAGAGGGAACCATCGAGATGCTGGTCGCGGATGCGACAGGCGCGTGGATCGTGCAGACGCCGCGGCTGCCGATGAAGGCGAACGGCTCGGGCGACGTCACGGCCGCGCTGTTCACGTCGCACTACGTCACCACCGGCGACGCCAAACTCGCGCTCGAGCGCACCGCGTCGAGCGTGTTCGACCTGCTGAGCCTCACGCTCGAGTCCGGTGCGCGCGAGCTCCAGCTCGTCGAGGCGCAGGAGTTCTACGCGCACCCGCGGATGCAGTTCACCGCCCGCCAGGTGCGCTGACGCGTTTCGTCCGGCTCCGCTCGCTCGACGACCGAGCTCCGGTCGTCGAGCGAGGATCGGAGCGACGAGACGAAACGCTCCGAGACGGGTGTCAGTCCGTCGGCCAGGCCGCCGAGACCGCGTCCCGCACCTCGCCGAGCAGCTGCGGCAGCGCTTTGGTCTTCGCGATGATCGGGAAGAAGTTCGCGTCGGACTTCCAGCGCGGAACCACGTGCTGGTGCAGGTGCCCGTCGACGCCCGCGCCGGCGACAGCCCCCTGATTCATGCCCAGGTTGAAGCCGTCGCAGCGCGAGACCTCGCGCAGCACGCGCATCGCGGTCTGCGTGAGCGCGCCGATCTCGGCGACCTCCTCGGGGGTCGCCTGGTCGTAGGTCGCGATGTGCCGGTACGGGCACACCAGCAGGTGCCCCGAGTTGTACGGGAACAGGTTCAGCAGCACGTAGGCCGTCTCGCCGCGGGCGACGATCAGGCGCTCGGCATCCGGGAACTTCGGCGCCTCGCAGAACGGGCACTCCTCGCGCAGCGGCTCCGGCCCCGCCTGGATGTACGCCATCCGGTGCGGAGTCCACAGCCGCTGGAACTCGTCGGGGACGCCGGCCAGCAGACCGGCGTCCTCGACCGAGGAGTGCTCGTCGGTCACGCCAGATCCCCGGCGGTCTGCACCAGGGTGTGGTCGGCGATCGCGGCGCGGATGCGCGAGACGGCATCCGCGATCGGCACGCCGTTCTCCTGCGTCCCGTCGCGGTAGCGGAACGAGACGGTGCCGGCATCGCGGTCCTTCTCCCCCGCGATCAGCAGCAGCGGGACCTTGCCGGTCGTGTGCGTGCGGATCTTCTTCTGCATCCGGTCGTCGGAGGTGTCGAGCTCGGCGCGCACGCCGGAGTCGCGCAGCGTGCGGATGACGTCGCCGAGGTAGTCGGCGAAGTCGTCGGCGACCGGGATGCCGACGACCTGCACCGGCGACAGCCACACCGGGAAATCGCCGGCGTAGTGCTCCAGCAGGATCGCGAAGAACCGCTCTATCGAGCCGAACAGCGCACGGTGGATCATGATCGGCCGCTTCTTCTGGCCGTCCTTGTCCATGAACTCCAGGTCGAAGCGCTCGGGCAGGTTCGGGTCGACCTGCACGGTCGACAGCTGCCACGTGCGGCCGATCGCGTCACGGGTCTTGAGGTCGATCTTCGGCCCGTAGAACGCGGCCTCGCCGGGCACCTCGGTGAGCTTGAGACCCGACGCCACCGCGACACGGCGCAGCGCATCGGTCGACGACTCCCAGAACTCGTCCGAGCCGATCCACTTCGACTTCTCGTCGTCCTTCATCGAGAGCTCGAGCTCGAAGTCGGTGAGGCCGAAGTCGCGCAGCATCGAGAGGATGAACTCGAGGACCTTGCCGACCTCCTCCTCGAGCTGGTCGGGCGTCACGAACAGGTGCGAGTCGTCCTGGGTGAAGCCGCGCACGCGGGTCAGACCGTGCAGCGCCCCGGAGAGCTCGTTGCGGTAGACCGTGCCGTTCTCCGCGAAGCGCAGCGGCAGGTCGCGGTAGCTGCGCGCGCGCTCCTTGTAGATGAGGATGTGCATCGGGCAGTTCATAGGCTTCAGGTAGTAGTCCTGGCCCTGCTTCGTGATCTCGCCGTTCTCGTCGCGCTCCTCGTCCATCACGATCGGCGGGAACATGCCGTCCTTGTACGTGACGAGGTGATTCGAGGTGAGGAAGAGATCCTCCTTCGAGATGTGCGGCGTGTACACGTACGTATAGCCGCCCTCGATGTGGCGCTTGCGGGCGTGCTGTTCCATCTCGCCGCGCACGACGCCGCCGCGCGGGTGCCACACCGACAGACCGGAGCCGATCTCCTCGGGGAAGGAGAAGAGGTCGAGCTCCTTGCCCAGGCGACGGTGGTCGCGCTTGGCGGCCTCCTCGAGGCGGTGCTGGTAGGCACGCAGCTCGTCCTTCGACGGCCAGGCCGTGCCGTAGATGCGCTGCAGCTGCGGGTTCTTCTCGCTGCCCCGCCAGTACGCGGCCGCGATGCGGGTGAGATCCCACCCGTTGCCGATCATGCGCGTGTTGGGCAGGTGCGGGCCGCGGCAGAGATCCTTCCAGACCACCTCGCCGTCGCGGGTCGTGTTGTCGTAGATCGTGAGTTCGCCCTCGCCGACCTCGACGGATGCGCCCTCGGCCGCCTCCTTGCCGCCCTTGAGTCCGATGAGCTCGAGCTTGAACGGCTCGTCGGCGAGCTCGGCGCGCGCCTCGTCATCGGTCACGACGCGGCGCACGAAGCGCTGCCCCTCGCGGACGATGCGCTGCATCTCCTTCGTGATCGCCTTGATGTCCTCGGGCGTGAAGGGGGTCTCGACGCCGAAGTCGTAATAGAACCCGTCGGTGATGGGCGGGCCGATGCCGAGGTTCGCCTGCGGGTTGATGCGCTGCACCGCCTGAGCCAGCACGTGGGCCGTGGAGTGGCGCAGGATGCTCAGCCCGTCGGGGCTGTCGATCGTGACCGGCTCGACCTCGTCGGCGTCCGTCACCGTGGTCGCGAGGTCCTTGAGGGTCCCGTTGACGCGCATGGCGACGACTGAGCGGTCGGAGAACAGGGCGAAGCCGTCTTTCGGCTGGGCATTTTCAGGCACGGAACACTCCATCTGGGTCTCGGTCAAGGCTACTCGCATGCGCGCGTGGCTCCGACCGCTGCGCCGTGCCGGTCGCAGATGTCCGAGCATACGAGTGCGGGTAACGTGAGGCGCATGCTCCGCGACATCCTCCGCTGGATCCTGGCCGCTCTTCTGGCAGCGGCGGGGGTGATGCATTTCATCAGCACCCGCGGCTTCCGCCTCGTGGTGCCGGACTGGGCGACGCGGGTCACACGCCTGGACAAGGATGCGATCGTGGTCGCATCCGGCGTCGTCGAGGTCGGCCTGGCCGCTGCCCTCGTCGCGCTGCCCAAGGAGCGCACCCGGATCGGGGTCGCCACCGCGGTGTTCTTCGTCGCGGTGTTCCCGGGCAACGTGCATCAGTGGCGCACCGGCCGATCGGCCCCGGGACTCGACACGGATCGACGGCGATTCGGCCGACTGTTCCTGCAGCCCGTGCTCGTCGCCTGGGCGCTCTGGTCGACGGCAGAGCGCCGGAAGCATACCCTCCGCCCATCGCGGCGTCGAGGGCGGGGCTGAGACTCGGCATCCGTCGGGCCGCGCCGCGACAATGGGACCATGGCCTCCCCCTCACTCGTGTGGCTCCGCGACGACCTCCGCGTCGCCGACAACCCCGCACTGCGCGCCGCGATGGACCGCGACGAGCCGATCGTCGTGCTCTTCGTCCTCGACGAGGAGTCTCCCGGCATCCGTCCGCTCGGCGGCGCGGCACGATGGTGGCTGCATCATTCCCTGAACTCTCTCGCCGAGCACATCGACGGCCTCGGTGCGCGGCTGATCCTCCGACGCGGCGCAGCGCAGAAGGTGCTCGCCGACGTGGTCGCCGAGATCGGCGCGGGTGCGGTCTTCTGGACCCGGAGGTACGGCGGCGCCGAGCGCGAGGTCGACTCCGCGATCAAGGCCGCGCTCCGCGAGGACGGCCTCGACGTCGCGTCCTTCGCCGGATCGCTGCTGCACGAGCCGTGGACCGTGAAGACGGGAGCCGGCACGCACTTCTCGGTCTTCACGCCGTTCTGGCGTGCCTGTCGCGCACTGCCGGCGCCGCGTGCGCCGTTGCCCGCCCCGCGCTCCCTCGACGGTGTGGGACGCCCGCCCGCGTCCGACGATCTGGACGACTGGGGCCTGCTGCCCACGCATCCGGACTGGGCCGGAGGCCTGCGCGACACCTGGGAGCCCGGAGAGGCGGCCGCGCGGGAGCGTCTGCATGTGTTCCTCCGTGAGGAGGTCTCCGCCTACGACCGCGCCAGGGACGAACCCTCCGCAGGGGCCACCTCGCTCCTCTCACCACGCCTGCGATGGGGCGAGCTGAGTCCGTTCACCGTGTGGCACGAGGCCGTCGCGGTCGATGGCACGGCAGGATTCCTCTCCGAAGTGGGATGGCGGGAGTTCGCGTGGCACACGGCGTTCCACTTCCCCGATCTCGCGACCCGCAACCTCCGTTCGGAGTTCGACGCGTTCCCCTGGCCCCGGCTGCACCCCAGGCACCTCGAGGCGTGGCAGCGCGGCGAGACGGGCATCCCGCTCGTGGATGCCGGGATGCGGGAGCTCTGGCACACCGGGTTCATGCACAACCGCGTGCGCATGGTGACCGCATCGTTCCTCGTGAAGAACCTGCTGATCGACTGGCGCCGCGGCGAGGAGTGGTTCTGGGACACGCTCGTCGACGCCGACGGCGCCAACAACCCCTTCAACTGGCAGTGGGTCGCCGGGTCCGGAGCCGACGCCGCTCCGTACTTCCGCGTGTTCAACCCCGAGCTCCAGGCCAAGAAGTTCGACCCGCAGGGACTCTACGTCTCGGAATGGGCCGCGGATGCTCCCGACGAGCCTCTCGTCGACCTCGGGGAGACCAGGAAGGCGGCTCTCGCGGCCTACGACGCGGTCAAGCGGTCATCGCGGGCCGAGTCGTGACGACGACGCGGCCCGCGACCCGTCAGGCCGCGTAGCGTTCGACGCGGAGCACGCAGTCGAGAGTCTCGTCCTGCACATCGACTGTGGTCGCCCAGTCCGCGCTCGCGCCGGCGTCGATCGCATCGACGTTCACCTGGGTCAACGAGCGCGTGTCGCCGCCCTCGGTGAGCAGCGAGACGTAGATGCGGTACGACGCGGCACCCGCGCTCGAGTTCGTGACCGTGCCGTCGACCTGCCACTGATCCCCGGCGAGCTCGCAGGTCGTGACCTCGGCGTCCGAGAGCGCACCCTCGAGTCCCTCGCCCGACCCGGGGGTGTCGACGATGTCGGTCACACCCGCCTGCGCCTCGTCCGAGGCGGTCGGCGTGGGCGTGGGCTCCGGCGCCGAGTCCGTGCACCCCGCCAGCACGAGCCCGAGCGCGAGGGCGAATCCGGCGACGGCCGTCTTCGTGGCGGCCGGTCGGCGCGCGGCGGTGGTCGGAGAAGGGGTGCGGAGGATCTGCATCGTGTCGCCTTTCAGTGCGGTGTCGCTAGGAGGAGAGGTTCTGGGGCCGCGTCGTGCGGCGACGGCGTCCGATGAGCAGGAGCACGAGCCCGCCCAGCAGGATGACCGCGGCACCGCCGACGAGCGGGAGCGGATCGCCGCCGCCTGTGAACGGGAGCAGCCCGGTGGGGGCCGGATCGGGCAGTCGCACGGTGTCGGAGGCGACATCGGTCACGGGAACCCCGGACTCCGCCTCGACACTCGACACCACGGCACGGGACGTTACCACGGTCCCCTGCATCGCCGGGGTGATCACGACCGTCGCGGTCGCCGTCACGCTCTGCCCCGGAAGGAGGACACCGGGTTCGCCGGGCCACACGTAGGTCAGCGGGGACAGCCCCGGGTACGGGTCGCGGATCGTCACACCCGTGAGGATCGTGGTTCCGGTGTTGGTCGCGGTGTAGCGGAAGATCAGCGAATCGCCCGCGTAGCCCATCTGGCCGTCCTGCACCGCGATGCTCATGCCCAGGTGGATGCGGGGATCGTTCGGCACATCGACCCGCACCGAGTCGGATGCCGTGACCTCCGCACCGCCCGGGGCGGAACCCGTCGCCGATGCGGTGTTGTCGATGCGGCCGCGCGTGACATCGGCGAGCGTGATCACGTAGTCGGCGGACACCGTGGCGGATTCGCCGGCCGCCAGGACTCCGGGGACGCCCGGCCACGTGGCCGTCGGGGCGCCGAGCCCCGGCAGGTCGTCGGTCACGGTGACACCGCTCAGAGTGACGTTGCCGGTGTTCGTGACGGTCACGAGATAGCGCACGGCGCCGCCCTGCTGCGGCGAGCCGAGGAACGTCGCGGTCTTGTCGAGGGCGAGCGCGGGCGCGGCGACGATCAGGGTCTCCCCGGCATCCTCGTCGCGAACCACCGTGCCGCCTCCGTCACCGACCGCCGCCGCCGCAGAGGCGATGCGTCCGGCATCCACGTCCGCCGCGCTCAGCGCGTAGGTCGCGGTCGCGGTCGCGACCTGGCCCGGCGCGAGGACGCCCTCGGCCCCCGGCCACGTGATCCGGATGCCGGAGAGACCCGCCTGCGCGTCGGTGAGCGTCACGCCGCGGAGTGTGACGTTGCCCGTGTTCTCGATCGTGAACGCGAAGTCGACGAGGTCGCCCGGTCGACCGGTCGCCCCCGCAGCGAGGACCTGGGTCTTCTCGACATCGATCGACGGCGCCGCACCGATCGTCGGCACCACGGACTCGGGAGAGTCGCCCGTCACTGCGTCTCCGCCCGGCGCGAGGGCGCTCGCCGAGGCGACGTTGCGGACGGAACCCGCGTCGATGTCGCTCTGTGTGACGGTGTACGTGGCGGTCGCCGTGACCGCTTCGCCGGGAAGGAGGCGGCCGGTCACGGAGGGCCAGGCGCCGTAGGAGATCTCCGACAGCCCTTCGAGCGGGTCGGCCAGCGCGACCGACGTCAGCGTCAGGGTGCCCGTGTTGCGGACCTCGAACTCGTAGGACACCTCGGTGCCGACCGAGCCGTCGCCCGCGCGGCTGCCGACCTTGTCGACCGCGATCGCTCCCGTGCCGCCGATGAGCGGGACGACCGTCATCGACGAGCGGTCGATCATCGTGTCGCCGCCCGGCGTCACCCCCGTGCCGGTCGTGACGTTGCGCACCGTGCCCGCATCCACGTCCGCCTGCGTCACCAGGTGATCCGCCGTGACGATCACCGTCTGACCGGGCAGGAGACGCCCCGGGTTCGCGGGCGACGGCCACACGTACGAGAAGCCGGTCAACGAGTCGACCGTGTTCGTCAGCGCCACGCTGTTCAGCGTCGTGTTGCCGGTGTTCTCGATCGTGAACGTGTACTCGACCGTGTCGCCGCGCACCCCGGTGTCACCCGCGGCGAGCTGCGCGCTCTGGGTGGTGCGGATCGCCTGATCGGGATTCGTCGGAGCGTCGGTGTCGATCACGAACGCCTGCGACGTGCCCGACACGACGACTCCTCGCGGAGACGTGCCGAACGAGGTCGCGACGTTCGTGATGGACCCCGCGTCGACGTCGTCCTGCGTGACCGTGTACCGCGCGATGCCCGTGGCGGTTCCGCCCGGAGGCAGGATGCCGGTCGTGGACGGGAACTCGATCTGCGGCGTGGACAGCCCCTCGAGCTGATCCTGCAGGCGGATAAGGCGCAGTGTGACGTTACCGGTGTTCGTGATGTCGAACGTGTACTCGATGACGCTCCCCACGCCTCCCGAACCGCTCGTGTACGAACCGCCCTTCACGGTGCGGATCGACGGCGCGTGCGTCACGGTCGGGATGGGCTCGATCGTCGAGCGGGAGGTCAGCACGGTCCCGGACGGCGTGGTCGCTCGGACGGCGGCCGTGTTCTGGACGGATCCGCGGTCGACGTCCTCCTGGGTGATCGCGTACGGAGCCGAGCCGGTCGCGATCTGGCCGGGGGCGAGCACACCGGCCGCGCCGGGCCAGTCGATCGTGATCGCGCCGACACCGGCGAGCTCGTCGGTCACGGCGACGCCCGACAGGGTCACCGTGCCCGTGTTCTCGATGCGGAAGCCGAACGTGACGCCGTCACCGGTGCCGTTGGCCCCCGGCGTGCGCAGCGCACCGGTCTTCGTAAACACCAGTCCGGGCGCCGGTGCGAGAGACACGGTCGCCGGCGCGGATGCCGTCGCCGGTGCGCCGCCGTTGGGCGGTGTGCCCGTGCCGGTGACGACGCTCGTCACCGCTCCGGCATCCACATCAGCCTGGGTCAGGGTGTACGTCGCGGTCGCCCGCACCGACTCACCGGGTGCCAGCATGCCCTCTGCGCCCGGCCACGTGTACGTCGGCTCCCCCGCCCCGGGGAGTGCGTCGGTGAGGGCGGAACCGCTGAGCGTGACGTTGCCGTCGTTGGTGAGGACATACGTCCACGTGACCACGTCACCGGCCTTGCCCACAGCCCCCGGAGCCA
>NZ_JBIVHG010000002.1:0-302743 GCF_044749085.1 Microbacterium sp. NPDC089695
CGTATTCGTCACCACCACCACATACTCGACCGTGTCACCCACCACACCGATATCACCCACCGACAACACACCCGACTTCACCGCAGACAACGCGGCTCCGGGTGCGATGGCGACGGTCGCGGCCGACTGCGAGGGAGCGAGGTCGCCGCGCACGGGGGTGCCGGTGACGGTCACGGCGTTCGCGACCGCACCCGCATCGACGTCGGACTGCAGCAGCGTGTAGGTGGCCGTCGCGGTCGCCTCGGCGCCCGGTGCGAGGATGCCGGGGGCAGCGGAGTCCGGCCACGTGATCGTGAGCGGGCTCAGACCCGCGAGAGAGTCGTCGAACGCGACCTCGCTCACGGTGACGTCGCCGCTGTTGACGACCGAGAACCGGAACTCGACGGTGTCGCCGGCACGTCCGGTCGACCCAGGGGCCAGAGCGCCGCGCTTGCTCGTGGTGAGCTCCGGTCCGGCGTCCGCCAGCGGGGTCGTCGCCTGCGCCTGCGCCGACGCGACATCGCCGTCCTGCGGGTCGAGTCCCGAGGCGGTGGCCGCATTGACGACGCGGCCCGCATCGACATCGGCCTGCACGACCGTGTAGCCCGCCGTGGCGACGACCTCGTCACCCGGGGCGAGGAGACCGATCTCGCCTGTCGGCCAGGCGCCGAACGAGATGCCCGAGATCCCGTCGAGCTCGTCGGCGATGGCGACGTCGCTGACGGTCGTGTTGCCGGTGTTGCGCACGGTGAACGTGTACTCGATGCGGTCGCCGAGGACGCCGGTGCCGTCGAGGTCGTCGACCTTCTCGAGCTCGAGCGCCGGGGCACGGGTCTCGGTCGCGACGCCGATCGAGTCGGTCGCCGACACCGGTCCGTCCGTGGGTGTGAGCCCGGTCACGGTCGCGGTGTTGGAGATGCCTCCGGCGTCGACGTCGGCCTGGGTGACCGTGTACGTCGCGGTCGCCGCCACGGATCCGCGCGGCGCGAGCGTGCCCGCGGCTCCGGGCCATGTGCCGAACGCGATCGTCGAGAGTCCCGCGAGCGGGTCGCTCAGCGCGATGCCGTCGATCGTCGCCGTGCCCGAGTTCGTGATCGTGAACGTGTAGGTGACGACATCGCCGACCACGAGGTCGTCCGTCTGCGATGCGCTCTTGTCGAGCGTCAGTCCCGCCGTCGAATCGATCGCGACCGAGGCGGGCGCCGTCGCCGAGACCACGGTGCCCGAGGGCGCGGTGCCGCGTCCGGTGACGACGCTGACGATCGAGCCGGCGTCGACGTCGGCCTGAGTGAGCACCGTGGTCGCCGTCGCGGTGACAGCGGCGCCAGGAGCCAGGACGCCGGGCGTCCCCGTCCACTGGTAGACGGGCGCCGTGGTGCCGGGCAGGGCGTCGCTGAGCTCGGCCGCGGTGAGCGTGACGTTCCCCGTGTTGCGCAGCGTGTAGGTCCAGGTGACCGTGGATCCCGCGGCGGATCCCGCCGGGAGCGCGCCCGAGTTCGTGACCGCGACGGACGGCGCCGCGGGCTCGACCGGGACGACGCTCTGCGGGGACGTCGTCGAGACCGCCCCCGTCGGCGCAGTGCCGGTGGCGGACGCCGTGTTCAGCACGCGCCCGGCATCGAGATGCGCCTGGGTGATCCCGAGGGTCGCGGTGCCCGTCGCGCTCTGACCGGGGTCGAGGGAGCCGGACGTCCCCGGCCACGTCATCGCGATGGTCGAGAGCCCCGCGAGCGGGTCGGTCACCGTGATGCCGGTGACGGTGACGTTGCCCGAGTTGCGCACCGTGAACGTGTACGTGATGTCGTCGCCGAGACCCGCCTCGCCGGGCAGCGTCGCCCCGGTCTTCGTCAGGCCGAGCTGGGCGCGCTGCGCGCCCGTCGCGATGTCGACGGCGTCATCCGCCTGTACGGCCGCCCCGGACGGCGGCGCCCCGGTCGCGGTCACCGAGTTCCTCACCGATCCGGCGTTCACGTCTGCCTGGGTGATCTCGTACGTCGCGACGGCCGTGGCCTGAGCCCCGGGCGCTAGCACGCCGGGGGCGGCGGGGTCGGGCCAGGTGACGGTCGGCACGAGTCCGGGGATCGAGTCGCTCAACTCGACGCCCGAGAGCGTGACGTTGCCCGTGTTGACGACCACGAAGTCAAAGCGGATGTCGTCGCCGGCCTCGCCGTCGTCGACCCCGTCGCCGATCACGGTGCCGGTCTTGGTCACGCCGATCGACGCGGCGGAGGTGATCGGGACGGTGACGTCGTCGTTCTCCGACACCACGGCACCGCCCGGAGCCGTACCGGATCCGCTCACCACGTTATCGACGCCGCCGGCGTCGATGTCGGCCTGTGTGAGAGCGTACGTCGCCGTCGCCGTCACGACCTGGTTCGGCGCGAGGACACCAGGGGCGCCCGGCCACGTGAAGACGAGAGGCGACACCGACGGATCCAGGTCGACCAGGGTGACCCCCGTGAGCGTGACGTTGCCGACGTTGCGCAGAGTGAACCCGTAGGTGACGGTGTCGCCCACGCGCGACACGGCTCCGCCGCCCAGCGTGCCGGTCTTGGAGACCTCGATGTCGGCGTTCTGTGCGGCGACCGGAGTCGTCAGAGTGTTCGACGGCGCGCTGACGGCGGGACCGGTGGGCGGCGTCCCTGTCGAGCTCGCGGTGTTCGTGACGGAGCCTGCATCGAGATCGCCCTGCGTGATGCGGTGCGTCGTCGTCGCCGTGATCGACTCGCCCGGCTGCAGAGTGCCGCTCGCGCCGGGCCACGGCCCGTAGCTCAGCGGGCTCAGACCCGGTGCCGGGTCGGAGAGCGCGACGCCGGTCAGCGTGACGTTCCCGGTGTTGGTCGCGCGCAGCGTGTAGGTGATGAGGTCGCCGACCTGCCCGGAGCCGCTCACCGCGGCCGACTTCGTCGTCTGGATGGCGGGCGCCGCCGCGACCGTGCTGAGCACGACCGTCTGCGAGGTCGCCGACACCGCGGGTCCCGTGGGCGGGCGACCCGATACGGTCGCGACGTCCGTGATGCTCCCCGTGTTCACGTCGCTCTGCCGCACCTGATACGTCGCGGTCGCCGTGACGCTCTGGTTCGGTGCGAGGGTGCCCCGGGTGCCAGACGGCCAGGTGCCGTACGTGATCGCCGACAGACCGCTGTGCGGGTCGGAGACCCCGACGCCGGTGAGCGTGACGTTGCCGGCGTTGCGGACCACGTACGTGTAGGTGATCGTGTCGCCCACGGCGCCGGAGCCGCTGGTGTACGCACCGCTCTTCTGGATCGTCACGGCCGGCGCGGAACTCAACGGCACGGTGCCGGAGCCGACGGCCGTGGTCACCTGGCCACGGGACGGCGTTCCGGTCGCGGTGGCGGTGTTCGCGACGGACCCCGCATCGACGTCGGTCTGCCGCACGGTCGACGTCGCCGTCGCGGTGACCGCTGCGCCGGGAGCCAGCACACCGGCCGCTCCGCCCGGCCACGCACCGTAGACGAGGTCGCTGATGCCGGGCAGCGAATCCGTCGCGGAGACGTTCGAAAGGGTCACGTTGCCGGTGTTCCGGATCGTCACGCTCCAGGTGATCGTCTCTCCCGCGACGCCGGTGGCCCCGGCCGGGAGCGCGCCGGACTTCACGACCTGCAGTCGCGGATCACCCGCGGCGGTCGGCGTCGTCACCGTGCCGGATGCGGCGGACACGGGGCTGCCGTTCGGTGCTTGCGCGCTACCGGTCGCGACGTTCGTCACCGTCCCGGCATCCACATCGGCCTGCGTGATGACGTGGCTCGCCCGTGCCACGACCTGTGCGCCCGGAGCGAGGACGCCGTCGGCACCCGGCCAGGTGTAGACGAACGGTGTCAGGCCGGGCAGCGGATCGCTGACGACCACGCTGCGCAGGGTCACGTTTCCGCTGTTGGTGACCCTCACCGTGTAGTCGACAGAGTCGCCGACGGATCCGGTTCCGTTGACGGTCGCCGTCTTCACGGTGGTCAGCGCGGGGCCGGCCGCAACCGTGGCCAGCGACACGGTCGCCGAGTCGGCGCCGATCGCGGGGCCCGAGGGCGGCGTGCCGACGACCCGCGCGGTGTTGCGCACGGTGCCGGCGTCGACATCCGCCTGGGTCACGGTGTAGCTCGCCGAGCCCGTCACCTGGGCGCCGGGGGCGAGGGTACCGGCGGTCCCCGGCCACGTGAGGGCGATCGGGCTGAGCCCGGCGTGGGGGTCGGTGAGCGCGACGCCCGTGAGCGTGACGTTCCCGGCATTGCGCGCCGTGAAGCTGTAGGTGATGACGCTGCCGACGCCGCCGGAGCCCTGCGTGTACGCGGCGGTCTTGCCGAGGGTCAGCAGCGGACCGGCGGTCAGCGGCAACGTCGCCGCGGCCGTGGCCTGCACGGCCGCTCCCGTGGGCGGGGTGCCGGTCGCGGTCGCGGTGTTCGCGACGGATCCGGCATCCACATCCGCCTGGGTCAGGGCACGGGTCGCCGTCGCGGTGACGCTCTGGCCCGGCTGCAGAGTGCCGCTCGCCGCGGGCCATCCCGTGTACACGATCGTCGAGAGCCCGGGCAGCGGGTCGGACACCCCGACGCCGGTGAGGGTGACGTTGCCGGCGTTGCGCACCGTGAAGCTGTATGTCACGACATCGCCCGCGCGACCGGTCGCTCCCGGTGCGAGACTCGCCGTCTTGTCGAGCGTCAGCCGTGGTGCGGCGGTCGCCGTGGCGGTCACGACCTCCGCCGAGGAGCCGGTCACGGCCGCACCGCTCGGGGATGCGCCCGTCGCCGAGGCGCGGTTGCGAATCGAGCCCGCGTTGACGTCGGTCTGGGTGATGACGTACGTCGCCCGCGCGGTCGCCGCCTGACCCGGTGTCAGCACCCCGGTGGTGCCCGGCCAGGTGACCGAGAGCGCGGAGAGTCCGGGCAGCGGGTCGCTCAGGGTGACACCGGTGAGGGTCTGGTTTCCGGTGTTCTCCGCACGGAACGTGTAGGTGACGACGTCGCCGACCCTGTTGCCGGCCGCCGTGCTCGCACTCTTCGTGACCGTGAGGCCGGGAGCTGCGGTCGCCGTCGGCACCACGGCCTCGGCCGAGCTCGCACTCACCACGGCTCCGGTCGGCGGACGCCCGCTCACGGTCGCCGTGTTGCGGACCGACCCCGCGTCGACGTCGGTCTGCCGCACCGTGTAGGTGGCGGTCCCCGAGGCCGTCTGCCCGGGGGCGAGCGTGTTCGCGGCCCCGGGCCACGTGATCACCGGGGTGCTGAGTCCGGCGAGGTTGTCGGTCAACGTGATGCCGCTGAGCGTGACGTTGCCGCCGTTGCGGAGCGTGAACGCGAAGGTGACGGTGCTGCCGACGGCGCCGTTGCCGCTCGTGACCGACCCGGTCTTGACGACGCTGATCGCCGGGACGGGTGCGAGGCGCACGGTCGCCGGTGCCGAGCCCGTGACGGCGGCCCCTCGTGGCGGGGTCCCGGTCGCGGTCGCGGTGTTCGCGACCGATCCGGCATCCACGTCGCTCTGCCTGACCGTGTAGGAGGCGGTGCCCGAGACGCTCTGACCGGGCTGCAGGGTTCCGGCGGCTCCCGTCCATCCGGTCAACGGAATCGGCGTGGCGCCGATCAGCGGGTCGACGAGCGAGACGCCAGTGAGCGTCACATTGCCGGAGTTCCGCACGGTGAACGCGTAACTGATCGTGTCGCCCGCAGCGCCGGTGCCCGAGAGCGTGCCGACCTTGGTCACGGCGACGGACGGTGCCGCCGTGGCCGTCGGCGTCGTGACGGCGCCGGATGCCGCGGTCACCGTCGTACCGCCGCCGGTGCCGCTCGCGGACGCGGTGTTCGTCACGGCGCCGGCGTTCACGTCGGACTGCGTCACGGTGTACGACGCCGTCGCCACGACGGTCTGCCCCGGGGCCAGCGAACCGGCCGTTCCCGGCCATTGGTACTGCAGGGCGCCGAGTCCTGCGAGCGGGTCGGCGATCCCGACACCCGTGAGAGTGACGTTGCCGGTGTTGCTCGCGCGGAACGTGTACGTGATGGTGCTGCCGACTCCGCCTCCGCCGCCCGCTGCGGTCTTGGTGACGGAGATGCCGGGCGCCGCGGCGATCGTGGCGACCGTGATCTCGCCCGACGACGCGGTGATCGCGGCACCGGTCGGCGGAGTGCCGCTCACGGTGGCCGTGTTCCGCGCGGATCCGGCATCCACGTCCGACTGCCGCACGGTGTAGGTCGCGGTCGCGGTGACGGTCTGGTTCGGCTGCAGCGTTCCCGCGGTGCCCGGCCACGTGTAGGCGAGAGTCGAGAGTCCGGCATGCGGGTCGGCGATCGACACCCCGGTCAGAGTGACGTTGCCGGTGTTGCGCGCCGAGAACGAGTACGTGATGGTGCTGCCGACCGAGCCGTTGCCCGACGTGACGGCGCCCGTCTTGGTCAGCACGATCCCGGGGGCCGAGGCGAGCGAGACCGTGGCCGGCGCGGTACTGGTGACGGCGGCGCCCGTGGGCGGGGTGCCCGAGCCGGTCGCGGTGTTGCTCACAGCGCCGCTGTTCACGTCGCTCTGAGAGATCGTCGACGTCGCGGTCGCGTTGACGGTCTGGCCGGGCTGCAGCACGCCTGTCGTGCCGCTCGGCCACGTGCCGTACACCGGCGCCGTGATGCCGGGCAGCGAGTCGGCCACCGAGACGCCGGTGAGCGTGACGTTTCCGGAGTTGCGCAGCGTGAGCGACCAGACGATCGTGTCGCCCGCGCGACCTGACGAGCCGCTCTGCAGCGCACCCGACTTGGTGGTCACGATGCCTGCCGACGCAGGGATCGTGTTGGTCGTCACGGTTCCGGAGGTGCTGGTGACGGGCGTCGTCCCGAAGTTCGCGCTGGACGAGGCGACGTTTCGCACCGACCCCGCGTTCACATCGGCCTGTTTGATCGTGTACGTCGCGACCGCCGTGACCGCCTGCCCCGGCGCGAGGCGCCCTGCCGTGCCCGGCCAGGTGTAGGTGAAGGCCGAGAGGCCCGCGAGCGGATCCGAGACCGCGACGTCCGTGAGCGTGACGTTGCCGGTGTTCGTCGTGCGCACGGTGTAAGTGATGACGTCGCCGACGGATGCGGTGCCCGACACCGTCGCGGTCTTGACGGTGGTGCTGGCGGGAGCCGCAGTGGCCGTGGTGACGCGCGTGGTCGGCGATGTACCCGCAACCGCGACCCCTGCAGGGGTGCGAGCGGATGCCGTCGCCGTGTTCGTCACGGCCCCCGCATCCACGTCCGCTTGACGGATGGTGTAGGTCGCGCGTCCTTGAACGGTCTGTCCGGGCGCGAGCGTGCCGGCGGTGCCCGGCCAGGTGTACGTGATCGCCGAGAGCCCGGCGAGGGGGTCCGCGATCGCGACCTGGCTCAGCGTGACGTTGCCGTTGTTCGTCGCCGAGAACGTATACGTGACCGTGCTGCCGACGCCGCCGGTGCCCGCCGTGATCGATCCGGACTTGAGAACCGTCAGCGCCCCGCTCGGCGTGACCGGGAGCGTGAAGGCACGGGTCTGGGTCAGCCGCGCTCCTGTGGGCGGCAGAGCGGAGGCGGTGGCGGTGTTCGCGACCGAGCCCGCGTCCACGTCCGACTGCTTGAGCGTGTAGGTCGCGGTCGCGGTCACGGCCTGTCCGGGAGCGAGGGTGCCCGCGGTCCCCGGCCACGTGAACGTGAGCGCCGAGAGCCCTGAGAGCGGGTCGGTGATGGTCGCCTCGGTCAACGTGACGTTGCCGCTGTTGGCGAGCCGGAAGCTGTAGGTCACGACATCGCCGGCCCTGCCGGTGCTGCCCGGGGCGAGCGCGCCGGTCTTCGTGAGAGTGACGGCGGGCGCGGATGCCGCGGTCGAGACGACCGACTGACTGCTCGGGGCCGTCAGAGTGGCTCCTGCGGGGGTGCGCGCGGTGCCGGTGGCCGTGTTGCGCACGGATCCGGCGTCCACGTCGGACTGAGTGACCGTATAGGTGGCGGTCGCTGTGACGGCCTGACCCGGCGCGAGTGTGCCGGCCGTTCCCGGCCACGTGTACGTGAGGGGCGAGAGACCCGCGAGGGGATCTGCGATCGCGACGGCGGTGAGAGTCGTGTTGCCGGTGTTGCGGGCCGTGAACGAGTAGGTGATCGTGCTGCCGACTCCGCCGGCGCCGGAGGTGATCGATCCCGACTTCGTCGTCGAGAGACCGGGGGCCGAGGCGATCGTCGGGACGGTGACCTGGGCGGACGAGCCCGACACCGTGGTTCCGGCGGGGGCGCGGGCGGAGGCGGATGCCGTGTTGCGGACGCTTCCGGCGTCGACATCGGCCTGGGTGATCGTGTAGAAGGCTGTGGCGGTCGCCGCCTGACCCACGGGGATCACGCCCGACGTGGACGTGGGCCAGGTGACGACCGGAGGCGACAGGCCGGGGAGCGGGTCGACGAGAGAGGCGTTCGCGAGCGTGACGTTGCCCGTGTTGCGGATGGTGAATGTGTAGTTCACGCGGTCGCCGACCCGGCCGGTCGTTCCGCTCGCCAGCGCGCCGGTCTTCGTCACGGTGACCGCGCCCGCCGCGGCGATCGGGGTCACCCGGTTCGCCGAACCCGTGGGGCGTACTCCCCCATCGCTGTCGGCGGCGCTGACGGTGGCGGTGTTCGCGACCGAGCCCGCGTCGACGTCCGACTGTTTGAGCGTGTACGTGGCCGTCGCGGTCACGGATTGGCCGGGCGTCAGCGTCCCGACGGCGCCCGGCCACGTGCCGAACGTGATGGCCGACAACCCCACGAGCGGATCGCTGATGACGATGTCGGTGAGCACCGACTGACCGGTGTTGGTCACCGTGAAGGTGTAGACGACGACGTCGCCGGCCTTGCCGGTGCCGCCGGGCGCGAGCGCGCTCGTCTTCGCCAGAGTGATGGCGCTGAGCAGGACGGTCGTACTGTCGCTGTCCTGCGCGAGGAAGTCGCCCACCACCGTTCTTGCGGTCGCCTCGGCTGTCGACACGTATCCCGTCGACGACGGGGCCGTCGCCGTACAGGTGTAGGTGGTCGATTGCAGGGGAGCAAGGGTCAGCGTGCCGAGACTTCTGGCGCAGTTGGCCTGGTCGTCGGTGACGACGATGTTGCGCAGGGTGCCGGCGCCCGTGTTCGTGATGCGGATCGTGAAGGTCGCGAGCTCGGTGGCCGTCCGCGCCTGCGTGTCGACCGTGCCGTCGTACGTCTTGACGAGCTGGAGGCCGGCCGTGGGCACCGAGAGCATGGCGTTGCGCAGCAGGTACGAATCGCCCGAGGTCCCCAGCCGCAGGCTGACCGTCGAGTCGCCGGCGACGACGTTGGTCAGCGGTACCGAGGCGACATCGACGCTCTGGTTCGTGAAAGCCGTCCCGGCCGTCCCGGTGTATCTGACGGATCCGATCGCGCGGGATATACCGATGTTGCCGTTCGCTCCGGCCGCGTTCGGGATCTCCGTGAACGTCGACGAACCGCCGCGGGAGTACGACGCGGCGTCTCCGGTGATGTTGCGGTCGCCTTCGAACAGGGTGAACCCGGCCCGCGTGCCGGCCGCCACCGCGGTGAACCCGTTGAACGCGACGGTGAGGTCGGCGTCGTTCGCGCCCTGACGCACGTGGCCTTCGTAGTAGATGATGTTGTGCGGCACGGAGGCGGGGTTGTCGGGGAGGTACGTGCCGTAGTCGTAGACGACCGAGATCGACCATCCGGCGTAGCAACCGGCGCCGGTCGGGGTCCAGATGTTGCCCGCGGAGAGTGTGATCTCGTTGCCCGTCGGCACCGAGGCGAACGCGGACGTCACATCCGCACTCGCGGAGTAGTAGAGCGCCGTCGCCTGCGAAGCGGGATCCACGAGCACGTTGTCCGGCGCGATGTCGGTGATCGCGGCGCCGGCGACCTTGAACTGCACGGAACGGTTGGTGTAGCCGGTCGCGCTGCCCGCCGGCATGGTCGCGACACCGCGGGCGGCCGAGTACGCCGCACACAGTCGGCGGGTGTCCCCCGTGTAGACGCCGGTGTTCGCGCTCCATGTGAGGAACGCCTTGACCACGGTCGCACCGGACGGGATCGTCATCGTCGCGCTGCTCGAGTTCGCGGTGAACCCCGTGACCGAGTTGTTCTGGGTCATGACGAAGTTGTCGTTGACGTTCTGGGTGTTCGAGCTCGACGCGGCGTGCAGATCGACGCAGGTGCCGCTCGTCGTCCCCGTCGTGGCCGAGCATGAGAGGACGCCGTTGCCGGCCATCAGGAAGTCGCCGTTGACGTTCGCCTGGTAGTTCGGCGCGGTTCCGGAGTTCGTCCCCCACTGGACGACCGCGGCCTCCGCCGAAGTCGGGGCTCCGAGGGTGAAGCCGGCGGCGATCACGGCGATGGCGGTGAGCATCGCGACGATCGATCGACGCTGCCGACGCCGAACACCTCCCCCGACCATCCGTGAACCCCCCTCAAGGCTCCGTACGCCCCCACTCGGGGTGCGACGTACTCAAAACGATAAGGGAACTCACAGGTCACAACAATGGTGCGGATGTGACGGATGTGGCGTGTGAGCGTTCCCACGAGTTTCGGGCTCCGCCCCTGATCTGGGCTTTTGACCGAAGGGAGTGATATATCTGGAAAATGGTCCCACTGCACCCCTGACCTACGTCGAGGTGCCGTCGACAGGCTCGGAGAGTGACGCGTCGCCCTCCGGTCACCCGCTCGGGCGCGTGTGGCGCCCGGTGGACTCCACGCGAGCTGAACATCCCGGAAACGAGAAAACCCCCGGCGATGCCGGGGGTTTCAGTGTGCGCGATACTGGGATCGAACCAGTGACCTCTTCCGTGTCAGGGAAGCGCGCTACCGCTGCGCCAATCGCGCCCGTGTGGGCTGTTCAGTTGTGGAGAGGTGGCGACGGGATTCGAACCCGTGTAAACGGCTTTGCAGGCCGGTGCCTAGCCGCTCGGCCACGCCACCGTGTGGATTGACCCCACGTGCTGAAGGCCCTCCGAAGAAGGCCCTTGCACTTGAGCGGATGACGAGACTCGAACTCGCGACCCCAACCTTGGCAAGGTTGTGCGCTACCAACTGCGCTACATCCGCGTTGTTCCCGGTTGTTGTCCCGGGCACTTATGAAACATTAGCCGATGATTCGCCGCCGTCCAAACCAGTACCGATTCTCGCGCGTGTCTCCCAGGATGGTCATCCGCGCCGTCAGGCGTCCGGTAGTATCGGTTGACGTACCCCGCAGGTATGGGCGATTGGCGCAGTTGGTAGCGCGCTTCCTTCACACGGAAGAGGTCATCGGTTCGAGTCCGGTATCGCCCACAGACAAGCCCCGCGCACCGCATCGGTCGCGGGGCTTCGCCGTTCCGTGCCGCTCGCGCCGTGGTAACTTAGGGTCGCCTTACCCACCGCACAGAGAGTCTCGAACGCCGATGCCACCGACCGCGCCCGACACCGACGACGACGTCGTCTGGCGCATCGGCACGAACTCGTTCGCGCTGTCGGATCGGGTCGAGTGGGAGCCGCACGTCCACGAGGATCGCCATGAGCTGCTGTGGGGCACCCGCGGCGCACTCACCGCCGAGACCGACCACGGATTCTTCGCGATACCGGGCACTCTGGGGCTCTGGATCCCGGCGGGCGTGACCCACCGGGTGACCGCCGCCGCCGGCACCGCCTTCCGCTGCACGTTCATCGACACAGACGTGGCGTCGGCGCCGGCGACGACCACGGCGGTCGCCATGCCCGACGTCATCCGCCTTCTGCTCGACCGCCTCGAGACGCCCCCGTACCTGGCGACGACACCACGCACGCACGCCGAGGAGCTCGTGGTGAGCCTGCTGGAGCCGGTCGAAGTCTCGACGATCGACCTCCCGCTCCCCCACGACACGCGCACACGCCTGATCGCTGAAGCTCTGCTCGCGGATCCGGCCGACGACCGCTCGATCGAGGACTGGGGGCGTCATGTCGGCGCGAGCGCCCGCAATCTCTCGCGCCTGTTCGTCGCCGAGACTGGACTCAGTTTCTCGACGTGGCGCACACGTGCCCGCATGCGACGGGCCATCGAATGGCTCGCCGCCGACCACACGGTCTCGTTCGTCAGCCGCCGATCTGGGTACGCGACGCCGAGCGCCTTCGTGCAGGCGTTCCGTCGCGAGTTGGGACGCACCCCCGGGGAGTTCGCCTCCGCCAGAGCCGCAACCGAGCGCAAGTCGGCCTGAGCGCGATACGGCATGGCCGCTCCGCGATACGGAGCCGGTCGATACTGGGTAAGCCAAGCCTTACCTATGTCGCTAGGCCTCCCCGATCCCGATCCCCGGAAGACAGTCATGCGCTCCACCCCGTACTCCGTCGCCGCGCTGGCGGCGACAGCCCTTCTGCTCACCTCCTGCGCCGGCGCCTCGGCGTCCGGCACCGCCGACGGCGACACCGTCGAGGTGACGACCCCGACGGGCGCCGAGATCTCGATGCCCGCCGAGCCGAATGCGGCACTGGGCTTCTACACGACGGATCTCGACATCCTCATCACGCTCGGGTTCGAGCTCGCCGACACCCAGCCCATCCGTGACGACTTCACGTCCTTCCCGGACTTCTTCCCGCAGGAAGAGCTCGAAGGACTCGATACCTTCGGTAACTTCCCCGAGTTCAACCTCGAGGCCGTCCTCGACGCCGAACCCGATTTCATCCTCAACGGTCTCGGGTACGAGAAGGATCTCGACGGCCAGCTGCAGAAGATCGCCCCGACGTACACCTACAACGCCTTCGACGGCGGCGACTGGCGCGACGCCGTCGCCCAGACCGCGAAGGACCTCGGACGCGAGGACGAGTGGCAGGCCTGGGTCGACCAGTACGAGGCCCGTGTCGCCGACATCCGCGCCCGCCTCGACGCCGCCGACATCCACCCCGTCGTCGCCGACATGGGGTACTGGGACGGTCAGGTGACCGTGTCCTGCTACGGAGTGCCCTGCCTCGTGTTCGCGGATCTCGGACTCGAGATGGCTCCCCTCATGAACGCGACCGAAGAGGGGCTGCCCGCGAGCGACGAGTATGCCGAGCTGAGCCCGGAGCAGCTCGGACAGCTCGAGGGCATCGACGTCGTGTTCACCGGCGCGAACGAAGACGGCACGGTCTGGGTCGAGACCGACGACGCACTGAAGCAGAACGCTCTGTGGCAGAACCTCTCGTTCGTGAAGGACACGCAGTACCACCCGTACAACTACGAGATGATCTACGGCTCCCCCAGCGGCCAGGACGCGTTCCTCTCCGTCGTCGAGAAGGCGCTCCTCGGATGAGCGTCAACCTGGTGCATCGCATCGTGGTCCAGCGCGTCGAACGCCTGAGCCCCGGCATGGTCCGCGTCGTGTTCGGTGGTGACGGACTCGAGGGTTTCGTGTCGACCGGCGTCGGCGATGAGTACTTCCGCGTCTTCTTCCCCGAGGGCGATCAGGTCGAGCCGAACCTGCCGTATCCGACCGAGGACGGATACTGGGCGTTCCCCGACGGCGTCGAACCCGCCCCGATGCGCACGTACACGGTGCGGGAGTGGGATGCCGAGGCGAACGAGCTCACGGTCGACTTCGTCGTCCATGACGGCGGCGTCGCCGCACGGTGGGCGCTGCAGGCGAAGGCGGGCGACGTGGTCGGTGTGAACACGCCGAAAGGTCTGTACTCGCCGGAGGACGGCATCGACTGGCAGCTCCTGATCGCGGACGCGACGGGACTGCCGGCCGCGGCACGACTCGCCGAGACCGCACCGGCCGGCGTGCGCACGCGGGTCGTGGTCGAGGTCGCCTCCCCCGAGGACGAGCTGGCCATCACCGTACCGGACGGCGTCGAGATGCACTGGGTGCACGGCGGCAACGGACACGCCCCGACGCGCATCGAGGAGATCCTCCGCGCCTCGGAGCTTCCGACCGGCAAGGGGTACGTGTGGGTGGCAGGTGAGACGAAGGCGACCCGCGGGGTCCGCAAGTACCTGCGACACGAGCTGCGCCTGGCGCCGACCGCGTACAAGGTGATCGGCTACTGGACAGAGAACGCCGAAGCCTGGCGGGAGCGCTACGAGGCCCTCGATGACGACACGCAGTCGCGGCTCATGGCCATGTGGGACGACGACTCGCGTCCGACCGAGGACATCGAAGACGACTACGAGGCCGAACTCGAGAAGCTCGGACTGTGAACACCCCCTCATGACCGTTCTCCTCTCCGAGGAGCAGACGACCCAGGTCTCGACCTCGCGTCGGGGCCTGGTCGTCGGTCTGCTCGCTCTCGCGCTGGTGCTCGCGTGCCTCGCCAGCATCGTGTTCGGATCGCAGCGCATCGGTCCCGCCGACGTGTGGTCGGGGCTCGTCGACGGCGCGGGCGACGCCGGAGCCATCGTGCAGGGCATGCGCATCCCTCGCACCGTGATCGGACTCGCCGTGGGCGCAGCTCTCGGCATCGCCGGTGCCCTCATCCAGGGGTTCACCCGCAACCCGCTGGCCGACCCCGGGATCCTCGGCGTGAACGCGGGAGCGAGCCTGGGCGTCGTCATCGGCGTCGCCTTCTTCGGCGTCAGCGCTGCGAGCGGCTACGTCTGGTTCTCGTTCGCCGGCGCGATCGCCGCCACGGTGCTCGTGTACCTGATCGGCTCCGCCGGACGCACCGCCCCCGACCCTCTGCGCATGACGTTGTCCGGTGTGGCGCTCGGTGCCGTGATGGGCGGTGTCGTGGCGGCCATCAGTCTGCTCAACCCCGCCGTCTTCGATTCGATGCGCACATGGAACGCGGGCTCGCTGACCTCGCTCACTCCGGATGTGTACACCGTGCTGCCGTTCCTGCTGGTGGGCCTGGTACTGGCGTTCTGCCTGGCTCCGTCCCTCAACGCCCTCGCCCTAGGCGACGACCTGGCGACCGCGCTCGGCTCTCGCGTGGGTCTCACCCGCGTGCTGTCGATCGTCGCCGTCACCCTCCTGTGCGGAGCGGCGACGGCCGCGGCCGGCCCCATCGCGTTCGTGGGACTCATGGTGCCGCACGCCGTGCGCTGGTTCGTCGGACCTCATCAGGGATGGATCCTCCTGGGCACGCTCTTCGCCGCACCGCTGCTGCTGCTCACGGCAGACGTGGTCGGCCGACTGGTGCTCCGCACCGGCGAGCTGCCCGTCTCCATCGTGACCGCGTTGATCGGCGCACCGGTCCTCATCGCGCTCGTGCGCCGACGCAAGGCCAGCGGACTGTGACCGCCGTGATCACACCTCCGCCGACCGTCGACGCGGGTCGGCGCGTCATCGACTCCCGCATGTCGTGGTTCTCCCGCCGCGTCGGCGTGCGCTCGGCGATCGTGACCGTGACCGCTCTCCTCCTCGCTCTGATCGTGGGCGTGTTCGCTTTGACCCTCGGAGACGTCGCGTTCAGTCCCGGCGAGGTCCTGGCGACGCTGGTCGGTCTCGGAGAGCCCCGAGCAGAGCTCGTCATCCTCGAGTGGCGGCTCCCCCGCGTGCTCGGAGCGGTCGTGTTCGGGTTCGCGCTCGGCATCGGCGGCGCGGTCTTCCAGTCCCTCACACGCAACCCGCTCGGCAGCCCCGATGTGATCGGCTTCGACGCGGGTGCGTACACGGGCGCGCTCCTCGTGATCACGACGTTCGGCGTGAGCGTCGCGACGACGGCCGCCGCGGCGATCACCGGCGGGGCGGTCACGGCGCTGCTCGTGTATCTCCTCGCCTTCCGGCGTGGATTCACGGGCTTCCGACTCATCATCGTCGGCATCGGCGTCGCGTCGATGCTCGCGTCCGTGAACACGTGGATCATCCTCAACGCCGACCTCAACGTGGCCCTGCTCGCGAGCGCCTGGGGCGCTGGTTCCCTGAACCTCATCACGGCCGAGCAGGTGTTCGTCGCCTCGTGCGTGATCGTGCCGCTCGCGATCGCCATCGCTCTTCTCGCCGACCGCATGCACCTGCTCGAGATGGGCGACGACGCCGCGTCGGCGCTCGGCGTCCGCACCGGAGGGACGCGACTCGCGCTCGTGGTCCTCGGCGTGGGACTCACCGCCGTGGTCACGGCCATGGCCGGTCCCATCGCGTTCATCGCGCTCGCCGCACCGCAGATCGCCCGACGGCTCACCGGCTCCGCGAGCGTCACGCTCACGGCGTCCGCGACGGTCGGCGCGCTCCTGCTCATCTCCAGCGACGTGCTCGCGCAGCGGTTGTTCGCACCGACGCAGATCCCCGTGGGAATCGTCACGGTCTGTCTCGGCGGCGTCTACCTGGTGTGGCTGCTCGTGCAGGAGGCTCGACGACGATGACAGACGACGAGACGCGGGGTTCCGTGGCACAGCGGAGACAGGAGAACGCCGGATGCAGGAGGACACGATGACGGATGCGCTGGTCGCGCCCGGGGAGAACGTCGATACAGCGGCGTCGCCCGGTGAGATGACGACGCCGCGTCTTCGGGCCGATGACGTGACGATCGGATACGACGGACGCGTGGTGTCCGAGCATCTGGACGTCGAGATCCCCCCTGGCTCCTTCACGGTGGTGGTGGGGCCGAACGCGTGCGGCAAGTCGACCCTGTTGCGAGCGTTCGCACGACTGCTCAAGCCTCGCGACGGTCGGGTGCTGCTCGACGGGCGCGCGATCGCCGAGCTCCCGACCAAGGAGGTGGCCCGGCGACTCGGTCTTCTGCCGCAGACGTCGATCGCACCGGACGGCATCCGCGTCTCCGATCTCGTCGCGCGCGGCCGGCATCCCCATCAGACGATCCTGCGTCAGTGGTCGCATGACGACCAGACGGCCGTCGCGGCGGCGCTCGAGGCCACGGGGACGACAGAGCTCGCAGGCCGACTCGTCGACGAACTGTCCGGCGGCCAGCGCCAGCGGGTGTGGGTCGCCATGCTGCTGGCTCAGCAGTCTCCGACGATGCTGCTCGACGAGCCGACGACCTTCCTCGACATCGCGCACCAATACGATCTGCTTCGGCTGTTCCACGGGCTGCACCGGGAGGGTCGCACGGTGGTCGCTGTGCTGCACGACCTCAACCAGGCCGCGCGTTTCGCCGACCACATGGTCATGATGCGCGACGGGAAGGTCGTGGCGTCCGGCGCGCCCTCGTCGATCGTCACCGCCGAGCGCGTGCACGAGGTGTTCGGCCTCGAGTGCACCGTGATCGCCGATCCCCACTCCGGCACACCGCTGGTCGTTCCCCGGTGAGCGCTAGCCTGGCCGGATGCCGACGCTGATCGACGACTACGAATCCGGGGATCCACAGCGCGTCCTGCACGCAGTGTGGCAGACGATCGGATGCCGGGATCCGGAGCTCCTGGATCCGCTCGTGGCCGCCCTCCCTCGACTGA
Organism: Microbacterium sp. NPDC089695; assembly: GCF_044749085.1. Taxonomy (NCBI): domain Bacteria; kingdom Bacillati; phylum Actinomycetota; class Actinomycetes; order Micrococcales; family Microbacteriaceae; genus Microbacterium; species Microbacterium sp. NPDC089695. The sequence continues at coordinate 17,257 of NZ_JBIVHG010000002.1, forward strand.
GGGCGCGCACTGCGGACGTCGAGCTCGGCGGCATGATCTACTCGAACAGCACGCACCGCGAGCATGCGTTCCAGGTCATCGAGAACCACCGCGACGGCCTGTGCTGGTGCGCGGCCTATCCGGACTCGCTGACCTACGACCCGCGCAAGGAGCAGAATCGGGGTCACGCCGAGATCCGCTCCACGAGCACTCCGGGCTGGGAGATGACCTACGAGTGCGTATGCGCGGTGTGCGGACAGGTGTTCGACGTCGAGCAGGGCGACCACCACGTCACCTGGTGGCGCTGGGTGCCCCGCGGCGTCAAGAGACGGCGGCGGCGCGGATCGTCGAATGTCGGAGGCGGCGCCTAGAGTCCGAGCGTGACGGCCCTCTCGCTTCCCGACCCCTGCCCGCTGTGCGGCAGATCCGACGCCGTCCGCGTCTCCGACGGACTCGAGTGCGCGTGGTGCGAGTGGCCCTTCGGGGCGGTGCCGGAGGCCGACATCCCTCGAGCGGTCGTCGAGGTCGTCTACTACCTGCGCTTCGATCGCCGTGTGAAGATCGGCACGAGCCGGCGCCCACGGCAGCGGCTCGCGAGCATCCGCCACGAGGAGCTGCTGGCGTTCGAGGCCGGCGGTCGCGACGTCGAGCAGGCACGGCACCGCCAGTTCGCGACAATCCGCGAGGGCGGCGAGTGGTTCACCCTCGACGCGGCCCTCGAGGCTCACGTCGCGACGCTGCGCACCACGGACGACCCATGGCAGCTCTACGCGCGGTGGGTCAGCGCGGCGCTGCGTCCCTGACCGGATGCGGACAGCACTGAGGCCCCGTACGGGACCGATACCGTACGGGGCCTCAGGCGGTCATCAGGCGCGGGCGGTCTGCACCTTGGCGGGCTGCGGCTGCGAGAAGATCACGACCACGATCACCGCGATGCCGACCACGACGTGCGGCAGCCACACGTTCGGAGACTGGTTCGCGAAGCCGAAGATCCACGGCGACAGCGCCAGGAAGAGGCTCGCGACGATGTCGAACACGAGGTGCACCGGCATCGGGATGAAGCCGAAGGGGCCCCACTCGTACTTGGTGAAGAGGCTGTAGACGATGAGTCCGACGCCGAGGACGATCGGGATGATGACGGCGGCGCCGCCCATGCTCGCGAAGCCGAACAGCCACGGTGCCGCGATAAGCGCCACTCCGACGATGTAGTCGAGGATGCCGTGGACCTTGGTGGGGATGAAACGCATGATTCCTCCTAGTGGCGCCGCTCCGTGCGGCTCACAGGTAGTTCGCTGCCCGCACCCGATCGGATTGGAGACGCGGGCGCATGCGTCCTCTCAGGCGCGAGCCCAGCCGTAGCGACGGGTGAGGGCGTCGGCCACGCGCCCGTAGCGCCCCTTGTCGAGCACCGCCGCCTCACGGCGCAGTCCGGTCTCGTGCACGCTGTACAGCTGTTCGATGTCGACCCAGGACTCGCGTCCCTGCGAGTCCCACGCGCCCGAGCCGATCGACAGGTAGTCGCGATCGCGGTCGTGCGGCTTGCTCGTCATGCGCACCGCGTACACGCGACTCGCGGAGTGCCTGCCGATCACGAGCACGGGGCGGTCTTTGCCGCGGCCGTCGTTCTCCTCGTACGGCACCCACGTCCAGATGACCTCGCCCGCATCGGGCGCTCCGTCGCGGTCGGGGGCGTACTCGATCCTCACGTCGTCGACGCGATCGGGATCGACGCGGACGGTCGCCGTCCCGGACGGCTCGTCGCGCATCCGCGCCGTGGTGGAGGCCGAGGTCGTCGTCTCGTCCGAGCGCCGTACGCGCGCAGCAGGACGCCCCGGACGAGTGGTCGTCCGGGGCGTCCTGTCTGAGCCGAGCACCTTCAGCACGGAGTCCGCGAGTGCTACGAGGATGTCGATCGCGTTGGCCACACGATCACCCTAACCGGGCTCAGGCGTCTGCGAGAGCGTAGCCCTCCTCGCCGTGGACGACCTGGTCGACACCGGCGATCTCGTCCTCGTTCGTGACGCGGAAGCCGATCGTCTTCTCGATCGCGAAGCCGATGATGAAGGCCACGACGAAGGAGTAGATCAGGACTCCGAGGGCCGCGATGACCTGCACGGCCAGCTGACGGGCGTCGCCGCCCACGAACAGGCCGGTGCCGGTGGCGAAGAAGCCGAGGTAGACCGTTCCGATCAGGCCGCCGACGAGGTGGATGCCGACCACGTCGAGCGAGTCGTCGAAGCCGAGGCGGAACTTGAGCTCGATCGCCAGGGCGCAGACGATACCGGCGACGGCGCCGAGCAGCAGCGCCCAGCCCGGGGTGAGATTGGCGCACGCGGGGGTGATCGCGACGAGACCCGCGACCGCACCGGAGGCGGCGCCGACCGAGGTGGGCTTGCCGTCCTTGATCTTCTCGATGAGGATCCAGCCGAGGATCGCCGCGGCCGTCGCGCCGAGCGTGTTGATGCCGATGAGGCCGACGCCGCCCATGTCCTCCGCGAGCCACTCCGCGCCCGCGTTGAAGCCGAACCAGCCGAACCAGAGCAGCGCGGCGCCGAGCAGCGTCAGCGGCACGTTGTGCGGCTTCAGGATGCCCTTCTGGAAGCCGATGCGCTTGCCGAGGACGAGCGCGAGGGCCAGAGCGGCTGCACCCGCGTTGATGTGCACGGCGGTTCCACCCGCGTAGTCGATCACGCCGATGCCGCTGTCCTCGCCGAACATCGTGGTGCCGAGGTTCATGATCCAGCCGCCGCCCCAGACCCAGGCTGCGACCGGGAAGTAGCCGACCGTGGCGAACACGCCGGCGAAGATCAGCCAGCTGCCGAACTTCGCGCGGTCGGCGATGGCGCCCGAGATGAGCGCGACCGTGATGATCGCGAAGGTCGCGCCGTAGGCGACACCGAGCAGGGCGACGTTGGAGCCCTCACCGGCTGCGAGGCTGGAGAGGCCGAAGTCCGCGAACGGGTTGCCCGCGAAGGCCATCGGGCTGTCGACCGCGCTCATGGAGAATCCGAAGAGGATCCAGAGCACCGCGACGAGACCGATCGAGCCGAAGCTCATCATCATCATGCTGACGACGCTCTTCGCCTTGACGAGTCCGCCGTAGAAGAAGGCGACGCCGGGCGTCATGAGCAGGACGAGGGCGGTCGCGGTGATCGCCCAGGAGATGTTGCCTGGAGCATCCATAGTGAACCTCACATTCGGGTGGTCTGAGAGCTTCAGTGTGGCGAGGCCCGATTTCCGGAATGCGCGAGGTGTGTTGCGGACGCGTTACAGGAACGCGTGCTGTGTGAACTCTGTGTTACGCGGAGCTGCGATCGGCGTGTGTGAGAGCGTTCAGACGGGAGATCGCTCGCAGGTACTTCTTGCGATACCCGCCGCCCAGCATCTCCTGCGAGAACACCTGATCGAGACCGGTGCCGGTCGCGACGATCGGGATCTGCGCGTCGTACACGCGATCGACGAACGCCACGAAACGGAGCGCCTCCGACTGGTCGGTCAGGGTCCGCACGCCGTGGAGCCCGACGAGGCCGAGCCCGGTGATGAGGCGCAGATACCGGGAGGGATGCACGCGCGCGAGGTGGCGGATGACGTCGTCGAACGCATCGTCGGATGCCGTGCCCTCGGCCGCCCCGGCACCCACCGCGGCGCGGTACTGCGCATCGTCGCTCACGACCGCGTGCCCGTCGAGGGCGCGCTGGCGGAAGTCGACGCCGTCGATGCGCAGGGTCTGGAAGCTGTCGGACATCGCATGGATCTCACGGAGGAAGTCCTGCGCGGCGAACCGGCCCTCGCCGAGCGCGTTCGGCGGTGTGTTGGAGGTCGCGGCGAGACGCGTGCCGGTGGGGACGAGCTCCCCCAACAGCCGGGTCATGACCATGGTGTCGCCCGGATCGTCGAGCTCGAACTCGTCGATGCAGAGGAGATCGGCGCCCTTGAGCAGGTCGACCGTGTTCTTGTAGCCGAGTGCACCGACGAGAGCGGTGTACTCGATGAACGAACCGAAGTACTTCCGCCGTGCCGGCATCGCGTGGAAGATCGACGCGAGCAGGTGGGTCTTGCCCACGCCGAAGCCGCCGTCGAGATAGACGCCCGGCTTCATCTCGGGCTCCTTCTTGGCCCGGCTGAAGAGTCCGCCGCGCTTGACGGTGCTCGCACCGCGACCGGCGAAACGCTGCAGCGTCTCCTTCGCCTCCTCCTGAGAGGGGTATGCCGGGTCCGCCCGATAGCTGTCGAAGGTCGCCCCGTCGAACTGCGGCGGCGGAACGAGGCTCGCGAGCATCTCGAGACCGGTGACGGTCGGTTCGCGATCGGTGAGGTGCACGAGGCCCGTGCGGGTGGGCGTGTCGGTCATCACGGTCCTGGTTCGGGTGCGCGCCTGTGTCGAAGTCTTACGAATCGGGTCCGGAGTGCACGGCGGGGATCTATCGTCGAAGTGTCGGCTCCACATTACGCCGTCACCACCCGCACCATCGCCGCTCATCGACAGAGGAGAACCCTGTGGCCATCGAGTTCGACACGTCTTCGTCCAAGTTCGCCGAGTACGCCGAGCCCGGCCGCCTGGTGACGACAGAATGGCTCGCCGCTCGCCTGGGCACGCCGGGGCTCGTCGTCGTCGAGTCCGACGAGGACGTGCTGCTCTACGAGACGGGTCACATCCCCGGCGCCGTGAAGGTCGACTGGCACACCGAGCTCAACGACCCGGTCGTGCGCGACTACGTCGACGGCGAGGGCTTCGCCGCTCTCCTCAGCCGCAAGGGCATCTCGCGCGACGACACCGTCGTGATCTACGGCGACAAGAACAACTGGTGGGCCGCGTACGCCCTCTGGGTGTTCTCGCTGTTCGGTCACGAAGACGTGCGGCTGCTCGACGGCGGCCGCGACCGCTGGATCTCCGAGGGCCGCGAGATCACCCGCGAGGCGCCGAACGTCACCCCGACCGAGTACCCGGTCGTCGAGCGCGACGACTCCGTCATCCGTGCCTACAAGGAGGATGTCCTCGCGCACATCGGCAGCCCTCTGATCGACGTGCGCTCCCCCGAGGAGTACAGCGGAGAGCGCACCACGGCTCCCGCCTACCCCGAGGAGGGAACGCTGCGCGCCGGCCACATCCCGACCGCGCAGAGCGTTCCGTGGGCGAAGGCCGTCGCCGAGGACGGCGGTTTCCGGTCGCGCGCCGAACTCGACGCCATCTACCGCGACGGCGCGGGGCTCGCCGACGGCGACGAGGTCGTGGCGTACTGCCGTATCGGTGAGCGCTCGAGCCACACGTGGTTCGTGCTGAAGCACCTGCTCGGCTTCGAGAACGTCCGCAACTACGACGGCTCCTGGACCGAGTGGGGCAGCGCCGTCCGCGTGCCGATCGTGACCGGTGCGGAGCCCGGCTCGCTCTGACGTGTGACAATTCAGGGATGAGCACCGCGCACGTCCCCGACGTCCTGGCCGACATCCGCGACGGCTTCCTCGAGACCCCCGAGGCGGATCGTCTGCTGCTCCTGCTCGAGTACGCCGACGAGCTGCCCGAGGTCTCGGAGGAGGTCGCGAACCACCCCGAGATGTGCGAGCGCGTCGCGGAGTGCCAGTCTCCGGTGTACATCTACGTCGAGGTCCACGACGACGTCGTGACCATGCATGCGACAGCACCGCCGGAGGCGCCGACCACACGCGGCTTCGCGAGCATCCTCGTGCAGGGCATCACCGGGCTCACGGCCGACGAGGTCCTCGCGATCCCCGATGACTACCCGCAGTCGATCGGCCTGACCAAGGCCGTCTCGCCGCTGCGGATCGGTGGGATGACCGGGATGCTCATGCGCGCGAAGAAGCAGGTCAGGCAGAAGCGCTGAATCCTTCGGCCCGCACCCAGGCGGCGATCGCCTCGGACCAGCCTGCCTGGTCGTAGTTCCACAGCTTCGTGTGCCTGGCGACCGAGAAGGCGGGCATCGTGACGATGTCGGGACGTGCCGCCTGCAGCGCGTGCGAGGCGTCGGCGGGCACGAACCCGTCGTCGTCGCTGTGCAGGATGAGGATGGGTACGGCCAGCTCATCGGCCCGAGCGACCATGTCGAGGCGGTCGAACGGGATCGCGTCCTCCGCGCCGCTGAGGCGAGCCGTGAGCGGAACCGACAGGGCGCTCATCGCGAGATCTGGAAGGGGCGCGCGCATCCCGGCCTCCTTGGCCTGGAACCGCAGCACGGTCCGCCAGTCGATCACGGGCGATTCGAGGATGAGCCCGACGATGCGGTCGCGATTGCCCGAGTTGAGTGCGGTCTGCAGCGACACCGCGCCTCCCATCGACCAGCCCATCAGGATCACGCGCTCCGCGCCGTGGCGGAGCGCGTACGACACCGCGGCATCGACGTCCCGCCATTCGGAGGCGCCGAGCGCGTACGCACCGTTGCGGCTGCGCGGGGCCTCGCCGTCGTTGCGGTACGACACCACGAGGTTCGGGAACCCCTCCGCGTGCAGCACCGGCACTGCACGCAGGCATTCGGCGCGGGTGACGCCGCGACCGTGCACCTGCACGATCCAGGTCGACGATTCCGCCGGGAAGTACCACGCGGGGCACGGACCCGCCGGGGAGCCGATCAACACGTTCTCATACGGAAGATGCAGCTCGCCCGGAGTGGCGTAGTACCACCCGCTGAACGCCGCCTGCCGGTCGATCCGCGCACCGGGCTCGATCTGGGTGAGCAGCTTCCGCCGCACGCTCGTGGCGTCTGCGCTGAGCACGGCGCCCAGCTTCACGTAGCCGTAGGTGCCCGAGGTGAAGAGGCCATAGCGCCCCGGAAGCTCGGTGTCGGGAGTGCGCCCGAGCTCGATCGTCTGGGCTCCGGTGTCGACCGCGATGATCTCGGCGTCTGCGGGGCGTTTCGCCGGCACCACCACCCGGCGGGCGACGCTGAGCACGAGCAGCGCCATGGCCGCCCCGAGAGCGAGAAACGCAGGGACAAGGAGCGCAACGGCGTGCCTGAGACTCTTCATCGCCTCCTGACTCTAGCCTGTCACCGTGACCGCACACCCCGATGCCGGGACGATCTTCGACGCCGCCGTGGCCGAGCTCCAGGAGACCGCGTTCCGCGCGGACATCACCGTCCGCGAGATCGCCACGCCCCAGGGCCTCGCCCCGCACGCGATCGCGCTCGCCGCCGACGTGCGTCCGGGCGACGACGGCGACTCCGTGTACGGCACCGGGCGCTTCGTGCTCCTGCACGACCCCGATGCGCCGGCCGCATGGGGCGGATCGTGGCGCATCGTACTGTTCGCCCAGGCGCCGTTGGAGACCGAGATCGGCACCGATCCGCTGCTCGCGGACGTGACGTGGTCGTGGCTGGTCGACGCGCTCGACTCCCGCGGCGCGATCTACCACTCCGCATCCGGCACCTCGACGAAGACGCTCTCCAAGGGGTTCGGCGGTCTCGCCGAGGAGGGCGACGGCGCGCAGATAGAATTGAGGGCGTCCTGGACTCCCGAAGGCCCGTTCCGACCTCACGTCGAAGCATGGGCCGAACTGGTCGGGATGCTGGCGGGGCTACCGCCCGGCTCAGAGGGCATCGCCGTGATCGGCGCGCGAAAGGCAGCACGTGACTGAATACTCTGTGATCTCCGACGTCTCGGAGTTCCAGGCGGCGTGCGCCGCGCTCGCCGCGGGCACCGGGCCCGTCGCGGTGGATGTAGAGCGAGCATCCGGATTCCGCTATTCGCAGCGCGCGTACCTGGTGCAGGTCTTCCGTCGCGACGCCGGCGTCTTCCTGTTCGATCCTCCCGCTCTCGGCGACTTCTCCGCACTGCAGGCCGCGATCGGCGACGTGCTGTGGGTGTTCCACGCCGCGAGCCAGGATCTTCCCTCGCTGCGCGAACTCGAGCTCTCCCCCGCGGCCATCTTCGACACCGAGCTCGCGGCGCGCCTGCTCGGGCATGAGCGGGTCGGCCTCGCGGCGGTGGTCGAGAGCACCCTGGGGATCACGCTCAAGAAGGAGCACTCTGCGGCGGACTGGTCGACCAGGCCGCTGCCTGCGGCGTGGCTCGAGTACGCCGCCCTCGACGTCCTGCACCTCATCGACGTGCAGGAGGAGCTCCGCGCGCAACTCGAGGAGCAGGGCAAGACCGCGTTCGCCGAAGAGGAGTTCGCCGCCACGCTCACCCGCCTGCCCAAGCCGCCTCGCGAAGACCCGTGGCGACGTCTGAGCGGCCTGCACCAGGTGCGCGGCGCCCGCAATCTCGCAGTGGCCCGGTCGCTGTGGCAGGCACGAGAGGCGTACGCCCAGGAGCAGGACGTCTCCCCCGGCCGACTCGTCCCCGATCGTTCGCTGGTGGCGGCCGTGCTCGCGAACCCGCAGAGCAAGCAGGCGCTGGCCGGCACCAAGGACTTCCAGGGCCGCGCGAGCCGGTCGCAGCTCGACCGCTGGTGGCAGGCGATGGTCGACGGGCGCGCGACCGAGGAGCTGCCTCGCGAACGGGTGCCGAGCGACGCCCTCCCGCCGCCCCGCGCGTGGGCGGATCGCAACCCCGATGCCGACCGGCGCCTGAAGGCCGCCAGGCCGGTCGTCGAGGCGACCGCCGAGGAGCTCGGGATGCCGACGGAGAACCTTCTGACGCCGGACTTCCTGCGCCGGATCTCGTGGGACGTCCCCGGCACGACGCCGGAGGCGGTGGGCGACGCGCTCGCGGCCCTCGGTGCGCGGCGCTGGCAGATTGCACAGACCGCACAGAAGATCGCCGCGGCCTTTGTAGAGGCTGCGCAATCGCCCGACGAGGCGTCCGCACCCGCTTCGTAGGTTCGATCCAACCGATTCCTCCGGGTTTCCGGCGCTTCCTAGACTGAGGGGACCGCACAAACTTGGAGGCAGAGTGGCCGAGATCTCGGACGTCTTCTTCGTCGATGGAGTGCGCACCCCCTTCGGGCGCGCCGGCGAAAAGGGCCAGTACTGGAACACCCGCGCAGATGACCTCGCCGTGAAGGCGACGATCGGTCTGATGGAGCGCAACGCCGCCGTGCCGGCCGACCGCATCGACGATGTCGCGATCGCCGCGACGAGTCAGACCGGCGACCAGGGGCTCACGCTCGGACGCTCGGTCGCCATCCTCGCCGGTCTCCCCCAGACCGTTCCCGGGCTCGCGGTCGAGCGCATGTGCGCCGGAGCGATGACGAGCGTCACGACCATGGGTGCGTCGATCGGCGTGGGGATGTACGACCTCGCCCTCGCCGGCGGCGTCGAGCACATGGGCCATCACCCCATCGGCGGGAACGCCGACCCCAACCCGCGCTTCGTCGCCGAGAAGATGGTCGACCCCGGCGCGCTCAACATGGGCGTGACCGCTGAGCGCATCTTCGACCGCTTCCCGCACCTCACCAAGGAGCGCTCCGACCGCTTCGGGATGCTGAGCCAGCACAAGGTGCAGGCCGCCTACGACGCGGGCAAGATCCAGCCCGACCTCGTTCCCGTCGCGATCAAGGACGCCGACGGCGCCTGGGGACTCGCGACCGAGGACGAGGGCCGCCGCCCGCAGACGACCATGGAGGACCTCGCCGCGCTGAAGACGCCGTTCCGTCCGCACGGTCGTGTGACGGCCGGCACGTCGTCTCCGCTCACGGACGGTGCGACCATGTCGCTGCTCGCGGGCGGCGGCGCCGTCAAGGAGCTGGGTCTTGCGCCGAAGATGCGCATGGTCTCGTTCGCCTTCGCTGGCGTGCAGCCCGAGATCATGGGCATCGGTCCCATCCCGTCGACCGAGAAGGCCCTCAAGAAGGCCGGACTCACGATCGCCGACATCGGCCTCTTCGAGCTGAACGAGGCATTCGCGATCCAGGTGATCTCGCTGCTCGACCACTTCGGCATCGCCGACGACGATCCTCGCGTCAACCAGTGGGGCGGGGCGATCGCGCTCGGGCACCCGCTCGCGGCATCCGGCGTCCGTCTCATGATCCAGCTCGCGGCCCAGTTCGCCGAGCGTCCCGACGTGCGCTACGGCCTCACCGCCATGTGCGTGGGGCTCGGACAGGGCGGCTCCGTGATCTGGGAGAACCCGCACTTCGACGGCAAGAAGAGGAAGTAAGCGCAGATGGCCACCTCGGTATCAGACCAGTACGCGAACGTCGACTTCTCGCCGATCCAGGCGCTCACCGAGGGCGAGGTGATCACGCGCTCCCCCGTGCGTGATGTCCGCCTCCCCTCGGGCAAGGTCCTGGCGCTCGTCACCCTCGACAACGGCCGCGACCACACGCGTCCCAACACCCTGGGCCCTGCGACGCTCACCGCTCTCGGCGAGACGCTCGACGGACTCGCGGCACGCGCCGCCTCCGGAGAGATCCAGGCCGTCGCGATCACCGGCAAGCAGTACATCCTCGCGGCGGGCGCCGATCTCTCCGACATCAGCCGTGTGGGTTCGCGTGACAACGCCCGGATGATCGCGCAGCTCGGGCACAAGGTGCTCGGCAAGCTCGGCGAACTCGGGGTGCCGTCGTTCGCGTTCGTGAACGGGCTCGCCCTCGGCGGCGGCCTGGAGATCGCGCTGAACTCCACCTACCGCACGGTCGACGCCTCGGCGGCGGCGATCGCGCTGCCCGAGGTCTTCCTCGGCATCATCCCCGGTTGGGGCGGCGCGTACCTGCTGCCGAACCTGATCGGCATCGAGAACGCGCTCGAGGTGGTGATCTCGAACCCGCTCAAGCAGAACCGCATGCTGAAGCCGCAGCAGGCGTTCGACCTCGGCATCGTCGACGCGATCTTCCCCGCGGCGAACTATCTCGAGAACTCGCTCGCCTGGGCCGACGCCGTGCTGGGCGGCAAGAAGGTCGAGCGCAAGAACGAACCCGGCAAGATCGAGCGCCTCACGAAGTGGCCGATCGCGATCAAGATGGCCCGGGGCATGCTCGAATCGAAGATCGGCACGGTTCCGAAGTCGCCGTACGCCGCCCTGGATCTGCTCGACAAGGCCAAGAGCGGCACGAAGGCCGAAGGCTTCGCCCGCGAGGACGAGGCGCTCGCCGATCTCGTCACGGGCGACCAGTTCGCGGCATCCATGTACGCGTTCGACCTCGTGCAGAAGCGCGCGAAGCGCCCGGTCGGAGCCCCCGACAAGGAGCTCGCGAAGAAGGTCACGAAGGTCGGCATCATCGGCGCAGGTCTCATGGCCAGCCAGTTCGCCCTGCTGTTCGTGCGCAGGCTCCAGGTTCCGGTGCTCATCACCGATCTCGACCAGGCGCGCGTCGACAAGGGCGTCGCCTATATCCACGAGGAGATCGGCAAGCTCGAGGCCAAGGGGCGTCTCGACGCCGACACGGCCAACAAGCTGCGCGCGCTCGTCACGGGAACCACCGACAAGACGCTGTATGCGGACTGCGACTTCGTGATCGAGGCCGTGTTCGAGGAGGTCGGGGTCAAGCAGCAGGTGTTCGGCGAGATCGAGCAGATCATCGCCGAGGACGCGATCCTCGCCACCAACACCTCGTCGCTCTCCGTCGAGGAGATCGGTGCGAAGCTCGCTCACCCCCAGCGTCTCGTCGGGTTCCACTTCTTCAACCCGGTCGCGGTCATGCCGCTGATCGAGATCGTGAAGACCCCCGTCACCTCGGAGTCCGCGCTGTCGACGGCGTTCGTGGTGGCGAAGAACCTCGGCAAGAACGCCGTCCTCACCGCCGATGCCCCGGGCTTCGTCGTCAACCGTCTGCTCGCCAAGGTCATGGGCGAGGCGGCGCGCGCGGTGTACGAGGGCACGCCGATCGCCGATGTCGAGAAGGCGTTCGCGCCCCTCGGACTCCCCATGGGCCCGTTCCAGCTCATCGACCTCGTCGGCTGGAAGGTCGCGGCGCACGTGCAGGACACGATGTCGCACGCGTTCCCCGAGCGCTTCTACGCGAACGAGAACTTCCACGCGCTCGCCGAGCTGGACACGGTCGTCGAGAAGGACAAGGGCGGTCGCGTCACGGGGTGGACCAAGCAGGCCGAGAAGATTCTCAAGCCGGCTGTCGGAACCAGCCCGGCGTCGGCGGCGACGATTCTGCAGCGCGTACAGGACGGCCTCGCGAGCGAGATCAAGCTCATGCTCGACGAGGGCGTGGTACCGGAGGTCGAAGACATCGACCTGTGCCTGATCCTCGGGGCCGGCTGGCCGTTCATCGACGGCGGCGCCTCGCCGTACCTCGATCGCGAAGGCGCCTCGGAGCGTGCCTTCGGAGGATCGTTCCACACCCCGCAGATCCGCGGCATCGAGAGCCGCTGATCCACTCAGCCGAACGCCCCATCGGACGCCTGTCGTCGGGTGGGGCGTTCGTGTCGGTCGCTGCGCTGTCTCGCTCGACGACCGGGCTCGCTCAACGAGGCGAAACGCCCTCACCCCTCGGAGCTCTGCTCCGGCCGCTCATCCGCCACGCCGTTCCGCGGCCAGTACGACATCGCCCGTTCCGCGAGCGCCGTGATCGTGAGCGACGGATTCACACCCGGGTTGGCGGGCACCGCTGCGCCGTCGACGACGTGCAGATCCGGATGACCCCACACACGGTGGTACTCGTCGACCACGCCGCCGGACGGTGCCGCCGAGATCACCGCGCCGCCGAGGAAATGCGCCGTCAGCGGGATGCCGAAGACCTCGGGCCAGGAGCCCCGTGCCTCGGCCGCCACGCCGCCCTCGCGCTCCATCCGACGGGCGATGGCGTCGGCGGCCCGATGCGCCTGCGGCAGGTGACTGGGGTTCGCTTCGCCGTGGCCCTGCGCGCTCGTGAGCACGTCGCGCCCGAGACGGCGCCGCAGCGACAGCGTGAGCGAGTTGTCGGCCGTCTGCATCACGAGCGCGATGATGCCGCGCTCGCTCCACCGCCGGAGCGACGCGAACCGCAGCTGACGCACCGGCCCGCGGAGGGCTCGCCGCAAGAGTGCGCCGATCCGGCGTGCGAGCGGCAGGTCGCCGGGGACCATGATCGTCGCGAGAGCTCCCATGAGGTTCGACCCGGGCCCGTAGCGCACGTTCTCGACATGGGTGCGCTCATCGACGTGGAACGACGTCGTGATCGCCACTCCGCGTGCGAGTTCCAGACTCTCCGGTACCCGGGTCGCGACGGCACCGTCGAGAGCCTCCGAGTTCGTACGGGTCAGGCTGCCCACCGCATCCGAGATGCGCGGCAGCGCGCCGCTCGCCTTCATCCGGTGCAGCAGCTGCTGCGTGCCCCAGGTGCCGGCGGCGAGAACGACCTGCCGGGCGCGGACCGTGCGTCGCCGCGGCCGCAGCCACGCGCCGCTGCGCTGCGTCGTGACCGCGAAACCGCCGTCGACGAGAGCACGCACCTCGACGACCGTCCGCAGGGGCTCGACCACGGCTCCGCGCCGTTCGGCCAGCGGGAGGTAGTTCTTCATGAGCGTGTTCTTCGCGCCGACCCGGCATCCGACCATGCAATTGCCGCACAGCGTGCAGCCCGTGCGGTCCGGTCCCTCTCCCCCGAAGAACGGATCGGCGACGCGCTCCCCCGGCGTCCCGAACCACACCCCGACGGGCGCCCGTCGGAACGTGTCGCCGACGCCCAGGTCATCCGCGGCGCCCGCCATGATCCGTTCGACCGGCCCCGTGTGCGGATAGCGTTCGACGACGCCCAGCATCCGCTTCGCCGTCGCATAGTGCGGCGCGAGCTCCGACTCCCAGTCGCGGATCCCCGCCCACTGCCGGTCGGAGAAGAAGGCCGAACCGGGCTGATACAGCGTGTTGGCGTAGTTCAGCGATCCGCCGCCCACGCCCGCCCCCGCCAGGATCATGACGTGCGGCAGACGGTGGATGCGCTGCACGCCGAAGCATCCGAGCCGCGGAGCCCACAGGTACCGGCGCACATCCCAGTTGGTCCTCGCGAAGTCCTGGTCCTCGAAGCGTCTCCCGGCCTCGTACACACGGACGCGATACCCCTTCTCGACAAGGCGCAACGCGGCGACGGATCCGCCGAATCCGGATCCGACGATCACGACGTCCTCATCAAAGCGCGCCTTCTCGGCCTCCGCCGCACGCTCAGCCACGGGCACGCACATCGCTCGTGGCCGGGTACGGCGTGAGCATCGTCAGAGCCCGCGGGCGCACGGTGATCGTGCACTCGTCCTCGCCGAGACGCTCGCCGTCGGCGTAGACCACGAGTCCCGGGGCGCGCACGTGCACGGTACGGGCTCGTCGATGGGCGACCTCCCGGCGTGCGAAGTGGCTGCCGCGCAGCAGCAGAGGGAAGAGACGCAGGAGTCGGATGCGGCTGAGCGGCGCGACTTCGACGAGATCCAGCATGCCGTCGCTCGGGTCCGCTCCGATGCACACCGGCATCCCGCCGCCGTAGCTGGGGGTGTTTCCGACCGCGATGAGAGTGCCGGGCCGTTCCTGCAGCGGCTGCCCGTCGACAGACACCGCGAAGCGCAGCGGCTGAAGGCGCATGAGCTCGATCACGAGCGCGAGGTAGTACCGCAGCGCGCCATGCGGCCAGCGCAACCGGTTGGTCCGCTCACTGACCTTCGCGTCGAAGCCCAGGGCGGCGATCGTCAGGAACGCGGCGACGGCGGCGCCGGAGCGGATCTCGCCGACGTCGATCATGCGGGCGACCCCGTCGAGGGCGACGTCGGCTGCCGCGGCCGGGTCGTGACGAGGCAGCGCCAGTGCCCGGGCGAGGTCGTTCCCCGTTCCCGCCGGCACGAGCGCGACCGGCAGCGCCGCGGCCACGAGATCGTCGAGGATGCCGGAGAGCGTGCCATCACCGCCGATCACGACGATCGCGGCGGGCTGCGCGGCGATCGCCTGCGCGACGAGGCCCTTCGCCTCGGCCACCGTCGTGCCGGTGTACACGCGCACCTCCGCACCGCGCTCACGCAGGCGCTCGAGGGCGGACTCGGCGGCGCTCTGCCCGCGCCCCTTGCCTGCGGAGGGATTGGTCAGCACGGCGATGTGCGTCGACATGTCAGTGCGTCCGCTCCGCGGGGAGCAGTGCCCCGGGATTCAGGATGCCCGTGGGGTCGAGTTCGCGCTTGATCGCCCGGAGGATCCGCACCCCCGTGGCACCGATCTCCGACTCGAGCCAGGGCGCGTGATCGCGGCCGACCGCATGGTGATGGCTGATCGTCCCGCCTGCGGCGAGGATCGCGTCGTTCGTGCGCGCCTTGACGCGACTCCAGACGGACGACGGCTCCGTCCTGATGCTCGCGAGCACCGTGAAGTACAGGGACGCACCGGTCGGATAGATGTGCGACACGTGGCACATCACGTACGAGCGGGCGCCCGCGTCGGCGAGGCCGTCGCGCAGGGCACCGTCGACGGCGGATCGGAGCGTCGCGAGGTTCGACCACGTCGTCGCGGTCTCCAGCGTCTCGCAGAAGACCCCGGCGTCGAGCAACGAGTCGCGGAGGTACGGCCCGTCGAAGCGTCCGGCGAGCCACTTCTCCGATGCGCCCTCCCCCGCCGATGTGCCGCCGGCGGCCAGGAGCGCCGCGCTCGTGCGCATCCGTCGGTGTTCGATCCCCTCGCCCTCGTATACCGTGACCGCGCTCGCACCCTTCGCGAGCGCTTTACCGATGCGACCGACCTGCGCGAGACTCACGGCCGTCTCCGCCTCGTCGGAGAGCCTGATCACGGTGGGACCCCCGCCCGCCTGAGCTACCCGGCGCAGCGCGTCGACCCCGCTCGCGAAGTCGGGGAAGGTCCAGGACTCGAGCACGCGATCGCGCGGGATCGGATGCACGCGGACGCGCACCTCCGTGATGACGCCGAACACGCCCTCGGACCCGAGGAACACACGGATCAGGTCGGGGCCGGCAGCCGATCCCGGAGACCTGCCGAGCTCGAGGTCGCCGGTGGGGGTCGCGACGCGGATGCCGGTCACCATGGTGTCGAAGCGGCCGTGGCCGGTGGAGTTCTGTCCGGACGACCGTGCGGCGGCGAAACCGCCGATCGTCGCGTACCGGAAGCTCTGCGGGTAGTGACCGAGTTCGTAGCCGTGTGCGGCGAGCTGCGCCTCGGCATCCGGTCCGGTCGTGCCCGCGGCGATCACGGCCTCGTCGCTGACCTCGTCGATGCGCACCAGACCGCTCAGGCGACGCAGATCGAGGCTCACGACCGCGCGGTGCTGTCCGCGCTCCGGACGCAGGGCACCGACCACGCTCGTGCCGCCGCCGTACGGGATGACGGCGACGCCCCGCTCGACGGACACGCGAAGACAGGCCACGACCTCGTCATGGCTGGCCGGACGCACGACGCCGTCGGGGGCCTCCTGATCCTCTGCACGGAGCCGCAGCAGGTCGGGCGTGGAGCGGCCACCCGAGTGCCGCACGCGAGCTTCATGGGCGGTCGTCACGTTCTCGGTGCCGACGATCTGCGCGAACGCCGCGAGATCGGCGTCGTCGAGTGCGGATGCCGCGAGCACGACCGCGTCGAGGTCGACGGCGGAGGCGGGCTTGCGGATCCGTCCGAGGAGCAGGGGCAGCAGCGTCCGCACCGCCAGCGGGAGGTCCTTCGCCTTGGCCGGATCACCCCACCCGTTCCACCGCATGTCAGCCTCCGCGGCTGCGCTGCCGTTCCCGTGAGTCATGCGTTACAGTGTGACACATCATGGAAGAACGTCAAGCAGTGATACCTGCCGCAACTGCGACATCCGACGCCGCGCCTCACGACGGCGTACCCCGGTGGGACGCGACCCAGACGCGCATCCTCGATGCCGCCGACGACCTCATCCTGCGTCGTGGCGTTCACGGCATGACGATCGCCGAACTCTCGCGCAGAGCCGGCCACAGCCGCCCGACGGTCTACCGCAGCTGGACCGATGCCGACGACGTGGTCCGCGCGGCGCTGCTGCGCCGGGTCTCCGGCATCGTCGCGGAGTTCCCCGAACCGTCGGCCTCCCGGTCCGCCCTGGTCGACGACGTCCTCCGTTTCACGGCTCTCTTCCGCACCGATCCGGTCTACGGTCGACTGCTCGACGAAGAGCCCGAGGCGTTCACCCGCTACACGCTGCAGAGAGTCGGATCGAGTCAGCGCCTCATCCTCGCGTGGCTCGCGCGGTCGATCGCCGCGGCTCAGGAGTACGGCGACGTGCGCCGCGATGATCCGGCCGAGATGGCCGTGATGCTGCTGCTGCTCGCGCAGTCCGCGGTGCTGTCGCACGGCACCGTGTCGGACCTCGTCTCGGAGAGCGCCTGGGAGCGGGAGCTGCGGGCAGCCCTCCACGGCCTGCTGCGCGCATGACCGACGGCTCCCCCGACCTCAACGCCGCGCGTCGGGCCGTGGAGCTCGACCGCGCCTCCGTCGAGACGGTCGACATGCTGGTCGTCGGCGGCGGGATCACCGGCGTCGGGGTCGCGCTCGACGCCGCCTCGCGAGGACTCTCGGTCACTCTGATCGATGCCCACGACCTCGCCTACGGCACCAGTCGCTTCAGCTCCAAACTCGTACACGGCGGCCTGCGCTATCTGGCGACCGGCGACGTCGCCACCGCCAAGGAGAGCGCGGTCGAACGGCACCTCCTGATGACGAGGATCGCCCCGCACCTGATCCGTCCGCTGGGACAGCTGCTGCCGTTCGTGCCGGGAGTCACTCTCCGGCAGCGCGCCACCGGCGCGATCGGTATGGCCCTCGGCGACCTCCTGCGCGTGCGCGCCGGAACGCCGAGGCGCATCCTGCCCGCGCCGCGCCCCGTCGCCGCACGCACCGCACGCGCTCTCGTCCCTGCACTCGCCCCTCAGGGACTCCGCGGCGGGATGCTGTCGTTCGATGGGCAGCTCGTCGACGACGCGCGCCTCGTGGCGACGGTGGCGCGCACCGCGGCCGCGCACGGGGCACGCATCCTCACGCGCGTTCGAGCGCTGTCGCTCAGCGCCGGCGGCGCAACAGCCGAAGACGCGCTCACCGGTGGGCGCGTCGACCTCCGCGCCCGCAGCGTGGTCAACGCGACGGGAGCGTGGGCGGGCACGCTGAACGACACCATCAGCATCCGACCGAGTCGGGGCACCCATATCGTGCTCGACGCGACCGACCTCGGTGACCCGTCCGCTGCCCTGACCATCCCGCACGAGGGGTCGATCAGCCGATTCGTGTTCGCGCTGCCTCAGCATGGCGGACGGGTGATCGTCGGGGTGACCGACGACGATGCCCCGGGCCCCGTGCCGGATGTCGCGACGCCCACGGAGGCGGAGATCGCCTTCCTGCTCGACACGCTGAACCGCGTGCTCGCGACGCCGGTGACCCGGGATCGGGTGCGTGGCGCCTTCACCGGGCTGCGCCCGCTCGTGGACTCCGGGGCCGGCTCCACGGCGGACATCTCGCGACGCCACCTGGTCGCGGAGTCCGCAGGCGGGTTCATCGACGTGCTGGGCGGCAAGCTCACGACCTACCGGCGGATGGCCGAGGATGCGGTCGACCTCGCCGTGCGCCGACGCGCACTGTCCGCGGGCCCCAGCCGCACCGCGACTCTGCGACTCGTCGACCGTGCGGTTCCCCATCGCGACTCCCCGCACGCGTCATCCGCGCCGCTTCTCGATGGCCTCGCCCTCACCCGGGCAGACGTCGAGTACACGGTGCGCGCCGAGGGAGCCATGACCGCAGCCGATGTCCTCGACCGGCGCACGCGCGCAGGTCTCGTCGATGCCGATCGTGCGCGCCTCCTGCCGGTCGTCGATGCGCTCGTCGCCGAGGCGCTGGCCGAACTCGGCTGACATCCGACGCGATCCGTATCCATCGTGCGGCGGAGCGACGAACGCGCACGGAACAGCGCGTGAACACCCGCGCACGGCGCCTCCGCAGCGCCGCGTCGGCGCCATCGAGAGGGCACAGTGGTGTCATGGACATGATCCTGTCGATGCTCGGAGGCAAGGGGACGTCGGGGCTGTTCAAGACCGGCACGGCGATCCTCACCATCCTGCTCGTGGTCCCGGCCCTGCTGAAGATCTTCGTCGTCACGGTGGATGAGGGCTGGGCCGCGATCCGCACCCGTAACGGCAAGCCGATCATCCGCAATCGTCCGCCGCGCCGCCCGACGAATCGAGGCGGAGCCGTCGGCGAGGTCGTGGTCCTCCACCCGGGCACGCACGGCGCTTTCCCGCTGTTCTACTGGTACAAGTTGATCGACGTGCGATGCCGAGCCACCGATCTCCCTGCCAGGGAGATGACCGGGGCGAGCGGCCACCAGCACCGCGTGCACGCGTCGTTCGAGTGGCGCCCGATACCCAACGGCCGAGACCTCCGGGTGTTCGAACTCGACGTCGTGAACGTCACAGAGCGGGCGTCGAACATCGTGGGCGCCTGTCTCCGCGATGTCATCCGCGGTCTCGACGGTGCCGAGCTGCCGCACAACGACGAGATCAACACCCGCGTGATCGCAGCCAGCGCCGAGGAGGTGCGACGCGCCTGCGGCGTGGAGCTCGTGCGCGTGATGGTCACGGGAGACGCGCTCACCGACGGGTACCTGCTGTCGACGGCGCTCCGCGACACCGAACGGCGCGCCGACGCCGTCGCCGCGCTCCACGCGCTGAACTGACCTCGGGGGCCGGTGCTCAGCCGCGCTCGTGCAGCGGGAACTCGATCGCGCCGGTCTCCCCCGACTGCCGCGCCACGGGGATGCGGGTGCCGAGCACCTGCGCCACCACGTCCTGCGCGATCTTCGAGGCGGTCAGGCCCGCATCCGTGAGGATCTGGTCGCGTGAGGCGTGGTCGATGAACTCGTCCGGGAGGCCCAGTTCGTCGACCGCCGTGTCGATGCCCGCCTCGCGGAGCACCTGGCGAACGCGTGTTCCTACACCGCCGACGCGGATGCCGTCCTCCAGAGTGATCACGAGGCGGTGCCGTGCGGCGAGGGCGACGATCGAGGGCTGCACGGGGATCGCCCACCGAGGATCGATAACAGTCGCCCCGATGCCCTGGGCCCGCAGCCGCTCGGCGACGTCGAGGCCGAGCGCGGCGAACGGGCCGATGCCGACGATGAGGACGTCATCGGACTCGCCGCGGGCGAGCACGTCGACCCCGTCGTCGAGTCGTTCGAGCGCGGGGATCTCGGCCGCGACATCGCCCTTCGGGAAGCGGATGACCGTCGGCGCGTCGTCCACGAGCACCGCCTCGTCGAGCGCCTCCTGCAGCCGCGAGGCGTCTCGCGGTGCGGCGATGCGGATGTGCGGGACGATCTGCAGCATCGCGAGATCCCACATGCCGTGGTGACTCGCTCCGTCGGGGCCGGTGACGCCGGCCCGGTCGAGCACGAAGGTGACCCCGGCGCGGTGCAGCGCGACATCCATGAGCACCTGGTCGAACGCGCGGTTCATGAAGGTCGCGTACAGGGCGACCACGGGGTGCAGACCCCCGAACGCGAGCCCGGCCGCCGACGCGACCGCGTGCTGCTCGGCGATGCCGACGTCGTACACACGGTCGGGGAACCGCTCGGCGAACGGCGCGAGACCGGTCGGACGCAGCATCGCCGCGGTCATGGCGATCACGTCGCTGCGGCGCTCGCCCACCGCGACCAGCGCATCGGAGAACACGTCGGTCCAGGCGCGCCCCCCGGAAGAGAGCGTCTCGCCCGTGGCCGGGTCTATGCGTCCGACGGCATGGAACTGATCCGCCTCGTCGTCGCGCGCGGGCTGATAGCCGCGCCCCTTCTCGGTGATCGCGTGCACGATGACCGGCGCCCCATAGGACTTGGCCAGCTCGAGAGTCTCGATCAGTGCGGGCAGATCATGGCCGTCCACCGGGCCGAGGTACTTGATGTCGAGATTGGAATACAGCGCCTCGTTGTTCGTGAAGCGCGAGAGGAAGCCGTGCGTTCCGCCACGGACCCCGCGGAAGACCGCCCGCCCGACGGGCCCGAAAGCCCGGAACAGGCGGTCGGAGCGCTGGTGGAGGTCTTTGTACGCAGCGGCGGTGCGCACCCGGTTCAGGTAGCGGGACATCCCGCCGATCGTGGGCGCGTAAGAGCGCCCGTTGTCGTTCACGACGATCACGAGGTTGCGGTCGTTGTCGTCGGAGATGTTGTTGAGCGCCTCCCACGTCATACCTCCGGTGAGCGCGCCGTCGCCGACCACCGCGACGACGTGGCGATCCGCACGTCCGGTGGCGGTGAGCGCGCGGGACACGCCGTCGGCCCAGCTCAGCGAGCTCGATGCATGCGACGACTCGACGACGTCGTGCGGGCTCTCCGCACGCTGCGGGTACCCGGCCAGCCCGCCGCGCAGACGCAGCGAGGAGAAGTCCTGACGTCCGGTGAGGAGCTTGTGGACATACGACTGGTGCCCGGTGTCGAAGATGAAGGGATCCTCCGGCGAGGAGAAGACGCGGTGCAGCGCGATGGTGAGCTCGACGACGCCCAGATTCGGCCCGAGGTGTCCACCCGTGCGGGAGACGTTCTCGACGAGGAACTCGCGGATCTCCCCCGCCAGTTCGACGAGCTCGCCCTCCGACAGGGAGTCGAGATCACGCGGTCCTGAGATGCTCCGAAGAATGGGCATCGCACCTCCTCACAGGCACCGGACGGACGTCCGGATGGTGTCCGGATTCAGGTTCGATCCTACCCCGCAGCCTTCGGGAAGGCTCGGAGCCGGACTACCCTTGACAGACGGAGAGGGGCTCGGTTCCGAAGAACCGAGCCCCTCTCGTCGTGCTCTCAGACGAGCGAACGCAGCACGTACTGCAGGATGCCGCCGTTGCGGTAGTAGTCCGCCTCGCCGGGGGTGTCGATGCGCACGACCGCGTCGAACTCGACGACCTGCTTGCCCTCGGGCGAGTTCTCGCTCGGGGTGGCGGTGACATGCACGGTCTTCGGGGTGACGCCCTGGTTGAGCTCCTCGAGACCCGTGATCGAGACGACCTCGGTGCCGTCGAGCCCCAGCGACTCCCAGCTCTCGCCGGCGGGGAACTGCAGCGGGACGACGCCCATGCCGATCAGGTTCGAGCGGTGGATGCGCTCGAAGCTCTCGGTGATGACCGCCTTGACGCCGAGCAGGCTCGTGCCCTTTGCCGCCCAGTCGCGCGACGAGCCGGAGCCGTACTCCTTGCCGCCGAAGATCACCAGCGGGGTGCCCTGCGCCTGGTAGTTCATGCTCGCGTCGTAGATGTACGACTGCGGGCCGCCGGGCTGCGTGAAGTCGCGCGTGAAACCACCCTCGACGACCTGACCGTCGTTCACCGCCGAGACCATGGCGTTCTTCAGGCGGATGTTCGCGAACGTGCCGCGGATCATGACCTCGTGGTTGCCTCGGCGCGACCCGAAGGAGTTGAAGTCCTTGCGGTCAACGCCGTGCTCCGTGAGGTACTGCGCAGCGGGCGTGCCGGGCTTGATGTTGCCGGCGGGCGAGATGTGGTCGGTCGTGACCGAGTCGCCCAGCGTCGCCATGACGCGAGCACCCTGGATGTCCGCGACGGGGGTGAGCTCCATCTTCATGCCGTCGAAGTACGGCGCCTTGCGGACGTACGTCGAGTTCTCGTCCCACTGGAAGGTGTCGTCCTCCGGGGTGGGAAGGCTGCGCCAGCGCTCGTCGCCGTCGAACACGGTCGCGTACTGCTTGATGAACTGCTCGCGCGAGATCGAAGAGTCGACGATCTCCTGCACCTCGTCGGGCGTCGGCCAGATGTCCTTGAGGAAGACGTCCTGACCGTCGGATCCCTTGCCGAGCGCGTCGTTCTCGAAGTCGAAGTGCATCGACCCGGCGAGAGCGTACGCGATCACCAGCGGCGGGCTCGCGAGGTAGTTCATCTTCACGTCGGGGCTGATGCGACCCTCGAAGTTGCGGTTGCCGGAGAGCACCGCGGTCACGGCGAGGTCGTGCGAGTTGATCGCCTCCGAGACCTCCTCGATCAGCGGTCCGGAGTTGCCGATGCAGATCGTGCAGCCGTAGCCGACCGTGTAGAAGCCGAGGCCCTCGAGGTCCTTGTCGAGACCGGACTTCTCGTAGTAGTCGGTGACGACCTTGGAGCCGGGGCCGAGCGTGGTCTTGACCCAGGGCTTCTGCTTGAGGCCCTTCTCGAGCGCCTTGCGGGCGACGAGACCCGCGGCGATCATGACCGAGGGGTTCGACGTGTTGGTGCACGAGGTGATCGCGGCGAGCGTCACGGCGCCGTTGTCGAGGATGTACTTCTCGCCGTCGGGGGTCGTGACCGGCACGGGCTTCGACGCGTTGGCCGGAGCACCGCTGTTGATGTGCACCGGACGCGTGCTCGGCTTCTCGTCGCCGGGGACCTGCCCGGGGTCGGATGCCGGGAACGAGTGCTTCGACTCGAGGTCGACGATGTCGTCGCTCGTCGTCGGCGTGGCGTAGCCGAGGATGTCCTGCTCGAACTGCGCCTTGGCGTCGGAGAGGAGGATGCGGTCCTGCGGGCGCTTCGGGCCGGCGATCGACGGCACCACGGTGCCGAGGTCGAGCTCGAGGTACTCGCTGAAGACGGGCTCCTGCGACGCGTCGTGCCACAGCGTCTGCTCCTTGGCGTACGCCTCGACGAGCGCGACGGCCTCTTCGGAGCGCCCGGTGAGGCGCAGGTAGTCGAGCGTCACGTCGTCGATCGGGAACATCGCCGCGGTGGAGCCGAACTCCGGCGACATGTTGCCGATCGTCGCACGGTTGGCGAGCGGCACGGAGGCGACGCCGGCACCGTAGAACTCGACGAACTTGCCGACCACGCCGTGCTTGCGCAGCATGTCGGTGATCGTGAGCACGACGTCGGTCGCGGTGACGCCCGCGGGGATCTCACCCGAGAGCTTGAAGCCGACGACACGCGGGATCAGCATCGACACGGGCTGGCCGAGCATCGCGGCCTCGGCCTCGATGCCGCCGACGCCCCAGCCGAGCACGCCCAGACCGTTGACCATGGTGGTGTGCGAGTCGGTGCCGACGCACGTGTCGGGGTACGCGCGCAGCACGCCGTCGACGGTGCGGTCGTAGATGACCTTGGCCAGGTGCTCGATGTTGACCTGGTGGACGATGCCCGTGCCGGGCGGGACGACCTTGAAGTCGCTGAAGGCCGTCTGGCCCCAGCGCAGGAACTGGTACCGCTCGCCATTGCGCTCGTACTCGATCTCGACGTTGCGCTCGAGGGCGTTCTCGGAGCCGAAGAGGTCGGCGATGACGGAGTGGTCGATGACCATCTCGGCGGGCGAGAGCGGGTTGATCCTGTTGGCGTCGCCGCCGAGTGCCGTGACGGCCTCGCGCATCGTGGCGAGGTCGACGATGCAGGGCACGCCGGTGAAGTCCTGCATGACCACGCGGGCCGGCGTGAACTGGATCTCGGTGTTCGGCTCCGCCGCGGCATCCCACGACCCGAGCGCCTCGATCTGCGCCTTCGTGACGTTCGCGCCGTCCTCGGTGCGCAGCAGGTTCTCGAGGAGCACCTTGAGGCTGAACGGGAGCTTGTCGAAACCGGGCACCGTGTCGATGCGGAAGATCTCGTAGTCGGTGCTGCCGACCGTCAGGGTGCTCTTGGCACCGAAGCTGTTCACCGTGGACACGAATCCGTCTCCTTCTATTCGGATGGGAGCGACAGGCGCCTCCATCTTGCTCGCCAGCGAGCCCCTGCGGCTAGCAAGGCAGACCTAACCAGTCTGCTCCGCTCGACCGCCGGGCGGAAGCCTGCAATTTATCTTGATGTCAAGATAAATCTATCACGACTCGGCGCGTGCTCCGGCATCCGGCGTGCGGGGATAGAGGGCGCGCACGACGAGCCAGGTGACGGCGATCAGCGGCGCGAACAGCGGGAGCCCCATGATGAGCTTGAGCGTCCCGAGCACCGCGACCTCGTCCGCGAGATAGAGCGGGAGCTGCACAGCGAGGCGCGCGAAGAACAGCGCCGCCCATGCGATGCCGAGCCACAGGAATGCACGCCTCTTGCGCCGGTCGCCCCGCCACGCGGTGCCGTCGCCCATCAGGAATCCGGCGGCGAGGCCGATGAGCGACCAGCCGATCAGCGCCGAGACCAGCATGGCCGTGCCGTACACGGCGTTGGTGATGAGGCCGGGCACGAAGTTGTCGACGCCGCGTCCGGTGAACAGCGCGAGCGCGGCCGCGGCGCCGGCGGCCACCAGGCCGCCGATCGCGGCGGAGGGTGGCGACTTCTGCACGAGACGCACGATCGTGAACACGGCGGCGATGCCCACCGAGACCCCGAGCGACAGGATGAGTGGCTCCGGGCTGATGGTGAAGAGGACCACGAACGCCAGGCTGGGCAGAACCGATTCGAGGATGCCGCGCCACCCGCCGATCGCCGACCAGACGACCTTGTGGGTGGCTCCGGACTCGGCCGGGTCGAGACCAGCGCGTCGAGCGGCTCCGCCCAGGGCCGCCCCGATCAGCTCGGACGCGCTCTGCTCGCGCTCGGGCTCCGGTGGGGTCAGCGGCGTGCTCACGCGGAGCCGGGGGTGACGGGCATCTTGAGCGGGATCAGGTCGCGCGGAGGCATCGGCGCCCCGCCGCGCACCACGACGATCGAGCGGAACAGATCCTCGACCTTCGCGGCGGCCTCGAGATCGGATGCCGCGGCTCCGCCGATCACTCCGCGCAGGAACCAGCGAGGACCGTCGATGCCGATGAATCGCACGAGACGCAGCTCGGAACCCTCACTGGCCGGGGCGGGGACCTCGGCCAACAGCTCGACGCCCAGCGGCCCCTCGCGCTCCTCGACCCGGCCGCCCTGCGCCTTGACCTGATCGCGCAGCTGCACGCGCGTCTCGTCCCAGAGGCCGCCGGAGCGCGGCGCCGCGAACGGCTGCACCTGCAGCGACGAGTCCGCGTAGTCGAGGCCGACGGCCACGATGCGCTTGCTCTGCTCCTCGACCTCGAGTCGCAGGTTGAGTCCCTCTCGCGGCAGGATCTTGATGCCGCCCAGGTCGATGTAGGGACGGACCGGGTTCGCCTCGGAGTCGTCGAACGGGCCCTCGGTGGCGCGGTTCTCGGGCGCCGCCTTCGCGGGGATCGCGTTGTTGTCAGTCATTGCTCTGTCCTGCCGGGTTCGTGTGGTGTCCTGCCTGGTAGCCGGTCGAGCCGAAGCCACCCTCGCCGCGAACGCTCTCCGGCAGCTCCTCGACCGGGATGAACGTGGCACGCGTCACGGGCATGACGATCAGCTGCGCGATGCGGTCGCCGACGGCCACATCGTACGCGTTGCGGATGTCCGTGTTGATCAGGCTGACCTTGATCTCGCCGCGATACCCGGCGTCGACCGTGCCGGGAGAGTTGACGATCGAGATGCCGTGCTTCGCCGCGAGGCCGCTGCGCGGGACGACGAACGCCGCGTACCCGTCGGGCAGCGCGATGCGCACGCCGGTCGCGACCAGGGCGCGCTCCCCCGGCCCGAGCCGCACGGCTTCGGCCGCCACCAGATCGGCTCCCGCATCACCGGGATGGGCGTATCCGGGGACGACGGACGCGATAATGGGGACATCAACGGAATCAGTCACCCCCCGAGGCTAATGCAGAACACCACTCCCGAGACACGTGCCCGCTACCGCGAGAGGCTCTCGCCGAGCCTCTGGCTCCTCGTGACCATCGCGCTCGCCGGGCCGATGGTCTCATTGATCTTCGTGCCGGTCGGCTCGACCGTGGCGCTGATCGTCGGCGCGGCGGTCTCGGCGCTGCTCGTGCTCGCCGCGATCGCGCTCACGCCCGTCGTCTCGGTCGATGGCGGAGTGCTCCGCGCCGGACGAGCGCACATCGACGTCCACCATCTCGGCGATCCCGTTGCGCTCACGGGCGAGGATGCGCGGCAGGCGCGCGGCCCCGGTCTCCCGGCGCGCGGCTGGCATCTCATCCGCGGGGGCATCGACGGCGTCGTCGTCGTCCCCGACACCGACGTCGACGACCCGGTGGACGTCTGGACGATCTCGTCGCGCACGCCCGAGCGCCTCGCGGCCGCGATCACGGCCGCCCGCTCCTGAGACTCGACCCGGAGACGACAACGCGCCCCTGACCGTCGGTCGGGGGCGCGCACGTCTCGCTCGGATGCGCTCAGGCAGCGCACTCCTTGCAGATGGGGCCGGAGGCGCCCTCGTGGTCGAGCTGCGACCGGTGCTTCACCAGGAAGCAGCTCATGCAGGTGAACTCGTCCTGCTGCGCGGGCAGCACGACGACATCGAGTTCGAGGTCGGACAGGTCGGCGCCGGGGAGGTCGAAGCTGGACGGGTTGTCCGCATCCTCGTCTCCCGAAGAGCCGGAGTTCTTGTCCGGCACACGCTCCTTGAGGGCTTCGATCGACTCGGAGTCGTCTTCGCTCTTGCGGGGAGCGTCGTAGTCGGTTGCCATATGGAGAATCTCCACTTTCATGCGAGTGGGTGGTGCGCCGTCGGGGTAATCGGCGGCCATAGTTTGCACGACCACGGGTGAATAAGCAAATGCTGTGGTCGCGACAGAGCAAACTCGCGGCGCGCCCACGGTATTCCCGGTTCCGGCAGCGACCGCGTGACACCATGAACGCACACCCATCAGAGGGGCATTCGCATGGAAAACGTCACCATCGTCGGCACAGAAGCAGGAGTCCTCGTGCTCGCGACCGAGTCGGGCGAGCGGTTCGCGCTGCCCATCGACGACGTGCTGCACCGCGAGATCCGACGGGCCACGCGACAGGGCGAGCCCGCGACGCAGCGCCTGGCGGCGAGTCCGCGTGACATCCAGGCGCAGATCCGTGCCGGACTCACCGCCCCCGAGGTGGCCGAGCTTCTCGGGATCGACGTCGACGACGTCATCCGTTTCGAAGGCCCGGTGCTCGCCGAGCGCGAGCACGTCATCGGCCAGGCCCTCGCGGTCCCCGTCCTGATCGGCAGCGAGGTCGAGCCCGACGCGCAGCCCACCTTCGGCACGGCGATCCGCGCCAAGCTCGCCGACGTCCAGGCCTCCGAGGAGCGCTGGGCGAGCTGGAAGGAAGACCGCGGCTGGATCATCAAGCTCGAGTTCACCGCCAACGAGGTCGAGCACGACGCGCGCTGGAGCTTCGACCCGCGCCGCAGCGCACTCTCGCCCTTGAACGCCGATGCGACGCAGCTCTCCCGCCAGGGCGCGCTGCCCGAGGGCCTCATCCCGCGCCTCCGCGCCGTCGAATCCGAGCGCATCACCTCGCCGTACAAGGACGACAGTCGCTTCGACTCCGGCGCCTTCGGCCCTCGCCTCGTGCCGACGCCTGCACCCGACGCGGAGATCGACGACCCGTCGCTGCCCGAGCGCTCCGCGCCCGCCGTGCAGGACGCCGCGATCAAGCGCGCACCCGAGTCCTCGAACACGAGTCCCGAGACCGCCGACCTGCTCGAAGCGCTGCGGCGTCGGCGGGGACAGCGCGAGACGGCGCCGCTCCTCGAGGACGCGGCCGACGACGATGACGACAACGATCCGATCGCGCTGTTCGACGCGTTCGACACGCAGGAGCCGGAGCAGGACGAGCCCGATGAGCCGACCTCTCCCGAGCCGGCGAACGACGGCGGCGGACGACGACGGCGACGCAACGCCATGCCCTCGTGGGACGAGATCGTCTTCGGAGCACGAACCGACGAGTGACGCGCCCTCGGCGCCGAGGCGTCAGCGCCGGAACGCGCCGAACCGGATGTACGGCACCTGACGTTCCTCCGGCGTGAGCCCCCCGTGCTGGCCGATCATGCCGCGTCCGCGCTGATCCGCGGCCGTGCCGTTGTAGACCGCGCCGCTCCCCCGTGCGACGACCAGCAGGTCGCCGATCCGGGATGCCGCAGCATCTGTCACGACGGGGCCGAAGAGACCCGCACCGATCGCCTCGGCGCGCGTCGCCACATCGGCCAGCCCGTCGAGGTCGCTGCGCCACCGGAGCGCGACGCGATCGGCATCCGCGTCCGGTTCGACGTAGACGTGCAGCATGCGCGGCTCGCCGCCGATGTGCCGGACGTCCGCGAGATGCGTGTCGTCGAGCACGACCTGACGATGCGCGGGGACGTCGAGCATGCCGTGGTCGGAGGTGACGAGCACGCCCACTCCCGGCGGCACGCGCACGGAGAGAGCGGCATCGACCTCTTCGAGAGCGGCGATCCACTGCGGCGAGTCCATGCCGTGCTTGTGACCGGCTTTGTCGACCTCGGGGAGATAGCAGTACACCACGGCGCCCGGATGACGTTCGGCGAGCTCGTACGCGGCTTCCACGCGCGCGGCCGGCGTCTGCGCCGACACGAACTGCGCGCCGCGCAGGGTGGCCCGTGTGAACCCGCTGCCGGCGTAGGCCGCGACACCGACGGCGAACGCGGGGCGCCCCTCGGCTCGGGCACGTTCGAACAGCGTGGGCGCGGGCTGCCACGTGAGGGGATCGAGCCCCTCCGACTCCCATCCCGTGAGCTGGTTCACGAGCACATCGCGAGTGCTGTCCAGCACCCGGTACCCGACCAGCCCGTGCTCCCCCGGCCAGACGCCGGTGAGCAGGCTCGTGAGCGCGGCCGCCGTCGTCGAAGGGAAGACCGAGTGCGCGACGTCCTTCTTCGCCATGCCGGCGGTGAGCGCCCTGGCGTGACCCGCGTGCGCGCGCAGCGCGATCGCGCCGAGCCCGTCGACGAGCACGAGCACGACCGATTCCGCGGGTGGGAGCGCGCCCTCTCCCCCGCGCAGCGCCGAGAACAGGTCGTCCGCCACCCCGACGACGCTCCGGGCTGCGGACGACTCGGACGGTAGCATGAGGGACATCCGAGCCAGTCTGTCACAGGCGTCGGTACCCCCTCTGCCTCGCACCATCCAGGATGCCCATGCCGAAGACCCCGCCGCCCGAGCTCGCCCCGGAGAGAATCCAGGACATCGACCTCGAGAGCGAGATGCAGGGCTCGTTCCTCGAGTACGCCTACTCCGTCATCTACTCGCGCGCCCTCCCCGATGCCCGCGACGGCCTCAAGCCCGTGCAGCGCCGCATCCTCTTCCAGATGGCCGAGATGGGGCTGCGCCCCGACCGCGGACACGTCAAGAGCGCCCGGGTCGTCGGCGAGGTGATGGGAAAGCTCCACCCGCACGGAGACTCCGCGATCTACGACGCCCTCGTGCGCCTCGCCCAGGAATGGGCGCTGCGCGTCCCGCTGGTCGACGGGCACGGCAACTTCGGATCGCTCGACGACGGCCCCGCCGCCGCCCGGTACACCGAGGCCCGGCTCGCGGCGCCGGCCACGGCGCTCACCGAGAACCTCGATGAAGACGTCGTCGACTTCATCCCCAACTACGACGGTCAGTTCCAGCAGCCCGCCGTGCTCCCCGCGGCATTCCCGAACCTCCTCGTCAACGGCGCCTCCGGCATCGCGGTCGGCATGGCGACCAACATGGCGCCGCACAACCTCATCGAGGTCGTCGCCGCTGCGACGCACCTGCTCGAGAACCCGGACGCGACGACCGAAGACCTCATGGAGTTCGTGCCCGGCCCCGACTTCCCCTCGGGCGGCATCCTGATGGGGCTCGACGGCGTCAAGGACGCGTACGCGAACGGACGCGGCGCGCTCAAGGTGCGCGGCAAGGTCTCGGTCGAGCCGCTCGGGCCGCGCCGCACCGGCATCATCGTGTCGGAGCTGCCGTACATGGTCGGCCCCGAGCGGCTGATCGAGAAGATCCGTGACGCCGTGCAGTCGAAGAAGCTGCAGGGCATCAGCGACGTCACCGATCTCACCGACCGCAACCACGGGCTGCGCGTCGCGATCGGCATCAAGACCGGCTTCGACCCGAACGCCGTGCTGGAGCAGCTCTACCGCCTCACGCCGCTCGAGGACTCGTTCAGCATCAACAACGTCGCCCTCGTCGAGGGGCAGCCGCGCACGCTGGGCCTGCGCGAGATGCTCAGCGTGTACGTGGGCCACCGGATCGAGGTCATCACCCGACGCAGCCGTTTCCGTCTCGCCCGCCGCGAGGAGCGTCTGCACCTGGTCGAAGGCCTCCTCATCGCGATCCTCGACATCGACGAGGTCATCCAGGTCATCCGGTCGTCCGACGACTCGGAGCAGGCCCGCACGCGCCTGCGCACGGTGTTCGACCTCAGCGAGCCGCAGGCCGAGTACATCCTCGAGCTCCGGCTGCGCCGGCTCACCAGGTTCTCCCGCATCGAGCTCGAGACCGAGCGCGATGCTCTGCAGGCCGAGATCGCGGCCCTCCGGGAACTGCTCGCGAGCGATGCCCTGCTGCGTGCGGCCGTCGCGAAGGAGCTGGATGCCGCGGCCGACCTGTACGGCACGCCGCGCCGCACGCTGCTCATGAACGCCGCGCCGCCGAAACCGCGCGCGACCAAGGGCGCAGTCGATCTGCAGATCGCGGACGCGCCGACGCTGCTCGCGCTCTCGACCACCGGTCGCGCCGTGCGCGTCGATCTCGCCGAGGGACAGGAGCTCACCGCGCCCGCGCGCCGCAGCAAGCACGACGCGATCCTGGCCACGATCGAGACCACGGTCCGCGCGGAGATCGGCGCCGTGACGTCGGAGGGGCGTGTGCTGCGCTTCTCCCCCGTCGACCTTCCCTCGGTGCCCGGCTCGTCGGTGCAGCTCGCGGCCGGGACCCCGCTGCGCGACTACCTCGGCGTCACGACCAAGGGCGAGCGCGTCCTCGGCTTCGTGC
Source organism: Microbacterium sp. NPDC089695 (assembly GCF_044749085.1). Taxonomy (NCBI): domain Bacteria; kingdom Bacillati; phylum Actinomycetota; class Actinomycetes; order Micrococcales; family Microbacteriaceae; genus Microbacterium; species Microbacterium sp. NPDC089695. Next base: position 48,714 of record NZ_JBIVHG010000002.1, read on the forward strand.
GCTTCGACAGCGACGTGCCGATCGCCCTCGGCACCGCGCAGGGCACCGTGAAGCGCTTCGTCCCGTCCGCGCTCCCCGTGCGTCCCGACATCGAGGTGATCGGCATGAAGCCCGGTGACGCGATCGTCGGCGTCGCCGAGGCCGCCGACGACGCCGAGCTCGTCTTCCTCACCACCGACGCGCAACTGCTGCGGTTCTCGGCATCGTCGGTGCGTCCGCAGGGAGCGGCTGCCGGCGGCATGGCCGGCATCAAGCTGGGCGCCGGCGCCTCCGTGCTGTTCTTCGGCGCCGTGGCGCCTGGAACGGATGCCGTCGTCGCCACCGTCTCCGGTGCCGAGAGCATGCTCCCCGGCACCGATCCGGGCCGCGCCAAGGTCTCGTCGTTCACCGAGTACCCGGGCAAGGGCCGCGCGACCGGCGGCGTACGCGCGCATGCGTTCCTGAAGGGTGAGGATCGGCTCACGGTCGCCTGGGTCGGCGCGTCCCCCGCACAGGCCGTCGATCCGACGGGCGCGGTGCGCAAGCTCCCCGAACCGGGTGCGCGTCGCGATGCCTCAGGTCAGCCCGTCGAGGGAGTGATCGGCAGCATCGGGCGGACCCTGGTCTGAACCTGTCGTCAGGCGTTGACGTCGCGACCGAGGTCGCGCATGCCGGTGGCGACGATCTCGGCCACCGTGAGCGCGTGCGCACCCGTCGGGTCGAGATCGGGGTCGAAGACCGTGACGGATGCTCCCCAGGCACGCGGTGCGAGCCCCTCCAACAGACGCGTGAGCTCCTCGGGTGAGAGCCCGCCCGCGTCCGGGCTGTCGACCGCGGGCATGTGCGCCGGATCGAGGACGTCGACGTCGACCTGGAGCCAGAACCCGCGGTCCAGACGCGGCGTCGCGAGGACGTCGGCCGCAGCACGCACCGCGCCGTGCACCACGATGCGGTCGGCCGGGATCGTGAGCGCGAGCGTCTCGGACACCTCGTCGAGGTGCTCGTCGTCGCGACGGCATCCGATGTGCGCCGTGGCATCGGCGTCGAAGTAGGGTCCGAAGCCGTCGATGTCCGCGATCTCCGGGAGATGCCGGCCGATCGCCGCAGCGAGATCCTCTCCCGCGAGGGCGCCGATGGCGGAGCTGTTGCCCGGATGCCGGGAGTCGGTGTGCCCGTCGACGTGCACGAGGCCACCGCGTCCGGTGACCTGCGAGGCGAGGCCCGCCGCGACGATCAGGCTGCAGTCCCCGCCGAGGACGAGGGGCGCATCGCCCCGGCGGCGGATGTCGACGAGACGCGCGGCGAGCCGTTGCGCGTGTTCGACGATGGCGAGCTGATTGCGCAGGGTCAGCGGGTCGCGCGACGGGTCGTCCACATATCGGCCAGGTAGCACCACACCCGCATCCCGCGCGCCCTGCGACATCAGCACGGCGTGGAGCCCGGCCTCACGGAGCGCCTCCGGCGCCTTGGCCGTGCCGGGCACGGAGCCTGGCGTCGGTGGCCGCAGCCCGAGGTTCGTCGGGGCGGAGACGATGGCGATCATCGCCCCATCCTCGCAGCGCCCCTCCCGCGCCCGTGCATCACAGACGGAGGGCGAGGACGTTCGCGGTGAGACCCGCGGCGGTCCCGCACAGGATGACGGTGTCTCCTCGCCCCACGCGCCCGGCGTCGAGTGCTCGGGCGAGCATGAACGGCACGGACGCGGAGACCATGTTGCCGAAGGCGCGCACCTCATCGATCCGCCGATCGGCCGGTACGCCCAAGCGGTCGAGCATCGGTCCGAGGGCGGCCGACGCCTGATGCGGAACCCACAGTGCAACGTCGTCGGGCGACACGCCTGACGACTCGTGGAATGCGGCGAAGAACTCCGGCAGCACCCGCATCATCCCGAGCAGCGCGCGGCGACCGTCCATGTCGAAGAGGTAGTCGGCGGGATCGGAGTCGGCGTACGACTGCGCCGGAGACCGGGACAGACCGCCGCGGATCTCGGTGTCGTGCGCGTAGGCCGGCCACGTGCGCTGCGCACTCGCGATGACGCCACGGTCGGGATCCGCGGAGCGGCGCAGCACCACCGCCGCGCCCGCGTCGCTGAACAGCTCGAAGCTTTCCCGCTGCGCGGGGTCGAGGAACCGCGTGCCCACATCGCCCGACACCACCAGGATCGTCTCGTACGCGCCGGCGTCGAGGTACCTGGACGCCACGTCCACCGCGGTGATGAAGCTCGTGCAGGTCGAGTTCACGTCGAATGCGGCCGCGTGTCCGTCGAGCGTCAGTCGCTCGAGCACGAGCGCCGCAGTGCACGGGATCGGCTGCACGCCGGCCGCCGAGGCGCCGAGCACGAGGTCGACGTCCTCCGCGGCGACGCCCGCGTGCCGGAGCGCGCGCTCCGCGGCATCCACCAGCATGTCGAGGTGGGAGACGTCGTCGGCGATCCGATATCGCATCTCGTCCCCGAAGCGCACTGTCTGCTCGGGGAGCAATGTCCCCCAGCCCGCGATCTCGCAGTTCCTCATACCCGTCCGTCCCCCCATGCGCGCACCACCCGGCGCAACTTCACCGACCCGTCGTGAGCGTACGGCACGATCTCCACCCGGGGGCGCTCACACGACAGCCTGTCGGCGAGTCGATGCAGCTCCGCCTCCACGCTGCCGCGGGACAGCTCGTCGACCACGTCCAGCGCGACCTCGAGGCGCGACTCCCCCGTCTGGGTCACCCGGTACTCGTCGAACCCCTCAGCGAACAGCATCGCGCGCGAGACGAGGTCCGCGAACACCGGGATGGCGCGGCCGTCGCGACCGCGGAGGAGCAGAGTGTCGCCCTCCCGCCCCTCGATGCGGTCGAGCGCGGTCAGCGCACTCCCGCACCCGCACGGCTCTGAGCGCAGGCCGAGCACGTCACCGAGACGGTATCTCACGATCGGCTGTGCGCGGCGACGCAGGTCGGTGACGATCGGCACGAAGCGCCTCTCGTCGAGCCACTCCCGCTCGATCAGCACGGAGTCCTCGTTCAGATGCAGCACGCCGCGCTCGCAGGTGTGGGCGAGGAAGCCCTCCGTGCACTGGTACAACTGGTGCAGCAGCTGCTGCCCGAGAGCGACACGGATCCGTTCCGCGTCGGCGACCTCGAGCACCTCCGCCACCGCGTACACCTTGGTCGGCGCGACCTGGAAACGCCCGTCGTCCGCCGCCTGCGCGATGCGACGGAGGACCGACGGGGGCGCGACGAGGATGGTCGGTGCGTACTCCGTCAGAGCATCGATGTTGTCGTCCATGTCGGCGTAGACGTCGAAGTAGCGGAACGACACGACGCGCGATCCGACCGACTCGTACAGGGTGTTGTCCGCCCGGAGGAACAGGGCGATCCGGTGTCCGGCCAGTCGTCCTCGGGGCAGCGTGCGCGCGAGGACCGCACCCACCCAGGCGTCCCGCTCGGCGGCGCTCACGACGAAGAGGCCGCGATGCCCGCTCGTGCCGCTGGAGAGCCCGACCGACAGCCTCCCGAGATCCGCATCGAAATCCCGGGATCGCTCGTTCGCCATCGCGAGCGCGAGCGCGTCGTCACGGCGGACATCGACCGTGTTCATCTCGTCGAAGTGCGCCATCATGGCCGTCTTGTCCATCAGGGGCAGCTCCGCGAACGACCGCGTCGCGAGCAGGGCCGCGAAGTACGGGGAGCGCCGTCGAAGGAACCTCTCGTGCGCGCGGAGCAGCCGCCTCTGGCGTCGTTCCACGGCACGGCGCGATCGCAGCGGCCGCAACCAGCGCACGGCGGCGAACTCCCGAAGGATGCGCATCGTCGACATCAGTCCAGCAGATCCTTCGCGCCGGCACGATCATGACTGCACACCACGCGGATGCCGGAGTCGGCGATCGTGCAGAGGTCGCGGGCGGTCGTGGCGTAGGCCTCCGGGTCGAACTGCACCGCGCGCGGCAGTGCCCGCAGGCGGGGTACCGCGTCGAGCAGGTCGGCGCCCCAGGCGGCGTCTCCTGCGAGCAGGACGCGCCCGTCGACGAGCGCTCCGACATGGCCGTCGGCGTGGCCGGGGAGCGCCACGACCAGGTACGAGCCGTCGTCGAAGAGATCGACGGCGGAGACGTGGATGCCGCCCACCTCACGGTCGAGGAACTCGTCGTCGCCGAGCTCGCGACGACGCGCCCGCGGGAACCACTCGGGCAGCAGTCCGGGCAGCACGGCGCTGCGCAGGCTCGGCGCTGCGAGCGTGCGCAGCATCCCCTGAGTGAGCACGAACGTCGCCGTCGGGAACCGGCGGACGCCGCCGACGTGATCGGGATGCAGGTGCGAGAGCACCACGTGGGTCACCGTCGCCGGATCCACGCCGTCGTCACGGAGCCGCGCGGCGACATCGTCCGCATCATCCACGATCGGCGGCAGGAGACGCCGGTACACGGCCCCCCGCCACCCCGTGCGCCACGCGCCGGTCGCGTACCCCGTGTCGAACAGCACGCGTCGCCCGTCGTCGCCGTCGTACAGGAAGACGCCCGACGGGAACGACCGCACGCCCCGGGGCTCGCCGCGGAACATCGCGCCGACGTCGTGCGTCGTGCTCCCGCACACGTAGTGACGCAGCCGCCCGGTCACGAGGCGCTCCGCAGTTCGGCGGCCGTCGCGGCGAGTGCGTCGTCGAGCGCGACGGCCGGACGGTAGCCCAGGTCGCGCTTGGCCCGGGTGATGTCGAGCGTCTGCGAGAACGCGATCGTGCTGAGTGTGTACCTCGTGAAGGGCGGCTCCGGCCGACCCGGGAGCACACCGTGGACGCCCTCCAGGATCGCGGCGACCGCCCACGCCGCGCGCCGGTTCACGGAGCGAAGGCGTGGCGTCTCGCCGAGGAGATCCAACAACTGCACCAGCACGTCGCGGAACGGGCGGGGGTCGTCGTTCGTGATGTTGTAGACCCCTCCACGCGCATCGCCGTGGGTCAGGGCGAGGCGGAGCGCTCTCGCGGCGTTCTGCACCGCGGTCACATCGATCAGGTTGCGCCCGCCGTCGAAGATCGGGACGCCGACGCGAGCGTGCACGTCGAGGAGCCGCGGCACGAGACTCGGGTCTCCGGCACCGATCAGACCCCGGGGGCGCAGGATCACCATCTCCTCCACGTCACCGGCGCGCTGGGCCGCGTGCAGGAGTTCTTCGGCCGCGATCTTGGAGCGGATGTAGCCGTTGAGCCGATTCCGCGGATCGACCTCGTCCTCGCGGATCCCCTCGTGATCGCGCGGCGCGGCGTAGACGCTCGGAGAGGAGACGTGCACGATGCGTCGGACGCGGTTGCGACGCGCGAACTCCACGACGTGCGCGGTGCCGTCGACGTTCGCGGTCCTGAAGTCCCGCCACGGACCCCACGGCGTCGAGAGCGCCGCACAGTGGATCACGGCATCGACCTCGAGGTCTACGCTCCGCAGCGACGCCAGGTCTCCGGGCAGACGATGCTCGGCATCCGCGACCGCGCTGAGCGCGTCGGCGCGACGTCCCGCGGCGAACACCTCGTGGCCGTGGGCACGGAGTTCGCTCACGACGTGACCGCCGAGGAACCCGGTCGCCCCCGTCACCAGCACCCGGGCCGCAGACATGACTACGCGTCGATCGACTCGCGCGACAGCCGATCGGCCGAATCGATGATGAACTCGCGCCGGGGTGCGACCTCGTTGCCCATCAGGAGCTCGAACACCCGGCCGGCCGCCTCGGCGTCCTCCATCTGCACGCGGCGCAGCAGACGCCCGCCGCGCTCCATGGTCGTGGAGGCGAGCTGCTCGGCGTCCATCTCGCCGAGGCCCTTGTACCGCTGGATCGGCTCGTGCCATCTCTTGCCGGCCTTGCGCAGCTTGGCGAGCAGGGCATGCATCTCCTGCTCGCTGTACGTGTAGATCGTCTCGTTGGGCTTGGAGCCCGGGTTCATCACGATCACACGGTGCAGGGGCGGGACCGCGGCGAACACACGACCGTGCTCGATGAGCGGCCGCATGTAGCGGTAGAAGAGCGTCAGCAGCAGCGTGCGGATGTGGGCGCCGTCGACGTCGGCGTCGCTCATCAGGATGATCTTGCCGTAGCGCGCCGCGTCGATGTCGAAGCTGCGCCCGGAGCCGGCGCCGATCACCTGGATGATCGATGCGCACTCGGTGTTCGAGAGCATGTCGCCCACAGACGCCTTCTGCACGTTGAGGATCTTGCCGCGGATCGGCAGCAGTGCCTGGAACTCGCTGTTGCGGGCGTTCTTCGCCGTGCCGAGGGCGGAGTCGCCCTCGACGATGAACAGCTCGCTGCGCTCGACCTCGTTCGTGCGGCAGTCGACCAGCTTGGTGGGCAGCGTCGACGATTCGAGCGCGTTCTTGCGCCGCTGCGTCTCCTTGTGGGCACGCGCCGAGACCCGCGCCTTCATCTCCGAGACGATCTTGTCGAGGAGCTGCGTCGCCTGGCTCTTGTCGTCGCGCTTGGTCGACGAGAAGCGCTCCGCGAGATCCTTGCGGATCACCTGTGCGACGATCTGGCGCACGGCCGGGGTGCCGAGCACCTCCTTGGTCTGCCCTTCGAACTGCGGTTCGGGGACGTTGACCGTGAGGACGGCGGTGAGCCCTGCGAGCACGTCGTCCTTCTCGAGCTTGTCGTTCGCCCCGACCTTGAGCCGCCGCGCGTTCTGCTCGACCTGTGCACGCAGCACCTTCAGCAGCTCCTGCTCGAAGCCCTGCTGATGCGTACCGCCCTTGGGCGTCGAGATGATGTTGACGAACGAGCGGCTGATCGTGTCGTAGCCCGTGCCCCAGCGCATCGCGATGTCGACGGCGCACACGCGCTCGACCTCAGTGGCCACCATGTGGCCGTCCGCCTGCAGCACGGGGACGGTCTCCTTGAAGGTGCCCTCGCCCTGGATACGCCAGGTGTCGGTCACCGGGGCGTCGGTCGCGAGGTACTCCACGAACTCCGAGATGCCGCCTTCGTACAGGTACGAGGTCTCGTTCACCGACGGCGCGATGGCGACTTCACCCTCGGTCTCCACGGGCGCCGGTGCAGCACGACCGTCGCGCACGACGATCTCGAGCCCGGGGACGAGGAACGCGGTCTGACGCGCCCGCGTCTCGAGCTCTCCGAGCTGGAACGCGGCGTCCTTCGTGAAGATCTGACGGTCGGCCCAATAGCGCACCCGGGTGCCGGTCACGCCCCGGGGCGCCTTGCCGATCACGCGCAGTTCGCTCTTCTGCTCGAACGGCGTGAACGGTGCGTCCGGCCGCTTCTCGCCCGTGTCCGCGAACGTCCCCGGCTCGCCGCGATGGAACGACATCGCGTAGGTCTTGCCGCCGCGGTCGACCTCGACGTCGAGTCGCTCCGACAGAGCGTTGACCACCGATGCGCCGACGCCGTGCAGACCGCCGGATGCCGCGTACGAGCCGCCACCGAACTTCCCGCCGGCGTGCAGTTTGGTGTAGACCACCTCGACGCCGGTGAGACCCGTGCGAGGCTCGACGTCGACGGGGATGCCGCGACCGCGGTCGTGCACCTCGACGCTGCCGTCGTCGTGCAGGATCACGTCGATCTTCGACCCGTTGCCGGCGACGGCCTCGTCCACGGCGTTGTCGATGATCTCCCACAGGCAGTGCATGAGCCCCGGGGATCCGTTGGACCCGATGTACATGCCAGGGCGCTTGCGGACGGCCTCGAGGCCTTCGAGCACCTGGAGATGATGGGCGGAATACTCGGCGGTCACAATCTCCGATTGTATTCTCGGCGAGCTTCCGGAGACCGCCGACACTCCCCATGACTGCCGAGCCCGTGGCCCGCGCGTACGCGCTGAGCGAAACACGCCGTCAACCGGGCATGCGTACAGGTGGGGCGTGGTTGTATTGAACACGCCCAGCAGCGAACCCGACACCATAGGAGGCACCGAGATGAACGCAACGACCGAACGTGAGACCTCCGCCGTCGAGTTCCGCCTGACCGCCATGGATCGATGCGATTCGTGCGGCGCTCAGGCGTACATCGCGGCCGAGGTCAACGGCTCCGAGCTGCTCTTCTGCGCCCACCACGGCCGCAAGTACGAAGAGAAGCTGCGCAGCATCGCCACGAGCTGGCACGACGAGACCGCTCGCCTGATCGACGCGGTCTGATCAGCTCCGGAGCCCGTCCCACCGACGGGCTCCTTCCATATCCGCTCCCGATCACTCGCCGACGATCTCGCGTCGCACGAACGGCGTGAGCCGGGTGAGGATCTCCTCGCCTACGGTGTCGATGCGCTCCGCGAGCGTCGTTGCAGAACTCTCGCCGCGGTCTCCCGCGCCGAACACGTGCACCTGATCGCCGACCGCCATTCCGGGCCAGCCCGCGACGAGCGTCGAGGTCTCCCCCACCCGCCGCAGTTCGCGGGCCCCGGCAGGCGTGCCCACAGACGCGCCCGTCAGGGTCGACGGCAGACCGTCGAATGAACCGAGGCCGATCATGGCGTCGCCCCCGGCGACATCGACGACCGTCGCGATGAGCTCGGACACCGGCAGGATCCCCTCGAGGTCGGGACCGTCGGCCGAGCGGATGCCGTAGCAGAACGCCCCGATGCGCGAGACGGTGCCGCGCAGCTCCGGTCGCCACCACGACGCCGCCGAGGCCGTGAGGTGCAGCGCCTCCGGAGTCGCTCCCGCCTGTGAAGCCACGGAGACTGCCGTGAGGAAGACCTCGCGCGCGTCGTCGTCCTCGGCGTCGCTCGCCTCGGCCAGATGACTCCAGATGCCGACCAGGGCGGCGTGTCCGGCCGCCTCGGCCGCGCGCACGCGCTCGATCGTGTCGGGCCACTCGGTCGGGAGCAGGCCGTTGCGGTGCAGTCCGGTGTCGATCTTGAGATGGATCCGTGCGGTGATCCCGCGCGCCTCGGCCCGGTCGAGCACGCGTCCCAGGTACTCGGCGGTGCCGACGCCGAGATCGATGTCGTGCGAGAGCGCCTGATCGATCTCCTCGTCGGTCGATGTCGCCCACGCGAAGATCCGCACCCGGTGCGCATCCGCGCCGAGCATCTTCCGGATCTCGACGCCGCTGCTGATGTCATAGGAGCCGAAGCGCGACACCCCCGCCCGCACCGCGGACTCCACAGCCCAGGCGAGTCCGTGCCCGTAGGCCTGATCCTTCACGACGAGCATGAGCTCGGACGGCGCGATGCGCTCGCGAACGGCGGCGATGTTCGCGAGGAAGCGGTCGGTGCGGATGCGCAGTACAGGACGGCTCATGCCTCCCACCCCCGCTCCGCGTGCGCGGCGGCGACCGCCAGCAGCTCGGCGTCGCCGAGGCCCGTCACCTCGCTCCACCGGGCGAGCGCGTGAGCCGCGGGGCCGCGCCCGCCGAAGTACGTCACCTCGGCGCCGACGGCGACTCGCCCGGCATCCTGCAGATCGACGACGCACACGTCCATCGCGACACGGCCGACGATCGGCCTCATCCGGCCGCCGATCTCGACGTCGGCGCGATTGCCGAGCGACCGTGCGACGCCCTGCGCGTATCCCCCGGTCACGAGCGCCATCGTCGTGGGGGCCGAGGCGCGGAACGTGTAGCCGTACGAGACCGCGTCACCCGCCTTCAACGGCTTGGTCGAGAGCACCCGACCCGTGAGACGGAGCACCGGCGCGATGCCGCCCGCGATGCCGGGGAGTCCGTAGAGGACTCGCGGGTCGATGTCGGGTTCCCCCGAGGTCACGCCCGAGATCCCGTTCCGTGCGAGCAGGTCGGCCTCGTCGGCGGAATCCACGCGCACGGCCTCGGCACCGGCGGCGACCACGGCCTCGGCGACAGGCAGCAGGCCGTGCCCCCAGGCATCACGACGGAGGTCAGCGAGACGCCCGCCTCCCGCGACCGCGGCGGCGGCGCACGCGGCGAGAGCGGAGCGCGAGATCAGCGCGCGCGGGAGGGAACTGGAAGTCGACTCACACACCCCTCCAGCCTAGCTCCGCCCTCCCAGGATGCCCGGGGGCGCCCCCGTAGACTGGACGAGACCCCGAATTTGGAGATCCATGTCACGCTTTTCCCTCGCGCCCCGCGTCCGCTATCTGATGGACCGAGCTCGGCGCATCGACGTCGGCTCCGTCATCGAACGCGCGAAAGAGGCCTCGGCCCAGCACGGCAAGCCCGTGCCGCTCGTCGTGATCGACATGCTGTGGTCGGCCGGTCGGCACAACGTCGGCTTCCAGGACTACATCGACTACGACTTCGCGATCCTGTCGAAGGCCGAGCGCGACACGTACATGACGCATCCCGTGTCGAACCAGATCTCGCAGCAGTACGACCACCCCGACTACCGCCACCTGTTCCACGACAAGGCCGAGTTCAACGTGAAGTTCGACGCTCTGCTGAAGCGCGAGTGGATGCTGATCACGGCCGACAACGCCGACGAGCTCCGCGCCTTCACCGAGCGCCAGGGAACGATCGTCGTCAAGGAGACCCACGGCCAGGCCGGCACTGGGGTGCACCGCTACCACGCGAAGGACGTCACCGACTGGGCCGCCTTCCACGCCGAGCTGCTGTCGAAGAAGCAGGTCCTCGTCGAGGAGGTCATCCGTCAGCACGCCGACCTCGCCGCCGTCTGCCCCGGCACCGTCAACACGACGCGCGTCACCGCGTTCTTCGACGGCGAGAAGACGCACATCCTCGCCATCGCCCAGAAGTTCGGCCGCGGCGCGGTGAGCGATCAGATGAGCTTCGGCGGCTTCTACACCATGCTCGACGACGACGGCCACGCCATCGGCCCCGGCTACGACTCGCACGGGCACGTGCACGTCACGCACCCCGACTCCGGCTTCACGATCGCCGACTTCCAACTGCCGCTCATGGACCAGGTCCGCGAGTTCGTCGACCAGGCGGCCCGAGTCGTCCCGCAGGTCCAGTACGTCGGCTGGGATGTCGTCGTCACGCCCGACGGCCCCGTGCTCGTCGAGGGCAACTGGGGCGCGGGCGTCTACGAGAACAAGCCGAGCGTCACCGGCATCCGCACGGGCCACAAGCCGCGCTACCAGGCCGCGATCGGCTTCTGACCCGGCGACGACGAAGGCCCGGATGCTGCGGCATCCGGGCCTTCTCGTATGTCGTGTCTGGGTCAGACCGCGCGGACGATCCCCATCGGCGTCGACTGACCGCCCTGACCGAGCGGGTTGTCGCCGAGGATCTGCACGAGCCGGCGCTCACCGGCCTTGTCGAGCGTCGATCCGAGGATGTTGCCGCCGATGTCGTTGATGTCGACCACGGCGACGTCGACATCGGAGCCCACGAGCGTCTGCACGCGGTGCGCGACCTCACGCGGATTCTTCGGGCCGAGGACGACGGCCTCGTTGTACGGCGGGATCGTGTTCTTGGTCGGACCGTCGATCGCCCGCGCCTTGTCGCCCGCGATGCGGTAGAAGTCGCCGCGGCGTCCGAACGCCTTCGTGATCACCGAGACACCGGCAGCGAACAGGATCCGCAGCGTGCCGCACTCGCGCAGCGCCATCTCCATGGTCTCCGGCATGCCGAGACCGATGCCGTACGAGGTGCGCACGACGTAGCGGGAGAGGAAGCGCGCGAGCGGACGCGGCGTGATCTCGTCGAGACGGTACGAGCGCCCCTGCGTGATCGCGACGATCTTCTCGGTCACGAACAGCAGGTCGCCCGGCTGCACGGCATCCTTCGCATACTCCGTGATGACGGAGTCGAGGTCGTCGTTCGGCATCACGACGCGCGTCTTGAGCGGGATGCGCGCGTAGCTCGTCCCATCGACCTTCGCCTCGAGCGCCTTGCCGTCGTTCGCCTGCATCACTCGAGGTAGTCCCGCAGCGACTGCGAGCGGCTCGGGTGGCGCAGCTTCGCCATGGTCTTCGACTCGATCTGACGGATCCGCTCACGGGTCACGCCGAACGTGTCGCCGATCTGGTCGAGCGTCTTGGGCTGGCCGTCGCCGAGGCCGAAGCGCATCCGGATCACGCCGGCCTCGCGCTCCGACAGCGAGTCGAGCAGCTGCTCGAGCTGGCGCTGCAGCATCGTGAAGCCGACCGCGTCCGCCGGGACGACGGCCTCGGTGTCCTCGATCAGGTCGCCGAACTCGCTGTCGCCGTCCTCGCCGAGCGGGGTGTGCAGCGAAATGGGCTCGCGACCGTACTTCTGCACCTCCACGACCTTCTCGGGGGTCATGTCGAGCTCGCGGCTCAGTTCTTCGGGCGTGGGCTCACGGCCCAGGTCCTGCAGCATCTGCCGCTGGACACGCGCGAGCTTGTTGATGACCTCGACCATGTGCACCGGGATGCGGATGGTGCGGGCCTGGTCGGCCATGGCTCGGGTGATCGCCTGACGGATCCACCAGGTGGCATAGGTCGAGAACTTGAAGCCCTTGGTGTAGTCGAACTTCTCGACCGCACGGATGAGACCGAGGTTGCCCTCCTGGATCAGGTCGAGGAACTGCATGCCTCGACCCGTGTAGCGCTTGGCGAGCGAGACGACGAGTCGCAGGTTGGCGCCGAGCAGGTGGCTCTTCGCGCGCTGTCCATCGCGGGCGACCCACTGCAGGTCGAGACCGAGCTGGCCGGCCTTCTCGGCGGCCGACATCGACGACAGCTTCTCCTCGGCGAACAGACCCGCCTCGATCCGCATGGCGAGCTCGACCTCTTCGGCCGCGTTCAGCAGCGCGACCTTTCCGATCTGCTTGAGGTAGTCCTTGACCGGGTCGGCCGTCGCACCCGTGATCTGGGTGGAGTAGACCGGCACATCCTCGTCGTCGTTCGACGAGATGACGATCGCGCCCGTGGGCAGCGGCTCGGTGAACGCCGGCTTCTTGTCGTCCTCGTCCTCGTCCGCCTCCTCGGCGGCAGCAGCGGGAGCGTCGTCTTCTTCGACGATGTCGTCCGACTTCTTCTTCTTGGCAGGGGCACGCTTGGCCGCGGCACGCTGCGCGGCGGTCTTGGGCGCGGGCTTCTCGACCTTCTCCTCCGCCGCGGTGTCGACCTCGGCAGTCTCGTCGGTCTTCTTCGTCCGGGTTTTCTTCGTCGTGGCAGGAGTCACGTTTCGCCTTTCACGGGGCCGCGGGCGGCCTCGGGACATTTCGGACACTAGTAAGACCCTTGTCAAGCCCGATCTCCGAAAAGATCGATTGACAACGGGTCAGAGTCCTAGTATCGCACACGGAAAGGGGTGCGGATGCATTCCGCACAACTTCGGGCCGGGCTCGGGGCGCTGACGTCGATCAGCCGCGGCCCGGCTTGTCCTCGTCGCCGGTCGGGCGCGATGCCAGGTAGCGCTCGAGCTCGGCGGCGAGCTCGTCGGCGCTCGGCAGATCGCGCTCGTTGAAACCGCCCTCGTCGTAGGAATCGTCTTCGGGGTCTCGGCCGGCCATGTAGGCGTCGTAACGGCGCTCGAGCCCGTGCACCATCTGCTGGAGCTCGTCGTTGCCGAGCACCTGCTCGTCGACGCGCGCGAGGTAGTCCTCACGACGCTCCTGCACCTCGTCGAGCATGAGCACCAGGCCGGTCGCGGCCATGAGTCTCTCGGCGGCGGCGATCACCGCATCCGGGTTCTCGGTCTCGGCGAGGTAGTGCGGAACGAGGAGCACGAAGCCGACGACGCGGTCGCCGCGCTCGGCGAAGCGGAACTCGAGGAGATGCCCTGCGGTCGCGGGGACCTGCGTGCGGGGGCGCCACACGGAGTGCGCGACGGTGAGCTCACGACGGTTGCCGCTCACCGTGGTGCCGATCGGACGCGTGTGCGGCACGGGCATGGCGATCGAGTGCACCCAGCTGAGCCCGGAGACCTCGAACTCGGTGGCGAGCTCGAGCACGGTGCGAGCGAACTCGTTCCACGCGAAGTCCGGCTCGTAGCCCGCGAGCAGCAAGAACTTCTGCCCCAGCGCATCGGTCGCGAGAGAGAGCTCGAGGCGTGCAGGCCGGAACTCCGTGAGGTGGTCCTGATCGAACGCGATCACGGGACGCCGGGCGCGGTAGTCGAGCAGCACGTCGTTGTCGAAGATCGCGATCGGCTGCGGCGATGTCGTCTCGCGCAGGTGTTCGATGAGCCCCGAGACCGCGTTTCCCGCGTCGGTGAACCCCGTCAGCAGCAGGACGAGGGGCAGCCCGCGCGGCACCGCTGGCGCGTTCGCGACACGTTCGTGGATGTCTCCGGAGAAGGGCATGCCTCCATGCTACGAGCCGGGAGGGACAGCAGGGCGGCACGGGTCATGCTCACAGCGAACACGCCGAGCGACGACCAGGGGCGCGCGATCCCTAGGATGGAGGCATGACGCTTCCCGCGCTCTCGCGCACCACCGATCAGTTCCCCGGAAGCGCTGCAGACGCCGCAGTGCTCGTCATCCCCGAGATCAGCGACTCGACCGAACCGCTCTCCGGCTACCCCGGACTCGCGGAGTCGCTCGCCGGCGTCGGGTACTCCGGTTCGGCCTCGGCCTTCACCCGCGTGCACGCACCGGACATCACCTCTCTGCCTTTCGCCGTCGTCGGTGTGGGCCGTACACCCGACGCCGCCGCCGTGCGCAACGCCGTCGGCACGGCCCTGCGCGCTCTCACGGGCTTCGAGACGGTGTCCGTCGCCCTCGCGCCGGGCCTCGAGGACTTCGCGGCTGCCGCGGCCGAAGGCGCGGTGCTCGGCGGCTACCGTTTCGAGGGCTACCGCTCCGACAAGGGCAAGCCCCGCGCGACCACCGTGATCCTGCACGCCGATCTCGACGAGGGGGCCGTCGCGCGGGCGAGGGCGATCGGCGACGCCGTCGCGCTCATCAAAGACCTCGTGTCCACACCGGCCGAATGGCAGAGCCCTGCACAGCTCGCCCAGAGCGCGGTCGACAGCGTGGCCGCTCTCGACGTCGCGGTCGAGGTGCTCGACGAGGACGCACTCGCCGACCAGGGCTTCGGCGGCATCCTCGGTGTCGCCCAGGGCTCGGACCGCCCACCCCGCCTCGTGCGGCTCGACTACGCGCCCGCCGAAGCGACCCGTCACATCGCGCTCGTCGGCAAGGGCATCACGTTCGACACGGGCGGGCTGTCGCTCAAGCCCGCGGCTTCGATGGTCGGCATGAAGTTCGACATGGCGGGTGCCGCGACGAGTCTCGCCGCCCTCCGGGCGATCGCGACGCTCGGTCTGCCCGTCCGCGTCACCGCGTGGCTCTGCATCACCGACAACATGCCCTCCGGCCGCGCGCTGCGCCCGGGTGACGTGCTCCGCATCCTCGACGGCACGACCGTCGAGGTGCCGAACACCGATGCGGAAGGGCGTCTCGTCATGGCCGACGGCCTGGTCGCCGCGAGCCGCGAGAACCCGGATGTGATCATCGACGTCGCGACCCTGACGGGCGCCATCGTCATGGCGCTCGGGCACCGTCACACCGGTGTCTTCGGAGACGACGACACGGTGGCGGAGCTCCTCGCGGCCGCGAAGTCCGTCGACGAGCTCGCCTGGCACATGCCGCTCCCCGACTACATGGAGGACTCGCTCGACTCCCCCATCGCCGACATGCAGAACGCGAACATGGGCGACCGCATGGGCGGCGCCTCCTACGCGGGCCTGTTCCTGCGCCGCTTCATCGGCCGCGTCTCCGACGAGGACGACGCGCCGCGCATCCCCTGGGTGCACCTCGACATCGCCGGATCCGGCGAGCACAACGGAGCCCCCTACGGCTTCACGGACAAGGGTCCAACGGGAGCGATGGTCCGATCGATCATCGCCTTCGCCGACGCATCCCACACGGAGGCATGACCAGATGACAACCCACACCTTCGACATCGTCGTCCTGGGCGGAGGCAGCGGCGGGTACGCCGCGGCACTGCGGGCCAGCGAGCTCGGCAAGAGCGTCGCCCTCATCGAGAAGGACAAGGTCGGCGGCACCTGTCTGCACCGCGGCTGCATCCCGACCAAGGCGCTGCTGCACGCGGCGGAGGTCGCGGAGCACGTCCGTGGCGCCGCGCACGTCGGTGTCACGGCGACGCTCGAGAACATCGATCCAGCCGGCGTCCGCGCGTACCGCGAGGGCATCGTGGCGAAGAAGTTCAAGGGTCTGGAAGGCCTGGTGAAGGCCCGCGGCATCACGACCGTCGCGGGCGCGGGGCGGCTCAACGCCGACCGGTCTGTGAGCGTCGGCGACGACGTCTACGTCGGAACGGACGTCGTGCTCGCGACCGGCTCGTACAGCCGCACGCTGCCGGGACTCGACATCGGCGGACGCATCCTCACCAGCGAGCAGGCGTTGTCGTTGGACGTCATCCCGGAGCGCGTGCTCATCCTCGGCGGCGGCGTCATCGGCGTCGAGTTCGCGAGCGTCTGGCGCTCGTTCGGGGCCGAGGTCACGATCATCGAGGCGCTTCCCCACCTCGTGCCGAACGAGGACATCGCGTTGAGCAAGGGACTCGAGCGGGCGTTCCGACGCCGCGGCATCCAGTACTCGCTCGGCGTGCGCTTCCAGACCGCCACGCAGGACGAGTCCTCTGTGACGGTCACGCTCGAGGACGGCAAGGAGTTCACAGGCGACTACCTGCTCGTCGCGGTGGGCCGCGGCCCGGTGACCGCCGACCTCGGCTTCGAGGAGGCGGGCGTCGCCCTCGACCGCGGCTTCGTGACGGTCGACCAGGATCTCCGCACGGGCGCGCCCGGTGTCTGGGCCGTCGGCGACATCGTCCCCGGTCTGCAGCTCGCGCACCGCGGGTTCCAGCAGGGCATCGCGGTCGCCGAGCGCATCGCCGGCCTCACGCCCGCGAACATCCCGGACTCGCAGATCCCGAAGGTGACGTACTCCAGCCCGGAGGTGGCGTCGGTCGGCATCACGGAGGAGGCAGCGGTCGCCGAGCACGGCGCCGACGCCGTGGTCGCGTACGAGTACAACCTCGCCGGCAACGGCAAGAGCGAGATCATCGGCACCGGCGGACTCGTCAAGGTCGTGCGCCTCAAGGACGGCCCCGTGGTCGGCGTGCACCTCCTCGGGGATCGCGTGGGCGAGCTCATCACCGAGGGGCAGCTCGCGGTCGCGTGGGAGGCTCACCCGGAGGACATCGCTCCGCTGATCCACGCCCATCCGACGCAGAGCGAGGCTCTCGGCGAAGCGTTCCTCGCGCTCTCCGGCAAGCCGCTGCACGCGCTCTGAATCCGTAGTACCCCCGGCCGGGGCGGGGCGGGACACCAACCCCCGCGCAGGTCACTAAGCTAGACAAGCGTCATACAACTTCCTGAAGGAGACTCCGTCATGAGCACATCCGTGGTCCTCCCCGCTCTCGGTGAGAGCGTCACAGAGGGTACGGTCACCCGCTGGCTCAAGCAGGTGGGAGACACCGTGCAGGCGGATGAGGGCCTGCTCGAGATCTCGACCGACAAGGTCGACACCGAGATCCCCTCGCCCGTCAGCGGTGTGATCGAGGAGATCCTCGTCGCCGAGGACGAGACGGTCGAGGTCGGAGCGCTCCTCGCGCGCATCGGCGACGGCAGCGGAGCCGCCCCTGCGGCCGACGCTCCCGAGGCCGCTGCCCCCGAGGCCGAGGCCGCACCCGCCGCCGAAGCCGCACCCGCCGCTGAAGCCGCACCCGCCGCTGAACCGGCTCCGGCTGCCGAGCCCGCCCCGGCTGCTGACGCAGCACCCGCTGCGGCTCCTGCGGGCGACGCGAAGGACATCGTTCTCCCCGAGCTCGGCGAGAGCGTGACCGAGGGCACCGTGACGCGCTGGCTGAAGCAGGTCGGCGACTCGGTCGAGGTCGATGAGGCACTCCTCGAGATCTCCACCGACAAGGTCGACACCGAGATCCCGTCGCCGGTCGCCGGCGTGCTGCAGGAGATCGTCGCCGCTGAGGACGAGACCGTGGCCGTCGGGGCCGTGCTCGCCCGCGTCGGATCGGGAGCGGCTCCTGCCGCCGCGCCGGCCGCTCCGGCCGCTGAACCTGCTGCTGCTCCGGCACCCGCCGCCGCACCCGCTCCCGCCGCCGCTCCGGCTCCCGCACCCGCTCCGGCACCCGCCGCTGCTCCGGCTCCCGCAGCCGCTCCGGCTCCCGCAGCGGCACCTGCCGCCGCGCCGGCGGCTGCCCCGGCCGCGCCCAAGCTGTCGCTGCCGACCGAGAGCGACAACCTGTACGTGACGCCGCTCGTCCGTCGCCTGGCCTCGCAGCAGGGCGTCGATCTCGCCACCGTCACCGGCACGGGCGTCGGGGGCCGAATCCGCAAGGAAGACGTCCTCAAGGCTGCTGAGACCGCCGCGTCCGCACCGGCGGCAGCTGCCGCGCCTGCCGCGCCGAAGCTCGAGGCCTCTCCTCTCCGCGGTACCACGCAGCCGATGTCGCGCCTGCGCAAGGTGCTCGCACAGCGCGCCGTCGAGTCCATGCAGCAGACGGCACAGCTGACGACGGTCGTCGAGGTCGATGTCACGGCGCTCGCCGAGTACCGCGACAGCGTGAAGGGCTCGTTCCTCGAGAAGACGGGCGACAAGCTGTCGTTCCTCCCGTTCTTCGCGCTGGCCGCTGCGGAG
This sequence comes from Microbacterium sp. NPDC089695, assembly GCF_044749085.1. Classification (NCBI taxonomy): domain Bacteria; kingdom Bacillati; phylum Actinomycetota; class Actinomycetes; order Micrococcales; family Microbacteriaceae; genus Microbacterium; species Microbacterium sp. NPDC089695. Next base: position 67,138 of record NZ_JBIVHG010000002.1, read on the forward strand.
GCGCTCCAGGCCTTCCCGATCGTGAACTCCACGGTCGACGGCGACCAGATCGTCTACCCCGCGACCGAGAACCTGTCGATCGCGGTCGACACCGAGCGCGGTCTGCTGACCCCGGTCCTGCGCGACGCGGCATCGAAGAACATCGCCGAGATCGCTCACGAGATCGCCGACCTCGCGGCGCGGACGCGCGACAACAAGCTGAAGCCCGACGAGCTCGCCGGTGGCACGTTCACCCTGACGAACACGGGCTCTCGCGGCGCGCTGTTCGACACCCCGGTCGTGTTCCTGCCGCAGTCCGCCATCCTCGGCACCGGCACGGTCGTCAAGCGCCCCGGTCTCGTGAAGGTCGGCGGCACCGAGGCGATCGCCATCCGCTCCTACGTGTACCTCGCTCTGTCGTACGATCACCGCATCATCGACGGTGCCGACGCAGCACGCTTCCTCGGGGCCGTGAAGGCACGCCTCGAGTCGGCGCAGTTCGCGGCGGACCTCGGAGCCTGACCGCTCACGCAGCATCATCCCGGCTGGTCCGCGACGTCGTAGGCGTCGCGGACCAGCCATTTCTCATCCACCCGGACGAGCACCAGCATCAGCGACGAGGAACCGCTCGCCGGGTCGGCGTCGCTCGCTGACGACACGCGGACGACGGCAGCACCCCCGTAGTCGTCGACGATCTCGACCTCGGACTCGCTGACCCCCGCCTCCTCGAAGGTCTCGAGCACATGCGCGGCCCCCGACACCACGGCGTCCGCGCAGACCGCGTCGGCGGCGTCCACGCACCCCCGTAGCGCACGCACCAGACGGAGCGCAGCGGCCTGAGAGACGTCTCCCTCCTTCGTCGACTCGTCCCCCGCCCGCGCCTCGTCGGTCCCGTGCTCGGTCGTCGGCGCTCTCTCCCCACCGGCGAGAGCGTCCCCGCCCGGTGGCGCCGCATCCCCATCCGGCGCCACCGTGTTCGACGCACCGCGTCCGGATATCCCACGGTCCGAACCGCGCTGACCATGACCGGACGACTCGCCGGTGGCGTCCCCCGGCCACAGCAGTCCCCCGGCCAAGACGACCGCAGCGGCCGCGAGACCCACCGCGATCATCGGCACCCGCCTCCGACCTACCGCGCCTCTGCGCCCGACGTGTGCGGCGCCTTCACGGGCCCCGCCCGTCTCGCGTGCGGCTGAGACGGCACGCTTCTCCCGCCACCGCTCCATGACGCCTCCCCAGAGCGTCGCGATCGTCGCCGCCCAGCCGCCGTGATCGCCGCGCCGCTCCCTCGCCCCGCGTGCGCGTCCTCGCGCGAGGGAACGCGTCCGCGCCCGCGTCGGTGCGGACGACGTCCTCAGGTCCGCCCGCCGCGGCGACCCGGCACCGTGCTCGCCGTCACTCCGCGCAGCACCGGGAGTCGCACGCAGCCGTCGCATCGGGTCGACCGGTACGTCCTCGTCATCCTCGTCGGTCGCGCACGCCAACGCGCGCGGCGAGGCGAGAGCGAGCAGCTCAGCCTCCCAGTTCTCGAGCTGACGCCGCGGGATGTGCGGACGTCCACGATCGCGGCGAAGGCCCTCGGCGATCCCGTCGAGCAGTCGTCGCAGCACGCGGTCCTCGCTCCCCGCAGCGATCGACTCGATCACCGTCGCGGATGCCGCCCGCACGTCCGCACCATCCCCGAGCGCGAACATGGGGCACCCGGTGTCCGTAAGCCACCATTCGCCATCTGCCGCCTGTTCCTGTCGACCGTCTGCTCCCTCCCAGCCGTGCGCCGTCTCACCGATACCCCGCAGCATGCTCACGACCAGGGTGCTCACCTCGCCGGGCGACAGCTCCTCTCCCCGGAGACCGCGACGGCCGAGGAACGCCGTCACGCGCTCGGTGCACCACGGCAGCAGAACGTCGTGTCCGTCCCCGCGGCGCACGAGATCGATCGGCGCCGCGACGTGCCGTGCCCCCGCCAGTCGCCAGCCGCCCCATCCGGCCAACCCCTCGGCGTCGCGCATGACGGCTCGCGCCTCACCGTCGGTGACCAGCGCCCCGGGATACGGCCCCTCACCGCCGGCGAGATGACGAAGCACACGATGCGCCCCCGGCAGGAGCGCCGAGGTGCGTCGGGCGGTCGTGTCGTTCGTGGTCATGACGACCATCACAGCGCAACGGCGGGTGACGTGGGAGGGCGTCGGGCGGTTGTGAACGGATCAGCCGAGAATCCGTCGTCGTGCAGAACGAGTCGATCGGCGTCCGCCCGGCGCGAACGACGTCATGACCCTACGCGGGAGTCGGTATCCTGGGTGCATGGCAAACCGTTCGTCCGCGCCCGAGAAGCGCCCGGGGTTCTTCTCCCAGATCAAGTCGCTCTTCCGGTTCACCCGCGAGGTGTACCCGTGGCTTCCGTGGGCCCAGATCGCCCTCCTGATCGCCGGCGCGCTGATCGGTGTCATCGTCGGCTACCTCATCCCGCCGCTTCAGATCTGGAGCATCGTGCTGTGGGGCATCTCCGGCCTCATGCTCGGTCTGCTCGGATCGATGTTCCTCATGACGCGCCTGTCGACGTCTGCGATGTACCAGAAGATCGACGGCATGCCCGGTGCGACCGGTCATGTGCTCAGCACGAGCCTCGGCCGCAGCTGGCAGGCATCCGAGACGCCGGTCGGCATCAACCCGAAGACGCAGGACGCCGTCTACCGCACGATCGGTCGCGGCGGCGTCGTCGTGGTCGGCGAGGGAGCCCGCGGGCGACTCACGCGACTCGTGAACGACGAGCGCAGCAAGGCGACGCGTGTCGCGCACGGCGTACCCGTGACCGTGCTCTACGTCGGTCACGGCGATGACGACGTCGCGATCGGCGACCTCGCGAAGACCATCAAGAAGCTCCCGAAGGCGATCGACAAGGCCACGATGGCCGCCGTCATCAAGCGGGTCGACTCCGTGTCGCAGTCGATCTCGTCCCTGCCGATCCCGAAGGGCATCGACCCGACCAAGGTCCGGGCGCAGCGTCCGCGCTGATCCGCACGCCCCCGCACGACAGAAGCGCGGCCGCACCTCTCGCGAGGGCGGCCGCGCTTCGTCGCATCCGAGGTCTATTCAGACAGCGGCTGTCGCGGCAGCCGGCGCACCTTCGCCCGCCGACGACGACGCTCGGGCACCATCGAGCGCATCTCGTCGAGCTTGCCGAAGCAGAAGAGCCGGTCGTCGGCCTCGAGCACCACGTGCTTTCGCGGATTCGGGATGACCGTGACACCGCGGTGCAGGGTGAGCACCGTGATGTCCCGCTCCCAGAGGCCGGCTTCTCCGAGCGTCTTGCCGACGAGGTCGACGGCGCCGTGCACCATCAGCTCGGCCACGCCGTAGCCCGTCGACACGGTGAGACGCTGGCGCACATCGATCTCGGGGAACGCGACCTGACCGGCGATGTAGTCGATGATGGCGCCCGCGACGTCGAGCTTCGTCGCCGCTTCGATGCCCTGCAGGCCGGGCGAGGAGTTGACCTCCATGACCAGCGGGCCGTCGTCGCCTTCGAGCATGTCGACACCCGCGACACGCAGCCCCATGATCTGGGCGGAGCGCACCGCCGCGCGTTCGTAGACGGGATCGAGCTCGACCGCCTCGACGGAGCCTCCACGGTGCACGTTGGAGCGGAACTCGTCGCCTGCGGCCGATCGGCGCATCGCGGCGACGACCCGGTCGCCGACGACGAGGGCGCGGATGTCCTTGCCCCGGCTCTCCGAGATGAACTTCTGGATCAGGACGTTCTGCTTCGTCGAGTGCAGCGTCTCGATGATCGCCTCGGCGACCTTCACCTGCGGCGCGAGGATGACGCCGATGCCCTGGGTGCCCTCGAGCAGCTTGATGACCACCGGGGCCCCGCCGACGCGCTCGATCGCGGGACGGACATCGGCGCGGTTGCGCACGAACGCCGTCGGCGGCATGGCGATGTTGTGGCGGGACAGGATCTGGTTCGCGCGCAGCTTGTCTCGCGCGCTGGAGATGCCGTTCGCCGTGTTCGGCGTGTAGACGTCCATCTGCTCGAACTGGCGCACGACGGCCGTGCCGAAGTACGTGATGGAGTTGCCGATACGGGGCAGGATCGCGTCGTAGTCGCTCAGCTGACGCCCGCGGTAGTGCAGATCCGGTTCATCGGAGGTGAGGTCGATCGCGAAGCGCAGCGTATTCAGCACCTTGACCGTGTGACCGCGCTGAAGAGCGGCCGCACGAAGTCGTTGGGTGGAGTACGCCTGCGGCGCACGGGAGAGTACTGCGATCTTCACGGGGATTTCCTGCCAGGATGGTCGGGTGAGTACGTCATCCCATTCAAACACTCTTATCGGGTGGCGAGAATGGGTGAGCCTGCCCGATCTCGGTGTCGACTGGCTGAAAGCCAAGATCGACACGGGCGCCCGCACATCGTCGCTCCATGCCTTCGACATCCAGGAGTTCGAGCGCGACGGCGTGTCGTGGGTGCGATTCCGTGTGAAGCCCTGGCAGGACAGCCAGGAGGATGCGGTCGACGTCGAGTCCCCGGTGCACGATCGACGCGCCGTGCGCAGCTCCTCGGGGCACGCGCAGGAGCGCTTCGTCGTCGAGTTGCTCATCCGTCTCTACGACCGCGAGGTGCTCGCCGAGGTCACGCTGAGCAACCGCGACGAGATGGGCTTCCGGATGCTCATCGGGCGTGAGGCCCTCAAGCAGGGCTACGTCGTCGATCCGGCCCGGTCGTTCGTCGGAGGACGCGCACCCCGCGAGGCGCGACGCCGCAACCGCGGCAGGGAATGACGGTGCTCAGGCGCGGATGAGGACGAGGCCGGCCGCCTTGTCGTGCAGTCCGCGCTGATCCGTGTCCCAGATCACGGCGGGGATCACGATCACCAGCAGCAGCGTCCGCACGATCGGGCGCCAGACGCCCACCCATCCCCCGCCGAGCCGCACCACGCGCATGCCGAGGATGCGGTGCCCTGGGCTTCCGCCCGCGGTCGGGATGAACAGGATCTGCAGGAGCGCGAACACCGCCATCGGCGCGAACTGCGTGAGACCGGCCTCCGACGGGAGCGCGAACTGATCGAAGCCGAGGAAGCCCGTGGCGATGATCGTCGCCGCGACGTAGTCGATCAGCAGGGCGCCGATCCGGCGGCCGGGGCGGGCGATGCTGCCGGCCCCGGTCTGCGGCATTCCGAGTCGTTCACCGGGGTACGTGTTCACAGCATCCGTCACACATCAACCCTACCGGCGCGTAACATGCCCGAAACAAAGCGGATACCGTGGAGTAACGCCCCGGCCGTACTGTGCAGAATGGCCGTGAAGCCATCGATCCGCAATCCAGGAGCTTTTCATGTTCAAAGATTCGTCCGAGGTGCTCGCCTACATCAAGGAGAACGACGTCAAGTTCCTTGACATCCGGTTCACCGACCTCCCGGGTGTGCAGCAGCACTTCAACATCCCCGCAGCGACCGTCGACGAGGACTTCTTCACGGACGGCCAGCTGTTCGACGGCTCCTCGATCCGTGGTTTCGCCAGCATCCACGAGTCGGACATGCAGCTGATCCCGGATGTCACCACGGCCTACATCGACCCCTTCCGCGAGGCGAGCACCCTCGTGATGATCTTCGACATCTACAACCCGCGCACGGGTGAGATCTACTCGAAGGACCCGCGTCAGGTCGCCAAGAAGGCCGAGAAGTACCTCGCCTCGACCGGCATCGCCGACACCGCGTACTTCGCCCCCGAGGCAGAGTTCTACATCTTCGACGACGTCCGCTACTCGGTCACGTCGGGTGAGAGCTTCTACAAGGTCGACTCCGAGGAGGCCGCGTGGAACACCGGTCGCGAGGAGGAGGGCGGAAACCTCGCCAACAAGACCCCGTACAAGGGCGGCTACTTCCCCGTCAGCCCGGTCGACAAGACCGCTGACCTGCGCGACGACATCACGCTGAAGCTCATCGACGCCGGCTTCACTCTCGAGCGCTCGCACCACGAGGTCGGCACCGCCGGTCAGCAGGAGATCAACTACCGCTTCGACACCATGGTGCACTCGGCGGACGACATCCTGAAGTTCAAGTACATCGTCAAGAACACCGCCGAGGAGTGGGGCAAGGTCGCCACCTTCATGCCGAAGCCGCTGTACGGCGACAACGGCTCGGGCATGCACACCCACCAGTCGCTCTGGAACGACGGCAAGCCGCTGTTCTACGACGAGGCCGGCTACGGCCAGCTCAGCGACATCGCGCGCTGGTACATCGGCGGCATCCTGGCGCACGCGCCGGCGCTGCTGGCCTTCACGAACCCGACGCTGAACAGCTACCACCGTCTGGTCAAGGGCTTCGAGGCTCCGGTCAACCTGGTCTACTCGGCCGGTAACCGCTCGGCTGCGATCCGCATCCCGATCACGGGTTCCAACCCCAAGGCCAAGCGCATCGAGTTCCGCGCTCCCGACGCCTCGGGCAACCCGTACCTCGCCTTCGCCGCGCAGCTCATGGCCGGCCTCGACGGCATCAAGAACCGCATCGAGCCGCACGAGCCCGTCGACAAGGACCTCTACGAGCTTCCGCCGGAGGAGGCCAAGAACATCCCGCAGGTGCCGAACTCCCTGCTGGACTCGCTCGAGGCCCTGCGCGAGGACCACGCCTTCCTCCTCGAGGGCGGCGTGTTCACCGAGGAGCTCATCGAGACCTGGATCTCCTACAAGTACGAGAACGAGATCCTGCCGATGGCCCAGCGCCCGCACCCGTTCGAGTACGAGCTGTACTTCGGCGTCTGACCGACAGCCGACACGTGCCCCCGGAGCCTCTGCTCCGGGGGCACGTTCGCGTATGCGGCTCCGGGCTCGGCCGTAGAATCACCGTGATGCGCCGGGGACGAGCCCGGCACCGACGGGAGGATCCGGGATGTTCGGTGGCAAGAGGCGACGCACGCTCGACGCGATGATGGAACAGCTCCGCCCCGACCTGAGTCGGGAAGCACTCGGCGTCGGACCTGCTTTCCCCGGAATCGCCCCGAACCCGCTCCTGAGCCGCGCCGCACGCACACGCATCACGGAACTGCGCTCGGGGGTGCTCGCGCTCGGCGTGGTCGTCGACTGGCGCGAGGTCAATGACAACCCCCGCGTCATACTGATGCTCGACGTGGAGACGGCCGACGGCGTCTCGTTCCGCGGCATCGCCGACGAGGCCTTCACCATCACCGATCTCACGCGGCTCGCTGCGGGACAGACTCTGCCGGTGCGCTACCGCCCGGACGTCATGGATCACTACGTCGCCCTCGCCCGCGACGCCGACCCGGCGGACGTCGAGCGACTCACCGCGGCGATCGCGAGCCGCAAGCAGGCCTGACGCGCCCCGCCGGCATCCCGCCTCTTGACAGCCGTGCGCTGACGGGTCGACCATTGCTCATCATCACTGGGGGTGAGCGCGGTGGCAGACTCGGCCAGCATCGCAGACAACCGTACGACCCATGTCCTCGCGCTCATCGCGATCGCGGCGGGCATCGTGGTCACGGTCGTGTTCTCGCTGCTGAAGCTTCCCGAGACCGTCACAGCCGTGGCCGGCAGCGCGACGACAGCCATTCCCGCGGTGATCGGTCTCTCGACCGGGAGACGGCGACGGGATAGGACTGCGGATCTTGCGCGCCTGCGTCGCGGGGAACTTCGCAGACCCGTGTCACTCGCCGTGGTGCTGCTCGGAGTCGCGATCCTCGCGTGCGATTCTCTCATCGGCGTGGCCGTGGCCACTGTCGCGGGTGCCAAGGGATCGGCTGTGCTGCTGTGGACCGGGGTCGCTCTCGTGGTCGCCGCGGCGTTCGCGATGTCGGTCTACGCGAGCCACTATCTCGGGCCTCGACCGTACGCGATGGCGTCAATGGCTGTCGCCGGAATGATCGCCGCGAGAATCTTCATCCTGACCATCACGCTGATCTCCCTGGGGGCTGCGGACGCGATCCCGATCTACCTCGGGACGCTCGTCCTGCATGTGTTCACGCTCGGAGGCGTTCTGCTCGGAGTCTGGGTCGGCCGCCGCCGCCAAGCCGGGTTCGTCGCCGCGAAAGCCGACCGGCTCTCGACGGAGCTGGACGATGGCGGCACCACGGTGCACGCGCGGGCCACGGAGTCGCCGGTGCCGGGGTCAGCAAGGGCCGATCGTCCGCGACTGCGATACGCCGCACTTCGCGATGGCGTCAGGCGTCGGCCGCCCCGAGATCGAGGGCCCATTCGTTGACGGCGAGATCGGCGCCGCGGAACTGCTCCTCGAACGACCCGACAAGCTGGAAACCGTTGCGACGGCAGACTCCGTTGGATGCCGCATTGTCGACCCCCGGGAACGCGACCAGGTGCCGGCGGGCTCCGCGATGCTCTCGTGCGATGTCGATCAGCAGCGCCAGGGCCGCAGACGCCACTCCTCTGCCCTGGGCCTGCGGGAGAACGAACCACCCGGTCTCGAACGCCGGCTCACCTCGCCACTCGACCGCCCAGTAGCCGATCGCGCCGAGAGCCTGACCCTCGGCATCGTCGATCACGAGCATCCGCGCCTCGGCGGGATCGACGAGTCCCAGGTAGCGCGCGTGACGCTCGTCGACCTGCTGCGCGCTCTCGGGGCCGTTCAGATGCGCCGTCATGGCCGCACTGTTGGCGGCACGGAGCATCGGCAGGTCGTCATCGGACCAGGGTCGAAGCGTGAGCGTCTCCATCACCAGAGACTCGCACACGGCACCGACATCGCCTACCACTCGGCGCTCCCGGCCGCCAGCCCGGCGCGCCTCGCTTGACCGCACCCGGCCTCGGTGGTCAACTGAGAGGTCGGATGGATTCAGGGAGGGCATCATGCGTCGGAAGACGATCAAGGCGCGGGTGGCGGCAGCGGAGACGCAGCAGCACCAGCCGAAGACCGCGGCGGCGGCCATCGCCCGCATCAACCCATTCATGTACGGCCTCCTCGGTGCGCTCGGCGTTCTCGTCGCACTGGTGATCGGCGGGATCGTCGACCAGCTCGCGACCGTGCTGGTCTACATCGGGGTCGCGATCTTCCTCGCCCTCGGCCTCGATCCGATCGTCACCTGGATCGAGAAGAAGCTTCCTCGCGGCGCCGCCGTCGCGATCGTGGTCGCGGTCGTGCTGCTCGCCTTCGCCGGCATCCTGCTGGCGATCGTCCCGATCCTCGTCGAGCAGATCACGAACCTCATCAAGGACGGACCGAAGATGGTCCAGGACTTCATGGCCAGCGCCTGGTTCAAGGATGTGAGCGAGCAGTTCGGATCGACGTTCGACGACGCCGCGCAGGGCGTCCTGTCGTTCATCCAGGATCCGGGCAACATCCTCAACATCAGCGGCGGCGTGTTCGCGGTCGGCGCCGGGATCGCCGGCGGCTTCACCGGCGTCACGATCGTGCTGATCCTCACCCTGTACTTCATGGCGTCGCTGCGCAGCATGAAGAAGGTCGCCACGCGCTTCGTCCCCGCCTACCAGCGCGAGACCTTCGGCGGACTGCTGGAAGACGTCTCCGGGGCCGTCGGCCGCTACGTGATGGGACAGGCGAGCCTCGCCGCCATCAACGGCATCCTGAGCCTGATCATGCTCAGCATCATCGGGGCCCCGGTTCCGGCCCTGCTCGCGCTCATCGCGTTCATCGGATCGATGATCCCGCTCGTCGGCACTCTGACCGCATCGATCATCAACTCGCTGATCTGCCTGATCGTGAGTCCCGTGACGGCGCTGATCGCCTTCATCTACTACCTCGTGTACATGCAGGTGGAGGCATACGTGCTGTCGCCGCGCATCATGAACAAGGCCGTCGCTGTGCCCGGCGCACTCGTCGTGATCGCAGCGGTCGCGGGTGGCGCGCTCGGCGGCATCCTCGGCGCGCTCGTCGCGATCCCGGTCGCTGCGAGCATCATCATCATCGTGCAGAAGGTCGTCTTCCCGAAGCAGGACGGCAAGGTGGTCCCGCCCGGAGAGCTCAGCGCACGTTGAGAGCTGCCCGCTGAACCCGCACGGCGAACTCCGACACCTCGCCGACCTCTTCGCCGTCGATCTCGAACATGCGCGGCTCGGACAGCGCGACAGCGATCCGCTCGGCGGCCACGTGAGTCGTCGAGTCCGTGCTCACGGCCTTGTCGACCGCACCGAGCAGACGACGGATGCCGTTCTCCCACACGAACGAGCGCACGGTGTCGAGCCACTGCAGCGGTCCGTCGGCGCTCACCAGCAGCATGTCGAGCTGTCCGTCGTCGATCACGGCGTCCGGGAGCAGGCGGATGCCGCCCTGCACCATGCCGCAGTTGCCGATCAGCATCGTGTGTCCGCGCAGCTCCTGGCCCTCGTTGTCGTCGAGGGTCAACGTGATGTCGGTCATCTCCGTGCCCGCCACCGCACGGCCCATGGCCTCGACGTACGCGAGCCATCCGGCCTTGCTCTTGAGGTCGTCGTCGGTCTCGACGAGCATCTGCGCATCGATGCCGAAGCCCACCATCACGACGAACGCGTGCTCCTCGCCGTCGCGCTCGACCCACCCCATGTCGATCGTGCGGGTCTCGCCGTCGCGCACGCGGCGGAGCGCCGCGGGGACGTCGTTGAGCGGCACCTCGAGGTTGCGGGCGAGCAGGTTGCCGGTGCCCTTCGGAACGATGCCGAGCGCGGCATCCGTCCCCGCCAGGGCTTCGGCGACCGCACGGACGGTGCCGTCGCCGCCGACGGTCACGACCACCTCGCACCCTGCATCGACGGCCTTCTCCGCCATGCCGCGACCGGGGTCGTCCGGGCTCGTCTCCCACCACTCGATGTCGGGAGCGTCGGCGGCATCTCCGAAGACCGCCGCGACGTCGGAACGCAGCTTCTCCTCGTCGGACTTCGAGGGGTTCCAGATCACACCGAGCTTCGAGATCGTCATGAGGTCAGCCTGTTGCAAACCCGTCCGATTGGCAACTCGATCACCGTCCCGCGCGCCGCAGGGGCTCAGCCGTAGAAGAGCTGCTCGAACGCGCGACGCGCCCGACGGGTCACGCCGAGGTAGTCGTCTTCGAGCTCGCTCGCCGATCTGTCCGGGTATCCGAGCAGACGGCCGATCGCGTCGAGCTCGCGAGGGTCGGTCGGCAGCATGTCGCTCGTGCGCCCCGTGAACAACGTGATCGCCGAGCGCAGACGGCTCGACAGCAGCCACGCGGCGCGGAGCAACTCGGCTGCGTCCTCGGGGATCAGGTCGGCGGCGACCGCGGCATCGAGGGCGGTGATCGTCGACGTCGTGCGGAGCTCGGGCACCCGATGGGCATGCTGCAGCTGGATGAGCTGCACCAGCCATTCGACGTCGCTGAGCGTTCCCGGCCCGAGTTTCAGGTGGCGGCGTGGGTCCACCCCCTGCGGCAGCCTCTCCCCCTCGACCCGCGCCTTGATGCGCTTGATCTCGCGCGCGCCCTGCTCGTCGATCGACGCCGGGTAGCGGATGCTGTCGGCGAGCTCCGTGAACGCCGCGATCAGCGTCGCGCTCCCCGCGACTCCACGGGCTCGCAGAAGCGCCTGGGCCTCCCACGACAGCGACCAGCGCCGGTAGTACTCGGCGTATGCCTGCAATGTGCGCACGACGGGACCGTTGCGTCCTTCGGGCCGGAGATCGGCATCGAGATCGAGCGGCACCCGATGATCGGTGAGATGCTCACGGAGTCCGGCGACCATCTTCGTGGCGAGGCTCTGCGCCCGCTGAGGGTCGACGCCGTTCGCGTCGTAGACATAGAGGATGTCGGCGTCGGAGCCGAAACCGAGCTCCGCGCCGCCGTACCGGCCCATGCCGATCACGGCGAAGTCGAGGGCGTCGTCCTCCGCGGTCACGATCTCGCGGCGCACGGCGCGGAGCGCCGCCTGGATCGCGGCATCCGTGATCTCGGTGAGGGAGGTCGCGACCTGCTCGATCGTGAGCACGTCGAGCACTCCGCCCATCGCGGTGCGCAGCAGTTCGCGGCGGCGCAGCGCGCGTACCGCCTGCAGCGCGTCGGCGATGTCGGCGTGCCTGGTCTGGATAGCCCGCGCCTCCTCATCGAGCGCCGCCCCGCTGCGCGGGCGCAGCAGATCGCTGCTGTCGAGCCACGCGACCGATTCGGGGATCCACTCCATGAGCTCGCCGACGTAGCGCGATGACGACAGGAGTCGGGTCAGGCTCTCGGCGGCGCCGGAGGAGTCGCGCAGCATGCGCAGGAACCACGGCGTGTCGCCGAGTCTCTCGCTGATGCGACGGAACGCCAGCAGCGCGTAGTCGGGGTCGCTGCCGTCGGCGAACCACTTGACCATGACGGGCATGAGATGCCGCTGGATCGTCGCCTTGCGGCTCAGCCCCGTGGTGAGCGCGCCGATGTGACGGAGAGCACCTGCGGGGTCACGGAAACCGATGGCCATGAGCCGGTCGTGCGCCTGGGCCGTCGACAGCGTGCGTTCGTCTTCGGGGAGCGCCGCCACGGCGCTGAGCAGCGGCCGATAGAACAACCGGGTGTGGATGTCGCGCACCTCGCGTCGCACCCCCTCCCAGCGCGCCCAGATGGCCTCTGCGGAGTCGGCGAGACCAGAGCCGCGGGCGAGCACCCGGAGCCCTGCCGGAGTGCGCGGCATCAGGTGCGTGCGACTCAACTCGCGCAGCTGCAGACGGTGCTCCATGAGTCGGAGGATCCGGTAGTCGTCCGCGAAGGTGCCGGCCTCCGCACGCCCGATGTACCCGCCCGCGACGAGCGCGTCGATGCTCTCGAGCGTACCCCGGGTACGGAGCCGTTCGTCCGTGAGCCCGTGCACGAGCTGGAGCAGCTGCACCGTGAACTCGATGTCGCGGAGCCCGCCGGCGCCGAGCTTGAGCTGATACGGGGCGTCTTCGGGGTCGATGTACTCCATGACCCGTTCGCGCATGCGCTGCACGCTGTCGACGAAGTTCTCGCGCGCAGCGCTCGAGAAGACCTTGGGCTGCAGAGCCGCGATGTACTCGGCGCCCAGGTCGGGATCGCCGGCGAGCGGCCGTGCCTTCAACAGGGCCTGGAACTCCCAGCTCTTCGCCCACCGGTCGTAGTACGCGACGTGCGACGCGAGGGAGCGCACGAGGGCGCCCTGCTTGCCCTCGGGTCGCAGTGCCGCATCGACCTCCCACAGCGGCGGTTCGACCTCGATCCCGCTGAGCCCGCGCATGGTCTCGCGCGCGAGGCGTGTGGCGATGTCGATCGCCTTCGCCTCGGACACGGCGTCCTCGTCGACGGTGCCCCCGACGAAGATCACGTCGACGTCGCTCACGTAGTTGAGTTCGCGCGCGCCCGACTTGCCCATGCCGATGATTGCCAACCGCGTCGCGGCGACCTGGTGCTCGTCCAGAGTGTCGGAGAGCCGACGTCGCGCCACGGCGAGCGAGGCTTCGAGCGCTGCACCCGCGATGTCGGCGAGGGCCGCGGCGACATCGCCGACGATCATGACCGGGTTGTGCGCACTCAGATCGAATGCCGCGATCGCCGCGAGCTCGCGGCGGTAGGCGACGCGCAGCGCGACGATCGATGCGTCGTCGCCGGCCGCCGCGACGCCATCGTGTGCGTCGACCGCTGCGAGCAGACGGTCGCGCAGTTGACCGGGCGTCGGCAGTTCGTCCAGCTCGACACCGAGCACCGGGAGCTCTTCGGGGTGCCGCAGGAAATAGTCTGCGAAACCGTCGGACGCCCCGAACACCCTCCACACTCGCGCTCGCGCCGACGCGTCGCGGATCAGCGCCGCGAGCGGCGCCGGGTCACGTCGGGCGACGCGCAGCATCCCTTCGACCGCCGCGTCGGGATCGGCCGCGACCGCCCCGGCCACGAGCGTGGAGCGATCCACGCCGACGAGCTCGGCGAGTTCGGCTAGCTCAGCGGACGCCGCGCTCAGCTCGGTGAAGCCGAGCCTGGCCAGCGCGGAGAGGGAGACGGAGTCGTCCGAACGGGCCATGCGCGACGCTCAGAGCAGCTCGAGGTTGTTCTTCAGCTCCAGCGGCGTGACCTGGCCGCGGTAGGCCTCCCACTCCTTGCGCTTGTTGAGCAGCACGTAGTTGAAGACCGACTCGCCCAGGGTCTCGGCGACGAGCTCCGACCCCTCCATGTACTCGAGCGCGTGGTCGAGGCTCGCGGGCAGAGCCGCGTAGCCCAGCGCACGGCGCTCGGCGTCGCTGAGCGACCACACGTTGTCCTCGGCCTCGGGCGGGAGTTCGTACTCCTCCTCGATGCCCTTGAGGCCGGCGGCGAGCATGAGCGCGTACGCGAGGTACGGGTTCGCCGCCGAATCCAGGGCACGGTACTCGACCCGCGACGAACCGCCCTTGTTCGGCTTGTACATGGGCACCCGCACGAGAGCGGAGCGGTTGTTGTGCCCCCAGGTCACGAAGCTCGGAGCCTCGTCGCCGCCCCACAGGCGCTTGTAGGAGTTGACGAACTGGTTCGTGACCGCCGCCATCTCGTTCGCATGCTTGAGCAGCCCGGCGATGAAGTGGCGGCCCGTCTTCGACAGCTGGTACTTCGCGCCCTCCTCGTAGAACGCGTTGCGCTCGCCCTCGAACAGCGACATGTGCGTGTGCATCCCGCTACCAGGGTGCCCGCTCAGCGGCTTGGGCATGAACGTCGCATAGACGCCCTGCTCGATCGCCACCTCCTTGATCACGGTGCGGAACGTCATGACGTTGTCGGCCATGGTGAGAGCGTCGGCGTAGCGCAGATCGATCTCGTTCTGGCCGGGGCCGCCCTCGTGGTGGCTGAATTCGACGGAGATGCCGAGGTCTTCCAGCATCCGCACCGAGCGGCGGCGGAAGTCGTGCGCCGTGCCGCCGGGGACGTTGTCGAAGTAGCCGGCCGAGTCGACCGGCACCGGGCCGTCGGGTCCGAACGACGAGGACTTGAGCAGATAGAACTCGATCTCGGGATGCGTGTAGAACGTGAACCCGGCATCCGCCGCCTTCGCGAGAGTGCGCTTGAGAACGTGCCGGGGATCGGACACGGCGGGACGGCCGTCGGGGGTCGTGATGTCGCAGAACATGCGGGCGGTGGGGTCGATCTCGCCACGCCACGGCAGGGTCTGGAACGTGGTGGGGTCCGGCTGCGCGAGCAGGTCGGACTCGTAGCTGCGCGTGAGTCCCTCGATCGCCGAGCCGTCGAAGCCGATGCCCTCGGCGAAGGCCCCCTCGACCTCGGCGGGCGCGATCGCGACCGACTTCAGGGTGCCGATCACGTCGGTGAACCACAGCCGCACGAACTTGACGCCGCGCTCCTCGATCGTCCGGAGGACGAAATCCCTCTGCTTGTCCACGTTTACTCGGAGTCCTTCGCGATGCCGGCGTCCCAGCCGTCCTCGGCGGCGTCCTCGTCCGCCCAGGCGCGTGCGCGCTCCTGCAGCTTCTCGGGCGCGTGAGCGGCCTCGGCCTCGGTGTCGAAGGGCCCGACGCGATCCGCCGACGGCGAGATCATCCCGAACTCGACCTGCTTGGTATTCACGTTGTACCAGTACTTCTCGTCGCCGTTCGACATGGCCGACCCCCTTCATCACGTGGTGTCATCGATCCTATCGGCGAGAAGCTCGGTCGCTAAGCTATCGAGCATGGCAAAAGCGATCGGCGTCGACATCGGCGGCACGGGAATCAAGGCAGGCATCGTCGACCTCGAGCACGGCACCATGGCCTCCGACCGGGTGCGCGTACCCACTCCGGAGGGCGCCTCTCCGCAGGACGTCCTGCAGGCGGTGCAGACCGTCCTGAAGACGCTCGACGTGCACGAGTCCACGCTGCCGCTGGGCGTCGCGTTCCCGGCGATCGTGAAGCGCGGGAAGACCCTCTCGGCCGCCAACGTGTCGAAGGAGTGGATCGGGTTCGACGCCGAGCGCTTCTTCCGCGACGGACTGGGTCGCAACATCGTGTTCGTGAACGACGCGGATGCCGCGGGCGTGGCCGAGGCCCGTCACGGCGCCGCCCGGGATGTGCTCGGCTTCACGCTGCTCACGACGCTCGGCACGGGCATCGGCTCGGCGTTCCTCTACGACGGCGTCCTCCTGCCCAACACCGAGCTCGGCCACCTCAACTTCCGCGAGTACGAGTCGGTCGAGACGTACGCGGCGACGTCGGCGCGCGAGCGCGAGAACCTGAGCTGGTCCGAGTGGGCCGAGCGCCTGCAGGAGTTCTACTCGCACATCGAGTTCCTGTTCAGCCCCGACCTGTTCGTCGTGGGCGGCGGCGTGTCGAAGAATGCGGGCGACTTCCTCCCGCTCCTCGACCTCAAGACGCCGATCGTCCCGGCGATCCACCGCAACAACTCGGGCATCATCGGCGCTGCGTCGCTCGCCGGCGACTGACAGCCACCGCACCGCACCCGTCTCCGAGGGCCCCGTCGATCCGACGGGGCCCTCCGTGTACATCTTGTGATAATTCCCTGTTGCTTTTCACGTGAGATCGTGTCAATCTAACAGTCAATATCACACGAGCCACCGTCGGCTCGAGTGCTCGACTACGGGAGCAATGATGCGCGCAGTTGTATTCACGTCAGAGGGCGAACTCGCTCTCGAGGATCGTCCGATGCCGGAGCCCGGCTACAAGGAGATCCTCATCCGCACCGCAGCGGTGGGCATCTGCGGCACCGACACCCACGTCTTCGACGGGGAGTTCGAAGGCACCGTCTTCCCGCTCGTCCCCGGACACGAGGCGACCGGCACGATCGTCGCGCTCGGCGAAGACGTCAACGCGGGAGTGTTCGACTTCCAGGTCGGAGACCACGTCGCGATCAATCCCAGCACCACGTGCGGCGAGTGCGAGTTCTGTCTCAACGGGCACGCGAACCTCTGCCGGTTCTGGAACGGTCTCGGCGTCGTCGCCTCCGACGGAGCTTCTCAGGAGTACTTCACCGCGCCGGCGTCCAACGTCTATCGGTTGAAGCCGGACACCGACCTCTACGAGGCCGCGCTGATCGAGCCGCTCGCGTGCGCGATCCGCGGATGGGATGTGCTCCCCCGCCGTCTCGGAGACCACGTGCTCGTGTACGGCGCCGGGACCATGGGGCTCCTCATGGCGCAACTCGCGGGCCGCGCAGGAGCCGCCAGCGTCACGATCGTCGACCTCAACGAGGCGCGACTGGAGACCGCCGCCGAGTGCGGCATCCCGCTGCGCTACACCTCGGCCGACCACGCATCCCGCGAGAAGTGGGACGTCGTGATCGACTGCACCGGCAACATCCGCGCGATCGAGGATGCGCTCACCCGGGTCAAGCCCGCCGGCTTCTTCCAGGACTTCGGCGTCGCCCCCGCGGACCGCACCGCGCAGTTCTCCCCGTTCCGCGTCTACCGCGACGAGATCTCGATCGTCGGCACCATGGCCGTGCTCAACTCCTTCGGCCGGGCCGTGGAGATGTTCGAGGCCGGCGCGATCAACGCGACCGCGATGATCAGCCACTCCTTCACGATGGACGACTACTCCGAGGCACTGGAGATGTTCCGCAAGGGCGAGGGACGCAAGCTGCAGATCCGTCCGCACGACACCGAGTCGCGGGTGCTGCGGTGACGTCGGCCGTCGGAGCCCGCCGCGCGATCTGGATCGGGGTGGGCGTGCTCGTCGCGCTCGGCCTCGTGCTCGGCACCAAGGTCGTCCCCAGCGACGACCCGCTCGTGCAGGGCACTGTGGCCTTCGATCCGGCCACGTTCGGCGCCGAGAACTTCCCGACCGTGCAGGACGGCGTGAGCGAGCGCGCGGTCGACGCGGCCACCCTGGCCGAGGCCATCGCCGCCGACCCCGAGGCAGCGGCGGCCGAATACGCCGTCCAGAGCTCTGGCGGCCCCGTGTACAGCGTCTCGTTCACCGGCGTGGTCGGCGAAGGAGCATCCGGGATCTACGAGGTGGCCGTCGAGGGCGTGCCGGCAGACCTTCTCATCCGAGTGCAGACCGGCCCCGCGATCAACGGCACCGAGCTGCGCGACGCCACCGGCGACATCACGTTCGGGCAGTTCACGAACCAGATCGAGTACCAGAACGCCGCCGCGGCGCTGAACGACGAGCTCAAGAACCAGGTGCTCGCCGACATCGACACCGCCGCGCTGACCGGCACGACCATCGAGGTCACCGGCGCGTTCACCCTGGTCAACCCGACCGGTTGGCTCGTCACCCCCGTGGAGTTGACCGTCCGATGAGCGAGACGCAGAACATCGACGACGTCGTGCTCGAAGCCCGCGACATCGTGAAGACCTACGGGGGCACGCGGGCACTGAAGGGCGTGAACTTCGCGATCCGCAAGGGCACGGTGACGACGCTGTTCGGAGAGAACGGCGCCGGCAAGTCGACGCTCATGAAGATCCTGTCCGGGGTCGAGCAGCCCACGTCCGGGGAGATCGTGCTCGACGGGGTCCCCGTCGCGTTCGGTTCGACGAACGACGCCCGAGACCGCGGGATCTCGATCATCCACCAGGAGCTGAGTCTCGCGCCCAACCTCTCTGTGCGCGACAACATCTTCATGGGGCGGGAGATCAGCGGTCCGTTCGGCGTCGACTACGCCGAGGAGACCCGCCAGGCCCGCGCGCTCCTCGACGACCTCGAGCTGCCGATCGATCCGGCCACTCTGGTCGCCGACCTCCGCGTCGGACAGCAGCAGATCATCGAGATCGCCCGAGCGCTCTCCGTGAACTCGCGGATCCTGATCATGGACGAGCCGACGTCGGCGCTCGCGGCGGCCGAGGTCGAGGTGCTCTTCGGAGTCATCCGCGACCTGCTCGCCCGCGGCGTCGCGATCGTCTACATCTCGCACCATCTGGAAGAGGCTCTGGAGGTCACGGACCACGCCGTGGTGCTGCGGGACGGCGTCATGACGGCTCGCGGAGAGCGGGGCGAGATCGACGTGGAGTGGATCGTGCGCCACATGGTCGGCGACGGCTTCGACCTGGGCTCCCCGCCCGAGGGCTACGAGTTCGGAGACGTCGCGCTCCGCGTGCAGGACCTCGTGGTCGTCGACCCCGAGAATCCCGAGCGGTCGATCGTGTCGGGGCTGAGCCTCGACGTCCACGCCGGCGAGATCGTGTGCATCTACGGGCTGATGGGAGCGGGTCGCACCGAGCTGCTCGAGGCCGTGGCGGGCAAGGGACCGGTGGCGTCGGGCGACATCCTCCTCGACGGGCGCTCGGTGCTGTCGGACTCGATCGCCGAACGCATCGCCGCCGGCATCGGCCTCGTGCCCGAGGATCGCCAGCGCGACGGCCTCGTGCAGACCTTCGACGTCGGCACCAACCTGACGCTCGCGAGCATCGATCGCTCGTTGCGCCGCGGGGTGCTCTCACGACGCATCGAGAAGACGCGCGCCACGTCGCTCATCTCGGCGGTCACGGTCAAGACACCGGGTCCCGACCTCGCGATCGGTGCGCTCTCCGGCGGCAACCAGCAGAAGGTCGTGATCGGAAAGATCATCGCGACCGACCCCCGTGTGATGCTGCTCGACGAGCCGAGTCGCGGCATCGACGTCGGCGCGAAGGGCGAGGTGTTCCGACTGCTCGCCGATCGCGCGCGGCAGGGCCTCGCGGTCGTGTACTCGACCTCCGAGGTCGGCGAATGCCTGAGCATCGCCCACCGCATCATCGTGATGCGCCGGGGCCGGATCTCCGCGGAGTTCGGACCCGACGCCACCAAAGACATGATCATGGCCGCCTCCGGCGAAGCCGTGGCGGCCTGATCCCAGGAAGGGTTCGACAATGACGACGACCACAACCACCACGATCCTCGAGAACCGGAAGAGGTTCTCGATCGCGAAGCTGCTGCTCGAAGGGCGCGCCTTCCTCGCACTGATCCTCATCATCGTGGTGTTCTCGATCCTCTCCCCCAACTACCTCACGACCGAGAACGTGCTGATCATGGCCTCGCACGTGGCCGTGTACGCCCTGCTCGGCATGGGGATGCTGCTCGTGATCCTCAACGGCGGCATCGATCTGTCGGTCGGATCGACGCTCGGCTTCTCGGCCGTGATCGCCGGCTTCCTGCTCCAGGGCGTGCCGATCAACCTGTTCGGCGTGATGCTGTTCCCGAGCGTGCCCGTCGTGGTGCTGCTGTCCTGCGGCGTCGGCGCTCTGGTCGGACTCGTGAACGGCGTGCTGGTCTCGAAGTTCAAGGTCGCACCGTTCGTCGCGACGCTCGGCATGCTCTACGTCGTCCGCGGACTCGCCCTGCTCATGACGAACGGTCTCACGATCAACGATCTCGCCGGAGACCCCGCCCTCGGCAACAGCGGATTCGACTGGCTCGGATTCAACCGCATCCTCGGTGTGCCGATCGGCGTGATCATCATGGGCGTCGTGGCGCTGATCCTCGGATTCACGCTCGGTCGCACGCGGTTCGGACGCTGGCTGTACGCGTCGGGCGGCAACGAGCGGGCCGCCGAGCTCTCGGGCGTCCCGGTGCGGGCGGTCAAGATCTGGGTGTACGTCGTGTCGGGCGTGTGCGCCTCGATCGCCGGCCTCATCCTCGCCTCCACGCTCACGAGTGCCAGCCCCACCGCCGGCAACACCTACGAGCTCACGGCGATCGCGGCCGTCGTCATCGGCGGCGCGGCGCTCACGGGCGGTCGCGGGAGCATCCGCGGCACCCTGCTCGGCGCCTTCGTGATCGGCTTCCTCGCCGACGGCCTCGTGATCGTCGGCGTCTCGGCCTACTGGCAGATGGTCTTCATGGGCGCCGTGATCGTGGTGGCCGTGCTCCTCAACACGCTTCAGTACGGACGGCGGCGGAAAGCCCCTGCCTCGTCCACCCCTGCCGCTCCGGCGGCGACGTCCCGGACGTCCGATCAGGACACCACGGCACCCGCCGTCCCGTCCTGAGCTCACGTCCAACGGCCTCGGACCGTCTCCGATCCCCTCTCGGCATCGATGAACGCTGCCGAACACCCTGGAAGGACATACATCTCATGATGCGCAGAAAGGCTCTCGTCGCGCTGGCGGCGGCAGGTGCACTCGTCTTCGGCCTCACCGCGTGCGCCGGCGGCTCGGGTTCCGCGTCCGGCGGAGACGGCGGCGGCGACGGCGGCGGCCTCATCACGATCATCGTCAACGACCCGGCCAACCCGTACTGGAAGACCGAGGGCGACGTGGCCGAGGCGACGGCGAAGGAGCTCGGGTACGAGGCCGTGGTGGGCGCCCACAAGGGCGACACCAACACCGAGAACACCCTGATCGACACGGCGATCTCGAACAAGTCGGTCGCGATCATCCTCGATCCCGCGAACGCCGACGGCTCGATCGCCGCCGTGAAGAAGGCGAACGCGGCGAACATCCCCGTGTTCCTCGTGAACGCGGAGATCAACGAGGCGGGGCTCGCGAAGGCGCAGCTCGTGTCGAACAACGCCCAGGGCGCTGCGATCGGTGCCCAGGAGTGGGTCACCCAGATGCAGGAGGCCGGCAACTACATCGAGCTGTTCGGTGCGCCGTCCGACAACAACGCCCAGACCCGCTCGAACGGCTTCTCCACCGTGATCAGCCAGTACCCCGACCTGGTCGAGGTCGGCGAGGAGGTCGCGAACTGGGACCGCACGGAGGGACGCAACAAGACGCAGGCTCTCATGCAGGCCAACCCCGACATCAACGGCGTCATCGCCGGAAACGACGAGATGGCGCTCGGTGCGATCGCCGCGCTGAAGGAGGCCGGCAAGCTCGACGGCGTCATCGTGGGCGGCTTCGACGGCAACCCGGATGCGATCGACGCCGTCACCTCGGGCGAGCTCGCCTACACCGTGCTGCAGCCGGTCGCGGTGTTCTCGAAGACCGCGGTCGAGCTCGCAGACGAGTTCATCCGCACCGGCGAGGCCCCCGAGACCGAGAAGCAGTCCTTCGACTGCATCCTCATCACGAAGGACAACGTCGACAAGATGACCGGCCCGTTCACCTACGAGGGCTGACCGCACGACGGACTCGACGGCTCGTCGAGGTGCCGCGGGACGGATGCGACCGCCTCGCTCCCGCGGCACCGACGACGACCACCGACAGGAAGAGATCATGAACCACCTCCTCACCGACTCGGCCACGTTCGCCGACGAGTCCGCGGCGGGCTTCGTCGCCGTGCACCCCGCCCTCGTGCGGCGCGTGCCCGGCGGCGTCGCCCGACGAACCGCCACACCTCCCGGACAGGTCGCGGTCGTCATCGGCGGCGGCTCCGGCCACTACCCGGCCTTCGCAGGTCTCGTCGGACACGGCCTGGCACACGCGGCGGCCATGGGCAACATCTTCGCCTCGCCGAGCAGCCAGCAGGTGCACGCGGTCGCGACCTCGGTGGCGACGGATGCCGGGGTGCTCCTCAGCTACGGGAACTACGCGGGCGACGTCCTGAACTTCGACGCCGCCCAGCAGCGTCTGCGCGACGAGGGCATCCCGTGCCGCACCGTCGCCGTCACGGACGACATCTACAGCGCCCCACCGACGCGGCGTGACCAGCGACGCGGGATCGCCGGCGACCTCGTCGTCTTCCGCGCCGCGGCCTGGGCCGCCGAGCAGGGACGCGCACTCGACGACGTGCACGCGCTCGCGACCCGCGCGAACGATCGCACCCGCTCTCTCGGCGTCGCCTTCTCGGGATGCACGCTGCCGGGTGCCGATGCTCCGCTCTTCTCGGTGCCAGAGGGGCAGATGGCCGTCGGGATGGGCATCCACGGCGAGCCGGGGATCGACATGCGTCCCATGCCGACCGCCGACGACCTGGGCGCCATGCTCGTCGCCGCTCTCCTCGACGAGGTGCCCGACGACGTCGCGACGGTGCAGGGCGCACGGGTCGGCCTGATCCTCAACGGCCTCGGATCGGTGAAGCACGAGGAGCTCTTCGTCGTCTACGTCGCGGTCGCCAGGGAGCTCGAGTCCCGTGGCGTCACGATCGTCGAGCCCGAGGTCGGCGAGTACGCGACCAGCTTCGAGATGGCGGGCGTCTCCCTCACCCTCGTGTGGCTCGACGACGAGATCGAGGCGGCGTGGACGTCGCCGGCGTACTCGCCCGCCTATCGCAAAGGCCGCGTCGACGTCGGCGCCGACGAGCTCGCCGTCGCGGACGACGACGTCGCAGACCACGCCTCGGTCGGGGTCGCATCGGAGGAGTCGCTCGCGGCGGCACCCGGAGTCGCCCGAGTGATCGCCGCCATCCGCGATGCGATCGACCGGGAGGTCGACGAGCTCGGGCGCCTCGACGCGATCGCCGGAGACGGCGATCACGGCATCGGGATGCAGCGCGGTGCGCGAGCCGCCGCGGACGCCGCCGATGCGGCCGTCGCGGCCGGCGCGGGGGCAGGCTCCGTCCTCACGAGCGCCGGTGACGCGTGGGCCGACCGGGCCGGGGGCACCTCCGGCGCGCTCTGGGGCGCAGGCCTGCGGGCAGCAGGCACCGCGATCGGCGACGACATCGCCCCGACCGCGGCGTCGATCGCCGCCGGCGTCGACGCCGCGCGCGCCGTCGTGCAGCGCATGGGCGGGGCGGAGATCGGCGACAAGACGCTGGTCGACGCTCTCGTGCCGTTCGCCGACACGCTCACCGCGCGGGTCGCCGACGGCATCGGGTTGACGACGGCCTGGGTCGCGGCGGCGGCCAGCGCGAGGTCGGCCGCTGATGCGACTGCCGACCTGCTGCCGAGGAAGGGGCGTGCGCGCCCGCACATGGAAAAGAGCCTCGGCACCCCGGACCCCGGAGCCTTCTCCCTCGCACTCACGATGACCGCCGTCGGCGATGTCATCGATTCCGCTCGATCGAAGGAGCAGTCATGACCCGTCAGTGGCGAATCGTCGTCGGTGCGGACGACGCGGGCTACGAGTACAAGGAGATCCTCCTCGCCGACCTGCGCGCGGATCCCCGCGTGGTCTCGGTCGTCGACGTGGGCGTCGACGCCACGGGCCACACACCCTATCCGCGCGTGGCGATCGCCGCCGCGGAGCAGGTCAGGGCCGGCGCGGCCGACCGCGCACTGCTCGTGTGCGGCACCGGGCTCGGCGTGGCGATCGCCGCCAACAAGGTCCCCGGCATCCGCGCGGTCACCGCCCACGACAGCTTCAGCGTCGAGCGCAGCGTGCTCAGCAACAACGCCCAGGTGCTCACGTTCGGGCAGCGCGTGGTCGGGATCGAGCTCGCGCGGCGCCTCGCCCGCGAATGGCTCGACTACGTGTTCGACGAGGAGTCGGCGTCGGCGCGCAAGGTCGCCGACATCGACGAGTACGAGCAGACCGGCAGCTGTGACTGACCCCGGGTCGGCCGTGCGCGACGCGCCGCGACATCGCATCCTCGGGGTGAGCCTGAAGCTGTACCTCGACGTCGAACGGACCCGAGTCTGGGCCGAAGCCGTGGCCGACATCGCTCGACACAGCATCGCGATCCGTTCCGGCGCCGTGCGACTGTTCGTGCTGCCGTCGCTGCCGTCGCTCGCCACTGTCCAGCAGGCACTCATCGGCACGCCCGTCGACGTCGGCGCCCAGGACCTGCACGGCGACGACCGCGGAGCGTTCACGGGCGCGGTCAGCGGTGCCGATCTGAAGGCGATCGGATGCCGGTATGTCGAGGTCGGGCACGCGGAGCGCAAGAACCTGTTCGGCGAGACGACCCCGGTGGTGCACGCCAAACTGCGCGCCGCGCTGCGGAACGACCTGATCCCGGTGTTCTGTGTGGGCGAACGCGTCGAGGTCGGCCCGGATGCCGCCGCCGCATCCTGCGTGCGCCAGCTGGAGGACGCCCTCGCAGCCGTCGCCGAGGAGCTGCCCGGACGCGAGCTCGTGGTCGCGTACGAGCCCGAATGGGCGATCGGCGCCCGGCGTCCGGCCCCGTCGGAGCACGTGCGCGTCGTGACCGCGTCACTGCGCGCTCGACTCGGCGCGGAGCGGAGCCTGCGCGCATCCTCCGTGATCTACGGGGGCAGCGCCGGACACGGCACGCTCACGGCGCTCGGCGACGGCGTCGACGGCCTGTTCCTCGGCCGTTTCGCCCACGATCCACGCGCGCTCTCCCGTATCATCGAAGAGACCGCGGCGGCATCCCGGTCACGGGTCTGAGTCCTGGGAGGCGACGCTGATGAGTCTCGACGGCGACGACACCGCAGGCGACGGCCTCAGGCAGAGCCGCCAGTCGGCGCGACAGCGCGCGATCACCGAGGCCGTGATGGCCGAGGGATCGATCCGCATCGAGCAGCTCGCCGAACGGTTCGACATCAGCGTCATGACGGTGCACCGCGACCTCGACGAGCTCGAGGGCCGGGGACTGCTGCGCAAGAGCCGGGGTGTGGCCACCGCGATGTCGACGTCTCTCGTCGAGTCGAGCGACGTGTACCGCTCGAACAGACAGTCTCCCGAGAAGGAGATGATCGCCCTCGCCGCCCTCGACTTCATCGAGCCCGGTCAGGCGGTCATGCTCGACGACTCGACGACCACCATGCACCTCGTGCCGCACCTGCGCGCGAAGAGGCCGCTCACGGTCATCACCCACACCCTAACGATCATGGAGGAGCTCCGGGGTGCGAACGGCATCACGATGCTCGGCGTGGGCGGCCAGTACTACAACTGGTGCAGCTCGTTCATGGGACGCATCACGACGACCGCCATCAGCGCGATGCACGCGGACCTGGCGATCATGTCGACCGCAGCGATCACCGATGACATCGCCTACCACCAGACGCTCGAGACCATCGATGTGAAGCGCGCCATGTTCGACGCCGCGAGCCGCCGGGTGCTCCTCGCCGATCACACCAAGTTCGAGCAACGGGCGCTGCACGCGCTTCTCCCGCTGACCGATTTCGACGCCGTGATCGTCGACGCGAGGACGGACCGCGCGCACGTCGAGCGTCTGCGGAACAAGGGCGTCGAGGTCGTCATCGCGAAACGCGGGGCTGCGTCGCGCTGACCGTTCTCATGCCCGCTGAGGGCGGCGGACGCGGAACCAGAGGGTGAGCTCCGCGAGAGCGCGGGCCGCGGTCTCGCGATCGGCCCCGGCATCGAGGTCGGCGAACGAGTCACGGTAACCCGCCGGAGCGAGCCCGGGGTCGCCGCGGAAAGCCCGGTAACCCATGGACCAGTCCGCGAACCGACGGTGCGCGATCGTCTCTTCCAGGAGGATCCGCATGTCGTGGTGCCTGCTGTCGTGGCGGATGCGCTCCGCGAGCGCACGGACGACGGCCGGCGTCCCCTCCAGGACCTGGATGAACCGGCCCGACCGATGCAGCAGCATCCCGGTGATGTCGCGTTCGCCGTTCAGGCGGCGGCACTCCGTCAGCAGATGCTCGAGCGCGGTCTCGCGGAGGGGATGGGAGGCCGTGCTCGTGTAGACCAGGGAGAGCAGCTCGCCCCGCTCGGTCATCGGATCAGGCCTTCGAGATCACCGGTGGGCGACCCGTCGTCATCGCGGTCTCGCTCAGACGATGCCGAGACGGCTCCGGTCGCATCGGCGAGCCCCGGGAAGTCGCCGATCACCGCGGAGCGGGCGTCGAAGGCCCGATAGGCGCCGTCGGGCTGCCGGTCGACGTAGCCGAGGAAGTCGCCGTCACGACTGCCCACGTGGAAACCCTCCTCGACGCACGCCCACAGGACGCGAGTGTCAGGGCGGTCGTCGTGCTCCAAGGGGTCCTCCGGTCCGGCAAGTCAGGGGTTCCGGTCCCCCGGACCCGATTCCGGGGGACCGGACAGTCGGGAGAGGGCCGAGAGGCCACTCGTCGCTACCGCGCAGGTCGCACGGACCCGAGAGAATCCACGTGCACTGACGGCCGACTGACGAAGGGCGGCACGAGAGCGGCCCGTTGTGCTCTCAGCCTAGGTCGGCGACCGGATCGGCGCCTCCCGTTGACGGGCGAGCGCGAACACTGGTAAGCGATCGCCGACGAACATGCGTGGCTTCACGCCGCATCGGACGTACGATTCTCAGACGCAGAGCCCTACCGCGCCCGAGGGGGATCGGACTCGTCGACACCCACGTTACTAGTCGGGCTAGCGAAGGGTTCGGTTGACCCTCGTCAAGGCCCCCGCCCCGTTTTCCGAAATGAGGGATGCTGGTGAGAGGCTTGCCGTACCCACGCAGCAATCCCCCGCATTGCACCCATCGCGGTGTCGTGGCCACAGAGGGGAACCGGCGTGGGGCGACTCATCTACGAAGGCAATCAAAAGGTCGAGATCGAAGACCGTGCTCTCACTCACCTGCAGCTCGTGATCACATCGAAGCTGCGTCGCGGCGAGCCGTTCGCCTTCTCCTGGAAAGACGATATGAGTACGGGCGGCGGCCGGAGCACGGTGTGGATCAACGCCCACAGCGCTCTCGCCTTCAAGTACCACGGAAGCCGGCAGCCCGAGCTGAACCGCGCATGGATCGAAGCGCTCACCCAGACGGCGAACACTCCGTCCGGTCTCTACCTCGTGCCCGAACCGGCGCCGCACCGGGATGGCGACACCACCCGTAAGGGATCGTCGTCCTGACCGTCATCCGACGTTCTCGCCAAAGGGTGCGAATGGGCCGACCTGTACGCCGGGTTCTGTTCCGGGGTTCTTCGCCCCTTCGACGGCCATCTCTCTCGGCGACACGTTGCCGTGGCACTCTAGCGATCTACCCGAGGACTCGGCGAGCCGCGTCATCATCCTCTGTCTGATCTTGCTCCGGACGAGGTTTACCTGGCGGGCCATGTCACCATGGCCCCCGGTGGTCTCTTACACCACCCTTTCACCCTTACCCCTTGCGGGGCGGTCTGCTCTCTGTGGCACTTTCTCGCGGATTGCTCCGGGTGGGCGTTACCCACCGTCCTGCCCTGTGGAGCCCGGACGTTCCTCGGTGCGGTCTCCCGCAACGCGGCCGTCCAGTCGACCCATTCGCCCCACCAGTCTACGGGGCGCTACTTCTCCGCCGATTCCGCGATGCGCAGATCCAGGGGCACGTCGATCGGGAAGTCGCCGAACAGACGCCGGGTCGCGACCGCCGCGGCTTCGCGCACGGCGTCGGCCGCTGCCTCCGCCTGCTCGGCCGGGGCGTGCAGCACGACCTCGTCGTGCAGGAAGAACGAGAGGTGGGCGCGTGCCGCGAACGGACCGGATGCCGGGGCCGGATGCGAGGACTCGGGCAACTGCTGCAGCCGATGGCGGATCTCGGCCAACCAGATGAGCGACCATTCCGCCGCCGTCCCCTGCACCACGAAGTTGCGCGTGAACCGCCCCCAGTCGCGGGCGCGCCGTCGTGCGACCGCGACCTCGGCGGGGTCGGCGTCGGCATCCGTCGCGCGCGCCTGCATACGCTCCCACTCCATCGACGGCCGCGGCGAGGAGCGGCCGAGCCACGTCGACACGACGCCGCCGTCCTCCCCCACGCGTGCGGCGCCGTCGACGAGTGCCATGGCGCGCGGATACACCGAGCGCAGCCGCGGCACGAGACGACCGCTGTCGCCTGTCGTCGCACCGTACATGGCACCGAGCACCGCGTACTTCGCCTCCTCGCGCGTCGCGACCGCCCCCGAGGCGACGACGCCGGCGTACAGATCGGCGCCCTGAGCGGCCCTCGCCATCGCGCGGTCGCCGGCCATCGCCGCGAGCATGCGCGGCTCGAGCTGCGCGACATCCGCGACGATCAGCCGCCATCCGTCGTCTGCGCGCACGGCCGCGCGCAGGTTCCGCGGGATCTGCAGGGCGCCGCCACCCGCCGACGCCCAGCGCCCGGTGACCACGCCGCCGGGGATGTACACGGGTCGGAAACGCCCGTCGCGCACCCATTCGGCGAGCCACGCCCATCCGTTGGCGCTGAGCAGCCGCGCGAGCTTCTTGTACGCGACGAGGGGACCGATGACGGCGTGATCGTGCTGGGCGAGCTCCCAGCGCCCCGTCGACTCGACCTGCACCCCGACCCGGTGCAACGCGCGGAGCAGCTTGGGCTGGCTGTCGAGATTGAGCCCGGGATCGCCGAGGATCGAGCGCACGCGCTCCGCCTCCGCGACCATGCGGCTCGGCATCCCGCCCGCGACCGGCCGCACACCCAGGATCTCCGTGAGGATCGCGTCGTGCATCGCGGCGTCCCACGGGAGCCCCGCCGCACGCATCTCCTCTGCGACCAGTCCTCCCGCCGACTCCGCGGATGCGAGCAGACCGAGACGTCCGTCCACGCCGTCGTCGATCACGCGGCGCTGCAGGCGGAACTGCTCGAGCATCTCCTCGATCGCGTCGGCGTCGTCGTCGCGATCCAGCGCATCGAACGCATCGAACAGCGAGGGCGCCGCGTCGACGACCTCGGTGCGCACCCAGTCGGCCGAGGGCGCGAGCGGCCGGGCGACGGCATCCGTGTCGCGGAGGATCGCGTGGCAGAGCACCAGGTCGTGGGAACGACCCAGACGCGCACCCGCCGCGAGGACGCGCGGATACACCTCGCGCGCGCTGCGGATGATCCAGCGCGGTGCGCTCTGCCGTTCGCGGTCGGCGATCCAGTCGGCGAGACCCTCGTCGGTGATCCGTTCGCGTCCGGCCTCCTCCCCCGCGGGGTCGAGGTCGACGGCCGTCCAGTCTCCCGAACGGCCCGGCACCAGCGCGATCCACCGCTCAGGGGTGCGCCGCGAGCTCACCGTCGGCGCGCTCGCGGCGCGGAGGTCACAGTCCGGATTCCTCGGTGCGGACCAGGATGCAGCCGCACTCGGGGCACGACACGACGGCGTCCTCCGCGGAGCGGCGGATCTCGGCGATGTCGGTGCCGGGCAGCACGATGCGGCATCCCTCGCAGGTGCCGCGCGTGAGCAGGGCGGCGCCCGCGCTGTTGGCGGCGCGGCGGGTGTACTCCGCGAGCAGCGGTGCGGGAACGGTCGCGGTGACCGCATCGCGATCACGAGCGAGCTGCGCGCCGAGCTCGGTGGCGGCCGCGACATCGGCCTTGGCCTGCGCCGTGAGCGCCGACCCCTCGGAGGTGGTCGTGTCGAGGAGAGCCTGCTGCGCGGCCACCGCGGAGTCGGCGTCCTCCATGCGGCCCATGACGTCGAGCTGCGCGTCTTCGAGGTCGCTCTGGCGGCGCGTGAGACTCGCGATCTCGTGCTCGAGAGCCTGCGCCTCCTTGGGATTCGTGGCGGCCGCGAGGCGATCGGCGTCGCGCGCACGGCGCTGCTCGACCAGCACGACGTCGGACTCGAGCCGTGTCAGCTCGGTGCGCACATCATCGCGAGTGCCGGTGAGGGCGGTGAGTTCGCGCAACTGCTCCTGACGGATCGCTACGAGCTCCGTGATGCGGGCGCCCTGCGCGGGCTTGGTGCGCGCACGTTCCGCCTGCGCGATGCGGCGGTCCAGGTCGGCGACGTCGAGAAGGATGCGCTGGTGTTCCGGGCTGGCGTTCACGCTCTCAAATCTACTCGCTCACGCGACATCGCCGTCGACGTACAGCCACCGGCGGTCCTCCCGCACGAACCGGCTGCGCTCCCGGAGCACTCCGCGCTCACCGTTCTGCTCCCACGCGGCGGCGAACTCCACCACGCCGTCGCGGTCGAACGGGCCGCCCGCGACCCGATCGACGATCACCAGTCGGCGCCACCGCATGTCGGCGTCGAGATCGAGGGATGCCGGGCGCGTCGTCGGATGCCAGGAGGCGAGCAGGTGCTCGATGTTCCCGAGCGAGAACGCGGTGTAGCGCGAGCGCATGAGTCGTTCGGCGGTCGGGGCGGGAGCTCCGTCGAGCACAGGGCCGCAGCAGCCGGCGAACACGTCGCCCGACCCGCACGGGCACCGGAGCGCATCCTGCCCTGTCCTGTCATCCGGCGCCATGCCCACCGCTCCCGTCATCGCTCCAGCGTACGCTGGCCGCATGACCGCACTCCCCCGCTTCACCGCCCACAACGGCTTCGCGCTCCCGGCTCTCGGACTCGGCACCTACGCGCTGAACGGCGACGCCGGAGCCGATGCCGTGGCCTCCGCGATCGGCGCCGGGTACCGCCTGCTCGACACCGCGTTCAACTACGAGAACGAGGGATCCGTCGGGCGCGGCGTCCGCGCCTCCGACGTCGACCACGCCGAGATCATCGTCACGACCAAGCTCCCCGGTCGCCACCATCCGCGGACGAAGGCGACGACGAGCATCGAGGAGAGCCGCTCGCGCCTCGGCCTCGATGTGACCGACCTGCACCTGATCCACTGGCCGAACCCGAGTCAGGACGAGTACGTGCAGGCCTGGGAGGCCCTCGTCGACGCGCAGCGACGCGGCGTCGTGCGCCAGATCGGCGTGTCGAACTTCCTGCCGGAGCACCTCGAGCGCATCGAACGC
This sequence comes from Microbacterium sp. NPDC089695, assembly GCF_044749085.1. Lineage (NCBI taxonomy): Bacteria > Bacillati > Actinomycetota > Actinomycetes > Micrococcales > Microbacteriaceae > Microbacterium > Microbacterium sp. NPDC089695. The sequence continues at coordinate 98,283 of NZ_JBIVHG010000002.1, forward strand.
GAGACCGGTGTGCGTCCGGTCGTGAACCAGATCGAGGTGCACCCGTACTTCCCGCAGAGCGAGCAGCTCGCGTATCACCGCGAGCACGGCATCCTCACCGAGGCGTGGAGCCCGCTCGGGCGCGCCAGGGAGCTGCTCGACGAGCCGGTCATCGGCGAGATCGCAGCGGCACACGGCATCACCCCCGCGCAGACCGTGCTCGCCTGGCATGTGGCGCGTGAGACGGTCGCGATCCCGAAGGCATCATCGCTCGAGCACCAGGTCGCGAACCTCGCCGCGGGTGCCGTGACGCTCGCGGAGGCGGACGTCGAGGCCATCACCGCTCTCGGGCGCGAGGACGGCCGCCTGTTCGGCGCCGATCCCCGCACGCACGAGGAGTCCTGAACCCGAGTCGGGATGCGGCGCTCAGACGCGCTGCGTCCCGAGGACCCGGAGCAGTTCGAGCTTGCTCGCCGCGTCACTGCCGGGAGCGGCGGTGAGCACGATGAGCGCCTGGGATTCGTCCTCCGTGAGCAGCGCCTGACAGTCGACCTCGATCTCGCCCACCGCCGGGTGCACCAGCACCTTGCGGTCGTCGAAGCGACGACGCACCTCGTGCACCTTCCACAGCTCGGCGAACTCGGCCGAGCACGCCGTCAGCTCGCGCACGATGTCCCCTGCCCTCGACCGCTCCCCCAGCACTCCGTACGCCGCGCGCAGCGAGGCGACGAGCACGCGACTGCGCTGATCGTGATCGCGCTCAGGATACAGGTGGCGCTCGGATGCCGGATCCGCGAACCACCGGTGGATGCCGCTGCGCTCGAGTCCCTCGAATCCGCTCACGTCGCCGAGCAGCGCCGTGGCGGCGTCGTTCTGGATCAGCACCTCGTCGAGGATCGACACGATGAACGCGGGGGTGTCGTCGAGGCGATCGAGGACGCGGAGCATCCCGGGATGGACGTAGTCGCTGAACGCGGTGCGGTCGGGCGCGCTGTGTCCGCTGACGCGGTGCAGGTAGTCGCGCTCATCGGGAGTCAGTCGCAGGGCACGGGCGAGCGACGAGAGGATCTGCACGCTCGGTTGCGGTCCGCGGCGCTGCTCCAACCGGGCGTAGTAATCGGTCGACATCGCGGCGAGCTGCGCGACCTCCTCGCGACGGAGCCCGGGTGTGCGCCGACGCGCACCGGCGCCGAGCCCGACGTCGGCGGGGCGCAACTGCTGCCGTCTGCTCACGAGGAACTCCGCCAGTGCGTCTCTGTCCACCTCAGAAGTATCCCCCGCACGCGCCGCACTCATCCAGGGATCGCGGATCCCTGGATGAGCGCTCCCTGGAGGGCCGACGCGACGCGGTCGAGAGTGGAGCCATGGACATCAGCGGAAACACCATCTTCATCCCCGGCGCCACGAGCGGCATCGGAATGGCTCTCGCCCTGCGCTTCGCCGAGCGCGGCAACACCGTGATCGTCGGAGGGCGGCGCACCGAGCTGCTGGAGCGGATCGCGGCCGAGCACCCGGGCATCCACACGGTGCGGATCGACACGGCCGACGCCGACAGCATCCGGTCTGCGGCGCAGGAGGTGATCGCCGCGCACCCCGATCTGAACGTCCTCGTCGCGATGGCGGGCATCATGCGCGCCGAGGACTGGACCACGCCCTCCGGCTTCCTGGAGACCGCCGAGGCCACCGTGACCACGAACCTGCTCGGCCCGATCCGACTCATCGCCGCGTTCATCGAGCACCTGCAGGCCCGGGATGACGCCACGATCATGACGGTGTCGTCGGGTCTCGCGTTCACGCCGCTGCGCGCGACCCCGACCTACAACGCCACGAAGGCCGCGATCCACATGCTGAGCGAGTCGCTACGCCTGCAGCTCGCCGGGACCTCGGTCGCGGTGCAGGAGCTCGAGCCGCCGGCCGTGCGCACGGCTCTCATGCCCGGCCACGAGTCGAGCGAACACGCCATGCCCCTCGACGAGTTCGTCTCCGAAGTGATCGACCTCATCGAGACGCAGCCGGAGGCGACCGAGATCCAGGTCGAGCGGGTGAAGTTCCTGCGCTACGGGGAAGCCCGCGGCGACTATCCGCAGGTCGTCGCCGCCCTCAACGCCGGCGACCCGCACAACCGCTGACCGGAGCTGACGCAGCGGTCGGCGCCGGCGCATCAGAGCGCCGCGTCGACCGCCTGCTGCACGGTGGCGTGGGTGAACGTGAACCCGGTATCGCGCAGCACGTCCGGCCGCACGTCGGCATCCGGCAGCAGCAGCGACCGGGCCGCGTCCCCGAGCGCGAGGCGCAGCGCCCATGCCGGAGCGGGAAGCCAGAACGGCCGGCCGAGGCGCGCGGCGACGGCTCGGCCGAGATCGGATGCCGTCGCGGGCGCGGGACCGGTCAGGTTGACCGGGCCGTCGAGGCGGTGGTCGATCACGTGGCGGATGGCGCGCACCTCGTCGTCGAGCGAGATCCAGGGCCACACCTGGGTTCCGGAGCCGATGGGGCCGGCGAGCCCGAACCGCGCGAGCTGGATCAGCGGTTTCAGCACTCCCTGCCGGTGCACGACCGGTGCCGTGCGCAGCAGCGCGACACGGGCGTGGTCTCCCGCGCGCAGCGCCTCGTCCTCCCAGCGGACGCAGAGCCGCGCGAGGAAGGTGTCGCCTGCCGGAGCGGCTTCGGTGAGCGTCTCTCCCGGCGCCGAACCGTAGTACCCCACGGCGGAGGCCGAGACGAACGCCGGAGCATCGGCGCCCAGCGTCCTGACGGCGGTGGCGATCGTGCGCGTCGTGACGATCCGCGATTCGACGAGGGTCCGGCGGTACCCGCGCGTCCACGGCAGGCGCCCCACGCTCGCGCCGCCCAGCGAGACCACGGCATCCGCACCCTCCAGCACCGTCGGATCGAGCTGCCTCTCCCCCGGGTGCCACTGCACCTCATCGGCCGTCGTCGGGGGTCGGCGGACGAGCCTCGTGACGTCCACGCCGTCGGCCCGCGCGGAGGCGACCAACGCCGTGCCGATGAGTCCGGATGCGCCGCTGATCACCAGTCGCCGTGCCATGTCCACTCCGATCGCGCGTCCGTCCGGGGTCGTTCCCCTGCCGCGAGTCTGCCACGCGTCGACCTCATCGCGGCGAGTTCGTTCAGACGCCTTACGCCGGCACCGAACCAACCGATATGTAGGTCGGGGCAAAATCCGATATATGGGTCGGCGTAGGAAGAGGACGAGGATCTGTGACGACAACGTACATCGAGACAGGCGGTCACGTACGGGTCTACGACGACGCCGTGCGCACGCATGAGGTGTTCCCGCTGGGGACCTACCGGGTGCACTTCACGTCGAAGGAGGGGTTCAGCCTCATCAAGGTCGACGACCTCTCGGTCGGGACCGAACGCGTGTACGGCGGTCTCGAGCGCAAGGTGGGCAAGATCTTCCGCTCCTACGCGCTCACCGACCGCAGTCTGGGCGTCATGCTGTCGGGCGACAAGGGCATCGGCAAGACCCTCTTCCTGCGCATGGTCGCGGAAGAGGCGCGCGAGCAGGCGCTGCCCGTCGTGATCGTCTCGGAAGACAACGACGGGATCGTGGAGTTCCTCGACAGCCTCGACGAGTGCCTGATCGTGTTCGACGAGTTCGAGAAGACGTTCCCCGTCTCACGCCGCGGCGGCGTCGACGGTGCGAATCGCCAGAACCAGTTCCTCTCGCTGTTCGACGGCCTCTCGTCGGTCAAGCGCATCTACTGCCTCACGGTCAACGACATCAACGACGTGAGCGCCTACATCGTCAACCGGCCAGGGCGCTTCCACTACCACATGCGGTTCGAGTACCCGGGCCCCGACGAGGTGCGGCAGTACCTGGTGGATCAGGCGCCGAACGCGGATCCGGACGAGATCGAGAACGTCGCACTGTTCTCGCGCAAGGCACGACTGAACTACGACCACCTCCGCGCTATCGCCTTCGAGCTCGCCCAGCCCGACGCGCTGTTCGCGGAGATCGTCGAGGACCTCAACATCAAGGCGATCGAGCCGAGCGTCTACCGGATCGAGGCACGGTTCCCCGACGGCAAGGTCTGGGCGGAAGAGGCGGAGATGAACCTCTTCGAGCGGGGTGACGCGAGCCGCACCTACGAGCTGCGCAACGCGACGCGATCGATCTTCGTGTCGTTCCGTCCGAGAGACCTGCTGTTCGAGACCGACGGCACCATCGTCGTGCCCGTCGAACGCCTCGACCTCATCGACGACGACGACGAGGAACCGGACGTCTACCCGACGAGCGTGAGCCTGACGATGGTCGGTCAGGCGAGCTACGGGTTCGGACTCTGATCGCGCCCGCCGTGCCCTGAGCGCACGGTGGGCGCAGCGTTCACACGCCGATGGTCTGACGCAGGAACGCCCTCGCGTAGCGGTGACCGCTCGCGCTCGCCAGACGGTCGAAGTACGCGTCGAGGGCCGCGGCCGACGAGGTCGACGTGCGCGGGACCGTGCTCTCGGCGTAGTGCCGATCGAGGGCATCGCGCAGCATCCGCACCGCCTCCGCCCGGTGCTGGGAGATCGCCGCGTGCGAGACCCCGAGCTCATCGGCGAGCTCCTTGACGGTGCGCTCCTCGAAGTAGATCGCTCGGACGATGTCCCTCTTGCGTTCGGGCAGAGCCTCGACCGCGTGGTGCAGGAGCTCTTCGCGCTCGGCGGCGATCGCCATCTCCTCGGGGAGGTAGCCGGTCCAGACGAGGTCGTGCGGGTCGAGCAGATCGAGGCTCGCCACGGTCCGCTCGGCATCGGCCAGTCGCTCCCGGACGGCGCCGACGTCGAGGCCCATCGCATCCGCGATCTCTCGGATCGTGGGAGTGCGTCCGAGCGCCCCCGCCAGCGCATCCCGCACCCGCTTCGCCTCCTTGGCGCGAGTCCGCACGTCACGGGGCGCCCAGTCCATCGAGCGCAGCTCGTCCATCAGCGCCCAGTGGACCCGTTCGCGCGCATACGCGCCGAAGGGCACGCCGAGGCTCGCGTCGAACTTCTCGGCGGCGCGGACGAGCGCGAACGCCCCCGCCGAAGCGAGGTCATCGCGCGAGACGTGCGTCAGGCGTGCGGCGAAGGACGCCGTCGCCGCACCCACGATGTGCAGGTGCTCGACCACGAGCTGGTTGCGCGCGCGCATCGGCATAGGGTTCGGCCTCTTTCACTGTCAGTGCAAGCCCCCCAGCGACCCACAGCACACGTCATCCTGCGATGACCGGAACGTCGTCCGTGTACATGCTAGGGCCGCCGAGGCCGCCTCAGTGCACCGAGAGGCGAAACCCTCGGAAATTCTCGTTTACGTTTAGATCACGATTGTCAGTCGTTAACCTTGACACGCTTGTTGACCTCGCGCGTCGCAGAGAACTTCAGCACCGTGTAGTCGTCGACCTCGCCGGTGCCCTCGTCCTTCGAGAACTGCACCCGGTGCCCCTTGTGGGTCTGCGGATAGAACTTCCCGAAGTTGGTGAGAGTCACCGTGTTGCCACGGCTCACCAGATCGACCAGTTCGTCGATCATCGCGTTGTACGCGGTCTGCGCGGCGCCGACCGAGATCCCACCCCGTCGCGCGAACCGCTGCACGAACTCCCTCTTGCTCACCCGATTCGTATCGAGCGTCTTGGATGTGCTCATTTTTCCGTCCAATGGAAAATCGCTCGTCACCGAGCGTCTTGCGCTGTACCCCACCAGCGGCATCCGCGACGCGCCCGCAGGATCCCATCCCCTGCGCCTACGCCGGAATCTGCCAGTACCCCAGCCTGTGCCCTTCAGAGGATACTCTTTCTTCCTTGGTATATGCGGTGAATATCGGATTCCTCTGATTACCGATCTCCGCGGTCGCTCGGCGGGAGGTCAGCCGTCCAGACGCACCCGGATCGGATACGACTCGTCATCGAGGATGACCTGAGCCGCACGAGCGGTCTCGGGGTGCAGCACGATCGGCGCGCGCAGGTTGACGTACACACCGTCGTCCGCCGGATTCGCGACCACGAGCACGCGCAGCGCGGTGTCCTCGTCCGCACCGAGATCCGCGCGGACCCCCGCCGGCACCTGCGGGTCGTAGCCGTAGTCGTTGAAGTCCGGGTCGAGCAGGAAGAGACGCACGTCCGCGTCCTCGGCGCGCAGCGCGTAGAGACCCGCTGCGCCGGAGATCGGCTCGAGCGAGAATGCGGTGTACGGACTCAGTCCCGGCATCGGGAAGGCGAACTCGACGGCGGTGCCGGACACATCGGCCGTGACGGTGGTCATCGCAGGAACTCCATGAGATTGGTCTGCAGCGACCGTGCCGTCACCTGCAGAGCGGACTGGAAGACGAGCTCTGCCGACTGCAGACGCACGAGCACCTCGAGGCTGTCGACGTTCTCGACCTCGACGCGGCGGGCCTCGAGATCCGTCGAGACGGAGAGGTTCTGCGACATCCCGCGCTCGATCTGCACCTGACGCGCACCCGTCGCACCGCGGGCCGAGATGACCTCCTTGAGGCGGTCGTCGATGTCGCCGAGGCGGGCGCCGACGTTCGCGCCGCTGCGGAGCTCGGCGGCGATGTCGTTCAGCAGAGCGAAGGCGCTGTCGGCCCCAGCGCCGAACGCCTGGGCGCCGTCGAAGTCGACGCGCACCGTCTCGTTGTCGCTGATGCGCCGCTGCACGCCGTCGCCTGCGGCGCCGTTGAAGGCGAACGTGCCCGTTTCGAAGGCGACGGCCGCATCACTCGTGCCGGCGAACACGCTGCGTCCGAGCACCGTGGTGTTGGCGCGCGCGAGCAGCTCGGCGCTGATCGTCTCGAGCTCCTGCGCGATCGACTCGCGGGCGGTCGGGCTCAAGGCGCCGGAGTTCGCCCCCTGCGCCGTGAGATCGCGGGCGCGGTTCAGCAGGTCGGTGCTCGCGCCGAGCGCGGTGTCGACGGTCGTGACCCACGCCAGGCCGTCGCTGAGGTTGCGGGCGTACTGCGCCGTCCTCGACTGGTCGCCGTGCACGCCGAGCGTCGTCGCCGCGGCGGCCGGATCCTCGCTGGGCGTGCGGAACGCCCGCTGCGACGTCGCCTGGTGCTGCAGTCGTTCACGATCGACCAGTGTGGCCTGCATCGTGCGCAGCGACTGTTGAGTCATGGTGCTGCTGGTCACGCGCCCGATCATGTGTCCTCCGAGGGTCAGCGGCCGACCAGGCCGGTGCGGTTGATGAGCAGATCCAGCGCCTCGTCGACCGCTGTGAGCACACGTGCGGCCGCCTGATACGCGGTCTGATACGTGAGCAGGTTCACGGTCTCCTCGTCGCCGTCGACCGAGGCGTTCGACTGCTGAGCGGTGACCGCCGCCACGGCGCCCATGTCGGCGATGTCGGCGCGCTGGCGATCGCCGGCGACGGTCACCGCGAATCCGGTGACGAAGCTCAACCAGACCTTGCTCGGTCCGGTGCCAGAGGCGCCCAGGGTGCTGATGCGATCCGCGATCGTGGTGTCCTTCGCGCCGGCACCCGGCGCGGCGAGGGCGAGATCGGCGAGCCCCGTCGGGATCACGCGGAGCCCGAGCGCGGCGGGACCTGCGGGGTCGAGAGCGAAGAAGTTGCCGCCCGCGGCGCCCGTCGAGGTCTGCCCCGTACGATGCACGTCGTTCACCGCGGTCGCGAGTGCCGTCGCGGTCTCGTTGTACGCCGCCGCGACGCTCGCCAGCGTGCCGCCGTCGGATGCGGGGGCGAGCGTGCTGATCGTGCCGCCGATCGTGCCGCCGGTGACGGCGACCGCGACGGTCGGCCGATCGGCCCACGCGACCGTGATGCGACCGCCGTCGGCGATCTCCCGCGGCCCGCTCGCGACGAGTGCGCGGGCTGTGTCTCCGGACACGAGCGCGTTCCCGTCGACGCGGAGCGTGAGCGTGCCGTCGGCCTCGACGATGCCCGTGGCGCCCACCGATGCGGAGAGCTGCTGAGCGAGCACCCCGCGCTGATCGATCAGCTCGTTCGCGGTGCGACCCGACAGCAGCGCGTCGCGGATCTGACCGTTGAGCGTGGCCACCTGACCGGCCACCGCGTTCACATCGGCGATCTGGCGATCCACCTGTCCACGCAGGTCGGTCCACTGCCCGGCGACGGTCTGATAGCCCGCGGCGACCTGGCCGATCAGCACCTGCGCGTTGGTCAGCACGACCTGGGCCGCCGCGGCATCCGGCGTGTTCGCGAGGTCGGACCATCCGGCCCAGAAGCGGTTGAGGTTCGCAGCGAGCCCGTCGGCGGTGGGCTCGGCCATGGCCTTCTCGGCCTGCCCGGCAGCGGTCGCACGCGCGACCCAGAACCCCGAGGCGCCGAGTGCGTCGCGCACCCGCGCATCGAGCAGGTTGTCGCCGAGGCGCGCGACGCCCGTCACATCGACGCCCGATCCGAGCGCGAACTTCGTGGGCCACAGGCCCGACTGCCCCGGTGCTGCCGCCGGCGTCTGCTCGAGCCGCTGGCGGGTGTATCCCGCGGTCGTCTGGTTCGCGATGTTCTGACCCGTGACGGTCATGCCCGCGCGAGCGGCGGCCAGTGCGGATTCGGCGAGCCGGAGTCCGGCGAAGGAGGACATCGACGTCACACCCTCGTGTCGAGGAGTCGGGCGTCGGCGTCGCGCACGACGTCACCCGAGGGGTCGTACTCCCCCGTCGGCACGCCGAGACCCGCGATGGTCTCCTGCGTGACGCGGATAGCCGTGCGCAGCCGCTGCTCGTTGACCTTCTTCATCTCGCCGATCTCTTCGGCGAGGGTCATCATGGCGTCGAGGTGCCCCGATATGACCTCTCGCCAGGCGTCGGTCGGCGCGGCGTCGATGAGCTCGCGCAGGGTCGTGGCCTCGGGGACGCCCCACTCATCGGCCACCGCGACCACGAGCGTGTCGCGAGACAGCGAGACGGTCGGCATGGCGGCGAGGACGCGGTCGACCTCGTTGGCCGCGTGGTGGATCCACCGGTTGCGCCCGGTCGCGAGGAGCATCTGCTGCTCGTCGAGCTTGAAGAGCAGCACTTCGAGCAGATCGCGCTCTCGCATCAGCTGCATGCTCAGGTCGTGAGCGGCCACGGTGGTCACCTCGTCAGATCAGTGGTCGTGACGGGTCCCCGCCCGTCACATTCACGACTATCGCGACAACGGCATCCGGGGTAACTCGGGTTGCAAGGGGAGAACTCCCCATTGACACCCTCAGGGAGTCGTGCTGATGCGGGCGAGCGCGCCGAGCAGCGCGGTCTCCGCGGCATCGTCGGAAGAGGACTGGACGGCGTCCTGGTTGGCGTCGCTCACGGCGAGCACGATCTCGGCGCGGTTGATGCGCTTGTCGCGCGGCGCGTCGATCCCGACGCGCACTCCCCCGGGCGTGACCGCGAGGATCGTCACCGTGATGTCGTCGCCGATGAGGATGCTCTCGTTCGCGCGCCTCGTGAGTACCAGCATGCCGTCCGCCTTCCATGGCTCGGCGCACCGTCGCGCGCCCGTTCACCAAACTAGCGCACGTTCCGCTCGTAAATGAGAGGAAGAGCTTCAGATCTTCCTGGCCGCCGCGAGTACGTCCGGCCGCAAGAGAACGCTCGCGCCCAGTATCTCCATACCGATCACGTGACCCTCCGCGTCGAGGTCCAGGATGATCTCTCCTCTACCCCCGGGCGGATAGATCTCGGGGATCTGAGCGACCGCTTCGCCGTCCTCGACATCACGCCCCAGAGCGAGATAGGCCGCATCCACTTCAGGGTCATACCGGATATTCATCGCCCTCCACTGCTTCCTCCGCCGCCGGCTCGGGTGACGGTGATGATGGTTCCGGTCTTGTCGTTGACGACGACTCGAATGCCGCCCGCTTCGAAAACCGAAGTTCCCTTCGTATCGCCCTTGGTTCTGCGACCTTCCTGCAGCGCAATCTTCACGAGGTTCTCCGTGATGTTTCGTTCCGCAATCTGCTTCAGCGCGTGCTTCGACCACTGTGCCACAAGCTTCAGCACTGGGATCCAGTACGGGTCCGCCACGACTGGATACGTGGCACCCCGGTGCTGAACTACCTGAACGAGCAGAGTTCCCCTGACCTCGTAATGGGTCGGCACATCTGCCCCGCGGCATCCGTCGCCCACGGCGCCGGCATGTATGCGATCGGGGCTCCGTCAGCACGCTCAACGAACACGCCGCCGCCCTCATCAAGGATCGGCTTCGTGCCTTCCGGGAGAGTCAGTTCATACTCGTACGAAAGCGGTGCATCGGGCGTTTCAATCACCGTCAGCACTTGAAGGGCACCGCCTGCCCTCGGTAGGGGCACGGTGCTGGAGCCATCCCCATTCACGTACCCGACGAGGCCATCTTCTGCGACGACGACGTGTTGCTGTTCATCGCTCTCCGGGAGACCGAGCGTCATCGGGCCTTCTGCGGTGAGCAATTCGATACCTTCGGAGGGGTTCACGGGAACCTGGACGGGTTCTGATACATCGTCGGCCAGAACTGCAGTGTCCATTACCTCAGGTGCGATCGCGTTGACGATACTCCCCGGATGTGTCTGCTCAGGCTCATCAGGCTGATGAAGACCGATCACTGCAGACGTGATGACTGATGCCGTCAGCACACCCGCGCTGCATGATGGGGCCTGCCATTCGATGTATTCGATGTGCGATATGAGTACTCGAGAATCGTCCCCCGAACGTTCTGGTATGGCGATATACGTGCGTCCAGCGTCAACATCTTCGAATGAATGCGTCGCCCCTCGGCCAGTTCGGCGGTGCCGCGGTCAGGTCGAGATCGGAAGAGCGGAAGGCGCGAGGCGCACCACTCCGACGACGTCCGTCGCGAAGCCGCCGGCCCCGGCCTCGTCGTACGACAGCACCGGGAGCCCGCGCACCTGGGCGGCGACCATCCGTCGCACGGCCGGCCGCAGCGACGGCGCGCACACGAGCACCGGGTCGGGACCGGAGGGATCGATCTCGGTCGCCGTGCGCCGGATGCTGTCGATCAGCTGCATGGTCGCCTCCGGGGCGAGCACGATCTGCGCCTGCCCGTCGACCACGCGCATGCCCTCGAGCATCTGCTGCTCGAGCATCGGCTCGAACATGACGACCCGGAGGCGTCCGTCCTGAGCGAAACGGGCCGCGATCGCCGGACCGAGCGCCGTGCGCGCCGCCTCGATGAGGCCCGGGGTGTCGGTGGCGGTCTTGGCGCGCAGCGCGAGTGCCTCGTAGATGCGGGCGAGGTCGTTGATCGCCACCCGTTCGGCGAGCAGCCCGGCGAGAACGCGCTGGATCGCGGCGAGCGAGAGCATCGCAGGGGTGAGCTCCTCGACGGTCGCCGGGCTCGACTGCTTGAGGTGCTCGGTGAGCTGACGGACGTCCTCCAGCGACAGCAGCCGGTCGGCCTGACTCTGCACGACGTCGGAGAGGTGGGTGATGATGACGCTCGCACGGTCGATCACGGTGGCGCCCGCCATGTCGGCGGCGTGCGACATCTCGGTCGGCACCCACTTGCCCTCGAGGCCGAACACCGGATCGGTCACGGCCGTGCCCGGAAGCTGTTCCAGTCCCCCGCCGATCGCGAGCACGTGGCCCCGCGGCACGGTCCCTCGCCCGACCTCGACCCCGGCGATCAGCAGGGCGTAGGTCTGCGCAGGGAGGTCGATGTTGTCGCGGGTGCGGACGGGCGGCATGAGGATGCCGATGTCGAGCGCGAGCTTGCGCCGCAGCGACTTCACCCGCGTCAGGAGATCGCCCTGACCTCCGGCCGCGAGGTCGACGATGTCGGGCGACAGCGAGATCTCCAGCGCATGCACCCGCATCCGGTCCATGAGCTCCTCCGGCCCCTCCGCCGCCGCATCCGCCGCCTCGAGCTGCTGCGCATCGGCGACGAGAGCGGCCTCGCGGTTCTCGTTCGCCCGCACGCGGGAGGCCGCGAACAGCAGCACCGCGCCGATCGCCAGGAACACGAGGAGCGGCATCCCGGGGATGAAACCCATCGCGCACGCGGCGAGCCCGGTGATCAGCAACGCGTTGCGCGACTGCAGGAGCTGGCGCCCGGCGGCCTGCCCCATCTCGGCCTCGACGTTCTCGCGCGTCACGATCATGCCGGTGGAGACCGCCATCAGCAGAGCCGGGATCTGCGTGACGAGGCCGTCGCCGATCGTGAGGATGCTGTACGTCTCGAGCGCATCCCCCATCTCCATGCCGTGCTGCGCCATGCCGATGATGATGCCGCCGACGAAGTTGATGATCACGATCACGATGCCGGCGATCGCGTCGCCCTTGACGAACTTCGATGCGCCGTCCATCGCGCCGTAGAAGTCCGCCTCGGCAGCCACCTCCGCCCGGCGCGCCCGCGCCTCCGCCTCCGTGATGAGCCCGGCGTTCAGGTCGGCGTCGATGGCCATCTGCTTGCCGGGCATGGCGTCGAGCGTGAAGCGGGCGCCGACCTCGGCGACGCGCTCGGCACCCTTGGTGACCACGACGAACTGGATCACCGTGAGGATGAGGAAGATCACGGCGCCGATCACGAGAGAGCCCGCGATCGTGATCTGGCCGAAGGCCTGGATCACCTGCCCGGCGTGCGCCTCACTGAGCACCAGTCGGGTGGAGGCCACGTTGAGCCCCAGGCGGAACAGCGTCGCCACGAGCAGGAGGCTCGGGAAGACCGAGAACTCCAGCGGCTTCTTCACGAACATGGCCGTGAGCAGGATCAGCAGTGCGAACGAGATGTTCACGACGATGAGCACGTCGAGCAGCGGCGTCGGGATGGGCACGATGAGAAGCAGGATGATGCCGACGACGCCGACGGGGACGGCTCCCTTGGACAGCAGCTGACCGATCATGGATTCTCTCGTTCTCTCGTACGTGTACGGGTGCGACCCGGTCAGAGGCCGCGGTCCCTGGTGCTCGCGAAGGGCATGGTGTGGGTGCCGCGCGCCGAGCCCCGGCGCTTCAGGTGCTCGATGAAGGCGAGCACCTGGGCGACCGCGGTGAACAGCTCCTCGGGGATCTCCCGCCCGAGGTCGCACGCGGCGTGGAGAGCACGTGCGAGGGGCACGTCGCGCACCAGGGGCACGCCGGCCTCCTCGGCCTTCTCACGGATCTTCTGCGCCACGACGCCCGCGCCCTTCGCTACCACGCGCGGCGCGGCGGACCCGGGGACGTACCGCAGCGCGACGGCGACGTGCGTCGGGTTCACGAGCACGACATCGCTGTCGCCGACCGCCGCGATCATCCGGTTGCGGCTGAGGGCGATCTGACGGGACCGGCGCTGGGACCGCACGAGCGGGTCGCCCTCGGTCTTCTTGTGCTCGTCCTTCGCCTCCTTCTTCGTCATGTGCGTGTGCTTGCGGTTGCGGCGCATGACGACCGCGACGTCGATCGCGGCGAGCAGGATGCCGACCACGACGGCGACCTGGAGGAGAGCGACCGCTCCCCCGGCCGCCTGTTCGAGCAGCCAGGTGATGTTGTGGCTGCCGCTCGACATGAGCACCGGTACGAGGCCCGAGATCACGATCCACAGCGCGAGCCCGATCGCGACCGTCTTCAACAGCGCCTTCGCACCCTCCCACAGCGCCTGCTGGCCGAACACCCGACGGAGGCCCGAGACCACGTTGAACTGCTCCGCGCGCATCGGCACGCCGCGCAGATGGATGCCGCCCTGAGCGACCGCGGTCGCCGTGGTCGCGAGCAGCACGACCACGAGCATCGGCAGCAGAATGCCGCCGAGCGAGCCGATCGCGGCGTCGAGCGCATCGAGGGCTGCCGCGTCGGTCGGGTTCTCGGCGACCTGAGCGACCCGGAGGAAGAGCTCGGTCGTGACCTGTGTGCCCGAGGCGACAGCGGGCACCATCATCACCGCCGCGGCCGCGATGCACACCCACGCGGTGAAGTCCTGGCTCCGGCCGATCTGCCCCTTGCGACGCGCCTCCTTGAGGCGCTGCTCGGTGGCCTTCTCGGTGCGTTCCCCGCTGTCCGGCGTGCTCATCGCATTACCCCCAGCACGGTGCGCACAGCGTCGTCGACGATCGCGCCGACCACGCCCGGCAGAGCCGCGTACACGAAGCCGACGAGCACGAGCGTGAGGGCGATCTTGACCGGGAAGCCCATCGCGAACGCGTTCAGGGCGGGGGCCACACGTGTCACGAGCCCGAGGCCGACGTCGGCGAGGAACAGGACGATGAGCAGCGGGCCCGCGATCTGCACCGCGCTGAGCATCATCTGCCCCGCCGCGCCGACGAGCGCCTCGGCCGGAGACGCGAGATCGATCGCCCCGGTCACCGACACGGCATCGAACGAGCGGAACAGGCCGCCGAGCACGAGCTGATAGCCGTCGGACGCGAACAGCAGCAGGATCGCCGTCATCTGGAACAGCCTGGTGAACTGCGCGCCGTTGATCGCCATGCCCGGATCGAAGGCCTGCGCCATCTGGAATCCGCCGAACGTGTCGACGAGGTGCCCGGCGCCCTGGATCGCGCTGAACAGGATCATGACGAGGAAGCCGAGCAGAGCACCCGTCAGCGTCTGCGCAACGAGCGCGAGCAGGAATCCACCCGTGTCGAGGCGCTCGTAGCCGTCGGTCACGACCGGCGACACCGCGAGGGCGAGGCCGACCCCCAGCATCGCCTTGATGCGCATCGGGATCGTCCCGTGGCTGAACGGCGGTGCGATCACGAGGAACGCCGTGATGCGTACGCACGCGAGGGCGGTCGCCTCGAGCCAGATGAAGTCGATCGGGATGTTCATCATCCGCCGTTCAGGAGCCCGGGGATTCGCGCGAACATCTCGTTCGAGAACGCGATCATCTCGGCGATCATCCAGTGACCGCTCACGAGGAGGGCGATGCCGACCGCGACGAGCTTGGGGACGAACGAGATCGTCATCTCCTGCACCTGCGTGATCGACTGCAGGAGCGAGATCGCGAAGCCGACCACGAGCGCCGTGATGAGCAGAGGGGCGCACAGCTTCGCCCCCAGGATCAGCGCCGCCTGCCCGATGTCGATGACAGCCTCGGGGCTCATCAGCCACCCCCGTTGTACGACTGCACGAGCGCCGTGATGACCATGCCCCAGCCGTCGATCAGCAGGAACAGGAGGATCTTGAACGGCAGCGAGATCATGACCGGCGGCAGCATCATCATGCCCATCGACATCAGCGCGCTCGCGACGACGAGGTCGATCACGAGGAACGGCACGAAGATCACGAACCCGATGAGGAACGCGGCGCGCAGCTCGCTGAGCATGAACGCCGGCACGAGGGTCTGCAGGCCGATCGCCGACACGTCGTCGGGGTTGTCCATCTGCGCGGCGCGGTGCATCAGCGCGATGTCCTCTTCGCGGGTGTATGCCAGCATCCATTCCCGCAGCGGCTGCTGGGCCAGCTCGAACGCACGACCGAAGTCGATGTCGCCCGCGGTGAACGGGCTGACCGCGACCGCGTTGATGTCGGTGAGCACCGGCCACATGATGAACAGCGTCAGGAACAGGCTGAGCCCCGCGAGCACCTGGTTCGGTGGGATGGACGGCAGCGAGAGCGCGTTGCGGGTCAGGGCCAGCACCACGAAGATCTTGGTGAAGCTCGACATCATGAGCAGCAGCGCGGGTGCGACGCTCAGCACCGTGATGCCCAGCAGCGTCATGATGCTGTCGGACGGCGTGCCGTTGATGCCGTTGATCGTCACCCCGCCGCCCGTGCCGTCACCGGAGTCGGTCGGGTCGGTGGTCGCGGCGTCCGCGCCCACGGCCGTGCACAGCATCCAGGCCACGGCGATGGCCAGCGCGATCACGATCAGGATCACCGCGCGCGGAAGCCGACGGTCGCGCGCTGGCGACGCGATCACGGACGCGGAAGGGGGCACGGCGGCACTCCGGGACAGGGTGTCGTGGCCGATCCGTAGCCGAGGGGGCGAGCGATCCGTGCTCGTCGAGGACTATCGCGACAGGGCGGGGCGCCCGTAACCGCGAGTCAGCGGGTCAGGCGACCGAGCGCAGTGCGCGATCGACGATGTCGTCGGGCGGCTCGACCGTGGCGAGGGGTTCGGCCGCGGCGTCGTGCGCCTCGATCTCATCGTCGACGAGCGGCGCCTCCTGCGTGTCGACGACGCTCACGCCGCTCTCGGTGACGCCGAGCACATAGCGGATGCCGCCGAACTCGGCCACGACGAGCTGCGTCCTGCCGCCGAGTCCGGTGCGCGCGACGACCGTGATCTTCTCCGGGCGCGCTTTCGCACGGGTCCCCTGGCGGGATGCCGGGCGCGATGCCGTCCGGGCGGTCGTCGCGGCGGGCACCCGCGCGAGCAGCGCCCCCAGACGACCGGGCAGCAGCGCCGACAGCGGAGCGTCGCCCTTCGCCTGGCTCTTCTGCAGCCGGCGGCTGAGGAAGAGCAGCAGACCGAGCACCGCCGCCAGGGCGACCACCGCGCGCAGCGCGACGAGCAGGTCGTCCATGACTCAGACGACCTCGGCGCCGTCGAGGATCCGCTCCACGCGGATCGCGAAGTCCCCCTCGGCCACGACGACCGTGCCGTGCCCGATCAGACGCCCGTTGAGCTTGATGTCGGCGGGCGACCCGGCAGCACGGTCGAGCTCGACCACGCGACCCGGCTCGAGCGACAGCACGTCGCGCACCGGCATCCGCGTGCGTCCGATCTCGACCACGAGCTCCATCTCGACGCCGGCGATGCGACTCAGCCGCTGGTTTCCGGGCGACGCCGTGTGCGCGCCGTCGAGACGCACCGCGGCGCGCGCCACCACGGCGCCGGCCGCGTCGACCATGTCGAACACCTGCGTCCCGGCATCTGCGAACACGGTCGCCGCAGGCATCTCTTCGCCCGCGGCCAGCGTCCCCGCGCCGAGCACCGCCACCGCGGACTCCAGGATCGGATGCAGTCGATCGGCGAGCGGCGCCGTGGGCGATCCGTCCTCGAGCTGCGCCGGATCGAGCACCTGGATCGCGATCCGGGCGCCGGGAGATCCCGTGAACGTCGCGACGATCGCCGATCCGGTGGCACCGGGATCGGTCGAGGGCGCCGGGATGACGGGATAGCCGAAAGGCAGCCTGCCGGCAATCGCCGCGGCCACGGCGGTCTCGTGGAAGGTGCTCATCAGTGGGTCTCCTCGGAGGTGGTCGTGATCAGGCAGGTCAGTCGGGAGCCTCGGCTGCCGGGGGTCGCGAGCGCGATGCGCGTATCGCCGGCGACGAGCTCGTACGGCTTGGTCTCGGGGTGCGGCAGACGCAGCAGATCGCCTGGCGCGAGGTCGAGCACCTCGCCCGCGCCGATCGTGAGGGGTGCGAGCCGCAGTGTGACCTCGAGCGGAGTGCTGCGCACCTGCTCGACGGTGTGCGCCGGAGTGTGCGCCCCCGCGGCATCCGCTCCGGTCGCGGCGAGCCGGTCGGCCACGACCGAGGCCGGGATCATCACGGTCGCGGTGGTCTCGGCATCGCCCAGACGCAGGGAGTAGCGCGCGACGATCACGGCCGCGGTGGCCGAGATCACCTGCATGTACTGCGGGTTGTAGTGCACGGCCGAGAAGCGCGGCTCGGCCGGCAGCAGCCCGTCCATGCCGGCGTGCAGATGCTCGAAGGTGTCGTCCATGAGGTGGCGCACGAGAGCCAGTTCGATCGGCGTGAAGGTGCGCGCCGCCGGAAGCGAGGTGCTGCGTCCGCCCATCATCTGCACGACCCAGAGCAGCGCGCTGTCGAGACCGAACTGCACGACGCACGGCTCCTCGCGGCCCGCGAGGCCGGCGACCACCATGGCGGTGGTGACCGGAAGCGTCTCGGCGTACTCCTCGTACGACACGAGCTCCACCCGCTCGAGGGCGAGGTGAGCGCGCACCCTGACCTTCGCGGTGAGCTGCGCCGACCACAGCCGGGCGAACGCCTCGAAGCCCGCCTCGAGATGACGGATGCTCTCGCGATCGAGCTGCGCGGGTCGACTGAAGTCGTACTCCGGATAGCGGCTCGCCGGCGCATCGCTCCGGGCGTCGGTCGCGACGGTCTCGTCTGCGGTGATGGTCACAGGTCTCTCATTTCGCTCCGGCGCCCTGCGCGATGTCGGGGATCAGCGCACGCACCTGCTCCTCCTCGTTCGACTCGACGACGATGTCGACGCGTCGGTTGCTCGCGAGCGCCTCGGGCGAATCCCCCTGCGCGAGCGGCCGGGTGTCCGAGTAGGCCGTCGCCTTCACCCGCGGGCCGGCGATCCCCTCGTGCTCGACGAGGAAGCGCGCCACCTGCGTGGCGCGTCCGCCCGAGAGCTCCCAGTTCGTCGGGAAGGGGTACGCCGAGACCCGGTGGTCGGCGTGCCCCTCGATGCTCACCTGGTTCTCGACCGTCGTGAGCACGTCGCCGATCGAGTCGAGCACCGCGTCGGCCGTGGCCGACAGCGCCGTGCTGTTGTCGCCGAAGAACGTCTCGGCTCCGACGAGTCCCACGCTCAGGCCGCGGTCGTCGATCACGAAGTCGACCGTGTTCTGCAGCCCCTTCGCGGTGAGCGCGGCGAGCATCTGCTCCTTGAGCTGCTCGAGCGACTCGTACTCGGCGTTCGCGCGGGCCGTGAGATCGACGACGCCGTCGTCGTCCTGCATCTCCGGCGGCACGACGACGCCTTCCGCGGTGTCGGCGCCGCCTGTGTTCGTCTCCTCCTGACCGAACCCCGAGGCGAGGCTGTTGGCGAGCAGCTCGAACTTGGTGGCGTCGACGTTGGAGATCGCGAACAGCACGATGAACAGGCACATCAGCACGGTGACCATGTCGGCGTACGACACCGCCCAGCGCTCGTCGGGTTCGTCATGCCCGTCGTCGCCGTGCCCGCGTCCGCGCGCGCGACGGGAGGCCGTGCTCACGCGGCGTCCTCGGCGACGGCCTTGGCCTTCTTCGCCTTCGGCTTCACCGTCGAGAGCGCTTCGAGCCGCTCCTGCAGCAGATGGGGCGCACTCCCGGCCTGGATCGCGAGCATCCCCTCGGCGACGAGGGTCATGCGCTCGAGCTCGACGGCACCGATGCGGTTGAGACGCCCGGCGATCGGGTTCCAGATGAAGTTGGCCGACAGCAGCCCCCACAGCGTCGCCACGAACGCCGCGGCGATCATCGGCCCGAGGTGATCGGGCTCGTCGAGCTTCTCGAGCACGTGGGTGAGCGACACGACCGTGCCGACGATGCCGATGGTCGGCGCGTACCCGCCGAGCGAGGCGAAGAACTTCGCGGCGATGCGCGTGCGCGACGACGCCGCCTCGATCTCGTCGTCCATGACGGTGCGCAGGTCTTCGGCGTCGGTGCCGTCGGCGAGAGCCTGCAGCGCCTGCCGGGTGAAGTCGTCGGGCGCACTGTCGAGCTCCTGCTCCAACGACAGCAGTCCCTCGCCGCGCGCCTTCTCGGCGTACCCCACGAGGAACGGGATCACGGCCTCGGGTGTCATGCGCGGCCCCCGCACCATGCGGCCGAGACTCTGCACCGCGAGCTTGGTGTCGCGCAGCGTATGGCTCGCGATCCCGACGCCGATCGTCGAACCGAGCACGAGGATCATCGGTGCCGGGATCAGCAGCGCCTGGAAGCTCGCGCCCTCCATGGTGATCATGGCGACGAGGGCGCCGAAGGCGAGGACGACGCCGATCAGGAACGCGGGATCCATCCTCAGGCTCCGGTCCGGGTGGCGGGCGCGGCGGTCGTGAGCGCCTGAGCGGCGCCGAGCACACGGGCACGGTAGGCGATCACGAGCTCGATCACGGCATCCATGTCCTCGCGGATCACGTACACGTGACCGTCGACCATGTGCAGCGTCGTGTCCGGCGACTCCTGGACGCGCTCGATCAGATCGGGGTTGACCGCGAACCTCGTGCTGTCGAGGCGGGTGACGGTGATCATCGCGTTTTCTCCGGATATCGGATGGAGGGAGAGAGAGTCTGCCCCGACTATCGCGACACGGCCCGCCCCGGGTAACCAGGGCGGGCCGTGTGCACGGAGAGCCGAAAGCCTGACTTTCGATCTCGTTAATCAGGTTTACGGGTCATGAACCTGAATAGCGGGTGCGATACCGCGGACTAGCGCTTGAGCTGCGTGAGCTCCTGCAGCACCTCGTCGCTCGTCGTGATGATGCGCGCGTTCGCCTGGAAGCCGCGCTGGGCGACGATGAGGTTGGTGAACTCCTGCGACAGGTCGACGTTGCTCATCTCGAGCGCGCCCGACACGAGGTTGCCGAATCCGGCCTGGCCGGGCTCGCCCATGCGCGCCGCACCCGAGTTGACCGACACGCGGTAGGCCGTGCCGCCGGCCTTCTCGAGGCCCTCGGGGTTGCCGAACGTGGCCATCGCGATCTTCGCGAGGGTCTGCGTCGCCCCGTTGCTGAAGGTGCCGACGATCGAGCCGTCGCCGGTGATGCTGTACGACTTCAGCGTGCCGGCGGCGGCGCCGTTCTGCTCGGTGACGGCGACCGTCGACAGGGTCGCGTAGCCCGTGACGCTCGTGAGGTCGACCGTGACGGCACCGGCGGTGAGGGTGAGCCCGGCGCCGGTCTGCTTGCCGTCGGTGAAGGCGAGAGCGCCCGTCGCACCGCTGACCGGCTCGGTGACGTTCCATCCGGCCGCGGTCCTGGTGAACGTCAGGCTCAGCGTCGACGGCGTGCCCTGCGCGTTGTACACGGTCACGTCGCGCACCAGCTCGTCGCCGACCGCGGCGGTCGAGGGCAGGTTGCCGGTGACGCCGGCGGTGGTCGTCGCGCGGGCCGGCGAGACGGCATCCAGCGGCAGCACGATGTTGCCGACGGCCTGACCGGTGTTGACCAAGCCGTTCTGCGCCGACCAGCCCTGCACGATCGCGCCGTCGCTCGTGACCATCTTCCCGGTGGCGTCGAACGTGAATCCGCCGGCGCGCGTGTACAGGGTCTCGCCACCCGAGCGCACGGCGAAGAAGCCGTCGCCCGAGATCATGAGGTCTCCCCCGCGGCCGGTGGCCTGCGCGGAGCCCTGGGCGAAGTTGGTGCGCACGCCCGCGACCTGCACGCCGAGTCCGACCTGGGCGGGGTTGCGTCCGCCGACCTGGTCGTCGGGGATGCCGGGGTTGCCGATGAGCTGCGAGAGCGAGTCCTGGAACAGCACGGACGAGCCCTTGAAGCCGGCCGTGTTGACGTTGGCGATGTTGTTGCCGGTCACGTCGAGCATCGTCTGGTGCGAGCGGAGCCCGGAGATCCCGGAGTAGAGCGAGCGGAGCATGGGGTTCTCTCTTCCTGTGTGGAGCGGGGGTCAGGCGGCCGGTGCGGCCGGTGCGGTCGTGGAGGTGACGCCGGTGATCGCGTCGAGGGCGACGGTCTTGCCGCCGATGGTCACCTGAGGGATCGGCCCGTCGAACGACACCTTCGTGACGACCCCGGTGACCGCCTTGCCGTCGGCGTCCTTGTAGCTCGCCTCCTGACCGATCAGGGCGGTGGCGGCCTGCCGCATGTTGAGCGCGAACGCCTCGGATCCGCTGTCGGCGAGGGAGGTGAGCTGCTCCATCATGGCGAGCTGCGTCGTCTGCGAGATCATCTCGTTCGTGTCCATCGGATTCGACGGATCCTGATGCGTGAGCTGCGTGACGAGGAGCTTGAGGAACACCTCGCCGTCGAGCACCTGCTTGCGGGCTGCCGGATCGGTCGTGCTGCCGGTGTGGATGGAGCTCGACGCGTCGATCGGGGCTGTCGTGGTGATGGGGATGGTCATGGTGCGCCCTCTCAGGCCAGGATGTCGAGGCCGGAGCCCGGGGCGGATGCGGTGGTCGTGGGAAGGGGGCGCAGGTCGGCGGGTGCGGGGTCGACGCGCTCGGATGCGCGGGTCGTCTCACGGCCGGATCCCCGGTCGGCCGATCCCTGATCGCCCGCGGCGCTCGCGAGGCCCTGCCCGCCCCGGTCGGCCCCCGCGTCGGAGGCTGCGCCCTGGGCGATGCTCAGGGTCGCGTGCGGCATCGCCGCGGCGAGGTCGCGACGGAGATCGGTGACGAGGGCGCGGAGCGCGTCGCGCCCGGCATCCGTCGCCCCGATCAGCTCGACGCGCACGTCGCCGCCCTGTCCGATGTGCGCGCGGACCGTGACCGGTCCGAGCGTGTCGGGGTTCACGGTCATGGTGATCTGATGCGTGCCGGCCGGGCGCTGCGCGATGCCCATCACGACGGGCGACACCTGCGCCGTGAGAGCACGCGGCGTCGCCGCGGACGCGGTCGGGTCGACCGAGGGCGTGACCGTGGACGGCGCGGCGACCGGAGCCGGCACGACAGCGGATGCCGGAGGCGCGGGCGCCGGCCGATCGGTTTCGCGCTCCGCAGATCCTCCGGTGGCGCCGGGGGCCGCGGGTGCGATCCCCGATGCGGGAACCACGCCCGCCGCGACGCCCGGAGCCGGTGCGGGCGGTGTCGATGCGGCCGACGCGACGGTCGGCGACGTGGGTGCGGTCGATGCCGCCGGTGCCGAAGAGACCGGTGCTGAGCCGTCAGCGGCGTCGACCTGCACGGAAGCGGATGCCGGAGAGAGCGACTGCGGCGCGGCCACGGTCGCCGTGCGCGGAGCGGGCGGAGGCGTGAGCGCGGCGGCGTCCGCCGGTGTCGCCGCAGAGTCCGTGGCCGTGACCTCGACGGCGACGTGCGGGACGTCGTCCGCGGACTCCGACGACGCGTCCTCCGTCGGAGTGATCGTCGCGGCGACGGCGAGTCCCTCTGCGGACTCGATCCTCCCGACCTCGGCGGCGACCGCGGTATCGACGGCGACGACGACCCGGGGCGTGGCGGCGTCTGCACCGCCACCGCTGTCCGTCCGGGTCCGAGTGTCGGGGACCGACGCGTCGCTCGGCACGGTCTCGCCGGGCGCCGGTGCGACGACGAGCGCGACAGGTGCGCACGCCGGCGATGCGGATCGATCGGCGTCCGCCGTATCCGCCTCGACGGCGACACCCTCGTGCGTCCGTCCGCGTGCGGAGTCGGCGGCCGCCGACAGCGCGACCCCGGCCGCGGCGAGCACATCGCCGAACGATCCTGCGGAGGCTCCATCACGGGCACCGCGTCCCGTGCGCTCACCGCTCGTCGGCGTCGCACGCATCGCGTCGACGAGTGCGACGCCGCTCACGCCGCGCTCCCCGTGGGGCGCGTCGCGCGTACGGTCGCAATCTCGTCGAGTGCCGCCTGCTCGGTCGCGAGCTCCTCCCGAGCAGCCTCGACGCGATGCGCCGTCTCCAGTCGCTCGAGGCCCTTGAGCTCCCGCCGCGCCTCCACATGGGCGGCGCTCGCGGCTCCCTCCGACATCCTCCGCATCTCCACGAGCGCCTGGAGGTCGCTCAGAGTGCTGCGACCGGCCGCGCGCGCTGCGGCCATGGCGAGCAGGGTCGCCGCGTCGTCGATCCGATCGCTGATCTCGGAGAGACTCGCGACGGCCGACTGCTCGGCGGCCTCGGCGTCGGCGCGTGCTGCACTCGCGCGCGAGAGCTCCTCCGCGGCGACGCGCTCCTGCACGCCGCGCACTCGGAGCAGACCCGAAAGCGGGAAGGTCATGGTGCCAGTCCTCCGAACTCGTCGGTGAGGGCGGCGAGGAGCCGCCA
Source organism: Microbacterium sp. NPDC089695 (assembly GCF_044749085.1). NCBI lineage: Bacteria > Bacillati > Actinomycetota > Actinomycetes > Micrococcales > Microbacteriaceae > Microbacterium > Microbacterium sp. NPDC089695. The sequence goes on from NZ_JBIVHG010000002.1 coordinate 121,759, forward strand.
GGAATCGTCGGACGAGGTGAGGTCGTCCATCCGCTGCGTGAGGAATCGCGCGATGTCGCCGTCGTGCGCGATCGCCGCGTCGACGAACGCGTTCGCGCCCTCTCGGTACGCGCCGATGTCGATCAGGTCATTCGCCGAGCGGCGCGCGGCCAGCACGCTGCGCAGCGTGACCGCGTGCGCGCGCTGCTCCGGCGTCGTGATCTTCGACACGACGCGCGACACCGACCCGAGCACGTCGACCGCCGGGAAGTGGCCCCGCACAGCGAGCCCCCGGTCGAGTACGACATGTCCGTCGAGGATCCCTCGGGCCGCATCGGCGATCGGCTCGTTGTGGTCGTCGCCGTCGACGAGAACGGTGTAGAGACCCGTGATCGAGCCCGTCGTGCCCGTGCCCGCGCGTTCGAGCAGCCGCGCGAGCACGGAGAACGTCGAGGGCGGGTATCCGCGCGTCGCCGGCGGCTCCCCGGCGCTCAGGCCGATCTCACGCTGCGCCATGGCCACGCGGGTCAGCGAGTCCATCATGAGGACGACGTCGAGACCCTCGTCGCGGAAGCCCTCCGCGATGCGCGTGGCCACGAAGGCCGAGCGCATGCGGGCCATCGCCGGCTGGTCCGAGGTCGCGACGACGACGACCGACCGCGCGAGTCCTTCCGGGCCCAGATCGTCCTCGAGGAACTCGCGCACCTCGCGGCCACGTTCGCCGACCAGGGCGATCACGTTCACGTCGGCGCTCGATCCGCGCGCGATCATCGACATGAGCGACGACTTGCCCACACCCGATCCGGCGAACAGGCCGAGCCGCTGCCCCGACCCGACGGGCGTCATCGTGTCGAGCACGCGCACGCCGAGCCCGAGCTGGCGATCGATCCGTCGTCGATGCAGGATGCTGGGCGGCGCCTGCTCCAGCGGGACGCGCGCTGCGGCCACGTCGATCGGCCCCTTGCCGTCGATCGGCCGCCCCAGTCCGTCGAGCACCCGTCCGAGAAGCGCGCGGCCCGTCGGCACGAGGAGCGGCGCTCCCGCATGACGGACCCGTGCCCTCGCGGTGATGCCGCCGAGGCGTCCGAGCGGCATGCATCGCGCCGTGCCGCCGTCGACCGCGACGATCTCGGCGTCGACGGGATCTCCGTCGACCACATCGATCCGCACCCGGTCGCCGACGGCCGCATCGATGCCTCGCACCTCGACGCCGAGGCCGACGACCGCGCGCACGGTGCCGGAGCGCTCGGGTCGTGCCGCGGCGACGGCGCGATCCCACGATGCCGTCCGGGTCACCGTGTGCCTCCCTGTGCAGGCCCGTCGTGCCCGTCGAGCGCCGCACGCACACGCGCGAAAGCCTCGGCGATGCGGGTGTCCACGGCTCCGTCGTCGATGTCGACGATCGCGCCGCCGTCGTCGACCGCCGCCGAGACGACGACCTCGACACCCGACAGCGCCGCCAGCGCCGCGTCGTCGTGCAGGGTCTCGGCGTCGCGAGGGCTGAACATCACCCGCGTCCACCGCTCCACCGGCATCTCGTCGAGCGCCCGACGCAGTGCGTGCGCGGCGGAGCGCGCCGGGTCCGAGAGCTCGGCGCCGAGGATCGCCGACGCGAGGTCGAGAGCGAGGCGCTCGATCTGCTCCGCATCGAGCCCGGCCACGTCCGCGACCCGCTGATCCAGTGTCGAGCGCGCTGTGCGCACGGCATCCAGCGCCGCCTGGGCACGTTCGACGAACGCGACCTGCATCTCCTGCATCCGCGTCGCCTGCTCTACGCTCTCGACCTGCGCCTGCTCGAGCGCGATCCGCCGGCCCTCCGCGAAGCCCTCTGCGTAGCCACGGGTGCGGGCGCGATCGGTCTCGCCCCGCAGGTCGATCGGCGTCTCTCCCACACGCGGCACCCTGAGGGGCGTGAAAGCGGGATCGAGCACGGCGTGCACCTCGGATGTCGTCGAGAGGGCCTGTCCGTGGCCTGGAGTTCGAGCTGTCCGTGCTCGCTGATCACTATCGCGACGCTCCGCCGTGGCGGTAACCGTCGACCGCTCACTCGACGAGCTCATCCTCGTCCTCACGGGAGATCGTGATCTCCTCGGCCGCCTCCAGTTCGCGGATGATGCGCACGATCTCGGCCCGCGCCTCGTCGACCTGCCGCATCCGTACCGGCCCGAGCACCTTCGTCTCCTCGGCGAGGTTCTCCTTGTTGCGCTCGGTCATGTTCGCGGCGACCTTCTCGACGATCTGCTCGTCGGCGCCCTTGAGCGCGAGAGCGAGCATCCGCAGGTCGAGGCCGCGGAGCACGCGCTGCGTGTCGCGATCCTCCAGCCGCGAGATGTCGGCGAACGTCACCATCCGGCTCCGGATGTCCTCCGCGAGGGCGAGATCGCGCCCTTCGAGGCTCGCGAGCAGTGACTTCTCGAGCGCGGTGTCCGAGCGATTGATGATCTCGACGAGAGGCTGCACGCCGCCGATCGCCTCGTGGTTGTCGCGCATCGCGAACACGCCCGTGCGGGAGCGCAGCGAGTCGGCCACGATCGAGATCGCCTCCTGCGTCGCGGTGCCCATCGTCGCGATCGCCTGCGCGACGTCGGTGCGCAGCGGATCCTGGAGGGCGGCCAGCACGGCGGCCGCGCGGTCGGCGCGCAGGTTCGCGAGCACGACGGCCACGGTGGTGGGCAGCTCGCCGTCGAGGATCGTCGCGAGCTGGGCGGGGTCCGCGGCGTTGAGGAAGTCGAACGACACCGTGCCCTGCGACATCACCCGGCCGACCATGCCGACGGCCTTCTCGCGTCCGAACGCCGTCTCGAGCAGACCGGTCGCGAGCTCCTGACCTCCGCGCGAGGGCACAGCGCCTCCGGTCGCGATGCGGCGGAACTCGGCGAGGGCGCGCGCGGTCGAGGCCACGTCCACGCCCCCGAGCTGTGTGAGCTCGGCCGCGAGCATCTCGGCGCGCTCCTCGCCGAGATGCCGCAGCACCTCGGCGCTCGCGGCCCGGTCCATGTTCATCAGGACGATCGCGGCCTTGCGAAGGCCCGACATCTCCGGCGACGTCATCGTGGGCGCCTCGGCGGTCGACACCTCGACCGTGTCGGCCTGGGCGTCGAGCATCTCGGTGAGCCCGCTCATACCGTCGCCTCGTCCATCAGGTCTGCCAGCGCGCCGGCCGTCGCCTGGGGCTCGCGCTTCGCCAGGTCGTCGATCTCACGACGGCGGCGCTCCACGAGCACCTTGTCGGGCTCGGGCTCGTCATCGGGATCGATCACGGCCGAGGGTAGAAGCTTGGTCGGACCGGGCAGCGGGATCGCATCCGGGTCCTTGAGGTCGCGCAGCGAGCGCAGCTTCTGCTCCTCGTCCTCCGTGACGGTCGCGAAGTACTCGATCGGCCCCTCGTCGGTGTACATCACGCGCCGTTTCATCCGGCGCCGCACCGCGAGGAAGACGACGAGGATGACGACGGCGAGGAGGATCGAACCGCCGATGATCGCCGAGCGGATCAGCTCCTGCTGGAACTCGGCCGCCCGCGCGTCCTCCGCCGCCTGCAGGGCGGTCGCGGCCGCCGTGGCCCCCGAGGTCGCGAAGTCGACGAACTCGACCGCGATCTCGTCGCCGCGCTCCACGTCGATGCCGGCGGCGGAGGCGACCAGCGACTCGATCTGGTTCGCCGTCACCCCGGTGACCTCGCTGCGGTTCACGGCGATGCTCACGGTCTGCCGCGTGACCTCCCCCGCGGGCGTGATCGTCTTCTCGGTCGTCTTGTTGACGGCGTTGCTGCGCGAGGTCTCCTCGAACTCGTACTCGCCGTCGCCGGTCGTGCCGTTGGGCACCGCGATGTTGTCGGGTCCCAGCACCCCGGCGTTCCCACCCGGACCACCGCCCCCCGTGTACGTCTCGGTCTTCGTCTGCTCCGAGGGGCTGAGGGCGTCGTCGGGGGCGCTGTACGTCTCGTCGAGGCGCTCCGACGTCGAGTTCGCGACGTCGGCCGACACCGTGACGGTCGCGTTCCCGGCGCCGACGATCGTGTCGAGCATGCTGGTCACCGAGGCCGCGACCTTGGCCTCGTGCTCCGACGCCTGCTTCGACGAGCTGCCGTTGATCCCGGCGCCCACGGATGACAGCACGCGACCGTTCTGGTCCGTGACGGCGACGTCCTCGGGCGTCATCCCCGGCACCGCAGCACTCGTGAGATGCACGATCGCCTCGATCTTCTCGTCGCCGAGCGTCGCGCCGTTGCGCGTCTTGACGAACACCGATGCGGTCGGGTTGCGCGTCTCCGACACGAAGACGCTCTCCTCGGGGATCGCGAGCTGCACGGATGCCGTCGAGATGCCGTCCATCGCCCCGATCGTGCTCGCGAGCTCACCCTCGATCGCGCGCTTGTACGTCACGGACTGCTGGAACTCGCTCGCGGTCACGCCCATCTTGTCGAGCAGCGTGTACCCCTCGCTCGTGTCTCCGGGGAGTCCTGCGGATGCCGCGGCGAGGCGCTGCGCGTACACCTGGTCGTCGGGGACGAGGATCGTCGCGCCGCCCTCCGCGAGTTCGTAGCCGACTCCCGCCGACTTGAGCTGCTCGACGACGGCCGAGGCGTCACCGGCGCTGAGTCCGGTGAAAAGCGGGCTCATCTGGGGACGCGTGAGCCAGGCCCCGAGAGCGACGGCGCCCATGACGAGCAGCGCGACGCCGATCACGGCGATCGTGCGCTGAGCGACGGAGAATCCCGACACGACCTGCTTGGCGCGGGCGAGGGAGGTGGTCAGCACGGTGGGCATCGTCAGGCCTGCATCCTCATGATGTCGTTGAACGCGGCGACGCTGCGGTCACGCACCGCCACGACCAGGTCGAGGGTCACCGAGGCGCGCGACGAGGCGATCATCGCCTGGTGGATGTCCTGCAGGTCGCCCGTGACGGCCTGCACCGCGAGCTCGTTGGAGGTCGACTGCAGCTGCTGCAGGTTCTCGACCGCGCCGGTGAGCGAGGTCGCGAACGACCCCGCGGCGGCCGACGACGCGGCATCCGCTCCCCCGGACTCGAAGCTCAGCGCGGAGAGCGGGGTCACACCCGCGGCCGAGACGGCGCCGATCGGGATGCTCACGAGTTCCGTCCGATCTGCAGCGCGGCCTCGTACGTGGTCTTGGCGCGGTCGACGACGGCGGCGTTCGCCTCGTAGCCGCGCTGCGCGATGATGAGCATGCTCATCTGGTCGCCGAGGTCGACGTTGGGGTACTGCACGTAGCCGTCCTCGTTCGCGTACGGGTGCTCGGGGTCGTACACGAGCCGGGGCGCGGCCTCCGACTCGACCACGCCGGCGACGTAGACGCCGGGGCTCTGCGTTCCCGCCTGCACGGTGACGAGCTTCTCGCGGAACGCCTCCTGTCCCGGCGGCGTCGCGGTGTTGACGTTGGCGATGTTGTCGCTGACCGCGTCGAGCCACTTGCGGTGCGCGGTGAGTCCGGTGCCGGCGATGCCGATCGCGTCGAAGGTCATGCGGACGCCTGACCGATCGACTTGGTGATCGAGGCGGCCTGGCCGCCGATCGCCTGGCTCGCGAACTGGAACCGCAGCACGGTGTCGATGTTCGAGAGGGTCTCGGTGTCGAGGTTGACGTTGTTGCCGTTCAGGCGCGTGGGCTCGAGCGAGCGCTGCACGGTGGGCGCGACCGCGCCGGTGCCGTCGGCGACGGCCGCACGCAGTTCGTCCTCGAAGCGGACGCGCTTGGCGTGGTAGTCGGGGGTGTTGACGTTCGCGATGTTCTCGGCGATCGAGCGCTGTCGCAGCGCCAGCCCGTCGAGAGCGCTGATGAGCGCGGTGGAGGTGACGGATTCGAGCACGGGGGCACTCCGGGACGTTGTGAGAGAAGCCGATCCCTGGCCAATCGTCGAGCTATCCGTGCTCGATCCCCACTATCGCGACACCACCGCGGTCGCGTAACCGCCTCAGCCCTGCACGTCGAGATAGGCCGGTGCGTCGGATGCCGAGGTGGGCACGCGACGGAGGGCGGCGAGTTCACGTGCGACGTGCGCACGCGACACCGCGAGGCTGTCGACCATCATCTTCTGTCGGCCGAGCACCGCTTCCGCGCGCTCACGCAACTCGTCGGGCACCGGCCCCGGAGGCGCGTCGAACCCCTCGTCGAGCTGCTCGTCGGCCGCGTCGAGAGCGCGCTCGAACCGGTCGAGCACGGCGAGCCAGGCGGTCAGGTTGTCGGTCATGGTCCGCTCAGGCGATCGCCGACACCGCGCCCTGCGGCGCAGCGGTCACGGTGGCCGCCGCCTGGTGCCAGGCGTCGCGGAGCGGGGCGACCATCTCGCGGCACTCCGTCGTCACCTCGCGGTCGTGCGAGAGGTTCGCGTCGATCAGGCGCGACGTGAGGTATGTGTACACGGCGCGCAGCTGCTCCGCTCCGTCCCAGGCGTCGGTCAGCGTCGCGCTCAGTTCCGAGACGATCCACTGCGCGTGCGTGAGGTGCGTGCCCGCGCCCGCCCAGTCGGCGGCGTCCTGCGCGACCGCGGCGCGGTCGATGTCGACGAGGAGGCGGTCGTACAGGAGCACGAGGAGCCGTTCGGGAGACGCCGAGGCGACCTGCTGCTCGAGGTACTGCTGCTTCGCGCGGGCGAGGGAGGTGGTGGACATGCGGATCTCCGGGTGTCAGGAGGAGGACTTCGGGGTGAGGCCGGCGAGCTGGGACTCGAGCCACGACGACTGCGACTGCATCTTCGAGAGCTGCACCTCGAGCTGCGCGTACGTGCGCTCGAGCGTGGCGCGGCGCTGTTCGAGACGCACGTCCCAGCGCTCGACCTGGGTCTTCAGCGTCTTGATCTCGGATTCCTGACCCGTGATGCGCTGCGTCAGCAGACCGTCGTACTTGTCGGAGTACTGGTCGGCGACGCCCTCGAGCCGCGCGCCGACCGCCGAGAAAACCTTCTGCGTCGCCTGGGGGTCGTCGGCGAGGGCCGCGGCGAACTTCTCGGCGTCGAACGCCAGCACCCCCTTGTCGTCGACCGAGATGCCGATGCTCGACGGCGAGACCCCGTCGATCGGGTGCTGCACCGCGTTCGCGAGAGCCGTGCGCAGCCCGCGCACGGTGCTGTCGCCGGTGAACACTCCCAGGGTGGTGGTCTCCCCCACCTTTCCGACCGTGGCCTTGGAGCCGTTGTCGATGCGGGTGAAGAGCGCGGCGACCTCTTTGATGAAGGCCGCGGCCGTGGCCGACTGCCCTTTCGCATCGAGCGCGACCGATACGGTCACCGGGTCGGCGCTGACCGTCGACACCGTCACCGAGATGTCCTCGCCGACCGAGATCGTGTTGCTCCCGCTCGTGAGCGTCTGCTCGGCGGAGGTACCAGCGAAGAGACGGATGCGGGCGTCGCTCCCCTGGCTGATCACTGCCGCGCCGGGTGCGGTCGACAGGTCGGCGGCGGTTCCGGCATCCACCTGCGCGGCGGTGCCGCGGTGGAGCGTGAAGCGGGCGTCCTCGCCCGTCTCGGTCGAGGTGAGCTGAATGCGCGACAGCGGCTTGCCGTCGCCGTCGACGCCGGCGGGCACGACCGTCGCGGAGACGCCCGCGTTCGCGGCGTTGATGGCCTTCGCGAGGTCCTGGGGGCCGGTTCCGGTCGGGGTGATCTCGGTCTGCTCGCCGTCGACGCCGACGAGCGTGAAGGCGCCGCCCCAGGCCGTGTTCCCGGCGGCGGCGGTCACGATCGAGTGCCGCACGGCGACCGCGTCCACGACGACGCCCGTCGAGAACGCGCTGGCCTTCGGACCCGCGGTCACGGTGACGCTCTCCGACGAGGAGGTCGCGGTGAACGCGGCGAGCGACGAGGCTCCCGCCGCGGTCTTCGCCTTGTCCATGAGCGTCTGGAGCGAGGCGTTCAGAGACTGCAGGTTCGTCACGATCGACGTGCGATCGGTGATCTTCGCCGTGATCTGGGTCTGAGGGATCGCCGACACCTTCATCAGTGCGTCGATGAGCTCCCCGGTCTTCAGACCGGAGACGAGGCCGTCCAGCTTCATCCTCGTGCGCCTTCCGTGCGTGCGGGGTCGGGGTTCTCCTCGCGGGCGATCGGAGGGAGCGGACTCCCCCCGATCGCCCGCTGCGGAGGCGGTGCGTCAGAGACGCAGCGACTCAGCGGAGCAGCTGCAGGACGCCCTGGCCCGACTGGTTCGCCTGCGCGAGCATCGCGGTACCGGCCTGCTGCAGGATGTTCGAGGCGGTGTACTTGACCATCTCGGCAGCCATGTCGGTGTCGGCGATGCGGCTCTTCGCGGCCGACAGGTTCTCGGCCGAGACCTGCAGCGAGTTGATCGTCGACTCGAAGCGGTTCTGCGCGGCACCGAGGCCGGCACGAGCCGTCGAGACGTTGGTGATCTCGGCGTCGATCGCGGCGATCGAGGTGAGGGCGTTCGCCGCGGTGTCGACGTCGAGCGCACCGATCGTGGCACCGAGACCCGAGAAGTCCGTCAGGGTGACGGCGATCTGGTCCTCGGCGGCCGTGGAGCCGGCGCCGACCTGGAACGTCAGGCTGGCGTTCGAGCCGTCGAGCAGCTTGATGCCGTTGAAGTTCGTGCTGGCGGCGACGCGCGTGAGCTCCTCGCCCAGCGTGTCGAGCTCCGTCTTGATCGCGGCGCGCGAATCGGCGTTGTTCGAGTCGTTACCGGCCTGCACCGCGAGGTCGCGGACACGCTGCAGGATGGAGTGGACCTCGGTCAGGGCGCCTTCTGCGGTCTGGATGACCGAGATGCCGTCCTGTGCGTTGCGGGCAGCGACATTCAGGCCGTTGACCTGCGAGCGCAGGCCCTCGGAGATGGCGAGACCCGCGGCGTCGTCAGCAGCACGGTTGATGCGCAGACCGCTCGAGAGCTTCTCGAGCGACTTCGACATGTCGCCCTGGTTGATGGACAGGTTGCGGTAGGCGTTGAGGGCGCCGACGTTGGTTGCGATCTGAAGACCCATGTTGTTCCTCCGTGGTTATGGGATCGAATGCGGGTCCGTCCGTGGACCCGTACATCCCACTTTCGCGACACGGTCCGATCGCGTAACCGGGAATCCCGACGACTTTCTCCGGCGCGTCCGGTGCGCTCAGCTGGCGACGAGCAGCTCGTGACCGCGGGCGCGCTCTGCGGGTGCGGCCGGGCCGAACAGGGCCTCGAAGAACTCGGCCTTCGCCTTGGTGGAGCGGTCGCCGGCGGAACCGTTCTCCCAGGCCTCCATGGCCTCGCGCATCAGGGCGAGGCCACGGCTGCGCAGCTTCGAGACGTAGGCGTGGCTCACGGCCAGCTCCTCCGCGATGTCCTTGACCATCCGGTCGTCGACGTAGATGCCGCGGATCACCTGGCGCATCGCCGTGGGGAGCGCATCGACGACCTTCGCGAGCATGTCGCGCATCTCGCTCTGCTCGACCGCGTGGTCGGGCAGGATCACCGCGTCCGTGAGGTCGGCGGCCTGGCGACCGCTGTCGACGTCGAAGTGCTCTTCGAAGCTCGTCGCACCGCGGACCATCTCGTCGAGCTGCATCATCTCGACGACGGCATCCGCGGCGAGTCCGGATTCGCGGGCCACCTCGGCGACGGATGCGGGGCGCCCGGTGCGGGCGGACACGAGTTCGGATGCCGCGCGCACGCGTTCGATCTTGTCGCGTCCGCGCTCACCGGCGGGATCGGCACGACGCATCTCCGAGAGCATCGCCCAGTTGATCTGACTGCTGGCGAACGCGCCGAACGGGATGCCGCGCTCGGGCTCGTAGGTCATGGCGGCGCGCGCGAGGCCGAGGCGGGCGGCCGAGAGCAGATCGTCGAGGTCGACGTGCGCGGCCGTGCGTGCCTTCTCGACCGCGAGGAAGGTGGCGAGGGGCATGTTGTCCCGTGCGAGCTGCTCGGGCGTGGAACGTACCGCGCCGATCGGAGCGGAATCAGCAGAAAGTGCAGAATGACTCAGCAATGTGACTCCGTCGCTTGTTCAACTGGTTTATCAGTGAAAATAGCACGAAGATCACGTATTCAAAGAAAAAGTTTGCGCGCTGGACATTCCGCTCAGGGAGCGGAATCGCGCGGGGTCGGGGTCAGGCGCGCGAGTCGCGCAGTTCCGCACCGGCGAGCACGAGCGACAGGCCGCGTCGACCGCGCGTGAACGGCACCGAGACGACGGCGATCGCGACGACGAGGGCACTGACGATCCCGACGATGCCCGTGACCGTCTGCAGCGCATCCGATGCGCCCTCCGGCAGCTGCGCGAACGTCGAGGCGAGCACGTAGGGAAGACCGATCACGCCGGCGCGCGCCAGGCTCCGCCCGATCGGACGCCTCTCGCCGTGCCACTCCGGCGCGAGCCAGACGAGACGCTGTCCGATCGACGCCCCGGTCGACACCGTCGCCGGGATGACGACGACGAGCACGAGCGCTCCGACCGCGATCACCGCGAGCTCCACCGCGTTCTCGGGGACGCTGGGCCCCGAACCGCCCGACACGATCAGTTTCGGCACCAGGAGCGCGAGCGACACGAGCGTGATCGCGACCTGCACGGCGACGGCATCGAGGACCATCCCGAACCAGCGTCGCCACACCGTGACCGGTCGTGGCATACCGCGCTGCGCGCGCAGGTTCTCCGCGCTCGGCATCCACGCCAGGAGCACGGGAGCGAGCAGCACGCCGAGCGCGGCGCCCGCGGTGTTCGCGATCAGGTCATCGACATCGGCGACGCGATAGGCGCACTCGAAGATGCCCCAGACGCCCGTGAGCTGCGTGGTCTCGATCAGGAGCGACAGCAGCGCCCCCATCAGGATGGAGACGACCGCACCGCGATTCCAGTATCGCCGCGCGATGACGCCGAACGGCACGAACAACGCCACGTTGAGCACGACCTGCAGGGTCGCGGTGCTCGTGAGCGTGCGCAGCAGCGACAGCCCCTCCGTCTCGCGGAGGATGTCGCCGATCGAGTGCCCCGGGACGAGCTCGACCCCGCCGCCGCCGGCACCGCAGTTCGCCCGCACGTCGGGGATCGGCAGCAGCGTGTACGCGACGAGCGCGACTGCGTAGATGCTCACGGCAGCCGTACCGAGCAGGCGCCGGAACGACAACGCGCCGTAGCGCCGCGTCTGGATCACGACGATCGGCACGAGCACGGAGAGGAAGATCAGCCCGCCGCCGAATAGCGCGAACCACGCCTGCCACGCCCATCCGGTCACGCGCATAATCCTATGAGAGACGAGCGGAAACGCGTTTTCAACGGGGTACTACGGTCAGAAAAATCCGAGGCCAGAGGCCCTTTTTCCCGAGCGCTCAGCAGCGAAGACTAGTCGTCGCACCACGGATAGTCAACGCCTCAGACATATTTCTCCGATCATCGAATTTAACCAATCCGAACGGACACCTGCGTCCGAACCCCTTGCATGACGCTCTCCCCCTCCGCGCCATTCGCTTCGCTGTCCCGCATCGCCTCGGCGGTGCGGGCCGCCGTGCCCCAGCTCGCCACCTTCGGCGGTGTGGGACTCCTCGCCTTCGTCGTCGACGTGGGCGGTTACAACCTTCTCCGAGCCACCGTGATGCCCGATCAGGTGATCTGGGCGAAGGTCGTCTCGGTCATCGTCGCCACCGGCGTCGCCTGGCTCGGGCACAGGTACGTCACCTTCCGCACCACCCGACGCCCGACCATGGCCAAGGAGCTGCTGCTGTTCCTCCTCGCGAACGGCGGCGGGCTGGCCATCGCCTCCGCGTGCCTGTTCGTCTCGCACTACGTACTCGGATTCACCTCCGCGCTCGCCGACAACATCGCGGGCAACGGCGTCGGCCTCGTGCTCGGCACCCTCTTCCGGTACTTCACGTACCGATTCCTCGTCTTCCGTACTCCGCAGGAGGCAACACCGTGATCCCCTCCCTCGCCCACGTGCTCCCCGCCGCCCTCCGTCCGTTCGAGAGCGATCCGGCGCCCGGGCCTCTGCTCACGCCCGCGCCCGGGCAGGCCCCAGCCCCCGACGGCGTGCCCAACCGCGAGGTCCTCGACCCCGGAGTGGTCGACGCCCCGCAGAACGCCGGTGGCGTCGACTGGATCTCGATCGTCGGATACTCGGGGCTCATCGCCGTCGCGCTCGCGCTCACCCTGATCGCCGTGACGACGCTGTGGTGGATGCTGTACGCGTGGCGCTCGAAGAGCACCTACGACAGCACCGCCTTCTCGAAGAAGCCCCTCGAGCCCGCACACACCTTCACACTGCTCGTCCCCGGACGTCACGAAGAGGAGGTGATGGGGCAGACGCTCGACGCCCTCGCCGCGCAGACGCACCCCGACGTGCAGATCATCGCGATCGTCGGGGACGACGACCCCGGCACCACCGCCGTCGTGCGCGCAGCAGCCGCACGGCATCCCGACCGTATCGAGGTCGTCGTCGACGACAGTGTGCCGAAGAACAAGCCGAAGGCTCTGAACCGGGCGCTGCCCCTGGCGGCCGGCGACATCGTCGGCGTGTTCGACGCCGAAGACGAAGTGCATCCCGAACTGCTTCGCCACATCGACTCGCGCTTCACCGAGACCGGCGCGACCGTCGTGCAGGGCGGCGTGCAGCTGATGAACTTCCGCACGACCTGGTGGTCGCTGCGCAACGTGCTGGAGTACTACTTCTGGTTCCGTTCCCGACTGCACTTCCACGCCGGAGCGAGGTTCATCCCGCTCGGCGGCAACACCGTCTTCGTCACGCGCGAGGCCCTGATGCGCAACGACGGCTGGGATGCCGAATGCCTCGCCGAGGACTGCGAACTCGGCGTGCGCCTGTCGAGCCAGGGCGAGAAGGTGGTCGTGGCCTACAGCCCCGAGTACGTCACTCGGGAGGAGACCCCCGGCACGTTGACCTCCTTCTACAAGCAGCGCACCCGCTGGAACCAGGGCTTCCTCCAGGTGCTCCGCAAGGGCGAGTGGCGTTCACTCCCCACCCGGGGCCAGCGCCTCTTCGCGCGGTACATGCTCGCGATGCCGTTCCTGCAGGCGGCGACGGGTCTGCTGATCCCGCTGTCGATCCTGTTGATCCTGCTGGTCAAGGTGCCGACGGTCGTCGCGCTGCTCACGTTCATCCCGCTCGCACCGACGCTCGTCACCGTCGCGGTCGAGATCGCCGGGATCGGCGAGTTCGGTCGCCTCTACGGACAGAAGGTCCGCATCCGCGATTACGTGCGACTCGTGCTGGGCACCATTCCCTTCCAGGTTCTGCTCGCCGGAGCCGCCCTGCGCGCGGTGTTCCGCGAGTTCCGCGGAGAGCGCGGCTGGGAGAAGACCGAGCACACCGGCGCGCACCGCGACGAGGCACCGTCCGCCGCACCCGCGCCGGTCTCACTCGTGCGCGAGGAGGTGGCGGCATGACCACCACGCTCGAGCGCCCGACCTCCGTCGAGGCAGACGAGACCGTCGTTGCGGCGCCGTCATCCCCCGACTCGTCCCTCCGCCACGCTGCGCGACGCACCGGGGAGTGGCTGCGCGATCGGGCCCCCGCTCTGGTCTGGCTCATCCCCGTGCTCGCCGTGAGTGCGATCGTGAACTTCCTCAACGTGGGCGGAGCCCCGCAGCGCATCGACGACGAGGGCACGTACACGGCGCAGGCCTGGGCCGTCACGCATCTCGGCGAACTCGCCCACTACACGTACTGGTACGACCACCCGCCGCTGGGCTGGCTGCAGATCGCGGGCTACACGCAGATCACCGGTGCGTTCGAGCGCTGGGACATCGCTGTGCTCGCCGGACGCGAGGCCGTTCTCGTCGCGACGCTCATCTCGGTCGCCCTGGTCTGGATGCTCGCCCGTCGGCTGGGCATGTCCCGTCCCGCGTCCGCGGTGGCCGGGCTCGTGTTCGCGCTGTCGCCGCTCGCGGTGCAGTTCCACCGCACCGTGTACCTCGACAACGTCGCGACGCCCTGGCTGCTGCTCGCCTTCGTGCTCGCCATGAACCGGCGCGGTCAGCTCGCCGCCTTCGCCGGCTCCGCGCTCGCGTTCGGCATCGCCGTGCTGACCAAGGAGACCTTCCTGCTGGCGCTGCCCTTCCTCATCTGGGTAATGATCCGCTCCGCCCGCCGGGAGACGCGTCGATACACCCTGTCGGTGGCGTCCAGCATCCTCGTCCTGATCGGCGGGAGCTACCTGCTGCTCGCCGCCGTCAAGGGAGAGCTGTTCAGCGGCGCCGGGCGGGTGAGCCTCATGGACGGCATCACCTTCCAGCTCGGATCCCGCGAGAGCTCAGGATCCATCGCCGATCCCGACTCGCTGATCAACCGCACCCTCGGGATGTGGTGGCAGCTCGACCCCGTGTTCATCGTGCTGAGCCTCGTCGCGGCGGCCGTGGCGGTCTTCCTGCCGCGGTTCCGGCCCTACGCGGTGCTCGTGCTCGCGATGACCGCGTTCATGTTCCGCCCGGGCGGCTACCTGCCGGTCCCCTACGTGATCATGCTGATCCCGTTCGGCGCCCTGCTGATCGCCGGCGTGTGCGACGCGGCGGTGGCACGCGTCCGACGCAAGGGCTCTGCGCACCGCGGCCTCGCCATGGCGGCGATCGGCGTGACCGCAATCGGCGCCGTCGTGGCCGTGCCGCTGTGGACCACCCAGTTGCGCGGCTTCGTGCTCGCCGACCTCGACGAGCCGCTGCGCGACGCGCAGTCCTGGCTCGTCGACAACGCGGGCACCGACCAGCGCGTGATCGTCGACGATGCGATGTGGGTCGACCTCGTCAAGGCCGGATGGGACCGCGACAACGTCATCTGGTACTACAAGCTCGACACCGATCCCGCCGTGCAGGCCCAGTCGCCGAACGGGTGGCGCGACGCCGACTACGTGATCACCACCGACTCGATGCGCACGTTCCCCGGGGCGTTCCCCCAGGTGCAGCAGGCGATCGACAACTCGGTCGTCGTCGCATCCTTCGGATCGGGAACGCAGGCCGTCGAGGTCCGGCGCGTCGCGATCGACGGCGCGGAGCAGGCGGCGGCAGCGGCCGACGACGCGGAAGCGACGCGCGCGGCACTGGGCGCCGAGCTCGCCACGAACCCCGAGGTCGACGTCACCGACGCCGACCGGGATCGGCTGATCGCCGGGCAGGTGGACTCGCGCATCATCGCCGTCCTCGCCACGCTCGCCGGCGCCGGCTCCGTCACGGTCGGGGGCTTCCCGATCGTGCCGGGTGAAGACGGGATGCCGTTCCGCCAGCTCGCGCTGACGGCGATCGGCGGCTCCCCGACCATCGTCGACGGCGAGCTCAGCGCGGTGGCCCAGGCATTCGTCGAGTCGCTGTCCGGCTCGTACGAGCCGTCGGACGTCACCGTCTCCGACGACGATCTCGTTCTCCGCTACCCGGTCTCGCTGCAGCCCACGTTGCCCTGACCTCCCCTTCGAACGACCAACCCTAAGGAGCACATCATGAACACCTCACGATTCCCGCACCTGAAGACCACCCTGGCGGTCGGCGCCGCCTTCATCGTCACGGTCGTGACGCCGCTCTCCGCCGCCGCAGCACCTGCTGGCTCTCCGGCGGGTGCCGCACCGACCGCGGTGAGCGAGTCCGCCGGATGGCTGCGCCTCGGCCACCTGTCCCCCGACACCAAGTCCGTCGACGTCCGCGTCTCGGCCGTGAGCGGAGGGTCGACCCTGTTCGAGCTCGACGGCGTCGGCTACGGAGACGTGTCCACGTATGAGGAGCTCCCGGCCGGCACGTACACCGTCAGCATGGTGCCCGCCGGCGCCTCGGGTTCGAGCGTCCCGGTGATCTCCGAGACGGTCACGATCGACTCCGGCACCGCGACGACGGTCGCCGCCTATGGTCCGACCGACGACCTGCAGGTGCGCTCGTTCGACGACGACCTCACCGAGCCCGCTGCGGGATCCGCACGGATCCGGCTCATCCAGGCGTCGACCATCACCCCCGAGGTCGACGTGACCACGGCGCAGGGCGATGCGATCGCCCGAGACGCCCGCGCGGGTTCCGCGACCGGGTATGCCGAGATCCCGGCCGGTGACTGGTCGCTCGATCTGACCGGCGAGGGCGTGTCCGACACGGCCCAGGTCTCGGTCGCCCCCGGCAGCGTGACGACGCTGTTCGTCCTCGACACGGCGAGCGGCGGCCTGACGATCCTGCCCGTCCTCGACAGCGCCTCGGTCGGCGACGTGCCCGACGGCGGCGTCGACACCGGCGGCGGGTTCCTCGGCTCGACCGACGCGGCCTCGACGCCGCGGCCGGCCACGCTCCTGGGAGGGCTGCTCTGATGCGCCGCGCCGCACTGCTCGGCATCGCCGCGGGAGCGGTGGTCGTGACGGCCGGCGCCGCCGTGCTGGCGGTCGGGTTGAACTCCTCGGATCACGGTCCCCCCGAGTCCGCGCCCGAGACGTCCGCCACACCGCTCCCGGCTGCCGGGAGCGCCCCCGATCTGAACGCGACCGAGCTGGCCACCGCGTTCCTCGACGACTGGGTCGACGACGGTCGCGTCGTGCGCCACGACGAGGGCGGCGACACCGTGAGCGAGGGGCAGGCCTACGGCTTGTTCGCCGCGGTCATCGCCGACGACGAGAAGAGCTTCGACGAGATCTGGACCTGGACGCAGGACGAGCTCATCCGCCCCGACGGTCTGATGGCCTGGCGATGGGACAAGGGCGCCGTGGTCGACGACGAGCCGGCCTCCGACGCCGACCTCGACGCCGCGCGGGCGCTGGTGCTCGCGGGTGACCGGTTCGGACGCGACGACCTCCGCGCCTCCGGTGTCGAGCTCGCCACCGTGATCGCCGACCGGATGACCGTGGTCACCGAGCGCGGCCGCATCCTGCTCCCGGGCCTCTGGGCGGCGGATCGCGAGCCGTATGCGTACAACCCGAGCTACGCGTCGCCCGTCGCGTACGAGATCCTCGCCGATGCGACCGGCGACCCGCGCTGGACGGAGCTGCAGGCAGGCAGCGCGGCGGTGACCTCCGAGATCCTCACCGCGACCGATCTGCCTCCGGACTGGGCGCAGATCCATGCGAACGGCGTGATCGAGCCGATGCCGGGGCCGCTCGGAGAAGGAGACCCCGTGCAGTACGCGTTCGACGCGCCGCGCCTGATGCTGCGCTACGCGGAGTCGTGCGTTCCGACCGACGTCGCACTCGCGGCGATGCCGCTGGCGACCCTGGATCGCGAGAAGGAGCTGTCGTCGCGACTCGATCTCGGCGGCGGAGCGCTCGCGCAGGAGCAGTCGGCATTCAGCTACACGGCGCGCGCCGCATCGGCGCACGCCGCCGGTGACCAGGTCGCCGCGACCGTCGACCTGGAACGGGCAGCGGAACTGTCGGCCGAGTACCCGACGTACTACGGCGCGGCATGGGTCATGCTCTCCAGCGCGATGCTCACCGACGACGCCCTCGGCGGCTGCGGGACGAGCTCGTCATGAGCGCGGCGATCGGCGGACGGCGCGCGATGGGAGCGGTGGGCGCCCTGGTGCTCGCGCTGCTCCTGGCCGCGTGCGGATCCGGGTCCGCCGACTCCGGGTCCACCCCGCCGTCCGACCGCGGAGGCTTCTCGGCGGGCGGACTGCAGGATCCCTCTGCTCCCGCCGAGTCCTCCCCGGGCGAGGCGCCCACCCGCGTGCAGATCCCCGCGATCGGCGTCGATTCGACGCTGGAGAGCCTCGCTCTCGATGCGACCGGGCGGCTGGGCGCGCCCGTCGACTACGACCTCGCCGGGTGGTACGCCGACGGCGTCTCCCCCGGCGAGGTCGGCCCGGCGATCATCGCCGGCCACGTCGACTCCCCGACCGCCCCGGCCGTGTTCGCGCAGATCGGGGCGCTGACGGCAGGCGACGAGATCGTCGTGACGCTCGCCGACGGCTCGGACCTGACCTTCACGGTGACCGGTTCGGTGCAATCGGCCAAGGCCGAGTTCCCCACCGCCTCCGTGTACAGCAACGTGCCGACGCCGGAGCTGCGGCTGATCACGTGCGGCGGCGTCTTCGACGCGTCCACCGGCCACTACCTCGACAACCTCATCGTCTTCGCCGAACTCACCCGCTGACCACCTTAAGGACCCTCCCATGAACGAGACGCTCGTCATCATCCCCACCTACAACGAGATCGACAACCTCGGCTCGATCGTCGAGCGGGTCCTGGCCTCCGTGGACGCCGACATCCTCGTCGTCGACGACGCCTCCCCTGACGGAACAGGCGCGCTGGCCGACGAGTTGTCCGCGCGGCATCCCGAGGTCCACGTCCTCCACCGCGAGGAGAAGAACGGGCTCGGTGGCGCATACCTCGCGGGCTTCGCCTGGGGCCTGGAACGCGACTACTGGGCGCTCGTCGAGATGGATGCCGACGGCTCCCACCGCCCCGAGGAGCTCCCGCGACTGGTCGAGCAGTTGATCGACCACGACCTCGTGCTCGGGTCGCGCTGGGTGCCGGGAGGCAAGGTCGTGAACTGGTCGCGGCATCGCGAGCTGCTGAGCCGCGGCGGCAACCTCTACGCGCGGCTCGCGCTGGGCATCGACGTGCGGGACTCCACGGGCGGCTACCGGGTGTTCAGCGCCGCCGCGCTGCGCCGCATCGACCTGCTGCACGTCGCGTCGCAGGGCTACTGCTTCCAGGTCGACCTGCTGTGGCGTGCCCTCGAGCGCGGGCTGCGCGTCGTCGAGGTGCCCATCACGTTCGTCGAGCGCGTGCACGGCGAGTCGAAGATGAGCGGAGCGATCGTGACCGAGTCGCTGTCGCTCGTCACCTGGTGGGGCATGCGCCGCCGACTGTCGGCGATCTCGCTGTTCCTCCGGCACGGACAGAGGCTGCGATCGGTGCGCGCCCTGTCACACCGCATGCTGCCGCCCGTGCGCCCCTGAACCCGGACGCCCACCGACGCTCGACTCACGGTGGGCCCTGCCGGGATCGAACCGACGACATCCACGGTGTAAACGTGGCGCTCTACCAGCTGAGCTAAAGGCCCTGGTGCCCTCAGTCTACAGACGACCCGATGCGCACCCATGTCGTGGAAGAGGGATAGGCTGAGGGCGGCACGCGTTGTGCACAGCCGACAAGGCTGCCCGCGTCGCTTCCCGTTTCCTTGGCATGACCTGCCAGCATGACGAAAGGCTCCCCCGTGACCGTGCACGACCAGGATCCGTACTCCCAGGGCCCCCTCGACAGCGATCCGGACGAGACGGGCGAGTGGCAGCAGTCGCTCGACGAGCTCGTCGACGCGAAGGGCCACGGACGTGGTCGCGAGATCATGCTCAGCCTGCTCAAGCGCTCCAAGGAGCTGCACCTGAACGTGCCGATGGTCCCGACCACGGACTACATCAACACGATCGCGCCCGAGAACGAGCCGCAGTTCCCCGGCGACGAGGAGATCGAGCGCCGCTACCGCGCATGGATCCGGTGGAACGCCGCGATGACCGTGCACCGCGCGCAGCGCCCCGGCATCGGCGTCGGCGGCCACATCTCCACCTACGCGTCCTCGGCCGCGCTGTACGAGGTCGGCTTCAACCACTTCTTCAAGGGCGCCGACCACGCGGGCGGTGCCGACCAGATCTTCATCCAGGGGCATGCCTCCCCCGGCACCTACGCGCGCTCCTTCCTCGAAGGCCGCCTCAGCGAAGACCAGCTCGACGGCTTCCGTCAGGAGAAGTCGCACGCGCCGTACGGACTCCCGTCGTACCCGCACCCCCGTCTGATGCCGGAGTACTGGCAGTTCCCGACCGTGTCGATGGGCCTCGGCCCCATCAACGCGATCTACCAGGCGATGTCCAACAAGTACCTCGAGAACCGCGGCATCAAGGACACCTCCGCCTCGCACGTCTGGGCCTTCCTCGGCGACGGCGAGATGGACGAGGTCGAGAGCCGCGGCCAACTGCAGGTCGCCGCCAACGAGGGCCTCGACAACCTCACCTTCGTCGTGAACTGCAACCTCCAGCGCCTCGACGGTCCCGTCCGCGGCAACGGCAAGATCGTGCAGGAGCTCGAGTCGTTCTTCCGCGGCGCCGGCTGGAACGTCATCAAGGTCGTCTGGGGCCGCGAGTGGGACGACCTGCTCTCCCGCGACACCGAGGGCGCGCTGCTCAACATCATGAACTCGACGCCCGACGGCGACTATCAGACGTACAAGGCCGAGTCGGGCGCGTACATCCGCGAGCACTTCTTCGGCAAGGACGAGCGTGCCGCGGCCCTGGTCAAGGACTACTCCGACGACGACATCTGGAACCTCAAGCGCGGCGGACACGACTACCGCAAGGTCTACGCCGCGTTCAAGGCCGCGACCGAGCACAAGGGCAAGCCCACCGTCATCCTGGCGAAGACGGTCAAGGGCTACGGCCTGGGACCGCAGTTCGAGGGTCGCAACGCGACTCACCAGATGAAGAAGATGACGCTGGACAACCTCAAGACGTTCCGCGACGCCATGCACATCCCGATCACGGATGCGCAGCTCGAGGAGAACCCCTACCTGCCCCCGTACTACAACCCGGGACCGCAGGACGAGACGATCCAGTACATGATGGAGCGCCGACAGGCTCTCGGCGGGTTCCTCCCCGAGCGTCGCACGACGCACGTCGGACTCTCGCTCCCGGACGACACCGCCTACGCGCTGCCGAAGAAGGGCTCGGGCACGCAGGAGATCGCCACGACGATGGCGTTCGTCCGACTGCTCAAGGATCTGCTGCGCTCCAAGGAGTTCGGCCACCGGATCGTGCCGATCATCCCCGACGAGGCGCGCACGTTCGGCATGGACGCGTACTTCCCGACCGCGAAGATCTACAACCCCAACGGCCAGCACTACACCTCGGTCGACCGTGAGCTCCTCCTCGCCTACAAGGAGAGCCCGCAGGGCCAGATCGTGCACGTCGGCATCAACGAGGCCGGCGCCCTGGCGGCGTTCACGGCCGCGGGCACGTCGTACGCCACGCACGGCGAGCCGCTGATCCCGATCTACCTCTTCTACTCGATGTTCGGGTTCCAGCGCACGGGCGACGCCCAGTGGGCCGCCGGCGACCAGATGGCTCGCGGCTTCATCATCGGCGCCACCGCCGGACGCACCACGCTCACGGGCGAGGGCCTTCAGCACGCCGACGGTCACTCGCACCTGCTGGCGGCGACCAACCCGGCGACCGTGTCGTACGACCCGGCCTACGGCTACGAGATCGCGCACATCGTGCGGTCCGGCCTGGAGCGGATGTACGGCGGCGCCCACGAGGACCCCGACGTCATGTACTACCTCACGGTGTACAACGAGCCGCTCATCCAGCCGGCGGAGCCGGAGGACGTGGATGTCGACGGCATCGTTCGCGGCATCCACCGCGTCTCGGTCGGCGAGGGCGACGGTCCGCGCGCGCAGATCTTCGCGTCGGGCGTGGGCCTGCCCTGGGCGCTGGAAGCCCAGGAGCTCCTGAAGAACGACTGGAACGTCGTCGCCGACGTCTGGTCGGTGACCTCGTGGACCGAGCTGCGCCGCGACGGCCTCGCCGCCGACGAGCACAACTTCCTGCACCCCGAGGAGGAGCCCCGCACGGCGTACCTCACCACGAAGCTCCAGGGCGCTGAGGGCCCGGTCGTCGCGGTCAGCGACTACATGCACGCGGTGCAGGACCAGATCCGTCCGTGGGTCCCGAACCGCTTCGCCACGCTCGGTGCCGACGGCTTCGGCTTCTCCGACACCCGTGCCGCCGCCCGTCGGTTCTTCAAGATCGACGGACCGTCGGTCGTGGTCCGCACGCTGCAGGCGCTCGCCGAGGAGGGAACGGTCGACCGTTCGCTGGCCGCTCAGGCCATCGAGAAGTACCGTCTCCACGACGTGAACGCCGGCACGAGCGGCAACGCGGGCGGCGAAAGCTGAGCCATCGGTGACAGCATCGTCCGCACGCGGGATGGACAAGGCCGCGACACTCACCTGGCTGCGCCGGATCTCCGGTGACATCGCCTCGGTGACGATCAAGCGGCTCGAGGACACCCTTCCCTGGTACGCCGACATGCCACCGGCCCGCCGCTCCGCGGTCGGGCTGGTGGCGCAGGCCGGCATCACCTCGTTCATCCAGTGGTACGACGATCCGACGTCGACGCCGTGGATCGCTGCCGACATCTTCGCGGCTGCTCCTCGTGAACTGCTCCGCAGCGTCAGCCTGCAGCAGACGCTGCAGCTGATCCGCGTCACGGTCGAGGTCACCGAGGAGCGCGTCGCAGGTCGCGGCGAGGATCTCCGCGAGGCGATCCTGCTCTACTCCCGCGATCTGGCCTTCGCCGCCGCCGATGTGTACGCCCGCGCGGCGGAGGCGAGGGGTCTCTGGGACGCGCGTCTCGAGGCGCTCGTCGTCGACTCGATCCTCACGGGCGAGGCCGACGAGGAGCTCCCGAGCCGCATCGCGGCACTCGGCTGGCACGGACACGGCGAGGTCGCGGTGCTCGTGGGCACCACACCCCCGCAGTTCGACGTCGACCTGGTGCGCCGCACCGCCCGCAAGCTCTCGATCGACGTCCTGATCGGCGTGCAGGGGTCTCGGCTCGTGCTCGTGATCGGCCGCGCACGCGTCCCCGGTCAGGACGACGACGAGCCGGAGCTCGGGTTCGACGAGATCGCCGCCCGACTCGAGCCGTCCTTCGGTCCCGGGTACGTGGTGCTCGGCCCGGCCGTGGCCGCGCTCGTCGACGCCAGCCAGAGCGCGCGCGCGGCTCTCGCGGGTTTCGCGGTGGCGCGTGCCTGGCGCAGCGCGCCGCGTCCGGTCGACGCCGACGATCTGCTGCCGGAGCGCGCACTGGCCGGCGACCCCCTCGCGAAGCAGACGCTCATCGAGCGGATCTACCGCCCGCTCCAGGCGCACTCGACGGATCTCGTCACGACCCTGTGGAGCTACCTCGACAACGGACGATCCCTCGAGGCGACGGCGCGGGAGCTGTTCGTGCATCCGAACACCGTCCGCTACCGCCTCAAGCGGGTGAGCGAGGTGATCGGGTGGGATGCCACGGGTCCCCGCGAGGCGCTGATCCTGCAGACGGCACTGATCCTCGGCTCGATCGGCGCGGCCGACCAGGTACGACGGCGTGCTCCGATGCGCCGACAGGCGCGCTGACCCCGCGCGACACGCCGATTCTGTCCGTCATACACAAGGGTTCTTCGGAAACTTGTGATGGATCATCCACCGCTTCGGCCGGATCGTTGGCAGACTTGGGATGTGATTGTCGTCGTATGCCCAGGACAGGGCTCGCAGACCCCCGGTTTCCTCTCCCCCTGGCTCGAGGTGGACGGCGCGGCTGAGAGCATCGCCGCCTACTCCGAAGCCGCTCAGGTCGACCTGCAGCAGCACGGCACGCTGTCGGATGCCGACACGATCCGCGACACGCGCATCGCGCAGCCGCTGATCGTCGCCGCCTCGCTCGTGGCCGCGACCGCGCTCGAGTCCCGGGCGGGTCGCCGCGCCGACGGCGTCGCCGGCCATTCGGTCGGCGAGATCGCCGCACTCGTGAACAGCGGTGTGCTCGATGCCGAGACCGGCATGCGACTCGTCGGCATCCGCGGTCGGGCGATGGCGGATGCCGCCGCGCAGAGTCCCACAGGCATGAGCGCCGTGCTGGGCGGAGACGAAGAGGCCCTCCTCGCGCGCCTCGCCGAACTCGGCCTCTCCCCCGCGAACTACAACGGCGGCGGCCAGATCGTCGTCGCCGGCGCGCTCGACGCGTTGGCGACCCTCGCCGCCGAGCCCGTCAAGGGCACGCGGGTGGTTCCGCTCCAGGTCGCCGGCGCGTTCCACACGTCGTACATGGCCCCGGCCGTCGACGTGCTGCGCGACGCCGTGTCGTCGGTGACCGCCGCCGACCCGACGATCACGCTGTGGACGAACCGTGACGGTTCGACCGTCGCCGACGGCGCGACCGCGCTGAAGTATCTCGTCGACCAGGTCTCCTCGCCGGTCCGCTGGGACCTGTGCATGGCGTCGTTCGCCGACCAGGGCATCACGGGCCTGATCGAGCTGGCGCCCGCGGGCGCTCTCACCGGACTCGCCAAGCGCGGACTGCGCGGCATCCCCACGGTCGCCGTGAAGACCCCCGACGATCTCGACGCGGCCGTCGCGCTGCTGAACGGAGAAGCAGCATGACCGTCACCCTGAACCAGATCGCCGGCCCTGCCTACACGCGCATCTACTCGTACGGCGCGGCGCGCGGCGAGAACTCCGTGCCGAACGACGACCTCGTCGGCCCCATCGACTCGAGCGACGAGTGGATCCGTCAGCGCACCGGCATCGTCACCCGCGTCAGGGCCGACAAGGGCACCGATGCGATCGACCTGGCGACGACCGCCGCCGTCGAGGCCATCGAGAAGTCCGGCGTCCCCGCCGATCAGGTCGACCTCGTGATCGTGGCGACGATCAGCAACCCCAAGCAGACGCCGTCGGTGTCGGCGATCGTCGCCGATCGCGTCGGCGCCAACCCCGCGGCGGCGTATGACGTGAACGCGGCGTGCGCGGGGTACTCGTACGCCGTGACGCAGGCCGACGCGCTCATCCGGGCGGGTGCGGCCCGCTACGCGCTCGTGATCGGCACCGAGAAGCTCTCCGACATCGTCGACCCGACCGATCGCAGCATCTCGTTCCTGCTCGGTGACGGCGCCGGCGCCGCCCTGATCGGGCCGAGCGACACCCCGGGCATCGCGCCCGCCGTGTGGGGCTCCGACGGCTCGAAGTCCGACGCGGTCGGCATGAACAGCACCCTCACCGAGTTCCGCGACGGCGAGGTGCCGTGGCCGACCCTGCGCCAGGAGGGTCAGACGGTGTTCCGCTGGGCCGTCTGGGAGATGGCGAAGGTCGCGCGCGAAGCGCTCGACAAGGCCGGCGTCGAGCCGTCCGACATCGCGGCGTTCATCCCGCACCAGGCGAACATGCGCATCATCGACGAGTTCGCGAAGCAGCTCGGGCTCCCGGAGTCGACCGTGATCGCGCGCGACATCGAGACGACCGGCAACACGTCAGCGGCATCCATCCCGCTCGCGAGCCACCGCCTGATGTCCGAGCATCCCGAGCTGTCCGGCGGTCTGGCGCTGCAGATCGGCTTCGGCGCCGGGCTCGTGTTCGCCGCACAGGTCGTCGTCCTCCCCTGAGAACGCGCCGACCTTCCCTAGACTGTTCCACGGTTCCGAAATCAACCCCGTAAGAAAAGGAAGACCACAATGGCTTTCACCAAGGATGAGGTCCTCTCGGGCCTCGCAGAGCTGATCACCGACGAGACCGGCATCAACGCCTCCGAGGTCGCCCTCGAGAAGTCGTTCACCGACGACCTCGACATCGACTCGATCTCGATGATGACGATCGTCGTCAACGCCGAGGAGAAGTTCGGCGTCACCATCCCCGACGACGAGGTCAAGAACCTCAAGACGGTCGGCGACGCCGTCGACTTCATCGTCGCGGGCCAGGAGTAATCCAGCCAGGATGCCACCCCCGCATCCGCGGGGCGTGGCATCCTCTGCCTTGCCCGCCTTCCGTTCGACCCGCCTGACAAGGAACCACACATGACCAAGCGCATCGTCGTCACCGGCATCGGCGCCACGTCCGCCATCGGCGGGACCGCCCCCGAGAACTGGACCAATCTCCTCGCCGGGAAGTCCGGCGCCCGTACGCTCGAGCACGACTGGGTCGAGCAGTACCAGCTCCCCGTCACTTTCGCGGCTGAAGCCATCATCCGCCCCGAGGAGGTGCTGCCCCGGCACGAGGCCAAGCGCCTCGACCCGTCGTCGCAGTTCGCGTTGATCGCGGCCCGCGAGGCGTGGGAAGATGCGGGCTCGCCCGATGTCGCCCCTGAGCGCCTCGGCGTCGACTTCGCCACCGGCATCGGCGGTCTCTGGACCCTGCTCGACGCCTGGGACACCCTGCGCGAGAAGGGCCCGCGCCGCGTGATGCCCCTCACCGTGCCCATGCTCATGCCGAACGCCGCGGCCGGCAACCTGTCGCTGCAGTTCGAGGCCCGTGCGTACGCGCAGACCGTGGTCAGCGCCTGCGCCTCGAGCACCGAATCGATCATCCACGCCTACGACCACCTGCAGGAGGGACTCGCCGACGTCGTGATCGCCGGTGGAACCGAGTCGGCGATCCACCCGATCACCATGGCCTCCTTCGCCTCCGCCCAGGCGCTGTCCCGTCGCAACGACGACCCGGCCTCGGCATCGCGCCCCGGCGCGATCGACCGCGACGGTTTCGTGATGGGCGAGGGCGCGGCCGCGCTCATCCTCGAGACCGAGGAGCACGCCAAGGCCCGCGGCGCCAAGATCTACGGCTACGTCCTCGGTGGGTCGGTCACCGCCGACGCGTACCACATCACCGGCAACGACCCCGAGGGCAACGGTGCGGCGCGGGCCGTCACGCAGGCTCTCGAGGGAGCCGGGATCACGGCCGACCAGGTGACGCACATCAACGCGCACGCGACGTCGACCCCGGTCGGCGACCCGAACGAGTACGTCGCCCTGCGCAAGGTCTTCGGCGACCGGATCGACGAGATCCCCGTCTCGGCCACCAAGGCGTCGACCGGGCACCTGCTCGGCGGCACGGGGGCGCTCGAGGCGATCTTCTCGCTGCTGGCGCTGCGCGACCGCATCGCTCCGCCGACGATCAACATGACCGAGCCCGACCCGGCGGTGCCGTTCAAGCTCTCGGGCGAGGCGCAGCCGCTGGGCGACGGCCCGCAGTTCGCGATCAGCAACTCGTTCGGCTTCGGCGGGCACAACGCCGTCGCGGTGTTCGCGAACGAGCTCTGACACGCACAGACACGACGATGCGGCCCCGGGGAGGATCTCCCGGGGCCGCATCCGTGTCGAGAGGGACTACTCGCGCGGCGTCGCTCGCGCCAGCTGCTGCGACCGCGCCGTGCGCAGGCGCGTGGCCCAGGGCAGGAAGAGTCCGACGAGCGGACCGACCCCGAAGGCGAACAGCACCGTTCCGACTCCCACCGGTCCGCCGAGGAGGAAGCCGATCACGAGCACGCTGCCCTCGATCAGCGTGCGCACGATCCAGACCCGCCACCCCGTGCGCGCCACGAGGCCGGTCATGAGGCCGTCGCGCGGTCCGGGGCCGAAGTCGGCGGCGATGTAGAGACCCGTCGCGAAGGCGAGCAGCACGAGACCGAGGACGAACAGCGGTGCGCCGATCCAGACGGACGGCGGTGCCGGAACGAGCACGAGGGTCAGATCGGCGGCGGGCCCGATCAGCAGGGCGTTGGCCACGGTGCCGACCCCGACGCGCTGTCGCAGCGGGATCCACAGCAGCAGCACGACGATCGACACCAGCACGGTGACGAGGCCGTAGCCGAGTCCGAACTGCTCGGCGACACCCAGCGCCAGCACGTCCCACGGCGCGACGCCGATCCCGCCGCGCACCATGAAGCCCAGCGCGACGCCGTAGAGGAACAGGCCGACCACGAGCTGCACGAGACGCTCGACGAGGTCGCGCCGACTGGTCGCGGTGACGGGGAGGAACGGGGAACGGAGCTGCATGATTCCATCGTGACGGGCGACCCCCATCGGAGGGCACGACCAGTACTCGAAAAGTGGCCCGATGATTCCAGGCCAATCTGAGGCATGCTGGACTCATGACTTCCCGCCTCGTGGAACACCTCGGCCCCTCGAACATCTCCGGGGCGTCCGCGGTCGAGATCGCCGACCGCATCCGTGCGTTGATCCTCGACGGCCGCCTGACCGTGGGCGAGCGGCTGCCCAGCGAACGTGCCCTGGCCATCGAACTGCGACGGTCGCGCTCCACGACCACCCGCGTGTACGACATCCTCAACCAGGACGGCTACGTCTCCCGCGTGCACGGCGGCGGAACCCGGGTCGCTCTCCCCCACTCGGGCACGACGACCGTCGATGGCGACGACGAGAGCATGATCGATCTCTCGATCGCCTCGATGGACTCGACTCCCGGGCTGTACGACGCCACCGTCCGCTCGCTCCCCCGGCTCGCGGCGCTGCGCGGCACCAGCGGGTACTCCCTGCAGGGCCTCCCCGAGCTGCGGGATGCCGTGGCGCAGCGCTTCAGCGCCCGCGGCGTCCCTACGACGCCCGAGCAGATCATCATCACCTCGGGCGCGCTGAACGCGCTGAACCTCGTGCTCGCCACGGTGGGACGTCGTGGAGAACGCGCTCTCGTCGAGCAGCCCACATTCCCCCACGCGCGCGAATCGCTGCACCGGCACGGATATCGGATGCTCCCGACCCCCGTCGACGTCGACGGGTGGGACGAGAGGCATGTGACCGACACCCTGCTGCACGGCCGTCCGCACGTCGCCTATCTCATCCCCGACTTCCACAACCCGACGGCGGCGACCCTTCCGGATTCCGCGCGCGCACGCATCGCGACGACCGCACGAAACGTCGGCACGCACGTGATCGTCGACGAGACGACGGCAGAACTCGACATCGACCGCGGGTGGGCTCCCCGTCCCTTCTCGGCGTTCAGCCCCGAGGTCATCACACTCGGATCCATGTCGAAGATCGCGTGGGGCGGGCTCAGGCTCGGCTGGATACGCGCCGAGCGCGGGCTCGTGGGGCGGCTGCTCGCGACACGACCCTCGTTCGAACTGGGTACGGCACTCCTCGAGCAGTGCATCGCGATCGAGCTGCTGCAGGACATGCCGGCGCTGACCGCCCATGTGGCGACACGGCTCCGCGACGGTCGTGCCGCGGTCGCGGCCGGGCTCGCACGGCTGGACGGCGTCGAGATGCCGTCCACACCCGGAGGGCTGTCGACATGGCTGGATCTCGGCGAACCGATCTCGACGGCGCTGTCGCTCGCAGCGCGTGACCGCGGACTCGTGCTGCCACCGGGTCCGCGCTTCGCGACGGGCGGGGTGCTGGAGCGCCGTGTCCGCATCCCGATCACGCTGTCGCCTGAGCGGACCACGCAGGCGATGGAGCGACTGAGCATGGCCTGGAGCGACGTGCACGCGGGTGACGAACCGCGAACGCTCGCTCTTCCGCACGCGGCGGTGATCTGAGCGCAGACGAGGACCCCACCCTTTCCGGGGCGGGGTCCTCGTCATCTGGAACGGGAATTCGCTTCCTCAGCGTCCGGGATGAGTCACCGGCATCCGATACTCGCGCCTCCCCGTTCCACGTTCATGCGGCGGCGATCGCTCAACCGACCTTGTGGAGCCAGACGACCCGGGCGTCGTCGCTCGCGTGGCGGAACGGTTCGAGCTCCTCGTCCCATGCCGATCCGAGTGCGATGTCGAGCTCACGCTGCAGCTCGAGCGCGCTGCCCGC
This sequence comes from Microbacterium sp. NPDC089695, assembly GCF_044749085.1. Taxonomy (NCBI): domain Bacteria; kingdom Bacillati; phylum Actinomycetota; class Actinomycetes; order Micrococcales; family Microbacteriaceae; genus Microbacterium; species Microbacterium sp. NPDC089695. The sequence continues at coordinate 150,923 of NZ_JBIVHG010000002.1, forward strand.
CGCGATCTCCATCGCGTAGCGGATGCGATCCTCGCCGATCACGATGTTGCCGGCCGCGTCCGTCTGCGCGTAGTGGATGCCGAGATCCGGCGTGTGCAGCCACCGGCCCCCGTCGCTGCGGGGCGTCGGGTCCTCGGTCACCTCGAAGCGCAGATGCTCCCAGCCGCGGATCGCCGTCGCGAGCGCGGCTCCCGTGCCGACCGGCCCGTCCCAGTAGAACTCGGCGCGTCGGGCGCCGTCGAGCACGGGCTGATCGCTCCAGTCGAAGCTGACCGCACGACCGATAGCGCGTCCCACCGCCCATTCCAGGTGCGGGCAGAGCGCGCGAGGTGCGGAGTGGATGAACACCACTCCGCGTGCGTGTGCCGTCGCCATGATCTCTCCGTTTCATCAGGTGCGTCTTCCCCAACGACCTGAACCCACGGGATCCGGCGAGATATGCGGTTATGCACCCATTCTCGCCCAGACACGAGGAAATCACAAGCGTGTGATTCGTGACACGACGAGAGCCCCGGCCGCATGCGACCGGGGCTCTCGGAGCGGGAGGCGCTTACGCCTCGCTCATGGCCTGCTTGACCTGCTGACCCTTGGCCGCGTAGTAGGCGGCGCGGGCGGCGTCGCGACGCGCCTGCTCGGCGTAGCCCGCCTCCAGCACGTCCTGCGGCACCTCGACGTTCGGCACGTCCTGCGTGCCGTTGTACTTCTCGATGTAGGCGTCGAGCTCCGGGCCCGAGGTCCACGACGTGATGAGGCAGTAGCGGGGCTCGGTGCCGACGTGCGTCGCGGCGTGCCACAGACGCTGAGTGTCGACGATGAGCTGCGCGCCGGCCGGGAGGGCGATGCGGTACTCGATGCTCGGGTCGGTGCGGTTCTCGCGCAGGACGAAGAAGCTGTCCTTGTCGTCCGTGAGGTTGAAGAAGCCGCGCACGACCCAGCCGGTGCCGTCGGGGTTCAGACGGTTGTTGTCGTCCTGGTGCAGGTTGTACAGGCACTCCCCGTACGGGGTCGGCTGCAGCTCGATCACGCGGCAGCGGCCGACGTTCGCACCCGGCTCCTGCGCGCGACGCGTGAGATTCGGAGCCTTGGCGGTCTGCGAGTCGATCCAGACGCCGTCCTTGTCGGTGCGCGGCGGCTTGTGGTTCCAGAAGCCGTTGCACTCGATCTCGCCCTTCGCGCTCGCGAGAGGCGCGAAACGGGTGTCGCCCGAGGACTTCCAGTCGTTGTACTCGATGTCCAGCCACTCCTTGGGGTCGAGTTCCTGGTTGTAGCTGTCGAGCACGACGAAGCCCTTGTCTTCGAGCGCCTTCGAGGTGATGTATCCCATGATCGAGGTCATGTCCTTTCATCGGGGGCCAGCACGTTTTAACAGGCCCTGATAAGGCAAGCCTAACAGCGAGCGTCGGGAGCGCTGCCGAGGGTCGCCGTGAATAAGCGAATAGACTGGATCGGGCGCCCGGGCGACTCCTCGACGGCGTGCGCACGGGAGGGCGAGACACCAGATGAGCACTGCGACCAACGTCGAGGCGACCGCCGTGAACACGATCGCCTGGCTCGCAGCGGACTCCACGACCATCGTCGTCCCGGTGTATCAGCGGCAGTACCGGTGGGACATCGGCGGCTGCGAACGGCTCCTCTCCGACGTGCGCGCCGTGGCCCGCGAAGACGCGTCGCATCGACACTTCATCGGGTCCATCCTCTCGGCGGCCGACGACTCGGACGCCGACACCGACCTCGTGCTGATCGACGGTCAGCAGCGCATCACGACCCTGATGCTCCTGGTGGCCGCACTCCTGCACGCCGTGCGCGACAGCGATCCGGCGCTCGCCGCCGAACTCTCCCGCGTGCTCGTGCGCCCCGACGACGCCGGCCGCACGAAACTGCGTCCCCACGACGCGTGGGCCGAACTGTACGAGTCGGTCGTGCTCGACCGCGGCGCTCACTCCGACCGCGAGTCGCGTTTCGATGACAACTACGCGTTCTTCCGCAGTCAGGTGCACGCCGACGAGGCGGCCTCGATCTGGCGTGGTCTCCAACGCCTCGAGCACGTGTCGATCACGCTCGGCGCCGAGGCGAACGCGCAGCAGATCTTCGAGAGCCTGAACTCGACGGGCGAGCCGCTGCGCGACCACGAGCTCATCCACAACTACATCCTCATGGGTCTCACCCACTCCGAGCAGCTCGACGTCGAGGCACGTTTCTGGCTGCCGATCGAGCGGCACACGGGCGAGACGATCGGCGCGTTCTGGCGGCACTACCTCGTCATGACGACGGGTCGCGAGGTCGCAGCGAACGGCGAGCACGGTGTGTACAGCGCCTTCCGGCAGTCGTTCCCCCGGGTGGACGTGGAGCACCTTCAGGCGGATGCCGAGGTCTGGCGTCATTACGCGGAGATCTACGGCATCCTGCTCGATCCGTCCCTGGAGGCGGATGCCGAGGTCGCGGCGCAGCTTCGCGGCGTGAACATCTTCGGCCGCGCCGCCTACCCGCTGGTGCTCAGCGTGTACAGCGATCACGCGCGCGGCCTGATCGAGCGCGCGGAGCTGCTGCAGACCCTGGAGTGGATCCAGGCGATGTACCTGCGGCGCACCCTCGTGAACCTGCCGAACGAACGTCTCGTCGCCCGCCTGTGTCGTGCAAGGACGAACGGCGCAGAGGCACTCGCGCGCGCCTTCGCGCGCATCACGCCCTCCGACGAGCGGGTGAGCGCGGTGCTGAAGTACAGCGAGCTCCCCCATCCCGCCTACGTGCTGGGGCGCATCGAGGGCGTCGACGACGTCGCCGAGTTCGACGTCGAGCACATCGTGCCGACCGTGCCGAGCGACAGCTGGTCGGGCGACGGTGCGCGCCCGTGGATCGACTACTCCGACGACGAGCGCAACGCCCACCGCGCCCTCGCCCCCACCCTCGGCAACCTGACGCTCCTCGAGCAGGGGCTCGCAGAGCGCTGGTTCGGGGAGTCCTACGACGTCAAGCGCACCTCCGCCTACGCCCGCAGCGCCGTCGCGGAGACGGCTCTCCTCGCCGAGACGCCCACGTGGGGCACCGCGGCGATCTCGGCACGGACCGTCCGTCTGACCGCTGACCTGCTGCGCATCTGGGCGCGCCCGGCCCTGCCCGAGATCGACGACGACGGCCTCACACCCGTGCTCGACGCCGTGCGCCGCCGGGGATGGCCGGCCGGGTGGGAACGCGAGTTCGAGTACGTCGAGTACCGGGGCGAACGCTGGGAGGTGTACGACGTCAAGCACCTGTTCAACCGCGTGTTCCGGCGGGCGTGGACCGACACGCGCGACGCGGCCGTCGCCTACTGCACCGCCCACGGCGGTCCGATCTACGACGAGACCGCGTGGAAGGGCCAGTGGGATCAGCTCGACGCGACGCACCACCTGTACATGGGCTGGGACTCCAACTACATGATGAGCGCCGTCCAGGGAGTCCTCGACGAGGCGGGCATCGCCTCCGAGGTCTTCGTGAAGTACTCCTACATCGGGAACGTGATGTGACATGACCGCTTTCGCCGCCACCACCGGCATCCACCGTCTGCTCGATCTCGCGATCGAGGAGCACACCCTCACCGTGCCGCTCGTCTGGGACGACCCGAGCGACGCGCGCACGATCGACGTGTTCGCCCGCGTCGTGACCCGGGACGGCGGCGAGCACCTTCCCTATCTCGTCTTCCTGCAGGGCGGCCCCGGACACGAGGCGCCTCGTCCCTTCCACTCCTCCACCTCGCCGGCCTGGCTCGACGAGGCGCTCGCGCACTATCGACTGGTGCTGCTCGATCAGCGCGGCACCGGGCTCTCGACCCCCGTGGGCGACGATGACCTCGAGCGTGGTTCCGCCGCCGTGGCCGAGCATCTGACCCATCTCCGCGCCGACGCGATCGTGCGCGACTGCGAGGCGTTCCGTGAGCACCTCGGTGCGATCACCTGGAGCGTGCTCGGACAGTCGTTCGGCGGCTTCACGACCCTCGCCTATCTGTCGACGCACGCGGAGTCGCTCGCCGACGTCTTCATCACGGGCGGCCTCAGCACCGTCACGCGCCACCCCGACGAGGTCTACGCGCTCTGCTACGACAAGATGCGCACGGCGTCTGAGCGCTACTACCGCCGCTTCCCGGAGCATCGTGACCGTATGCGCCGGCTCGTCGATCTCGCGGGCGCGGGCGAGATCGTGCTCCCCGATGGCGAGATCGTCTCGCCCTCGCGGCTGCGCTCCGTCGGCTCGGCACTCGGCACGAACGACGGCTGGCAGACGGTGTGGTCTCTGCTGGAGCGCGATCCCTCGTCGAACGCCTTCCGGTACGACCTGCAGCACGCGATGCCGTTCGACGGCCGCAATCCGATGTACTTCGCGTTCCACGAGTCGAGCTATGCCGACGGCCAGGCGACTCGCTGGTCGGCCGAGCGTGTCGAGCCCGACGACTTCCGCGACGACGTCACGCTGTTCACGGGCGAGCACATCCGCCGCGAATGGACCGAGACCGTCCCGGCCTTCCGGCCGTGGCGCGAGGTCGCCCTCGAGCTCGCGGAGTTCGAATGGCCGCGCGTCTACGACGCCGCCGCGATCGCCGCATCCGGAGCGACCGGGGCCGCAGCGGTGTACGTGAACGACGTCTACGTGCCCCTCGAGTTCTCCCTCGAGACGGCCCGACTGCTCCCCGGCGTCGAGCTCTGGGTGACGAGCGAGCACGAGCACAACGGTCTGCGCTCGGGCCCCGTGCTCTCACGTCTCGTCGATCTGGCCCAGGGGCGACGCATCCGCTGAACATCATCCCGTGGACGGATGCCGTCGCCGCGGCGCCCCGCTTAGCCTGGAGTCATGGCTGAGACCGTGGGCATGCTCCTGACGATCGCGATCGTGCTCGTGGTGGTGATCGCGGTCGTCGTCGTCATCGTCGCCGTCTACTCGCGATTGCCGCTCGAGCGCAAGTACGAGGGACCGGGCGGCGGGCTGGGCGGCTCGTTCGAGGCCGTGTGGATGCCGTCGGCCCATGGCGCCGGCATGGAACGCGACCGTCAGACCAAGCGCACGGCACCGGCACCGGTCGCCGGCGACCCGCCCCACGGCATCCGCGGTGATCGCATCACACTGGATCTCTGACGGTCGTCGGAGCGCGGACACGACGAAGGCCCCGGTTCCTCGGAACCGGGGCCTTCGTCGTGCGGAGTCCTTACTTGGAGCCGCCGAAGCCCTTGAAGCGCTGGTTGAACTTCTCGACGCGACCGGCCGAGTCCATGATGCGCTGCTTGCCCGTGTAGAAGGGGTGCGAGGCCGAGGAGATCTCGACGTCGATCACCGGGTACTCGACGCCGTCGAGCTCGATGGTCTTGTCGCTCGAGACGGTCGAACGGGTGAGGAAGGTCTCGCCCGATCCGAGGTCGCGGAACACGACGGCCTTGTACTCGGGGTGGATGTCAGTCTTCATGGGATTCCTTAGCTACTGCCCTGGATTGTGCCAGGGACGAGGGAAGTCTGCGGTGCCGAATGCACCAAGGATCGATTCTATCAGATCGGTCGACCGCGTCTGCGCGGGAGTTCAGGATGCGGCGCGCGCGGCGTAGCGTCCGCCCTCGCTGGTCAGCGTGATCGGCATGCCGAACGTCTCGCCGAGCGCCTCGGCCGTGAGGGTCTCCCCGATCGGTCCGGCTGCGACGATCCCGCCGTCGCGGATCAGGAGCACGTGCGTGAAGCCCACGGGGATCTCCTCCACGTGATGCGTGACCATGAGCATCGCGGGCGTCGTCGGCGCCGAGGCGTACCCGCTGAGCAGAGCGAGGAGCTCCTCGCGCGAGCCGAGGTCGAGCGAGGCGGTGGGCTCGTCGAGCAGCAGCAGCTCGGGATCGGTCATGACCGATCGGGCGATCTGCACGCGCTTCTGCTCGCCGTCGCTGAGGGTGCCGAACGTGCGGTCGGCGAGGTGCTCCAGGCGCCAGTCGCCCAGCACGCGCAGAGCGCGGCGCTCGTCGATGTCCTCGTAGCTCTCGTTCCAACGACCGAGCACCGAGTACGCCGCGGTGAGCACGGTGTTGAGCACGGTCTCGTCGCGGGGTATGCGCTTGGCCATCGCGGAGGACGCGAAGCCGATGCGCGGACGCACCTCGAACACGTCGGTACGGCCGAGGGTCTCCCCCAGCACCGTCACGGTTCCCGCGGTCGGGTGCATCAGCGTGTCAGCGAGCTGCAGCAGCGTGGTCTTCCCGGCGCCGTTCGGGCCGAGGATGACCCAGCGCTGATCGTCGTCGACCTGCCAGGTCACGTGATCGATGATGTTGCGGCCCTCGCGGCGCACGACGACGTCGGTGAATTCCAGAGCGCTCGACATGCTCTCCAGCCTATCGGCTCAGGCGGTCAGCTCCGCGTACAGCGCGCGCGTGGTGTCCGCGATCGCCGCCCAGCTGAAGTCGTCGCGTGCGCGTTCGCGTCCGGCGTCGCCGTAGTCGCGGGCGCGGGCCGGATCCGTCGCGACCTCGGTGAGCACGGCGGCGAGATCCGCGACGAACCGCTCGGGGTCGACGGGCGTCCCCGTGCCGTCCTGCACCTGATCGATCGGCACGAGTCGACCCGTCACTCCGTCGACGACGACCTCGGGGATGCCGCCGGTCGCCGTACCCACGACGGCGGCGCCACAGGCCATCGCCTCGAGGTTGACGATGCCGAGCGGCTCGTACACCGACGGGCACACGAAGGTGGTCGTGTCCGTCAGGATCGCCGAGAGCTCGTCGCGCGGGAGCATCCGCTCGATCCAGATCACGCCGTCCCTCGTCTGCTGGAGCAGACGGACGCCCTCCTGCACCTCCGCCATGATCTCGGGGGTGTCAGGCGCACCGGCGCACAGCACAAGCTGCACCTCCGGCGGCAGTTCTCGTGCGGCGCGAAGGAGGTAGGGCAGACCTTTCTGCCGGGTGATGCGCCCGACGAACACCACGGACGGTCGTGCCGGGTCCATGCCGATGGACCGCAGGAACGCGTCGTCGTGCACCGGTCGCCACTTCTCGACGTCGATCCCGTTGTGGATCACACGCACCCGCGTCGGATCGACCGCCGGGTAGCTGCGCAGGATGTCGGCCCGCATCCCGGCGCTCACCGCGATCACGGCTGCGGCGTTCTCGTACGCCAGCTTCTCGATGCCTCCGGAGACCGCGTACCCGCCCCCGAGCTGCTCGGCCTTCCACGGGCGCAGCGGCTCGAGGCTGTGGGCCGTCAGCACATGCGGGATCCCGTGCAGCTGCGACGCGAGGTGACCGGCGAAGTTCGCGTACCAGGTGTGACTGTGCACGAGGTCGGCGTCCGAGATCGCGGCGACGATCTCGAGGTCGGTGCCGAGCGTCTGCAGCGCCGGGTTCGCGGAGGCGAGACCGGAAGGGGTCCGGTAGGCGAAGGTGCCGGGTTCCGCGCGCTCGGATCCGAATGCGCGGACGGCCACGTCCACGGTCTCCCGCAGCGCCGACACGAGCTCCGCGACGTGCACGCCGGCACCGCCGTAGATCTCGGGCGGGTATTCCTTCGTGATCATCTCGACGCGCATTCTTAGACGCTAGTGACTCGCATGTCCAGATGCTAGTGACGCGAGGCCCGTGGCATCTAAGGTGGGGTCATGTCAGCACCAAAGAAGGTCTTCGGTATCATCCTCGCCGGCGGCGAGGGAAAGCGGCTCATGCCCCTGACCGCTGACAGAGCCAAACCGGCGGTGCCGTTCGGCGGCCAGTACCGATTGATCGACTTCGCGATCTCGAACCTCATCAACTCGGGGCTCCGTCAGATCGTGGTGCTCACGCAGTACAAGTCGCACAGTCTCGACCGGCACATCTCGCAGACCTGGCGGATGTCGGCGCTGCTCGACTCGTACGTCGCCTCGGTCCCCGCGCAGCAGCGACTCGGCAAGCGCTGGTTCTCGGGCTCGGCCGACGCGATCCTGCAGAGCATGAACCTCCTGAACGACGAGAAGCCCGACATCGTCGTCGTGATCGGCGCCGACCACGTGTATCGGATGGACTTCCGCCAGATGCTCGAGGCGCACATCGAGTCGGGCGCGAAGGCCACGGTCGCCGGCATCCGGCAGCCGCTCGCACTCGCCTCGCAGTTCGGCGTGATCGACGCCGACACCGAGTCGGGACGCATCCGGCAGTTCCTCGAGAAGCCGTCGGATGCCGAGGGCCTCGCCGACTCGCCGCACGAGGTCCTCGCCTCGATGGGCAACTACATCTTCGACGCCGACGCGCTGATCGCCGCGGTCGAGTCCGACGGCGAGTCGCCCACCTCGGGTCATGACATGGGCGGCGACATCGTGCCGTACTTCGTCGAACGCGGCGAGGCCGGGTACTACGACATGAAGCAGAACGACGTGCCGGGATCGTCTCCGCGCGACCGCTCGTACTGGCGCGACGTCGGTACGATCGACTCGTTCTTCGACGCGCACCGCGACCTCATCTCGACCCTGCCGATCTTCAACCTCTACAACATGGAGTGGCCGATCCACTCGCAGGCCGTGAACTCCCCTCCCGCGAAGTTCGTGCGCGACTCGGTCGGACGGATCGGCAACGCGATCGACTCGATCGTGTCGCTCGGTTCCGTGCTGTCGGGCACGCATCTCGAACGCAGCGTCGTGGGACCGTGGACGCTCGCGGGCGGCGGTTCGACGATCACCGATTCGGTCCTGTTCGACCATGTGCAGGTGGGCGCGGGTTCGCGCGTGCATCGGGCGATCCTCGACAAGAACGTCGTGCTCGCGGACGGCGCGACGGTCGGCGTCGACCGGGAGCGCGATCTCGCACGCGGGTTCACGGTGACCGAATCGGGCATCACCGTCGTCGGCAAGGGCGTGTTCATCGAGCCGTGACGATCGTCACGGCGCACGGCCGCCACTCCCGCGGTCGCTAGGCTCGGAGCGTGACCTCCGCGCGCTTCCTCGTCGTCCTCGATGCCGATTCCACCCTGATCCGCAACGAGGTGATCGAGCTGATCGCCGACGAGGCCGGGCGACGCGCCGAGGTGCAGGCCGCGACCGAGGCCGCCATGCGCGGCGAGGTCGACTTCGCCACGAGTCTGCGCTCCCGCGTCGCCGCCCTGACCGGCGTCCCGGTGACGGGACTCGAGCGCGTGCGGTCCCGGGTCGAGCCGACCCCCGGGGTGCACGAGCTCACGGCGGCGGTGCACGAGCGCGGCGGCGTGGTCGGTGTTGTCTCCGGCGGCTTCCACGAGATCCTCGACGACGTCGCGCCGCGCCTGGGTGTGGACCGCTGGCGCGCCAACCGGCTCGACGTGCGCGACGGCGCCCTGTCGGGTCAGGTCGACGGAGAGATCGTCGACGCCGCGGCCAAGGCGGAGTCGCTGCAGCGGTGGGCCGACGAGCTCGGCGTTCCCCGGCACGCCACGATCGCGATCGGCGACGGCGCGAACGACCTGCTCATGATGAGTGCCGCGGGACTCGGCCTCGCGTTCAACGCCAAGCCCGCGGTGCGCGCTGCGGCGAGCCTGGTGATCGGTCCGCAGGATCTGTCCGAGGTCATCCCGCTGCTGCCGTAGCCGATGTCGGAGGCCACGGCTATCGTCGGGCCATGGACATCATCCTCATCCCCGGGCTGTGGCTCGACGCCGACAGCTGGAACGACGTATCCGCCGACCTCGAGCGGGCAGGGCACTCCGTGCATGCCCTCACCATGCCTGGGGTCGGTGCGCCCGCGAGCGAGTCCGCCGACATCGGCATCTCCGACTGGGTCGCGGCAGGAGTCGCCGCCGTCGACGCGGTGGGCGGCCCGGTGGTCGTGGTCGGCCACAGCGGCGGCGGCAACGTCGCCTGGGGCGTCGCCGATGCGCGGCCGGATGCTGTGTCGAGGGTTGTGTTCGTCGACACGGTGCCGCCGCCGTCGGGCTCCGGCATCAGTGAATTCGCCGTCGTCGACGGTGTGATCCCGTTCCCCGGCTGGGACTTCTTCCCTGCCGAAGACGTCGACGACCTCGACGAAGCGACGCGTGAGCGCACCGCTCCCCTCACGAAGAGCGTGCCAGCGCGCGTGCCGACCGACCCGATCGTTCTCGATGGAGGCCGGCATCGTGTGCCGGTGACGCTGCTCATGGGCGGCCTCGATCAGGAGAGCCTCGAATCCGACCTCGATGCGTGGGGATCCTACGCCGACGAGTACCGCGCGATCGACGACGCCGAGGTCGTGCGCGTCGGGTCAGGCCACTGGCCGCAGTTCTCGGTCCCGGCACGCCTGGCGGATCTGATCCACACGGCGGTCTCGCGGCGCTCCTGACGAGCCTGAAGCCGGCCTGCCGAGCCGTGAGCTCGGGCGAACAATGGCGGGTGCCTGATCAGTGGCCCATGCCGAGGCCGCCGTCCACCGGGATCACGGCTCCCGAGATGTACCCGGCGTCGTCGCCCGCGAGCCACGTGACAACGCCGGCGACCTCATCCGCCGTCGCGAAACGACCGGCCGGGATGCTGGCCATGTACTGCGCCTGCGTCGCCTCGGGCAGTTCGGCGGTCATGTCGGTCTCGACGAATCCGGGAGCGACGACGTTGGCCGTGATGCCACGGCCGCCGAGCTCGCGGGTGATCGAGCGGGCGAAGCCGACCAGAGCACTCTTGGACGCCGCGTAGTTGACCTGGCCGGCCGAGCCGTAGAGGCCCACGACGCTGGAGATCAGGATGATGCGGCCGAAGCGTGCGCGGAGCATGCCCTTCGAGGCTCGCTTCACCACACGGAAGCTGCCGCCGAGGTTCGTGGCGACCACGCTGTCGAAGTCGTCCTCGCTCATGCGCAGCAGGAGGGTGTCCTTCGTGATGCCCGCGTTCGCGACGAGGATCTCGACCGGTCCGAGCTGCTGCTCGACCTCGGTGAACGCGGAGTCGAGGGATGCCGAGTCGGTGACGTCGGCGCGCACGGTCAGGGTGCCCTCGGGGCCCTCGCCGCTGCGGGCCGTCACGGCCACGCGGAACCCGTCGCGGACGAAACGCTCGGCGATGGCCCGACCGATACCGCGGTTGCCGCCGGTGACGAGGACGACGCGCTCAGAACTCATTTCCACTCCAGATCTGGCCGCGGGGGTCGACGGCCGGGTCGCCATCGATCCTAGCCGCCGCACCGTCTGCGCCATCCCCGCGGTGTTTGACAGGTTGCAGGTCCGACTGGAACGCTGAACGCGACGAAAGGCACGAGCGTGAGCGACAACAGCATCCCCACCTCTTCCGACGGGCAGCAGCCGACTCCCCCTCCCGCCGCGCCGCCGTATCCGCACTACCCGACCGCCGCGTACCCGTCGGCGGCGTCGCCCGCGTACCCACAGTCGCCCCAGACCCAGGCATATCCGGGCGCGGCGCCGACTCCGGCGCCGAACGCGTACGCGCAGCCCCATGGCGCCCCGCTCGCACAGCCCGCGTACGGCGCAGCTGCCCCCGCGCACCAGCCCGGCGGCTACCCGGCCTATCCGGCGGCGTCCTATCCCGCTTCCCGGCCCAGCAGCGGGCTCGCGATCACCTCCCTCATCTGCGGTATCGCCGGCGTGGTGTTGTTCTGGGCGCTCGTCCCGCTGCTCGCGTCGATCGTCGCCGTGATCACGGGCCACATGGCGCTCAAGCAGACCAAGGCGAACCCGGCGATCGGCGGACGGGGAATGGCGCTCGCCGGCCTCATCATGGGCTATGTCATGGTCGCCTTTCTGGCCATCGGGATCGTGATGCTGCTCGTCAGCTTCGTCGTCGGCTTCGCCGCACTCCCCTTCTACTTCTCCTCCTGACAGGCACCGTCTCGGACGACTATCTGGCTCGCCGATCGGCACGCCGCACCCTCCGCATCGGCGTAGGCTGGACTCATCGTGAAGAGCAAGCGCCTGGTCCCCGCTGTCACCTCTCTGCCGCAGTCACCGCAGGCCGAGAGTGACCACCGCGTGCGCCGCTACGCCCTCACGATGACGATCCGCATCGTCTGCTTCGGCCTGATGATGTTCGTGCAGCCCTACGGCTGGTACACCTGGGTGTTCGCGATCGCGGCCGCCGTGCTGCCCTACATCGCGGTCGTCTTCGCGAACGCGGGGAGCGACAGCACCGAGACCACCGCGGAGTCGCCCGTGCAGCAGCTCGACGCTCCCCGCTCCCCCTCCGTGCCCGATACGCCGCACGATATCGATGACCACGGCCCGCAGATCTTCACGATCCGCGAGAACGGCCGGGATGACGCGTGAGTCCGCTCGAATGCTCGCGGGCCGGATGCCGGAACGCGGCCGTCTCCCAGGTCGTGTGGCGTAATCCTCGCATCCATGCCGCCGACCGTGAGAAGGTCTGGCTCGCGTGCGCCGAGCATGTCGCTTTCCTTCGCGACTACCTCGCGGCCAGGGACTTCCCGGTGACCGTTCGAGACGGGGTCCCGTCGTGAGCGCGCGCATGACGCGCTGGGTCGTGTACGTGCTGATCGCGATCGGGTTCGCCGTGGCGTGCGCGTTCCTCTCCCAGTGGCAGTTCGATCGCAACGAGTCGCGTGCCGAGCAGATCGCTCTCGTCGAGCAGAACTACGACGCCGAGCCCGTTCCCCTCTCCGAACTCATCGGCGCCGACGGCGAGCTCGACCCCGGTGACGTCTGGCACCCCGTGCTCCTCGAGGGCGAGTATCTGGCCGACGAGCAGGTGCTGGTGCGCAACCGTCCGCACGGCGGCACCAGCGCCTTCGAGGTCCTCGTCCCCTTCCGCGACGTCGACGGGCGCGTCTTCGTGGTCGACCGCGGCTGGGTGCCGCCGGGCGACGGCGACGCGCCTGATGCCGTGCCGGCTCCCCCGTCGGGCGAGGTCGAGGTGATCGTGCGTCTGCGTCCGGGCGAGCAGCTGCCGGCATCCGGTCGCGGAGCACCCGAGGGACAGGTCCCGACGATCCATCTCCCGTCCATCGCCGAGGTGGTGGGCGGCGACGTCGTCACCAGTGCCTACGGCCAGATCGTGAGCGAAGAACCCGCGGCCGACGCCGGGCTCGGCGGGTTCGACTCCCCCACCGACGACCCCGGGCCGCATCTGTCGTACGCGATCCAGTGGATCCTCTTCGCGCTGATGGGCTTCGTGTTCATCGGCTACATCATCCGCACCGAGATCGTGAAGCACCGCGAAGAGGTCGAAGGGCGACCGGCTCCTGTCAGGAAGCCGCGCCGCCGCGACGCCGATGCGGACGTCGAGGACGAACTGCTCGACGCACGCTGATCTTCGCGTCACATGGCGTCAGCGGCACGCCCGGAGATGCTCCGCGCCCACGTGCCGCCCGAGCGCACGAACACGATACGCGAGTGCCGTCGATCCTCTTCGCCCTGCCAGAACTCGACGCGGACCGGGCGCACCCGCCACAGCTTCCAGTCGCCGGGGGCGACGCCTGCTCGAGCCGCGGGCGAGCGCGCAGCGAGATCGGCGGCCGTGTCCTCCGCAGACGCCTCCTCCACACGGCCACGCACCCGCACTGCGCGCACCACCGGCTGCCACCAGAAGTTGAGGGCCGCGACCGGATGCGCCGTGAGCTGGGCGCCCTTGCGAGAAGAGCGCGGCCCCGCGAAGGCCCATCCCCGATCGTCCACGCCTTTGAGGATCAGCGTGCTCGCGTCGGGGATGCCGTCGGCGTCGAGCGTGGCGAGCGTCATCGTGTGAGGTTCGGCGACCCCGGCATCCACGGCCTCCGCGATCCACGTGCGGAACAGCAGCACCGGGTCGTCATCGAGGGTCGCCGGGTCGAGTGAGGGCGCCGTGCCCGTGAGCGAGGGCTGACTGCGGAGCCACGAGGTGGTGGCGTCGAAGGGATCCGTCACCCTCTCGACTATGCCACCGCTGCGCGCGGCACGGGTCAGGCGAGCTCGATGAGCTCCTGGTACTCCTGGTTCCAGATGTCCTCGACGCCGTCGGGCAGGATGAGCACGCGCTCGGGGTTCAACGACTGCACGGCGCCGGGGTCGTGCGACACGAGCACCACGGCGCCCTCGTAGTGCGCGAGCGCGCCGAGGATCTCCTCACGGGATGCCGGGTCGAGGTTGTTGGTCGGCTCGTCGAGCAGCAGCAGGTTGGCCGAGGACACGACGAGTGTCGCGAGCGACAGACGCGTCTTCTCGCCGCCCGACAGCACGCCGGCGGGCTTGAGCACGTCGTCGCCCGTGAACAGGAACGATCCGAGCACCTTGCGCGCCTCGGTCTCGGTGATGTGCGGGGCGGCGGAGACCATGTTCTCGAGCACCGAACGGTTCACGTCGAGGTTCTCGTGCTCCTGCGCGTAGTAGCCGACCTTGAGGCCGTGTCCGGGCTCGAGCTGCCCGGTGTCGGGCTGGTCGACGCCCGCGAGCATCCGCAGCAGGGTGGTCTTGCCTGCGCCGTTGAGCCCGAGCACGACCACCTTGGAGCCGCGATCGATCGCGAGGTCGACATCGGTGAAGATCTCGAGCGACCCGTAGGACTTCGAGAGACCGGATGCCATGAGCGGCGTCTTGCCGCACGCCGCGGGCTTCGGGAACCGCAGCTTCGCGACGCGATCCTCCTGGCGGACGTCGTCGAGCCCGGCGAGGAGCTTCTCGGCGCGGGCGATCATCTGGTGCGCGGCGGCGGCCTTGGAGGCCTTGGCGCCGAACCGGGCGGCCTGCTGCTGCAGCGTGGTCGCCTTCTTCTCGGCGTTCGCGCGCTCCTTCTTGCGGCGCTCCTCGTCGGCGGCGCGCTGACGGAGGTAGTTCTTCCAGTTCATGTTGTACGCGTCGATGACCTGGCGGTTGGCATCGAGGTAGAACACGCGGTTGACGGTCTCTCCGACGAGCTCAACGTCGTGGCTGATCACGATCAGCCCGCCCTTGTAGTTCTTGAGGAACTCGCGCAGCCACACGACGCTGTCGGCGTCGAGGTGGTTGGTCGGCTCGTCGAGGATCATGGTGTCGGCGTCGGAGAACAGGATGCGGGCGAGCTCGATGCGGCGACGCTGACCGCCGGAGAGCGTCTTGAGCGGCTGATCGAGGATGCGGTCGGGCAGCGACAGGTTGTTCGCGATCGACGCGGCCTCGGCCTCGGCCGCGTACCCTCCCTGACCCTCGAACTGCTCGGTCAGACGCGCATAGCGCTTCATCGCCTTATCGGCGACGGCCGGGTCGTCAGAGCCCATCGCGACGGTCGCCTCGGCCATGCCGAGCGCCAGACTGCCCAGGCCGCGGGCGTCGAGGATGCGGGTGCGGGCGAGTATCTCGGGGTCACCGGAGCGAGGGTCCTGCGGCAGGTAGCCGAGCTCGCCCGAACGGGTGACGCTGCCGCCGGAGGGGAGCACATCGCCGGCGAGGACCTTGGTGAGCGTGGTCTTGCCCGCCCCGTTACGGCCGACGAGACCGATCTTGTCGCCGTCGTTGACGCGGAACGACACGTTCTCCATGAGGAGGCGTGCGCCCACGCGGATCTCGAGTTCGTGCACGGCGAGCACAGCGGATGTCCGTTCGTCGGGGAGGGAGGCGGGTCGAGCGACCAGCCTCCCAGTATAGATCCCGCACCTGGGTGCTCAGTCGAAGTACAGGCGGTGGTGCAGCCGGCATCCGGGATTGAACCCTGCTCGGCAGCGCGGACAGGCGTCCGTCGCGAGGTAGTCGTCGATCCGCAGCCGAATCCCGCACTCGCCGCAGAGCACGCCCTCCTCGTGGCGGGCCTCGACCGGCCACGGCGAGGCAGGATGGTCGGCGACGTCGGCATGGCAGTCGTGGCAGGGGTACCACTCGCGGCAGCAGGCGAAGCGCAGCGCGATGACGTCGAGGGGCCCGTGATAGTGCGCGCACCTCGTCCGGTCGTCGACCAGGAGGCCGCGCACGAGAGTCTCGCCGATCAGCACCGAACCCGACGAAGTCACTCTCCGGGGTGATGCGGTCGATACTCCAGGGTGATGCCTCACGACCCTCCCGCTTCCTAGCCTTCTCGGGTGGATGTTATCAACGAGCTCATTCTGCAGACCGTCGCGTCGCCGTGGCTGTACCTCGTGCTGTTCGCCGTGACGGTGATCGACGGCTTCTTCCCGCCGGTCCCGAGCGAGACGGTGCTCGTGGCAGCGGCCGCCGTGGCGGCGTCGACCGGGGCGCTGTGGATGCTGCTCCCGCTCGGCCTCATCGCAGCGATCGGGGCGGCGATCGGCGACAACGTCGCCTTCGCGATCGGGCGCCGCGTCGGCACCACGCGCTGGGCGTGGATGCGGCGTCCGCGAGTCTCGGCCGCGTTCGCTCACGCGCATCGCGCCCTCGACCGGCGCAGCGCCGCACTGATCCTCGGCGCACGGTACATCCCGGTCGGTCGCGTCGCGGTGAACATGTCGGCGGGCGCTCTCGGTTTCGCCTGGCGTCGTTTCGTGCCGCTGAGTCTCGTCGCCGGTGCGAGCTGGAGCGCGCTGAGCCTCGCGATCGGACTCCTCGCCGGCGCCTGGATCAAAGATCAGCCGCTCGTCAGCGCGGGCATCGGGATCGCGATCGCGCTCGTCCTCGGTCTCGTGATCGACCGCATCACGGCAGCCCGCCGCCGCCGCGACCCCGTACCGCACCTGGCAGGATGACTGTCATGGCACGATCACGGCAGCGCATCGACGGCGTGCCCACGGTCCGACGGCGCACCGTGGCGCTCGTGCTGCTCGGGGTGGCGACCATCGTGCTCTACTCCGTGTCCGTGCCCCTGCAGACCGTGCTGTTCGGCACGCCGCTGCCGTTGTCGTTCATCCTCGGCGCCGCCCTCTGCGGTGCGCCCCTGCTCGCGCTCAACCGACCGCGCAGCGCGATCGCCCTCTTCCTCGTGGCCGCGGTCGCCTCGCCGCTGTTCGTTCCCTCCGCCGCTGCCGCCGCGTCGCCGTGGCCCTGGTCCGTCCCGACTCTCCTCGCCTTCGTGCTCCTCGTCGGAGTCGTGACGTTCCGTCACGGAGCACGGCTCGGGGCATTCCCCCTCGTGATCGGCAGCCTCGCATCCCTCGGTCTGCTCGTTTTCCGGCAGGATGTCGTCGCTCCGGCCGGCGTCGCCGCGAGCGTCACGGCGAACCTCATCGTCACCGCTTCGGTCGCCCTCGCGACATACCTGATCGCGGCGCTGATCGCCGGCCGCCTCCGCGTGTCGGAGGAACTCACGAAGGAGCGGGAGCATTCGGCACTCGAGGAGTCACGGCGCGCTCTCGTCGAGGAGCGCACCCGCATCGCCCGCGAGCTGCACGATGTGATCGCGCACAGCATGTCGGTGATCCAGGTGCAGTCGTCGACCGCCCGGTACCGCCTCCCCGATCTCGACGAGACGGCAGCCGCGGAGTTCGACAGCATCGCCGCGACCGCACGCACGTCGCTGACCGAGATGCGGCGCATGCTCGGGGTTCTCCGCACCGAGGACCAGTCCGCCGAACTCGTGCCGCAGCAGGGCATCGACGACATCCCGGCGCTCGTCGACACGATCCGTCGAGCGGGAGTCACCGTTGGACTCGAGATCACCGGGTCCGTCGGCGACGCTCCGACCGCCGTGCAGATCGCGGTCTACCGGATCATCCAGGAGGCGCTGAGCAATGCGGTGCGGCACGCCCGCGGCGCTGCCGCGACGGTGCGCGTGCAGGCCGACGACGCGACCGTCGAGCTCCGCGTGCGCAACTGCCGACCGGAGACCGCCGAGGAGACCAGGAGCGGCGGCCACGGACTGCGCGGCATGCGAGAGCGCGTGGAGCTGCTCGGTGGAACGTTCTCGGCCGCTCCGACGTCCGACGGCGGGTGGGAGGTCTCCGCCTCACTGCCGACGACCGGCCCCTCCACCGCGACCGACTCTCCGACCGATACCGAGGACTCCTCATGACGATCTCCGTGCTCATCGCCGACGACCAGGCCATGGTGCGCGCCGGCTTCGCCGCGCTGCTCGACGCCCACGACGGCATCCGGGTGGCAGGGCAGGCGGCGACCGGAGCGGAGGCCGTCACCGTCGCCGCCCGCGTCGATCCCGACGTGATCCTCATGGATGTGCGGATGCCGGAGCTCGACGGCATAGAGGCCACCAGACGCATCCTCGGCCCCGGCTACCCCGCGGCGCACGTGCCTCGCATCCTCATGCTCACGACCTTCGACATCGACGACTACGTCTACGACGCGCTCGAGGCAGGAGCGAGCGGCTTCCTCCTCAAGGATGCTCTGCCGGAGGAGCTCGTGCATGCGGTTCGGGTCGTCGCCGCCGGTGACGCCCTGTTGGCCCCGAGCGTCACCCGGCGGATGATCGAACAGTTCGCGGGGCGTCGCCCCGCGGCCCCGCGCTCGCAGACGGTCCTCGCCGATCTCACCGAGCGCGAGCGCGAGGTGCTCGTGCAGATCGGCCGCGGACGCTCGAACAGCGAGATCGCCGCAGAGCTGTTCATCGCCGAGCAGACCGTCAAGACGCACGTCGGAAAGGTGCTGTCGAAGCTCGGCCTCCGCGACCGTGTGCACGCCGTGATCCTCGCGTACGACACCGGGCTCGTCGAACCCGCCTCATAGGACGCCGACGGTCTGCAGATCACCCCACGGTAGGGGGTGGAACGGCTCCGTAGGGTGATCCTCCAGCCGATACCCTCTCCATACGCTCCTCGGACACCCCGAACCGAGGAGGACACATGCCCATCGTCGAGGCACCACCGGCATCCGCACCGCTCGCATCCGCACCGCGGGGTCGAGACACCGGCATCGACCTCCTCCGCGCTCTGTGCGTCACCGGGGTCGTGCTGTTGCACGCGATCATGGTCGGGGTCACCGTGACCGCCGACGGTCCCGTGTTCGCGAACGCGAGCGAGGGGGCGTGGTGGATCGTCCCGGTGAGCTGGGCTCTGCAGGTCATGCCGCTCTTCTTCATCATCGGCGGTTTCGCGGGGTACCTCGCGCATCGGCGAGGGCGCGAGCGTGGAGAGACGGATGCCACGTTCGTCGCCGCCCGCATCCATCGCCTCCTGGGGCCGACTGTCGTGGTAGTCGGCGTCGTCGGCGCCCTGTTGGCGGCGCTTCTGCTGGCCGGTGTCCCCGGTGATCTCGTGGCGACAGCCGGCTTCCGCTTCGCGCAGCCGCTCTGGTTCCTCGGGGTCTTCCTGCTGTGCCAGGCGCTGCTGCCCACCTTCGCCGCAGCCCACTGTCGCGCGCCGCTCGCCGCGCTCGGCCTGTTCGCCGGCGCAGCCGTGCTCGTCGACGTGCTCCGCGCCCACACCGGCATCGACGGCCTCGGGTTCCTCAACCTCGCGTTCGTCTGGCTGACTCTCCAGCAGGCGGGCTTCTTCCTCGCCGACGGCACGATCGACGCGATGAGCCGCCGCGCCCGAGGATTCATCGTCGGAGGTGCCCTCGCCGCACTGATCGGAGCCTTCGCGACCGGCGTCTACTCCCCCGATCTGGTGGCGAACATCAACCCTCCCACGGCCGCGCTGCTGCTCGTCGGCGTCGTGCACCTGGGGCTCGTGTCGCTGCTGCGCGATCGCATCGCCCGGTTCAGCCGACGGCCGCTCGCCGCGGCGTTCTCGGCATTCGTGAACCGCCGCACCATGACGATCTACCTCTGGCACATGCCCGTGCTGCTCGCGATGGCGGGCGTCACGGCGCTGGTCGCGCTCGGCACGGGTGCCGATCTCCCCGAGCCGAGCAGCCCCGCCTGGTGGGCAGGGCGTCCGCTGTGGCTGCTCACGGCTCTGGCCCTGAGCGCCGTGCTCGCCGTCGCCCTCGCCCGTGTCGAGGATCGTCGGACTCCTGAGGCGACGACGTCCGCTCGACGGCTCGCGTGCGCGACGGCACTGGGCATCGCGATGATCGCGATGCTCCTCGTCGTCGGCACGACGGTCGTCACCGCCGGGATCGCGGTCGCGGGGATGTGGACGGCACTGCGCCTCGCGCGACGGTCAGACGAGTCCGCGCGCGGCGAGGGCGTCGCCGACGTCGTCCGCGTGGCGTAGCGTGCGCACCAGCAGGGGAACGACGGCGCGGACACCGAGCCGTGCGCCGCGGGCGCGATGCGCGTCGGCGATCTCGGCCGCGAAACCCGCCACGACCGGGATCATCGCGATCGTGAGCGACACCGTCATCGCGACGGCGTCCACGTCGACCCACCGCCGTAGCGGCATCAGCATCCGGCGGAGTACGAGCAGCAGGTCGCCCATGCGCGTCGTGATGGTCAGCAGGCTCGCCAGCAGGATGAGCGCGACCACGCGGCCGGTGTTGATCCAGGCGACCTGCGGCGACACGAAGATCCAGAGCGCGAGACCCAGCACCAGCACGAGCCAGCGCAGCCGCCACGCCTCCGCGGCGAGGACTCGCAGCGGAAGACCGGCGACGACGAAGAGCACGGCGACGACCGCGAGGGTCACAGCGATGCTCCGGACATCATGCGGATAGGCGGAGAGCACGATCGCCGAGAGCGCGAGCGCGAGGAGCTTCCTCCCCGCGGGGAGGCGATGCAGGCCGCTCGCCCCCGGCCGGTAGAGCTGGATCATGCGCAGGATCTCCTATAGGCCGCCACGATCTCGGCGGGCTCTCCGGACACGGCGAGTCGCCCCTCCTCGAAGAACACCGCGTGGTCGCAGCGCGCCGCGAGGTCGAGGTCGTGAGTCACGATCACCACCTGGGCCTCCTGCGCGAGGAGGAGGTCTCCGATCCGTCGCGCGTTGCGCAGGTCGAGAAGGGTGGTCGGCTCGTCGGCCACGATGAGGGACGGCCTGGTGACGAGCACCGAGGCGAGGGCGAGCATCTGCTTCTGCCCGCCGGAGAGAGCGGATGCCGGCACATCGGCGTGATCCTGCAACCCGTGCTCGGCGAGCACCTCCCGCACCCTGGCGTCGGCCTCGCCCCGGGAGGCGCCGCGGATCGAGAGCGCAAGGTCCTCGGCCGGCGTCGGCATGAGGATCTGCGACTGCGGATCCGTGAACACGAAGCCGACGCGGCGCCGCACCTCTCGAGTCTCCCTGTGCACATCGAGGCCGTGCACCGACACGCGTCCGGCAGTCGGCGTGACGAGACCGTTGAGCAGCCTCGCGAAGGTCGACTTGCCCGATCCGTTCGCTCCGATGACGGCGATCCGCGGCGCATCGAGGGTGACGGTGACCTCGTTCAGGATGTCGCGTCCGTCGCGCCGCACGCTCACGCCGTCGAGCGTGATGAACCCGGTGGTCGTGTCAGGCCGCACGTGCGGGAGCGCGCTGCGCGAGGCGGGGCCCGAACGCGGGCGGATACGCGCGCCGCAGCGCGAGCGTCAGCGCCGTGGCGGCGGCCGCCTTGAGGAGGTCGCCGGGGAGGAACGCGAGGCTGGACAGCGCGGTCGGTGCGAGCTCGACACCCAGCACGAGCGCCTGGACGGGGATACCGAACGCGTAGACCACGATGATGCCGCCGACGACAGCAGCGAGCGCGGTGCGCCACCACGTGATGCGCGCGCGGTGCGCGATGAGTCCGATCACGACCGATCCGACGACCCATCCGAGCAGGTACCCGGCCGTGGGTCCGGCGAAGACGCCGAGTCCTCCCCGTCCGCCCGCCAGGACGGGCAGCCCGATCGCGGCGAGCACGAGCACGAGCAGCACGGCGAGCGGAGCCCGGCGGGCGCCCAGCACCGTGCCCGCCAACATCACCCCGAGGGTCTGTGCGGTGATCGGCACTCCCCCGGGCAGCGGAACGGTCACCGTGCCGAGCACGACGATGAGGGCGGCGAAGAGCGCGATGCGGGCGAGATCGCGACCGAGGTCGACTCGACGGTCAGTCATCATGGTTCCTTCTTCCTGAACGGTGTTCACGTGAACGGTGTTCACTATAGTGATCGGATGGCCTCTCCGCACACCTCGATCCGACACGACCGCGACAGCGTGGCGCGCACCGCGCTCGCGCTCCTCGACGAGGTGGGCCTCGCCGATCTGTCCATGCGTCGCATCGCCGCGCGTCTCGACGTGCAGCCGAGCGCGCTCTACTGGCACTTCGCGAGCAAGCAGGAGCTCCTCGCCGAACTCAGCGACCGCATCACCGCGACGATCGACGCTCCGGGCCCCGACGTGGTCGCGACGGCACGTGCGATCCGCGACGCGCTGTTCACCCATCGCGACGGCGCCGAACTCGTGCTCAGCACCTACGCGCTGCGCCTGGGATCGTCCCGCGCACAGTCCGCCCTCGCGCGCGCTCTCACGGATGCCGGAGCCGACGACGCCGACGACCGCGCCGCCGCCCTCCTGCAGTTCGTCCTCGGTCACGCCACGCTCGTGCAGCAGCGCATGCACGCCGACAGCTACGGCGCCCTGCCCGCCGACGGCCCCCACGACGCGACCGCGGGACTCGATCGCATCTTCGACCTCGGGGTGAATGCTCTCGCAGGCGTCACGCACTCCCCCACGCTGCGCGACTGACCCTCGGCGCTGTGCGCCGCCGGTGCGACGGTGCGGATCAGCCCCGTTCCGCCTCCGCGGCGTGCCCCAGGCGCAGCCCCGGAACCAGGCCCACGAGCGCGAGCGCGATGCAGAGCGCGAACACGACTCCGAAGGCGTCCGCCCCTCCACCGAGCGTCGCGACCGCGAGGCCGGCGACCGCGATCACGACGGCTGCTCCCGTCGAGTCCGAGATCGACAGCGCCGAGGAGTTGAACCCCTGGTTGCGCGGGGTCGAGTACGCGAGCGTCAACACTGTGAGGCGCGGATACAGCAGCCCCATGCCCGCACCCGCGAACGCCCACCCGACGATCACGAGAGCGGGTGACACCGCGCCGAGAGCGGCGACCAGCACCGCGATCGTCGCGACGAGCAGACACGAGAGGCTGATGAGCGTGATCCGCGTGTTGCCGAGACGGTCACCGTACCGGCCCTGCATCTGCGACGCACCTGCCCAGGCGAACGCCGCGAGCATGAGGGCGATGCCCGCCCAGGTCGCGCTGAAACCGTAGCGCTCGATGAGCAGATAGGGGATGTACGCCTCGGCCGCGAAGAACGCACCCGCAGCGATGCCCCTCATGAGCACGACGCTCGGCAGGCCACGCCCGGCGCGCAGGGTGCGGCGTGGGAGCAGCGGCAGCACGGCCACCGCGATCACGGCGATCGCGCCGACGGCGACGGGCCAGCCGAACGCCACCGGCATGTCGGCGCTGAACCCGACGACCACCGCGAACAGGGCGACCACGACTGCGAGCGCGAGGCGCACGATCAGAGCTCGGCGATCCTGCGGCTCACCATGCCCCAGGTCGAGGTTGCGCAGACGAACCGCGATGATCAGGAACGCGATCGCCGTCAGCACGGCGACGCCGAGGAACGCCCATCGCCAGTCGAGGTACTCCGCGACGGCGCCGGCGAGGAACGGACCCACCATCGACGGCACGACCCATGCGGCCGCGAAGGCTGCGAACACCCGTCCGTGCAGGTGCGCGGGGTACAGGCGGGCGACCACCACGTACAGGGCGACGGTCTGACCGCCGGCGCCGAGCCCCTGAACGAGACGCCCGGCGAGGAACTGATGCATCGTGACCGCGAAACCGGACAGCAGCAGGCCGACGATGAACAGCGAGACCGCGACGTAGAGCGCTCCGCGCGGACCTCGGGCATCCGCCCAGGCACCGGCGGCCACCATGCCGATCACGCTCGTCGCCAGAGTGCCGGCGAACGCGACCGCGTACAGCGCCTGGCCGTCGAGCGCTTCGCTCACGATCGGCATGACGGTGGTGACGGCCAGCGCCTCGATCGCGGCGAGGAAGATCAGTGCGACGGACCCCGCGGTGACCCAGAGCCTCTGCCGATCCCAGATCGACGCGGTCGCGGCGGTGTCGCTCATCGGCCGACGAGCGCGGCGATGCGCTCGATGGCCTCGGTGAGGATCTCGGGGCTCGTCCCGAAGTTGAGCCGCACGTGCCCGGCGCCCTCGGTGCCGAACGTCGGCCCCGAGCTCACCGCCACCCGCGCGTCCTTCAGGATGCGCCGCGCGGGCGCGTCGCCCCATCCGAGCGCGGACAGGTCGATCCACGCCAGATACCCGGCATCCGGGATCCGGTATCGAGCCTGCGGGATGCGCTCCGAGAGGAGATCGCCGACGAGCATCCGATTCGCGTCGAGCGTGTGCAGCAGTCCGTCGAGCCAGGCGTCGCTGGCCTCGGAGAATGCGGCTGAGGCGGCGATCGAGCCGAACTGGCCCGTGCGCCACTCGACCTCGATCGGGAGCGACCGCACGACCGCGCCGGTCGTGTCGTCCGCCGTCACCATGAGTGCGCACTTGAGTCCGGCGAGGTTGAACGCCTTGCTCGCACTCACGACGGCGTAGCCGACGCGGCGAGCGGCATCACCGGCCTCGAGGAACGGCGTGAACCCTGTTCCCGGCTGTGCGAGCGGCGCGTGGATCTCATCCGAGACGACAGCCACGCCGAACTCCTCGGCGACCTCGCCGAGCGCCGTGAGCGCCTCGCGGGCGTGCACCGTGCCGGTCGGGTTGTGCGGGTTGCAGAGCAGCACGGCAGACGCGCCGTCCTCCAGAGCCGCGCGGATGCCGTCGAGATCCATCTCCCACGCCGCTCCGGTGTCGCGCAGCGGGACGCGCACCACGTCGGCGCCCGCTTCCTCGACGAGATCGAAGAAGGGAGGGTAGATCGGCGGCATCACGACGACGCGCTCCCCCGGCTGCGTCACGCGGCGGAGGATCTCGACGATCCCCATGCTCACGTCGGCGGTGGTGCGGATCCGCTCAGGGTCGACCTGCCACCCGAAGCGCCGCTGCGCGAATGCCGCGTAGGACGCGGCCAGCGGGGTGCGCGATGCGACGTATCCGGTGTCGCCCGCGTCCAGGGCGCGCTGCAGCGCCGCCGTGATCTCCGGGGCGAGCGGGAAGTCCGTCTCCGCGACGAACAGCGGCAGTACGTCGTCCGGGTACTCGCGCCACTTCTCGCTCGTGCGCTCCCGCAGTTCGTCCAGCGGGAGCGCGGTGACCTCGAGCATCCTCAGATCGCGAAGCCGAGCGCGCGCATCATGTCGCGCCCGTCGTCCGTGATCCGCTCGGGGCCCCACGGCGGCATCCACACCCAGTTGATGCGGAAGCGGTCGACGACCTTGTCCAGCGCCTGGGCGGTCTGGTCTTCGAGCACGTCCGTGAGCGGGCAGCCGGCGCTGGTGAGCGTCATGTGGATGACGAGGGCGTCGTTCTCATCGTCCCAGGCGAGATCGTAGATGAGTCCGAGGTCGACGACATTGATCCCGAGTTCGGGATCCATGACGTCTTTGAGAGCCTCGGTGACCTCGTCGTACTTCGCGTCGGTGAGGGTGGCTGTCATACGATCAGCCTACGCCTCGATGGGGGCTGCGGGGTCGAGGAAACGGTCGTATCCCTCGTCCTCCAGCCGGTCGGCGAGCTCGGGGCCGCCCTCCTCGACGATCTTGCCCGCGACGACGACGTGCACGAAGTCGGGACGGATGTAGCGGAGGATGCGCGTGTAGTGCGTGATGAGCAGCACACCGAGACCGGTGGACTCCTT
This sequence comes from Microbacterium sp. NPDC089695, assembly GCF_044749085.1. Classification (NCBI taxonomy): domain Bacteria; kingdom Bacillati; phylum Actinomycetota; class Actinomycetes; order Micrococcales; family Microbacteriaceae; genus Microbacterium; species Microbacterium sp. NPDC089695. The sequence continues at coordinate 176,325 of NZ_JBIVHG010000002.1, forward strand.
CGCCCGGTTCACGCCCTCGGAGACGATCTTCAGCGCGTCGACGTCGAGACCGGAGTCGGTCTCGTCGAGAACCGCGAACTTCGGCTTGAGCACCTCGAGCTGCAGGATCTCGTGGCGCTTCTTCTCGCCGCCCGAGAAGCCCTCGTTGACGTTGCGCTGCGCGAACTTCGGGTCCATGCGCAGGTTCGCCATCGACGCCTTGACGTCCTTGGTCCACTGACGGATGGCGGGGGCCTCGCCGTCGAGCGCGGTCTTCGCGGTGCGCAGGAAGTTGGTCACGGTGACGCCGGGGATCTCCACCGGGTACTGCATGGCGAGGAACAGGCCGGCGCGGGCACGCTCGTCGACGCTCATCTCCAGCACGTCCTCGCCGTCGAACGTGATCGAGCCCGAGGTCACGGTGTACTTGGGGTGACCGGCGATCGTGTAGGCCAGCGTCGACTTGCCCGAGCCGTTGGGGCCCATGATCGCGTGGGTCTCACCGGTCTTCATGGTGAGGGTGATTCCGTTGAGGATCGGGGTGGTCCCGGCCTCGGTCTCGACCGTCACGTGCAGGTCGCGGATTTCGAGAACAGACATTCAGACTTCCTTCGTCACAGTCGGGTCGATGAGCACGTCGTCGCCGTCGATCTCGACGACGTAGACCGGCACGGGCTCATAAGCAGGGAGGTTCTGGGGCTTGCCGGTGAGCAGGGAGAACGCGGAGCCATGGGCCCAGCACTCGACAGTGTCACCCTCGACGAACCCCTCGGAGAGGGAGATGTCACCATGCGTGCAGGTGTCGCCGATGGCGTGGATGACGCCCTCGGAGTCCTTGATCACGGTGATCGGCACGCCGTTCGGCTCGACGCGGATGGGCGTGTCGAGCTCGAGCTCGTCGACGCCGCAGACGCGCTGAGCGCTCACGCGTCGACCTCGGCCAGCTCGGCCTCGATCGCGGCGAGGAGCTCTTCCTCGAGTGCCGGGATGCCGAGGCGCTGCACGATGTCGCTGAGGAAGCCGAGCACGACCAGACGGCGGGCCTCCTCCTCGGTGATGCCGCGGGCCTGCAGGTAGAACAGCTGCTCGTCGTCGAATCGACCGGTCGCGCTTGCGTGTCCGGCGCCGACGATGTCGCCGGTCTCGATCTCGAGATTCGGGATCGAGTCGGCGCGTGCGCCCTCGGTCAGCACGAGGTTGCGGTTCGCCTCGTAGGAGTCGGTACCCGTGGCATCAGGGCCGATCAGCACGTCGCCGATCCACACCGAGTGGGCGCTCTCGCCCTGGAGCGCGCCCTTGTAGAGCACGTCGCCCTTGGTGTGCGGGCCCTTGTGGTGCAGGTAGACCTGGCTCTCGAGGTGCTGTCCGGCATCCGCGTAGGACAGGCCGTACATGTACCCCTCGGAACCGGCGCCCGTGAGCTCGAGGCTCGGGTTCACGCGCACGACACCGCCGCCGAAGCTGATCACGAAGTGCTTGAGCGTCGCGTCGGCACCGACCGTGGCCTGGTGCGCCGCGGCGTGCACGGCGTCGTCGTCCCAGCGCTGCAGGCTGATGACCGTGAGGCTCGCACCGTCGCGGACGACGATCTCGACGTTCTGCGCATATTGCGCCGAACCGGAGTGATCGAGCACGACCGTCGCACGCGAGTGCGGCTGCGCCTCGATGAGGATCTGACCGAAGCCGCGCTTGTCCGCGCCCGCGCCCTCGATCGGGACGAGGATCGGCTCGCCGAGCTCGGCCTCGGCCGGGACGCGGATGTGCAGCCCGCGCGCGGCATGCTTCCACGCCAGGGCGCTCGGGAGGTCTTCCGGACGGAAGAACTCGCCGTAGGCGTCTCCTTCGCCGGGCTGCAGGAGCGCCTCGACCGCGTCGAGACCGTAGGTCACGGCATCCGGGTCACCGGGCTCGTCGGAGAGCAGACCCGCGAGCTTCGCGACCGGGGTGTGCTTCCAGTTGACCTCGCGTCCGGTGGGCGCGTCGAAGTCCGAGGGCTCGAACGAGTGCGGGCGCTCGGACCGGGTCTGCACCGGCACGAAGCCGGCATCGGCCACCTGGGCGGCGGGGTCCACGTGCGCGCTCGAATAGTGCGACGCGGTCGGCGTCGTCGTCTGGGCCGTCATCTCAGCCGACCGATCCTTCCATGCCCATCTCGATGAGCTTGTTCAGTTCCATCGCGTACTCCATGGGCAGCTCGCGCGCGATCGGCTCGATGAAGCCGCGCACGATCATCGCCATCGCCTCGTCCTCGGGCATGCCGCGGGACTGCAGGTAGAACAGCTGCTCCTCGCTGACCTTCGAGACCGTCGCCTCATGCCCGAGCTGCACGTCGTCCACGCGGATGTCGATCGCGGGATACGTGTCGGACCGCGACTTCGTGTCGACGAGCAGCGCGTCGCAGCGCACGGTGTTCGCCGAGTGGTGGGCGTTCGCGTCGACGCGCACCTCACCGCGGTAGCCGGCTCGGCCTCCGCCGCGAGCGATCGACTTCGAGACGATCGACGACTGCGTGTACGGAGCCATGTGGATCATCTTCGCGCCGGCATCCTGGTGCTGACCGGGGCCCGCGAAGGCGACCGAGAGCGTCTCGCCCTTGGCGTGCTCGCCCATCAGGTAGATCGACGGGTACTTCATGGTGACCTTGGAGCCGATGTTGCCGTCGACCCACTCCATGGTGGCCCCCTCGTGCGCGACCGCGCGCTTGGTCACGAGGTTGTAGACGTTGTTCGACCAGTTCTGGATCGTCGTGTAGCGCACGCGGGCGTTCTTCTTCACGATGATCTCGACGACGGCCGAGTGCAGCGAGTCCGACTTGTAGATCGGGGCCGTGCAGCCCTCGATGTAGTGGACGTAACTGTCTTCGTCGGCGATGATCAGGGTCCGCTCGAACTGGCCCATGTTCTCGGTGTTGATACGGAAGTACGCCTGCAGCGGGATCTCGACGTGCACGCCCTTGGGGACGTAGACGAACGAGCCGCCCGACCAGACGGCGGTGTTCAGCGCGGCGAACTTGTTGTCACCGGCGGGGATGACCGTGCCGAAGTACTCCTCGAAGAACTCGGGGTGCTCGCGCAGCGCGGTGTCGGTGTCCATGAAGATGACACCCTGCTCCTCCAGATCCTCACGGATCTGGTGGTAGACGACCTCGGACTCGTACTGCGCGGCGACACCGGCGACGAGACGCTGCCGCTCCGCCTCGGGGATCCCCAGGCGCTCGTAGGTCTCGCGGATCTCCTCGGGGAGGTCCTCCCACGACTGCGCCTGCTTCTCGGTCGAGCGCACGAAGTACTTGATGTTGTCGAAGTCGATCTCGCTGAGGTCGGCGCCCCAGGTCGGCATCGGCTTGCGTCCGAAGAGCTGGTATCCCTTGAGGCGGGTCTTCAGCATCCATTCGGGTTCGCTCTTGAGCGCCGAGATCCCTCGCACGACCTCCTCGGAGATCCCTCGTTGCGCGACGGCGCCTGCGGCGTCCTCATCGTGCCAGCCGAATTCGTACACCCCCAGGCCGTCGAGTTCCGGGCGGTCGATCAGCACATCCGACATCACACACTCTCCTCACAGGTCCCAAAACGGTGTCATCCGCCCCGGCACACCTGATCCCCGTCGAGTCTGCGGGAGCGGGTGCCGTTGGTGGGCCCTCATCACCGGCGCTTCCATCGCGCCTAAACTGTTGACGATGCTTCAGCGCGGTCAGCGCTCATCGCAACAATCCGATTCTACAGGTTCCGCCTGACGACAGGGCCGCTCGCCGTGTCCGCCGCGGTTCGGAGACACCAATGCCCGACACCACCATCGCGTCCTCCTCCCCCACCTCCGCACCGGCGTCGTCGCGCGCCGATGTCTGGGGTCGGATGCTGCGGATCTTCGCGTGGCTGTCGTTCCTGGCCGAGACGATCATCATCGGCACCGGGGGCGCGGTGCGCCTCACCGGATCGGGTCTCGGATGCTCCGAGTGGCCGCTCTGCACCCCGGAGTCGCTCGTGCCGATCTACGCCGATCAGGGCGTCCACGGACTCATCGAGTTCGGAAACCGCCTGATGACCGGAGTGGTCGGAGTGATCGCTCTCGCGGTCGTGCTTCTGGTGCTGTTCACGATCGGCGGCGCCCGAACCCTGGTGCGCACGCTCTGGTTCGCGGTCGGCGGCATCGTCGCCGCAGCCGTCGCCTATCTGATCGTGTCGCAGTTCTTCGAGCACGCCTTCCCCGTCGCCACCGGCGTGCTGCTGCTCGCCGTGATCGCCGCCGCCGTGTATTCCACGCGCACGGCCACCGACAGACGAGACCTGCACGCGCTCGCCTGGATCGTGCTCGTCGGCGTCGTGGCACAGGCCCTGGTCGGCGGCATCACGGTGCTCACGGGCCTCAACCCCTTCATCGTCGGATTCCACTACACGTCGTCGCTGCTGCTCGTGTGCGTCACCGCGGCGTTCCTGTCGCGCCTGTACGCCGTTCCCGGGCCGCGCGAGCGCGTGGTGCCCGCCTGGTTCGCGATCCTCAGCCACGTCACCGGCCTCGCCCTCGCGGTCACGATCGTGTTCGGCGTGCTTACCACCGGGTCAGGCCCGCACTCGGGCGACGCCGAGGTGCTGCGTCACGGCTTCGACGCGACCGTGCTGGCGCACGTGCACTCCTGGCCCGGCTACATCCTCGCGGCACTCGTGCTCGCCATGACCGTCGCTGCGTGGGTGCTGAAGCTCGAGCCGCGGAAGTGGCTGCTCGTGCTCGTCATCGCTATCGCCGTGCAGGTCGGCGTGGGCGTGTGGCAGGCGCGAGAGGGCCTCCCGCCGCTGCTCGTCGGCATCCACATGGTGCTGGCGTCGCTCTCGGCCGCGACGTACACGATCGTCGTGCTGCACCTCAAGAAGGCGACCGCCGCGATCGACCGGGTCGACGCCTGAGCACAGGTGATGCATAGGCGGCACACCAGCGCCTCATCAGTGACTCCTGCATCGTGGCGGGCATGAACAAGTCACTCACCCGCAGCATCGGCTTCTGGCTCCTCCTCGTGCTCTCGCTCGTCTCGACGGGCATCGGCGGCTGGCTCATCGCCGGCCAGGTGGGCTCGATGACCAGCACGCTGCTCGACAACACCGCCACCGGCGTCGACGTCTACGTGGGTCAGTCGCTCATCGTCGTGGGCTCGGCGCTGCTCGGCGCCGGCATCATCGGCATCCTGATCTCCGTCGCGCTCACCGCCGTGCAGGCGATGCTCCCCGCCGCCGCGCCCGTCGTCGTCGAGCCGATCGACTGGACGGCCGAGGAGCCCGCGCCCGAGATCGCAACCGACGCTCCGGTCGCCGAAGAGACGGTCGCCGACGACGCGTCCGCCGACGGTTCAGCGGAGGAGGTCGCCGAGACCACCGACGAGGACGACGCTCAGAAGGGCAGCAGCGGGTCGACCGCGACCGCGACGAAGATCAACGTCAAGTAGGTGATCGAGGCGTGGAAGACCCGCATGGGCCGCGCCTCGTTCCCCCGCACGGCCTGGTTGTACAGGCGGTGCGACTCGTAGATGAACCATCCGCCGAACACCAGGGCGGAGACGGTGTAGACGAGGCCCATGCTCGCGATCGGGATCAGCAGCAGTGAGCAGGCGACGGTCGCCCAGGCGTAGAGGATGACCTGGAGGCCGACCTGCGAGGCGTTGCGGGTCACACCGAGCATGGGCACGTCGACGTCGTCGTAGTCGTCCTTGTACTTCATCGACAGCGGCCAGTAATGCGGCGGCGTCCAGAGGAAGATGAGGGCGAAGAGGATGAAGGCCGGCCAGTCGAGCGAACCGGTCACGGCCGACCAGCCGATCAGCACCGGGAAGCATCCGGCGATGCCGCCCCAGATGATGTTCTGCTCGGTGCGGCGCTTGAGGATCATCGTGTAGATCACGACGTAGAAGAAGATCGCGGATGCCGAAAGCGTGGCCGCGAGCCAGTTGGTCGTGAACCACAGCCACACGGTCGAGACGATGGCGAGAGTCCACGAGAAGATGAGCGCGCCGCGCGGCGTGATCTCGCCCGTCACGAGCGGACGGTTCTCGGTGCGGTGCATGTGCGCGTCGATGTCGCGATCGAGGTACATGTTGAAGGCGGCGGCCGACCCGGCGCTCAGGGACCCGCCGATGACGGTCGCGAGCACCAGCCACATGTTCGGGAGGCCGCCCTGTGCGAGGAACATGACCGGGACGGTCGACACGAGGAGCAGTTCGAGGACGCGCGGCTTGGTGAGGGCGACGTACGCCTTCACGGTACGACCGAAGGACTTCTTCACAACGGTCTGATCAGACATCGTCGAGATCTCGATCGCCTCCTCCACACGCGTCACGACAGCTTTTCCAGTCTACGACACGCGGACGGACCTCCCGAGCACGTGCGCACACCCGACGGGCCGATCCGGGCCTGTGGATAGATCGCTCGCGCGAACCGTCGATCCGGCTACGGTGACCGGATGCTCCATCGCCGCCCTCCCCTCCTCGCCCTCGCGGCGCTCGCTGTCGTCGGCACGCTCGCCGGGTGCGCCGCGTCGCCCGCACCGACGCCGACCCCCACGCCCGCCTTCGCGAGCGACGAGGAGGCCTTCGCCGCCGCCGAGGAGGTCTACCGTGCGTACAACGATGCGGGCAATGCGCGAAATGCAGGTGAACCGGAGCCAAACCCTCAGGACTTCCTCGTCGGCAACGCACTTGAGGGAGACATTGAGGGCGTGAGGCTACTTGAAGAGGGCCAGTTGACCGTTGACGGCGAGGTCAAAGTTGATTCGGTCGCACTTGAAGAAGCACCCGTCCGGAGCCAACAAACAAAGGTCGTCGTCCTTGTCTGCTTGGACGTGTCGCAAGTTCGACTGATGGACGCGAATGGAAACGATGTCACTCCACGGGGGCGCGCAGACGTCGTCGCGCAAGAAGTAACCTTCACCAGCGATGGCGATGATCTGCGAATCTCATCCGAAGCATCTGCGGACGTAAGTCAGTGCTGACGCGAGCTGCCGCCATCTCGCTCGCGGCACTAACACTCGGAACGACTGTCCTGGCCCCGACAACTGCAATGGCGCCCGCCTGCACGCGAACCCTCGAAACCGTGGGCGGATGCAGCTTTACGAACGACGGCACCACCCTCACGATCACCGACACCCGCCAGCAGCCGGGCACCACCACGCCCGGCGACCGTCGCCGCACCGACTCCGGGCCGACGACGCCTCCGCCGCCGAGCAAGCGCGCGCAGGAGCTCGCGGAGTGTCTGAACGACCTCGGCACCACGCGGTGCGCCGAGTTGATGCGGCCCGACGATCCGACACCCGCTCCCCCGGGGCTTCCGACGGTGACCATCGCCGATCTCGCCAGTTTCGCTCCGGCGCCCGTCGTCGTCGCCGCAGAACCCGGAGACATCGCGATCGTCGGGATGCCCGCGAACTTCGTGAGCGCCGCATCCGCGCACACCGCGGCCGGCACACTGTTCGGCGTGCCGATCTCGGTGCGGTTCACGCCGGTGGCCTACGACTACACCTACGGCGACGGCTCCACCGCCACGCTCGCCACGCCCGGGCGCACATGGTCGTCGCTCGGTCAGGCCCAGTTCACGGCGACCCCGACGAGTCATGTGTACCGCGAACGGGGCACCTATGTCGCCGACGTCGACGTACGGTACTCGGCCGAGGTCGATCTCGGTCTCGGATGGGTTCCGGTGGCGGGCGAGCTGCGCTCCGACGGCCCCGGTCGCGAGATCCGTGTACTCGAGGCGCGCACCGCTCTCGTGGCCCACACCTGCGCGGAGAGAGGCGACGCGCCCGGGTGCTAGACATCCCGTTCCACACGTCATGGAACGGGATGTCAGCGTGCCCGGAATCACCTCCGGTCGGAGGGAATTACACGCGCCCCGTCACGTTGTAAAGGGAGGAAATCGGGTCGAGCCCCAACGCTATGCTGGGGGGACTCGCGCGCCCAGCGCACATTCACCTTCCTCCGTGACGATGCGGACCGATGCTGCGGCCAGGGCGCTATCGAACTGTTGAAGAAGGGCTTCACCGTGTCGGAATTGCAGTGGGATGAGATCGATCGGCGCGCGGTGGACACCGCTCGCGTGCTGGCTGCGGACGCCGTGGAGAAGGTCGGCAACGGCCACCCCGGCACCGCGATGAGCCTGGCCCCCGCCGCCTACCTCCTCTATCAGCGGGTCCTGCGTCACGACCCCACCGACACCGACTGGCTCGGCCGCGACCGCTTCATCCTCTCCGCCGGCCACTCCTCGCTCACGCAGTACGTGCAGCTCTACCTCGGCGGTTTCGGCCTCGAGCTCGGCGACCTCGAGGCGCTCCGCACCTGGGGCTCTCTCACGCCGGGCCACCCCGAGTACGGCCACACCAAGGGCGTCGAGATCACGACCGGCCCGCTCGGCCAGGGTCTCGCCTCCGCCGTCGGGTTCGCCTACGCCGCCCGCTACGAGCGCGGCCTGTTCGACCCCGAGGCCGCAGAGGGCACCAGCCCGTTCGACCACTTCATCTACGTGATCGCCGGCGACGGCGACCTGCAGGAGGGCGTCACCAGCGAAGCCGGTTCGCTCGCAGGCCACCAGCAGCTCGGCAACCTCATCGCGATCTACGACTCGAACCAGATCTCGATCGAGGACGACACGAACGTCGCCTTCACCGAGGACGTCGCGAAGCGCTATGAGGCCTACGGCTGGCAGGTGCAGACGGTCGACTGGAAGAAGACCGGCGAGTACGTCGAAGACGTCGCCGAGCTCCACGCCGCGATCGAGGCCGCCAAGGGCGAGACCTCCAAGCCGTCGCTCATCATCCTCAAGACCATCATCGGCTGGCCGTCGCCCGGCAAGCAGAACACCGGCAAGATCCACGGATCCGCCCTCGGCGCCGACGAGCTCGCCGCCACGAAGAAGGTGCTCGGCTTCGACCCCGAGAAGAACTTCGTCGTCGCGGACGACGTCATCGAGCACACCCGCGGTCTGGCGGCGCGTGCCGCCGAGGAGCGCGCCGCGTGGCAGCAGTCGTTCGACGCGTGGGCCGCGGCGAACCCCGAGCGCAAGGCCCTCCTCGACCGCCTCGAGGCCGGCGACCTCCCTGAGGGCATCGCGTCCTCGCTCCCCGTGTTCGAGAGCGGCAAGGACGTCTCGACCCGCGCCGCCTCCGGCCAGGTCATCAACGCGCTCGCCGCCGAGCTCCCCGAGCTCTGGGGCGGTTCGGCCGACCTCGCCGAGTCGAACCTCACCACCATCAAGGGCGCCAAGTCGTTCATCCCCGCCGAGTGGTCGACCCATGAGTGGTCGGGCAGCCCCTACGGTCGCGTGCTGCACTTCGGCATCCGCGAGCACGCCATGGGCGCGATCGTGAACGGCATCGTCCTGCACGGCAAGACCCGCGCGTTCGGCGGCACGTTCCTCATCTTCAGCGACTACATGCGCCCGCCGGTGCGTCTGGCCGCCCTGATGAACGTTCCCAGCATCTTCGTGTGGACGCACGACTCCGTCGCCCTCGGCGAAGACGGCCCCACGCACCAGCCGATCGAGCAGCTCGCGACGCTCCGTGCGATCCCGAACTTCACGCTCGTGCGCCCCGCCGATGCGAACGAGACCTCGGCCGCATGGCTCGAGATCCTCCGTCGCACCGAGGGCCCGGCCGGTATCGCGCTGACCCGCCAGAACATCCCGGTGTTCGAGCGCGGCGAGGGCGCGGCATCCGGTGACGTGTTCGCGTCGGCGGAGAGCGTCGCCAAGGGCGCGTACGTGCTCGCCGAGGCGCCGAACGGCACGCCCGATGCGATCATCGTCGCGACCGGTTCCGAGGTGCAGCTCGCGGTCGCCGCGCGCGCCGAGCTCGCGAAGGAGGGAGTCAACGTCCGCGTCGTCTCCGCTCCCTCGCTCGAGTGGTTCGACGAGCAGGATGCCGCCTACCGCGAGTCGGTGCTGCCGAAGAGCGTCACCGCCCGCGTCTCCGTCGAGGCCGGCTCCGTGCTGAGCTGGCGCGGCATCGTGGGCGACCGCGGCCGTTCCGTCGGCATCGACCACTTCGGCGCCTCCGCCGACTACAAGACCCTGTTCGAGAAGTTCGGGATCACCACCGAGGCCGTCATCGCGGCCACCCGCGAGACCCTGGCCGACAACGCCAACTGATCAAGGAGAACTCATGAGCACCCCCACCGCAGACCTCGCAGCCGCCGGCGTCAGCATCTGGCTCGACGACCTGTCGCGCACGCGCATCTCCTCGGGCAACCTGCAGAGCCTGATCGACACGAAGAACGTCGTCGGCGTCACCACCAACCCGACGATCTTCGCGAACGCCATCACCGACAAGAACGACACGTCGTACGACGCCCAGGTCACCGAGCTCGCCGCGTCGGGCGCGACCGCCGAGGAGGCCGTGTTCGCGGCCACCACGCAGGACGTCGCCGCCGCCCTCGACGTCTTCCGCCCCGTGTGGGAGGCCTCGAACCACGTCGACGGCCGCGTGTCGATCGAGGTCTCCCCCGACCTCGCGCACGACACCGCCGGTACGGTCGCCTCGGCCAAGGAGCTGTGGGCCAAGGTCGACCGTCCGAACCTGCTCGTCAAGATCCCCGCGACCAAGGCCGGGCTTCCGGCCATCGCCGAGGCGATCGGCGCAGGCATCAGCGTCAACGTCACGCTGATCTTCAGCCTCGAGCGCTACGCGGAGGTCATCGAGGCCTACCTCACGGGACTCGAGACCGCGAAGGCGGCCGGTATCGACCTGTCGACGATCCACTCCGTGGCGTCGTTCTTCGTGTCGCGCGTCGACACCGAGACCGACAAGCGTCTTGCGGCGATCGGCACCGAGGCGGCCGAGGCGCTCAAGAGCAAGGCCGGACTCGCCAACGCGCGCCTCGCGTACGAGCTCTTCGAGAAGACCTTCGCCGAGGATCGCGCGCAGGCTCTCGTGGCCGCCGGCGCCAACGCCCAGCGTCCGCTGTGGGCGTCGACCGGCGTCAAGGACCCCGCCCTCCCCGACACGCTCTACGTGACCGAGCTCGTCGCCGACGGCGTCGTCAACACGATGCCCGAGAAGACGCTCGACGCGACCTTCGACCACGGCGTCGTCACGGGCGACACCATCACGGGCGGCTACGAGGAGGCCCGCGAGGTCTTCGCCGGCCTCGCCGAGCTGGGTATCGACTTCGCCGACGTCACGCAGGTGCTCGAAGACGAAGGCGTCGCGAAGTTCATCGACTCGTGGCACGACCTCCTCAGCCAGGTGGCCGAGGGCCTGGAGGCCCAGCGATGACATTCGCGATCCACGCGTCGGGACCGGCGCGTGTCGCGATCGATGAGACCGTTCCGGGTCTCGTCAGAGATCTGATCGCCTCCCGCCTCACGAACGGGGACCCCACGCTGTGGGGCCCCGCCGCTGAGGCGGAGGCATCGATCCGGCTCGGGTGGGTCGAAGCGGTCTCCGTCTCGCGCCCGCTCGTCGCCGAGATCGTGGCCCTGCGCGACGAGCTGCGCGCCCAGGGCGTGAGCCGAGTCGTGCTCGCCGGCATGGGCGGATCGTCGCTGGCACCCGAGGTCATCGCGCAGACGGCGGGAGTGCCGCTGACGATCCTCGACTCGACCGCTCCGGGTCAGGTGCTCTCGGCACTCGACGACGGACTGCGTGAGACCGTTCTGGTCGTCTCGTCGAAGTCCGGGTCGACGGTCGAGACCGACTCGCAGCGGCGCACGTTCGAGGCGGCGTTCCGCGATCTGGGCATCGATCCGGTCTCGCGCATCGTCGTCGTCACCGACCCCGGATCACCCCTCGAGACGTCGGCGCGCGAGGCGGGGTACCACGTGTTCACCGCCGACCCGAACGTGGGCGGTCGCTACTCGGCCCTCACCGCGTTCGGCCTGGTCCCCGCCGGGCTCGCGGGCGTCGACATCGACGAACTCCTGAACGAGGCCGAGGCTTCGTTGCTCCCCGTCGCGGTCGACTCCGCCGAGAACCCCGCCCTGCGCCTGGCCGCCGCGATCGCCGCGACCTCGCCGCGCCGCGACAAGCTCGGCCTGATCACCGACGGCACGCACATCAAGGGACTGCCCGACTGGATCGAGCAGCTCATCGCCGAATCGACCGGCAAGGACGCCACCGGCATCCTGCCCGTCGTCCTGCTGCCGGTCTCCCCTGAGCTCGACTCTCGGCCCGCCGATCTCCAGATCGTGCGCCTGGTCGACGACGCGGAGGAGTTCCACCTCCGTGAGCGCCACCAGGACGAGATCCTCGTCAGCGGCTCGCTGGGCGCCCAGCTCATCGTGTGGGAGTTCGCGACGGCAATCGCCGGTCGACTGCTCGGCATCGACCCGTTCGACCAGCCCGACGTCGAGTCGGCGAAGGTCGCCGCGCGCGGTCTCCTCGACGAGCGCCCGCAGCCCACGGCTCCCGTGTTCGTCGAGAACGGCGTCGAGGTGCGCGTGTCCGACCCCGCTCTGGCCGCGTCCGGCACGATCGAGGGCGTGATGGATGCGCTCTGGGCGCGCCTCGCGGACGACGGCTACGTGTCGATCCAGGCCTACGTCAACCGCCTCGATCTCCCGCAGCTCCAGGGACTCCGCGAACTCGTGGCCGCCGACTCCGGTCGTCCGACGACGTTCGGCTGGGGCCCGCGCTTCCTCCACTCGACCGGCCAGTATCACAAGGGCGGTCCTGCGCAGGGTGTGTACCTCCAGATCCTGGAGCGCACCGACGTGGATCTCGAGATCCCCGAGCGTCCGTTCACCTTCGGACAGCTCATCGAGGCGCAGGCGGCCGGAGACGCGGCCGTCCTCGCCGAGCACGGCCGTCCGGTCGTCTCCCTGACGATCACCGATACTTCGGCCGATGTGCTCACCCTCTTCGAAGCAGCTCAGAAGTAACACCCAGGAGAATTCCCCACTGATGTCCGTTCCCATCTCGCGCGCGCACAACCCGCTGCGCGACCCCGACGATCGCCGTCTCAACCGCATCGCGGGGCCCAGCGCCCTCGTGATCTTCGGTGTGACCGGAGACCTCTCCCGCAAGAAGCTCATGCCGGCCGTGTACGACCTGGCCAACCGCGGTCTGCTGCCGCCCGGGTTCGCACTGGTCGGATTCGCCCGCCGCGACTGGGAGGACCAGGACTTCGCGAAGGTCGTCTACGACGCTGTGAAGCAGCATGCGCGCACCCCGTTCCGCGAGGAGACGTGGGCGCAGCTGCTGCAGGGGATCCGATTCGTCTCGGGCGAGTTCGACAACCCCGAGTCGTTCGTGAAGCTCCGCGAGACCGTCGAGAAGCTCGACGTCGAGCGCGGCACGATGGGCAATCACGCCTACTACCTGTCGATCCCGCCGAAGGACTTCCCGCTCGTGGCGAAGCAGCTCAAGGACTCGGGTCTTGTCGGAGAGAACGCCGACGACGACGAGCACTGGCGCCGTGTCGTGATCGAGAAGCCGTTCGGGCATGACCTCGAGTCGGCGCGTGAGTTGAACGCAGCCCTCGAAGTGGCCTTCGCGCCCGACTCGATCTTCCGCATCGACCACTATCTCGGCAAGGAGACGGTGCAGAACATCCTGGCGCTGCGCTTCGCGAACGAGCTGTACGAGCCGATCTGGAACCGCAACTACGTCGACCACGTGCAGATCACGATGGCCGAGGACATCGGTGTCGGCGGCCGTGCCGGCTACTACGACGGCGTCGGCGCCGCGCGCGACGTGATCCAGAACCACCTGCTCCAGCTGCTCGCGCTGACCGCAATGGAGGAGCCCATCAGCCTCTCGGCCGAGCACCTGCGTTCCGAGAAGGAGAAGGTGCTCGCGGCCGTCCACGTACCCGACGACCTCTCCCTCGCCACTGCTCGCGGCCAGTACGCCGGCGGCTGGCAGGGCGGCGAGCAGGTCACCGGATTCCTGGACGAGGAGGGCATGAACCCCCAGTCCGCGACGGAGACCTACGCGGCCATCAAGCTCGAGATCGACACGCGCCGCTGGGCCGGTGTGCCGTTCTACCTGCGCACGGGCAAGCGCCTCGGACGTCGCGTGACCGAGGTCGCCGTGGTCTTCAAGCGCGCCCCCGAGCACCTGTTCGGTCGCTCGAACGCCTCGGAGCTCGGTCAGAACGCCCTCGTGATCCGTGTGCAGCCCGATGAGGGCGTCACGATCCGATTCGGCTCGAAGGTGCCCGGCAACGGCACGAACGTGCGTGACGTGACGATGGACTTCGGATACGGCCACGCCTTCACCGAAGCCAGCCCCGAAGCCTACGAGCGCCTGATCCTCGACGTGCTCCTGGGCGACCCGCCTCTGTTCCCGCGTCACGAAGAGGTCGAGCTCTCCTGGAAGATCCTCGACCCGGTCGAGGAGTACTGGGCTTCCGAAGGCGGCCCCGTGGATCAGTATGCACCGGGATCGTGGGGTCCGGCATCGGCCGACGACCTCTTGGCCCGCGACGGACGAGTCTGGAGACGACCGTGATCATCGACCTTCCCGACACGACCGTCAGCCAGGTCGCGAAGCAGCTCGTCAAGGTGCGCGAAGAGGGTGGCGCCGTCGCTCTCGGTCGCGTGCTGACCCTGGTGATCTCGGCGCGCAACGGCGTCGCCGAGGCCGCGATCGACGCGGCGAACGACGCCTCCCGCGAGCACCCGATGCGCGTCATCGTGCTCACCACGGGAGAGGGCGACGCTCGCCTCGACGCGCAGATCCGCGTCGGCGGTGACGCCGGAGCCAGCGAGGTCGTCGTGCTGCACGCTTACGGCGCCGCCGCCAGCAACGAGGAGAGCATCGTGACCGGTCTGCTGCTGCCCGATGCACCGGTCGTCGCGTGGTGGCCCGAGGAGGCCCCCACGTCGCCTGCGACCTCGCCGCTCGGCAAGATCGCCCAGCGTCGCATCACCGATGCGGCGACGTCTCCCGACGTGCGCGACCGCCTTGCGCTCCTCGGCCGCACCCACGCTCCCGGCGACACGGACCTCGCCTGGACCCGTCTGACGCACTGGCGCGAGCAGCTCGCCGCCGTTCTCGATCAGCCGCCGTTCGAAGAGGTCACCGGCGTCGAGGTGCGCGGCGCGTCCGCGTCGCCGTCGACCGCCCTGCTCGCCGCGTGGCTGCAGATGGCGCTCGAAGTGCCCGTGAAGTGGTCGTACGAGAACCCGAAGGACTGGGAAGAGGGCATCAAGTCGGTGCGCCTGACCCGCCCCTCGGGTGACATCCTGCTCGAGCGGCCCTCTCCGGGCGACGCCGTGCTCACGCAGCCCGGCCAGCCCGACCACGACCTGCACCTGCCGCGTCGCACGCTGCGGGAGTGCCTCGCCGAGGAGCTCCGTCGCCTCGATCCCGACGTCCTGTACGGTCGAGTGATCACCGAGGGCTGGGAGAAGCTGGGTCCGCCCGAGACAGGAGCATGATGTCGTCGCAGTCAGCGCCCGCAGAGAAGCGGGTGGTGGTCGAAGCCACGCCCGGAGCCGTCGCCGAGAGGGTCGCTGACCGCTTCCTGACGCGTCTTCGTGCGCGCACGCGCAACGGCCGCATCGCCCACGTCGCCCTCACCGGGGGGTCGATGGGCGGTGCGGTCCTGCGCGCCACGCTCGAGCATCCGCGGTCGGCTTCCATCGACTGGTCCCTCGTGCACTTCTGGTGGGGCGACGAGCGCTTCGTGGCGCGCGACGACGCAGACCGCAACGCTGTGCAGTCGCGTGCCGCGCTGCTCGATCACATCGACGTGCCTGCGGAGAACGTGCACGAGGTCGCCGCCGCCGGCGAGGGAGTCACGCTCGACGAGGCCGCTGCGGCGTACGCGGCGGAACTGGCACGTTACGGCACCGATGAGCAGCCATGGCCGTCTTTCGCGGTCTGTTTTCTCGGCGTCGGGCCCGACGGCCACATCGCCTCGCTCTTCCCGGATCGCCCCGAGGTCACCGTGACCGATGCCGCCGCGCTACCGGTGCGCAACTCCCCGAAGCCGCCGCCCGAGCGTGTGACGCTCACTCGCCCGGTGCTGAACGCATCCAAGCGCGTCTGGCTGGTGCTCACGGGCGCCGACAAGGCCTCCGCCCTGGGACTCGCATTGGCCGGGGCCAGCTACTCCAGCGTGCCCGCCGCCGGCGCGAAGGGACGCAAGCGCACCGTGTTCTTCGTCGATGACGCGGCGGCGTCGGAGGTCTCTCCCGACCTCATCGATCCCGCCTACTGAGAGAGACCCGCGCTCAGTGCTGGTCGCCCGCTGAGGGGCGCTCGGAATCCGCGTCGTCGACGGTCGGGGTGTTGTCGGACGACGCTGCACGGTCGGGAACGCCCGCTCCATCGCTGCCGCGGGTGATGCCCAGCTCCTGGCTGTCGCTGAGCACCTGCGGGTGGTACCGCGCGAGGCCGACGACTCCCCAGACGGCGATCGCGCCGGCGACGCCGAAGATCACGAGGACCCACGGTGGAGCCGCCGCGGCCTCGCCCAGCACGACCATGCCGATGAGCACGGCGACCAGCGGGTCGACGACGGTGAGTCCGGCGATGACGAGGTCGGGCGGTCCCGAACTGTATGCGGTCTGCACGAAGTACGCGCCCACGGCGGCGGCGGCGATCAGGGCGATCACGCAGACGAGGGTGATCCACTCGAAATTGCCCGCCTCGATGCGGCTGATGACCGCCTTCGCGAGGGTGGCGACGAAGCCGTAGAGGATGCCGGCGCCGATGACGTAGAACAGGGCGCGCATGCGGCGACGCAGCACGAGCCAGCAGGCACCGAGCACGATGATCACCACGAGAAGGATCGCGAGGATCGTGAAGAGCTCGCTGTCGCCGATCTTCTTCTCCGTGGCGAACAGAGCGGCGAACGAGACGAACAGGAAGATGCCGCCGACGCAGCAGACGATCGCGGTGATCGACTGCCGGGTGGGCGAGTGGCCGGAGATGCGGGCGTTCAGCAGCGTCGTGATGACGAGCGCGATGGCGCCGAGGGGCTGCACGACGATCAGCGGCGCCTGCGAGAGCGCGGCGAGCTGGCAGACGATCGCGAGTCCGAGCATGAGAGTGCCCGCGAGCCACGACGGGCGGGTGAGAAGCGCTTTGAGCTGCCCGCCGCTCAGTCCGCTGGTGCCCTGTGCGCCGCTGAGGCGCTCGACCTTCTCGACGCCGCGGTGCTGATACTGCGCGCCGAGCGACATGAAGACGGCCCCGGCCAGAGCCAGCGGAATGCCGAGCAGGAGTTTGGGGTTCTGAAAGACACCGACCAGCTGGTCGGTGATGTCCTCAGCCCCAGTCATCCACACCGCAATGCTCACATCACGACCCTACCCGCCGATGCGCGCCGAGTAGGGTTATGGCGTGGCTGTACTTCCGATTCGTATCATGGGCGACCCCGTTCTGCACTCCCCCGCCTCACCCGTCGAGAACATCACCGACGACGTCCGCATGCTCGTGGCCGACATGTTCGAGACCATGGACGCGGCTCCCGGCGTCGGTCTCGCCGCACCCCAGGTCGGGGTGCCGCTGCGGATCTACACGTACGCCTATGTCGATGATGAGGACCAGCCCTGGCGCGGCGTGCTCATCAATCCGGAGCTCTGGATGGTCCCGCTCGAACCGGGGTCCCCCGACGACGAGATCGAGTCGGAAGGCTGCCTGTCGTTCCCGGGCGAGCGCTTCGCCCTGCGGCGCTCCGAGCGCGTGCGGGTGACCGGCATGGATCTCGACGGGCAGCCCGTGGAGATCGCGGTGGACGGATGGCGTGCACGCATCATGCAGCACGAGTTCGACCATCTCGACGGCATCCTCTACATCGACCGTCTGTCGGACGGCGACTGGAAGACCGTGCAGAAGATCGCGAGGAAGCGCGGCTGGGGGCGTCCCGGCGCGAGTTGGATGCCGGGCGTCGACGACCTCGAGAGCTGACTCCGCGCTCCTCCCTCCCAGCCAGACCACAGGGTCTTCGGAGTTGCATCACAGACTCTCCCGCCGCTAGCGTGCTCCCGGGGGATATACCGATATTTCCCTGTGGACGTTTCTGGGAGGGAAATCATCATGACAACACTGCGCATGCGACGCGCACTCGCACTCGCCGGTGCGGCTGTGGCGCTCTCGGTCGCTCTGACCGGCTGCAGCGCACTGAACAGCATCCTCGCAGGAGGCGCAGGAGACGCGGATCGCGACGAGGAGACCGGCCAGGTCACCGAGAGCGCGAACATCGACATCTTCTCGCTCGCGCTCGGAGACTGCACCGTGGGCAGTTCCACCGGTCTGCTCGAGGACATCGACGTCGTGCCGTGCTCCGAGCCGCACGACCAGGAGGTCTTCCACGAGATCACCATGCCCGACGGCGACTTCTCGCAGGACGATGTCGACGCTGCCGCTCTCCAGTGCTTCGAAGACGCGTACACGAGCTTCGTCGGCGTGGCCTACGCGGACTCGATCCTCGACGCGTCGACGATCACTCCGACCAAGGACACCTGGGAGCAGCTCGACGACCGCATCGTGCAGTGCGTGATCTACGACCCCGAGGGCCAGACCACGGGTTCGCTCGCCGGCTCGGCCCGCTGATCCGTCGACAGCACGAGAGAGGGCCACGCCGGTTTCGGCGTGGCCCTCTCTGTGTTCTCACGTCTCCGTGTCGTCGGAGCGACGCTCCGGAAAAGGGAAAACCCCTGACTCTCGATGAGAATCAGGGGTATTGGCTCCCCGGCTTGGACTCGAACCAAGAACCTGCCGGTTAACAGCCGGCTGCTCTGCCAATTGAGCTACCGAGGAATGTGCTCCGCTGCGCGGGCAACTCGTCAATCCTAGCAAACTCCCGAGCGTGCTCGTGACACGGGCGGGACATCGGGCGTGTCGACGGTCCTGCGTCTCAGGGCTGGGAATCGGCCTCGGCGTTCGGTGCCCAGAGCAGGTCTTTGCCGACCCCGCGAGCGACCACGTGGCCGCTGCGGAGCATGAGCGTCTCGGCGTTCAGCTCGCGGATGAAGTCGGCGTCGTTCGTCACGAGCAGTGCCCCCATCCCCTGCTCCTTGCGACGACGGGTGATCGCATCGAACACCACGGGGCGCACCTCGAGATCGAGGTTCGCGAGGATCTCGTCGGCGATCAGCACACGTGGCTCGAGCACGAACGAGCGTGCGATCGCGACCCGCTGACGCATCCCGGCGCTGAGCTCGTACGGGAACTTGGCCGCCGTGCCGAGCGGCAGGTGCAGTTCGTCGAGCAGCGTGGCGATGCGGATCGAGAGCGCCTTGGTGTTCACCCGCTTCTCGCGGATGAGGATCGGCTCGGCGATCACCTCGTTCACGGTGAGCTGCGGCGGCAGGTCGGCACCCGCCCCCTGCGGCACGAAACCGGTGCGGTACGTGAGCAGACGGTGCCGCCGACCGGGGCGCCGGATGTCGACGTCGCACACCTGGGCACTACCACCCACAACCCGCACCGAGGGGTCTGTAGAGCCTGCCAGAGCCGCGACGAGTGTGGACTTGCCCGATCCCGTCGGACCCGCCACGCAGATCAGCTCACCCGGCGGGAGCCGGAAGGTCACGCCGTCGATCGCACGGGTCGGACCGCTGTGCCCGATGCGATCGATGACCAGATCCGAGCAGTCGATCGCGTAGGTCGATTCGGGCCGAGAGAACATGTCTCCATCCTGCCCTGCGCCTCGCCACGCGAGCCGTTACGACTCGGTGAAGCGCTGCCGTTCGACGTCGAGGTCGCGCAACCGCATCCGCAGGGCGCGTCCGCCGTCGGAGTCCGCAGGCACTCGCTGGACGGCGCCGAGGAGCTCCTGCTTCTCGTGCTCGAGACCGCGCAGGATCAGGCGCCGAGCGAGATCCGTCGCCGATGCGACGGCGCCGTCCTCATCGCGCGCAGGGAACGGGGTCATCAGCAGCTCACCCGCGAGCGATCGGTACGGCTCCCGCACCGCGTTGACGGCCTCGGTCACCCATCCCGCTCTGGTGCGGTCCGGGGCTGCCGCGACCGCTTCACGCACCGCATCGAGCCCCGGCGTGCGGAACGGAGCGCCGAGGGCACGCGAGAGCAGGGCTTGATCGAGCCGATGGCCGTACTGCAGAACGCCCATCAGCGCATCGCGCTCCACCGCGACATCCGCATTGCGCGGAAGGCTCGCGAGCGTGACCGGTGCGAAGCCCGAGCCACCCTGAACCGACTCCACCGACACGGGATCGTGTCGGTTCGTCTCCGGACGCGGGCTCGACGAGCCGGTGCGCGCGGCACGCTCGACCTCTCCGTGGACTTCGGTCGGATCCATGCCGAGGCGCCGCGCGAGCACGCGCTCGTACCCGGGACGCAGCAGCCGGTCACGGATCTCGGCCACGATCGGAGCCGCCGCGCGCAGGGCGCCGACGCGACCCTCGACCGTCGAGAGATCGAACCCGCCGAGCTTGCGGTCGATCGCGAACTCGAACATCGGCTGCTTGGAGTCCATGAGCGAGCGCACGGCCGCATCGCCCCGCTGCAGGCGCAGGTCGCACGGGTCGAGACCGTCGGGCGCCACCGCCACGAATGTCTGGGCATTGAAACGGTCGTCCTCGGTGAACGCGCGGAGCGCCGCCTTCTGCCCGGCCTCATCGCCGTCGAACGTGAACACGACCTCTCCCGAGGCGTTGTCGTCGCCCATCACGCGCCGCAGCACCTTGATGTGCTCGGTACCGAAAGCCGTGCCGCAGGTCGCGATCGCGGTGGTGAGCCCGGCGAGATGACAGGCCATGACGTCGGTGTACCCCTCGACCACGACGACCCGACGAGGGTCACCGCGAGAGATGTCGCGCTTCGCCAGATCGAGCCCGTAGAGGACCTGTGCCTTCTTGTAGATCGGGGTCTCGGGGGTGTTGAGGTATTTCGGCCCCTGGTCGTCATCGAAGAGCTTGCGCGCTCCGAAGCCGATCGTCTGCCCCGAGACGTCGCGGATCGGCCACACCAGCCGTCCGCGGAACCGGTCGTAGACACCCCGCTGCCCCTGCGACACGAGGCCCGCCGATACGAGCTCGTCCCGGGTGAACCCCTGGGCGCTGAGCGCCTTCAGCATCCCGTCCCATCCGCGCGGTGCGAAACCGACGCCGAAGTGCGCCGCCGCCCCCGCGTCGAAGCCTCGCTCCCCGAGGAAGCGGCGCCCGGCCTCGGCATCCGGCGTCAGCAGCTGTGCCCTGAAGAACTCGGCCGCCGCGGTGTTAGCCGCATACAGGCGGCTCCGCCCGCTGGTCTCGGGTGCCGCTCCGCCGTCTTCGTAGTGCAGGGTGTAGCCGATGCGGCCGGCGAGGCGCTCGACGGCCTCGGTGAAGCTCACGTGGTCCATCTCGCGCAGGAACGAGTACACGTCGCCCGACTCCCCGCAGCCGAAGCAGTGGTAGTACCCGACCTGCGGGCGCACGTGGAAGCTCGGGCTCTTCTCGTCGTGGAACGGGCAGAGGCCCTTGAGCGAGCCGACGCCGGCGGACTTCAGCGCGACGCGCTCCCCCACGATGTCGGCGATGTTCGTGCGGGCCTTCACCTCGTCGACGTCGGCCTGCCGGATGCGGGGCATCAGCGCGCGCCTTCGATGACCGCGGCCGGCGGTGTGTGCACCCGAGCGCCGGGGCGCGCGTGACGCGGCGTCCAGATGCCCACCTCGGCGGGGTCGATCTCTCCCACGAGGCGGTTGTGCCAGTCGATCGCGCTCTGGTCTGTCAGGCTCGCGATCTGGTCGACGACGACCCGTGCACGTTCGGCGTCCGACTTCGCCGCGCGGAAGTCAGCCGAGAAGGCGGGCTCGAGCACGTCGGCGCCTGCCGACCACAGAGCGTCGGTCGACCACAGCGCGTCGGCGAGGCGCGTGAGCACCCGACGCTGCTCCTTGTAGACGCCCTTGCGCGCCTCGATCGTCACGATCGCCTGGCCCATGATGCCCTTGAGCACGGCGATCTCGGCCTCGACGACGCGCGGCACCACGACGTGGGCGTTGTAGCGCACGAGCACCGGCCCCGCGTAGGCGTCGCGCGTCGCGGAGACCGCGGCGCGGGCGAAGCGGCCGATCAGGTCACTCGTGAGGTTCTTGAGATTGGCGAGATCGCGGCGCGACCGGTCGAACGAGGTGAGCCACATGGGCTGCGACGACAGGCGGTAGAGCGCGTCGGCGAGCTCGTGACGGGTGAAGTCGTAGCCGACCCACTGCTGGATGCGGTCGATCAGCGCCTCGTGCGCTCGCGGATCCGCCAGCTGGGCGACGTCGACATAGCCGTTGACGATCGCGTCCTCGAAATCGTGCACGGAGTAGCCGATGTCGTCGGAGAGATCCATGATCTCGGCCTCGATGCAGCGGAGCCGTTTGGTCGCGCCCTCACGCATCCAGCGGAAGACCGC
Organism: Microbacterium sp. NPDC089695; assembly: GCF_044749085.1. Taxonomy (NCBI): domain Bacteria; kingdom Bacillati; phylum Actinomycetota; class Actinomycetes; order Micrococcales; family Microbacteriaceae; genus Microbacterium; species Microbacterium sp. NPDC089695. The sequence goes on from NZ_JBIVHG010000002.1 coordinate 198,576, forward strand.
CTCATCATCGGGGTAGACGCCGAACTTCAGCCGTCCACCGGGATCGGGCACCGGGCTGTCGACGGTCCACGGGTACTTGCACGTCGCGTCGAGGCTCGCCCGCGTGAGATTGAGACCGACCGAGTGGCCGTCGTCGTCGATGACTTTGGCCTCGAGACGCGTGAGGATGCGCAGCGACTGCGCGTTGCCCTCGAAGCCGCCGATGGGCTCGGCCCATTCGTTGAGCGCGCGCTCGCCGTTGTGCCCGAAGGGCGGATGGCCGAGGTCGTGGCTGAGACACGCGGTGTCGACGACATCGGCGGACACACCGAGCGCCGACGCGAGTTCACGGCCGACCTGAGCGACCTCGAGCGAGTGCGTGAGACGGTTGCGGGCGAAGTCCGCGGTGCTGGCGGGGCTCAGCACCTGGGTCTTGGCCGCGAGGCGGCGCAGAGCCGCGGAGTGGAGCACGCGGGCGCGGTCGCGCGCGAAGTCGTCGCGCTCGGATCGATGGGTCTCCGCGAAGAAGCGCTCCGCGTCGCGATCGTCGTACCCGTCGGCCCGCACGGACGCCGAGACCTCAGCCGCCACTGTTCTCGATCTCCGCACCTCGCATCATCTCGGATGCCGACGCCGCGAGCTCCCGCGACTCCAGCCACTTGTCCGGCAGGGCAGGACGCTTGGGGCGACCGGACCGGCCGCGCTGCCCCTCGGCATCCGCGCCGGGATAGGGGGCCGAGTGATCGAGCTGTCCGAGCAGATCGTCGATCTCCTGCAGGCTGGACGCCGTCGCGAGCCCCGTGCGGATGTCGCCGCCGACCGGGTAGCCCTTGAAATACCACGCGACGTGCTTGCGGACGTCGCGGCATCCGCGATCCTCGTCCTCGAAGAACTCGACGAGCAGTTCGGCGTGGCGCTTGAACGCATCCGCGACGAAGCCCAGGGTCGCGTCGACCGTCTTGCCCTCCCCGCCGAACGCGTTCGCGAGCTCTCCGAACAGCCACGGGCGTCCGAGGCAGCCGCGCCCGACGACCACGCCGTCGCAGTCGGTCTGCGCCATCATGCGCACGGCGTCGTCGGCCGACCAGATGTCGCCGTTGCCGAGCACGGGGATGCTGGTGACGGCCTGCTTGAGCTCGCCGATCGCGTTCCAGTCGGCGAAGCCCGAGTAGAACTCGCTCGCGGTGCGGGCGTGCAGCGCCACCGCCGCGGCGCCGGCGTCCTCCGCGGCCCGGCCGGCATCGAGGAACGTCAGGTGATCGGGGTCGATCCCCTTGCGCATCTTGACCGTGAGCGGGATGTCACCCGCGGCCTTGACGGCCTGCGTCACGATGTCGGCGAAGAGCGACGACTTCCACGGCAGCGCGGCGCCGCCGCCCTTGCGGGTGACCTTGGGCACCGGGCATCCGAAGTTGAGGTCGATGTGGTCGGCGTGGTCCTCGGCGACGATGATGCGCACCGCATCCGCGATCGTCTTGGGGTCGACACCGTAGAGCTGAATGGACCTCGGCGTCTCGGACTCGTGGTGACGGATCAGACGCATGGTGGTCTCGTTGCGCTCGACCAGTGCGCGCGAGGTGATCATCTCGCTCACGTAGAGCCCGGCGCCGTACTCGCGGCACAGGCGGCGGAAGGCCGTGTTCGTGATCCCCGCCATGGGCGCGAGCACGACGGGCACGTCGAGCGCGATCGGGCCGATGCGGAGCGTGGGAACGGGGGCGGTTGCGACAGTCATGACCCGTCCATTCTCCCAGACACGGAGCCCGGGGCGGCGCATCGACCTAAGCTGTGAACATGACCGATTCCGCAGTGCGTTCCATCCCCTTCCTCGACGCCGACGGCAACGAGAAGACGCTCGACGATCTGGGCGAGGTCGTGCTCGTCGTGAACGTCGCGTCGAAGTGCGGACTCACTCCGCAGTACGAGCAGCTCGAGGAGTTGCAGCGCCTCTACGGCGACCGCGGATTCAGCGTGATCGGGTTCCCCTGCAACCAGTTCTTCGGCCAGGAGCCGGGATCGATGGAGCAGATCCTCGACTTCTGCTCCACCACGTACGGCGTGACCTTCCCCATCAACGATAAGGTCAAGGTGAATGGCCGCAACGCCGCCGACCTCTACAAGGCGCTGAAGCAGACCGAGGATGCCGGCGGCAAGGCCGGGCGCGTCGAGTGGAACTTCGAGAAGTTCCTGGTGCTCCCCGACGGCGACGTCATCCGCTTCCGTCCGAAGCAGAAGCCCGACGCCCCCGAGATCGTCGGTGCGATCGAGGCCGCGCTGACGCGCTGATCATCCACTGCTTGCCCCCGGTCGAATCGCGTGCACGACGAGGACGAGCTGACCGGCGGCAACGCTCTCTGCCGCGACGTCTGGCTCGCCGCGCTCACGGCGCCGGAGTCGCGCCGCACTCGCTGATCAACTCGTCTAACCCTCGCTACCCCACCGCGTTCACCCGGGCTTCACCCTCGCACTCGGCGCACCGGTCGACGAAGGCGGCGCCGCATTCACCCGCCGGTCGGTTCGCGGCCATGTGTCCTGCCTAGTCTCGCCGGGCGATATCCGTTCGAAGACAAGGAGAACGACCATGCCCGACCGCGTGCCGATCAGCCGGCGAACCGTCCTCACCGCAGGTGCGCTCGGTGCGCTCAGCACCGCCCTCCCACTCGGTGCTGCCTCGGCGCACGCCTCTGCCCCCGCCGACGCCTGGTCGTCTGCGCGTCCGACGAAGCCCGGCAAGGTCGGGCGCCTGCAGTTCCGTGCGGACGGAACCTTCAAGATCGTGCAGTTCAACGACACGCAGGACGACGAGCTCACCGACCGTCGCACCGTGGAGCTCATCGAGAAGGTGCTCGATCAGGAGACACCGGACTTCGTGGTGATCAACGGCGATGTCATCACGGGCGGATGCGAGACCCGCCTCGCCGTCAAGCAGGCCATCAACAACGTCGTCTGGCCGATGGAGTCCCGGAAGATCCCGTGGGCGGTCACCTTCGGGAACCACGATGAGGACTCGCTGCCGGAGTCGGGCGTCGACGAAGCGGGGATGCTGGCGATCTACCGCTCCTACGACTACAACATGAACGCCGAGAACACCCGCGGCGTCACGGGCACCAGCAACACCCTCGCGACGATCGCCTCGTCCGCGAAGAAGAACCGGGAGGCCTTCGCGCTGTGGCTGATGGACTCCGGTCGCTACGCCCCCGAGGTGCTGAGCGGCCAGGACTTCGCCGGCTATCCGACCTGGGACTGGCTGCGCATGGATCAGGTCGCCTGGTATCGCCAGCAGTCGCAGGAGCTCGAGAAGCGTCGTGGCAGGAAGCTACCGGGACTGATGTTCCTGCACATCGCCCTGTCGGAGCACCGCTTCATGTGGTGGGGCGGCGTCGACACCCGCACCGAGGCCGACGCCGCGCGCGGACGGCTCCGCCACGGCATCATCGGCGAACGGAACGAGGACGAATGCCCCGGACCCTTCAACTCGGGGATGTTCAACGCGATCCTCGAACGCGGCGACGTGAAGGGCGTGTTCGTCGGGCACGACCACATCAACGACTACGTGGGCGACTACTACGGAGTCAAGCTCGGGTACGCGCCCGGCACGGGCTTCGGGGCATACGGCCTCGACGGCGCCGACCGCAATCGCATGCGTGGCGGCCGCGTGTTCGAGCTCACGGAGACGGGTGACGACGTGGCGATCGCGACGCGCGTCGTCTACGCCCGCGATCTCGGCATCGACCTCACCGCGAATGACCAGCCGATGGAGCCGCTTCCGCTGGCACCCGCACAGGAGCGCATCTGACGCCCCGAGACGCGTCGAGGCGGCGGGAGCGTGACTCCCACCGCCTCGACGTCTGATGGCAGCGGCTCAGGCCTGAGCTGCCGACTTGTCGTCTTCGGGGGCGCCGCGCTGGGCCCACAGGTCGCGCAGCACGTTCTCGAAGGCTGCGGGAGGCTGGGCGCCGCTGATGCCGTACTGGCCGTCGATCACGAAGAACGGCACGCCCTGGATGCCGTAGGCCTGGGCCTGCGCCTGGTCCTGGCGGACGTCCTGGAGGTGCCGGGAGGTCTCGAGCGCCTCACGCACGGCCTCCGCCTCGAGGCCCACCTCGACGGCGAGCTCGACGAGGTCATCGACGCGACCGACGTGCTTGCCCTCGGTGAAGTACGCGGACATGAGCCGCTCCTCCATCTCGTGCTGCAGGTCGTTCGCCTTCGCGAAGTGCAGCAGCTCATGGGCCTTGACGGTGTTGGTGTGCTGCAGCAGATCGAACCGGTATGCGAGGCCGGCGTTCTCGGCGACGCCGGTGACGTGCGACAGCATCTCCTCGACCTGTGCGCGCGGCATGCCCTTGTGGCCCGACAGGAAGTCGATCTCGTCGCCGTCGAAGTCGACGGGGGTGTCGGGTGCGAGCTCGAAGGAGTGGAACGTGATGTTCACCTGTGGGGCGTCATCATCGCCGGCGACGGCTTCCAGCCCCTTCTCGAGGTTGCGCTTGCCGATGTAGCACCAGGGGCAGGCGATGTCGGACCAGATGTCGATGGAGATGGCGTCAGTCACAACATGATCCAACCGCATCCTCGTCCGGCCTATTCCGCTGGGTAGGATTCTCGGATGCTCTCCGCCGATGATCCGCTCCCCCGCGTTCCCGAACGGGTGCTCGTCGCGGGCGTGACCGGGTCGGGCAAGACGACGCTGTCCCGGCGCGTCGCCGCTGTCTGGAACCTGCGCCACACCGAGATCGACGGGCTGTTCCACGGCGAGAACTGGACACCGCGGCCGACCTTCATCGACGACGTGCGCGCGTTCGCCGCCGAGGACCGCTGGATCACCGAATGGCAGTACACGAGCAAGGGCACCGACCTGATCCTCACGCCCCGCGCGCACCTCGTGATCTGGCTCGACTATCCGTATCGCGTCGTGCGCTCGCGCCTCCTGCGGCGGACACTGAGCAGGAGCATCCTGCGCACGAGGATGTGGAACGGCAACGTCGAGAAGCCGATCTGGCGCATGTTCCGCGGCACCCCCGAAGACAGCATCCTGGCCTGGCAGACCGCGACGCTGCACAAGTGGACCGAACGGATGCCGGTGGCCGAGGCCGAGTTCCCGCACCTGACGATCGTGCGCCTGCGCCATCCCCGCGAGACCGAGCGGTGGCTGCGCGCTCAGGCCGGGGCGTCGGGTGTGTCGATCGCGCCGCCGAAGCGTCGGTCGCGCGACAGGTAGAGGCCGATGGCCCGCCACAGCTCCTCGCGCGAGAAGTCCGGCCACAGGGTGTCGAGGAACACCATCTCGGCGTAGGCCGACTCCCACAGCAGGAAGTTCGAGGTGCGCTGCTCCCCCGAGCTGCGCAGGAACAGGTCGACGTCCGGCATGTCGGGCACGTAGAGGTGGCGACGGATCATCTTCTCGGTGATCGCGGTCGGCTTGAAGCGTCCGGCGGCGACATCCGCGGCGATCGATCGCATCGCGTCGACGAGCTCGACCCGTCCGCCGTAGTTCACGCACATCGTGAGAGTGAGTCCCGTGTTCCGCTTCGTGAGCTCCTCGGCGCGCTGCAGCTCGGTGATCACGCTGCCCCAGAGCCGCGGCTTGCGGCCCGCCCAGCGGATGCGCACGTTCCACTCGTTGAGCTGATCGCGGCGGCGGTGGAGCACGTCGCGGTTGTACCCCATGAGGAAGCGGACCTCCTCGGGCGATCGCGCCCAGTTCTCCGTGGAGAACGCGTACACCGACAGGTGCTTCACGCCCGCCTGGATCGCTCCGGCGACGACGTCGAGCAGCACCTCCTCGCCGGCCTTGTGCCCCTCGATGCGGGTGAGTCCGCGGCGGTTGGCCCAGCGCCCGTTGCCGTCCATCACGATCGCGACGTGCTCGGGCACCGCCGGGAAGGCCGGCGGGTAGACGCCCGTCCAGTCGAGCGGACGGTAGGCCACGGCATCCTTGTGCGTGTACGGCTTGGGACTCACCGTGCTCCTTCTCGGGGGTCGTCTTTCACGTGCGCGAGCGAGCGGATGCCGCGCTCGAGGTGCCACTGGACGTAGGCGGCGATGAGGCCCGACGCCGCCGAGGTCTCGGCCGTCGATGCCGCGTCGATCACGTCCCACTCCCCCGCCATGAGCGAGCGGAGCAGCTCGAGCGTGCGGTCGGCGATGCGCGGGCTGCCGGCCGGGGCGTCGTTGCGGCACACGAGACCGCCGAGCTGGGCGACGAACGTCGTGTGCGGGCCCGGTGCACCGCAGCGGGCGCAGTCGCCGAGCGACGGGGCCCAGCCGGACAGCGCCATCACCCGCAGCAGGTACGAGTCGAGGATGCTGCGGGGCGCGTGCTCGCCGCGAGACAGCGCACGGAGTCCGCCCACGAGCAGGAGGTACTGCTCCGGCGTCGCCTCGGAGTCGCTGAGGCGGTCGGCCGTCTCGACCATCGCGCTCGCGGAGGTGAAGCGATCGTAGTGCGAGGCGATGTCGGCGCCGTACGCGCCGAGCGATTCCGCCTGCTGCACGATGTCGAGCGAGCGCCCCTGGTACAGCTGCACATCCGCGACCATGAAGGGCTCCAGCCGCGAGCCGAACTTCGACGAGGTGCGGCGCACGCCCTTCGCGACCGCGCGCACCTTGCCGTGGCGTCTGGACAGCATCGTGACGATGCGATCGGCCTCACCCAGCTTGTGGGTGCGCAGGATCACCGCTTCGTCTCGATACGTGGGCACCCCTCGATTATCCTCCGTGCGCGACAATGGACGGGTGACCGAACCGCTCTTCATCATTCCGTTCTGGGCGGATCTCCTCGGCGTCGGCCTCGGCGGGGTCCAGGGGGCGCTCTTCGCCTCCGGGTTCCAGGGCCAGCGGCGCCTCGACTGGCTGGGCGTCGCCATCATCGGGATCATGATCGGCATGGGCGGCGGTCTCATCCGCGACATCCTGCTCGGTCAGACTCCGGCGACGCTGCAGAACCAGTGGTATCTGGTGACCGCGACGGGAGCCGCGCTGTTCGGGATGCTGCTCGCCGGACTCTTCACGCGACTGAACAAGGTCATCGTCGGACTCGACGCGATCGTGATCGGCATGTTCGGCGCCTTCGGCACGAGCAAGGCGCTCGCGCTCGGCATCCCCGAAGTGCCCGCCGTGTTCATCGGCGTGTGCGCGGCCGTCGGCGGCAGCGTGCTGCGCGACATGCTCATGGGCCTGCCGACCGCCATCATGCACGTCGGCTCGCTCTACGCGGTGGCTGCGGGCGGAGGGTCGGCCTTCATCGTGATCGCGCACGCGCTCGGGATGTCGATCCCCCTCGCTGCCGTGATCGGCATCGCGGTGACCGCGGTGATCCGCGTGCTCGCCGTGAGCTTCGACGTGTCGCTCCCCGAGCAGCGCCGCCTCTACCGACGCAAGGTCGCCGCCGAGACGGGCGTCATCCCCATCGTCAAGCCCGGGCTCGACTGAGGTCGGCGCAGCACGTTTCGTCTCCTCACTCCGCTCCTCGCTCAACGACCGGGAGGGGGTCCCCCGGTCGTTGAGCGAGCGAAGCGGTTCAGACCGCGGCGAGCTCGTGCTGGCGCGTGCGGATCGAGCGGTTCACGCCCGAGACGATCGCCTTGAGCGACGCGGTCGAGATGTCGCCGTCGATGCCGACGCCCCACAGCCGCTGGTCGCCGACCTGCAGCTCGACGTAGGCCGCGGCCTGCGCGTCACCGCCGGAGCTGAGGGCATGCTCGACGTAGTCGTACAGCGTGATGTCGAAGCCCTGGGCGCGCAGGACCTCGATGAACGCGGCGATCGGACCGTTGCCCGAGCCCGTGACCGAGAACTGCTGCTCGTCGTCGCGCAGGGTCACGTCGAGCTCGACGTCACCCGACATGTCGCTGCGCGTCTGCGTCGCCAGGAGCTCGAACCGACCCCACTTGGCAGCCGTGTCGGCGGCGGGCAGGTACTCGTCGTTGAAGACCGACCAGATCTGCTCGCTCGTGACCTCGCCGCCCTCGGCGTCCGTCTTCGCCTGCACGACGCCCGAGAACTCGATCTGCAGCTTGCGGGGCAGGTCGATCGCATGGTCGGCCTTCAGCAGGTACGCGACTCCTCCCTTGCCGGACTGCGAGTTCACGCGGATCACTGCCTCGTATGATCGTCCGAGGTCCTTCGGGTCGACCGGCAGGTACGGCACCGCCCACTCGATCTCGTCGACCGTGACGCCCTTCACGTCGGCGGTGACGGCCATCGCCTCGAAGCCCTTCTTGATCGCATCCTGGTGCGATCCGCTGAACGCCGTGAACACCAGGTCGCCGGCCCACGGACTGCGCTCGGGGACGGGCAGCTGGTTGCAGTACTCGACCGTGCGCTTGACCTGGTCGATGTCGCTGAAGTCGATCTGCGGATCGATGCCCTGCGTGAACATGTTGATGCCCAGCGCGACGAGGTCGACGTTGCCGGTGCGCTCGCCGTTGCCGAACAGGCATCCCTCGATGCGGTCCGCGCCGGCCATGTAGCCGAGCTCGGCGGCCGCGATCGCGGTGCCGCGGTCGTTGTGCGGGTGCAGCGACAGGATGACGTTCTCACGGTGCGCGAGGTGACGGCTCATCCACTCGATCGAGTCGGCGTACACGTTGGGCGACGCCATCTCGACCGTCGCCGGGAGATTGATGATGACCTTGCGGTCGGGCGTCGGCTCGAAGATCTCGATGACCTGGTTGCAGATGTCGACCGCGAACTCGAGCTCGGTTCCCGTGTAGCTCTCGGGCGAGTACTCGTAGTACACCTGCGTGTCGGGGATCGTCTTCTCGAACTTCCGGCACAGGCGCGCGCCTTCCAGCGCGATGTCGATGATGCCCTGCTTGTCGGTGCGGAACACGACCTCGCGCTGCAGCACGCTCGTCGAGTTGTACAGGTGCACGATCGCCTGCTTCGCTCCGGCGATCGCCTCGTACGTGCGCTCGATCAGGTGCTCTCGTGCCTGGGTCAGCACCTGGATCGTGACGTCATCGGGGATCAGGTTCTCTTCGATGAGCTGACGCACGAAGTCGAAATCGGTCTGACTCGCCGACGGGAACCCGACCTCGATCTCCTTGTAGCCCATGCTGACGAGCAGCTCGAACATGACGCGCTTGCGCTCGGGTGACATGGGATCGATCAGGGCCTGGTTGCCGTCGCGGAGGTCGACGGCGCACCAGCGCGGGGCCTCGGTGATGCGGGCATCGGGCCACGTGCGGTCGGGCAGGTGCACCGAGATCTGCTCGTGGAACGGCCGGTACTTGTGGATCGGCATCGCGGACGGACGCTGAGTGTTCTTCATGAGGGGCTTCTTCTCTCGTCAGAAATGTGTTCGGGCCAACACGAGCGCCGCGACGAGGAAGGCCCTAGCTCTCAGGACTCGTCGCGGCAGCTAAGAAGAAGCAGACCGCCGAAAGGCATGCGGCCATGCTAGCAGGATGCTCGGGGCGGATCGACACGATCTGAGACGATCCCGGTTCCGTCGACACTCTCGGTCATGAGCATCTCGCAGCGTCGCCTGTCTCTCGCCGCCGGCCTCGTGCCGGGGCTGATCCTGCTGTCGGCGTGCGCGTCGGGTCCGGGAGATTCACCCGCCCCGACGAGCACCGCGACACCCGTCTGGGGAGCGATCGAGGTCTCGCCGTCCGAGGGGCGGGTGATCGGCGTCGGCACGGTGCTCGATGAATCCGGCAGCGTGCAGCTCTGCCTCGGGGCGGTCATGGAGTCCTACCCGCCGCAGTGTCTCGGCATCCCGGTCGACGGGTGGACATGGGACGGCGTGGACGGGAGCGAATCGAGCGGCGCGACGCGGTGGGGATCGTATGCCGTCTACGGCACATACGACGGCGAGCGGTACACGATCACCGACCCGCCCATCATGCTCGCTCTGTACGACACCGTCGCGCCGGAGGATCCGACCGGAGGGATCGACGGGACGACCGCGGACGACGAGCTCGCCCGGATCCAGGACGAGGTCTCCGCAGGATTCGGCGACGACGCGCTCACGCTCGGCATCGAGCGCGGGTACCTGTGGGTGCAGGTCGTCTGGGACGACGGGACGCTCCAGGATGCGGCGGACGATGCCTACGATGAGGGCGTCGTGATCGTGACCTCGGCGCTGCGCGAGATCGACTAGACGCGTCGACGGCGGGACGAACGGCTCACGGGATGAGTGCGAGCTTGCCGCCGGGGTGACCGGTGGCGAGGATGTGATGCGCCTCGACGGCCCGGTCGAGTGCGAAGGTATGCGCCACCGGTACGACGAGGTGGCCGCTCTGCGCCAACGCCACGAGCTCGCCCCGCACCTCGTCGCGGAAGCGCGCGCTGTCGGGCATCGATCCCGCGATCGCGAGGATGCCGGCGGTCTCGGCTCGACCGAACGCGGCGATGGTGACGATGCGGCGTCGATCGGCCACCAGTTCGAGAGAGACGTCGACGGCTTCGTCGGTGCCGACGGCGTCGAGGGCGGCGGCGATCTCCGCGCCGGCCGCGTCGCGCGCACGGCCCGCGAGACCGGCGCCGTACGGCACCGGGATGCCGCCGAACTCCCGCACGACGTCGGCACGTTCCGCGCTGGCGGTGCCGATCACCCGGATGCCGCGCAGACGCGCCTGCTGGAGCACGCTCACCCCGACCGCGCCCGAAGCACCGTGCAGCAGGATCGTCTCCCCCGCGGCCGCGCCGGTGACGGCGAGCATCTCCGCCGCCGTCGTGCCCACGAGAAGCAGGTTCGCCGCTTCGGGGTGGGTGAGTGTCGACGGCTTCGCGAACACCTTCTCCGCCGGGACCGTGAGCGCGGTCGCATAGCCTCCGCGCACGCGGAAGGCCACGACCTCGTCTCCGACGCGCGCCTCCCCGGACCCGATCGAGGTGTTCGGACCGATCGCCGCGATCTCACCGGACACTTCATAGCCGATCGCCACCGGATACTCGACCCCGCCTCGGGTGGAGGCGACATGCTTGGCGTCGGCGGGGTTCACGCCCGCGGCGTGCACACGGATCGTCACTTCCCCTTCGACGGGTTTCGCGGGATCGTATGAGGTGAAGTCCCAGGTCTCGGGTGAGCCCGCGGCCCGTGCGATCCAGTGCTGCGCCATCTCGGGACCCCGCTCAGAACCCGAGTCGACCGAGCTGCTTGGGGTCGCGCTGCCACTCCTTGGCGACCTTCACGTGCAGTCCGAGGAACACGCGGGTGCCGAGGAGTCCTTCGATCTCGGTGCGCGCCCGCGCGCCGACGTCGCGCAGGCGACTGCCCTTGTGACCGATGATGATCGCCTTCTGGCTGTCGCGCTCGACCACGATCGAGGCGTGCACGTCGGTGAGGTCGCTGTCCTCACGCGGAGCGATGTCGTCGACGACGACGGCGATCGAGTGCGGGAGCTCGTCGCGCACACCGTGCAGGGCGGCTTCGCGGATGATCTCCGCGATGCGATCCTCGATCGACTCGTCGGTGGTGATGTCCTCGGGGTAGAGCGCAGGGCCTTTCGGCATCAGCGTGAGGATCTCGTCGGTCAGCACCTCGAGCTGGTCGCGGGTCAGCGCCGACAGCGGGATCACTGCCGCCCAGTCCTCGCGCAGCGCATCGGCTTCCATGAGGCGCTCGGTGATCTCGTCGCGCGACGCGGCATCCGTCTTCGTCACGATCGCGATCTTCTTCGCGCGCGGGTATCCGTCGAGCGACGCCGCGATCCGCCGGTCGCCCGGACCGATCTTCTCGGTCGCTGGCACGCAGAAGCCGATCACGTCGACGTCGCCTAGCACCTGCTCGACCAGGTCGTTCAGACGCTCGCCGAGCAGCGTGCGCGGTTTGTGGATGCCGGGGGTGTCGACGATCACGAGCTGCCCGTCTGGGCGGTTCACGATCCCGCGGATGGCCCGACGCGTGGTCTGCGGCTTCTCGCTCGTGATCGCGATCTTCTCGCCGACGAGAGCGTTCGTGAGCGTGGACTTCCCGACGTTCGGTCGCCCGACGAACGTCACGAACCCGCTGCGTGTGTGCTCAGTCATCGTTCCGCTCCCTGTCGTGATCCTCTGTCGTATGCGGCGCGGCCCTCTCGACGAACACCGTCGCGATGCCGCGGCCTCGTCCGCGGGACGCGCCTCCGGTGAGCGCGAGACCGTGCACCGTGGCCGTCGCGCCCGGCTGCGGAACCTGTCCGAGCGTCTTGCCGAGCAGGCCGCCGATCGAATCGACGTCCTCGTCCTCGAGCTCGAGGCCGAACAGATCGCCGACGTCCTCCAGCGAGAGCCGCGAACTGACACGGTACTTGCCCTCGCCCAGCTCGACGACTTCCGTCGCCACCTGATCGTACTCGTCGGCGATCTCGCCCACGAGCTCCTCGATGAGGTCCTCCAGGGTCACGAGACCCGAGATGCCGCCGTGCTCGTCGATCACCAGGCACACGTGCACGGCATCGCGCTTCATCTGCTGCAGCAGCGTCTCGGCGCGCATCGACTCCGGAACGAAGGTCGCCGGACGCGAGATCGGGCGGATCGACGCCGCACGCCAGGCGTTGTCGTCACGGTACGCGAACTGCACGAGGTCTTTGAGATAGAGGACGCCGACGACGTCGTCGGCCTCGTCGTCGACCACCGGCATGCGCGAGACACCGCGCTGCAGGAACAGCGTCATGGCCTCGTCGGTGGTCGCGGTCGCGTCGACCGTCACCAGCTCGGTGCGCGGCACCATGACCGCACGCACGAACTGGTCGGTGAAGTCGAACACGGAGTGGATGAGATCGCGGTCGTCGGCCTCGATGAGGTCGTTCGACGCGGCCTCGTCGACCATGCTGAGCAGCTGCTCCTCCGAGGTGAACGAGCTGCGTCCGGTGCCGGGGGTCACCTTGTTGCCGAGGAGCACGAGTCCCTGGGCGAGCGGACCGAGGATGATCCGCAGCCCTCGTACGATCGGCGCATTCGCCCGCAGGAGGCCGTCCGCGTGCTGCCGACCGAACGACCGGGGACTCGCTCCGACCAGCACGAAGGTGATACCGGTCATGAGCACGGCGGCCGCGAGCATCGCGAGCCAGTTGTTCTCGATGAGGATCGTGAACGCGACGGCCACGAAGACGGCCGCGGTGACCTCCGCGAGCACGCGAATGAAGGCCACCGAGTTGACGTGCGCGTCGGGGTCCGCCGCGATGCGCGCGAGTTGGCGGGCGTTGCGCCCCTCACCCGCCATCTCCTCGATGTCCGAGCGCGAGGTGACGCCGAAGGCGGCGTCTATCGCCGCCATGAGACCGCCGAAGGCGACCAGCAGGAGGGCGCCTACCAGCAGGAGAACAGCGGTCATCGGCGACGTTCGGCCGCCGCGAAGCCCTGGATGAGCTCCTTCTGCAGGCCGAACATCTCACGCTCCTCGTCGGGTTCCGCGTGATCGAAGCCGAGGAGGTGCAGCAGCCCGTGCGTCGTGAGCAGGATGAGCTCGTCCATCAGCGTGTGACCGGCGGCCTGCGCCTGCGTCTCGGCCACCTGCGGGCAGAGCACGATGTCGCCGAGCAGACCGGGAGCGGTGGGTCGATCCTCGGTGCCGGGGCGCAGCTCGTCCATGGGGAAGCTCAGGACGTCGGTGGGGCCCGGCTCATCCATCCACTGCACGTGCAGCGCCTCCATGGCGCCCTCGTCGACGAGGACGATCGCGACCTCGGCATCGGGGCTCACGTGGAGCTGGGCGAGGTTGAAGTCGGTGAGACGCTGCAGCACGGTCTCGTCGACGTCGATCGCCGACTCGTTGTTGATCTCGATCATGACTGCGCTCGTTTCTTCAGGGCCTGTGCTCGTGTCATCAGGAGAGGCCTCGCTTCGGCATCCGGTCTCGGGGTCCCGGTCGTTGCGCGCCGCGACGCTCGGCCCGGTTCGCGAACTCCGCCGCCTGCTCGCGCTCGTGCCGCTGCGCCGTCCGGCGCTCGTCGTACTCGCTGTACGCGTCGACGATGCGTCCGACAAGCGAGTGGCGCACGACGTCGTCGCTCGTGAGCCGGGAGAAGTGGATATCGTCGATGCCGTCGAGCACGCGCGTGACGAGTCGAAGCCCGGATGCGCCCTGCGGCAGGTCGACCTGCGTGATGTCGCCGGTCACGACCATGCGCGTGCCGAAGCCGAGGCGCGTGAGGAACATCTTCATCTGCTCTGGCGTGGTGTTCTGCGCCTCGTCGAGCACGACGAACGAGTCGTTCAGCGTGCGGCCGCGCATGTACGCCAGAGGAGCGACCTCGATCGTGCCTGTGGCCATCAGGCGCGGCACGATCTCGGGATCCATCATCTCGTTGAGCGCGTCGTAGAGGGGACGCAGATACGGGTCGATCTTGTCGGTCAGCGTGCCGGGCAGGAACCCGAGCCGCTCCCCCGCCTCGACGGCCGGGCGCGTGAGGATGATCCGCGTGACCTCCTTGCGCTGGAGCGCCTGCACGGCCTTCGCCATCGCGAGGTAGGTCTTGCCGGTGCCGGCCGGGCCGATGCCGAAGACGATCGTGTTCTCCTCGATCGCGTCGACGTACTCCTTCTGGCCGAGCGTCTTGGGACGGATGACCTTGCCGCGTGTCGACAGGATCGCCTCGCCCAGCACCTCGCTGGGTCGGGGTCCGCCGTCCGCCCGGAGCATGCGCGCCGAGCTCGCGACGTCGCTCGGGGCGAGGTCGTGTCCGGCCTTCGTCATGGTGAGCAGCTCGTCGACGAGGTTCTTCGCGCGCGCCACGGCGTCGGGCGCGCCGCTGAGGGTGATCTCGTTGCCGCGCACGAGCACCTGCACATCCGGATGCTCCTTCTCGAGCATCCGGAGCAGGCGGTCCTGCGGGCCGAGCAGCTGCACCATGGCGACGCCGTCGGCGTAGATGCGCTCCGAAACGTCGCGGTCGGTGGGGGTGTTGTCGTCGTCAGAAGCCAACGAGCTTGTTCTCCTCGATGTTGCCGAGCACATGGGCGTGCACGTGGAAGACGGATTGGGCGGCGCTCGCGCCGTTGTTGAAGATGAGGCGGTACTCGCCGTTCGCATGCGCGGTCGCGAGCTGCTTGGCGGCGGCGACCATCTCGGCCAGGAGACCGGGATCACCGGCGGCGAGCTCCGTGACGTCACGGTACTCCGCGGTCTTGGGGATCACGAGCGCATGCAGCGGCGCCTGGGGGTTGATGTCGCGGATCGCGAACACCCGGCCGGTGTCCAGCAGGATCTCACCCGGGATGTCGCCGTCGAGGATGCGCGTGAAGATCGAGGGTTCGGACATGCTGTCAGTCTACCGACCGTGCACCCGCCGGGCCCGGAGCGCGATCACCAACGTCCGAGGGCCACCGAGAGCACGGCGATGGCCGCGGGTCCGGCGGTCGACGTCCTCAGCACGGTGTCGCCGAGGAGCACACGCTCCGCGCCCGCCTCGACGAGCGCTGCGAGCTCGGCGTCGGAGATCCCGCCCTCCGGGCCGACCACCAGGACGATGTCCCGGCCGTCCGGCACCAGCGCCGACAGGCGCGCGGGAGCCGTGGGGTCGAGGACCAGCACGCGCTGCGCCGCCGCGCGCGCCGCGAGGTCCTTCGTGGACGCCGGCGCAGCGACCTCCGGCACCCAGGGCCGATGCGCCTGCTTGGCGGCCTCGCGGACGATGCTCGCCCAGCGCTCGCGCCCCTTGACGGCCTTCGGACCCTCCCATCGCGACACGCTGCGACTCGCCTGCCAGGGCACGATCTCGTCGACCCCGAGCTCGCACGCCGCCTGCACCGCGAGTTCGTCGCGGTCGCCCTTCGCGAGTGCCTGCACGAGCACGAGGCGCGGGGATGGTGCAGCGTCGACCCAGCGTGCGGACACGCGCACGTCGACGAGCGACGGCGACACGGCTTCTGCCGTGCCCGTCAGCCACACTCCGGAGCCGTCGCCGACCGTGACCTCCTCGCCGACGCGGAGGCGCCGCACGACGGCGGCGTGCTTCGCCTCGGCGCCGGTCAGCGACACGAGGTCGCCGACGGCGGCATCCGACGAGGTCTCGACGAGGAAGTGCAGGGCCATGTGGTCGTCCCGGTCAGTGCGAGCGGAAGCGGTCGCGGAGCTTCGAGAACAGCCCCTGCTGGAACTGGGCGAGCTGCGGCTCCGGCGCCTTGGTCTTCTTCGCGAAGTCCTCGATCAGCGCGCGCTGCGCCGAATCGATCTTGGTCGGCGTCAGAACCTGCACGCCGACGCGCAGGTCGCCGCGCTGGCTGCCGCGCAACGGCGTGATGCCTCGACCCTTGATCGTGAGCACGTCGCCCGACTGCACGCCGGCGCGGATCTCGAGATCCACCTCGCCGTCGAGGCCCTGGATGGTCGTCTCCGTGCCGAGGATGGCGTCGGTCATCGCCACCTCGAGCGTCGCGAGCAGATCGTCGCCGTCGCGGCTGAACGCGGGATGCGGGTTCACCGTCACCTCGACGTAGAGATCGCCGTTCGGGCCGCCGGCCTTGCCGACCTCGCCCGAACCGGGGAGCTGCAGCCGCAGACCGGTCTCGACGCCCGCCGGGATGTCGAGCGAGACCGTACGACGCGAACGCACGCGCCCCTGACCGCCGCAGGTGCCGCACGGGTACGGGATCGTCGTGCCGTATCCCTCGCACGTGCCGCAGGGCTGCGAGGTGACGACGTTGCCGAGCAGGCTGCGCACCTGGCGCTGCACGTGACCGCTGCCGCCGCAGATGTCGCACGTGACGGGCGAGGTGCCCTCCTGGCAGCACGAGCCGTTGCACGTCTCGCACAGCACGGCCGTGTCGACCTCGATGTCCCGATGCGCACCGAACACGACGTCGCCGAGGTCGAGCGTGACCCGCACCAGGGCATCCTGACCGCGCTCGCGACGGGAACGGGGCCGAGCGCCCCGACCCCCGCCCTGAGCCGCGCCGAAGAACGTCTCGAAGATGTCGCCGAACCCGCCGAAGCCCTGGAAGTTGCCGGACGCGCCGTCGCCGCCGCCCATGTCGTAGCGGCGCCGCGAGTCGTCGTCGCTCAGCACGTCGTACGCGTGCGTGACGAGCTTGAACTTCTCGGCCGCTTCCTCGCCCGGGTTCACGTCCGGGTGCAGCTGCCGCGCGAGTCGCCGGTACGCCTTCTTGATCTCGTCGGTGGAGGCGTCGCGTGAGACGCCCAGTACCTCATAGTGGTCCGCCACGATGGCCCTTCTGCGTGTGTTCTCTGGGCGCCCGCGTCAGCGGGACGCCTCGTCCTCGTCGAGCATCCGCGAGAGGTAGCGGGCCACGGCCCGCGCCGCCGCGAGATTGCTCGGATAGTCCATGCGCGTGGGGCCCATGACCCCGACGCGTGCCGTGCCGCTGCGCGCCGCGTAGTTGCTCGCGACGATCGACGCCTCGTCGAGCCCGAACGACGCGTTCTCCGCGCCGATGCTCGCGGCGAGGCCGTGCGCGTCGGCCTCCATCTCGCTCATCAGGCGGATGAGGGTCACCTGCTCCTCGATCGCCTCCAGGAGCGGATGGATGCTGCCGCGGAAGTCGTGTTCGCGACGAGCCAGTGTCGCCGCTCCTGCCATGACGAGGCGTTCCTGGCGGAACGTGCCGAGTTCCTCGACGATCACGGCGGCGACGGCCCGCAGCACGGCGTCGTTCGCATGCTCGTCTCCGCCGAGCAGCGCGTCGAGTCGCTCCGCCGCTTCGCTGACCGCGCGGCCGGCCAGCAGCGACGACAGCCGTGCACGCAGCAGCGCCATGTCGGACTCGTCGATGTCGGCGGGAAGCGGAGCCATGCGCTGCGACACGCCGCCGGCGTCCGTGACGAGCACGATCAGCAGCCGGTTGGGTGCCAGCGCCACGAGCTCGATGTGCGTGAGCCGCGCACGCGCGAACGACGGATACTGCGCAAGAGCCACCTGCCCCGTGAGCTGCGTCAGCACGCGGACGGTGCGCGCCATCAGATCGTCCAGGTCGGCGGGATCGGTCAGGAAGGACTCGATCGCGGTGCGCTGCGCGACCGACAGCGGGCGCAACTGGGCGAGGTGATCGACGAACACCCGGTAGCCCTTGTCTGTGGGGACGCGTCCCGACGACGTGTGCGGGGCCGCGATGAGCTCTTCGTCCTCGAGGAGGGCCATGTCGTTGCGGATCGTGGCCGCCGACACCCCGAACGAGTAACGGTCGACGATCGACCGGCTGCCGACCGGTTCGTGCGTCTCGACGTAGTCCTGCACGATGGCGCGGAGCACCTGGAGGCCTCGTTCGCTGACCATCGCTTCTCCCCTCGTCCGTTGCATGTGTCTGGCACTCACGTGCGTCGAGTGCCAATTCTACCCGCCGCAGCCGCCGACACGCGGAAGGCCCCTACGATGACGACCATGAGCGATGCCGTCGACGCCACTCTGACCGCGGGGACCGTGCGTGGAGAGGAGGTCGACGGCATCCGTCTGTTCCGGGGCATCCCGTACGCCGCGCCGCCCTTCGGAGACCACCGGTTCCGTTCCCCGCGTCCCGCGGATCCGTGGGACGGCGTGCGCGAGGCGCGAGCGTTCGGGCCGACCGCCCCGCAATCGCCGTACCCCGGCGCCATCGGCGATCTGCTGGGTTCGGTCGAGATCCCGGGTCGCGACATCCTCACCGTCAACGTCTGGGCGCCGCGCGACGCGCGCGATGCTCCGGTCGTGCTCTGGATCCACGGCGGAGCGCTGGAGCGCGGCACCGCAGCCCTCTCGCTCTACGACGGCAGCGGATTCGCCCGTGCGGGCATCGTGTTCGCCTCGATCAACTACCGGCTCGGCTCCGAAGGGTTCTCTGTGCTCGACGGCGCACCGCGCAATCTCGGGCTGGAGGACGCGGCGGCCGGTCTCGCATGGGTGCACAGGGAGATCGCGGCGTTCGGCGGCGATCCGGCGCGCATCACGGTCATGGGCGAGTCGGCGGGCGGGGCGATCGTGGCAGGACTCCTCGCGAGGTCGGAGTCACGGGGCCTGATCGCCCGGGCGATCATCGAATCCGGCCCCCTGGAGGCGCAGACGTCGACGAAGGCCGGTCGCGTCACGGTGCAGTTGGCGAAGCGGCTCGGCATCGCGCCCGAGCGGTCGGCCTTTCTCGGGGTGAGCCCGGAGCAGTTGCTCGATGCGCGTCGGCAGCAGGCGGCGGGATCGTCGCCGCTCGGCGGGGCGCCGGGGTTCCAGTTCGCGCTCGACGAGGAGTCGCTCCCCCGCTCTCCGCACCAGGTGATCCCCGACATCGACGTCCCGCTGCTTATCGGCACCAACACCGACGAGTACCGCCTCTGGTTCACCCCCGAGGCGCTCGCCGGGATCAGCAGGCTGAAGCTCCTTCTCGCACGACTGGCCCTGCGCATCCCCCGCCGCGCGGTCGCCGCCTACCGGGCCGCCTTCCCCGGTGCATCCACGGGCGAGATCTTCGGCCAGCTCGCGACCGACATCATGCTCCGTGCTCCCCTGACCCGGGTGGCGCGTGCGCGACGCGCTCCGACCTTCGTCTACGAGTTCGCCTGGCGCAGCCCGGTGCGCGACCTGCGCGCCGCGCATGCGCTCGAGCTCGGATTCGTATTCGATCGACTCGACGACCCCGAGACCCGGCGGCTGGCCGGCGACGACGCGCCGCAGCGCCTCGCCGACGAGATGCACGCGGCGTGGATCTCGTTCATCACGACAGGCGACCCCGGATGGCCCGCGTACGGCGCCGAGCGGACGACACGGCTGTTCGACGCCGAGAGCGCCACCGTGCCGCAGCGACGCACGGTCGCGCTCGATCTTCTTCCCTGACGGGCCGTTCGATTCAGTCCGTGAGCTCGCGCACCACGGCGTCCGCCAACAGGCGCCCCCGCAGCGTGAGCTGCACGCGTCCGCGCACCGCGGCCGACGCATCCACGAGGCCGTCGGCGATGAGGCCGGCGACCCGCTCGCGCCGCTCCGGCGGGAGTTCCGAGGTCGCGATCCCCTCACGGATGCGGCTGAGCAGCAGGATGCGCTCCAGCATCCGGGATTCGGCGTCCGGCCGTTCGGTGCCCGCCGCCGGCGACTCGGATGCCGCGAGGCGCTGTGCGTACGCAGCGGGATGCTTCACGTTCCACCACCGCAGACCCGCGACATGGCTGTGTGCCCCCGGACCGAAACCCCACCAGTCGCTCCCCCGCCAGTACGCGAGGTTGTGCCGTGATCGCTGATCGAGGCTCCGCGACCAGTTGCTGACCTCGTACCACTCGAACCCGGCCGCGGCGAGGCGCGCATCGGCCAGCTCGTACATGTCGGCCTGGAGGTCGTCGTCGGGCGTGGGCACCTCACCGCGGCGGATCTGCCGCGCGAGCTTCGTGCCGTCCTCGATGATGAGCGCATACGCCGAGATGTGGTCGGACTCGAGGTCGAGCGCCGCATCGATCGACGCCTCCCAGTCGGCGAGCGACTCGCCGGGGGCACCGTAGATGAGGTCGACACTGACCGCGAGCCCGGCATCCTTCGCGGCCGCGACCGCCGTGCGCACATTCTCGGGCCGGTGCGTGCGGTCGAGGGTCGCCAGCACGTGCGGCACGGCGGACTGCATGCCGACCGACATCCGCGTCACGCCCGCGTCCGCGAGAGTGCGCGCGACCTCGGGCGTCACGGTGTCGGGGTTCGCCTCCACCGTGACCTCGGCACCGTCGACGAGTCCGAACGCCTCGGTCGCGGCGCCCAGCATCCTGGCCAGGTCACCGGCGGGAAGCAGGGTCGGCGTGCCGCCTCCGAAGAAGACCGTGTCCATGGGGCGCACGGCGCCGGCATCCGACATCACACGTCGCGCGAGCTCGATCTCGGAGATCAGGGTCGAGGCGTAGTCCTCCTGCTTCGCGCCGCGGAGCTCGCTCGAGGTGTAGGTGTTGAAGTCGCAGTACCCGCAGCGCACGCTGCAGAACGGGATGTGCAGGTACGCCGAGAACGGCACGGTCGGATCGATCGGAAGGTCGTGCGGCAGGCGCCCGTCGGCCGGAGCCGGATCACCGAGAGGGAGGGGACCCGCCATCTCAGACGGGAGTCGCGTAGAGCGGTGAGATCGAGCGCAGGTACCGCGCGAACAGCTCGCGCCGACGCCGCTTCACGAGCGCGGGGACTGTGCGGTACAGCAGTGCGTTCGGCGCGTCGAACGCGCGCACGGTGAACCACACCTCGTCGTTGTCCTCGCGCCACTCGACGTCGAACGACTCCTCGCCGCGCACGACCGAGCCGCCGACCGTGCCCAGCACGAGACCGATGCGACGCTTCTCCTCCGTGACCGAGATCACGCGCAGCTCGGCGTCCGCGCTCATGCCGGCGATGCGTCCGCGCAGCTTCAGCGTCATGCCGGGGCCCGCGTACGGCGTGCCCTCGGTGTCGAAGCGCTGCTCGACCTCGTTCTTGCTCGGCGCGATGGGGGTGCCCTCCGCGTCGAAGCTCACACCTGCATACGCGGGGCCCGGTGCGGGACGCACGTCCTCCACGCTCAGACCCGATGCGCGCTGCGCCGTCCACGACAGCAGCGACTCGCCCGCGGTCTGGAAGCGTTCCGCTCCGCTGCCGATGCGCCACGAGTTCTCCGCCGGGATGCTGCGCTCCGGCGGGTACTGCATGAGATCGGGCGCGTGGGTCGCACCCACGGCCGCATAGTCCACCGTGTCGTCTCGGAAAGTCCCGCGCCGCATGATGACCAGCCTACCGGGGGTCACCTGGACGGGGACCCGACCGATGGCCACGCGTGCTCGGACGCGAGTCGCGGAGCCGCGTCACCTACTTCTTGTCCTTGCCCTCGACGTCTCCCGACAGCGCGGCGATGAACGCCTCCTGCGGGACCTCGACGCGACCCACCATCTTCATGCGCTTCTTGCCCTCCTTCTGCTTCTCGAGGAGCTTGCGCTTGCGGGTGATGTCACCGCCGTAGCACTTCGCGAGGACATCCTTGCGGATCGCCCTGATGGTCTCGCGGGCGATGATCCGCGCGCCGATCGCCGCCTGGATCGGCACCTCGAACTGCTGGCGAGGGATGAGCTTGCGCAGCCGCTCGGCCATCATCGTGCCGTAGGCGTAGGCCTTGTCGCGGTGCACGATCGAGCTGAACGCGTCGACCTTCTCACCCTGGAGGAGGATGTCGACCTTCACGAGGTCGGCCTCCTGCTGCCCGGCGGGCTCGTAGTCGAGTGAGGCGTAGCCCTGGGTCTTGGACTTGAGCTGGTCGAAGAAGTCGAACACGATCTCGCCGAGCGGCATCATGTACCTCAGCTCGACGCGCTCCTCCGAGAAGTACTCCATGCCGAGCAGAGAGCCGCGCCGCGACTGGCACAGCTCCATGACCGTGCCGACGTAGTCCTTCGGCAGCAGGATCGCGGTCTTCACCATGGGCTCGGCGACCGAGCCGATCCGTCCGTCGGGGTACTCGCTGGGGTTCGTGACCGTTACGGTCTCGCCCGTGTCGGAGGTCAGCACCTCGTAGATCACACTGGGCGCGGTCGTGATGAGGTCGAGTCCGAACTCCCGCGAGAGACGCTCGGTGATGATCTCGAGGTGCAGCAGCCCGAGGAATCCGCAACGGAAGCCGAAGCCGAGCGCCACCGAGGTCTCGGGCTCGTACTGCAGCGAGGCGTCCGACAGCTTGAGCTTGTCGAGCGCCTCGCGGAGCTCGGCGTAGTCGCTGCCGTCGATCGGGTAGATGCCCGAGAAGACCATGGGCTTGGGGTCGGTGTAGCCCGCGAGCGCCTCGGTCGCGGGCTTGCGTGCCGCCGTCACGGTGTCGCCGACCTTCGACAGACGCACGTCCTTCACGCCCGTGATCAGGTAGCCGACCTCGCCGACGCCGAGACCCTTGGTGGGGATCGGCTCGGGGCTCGACACGCCGACCTCGAGCGCGTCGTGGTTCGCGCCGGTCGACATCATCTGGATGCGCTCGCGCGGCGACAGGTTGCCGTCGACCATGCGCACGTAGGTGACGACCCCGCGGTACGCGTCGTACACGGAGTCGAAGATCATGGCTCGAGCCGGAGCATCCGCATCGCCCACCGGGGCCGGGATCTCCTGCACGAGACGGTCGAGCAGCTCCTCGACGCCGACGCCGGTCTTGCCCGAGACGCGCAGTACGTCCTCCGGCTTGCCGCCGATCAGCGAGGCGAGTTCCTTCGCGTACTTGTCGGGATCGGCCGCGGGGAGGTCGATCTTGTTGAGCACCGGGATGATGTGGAGGTCGTTCTCGAGCGCGAGATACAGGTTCGCGAGAGTCTGCGCCTCGATGCCCTGCGCGGCGTCGACCAGGAGGATCGCGCCCTCGCACGCCGCGAGCGAACGGGACACCTCGTACGTGAAGTCGACGTGCCCCGGGGTGTCGATCATGTTGAGCGCGAAGGTCTCCCCCTCGAGCTCCCACGGCATCCGCACGGCCTGGCTCTTGATGGTGATGCCGCGCTCGCGCTCGATGTCCATTCGGTCGAGGTACTGCGCGCGCATGTCCCGATCCGACACCACGCCGGTGATCTGGAGCATGCGGTCGGCGAGCGTCGACTTGCCGTGGTCGATGTGCGCGATGATGCAGAAATTGCGGATCTGCGTCGCTGGCGTCGCGGCAGGCTGAAGCGGAGTGAGAGCGCGTGGTGACATGTCCCGACGATTCTACGGTGAGGGGAGGCTAATGCCCGATTCGGGCGATCCGGTGATATTCTCGCGAAGTTGCCCGGGAGCCATCCGTGACACCGGATCCCGTGAGCGATAAGACTCCGTCACAGACCAGGTGCAGGTGTCGTGTCGCGCAGAACGGCAGATGGTGATTGACTGTCCTCCGGCTCAGCGTTGCGTCGGCAGACCCCGCGCGCGTCTGTAGAAGAGAAAGAATCATCACCTTGATCAAGTATCTCGTGCGCCGCCTGCTGGGGTGGTTGATGATGATCGTCATCGCGACGAACATCACCTACTTCCTCGCCTGGCTGTATCTCGATCCCGAGAACAACTACGTCGGCCGACGCCCCCCGCTCTCCGCCGATCAGATCGACAATCTCCTCCGTCCGCGCAACCTCAGCGAGTCCGTTCCGCTCATCGAGCGCTGGTGGACGTGGTTCTCGGGGATCATCTTCCGCTGGGACTGGGGCCTGGGCCCGACCGGCGAGTCCGTCAACGAACAGGTCGCGTACCGGGTCTGGGTCAGCGCTGAGCTGGTGCTCGGTGCGACCATCATCACGACTGTGCTCGGCATCGCGCTCGGCGTGTACACCGCGTCGCGGCAGTACAAGCTCGCCGACCGCATCGGCCAGGGCACGAGCATCATCACGATGAACATCCCGACGGTCGTCGCGGGCTTCGCTCTCGTGCTGCTCGCGATCGGCTTCAACAACGCCGTCGGCACCACCGTCTTCTACGTCACCGGCTCCTCCAGCCCGGGTGTCCAAGGCTTCTTCCCCGTGCTCCTCGATGTGATCCAGCATCTGACCTTGCCGACCTTGGGCCTCGTGATCACGGGGTACGCGCAGATCCACTTCCTGCAGCGCTCGCTCCTGCTCGACAACATCAAGGCCGACTACGTGCGCACCGCCCGCGCCAAGGGCCTCACCAAGCAGCAGGCGATCCGCAAGCACGCGCTGCGAACGTCGCTCATCCCGGTCACGACGCAGGTCGCCTTCACGATCCCGGCCGTCTTCACCGGCGCGGTCCTGACGGAGACGATCTTCAACTGGAACGGCATGGGTCGATACTTCATCACGACCCTCAATAACAACGACATTCACGGCGTCGTCGCGGTCGCGGCGTTCGGCGCCCTCATGACAGCCATCGGCGCGATCCTCGCCGATGTCGCGGTCGTCGTCCTCGATCCGAGAGTGCGGGTGAGCTGATGTCCCTGGAAGCCATCGGGGTGTCCCCCGAGATCGCCGAGAAGCCTGACAAGCCGAAGAATCGCAAGCGCACCACGATGCTGTCGCTGTACACGCGACGCTTCATGCGCAACCGCGGCGCCGTGATCGGAATCGTGATCCTCGTCGCGCTCGTGCTGTTCGCTGTCGTCGGGCCGCTCATCGCGCCCTACAGCCACACCGAGCTCGACTTCCTCAACCTGCGCAAGGGACCATCGGCCGACCACTGGTTCGGCACGAACGGTTCCGGTAATGACAACTTCGCGCAGGTCGCCGTGGGGCTGCAGCGCTCCATGATGATCGCGGCACTCGTCGCTATCGGCACCACGGTCGTGTCAGCGATCGTCGGAACGACGGCTGCGTACTTCGGCGGGTCGTACGAGCGCATCATGCTCGCGATCATCCACTTCATGATGGTCGTGCCGAACTTCCTGATCCTCGCGATGATCTCGAACGACGCCGGCGGCAATTGGCTCGTGATCTCACTCGTGATGATCTTCGTCGTGGGCTGGTTCTTCCCCGCCCGAATCATCTGGACGCTGTCGTTGTCGATCCGCGAGCGCGAGTACGTGCACGCGGCCCGCTACGCCGGCCTTTCGGGTATGCGCGTCGTCATCCGGCACATGCTGCCGAACATCGGATCGCTTCTCGTGATCAATTTCACCCTGGGTGTCGTTTCCGCGGTGCTCACCGAGACCGCCCTGTCGTTCCTCGGGTTCGGCGTGAAGCTGCCCGACGTGTCGCTCGGTGCGCTGATCGGCTACGGCTCCAGCACTCTCGTGAGCGCGCCGTGGCTGTTCTACTTCCCTGCGGCGGCGCTCACGCTGCTCACCGTGTCGATGGCCCTCATCGCCGACGGTCTGCGCGACGCCCTCGACCCGACCTCCGCGGCTGGAGGTCGCGCATGAGTACTGTTCTCTCCGTCCGCGACCTCAAGGTCAGCTTCCCGTCCGAGGCGGGCCGAGTGGATGCCGTCCGCGGCGTCTCCTTCGACCTCGAGGCCGGCAAGACCCTCGGCATCGTCGGCGAGTCCGGCTCGGGCAAATCCGTCACCTCCCTCGCGATCATGGGGCTGCTCGACGAGAACGCCAAGATCACCGGCTCCATCGTGTATGACGGCCAGGAGCTCATCGGCAAGTCCGACAAGCAGCTCTCGGTCATCCGGGGCAACGGCATGGCGATGGTCTTCCAGGACCCGCTGACCTCGCTCACCCCTGTCTTCACGGTGGGTGACCAGCTCATCGAGGCACTGACCGTGCACCGTCGGCTCTCGAAGAAGGATGCCTGGGACCGCTCGGTCGAGCTCCTCACGCTCGTCGGCATCCCCGAGCCCGAGCGGCGGATGAAGTCGTTCCCGCACGAGTTCTCCGGAGGCATGCGACAGCGCGTCGTGATCGCGATCGCGATGGCCAACGACCCCAAGCTGATCATCGCCGACGAGCCCACCACGGCGCTCGACGTCACGATCCAGGCGCAGATCCTCGAGCTCATGGCGACGGCGCAGAAGGAGACCGGCGCCGCGATGATCATGATCACGCACGACATGGGCGTGGTCGCGAAGACCGCGGACGACGTGCTCGTGATGTACGCGGGCAAGCCCGTCGAGCATGCTCCGGTGCGCGAGCTCTTCTACCGCACGCGGATGCCGTACTCGATGGGTCTGCTCGGCGCGATCCCGCGGGTCGACAAGACCGAGAAGATCCCGCTGATCCCGATCAAGGGGAATCCCCCGCTGCTGATCAACCTCCCGGACGCGTGCCCGTTCGCGGCGCGGTGCCCGATCGCGATCGACGCGTGTCGCCAGGGCGAGCCCGAGCTGCTTCCCATCTCGACCGAGGGTCACGCGAACCACACCGTCGCGTGCATCCGCGCCGAGGACATCGACGACGACGGCACGATCGGCGGCCTGCCGGTGTTCCCCGCCCCCGAGGTGCCCGAGAGCACTCTCACGAAGCTGCCCCGCGAGGAGCGTCCGATCACCCTGCAGGCGATCAACCTCAACAAGACCTTCCCCCTGATGAAGGGCGCGCTGTTCAAGCGCAAGGTCGGCGAAGTCCACGCCGTCAAGGGCATCAGCTTCGATGTGCGTCAGGGCGAGACGCTCGCGATCGTGGGCGAGTCCGGCAGCGGCAAGACGACCACGCTGCTGCAGATCATGGACCTCGTGAAGCAGGAGGACGGCGACATCCGCATCGGCGGCACGAGCGTCGCCGACATCAAGAGTCGCGCCGAGGAGCGCAAGCTCCGTCGCGACCTGCAGATCGTGTTCCAGGATCCGATGGGCGCTCTCGACCCGCGCATGACCGTGTGGGACATCATCGCCGAGCCGATGTTCGCGATCGGGATGAGCCGCGACGACGTGTTCGATCGCGTCGAGGAGCTCATGAGCCTGGTGGGCCTGGATCCTGCGCACAGCGACCGCTTCCCGCAGGCGTTCTCCGGTGGCCAGCGTCAGCGCATCGGCATCGCCCGCGCCCTGTCGACCAACCCCAAGGTCGTCGTCCTGGACGAGCCCGTGTCGGCGCTCGACGTGTCGATCCAAGCCGGCGTCATCAACCTCCTCGACGAGCTCAAGGCGAAGATGGGGCTGTCGTACCTCTTCGTCGCGCACGACCTCGCCGTGGTCCGGCACATCGCCGACCGCGTCGCCGTGATGTACAAAGGCGAGTTCGTGGAGCACGGCGACGTCGACCAGGTGTTCGATGCGCCGGAGCATCCTTACACGAAGGCACTGCTGTCGGCGATCCCGATCCCCGACCCCGACATCGAGCGCACCCGCGAGCGGATCATCCTGCCCGTCGAAGGATTCGATGCGCAGGCCGTACCCGCCAATTGACGAGGAATCAGTTGTGCACAGTCCGATAACGAATCGGTGCGCAATTGCTTCGGCCCGCGAGACGCGGAGTTATTCTGCCTCCATCCCCAAGTAAGGCCGACAGGCACTAAGGAGTACCATGAAACGGCATCAGAAGCTGATGGGCATCGCTGCTCTCGGCGCCGCCCTCGCACTCGTCATGAGCGGTTGTGCGCCGGCAGGCAACGGTGGCAGCGGAGAGGGCGACACGCCTCAGACGGTCGAGGGTGCGGACTACAATCCGCAGCCCCGCGAGAACCTGGCCGAGGGCGGCGAGCTCCGCATCCCCGTCTCGAACATCGCCGAGCAGCTGAACTACTTCCACAGCGACGGTGACGCGCGCGTCACGCAGATCGGCACGTGGTTCCGCCCGCAGATCCTGCTCATGGATCCGGACGGCACGGTCAAGAAGAACGACGCCTACCTCGACGACTACTCCTTCGGTGTCGAGGACGGCAAGACCGTCCTGCACTTCAAGGTCAACGAGAAGGCGGTCTGGAACGACGGCACGCCCATCGACGTCACCGCGTTCAAGGCCACGTGGGAAGCCAACAGCGGCGCCAACGAGGAGTACCAGCCGAACGCGACCGACGGCTGGAAGGAGATCGAGTCCGTCGAGGCCGGCGAGAACGACCGCGACGTCATCGTCACCTTCAAGGGCGAGTTCGCCTGGCCCGAGATGGTCTACTCGCAGCTTCTGCACCCTGCGGTCAACACGCCGGAGCTCTTCAACACGGCGTTCCTCGGTGACTGGCACCCGGAGTGGGCAGCCGGCCCCTACACGGTCGAGGACTACGACAAGACCGGTGGCGTCGTCACGCTCGTCCCGAACGAGAAGTGGTGGGGCAACGCTCCGCTCCTCGACAAGGTGACCTTCATCCAGATGGAGCCGACCGCCGCAGTAAACGCTCTGCGCAACGGCGAGGTCGACATGGCCGAGACCGGCAGCGCCGAGCTGCTCGCCCAGGTCGAGGGCCTCGACGGCGTCAAGACCTACAAGGGTCAGGCGACCGCGAACGCGATCTTCACCCTCAACTCCGCCAACCCGGCGCTGGCCGACCTCGACGTCCGCAAGGCTGTCTTCGAGGCGATCAGCATCGAGCAGGTCAAGGAGATCGTCTTCAACGGTCTGAACTACACCGAGGAGCCGGCAGGGTCGCTCACGCTGTTCTCGTTCCAGCCGGACTACGTGAACGCTCTGGAAGAGGCCGGTCGCAAGGACGGCGACACCGAGGGCGCCAACAAGCTCCTCGACGACGCCGGCTGGGTCCCCGGATCTGACGGCATCCGTGAGAAGGACGGCGTGCGTCTGTCGCTCGTCTTCCCGGTGCACTCCGACACGGAGACCGCGCGTGCACGCTCGCTCGCCGTCCAGGCGCAGCTCAAGGAGGTCGGCGTGGAGGTCACGATCGATACCCGACCGTCTGCGGACTTCGCCGAGGACTACACCACGCAGAACGGTGACATCTTCTTCCTCAACTTCACGTCGTCCGACCCGTTCGGTGCCGCCTGGTTCTGCCAGCTGTACTGCTCGGACAGCGGCCTGAACCTGTCGGGCACCGGCACGGAGGAGATCGACAAGATGATCCACGAGGAGCTGGAGACCATCTCCGACCCCGTGGAGCAGACCAAGAAGGCCATGGAGATGGAGTCCGAGATCTTCGCGAAGACCTGGGGCATCATCCCGGTCCTCAACGGCCCGGAGATCTGGACCGTCAAGGAAGGCCTCGCCAACCTCACGCCCGAGCCCTACGTGGGTCTCGACCTCTTCGGCATCACGCCCGTGGAGAACGTGGGCTACGAGAAGTAAGCACTCGTCCTGAGTGAGGAGGCGGGGTCGGTGGGCAACCACCGGCCCCGCTTTCGTATGCTGAGGGTGTGACAGTCCAGGTCGTCCTCGTGCACGGCATCCGCACGTCCGCGACGATGTGGCGATCTCAGGTCGTGTTCCTCGAGGAGGCCGGCATCCCGGTCGTCGCGGTCGACCTGCCGGGGCACGGCACGCGCATGGCGGAGGACTTCACCCTGCACGAGGCGCTGCACACGATCGATGCGGCGGTACGCGATGCGGCGACGCGGGGACCCGTGCTGCTGGTCGGGCACTCGATGGGCGGACTCCTCACGCTCGCCTACGTCGGCGGGGCGCAGAAGCCGCCCGTCGCGGCGCTGATCGCGGCCTCGTGCACGGCTCTCCCCCACGGTGCGGGCCTCGCCGCGTACCGCATGATCGCGCGCGCGGTCGATCATCTACCCGACCGCGGACTCTGGCTGACCGAGCGGATCCTCGAGGCGACGATCCCCCTCGAGACTCGGCCCGACTTCGCGGCAGGCGGCTATGCGTTGGACACGCAGGACATCGCTCTCGCTGCACTGTCGGCGCTCGACCTCGCGACGGCTGTCGCACGGATCGAGATCCCGCTCTGGTTCGTCAACGGCCAGTACGACCAGCTGCGCATCAACGAGTCGTTGTTCACCCGACTCGCCCCGCACGCCGAGCTCATCGTGGTTCCCCGCACCTCCCATCTGGTGACAGCCATGCGGCCGACGGTGTTCAACGCCGTGCTGCGACTCGGCATCGCGACCGTCGAGGCCCTCAGCGACGAGGCGGACGCGCGCGAGACGTGAGGATGCCGCCGACGGCCGACAGCACCGCCGCGGCGACGAAGACCAACCAGAAACCGCCGACCAGCGCCACGAGACCGGCGCCGAGCACCGGACCGATCAACTGGCCGAGCGCCGCCGTCACCGTGACGACACCGAGATCACGCGCGTGATCCTTCTCATCGGGGAGCAGATCGGCCGCGAAGGCGAGACCCACGGTCGAGAACGCGCCGTACCCGACGCCCATGAGCGCGGCGGCGACCATGGTCGCCTCGAACGAGGGGACGACGGCGATCACCACTCCGGACGCCGCCTGCACCAGGGTCGCCACGACCGTCAGCGTGCGGCGGTCGCCCGTACGGTCGGACACGATGCCCGTGACCACCGAGGCGAGCACGACGAACACGGTGTAGACCACGATGAGCAGCAGCAGGTTGTCCTGCGCGGTGGCCGTGTCCTGGTTCAGGCCGTGCAGCAGATAGAAGAGGAAGAGCGCGGTGCCGAGGGCGTTGCCGATGTTCGTGACGAGGCGGCCCGACAGCATCCATGCGAAGTCGCGATCCCGCAGGAAGGCGAGCGGATGCCGGGCTCGCTCGTGCCTCACGAGAGACGCCGGCGCAGGCGGATCGGGCAGCAGCAATGCCGCGGCAGATCCCACGACGGCGATGATCGCCGCGAGCAGGAGGTAGCCGTCACGCACGCCGAGGCCGAGCAGCACGACCAGGCCGACACCCAGCACGATCCCGACGGCCTGGCTCGACCCGACCGCAGCTGACGCGGCGCCGCGCTGGGTGCTCGGGAGCTGATCCGCGATGAGCGCGGTGAAGGCCGCCGACGACATCGCGACGCCGACCGAGACCCCGAGCCAGGCGAGCCCCACACCCCACGGTTCCTCGGCGAAGCCGGTGACGACCAGGCAGGCCGCCGTCAGCAGAACGCCGCCGAGCGCCCAGGGCCGCCGCCTCCGTCGTCCCGCGCCCGCACGATCGGACAGCGCACCGGCGACCGGGCCGGCGACGATGCCGGCGAGGCCTCCGACTCCGAGCACCAGGCCGGAGGAGACGACGCCGCGGATCCAGTCGTCCTCCGGCGTATCGAGCTGAAGCGGGAGGAGCAGCTGCACGGGGGTGAGCTGAACGGTCCAGATGGCGAGCCAGGCGAGCGTGAAGACGGTCATCCAGCGGGCGCCCGCACGCACGACGGCCGTCTGTTCTCCGCTCGCTGCAGGGTGGTCGGTCATCGGTCTCCTTGACGTCGGCGTCGTGAGAGGAGGTCGTGCGGGCAGCACGACACGGTGCGGATAAGGTCGATTGTGCACCCGGAGGCGCCCGTTTAGGGTGAACGGCTCGACTGCTGGTAGACTCGACTCTTGGCTTGCGTGTGGGTTCTTCCCTCACGACCGCCGCGCGGAAGCCCTCTTCTTCCGCCGGCATTCCGAATCACTCCTGTACAGAAAGTGTCCACACGTGGCAAACATCAAGTCGCAGATCAAGCGCAACAAGACCAACGAGAAGGCGCACGAGCGCAACAAGGCCGTCAAGAGCGAGCTCAAGACGCACGTCCGCGCCGCACGCACCGCCGTCGCCTCGGGTGACAAGGCTGCTGCCGAGGCCGCGCTGAAGACCGCGTCCCGCAAGCTCGACAAGGCCGTCAGCAAGGGCGTCATCCACCAGAACCAGGCGGCGAACCGCAAGTCGGCCATCGCCAAGCAGGTCGCCGCTCTCTGAGCACCGATCACAGAGGAAGGGCCCGTCTCGTCGAGACGGGCCCTTCCTCTTTCTGCGCGCCGTGTCAGTCAGGCGGCGCGTGCGGTGGCCTCGGGCGCCGTCAACCCGCGGGTGTCTCGACCGGATCGCCGGGCTCGCCCACCGGCTCGGCAGGGACATCGAGGGCTCCGGGATCTTCGAGGTCCACTCCCCCGAGCGGCTCCTCGTGCCAGGACACCAGGTGCCATCCCGTGACGGGATCGCCGTCGAGCACGCACATGCCGGTGTTGTAGAGCCGCCAGTGGGCAGCGTCGTCGAGGTCGATGCCCTGCAGCCGAGCGGCTGCCCACACGCGGATCGCCGCCCCGTGGCTCACGACGACCACGGCGCCGTCGGCGTGGGCTGCCGCGATGCGGTCGATCGCCGCGTCGTAGCGGGCGAAGAACTCCGTGCCGCTCTCGCCGCCCGGGATCTCGACGTCGACGTCACCCGACAGCCAGCTGCGGGCGGTGCGCACATACCCCTCGACCGCCTCGCGGTCGCTGTGCATCTCCCAGTCGCCTGCGGAGATCTCCTCGAGCCCCTCGACGACGGCGATCTCGATCCCCCGGTCTACGGCGAGAGGTGCGGCCGTGAGTTGCGTGCGCACGAGCGGCGAGGCATAGATCGCGTCGATCTGCTCGTCGCGCAGCACACCCGGGATCGCCGCGGCCTGCGCATGTCCCAACCCCGTGAGGCCAGGGCCGGGGCGCCCGGTGTCGAGGGCGCCGATGACGTTGCTCGGCGTCTGACCGTGGCGGATGAGCAGCAGCTTCATGATTCCCCTCCGAAAGGCTGGCGCGTGGCGATGACCGTGAGCATGCGCTCCAGGGCGAAGATCGGGTCGCGAGCGGCGCCCTTCACCTCGGCGTCGGCCCTGGCCGTGGCCTGAATCGCGAGACCGAGGGAGTACTCGTTCCAGCCTGCGAGATCGCGGCGTGCGCGATCGACCTGCCAGTCCTTCATGCCGAGGCGCTGGGCGAGCTGCCGACTGGGTTCGCGGATGCCGGCGACCCGCGCCATGGTGCGCAGCTTCATCGCGAACGCGGCCACCATCGGCACCGGGTCGGCGCCGGAAGCGAGAGCGTGCCGGAGCGCGACCAGCGCCTCTCCGTAGCGTCCGGCGATGGCGGTGTCGGCGACGACGAACGCCGACACCTCGACGCGGCCGCCGTAGTACTTCGTGATGACCTCTTCGGTGATGTCGCCTTCGACGTCGCCGATGAGCTGCTGGCACGCGGCGGCGAGCTCGGTGAGATCGTCGGCGAACGCCGAGACGAGCGCGCGGAGGGCGGCCGGCGCGATGCGCTTCTTCGCAGCGGTGAACTCGCCCGCGGCGAAGTCGACGCGATCGCCGTCGCGCTTGATCGCCGGGCACGCGATCTCGATGCCGTCACCCGTGCCGGCGCGCAGAGCATCCAACAGCTTCTTGCCGCGGACGGTGGCGCCTGTGTGCCGCAGCACCACGGTCGCCCCCTCCTGCGGATGCTCGAGATACGCCACGGCCTCCTGCAGGAAAGCATCGGAGCACTTCTCGACTCCTGAGACCCGGACGAGTCGCGGCTCCCCGAACAGCGAGGGCGATGTGAGCGAGAGCAGGGTGCCCGGCGCGTAGTCGTCGGCGCGGACGTCGGTGACCTCGAGAGCCGCGTCTTCGGCGCGCAGGTAGTCACGAACTCCTGCGATCGCCCGCTCCGCACAGACCTCTTCGGGACCGGAGACGAGCACGACGGGCGCGGGTCGCGGGGAACGCCACGAGACCTGCGGGATCTTGGACGACGCGGCTCCTCCGCGGGACGAGGATCGGGGAGCAGCCATGGTCCCAGCCTACCCGGGGGCCTCCGACATCGACGCGGCGTGCGCTCCAAGGGAGTCGCCGCCCGGACGCACTTTTCTCGCCGGACGCCCTCCGCCTCTCCCGCCGGGTCACGGCGGCTGCTTCTCGGTCCAGACATCCAGCTCTCCGTCACGCAGGGCGACCAGCACACGCCCCTGCTGGTCCGTGCGGAACGCGCGGGTACCGGCGGCATCGAGCATCGCCAGCGTCTCCGCACGAGGATGCCCGTAGTCGTTCTCAGCCCCGACGCCGATCAGACCGATCGTCGCCCTCGCCTCGGCGTACAGCGCGGGATCCTGATCGGCACTGCCGTGATGCGATACCTTGACGACCGGGTAGACCCCGGAGACGCGGGCCGATCGCACCAGCGCGCTCTGCGCCTCCGCGGACAGATCCCCGAGGAACAGCGATCGCGGCACGTCTCCGCCGTCGAACTCGACGACCACACTGAGATCATTGCCCGGCGGAAATGCCCGCTCGTCGCGCGCGGGCCAGAGCACCCGCCAGGAGGATTCCCCGAGCATCCCCCGCAGTCCCGCCGACGCCGCCACGAGGTGCGCACCGCTCTGCTGCAGACGGTCGAGCATCGCCTGATCGTCCGGCTCGCCCGGGGGACCGTGCAGCACGACCTCGGCCCGCCCCTGCACGGCGTCGACTCCCCCGACGTGATCGAGATCGAAGTGCGTCAGGACGAGGATGTCGAGACGGTCGACACCGAGTGCGCGCAGGCACCCGTCGAGCGGGGCCGGGTCGGGCCCCGTGTCGATCAGGGCGACGCGCTGCGCCGACCGCACGACGACCGCATCGCCCTGACCGATGTCGCACATGGCGATCGACCATCCTTCGGGCGTGTTCATGGTGGACAGCGGCCCCGAGAGCACGAGATGCGACGCCCCGAGCGCCAGTGCGATCGCCAGCACGGTCGATGCGGCACCCCGCACGAACGGCATCCGACGCAGGCCGCCGCCGAGTACCACGGCCACGGCAGCACTCACGACGGCGACGAGCGCGGCCGTGAGCAGGCCGGGCGGCACGAGCACCTCGGCGAACGGCAGGCGCGCGCTCACCTCCGCCGTCATGGCGATCCACGCCGCGGGGAGCCAGGCCGATGCGGCGAGCAGATCGGCGAGCGGCGGCACGGGCGCCGAGAGACACGCGAGGAGGCCGATGACCGTGGCGATCGGCGCCGCGGGAGCGGCGAGGAGGTTCGCGGCGACGCCGATGAGCGACTGCTGCTCGGCGAAGAGGGCGATGATCGGCCCGCACGCCAGTTGCGCCGCGATCGGTACGGCGATCGCGAGGGCGAGCGATGCCGGCATCCATCGACCTAGTCCCCGCGCGAGCGCAGGAGCCAACAGGATGAGCGCGCCCGACGCCGCGACCGACAGCGCGAACCCCGCCGTCGCGGCGAGCCAGGGATCGGCGATCAAGATGCCGGTGGCGCTGAGCGCGAGCATCCCCGCGCCCGCGCTCGGTCTGCCGACAAGCACGGCGGTCATCGCGACGCCCGCCATGACCGCCGCCCTGATCACACTCGGCTCGGGCGTCACGAGCACGACGAAGCCCACGAGCGCGATGGCCGCAAGGGCGATCCGGAAGCCCCTGGTCGCACCGCACAGCCCGGTGAGCCAGAACACCGCACCGACGACGATCGCGCAGTTCGCGCCCGACACAGCCGTGAGATGACTGAGCCCGCTCGTGCGCATCGCGTCGTTCAGCTCGGTCGACACGGCCCGCGTGTCGCCCACGGCGAGTCCGGGGAGCAGCCCCGCACCCGGTTCGGGGAGCCCGAGAGAACGCTCCACGAACGAGTGGCGCAGACCCGCCGCGACCGCGAACACCCCCGCTGCCGGGCGCTCGACCGTCGCCGTGTTCGCGAACACCACCAGAGCCGCACGTTCGCCGACATCGGTCACCTCCGCCTCGCCGGTCACGCGCACGGAGGCGCCGAGGTCGAAGCCCTCATCGGGCTCCACGCCGATGCGCACGGGCGCAGATGCCGGCCGCAGAGCGCCCGGCGGCCCGATCGCGATCGTCTGCACCTCGACCCACAGCCGTCCGTCGCGGCCGAGCGACGCCGAGGAGACGATCTCTCCCGTCGCCTCGATCACCCGGCCGTCCCACGCGGCCGCCGCGTCTCGCGACGCCTCCGCGGCCACGCACGTGATCGACACGGCCGTCGCCGCCGCGCACGCCACCACGAGCAGGCCCCAGACCGACGCGACCCGCCGGCGTCGCAGCATCCCGCCGCACAGGAGCACGCCCGACGATCCGGCGATGACGCTCCCCCACGCCGCTCCGGGAGCGAAGACGCAGATCAACGCGATCGCCCATGCGGCACCCGCGATCGGCAGCAGGCGAAGGTCACGCCTCACACGCGAGCTCCGTCGCGGATACCGGCGAGCAGCTTCTCACCGATACCGGGCACCCCGAGGAGGTCGTCGACCGAACGGAAGGGTCCGTTCTCGTCGCGCCAGGCGATGATGCGCTCGGCGAGGGCCGGCCCGATTCGCGGCAACGTCTCGAGCGCCGCCTGATCCGCCGTGTTGAGGTCGATCAGTCCGTCGTCCGGCGCTGCCGCTCCCGGCGCGTCCGCCGCCGCACCGACCACCGGCACCACCACCTGCTCGCCGTCGGTCAACGCCCGGGCGAGGTTGACGGCGGCGAGATCGGCGTCGTCCGTCGTCCCACCCGCCGCGCCCACGGCGTCGACGAGGCGCGCGTCCATCTCGAGGACGTAGAGCCCCGGATGCTCGACGGCGCCGAGAACGTGCACGTACAACGCACCGGTGACGTCCGGTGCCGCCGAGCCGGTGGACATCGGGATCGACTCGGCGGGAGCCGCCTGGCCTCGCAGCAGCCCGAGGCCCACGGCGCCCGACAGCACGACGAGCGCGACGACGACGGCCGCGCCGATGCTCAATCGCAGTCGTCGCGGCGGCGGTGGCGGGGTCTCGTTCTCATCCGGCATCCCGCCACGCTAGGCGGGCACGCCGACGCCGCACGGCCCTGTATGCACACTCCGTGCACAACCCCGGCGCCCGGACACCTGTGCAGGGGCAGTGCGATCACCGTCCCTGCACAGGCCTGCTACTTCACGACGATGCTGACGATCTTCGGAGCACGCACGACGACCTTGACGATCTCGCGGTCGCCGATCGAGCGGATCACGCGCTCGTCGGCGCGAGCGAGAGCCTCGAGCTCCGCCTCGCCGATGCGCGCCGGCACCTCGAGCTGGGCGCGGACCTTGCCGCCCACCTGCACGACGGCCGTGACCGAGTCCTCGACGAGCAGCACCGGATCGGCCGAACGCCAGGTGACGAGACCCACGGAGGGCTCGTGTCCGAGCGCCTCCCACATCTCCTCCGCGGTGTGCGGGGCGATCAGGTCGAGCATGACCGCGACCGTCTCGATCGCCTCACGAACCGCGGGGTCTCCCGCACCGCCCGCGCCGTCGATCGTCTTGCGCGTGACGTTCACGAGTTCCATCAGTCGCGCGACGAGCACGTTGAACTTCGTCTGCTCGACCAGTCCCGGCGCCTCGGACAGCAGCTTGTGCGTCGCACGGCGCAGGGCCGCGTCTCCGCCGTCGAACACCACGTCGACGTCGCTGGTGACCTCGTGCGCGATCCGCAGGGCGCGCGACAGGAACTTCTGGGCGCCGGTCGTCGAGACATCAGCCCAGTCCTTGTCGTCCTCGACCGGGCCGGCGAAGGCCAGACCGACGCGGAGGGCGTCGGCGCCGTGAGCATCGAGCTCCTCCTGGAACAGGACCAGGTTGCCCTTGCTCTTCGACATCTTCTGCCCGTCGAGCAGGACCATGCCCTGGTTGATCAGGTTCGAGAACGGCTCGGTGAAGTCGATCAGACCCATGTCGAACAGGACCTTGGTGATGAAGCGCGCGTACAGCAGGTGCAGGATCGCGTGCTCGACACCGCCGATGTACGAGTCCACCGGGGCCCAGCGCGATGCCTCGGCCGGATCGAACGCCACGGTGTCGCTGTTCGGCGACAGGAACCGCAGGAAGTACCAGGAGCTGTCGACGAACGTGTCCATGGTGTCGGGGTCGCGCAGCACCGGCTCGCCGGAGACCGGGTCGACCGTGCGCACCCAGCTCTCGGCGCCGCCCAGCGGCGACGTGCCCTTGGGCTTGAGGTCGAGGCCCTCGACGCTCGGCAGCCGCACCGGCAGCTTGTCCTCGGTGACGGGGATGATCGAGCCGTCCTCGGCGTGCAGCATCGGGATGGGCGTGCCCCAGAAGCGCTGACGCGAGATCAGCCAGTCGCGCAGGCGGTAGTTCTTCGCGGCGCGACCCGTGCCGGATGCTTCGAGCTGCTCGATCGCACGGGCGATCGCGTTGCGCTTCGACAGCCCGTTCAGCGGCCCCGAGTTGATCATGCGGCCGTCGCCCGTGAGCGCGACCCCGGTGGACGCCGGGTTCTGCTCGTCGAGAAGAGCATCGACGTCGATCGGCACGCCGTCATCGTCGACCTCGATCACCGGCATGGCACCGGTGATCGGCGCGGTCGTGTCGACGACGACCTTGACGGGCAGGTCGAAGGCGCGGGCGAAATCGAGGTCGCGCTGGTCGTGCGCGGGCACGGCCATGACCGCACCGTGACCGTAGTCGGCCAGCACGTAGTCGGCGGCCCAGATCGGCAGCTTCTCGCCGTTGACCGGGTTGATCGCGTACCGCTCGAGGAACACACCGGTCTTCGGCCGATCGGTCGACTGCCGGTCGATGTCGGTGGTCTTCTGCACGTCGGCGAGATACGCGGCGAAGCGCTCACGAACGGCATCCGGCGCTTCAGCGGCGATCTCGGTCGCCAGGTCTCCGTCGGGCGC
This sequence comes from Microbacterium sp. NPDC089695, assembly GCF_044749085.1. Classification (NCBI taxonomy): domain Bacteria; kingdom Bacillati; phylum Actinomycetota; class Actinomycetes; order Micrococcales; family Microbacteriaceae; genus Microbacterium; species Microbacterium sp. NPDC089695. The sequence goes on from NZ_JBIVHG010000002.1 coordinate 237,188, forward strand.
GACGACGAAGAACGTCGCACCGTGCAGGGTGTCGGGACGCGTCGAGAACACCGTCACCGGCTCGTCGCGTCCCTCGATGCGGAAGTCGACGTCGGCGCCGACCGAGCGGCCGATCCAGTTGCGCTGCATCTGGAGCACCTTGTGCGGCCAGCGCCCCTCGAGCTGGTTCAGGTCGTCGAGCAGTCGGTCGGCGTAGTCGGTGATGCGGAAGTACCACTGCGTGAGCTTCTTCTTCGCGACCTCCGCGCCGCAGCGATCGCAGCGTCCGTCGACGACCTGCTCGTTCGCGAGCACGGTCTGGTCGTTGGGGCACCAGTTCACCGGGCTCTTCTTGCGGTAGGCCAATCCGCGCTCGTGCAGCTTCAGGAACAGCCACTGGTTCCAGTGGTAGTACTCCGGGTCGGACGTGTGCAGCACACGACTCCAGTCGAAGGAGACGCCGTACTGCTCGAAGCCGACCTTCTGCTGCGCGATGTTCTGGTACGTCCACTCGCGCGGGTCGGCGCCCTGGCGGATCGCCGCGTTCTCGGCGGGCAGACCGAACGAGTCCCAGCCGATGGGGTTCAGGACGTTGTGGCCCCGGTGCCGCCAGAACCGCGCGACGATGTCGGAGTACAGGTAGTTCTCCGCGTGCCCCATGTGCAGGTCGCCCGACGGGTACGGGAACATCGCGAGCACGTAGCGCCGCGGCCGCTTGTCGTCGTCGCCGCCCGTGAGGAACGTGCCGTTCTCCGCCCAGTACTTCTGCCACTTGGCCTGGATGGCGTGCGGCGAGGAGGTCTCCTCGTCGACGGGAGAGGTGGGCAGGTGCTCAGACAACGAACGCACGACCAATCTGAAGGGATAAAGGGGATCAGCTCAGGATATCGGAAGCCCAGGCCACGGGCGTATCCGCGCCCAGGGCGGCCAGGGGCGCCGCGGCCTTGGTGGCGACCTCCGCGACCTCGGATGCCGCGACCGACCGCCACGTGATCCCGCCCCCGGCGCCGACGACCGCGCGGTCTGCGTCGATCACGATGCTGCGGATGACCATCGCGAGATCGAGCTGACCACCGGTGCCGATGTAGCCGAAGCATCCGGAGTACACCCCGCGCGGGCCGCCTTCGAGCTCGTGCAGACGCGTCATGGCCGAGAGCTTGGGCGCGCCCGTCATGCTGCCCGCGGGGAACGTCGCGTCGAACAGTCCGCCGACATCGACGCCGTCGGCGATCGTACCGCTCACGGTGCTCACGAGCTGGTGCACCGCGGGGTAGGTCTCGACGCTCCAGAGCGCGTCGACGCGGATCGATCCGGGGACGCACACGCGGGAGAGGTCGTTGCGCATGAGATCGACGATCATGACGTTCTCGGCGCGCTCCTTCTCGTCGGTCGCGAGCTCGGCGACCAGCTCGGCATCGCGCTCGGGGGTGTCACCGCGCGGGCGCGTCCCCTTGATCGGCCGCGTACGCACCGAGCCTCCCTCGGCATGCAGGAACTGCTCGGGACTCGCGCTGAGCAGCGATCGTCCCCTCATCCGCAGAAATCCCCCGTGGTGCGCGGGCGTCGCCGCACGCAGCCGTCGGTATATGTCGACGGGGTCGTGCGCGCCGTCGATCGTGAAACGCGTGGTGAGGCAGAGCTGGTAGGCGATCCCCGCGCGGATGAGTTCGCGGCACCGCTCGATCAGCATCCGGTACTCGTCGGGGGTGTGACGCGCCCGCGCACGGGATCGCGTGACGGCGACCGTCGGATCCGAGGGCGCCGGCGCCGCGAGGATCACGCGCTCCCAGTCGTCGAGCTCACCGTCGGACGCGAGCGCCCAGCAGTCCCCGGTCCCATGGTCGACGGCGAGGAGGCGCGTGACGCGCATCCACGCCCCGCTCTCGGACTCGGCGCCGCTCTCCGCGACGGGCGCTCCGGCCGCTCGCGCTCCGCTCTCGTAGTCCCGCCAGCCGACCCATCCGCCCCCGAACGGCGGAACGGTCGGGGCTTCGGTCGTGTCGAGGCGCACCTGCGCAGGGAACGCCGCGTCCTCCCCCACACCGACGTAGCTCCATCCCTCGGCGGCAGCCCCGGCGTCCAACCAGAAGATGTCGGACTCGTCGCGCTCGAGCGCGACGAACACCGCTTCGGGATCGACGGCTCGCGCGAGTAGCCGACGGTGCAGACGCTCGGACACCTTCTCAGCCTAGGCCGCGGCCTCTCCCGTAGTCTCGGAGGGTGGACGACCTGCTGCTGTGGCTGTTCGACGTGATCCAGTCGATCGACCCGGTCACGCGCACGCTCATCGCGGGCGTCGCAGTGATGCTCGAGACCAGCGTGCTCATCGGCCTCATCGTGCCGGGCGACACCGTCGTCATCATCGCGTCGATGGGCGTCGCGAGCCCGCTCGAGGCCGTCGCCATGGTCATCGCGGTCGTGGTCGGAGCGCTGATCGGCGAGAGCATCGGCTTCTGGCTCGGTCGCTGGCTCGGCCCGCACATCCGGCACTCGTGGGTCGGGCGCCGCATCGGCGAGACCAACTGGGTGCGGGCGGAGAACTACCTCGCGCGACGCGGCGGCATCGCGATCTTCCTGTCGCGGTTCCTACCCGTGCTGCACTCGCTCGTGCCGTTGACCGTGGGCATGAGCCACTACTCCTACCGCCGATTCCTCGCCTGGACCGCGCCCGCCTGCCTGCTGTGGGCGACGGCGTACGTCTGCATCACCTCGCTCGCGGCCGGAAGCTTCCGCGAGCTCGTCGACCGCGTGCACTACGCGGGCTACATCTTCGTCGGGGTCATCGCGGCGTTCCTCCTCCTCGTCTTCCTGGGCAAGAAGCTCCTGACTCGACTGGAGTCCCGGCATATCGATGCCCCCGACGCGGGCGCGCCGAGCGATGCGGACGTGAAAGACTGAAGCAATGGCTTCCGCACCCCCGGCGCCCCGGATCCACTGGTTCGCGCGCCTCGAGCACCGCTTCCACGTGTGGCGGGAGGGTCGAGCGCGCCGCCACGGTCGCACGGCGACGATCCTGCCCTTCCCCGGATACGGCGGTCCCGGCTGGGTGCGTGTGCTCGGCAGAGTGCTGATCGTCCCGCCGCAGCGGAGCACCAAGAACGGCGAGCCCGCGAGCGTACGCGGATGGCGGAGCTTCGTCGGCATCCCGGTGAGCTTCGCCAAGGTCACGGTGCAGGTCGGCGACGCCGTGCATCACGTGGTCGCCGACCGCGGCGGCGTCGTGGACGCGGTGATCGAGGCCCGGCTCGAGCCCGGCTGGCAGACGTTCACCTTCTCGGTCGAAGGTCAGGAGCCCGTGGAGGCGACCGTGTTCGTGGTGTCGGAGTCCACGCGCTTCGGCGTGCTGTCGGACGTCGACGACACGGTCATGGTCACCGCGCTCCCCCGCCCGTTCATCGCCGCCTGGAACTCGTTCGTGGTCGACGAGCATGCGCGTCTGCCCGTACCGGGGATGGCCGTGCTGCTCGACCAGCTGCTGCGCCAGCATCCCGGTGCGCCGATGGTGTACCTGTCGACCGGTGCATGGAACGTGGCGCCCACGCTCCGACGCTTCCTGGGTCGCCACCTCTTCCCCTCGGGCTCGATGCTCCTGACCGACTGGGGTCCCACGCACGACCGGTGGTTCCGCAGTGGCCGCGAGCACAAGCTCACGAACCTGCGCCGCCTCGCCGCCGAGTTCCCGCACGTGAAGTGGCTGCTGATCGGCGACGACGGGCAGCACGACGAGGCCATCTACACGCAGTTCATGGAGGAGCATCCCGATGCGGTCGCCGGGGTCGCGATCCGTCGACTGCTCCCCGCAGAAGCGGTGCTCGCCGGTGGACGCGCAGGGCGCGAGCCGCATTCCGAGGACGTCGCGCCCTGGGTCAGCGCCGAGGACGGCGCCGGGCTCCGCGACCTGCTCGGCGAAGCCGGCATCATCGACTGACATGATCCTCTCGCGATCGGAGTGGGCGGAGCGCGAGACGGCGCACCGGGAGCGCGCCGACGCGCTCACCGCTGAGCATCGCGAACGAGCGTCCCGCGGCGAGAAGCACCCGGTGTGGGACTTCCTCTTCACCTACTACTCGTACAAGCCCGCGCAGCTTCGTCGATGGCACCCCGGCGCGGGAGTGGAGCTCGCGGACGCCGTCGAACGGCGGGCCTGGCGCTGGTACTCCCCCGGTGAGACGGTCGACGGAGCCGTGCCGGATGCGGCGGTCTTCGCCGCAGAGAAGCCTGCGCTCGCAGACCTGGTCGAGCGGATGCTGCGGCGCACCGCCTCCCGCCCCGCACAGTTCGGATGCTTCGGTCTGCACGAATGGGCGATGGTCTACCGCGCCGAGGAGAACCGGCATCCGGTGCCTCTGCGCCTCGGCCGTGACGGCACCGATCGAGTCATCGAGAGCCACGAGCTGCGCTGCACACACTTCGACGCCTACCGCTTCTTCACGCCCGAGGCCGTTCCGCGCAACCGCACGACGCTCAGCCGCGATGACCAGCCGCTCATCGAACAGCCCGGATGCCTCCACGCCGGCATGGACCTGTACAAGTGGGCACTGAAGCTCGGTCCTCTCGTACCGGGCGACCTGCTGCTCGACACGTTCGAGCTCGCGCGCGACATCCGTCTGCTCGACATGGAGGCCGCACCGTACGACCTCGCTGCATGGGGCGTCGTGCCCGTCGCGATCGAGACCCCAGAGGGCAAGGCCGAGTACGTGCGTCGTCAGCGCGGATTCGCCGAGCGGGGTGCCGAGCTGCGCGTGCGACTGCTCGACTCCTGGCTCGGCGTCTCAGCCGCCACCACCTGACCCGGGCTCACGTCGCCGGTTCGCAGTCGCCGCACAGCGACCACTGCGCGGGCGCCGCGGCGTTCTGCATCCGCAGCGCCATGACCCGCGTCGCCGCCTCGGCCAATCGATCGGCCGAGACCGTGCCCGAGTCGACGGCCGCGACGATCCCGTCGACCATGTCGCCGGCCGTCTCGGGCGTCGATCCGGCGACCATGAGCAGCAGGTCGCTCCCCGCGGCCAACGCGGTGACGGCGTTCGCGACCGGATCGGCGTACTCGGGAAGGCCGGAGGACTGCAGCATCCCGAGATCGTCGGTGACGATCACGCCGTCGAAGCCGAGCTCGTCGCGGGCGATCGCGTGCCAGGCGGGCGAGAGCGACGCGGGGGCGGCATCGACGGCCGTGTACGACAGGTGCCCGAACATGAGCAGCGACGCTCCGGCGTCGATCCCGGCCGCGAAGGGCACGGCGTCGCTCGCACGCCACTGCTCGAGGCTTTCGTCCGTGGTCGGGATCGCGTGGTGGGAATCGCCGGGGGCCGCGCCGTGGCCCGGGAAGTGCTTGAGCGTCGACGCCACGACCGGCTCTTGCGCGGTCGTGGCTGCCGCGACGCGCTCTGCGGCCGTCGCTGGGTCGGTGCCGAGAGCTCGGCCGTAGATGAACGACGCGGGGTCGGCGGTCACATCCGCCACGGTGCCGAAGTTCACGTCGATCCCCGCTCGCACGAGCAGCGCCACCCGCGCCGAGAAGGCCGCCGCGGTCGCCTCGACGGGCAGCGACTTCAGCGTCGTGGACGCCGGATACTGGTCGGCATCGAGACGCGACACGATCCCGCCCTCCTGATCGATCGCGATGAGCGGCGGGAGTGCGGAGTCGCTCGTGAGGGCGGCAGTCAGGGATGCGAGCTGGGACTCGTCGTCGGGGATGTTCGCGCCCATCAGCAGGAAGCCGCCGAGCCCCTGCTGCATGTAGCTCGCGAGAGCACCGGCGTCGGTGGTCGGGATGTGCCCCATGACGACCGACGCCGCCTGCTCCTGCGTCGTCATGTCGGCGACGACCGCTGCGGCGCGGGTGTGCAGCGGATCGTCGCCGGACGATGTCGTGGTCGGCACGATGACCGCCGCGTCGACGGTTCGAGAGTCCGCGTCGACCTCGGAGACCGCCGCGGCGGCGGAGCCGGACGGCAGCGCTGCCGCGCCGACGGCCAGTGCCGTCAGCAGCGCCCCGAACCGCACCGCACGCATGGCGTCAGGCGCTGAGAGCGTCGGCGATAGGGGTCGACGTCTCGGCGGTGCCGTTGCCGAAGCGGATGGTGCGACCGTACGTCGACGGCGTGCCGACGGTCGCAGCGATCACGGCGGCGACATCGGCGCGCGACACCTCGCCCCGCCCCTCGGGGTCGATGAGGATACGGCCGGTGGGATCGTCGAACGTGAGGGTTCCGGGGCCGAGGATCGTGCCGTCGAGGTCGACCGCGCGGAGGTGCTCGTCGGCGGCCCATTTCGCGTCCGCGTAGGGGAAGAACGAGTCACCCTCCGGCACGCCGTGGTCGGCCGTCGAGCCGATCCACGACACCATCACGTAGCGCCGGACGCCGGCATCCACCGCAGCATCCATGCTGCGGATCGCGGCATCGCGGTCGACCGCGTACGTGCGCTCGGGCGAGCCGCCGCCCGCACCGGCCGACCACACGATCGCGTCGTGCCCGCGGACGACCTCGGCGATGCCGGGCGTGTCGAGACTCTCGACATCGGCGACCAGCGCGTGCGCGCCGGTCTGCTCGACCTCGGCCACGTGGTCGGGATTGCGGACGACCGCGGTGACCTCGTCACCGCGGGCGACGAGCAGAGGGGCGAGCAGCAGGGCGATGCGGCCGTGGCCGCCGAAGACGAGGATGCGCGACATGTGTTTCACCCTACGCGCCCCCGCCGACGTCGGCTCCGGGGTCAGCTCGTCGGAACGCCGTCGGCCGCGGACGACGCCGCGAGCACCGGCGCATCGGTCGCCGACGCGAGCGCTCGACGCACGCCCGTCGCCGCCGAACGCCCGGCGCGGTTGGCGCCGATCGTGCTCGCCGAGGGTCCGTAGCCGACGAGCTGGATGCGCGGATCGGCGACCGCCGTCGTGCCGCGACCGTTGCGGTCGAGCTGGATACCGCCGGCCGCGCTGCGCAGATGCAGCGGCGCGAGATGGCTGATCGCGGGGCGGAAGCCCGTGGCCCACAGGATCGCGTCGACGCGCTCGAACGATCCGTCGGCCCAGCGCACTCCGTCGGGCTCGATGCGCGAGAACATGGGGCGCCGATCGGCGTACGCTCCGAGGAGCTCGGCCTCGCGCTCCTGCGCGCGCAGCTTCAGCCCGGTGACGCTCACGACGCTCTGCGGCGGGAGGCCCTGTGCGACACGCTGCTCGACGAGCGCGACCGCCGCGGCGCCGGCCTCCGTCGTGAACTCGTCGGTGCGCCAGACGGGAGCGGTGCGCGTCGCCCAGAGCGTGTCGGTGAGCGGGGCGAGTGCACCGAGGAACTGCACGGCCGACGCTCCGCCGCCCACGACCAGCACCCTCTTCCCGCGGAAGTGCTCCGGACCGGGGTACTCCACGGTGTGGAACTGCTCACCGAGGAACGTCTCCATGCCCGGGTAGTGCGGAAGGAACGGCTGCGTCCACGTGCCCGTCGCGTTCACCAGCGTGCGCGTACGCCACTCCCGGTCGCCGGCCCGCACCACGAGGATGCCGCTCTCGTCGTCGACGCGGTCGACGTGCACCGGCCGGATGATCGGCAGATCGTGAGCTGCTTCATAGGCCGCGAAAGACGCCGGCACCACGATGTTCGCCCGCTGGCCGTCGCGTGCGGGAGGCCGATCGTCGGGAAGCTCTGCGACCCCGTGCACGTCGCGCATCGTCAACGCGTCCCACCGGTGCTGCCACGCGCCACCCGGCGCCGCGTCGGCGTCGAGCACCACGTGACGGATGCCGAGACGGGTCAGATGGAAGGAGGCCGACAGGCCCGCCTGCCCTGCGCCGATCACCACGCTGTCGAGGATGTCCACGCACACGTCAACGCCGACGGCGGCGCTGTTGTTCCGCTGTCCGCGACGCGCCCGGATGGCACGGCCCGATTGGTGTTGCGCGCGATCCGTGTAGTACGCTGTTCGAGTTGCTCCGAGCGATCGGAAGCAGTTCTGGGCCTGTGGCGCAGCTGGTAGCGCACCTGCATGGCATGCAGGGGGTCAGGGGTTCGAGTCCCCTCAGGTCCACGAAAGAAACCCGCGAGATATCGCGGGTTTTCTTGTGTCGACGTGCGTTTCCGGAACGCGAGAATGCGGGCAATATTCCACCGCCCTGCCCTCATTCGTCGCCACGGTCTTCTCGGCGGCTCCCGCGGGACATGTCGGGATGTCTCGGGAACTTGAGGATTGTTCCGGCGCAGGGCCTATGCCGAGCTCTCGACAGTTATCTGTACGCGCGGGGATTTCAGCGTCGGTCGATTCCGCGTGAATGCCGCGGGGACCGATATCTTGACGCTGTCCTAAGCACGATGGCAAATCACGAGCGCGTCGCCGAGATCTATCCCGGAGTGACGCAGGATCGGGACGAGGGACGAGCCGATCACTTCACGGCTTCACGAAGGCTCGCACTGTATCCCTTTCGGGCGGCGTCATACTGCTCGTCGGTCAGTGAGACCATGTACGCGACCGTCTCACCCGACCACGAGTGCGATCCACCGATGGTGTGCTTCCAGGCGTACTTCGGGTTCTCGCGGAGTTGATACTGCCAACACAACGCCTGGTGATCACGGCTCGTCAGCTTGCGCCCTGTGCGCTTCTCGTTGACCTTCTCGAGCAGCTTGGTCGCACTGAACGGATGCGTCTGGTTGGGGTCGGTTTTACGGATCGCAATCTGCCCGTCAGCGGTCGGCGAGACAGCAACCACGAGATCCGCGCTGCTCATCTTCTTCTGCGACTGCATGTGAATGTCGTAGACGGTCGCCACACGCCCCATGTCGCCGCCTGTCGCCTGCACATCATCCATCAGGTGACGAAGTTCAGTGATGAAGTCCTCGACTTCGGCGACCATCGTGGCGTTCTTGTCCACCTTCATGAACTGCACTGCATCTGCTGGGGCCGTCGCTCCAAGCGGGAGCAACTGCCAGGTCATCGAGTCGGCCAAGTCCTTTTTGAACTTGGCGACCATGAAGTCTCGGTAGTTCAGGATGTTCTGCTGCAGGAAGGGGTAGATGACTGCACCGAGGCCCTGCGCGTTATAGAGATGTATCGCCCGATCCCGATACTCGGCAAGTGCTTTGACGTTGGCCATGACGGCAGGGCCATCGATGTCCGCCGGCCACAGTTTGCTGGCGGCGACTCGGCCAAGCGCATCGTCAATCGCGATAGATCGGTAGCGTTCGCCGCGCTTCTTCGGGTAGAAAATCGATCTGTTCTTCTGACGCAGCGTGGCTTTGAGCGCCAGCTCCCATGCATTGACGATCAGCATGACGGTTACCTCATCGCGGTACGTCATCTGCGGCTTGTTGTACACCTCGACAGCCGCGAGCATCCCGGCGAGCGAGTTGTCGACCAATCGCTTGATCGAGACATACGGCGCGCTCATCAGTGGACTCCTCGCTCGAGCTTTCGGTTGGCCAGCGGGTCGGGTCAGCATGGAGCCGGAACTTCAGCGGCTGCTTCTCGCAAGAACATCGCGCCGTTCTCGACGGAGTCGATCTCTAACTCCGTCTTGCTCACGACGCGAGCGAAGCTGTCCCAGAATGAAGCCCGGACCCGCAATGCATCTCGCCTAACCACAACTGACGACCGCATAGCGTCCCGTGGACGTGGCTGTCTTGACCAGTTGACCGTTGACGTAGATGTTGCAGGTGACGCTGTTGCCGTCCATGATCTGGGCGTTGAAGTTGCGGTAGCCGGAGTCGGTCGGCCAGGACATTCGCCACGGTAACGGAGTGTCGCCCGCCTGGCTGATGCTGAAGCTGTTCGGTGGCGCCCAGGTGACCGTTCCTCGACTTCCGTTCGACACGACTTCGTACACGGTGGACGGCGGTTCGAGGGTGATGGTCACGGTATCGCCGGGCTTAAGCACGGTGCCGGCGGCGGGATCTTGAGCGGCGACCGCCTGCGAGCTGGACTTCGAACCAGTCACGGTCAGTTTGGCGTTCGAGAGCGCGTTGTTCGCTGCAAGGTCCGTCATCCCGACGACGCTCGGCAGTTGCACTCCCCACGAGAGTGAGACCTTGCTGGCCACGGGTAGCTTGCCTTCGATGATCTCCGGGTCGGTCGCAGTCACGACCCAGGCGGGGTCGTACGGGTCGCCAGGATCCGAGGACACCACCGCCAGGAACCCGGCAGCCGTGAGCGTGTCAAGTGCCCCCTGCAGGTTGGTTCCGATAACTGCGGGGGCGTCGGCGACGGGACGGTCGAGTGTGACCCTGAGGTTGGATCCGGCGGTCGAGGTTCCGCGCTCGGCTTGGGTGAGGACTGTCCAATCCTCGTATCCGTCGATGAGGCTGTCGGAGGTATCCGAAGGCAGCACCTGAAGTGCGACTTCGGCGCCAGCGTCGACCGCATCGCCGTAGGTCATCCCGTCCAAGTCCGGGATCGAGACTTCGGACGGGACTACCTCAAGTGTCACAACTTCATCCGCATGAACACGCTCGTCCCCGGCTGGGGTTTGAGAAGTCACCACGCAGAACTCGGGTCCGCGGTCGTCATCTTCGCAGAACGCCGAATCGGTGTGGAAGACGCTCCGGAGCTCGACGCCGTCGAGGGCGGCCGTGGCGTCAGCGAGGGTCTGCTGTTCGACGACCGGAACCGACACCCGGGTGACGTGGTCGAGGATGACGAACGCAACGAGCCCGAGCGCGACCACTCCTGCGACGATGATCCCGCCGACCAGGATCGAGCGCTTGCGGATCCGGGAACGAATCCCCTCCAAGAGCGTGCCGCGTTCAGTCGCTTGTGTTTCCGGATCGTCACCGGGCATCTGGGTGCCGGGCTCTGCACCCGAAGACTCATCTACCACCGTTGCTCCTTGGATTCAGAGTTGCTGGTTCGGGGAGGGCCGGCACGTGTGACACGACCCTCCCCTGCTCGTGTGCTACTGGACGGCGACGAACACCTTGTCGGTGATCATGCCGGCGCGGACCGCGAGGACGCCGTCCACAGGGCTCGGGACCTGGATGGCGTAGTTACCGGTCGCCGACGCGCCCTCGTACAGCGGCGAGGTGCTGTTCATCGCCTCGGGGGCGAGGACGAGCTTCTCGAGCGGGTCGATGGTCACACCATCAGCGGTGACGTAGTCGAGGCCGACGAACGCGGGCATCTGACCCTCGGGGTCGGTGCCGATGTACGTGACGGTGTAGTTGACGAGGATGAAGACGGAGCCCGCGTCCGGGGCCTCGTTGTACGGGTTCTCCGCGGCGATCTGCGCGTTCGCGTCGAGGGTGACGGAGTTGACGACGACCTTCCAGTCCGAAGACGAGAACGGGGTGCCCAGGGCGATGGGGTTCTCGCGCGTGCCGGCCTCGGCCGCGGCGCTCTCGTCATTGGCGGGAGCGTCGGCTTCCTCGGTGACGGTCGTCGGGGATCCGACCTCGACGTCCGAGCCGCCGAATGCGTCGTTGAACGCGGTGGCGACGACGACGGTGAAGACGATGATGCCGATGATAGTGCCCACGATGGAGACGATGATGGCGGTGACGCCCTGCCACTTCACCTTGCCCTTGAGGAAGAGCGAGACGATGCCGAGGATGAAGCCGATGGGCAGCAGCACCCAGCCGACGATGAGCGCGCCGGGGATGCAGGCGAAGATGAAGCCGACGGCGGACACGATGAGGGCGATGAGGCCCGGGATGTTGCGTTGCTTCTTCGTCGCCGGGGTGACTTCGGCGGGAGCCTGCGGGTACGCGGCGTCGGGCGTCGGCTGCGCGCTCGGTGCGGGCTGTGCGTACTCGGGGGCGGGCGCCGGCTGCGCGTCGGGAGCCGGGGGCGGGACGTTGGTCATGATTCTCCAGGTGCTGTGTTCTTGCGGGGGCGCGCGCGAATGGCGCGGGACCCGTGGCCCCTGTGACTCCCCCAGTGTCCGGATGGACAACCTCAATCTAGTGGGATCCACAGACATTCCACAGCGAATGGAGATAACGACTTGAACGCGAGTTCAGCAATCAGCCTGATGACGGCGGGGGCTTTCGTCGGGGGCGGCCGCTCGCGTTAACTCTCCCCTGAACTACGGATGCCTCTCACGCCGCTTCCAGCGGCCATTATCACGAGCATGAGCGTCCGCGCACGCGTCGCGGCCGTGTCTATTTGTAGCGCGATCATCGCAACTCCGGGCACATGATCGGCACGGCGATCTCTGTGTAGAACGCCGCCGTGACTGGATCGGCGTCTACCAGCGACTGCTCTGCTGCCATCCCGGCCTCTAGGTCGTTGCAGAGCCGGCTCGTGCCGGTGACATAGATCGAGTTCATATTGCTCTCGCCGAAGTACTTGTCGGCGGCCTCACGTACCTGCTGCCGGACGTCCGGCTGCTGGGAACCGAAGAAGGGCTCCCCCCTAACAAGGTTGGGGATCCCCATGGCCGCAAGTGCGCCGAGGACCACAATCGCGATGAACACGAGGACCAGAAGGAAGCAACCGGGCTGCTTTGATGGCTCTGTTGGCTTTTGCGGCAGGGCAGACTCCGGGTCGCTGGGTCGTGCGGGCGGGCGCTCGTCGTATCGGCGATCATCCGACATCAGACACTCTCCACGACCGCCGTGAGGCAGTAACCTGTCAGTTTGAACCCTTGCTGCAACGACACGATCCTCATCGGTGGGTACGATTCCAGGCGGCGCCGCAGCTCCGCGAACGCCGTCTCGAACGACAAAGGATCCCGTCCGCCATACGGGCCTTCAACGTATAGGGCATCCTGCTGGGGAATCAGAGGCATGGCGACAGAGACCTTTCGGCGTAGTGGGATTCTCAGCAGGCTATCGGCTCTGTCCCCAGCGAGTACGAATCCTCACCGATCAGTTGTCACCGATTCGTGCATCAGCCCCGCACGTCAGTCGCCGTCGTATGGTGTTGCGGAGTATCCGGAACGCTGAAGACGAACGACAATACGGTCAAGGCCGGCGCGAGACGAGGCCACAAACCAGTTCCGCGAGCCAAATCTGCTCACGCGGTGTGGTGAAGAGGCGTAATAGAACCGGATCATCTGGCAACCCAACGCCGATGCCCGGAGCTTTGTATCGCGCCACCGTCTGAGCACGACCACCTCAGGAGCGTCATAATCTCCGTCCGTCGATGACCGGCAGTCCGCAGCCGCGACACAACTCCCCAGCCTCAGCTTCGTCGTGTATCAGAGACATGCCTTCGTCGGCCCATCGCCTCCGCTGCAACTCGTATCGGTGCGCGCAGCGCAGATGGTAGCGCCCCCGCGAGATCGGATCCCCGTCGGCAGCCGAGCAGCGTCTGCGGAACGTGGCCACCCTCCTGATCCCGGCCCTTGAGCAGGCTCTCGTCCTCGCTTGCGGGCCCCACAAGCTGTGTCGCATCACTCCCGTCGAGACCGCGCATAGAGCAGGTATGACTACCCCCGACTTGAACGCAATCATCCAACTGGCGGCAATCGTCGCGGAGCAGAACGCCGCTCCAGGACCCGAAGTGCCTCCCGTGCACATGCGCGAGGAGGAGCTGCCGGACCTCCTGACCCTCGCCGAGACCGCGCAGTACCTGCGTGTGAAGCCGAAAACGCTTCGAAACTGGAGCTGCCTCGGCAAGGGACCGAAGCCGCTCCGCCTCGGTGGCCGCGTGGTCTACCGTCGCACCGACGTGCTCGCGTTCCGCGATGAACAGGCGGTGGCAGCATGACTCGCGCAGCGCTCAAGCCCGGCGAAATCGGGGAGCCCTCCGTTCGAGCGGTCGACGGTGGCTATCAGGTGCGTGTTCGCTTCCGACGTCATGACGGCGAGCTGGCTCGCACATCTGCAACGGGGCGCACCAAGAGTCTCGCAGTCCGCGCTGCACGCGAAAAGGCGTCCGCGCGGATGACCGACCGAAGCGGAGCGGCAATCGGGGCTTCGCCTCTGACTCCTGACTCGACCGTCAACGAGCTCGCCGCAGAGTTCCTCAATGCACTCCCCCACCGAACAGGTAGCGACAAGGCCCAGTCGGTCTCGAACAAGGTCCGGACCATTCGGAAGCACATCGTCGGCTCCGCGCTGGGCGGGATGACTCTTCGCCAGCTGACTGTGGGCGCCGTGAAGCGTCATCACGCCGCACTCGTCGCACAGGACAAGAAGGCAACCGCGCGTCAGGTGGTGAGCGCTCTCCGTGAGATTCTGGCTTTCGCAGCGGAAGATGACCTGGTGCAGGGCAACGTCGCGGTCGAGTTCCGGATGAAGCGTCCCCCGACGCAGATGAAGTACGTGCCGGCGGTGAGCGACGTGCAGCTCCTTCGCGATGCAGCTCGCGCGTATCGAGACCGCCCGGGGAGGATGGGGCCACGGCCGACTCCTCTCCTGCTCGACGCCATCGACATCATCCTCGGAACCGGCCTTCGCATCGGGGAAGTTCTCGGCCTTCGCTGGTCCGACCTCAACCTCGACGGCCCCTCCCCGACGCTCGAAGTGCTTGGAACGGTCGTCGAGGGGCACGGCATCAAGAAGCACTGGCAGCCCGGACCGAAGGTGATGAAGTCGGAGCGTACGTTCTTCATCGACGACGCACTCACGGCGACTCTGAAGCGACGGAGAACGGAGAGCGTCGGTCGCACGAGGTACGTGTTCGAAACGAACTCGGGGGCTCCCACGGGTCCTCACCAGTGGCGCGTGCAGCTGTGGAAGGTCAGGGACTGGGCCCTCAGCGAGGAGTCTGGCTTCGCCGTCCATGGAGAGATGGGCGCACACGCGCTTCGTCGCGCAGTGGCGACCGTCGTCGCAGACGAGACTGACGTCGTGACGGCGGCGCGTCTCCTCGGCCAGCGCGAGACCGGAGTCACGGAGCGGCACTATGCTCGCCGGAATCCCGAGGCTCCCGACGTGCGCTCCGTGCTGTCCGTGTTCGCCGACACAGGGCCCGTCAGAGAAGTCGAGCTCTAAGCCGTGGTGCGCCTCGCGACGCCGACAACGACGAGGCGCACCTAGGCTGAGTGAGTGCGTACGCAGTTCCCCATACACCCGTTCGCGGATCTGCTTCCTCGCATGGCAGATGACGAGTTGCAGTCTCTGACGCACGACATCGCGGCGCACGGGCAGCGCGAACCGGCGACAGTGTGGACCGACGCGGATGACGTCACCTGGCTTCTCGACGGCCGGCACCGCGCGCAAGCAGTCGAGCGCTTGGGATCGAATCTGCGCACGACCAGATTCGATGGCACCGAAGAAGAAGCACGAGCACTCGTCATGTCGCTCAACGTGCATCGTCGACACCTCAGCCCGTCCCAGCGGGCGCTGGCCGCCGGTGCGCTCGCCACGAGACAGCGCGGCGGAATATCGGGCCTAGCGGCAGGCGTGCCGATTGCTCCGACGCAAGCCGAGGCGGCGCGGTCTGCTGGCGTGTCAGAACGTCTCGTTCGTGACGGATCAGTCGTCATGGCATCCGGCGACGAGGCGATCATCCGAGCTGTCGCGAACGGAGAGATGAGTGTGACCGCGGCGGCGGCGAACGTCCGCGCCGAACGGACTGATCGTCAGGCAGCGGCAGCGCTGTTCTTCACGCATCGACGCTCGTCTTCCTCGGACTCATGGCTCACTCCCCCATGGGTACTCGAGCGAGCTGCTGCCTGCATGGGGCGGATCGACGGCGACGTCGCTGCAGCTCCGGAAGGCAACGTTCCAGCGCGGTGGAGCCTAACTGCTGAGGATGACGCCCTCGCGCAGGCCAGCTGGGCCAACCCCGACGGATCTCCATCACGCCTCTGGGTGAATCCGCCATACGGAGTCGGAGGGCGAGGTCCAGGCGACTGGACACGACGCGTTGTCGACGAGTGGGAGACGGGGTCCATTGAAGCGGCGCTACTGCTCCTTCCCGCGCGGCCCGGAGCTCATTGGCAGCAGGCGCTCGCACAGTTTCCCCGACTCGAGTTCCGAGGCCACCTGACCTTCGAACCCGGTATGGGCAATCCGGCACGCGAACGCTGGGACGCGGGAACGCGCTCTGAAGCGCCGTTCGCCAGCATCCTCGTCGGTGTGGGTGTCGACGCGTCGCGTCTCCACGCCCATTTCGGAGACGTGGGGGTCGTGTTCGTGGCGTACTCGCCGACGGAAGCCATTCGCCCCACGCTTCCTGAGGGAGCTTCGCTCCTTGTCGAACGTGCGCCCGATTTGGATTAGCTTACGGAAGGAAGGGTGAGGTCAAACGCGGCGTCGCCGTTGTACCACCGAACCAACTCGACGTGGCTCGCGCCCACCGTGATGACCCGGTCGAAGACGACCTGGCCCGCTGAGACCACCCGCACGCGACGCAGGTGGTCCGCGCGGGGCCCCGTCTGGCGAGGCAGGTCCTCCACGACCATCACATGGATGCCCGTGGCACAGAACGGGTCTGAGAGCGTGTCTTCGACGAACTGAGACGTGCGAACCGAATCGTTGGGGTAGAAGCAGAATAGGAGCACTTCGCCGTTGTCACGGAGAAGGCGGTCGATATACCTCTCGCCCTGGTCGATTTGAACGAGGCTTTCCGTGAGGAAGTTGGACAGGAAGGTCGCGTCGATGTGCATGGTTCTCCAATAGAAGTCGGTCGGAGGAAGGTCGCCTCCTCTTCATCTATGCGCGGTGCGCTATCGCACCGCGCCGGTTCAAGGCGTTAGGCCGTCAACCAACCCGGCAGTGCTTCGTCGAGCTTCGCTCGCCGCTCGCGCGGCAGAGCCCCTGCCCGGGCACGCTGCTGCTGCCTCTGCAACCAGGTCGTCGCGCTTTCCTTCGACGAGGAGTATCCGACGTTGAGCTCCTGGAGCCACGCTTCCGTACGCATCGCCTCTGCATCGACGTCGCGCCAGTCCGGCAGGGTCTTGTCGAGGTACGCGACTTGCTGCGGCGAGAGTTCTCCAACGGCGTCCTCGAGCTGGCACTCCTCGATGAAGTCGGCGGCTTCGTATGCGTTCATGGTTAATTCCTCTTTCGTGTGTGCGGGGTCGGGCTCTTGCCCTTTGCTTCTCTATGCGCGGTGCGCGTCGGGAACGTGGTCACGACAGAGTCACCGATGGGCTTTGTGCATCTCGGGTACCGGAGCGAGACCATCTCGTCGGCTGCTCGTCGGGGCGGACGGTGAGGTCTCGTCCGCCCCGACGCCTCCGTTCGAGCGTGCTCAGAGGGCTCGCCAATGCGGTCCGAGGACGACCGGTGAGGCGTTGATGGCGACCTCGCGGCATCTCGTCGGCATGAACCGTCCGAGCACATCCATCACGGTCTCCACCTCCCGCTCCGGGGTTTCGATGATGAGCTCGTCGTGCATGGGCAGCCAGATGTGCGCTCCGGCCGGGAGGTTGTCGTGAACGTCGAGCGCGGACTTCTGGAACAGGTCGTACGCGGTCGACTGGATGAGGAGGTTCGCTCGGGCATGTTTCCTCTCGACGATGCCCATCATCCGCCCGCTCTCGAGCCGCAACCGTTCGGTGCCGCGCTGGGCGTTGAGCCAGTTCTTGGCGACGGGGTATGGGTCCCACAGTGAGTTTCGGACGGCATGCGCCTCCGACGTGGAGCTTCCCAGCATGCGTGCAGTGCGTCCCGCGGTCGCACCGTACATCGTGGAAATCATGATGAGCTTGAAGGTCTTCCGGAACTCCACTCCGTTGAACCCGGCACGCTCAGCCGCACTCACATACGGGTCACCGTTGGCCAGGTCGTGCGCGAGCACCTCGTCCCCGCTGAGAGCAGCCAGAACCCTCGGTTCGACCCCGTCATAATCCGCGGTGACGAGCACATGCCCGGGACGCGCGACGAGAAGGGAACGCATGTCCTTCGCGACGTTGTTGAGCGCGGGGCCCGTCGACGACACGCGACCGCTGACCTGCGCGAACGGTGTCAGCTTCGTGTGCACCTTCCCACGTCGCGTCGCTGCCTTGAGCTCGCGCGCCTTGGGGAGACGTCGCCGGATGTGCAGGACGTTCTCGTACATGTCAGCGGCTGCGAGGGCCGCGGCATCGTTCTCGACTCGGCGACCTCCCCAGTCATCGCTGGACGGGCCGTCGACATGGACGCCGCGCTCCGCAAGCCAGCGCACGACCGCTGCCTGGTTCGCCCGGTCCACCGGGTCGAACGTCATCAGGTCCTGCACCTGCCGACGGACGCCCTCCATCCCGTTGACCACCGCGTCGAGCTGCTCGACGTCGACTCGAATGCCTCGCGCGGTGGCGTTGGCGAGCACCGCCTCGAAGCGTGAGGTCTCGATGGCGTAGCGTCCGGCGCTGGGGTCGGTGCGCGCCGCGCTCAGTAAGGCCTCTGCGGTTCCAGTCGGCTCGGCTCCCTTGGAGCTGTGGTGGACCAGCCACGGTGTCGTCGCGTTGCGTACCCACATCCAGCCGGGCACACCGCTCTTCTTGATGAGCTCGGTCACGGATGAGGTCCGGGTCCAGAGCCTATGGTCGGGAGCGAAGTCGGTCCAGAGCTGCTCGACGTAGGCGCCGTGAGCGCGGAGGTCCACGGTCCACTCCCCCGCGATGATGAGTTCGTTCGCGCGGACGTATCCGACCACCGGCTTGGGTGCGTTGTCGAGCCAGGCGATGAAGTCCGCTCCGGAGGTAGGCGTGAGGTACCGCATCAGTACACCTCCCTCTTCATGCGCGCGTCGCGTGCTTTCCGCTCGTCGGGCGTGAGCGGTTCTCGTACGAGCGGTTCGACTTCGCCCCGGTGGAGGGCGCGGATGTCGTGCGCGTTGACCTGGAATCGGAGGCGACCGTTGTTGTCGACTACGTTGACGATGAACACGCGCTCGCCGACGAAGACCTTGCGACCGCGCAGACCCTTCAGCGCCTGGGACCAGCGTGCCCCGCGCTGCCTGGGACCGACTCCGGTCAGGTCTTCCGGGACATACAGGTCGAGCGGACTGGTCAAGACCGCCATGGCGAACTCGCTGGCCGCCAGCGGGCGGTCCACCACCTTCCATGCGTACTCGAGCGCGGGTCCCCATGCCTCCACCATCGGGTCGGCGCCGGCCACGTCCTTCTCCCATCCTTCGATGGCCTGGGTCGCGACAGACGTCTCACCCTTCCTCACCCAGCTCAGAGCTCCGAGGATTCGCTCCGACCAGATGGACGAGAAGTTCATCGTGGGGATGTCGAACGCGGGTCCCTGCTGAATGGCGCGCAGCACCATAGTGTGAGCGGCGGCGACGAGTGCGGGGCGGTTCTCGGCGATGTAGCCGGCCAGGTCGGGGTGCGTGTAGTCGCGTCCGAGGGCCATCTGGAAGAGCGGCTTCTCCATGCGGATGGTGACCCACCGCCGGGGACCATCGTCTGCGATGGTGATGTTGTTCCCGCACGCAGTCGTGATGATGCCGGTGACGGGGATGAGTCGGCTGACACCGAGCTCGCGGATGGTTTCGGCTCCGTCTTCGGCGGTGATGACCTTTCCGATGAATGGGCTGCCGAGGGGACCACGGACCTCGTCGTTGTGGAAGAAACGCGTGGACCTGGTGAGCAGGGCGGCGCCGAGTCGCTTCTCGTTCTCGACGTCCGCGCCGCGACCGAGGGTCCACGCAGTCAACGCCTTCGAACCCTGCCCGAGCAGCCGGCATGCCTGAGCGGCGTAGCTCTTGCCGGTTCCGGGCTCCGAGGCATCCCAGGCGAAGCCGGGGCTCATGGTCACGGCCGAGCGGGCTGCGCTCGTGAGCATCGCCGCCATCATCCTGGCACGGTCGCGCGGGCCAGCCCAGGGGAAGTCTGCGCACAGCTCGTCGAGCTTCTCGAACGCGCGCTGCGCGTCGTCTTCGGTCGGGTGTTCCGGGACTTCGTACTGGCCCTCCCACCGTGCGCGAGCGCGGTGAGGCATGATGAGGACCGTGCGCTCGGCGGGGTGATACCCGGGCGTCGTCACGAGACGGTCACCGATGATGGACGGCTCGAACACGATGTGTTCGACGACCGGGCACACGGCGCGCAGGCGCATCAGCACCGCACCCAGCAGGCCGCTCGGGATGTTGCTCGTCGGGCGCTGTCCGTCCTTGGTGGTGGTCATGGGCTGGATGGCGTGCAGCAGCAGGACGTGCACGTCCTGCTGCGTGTCCCAGCGGATGACTTCACCCGAGGGGGTGACGCTGACCAGGCGGGCGCTGCTTCCCGCAGTCCCCGGTTCGGTGAAGACCAGCGGAAGTCGGCTGTCTGCCTGCTGGGTTGCGGTCGCGATGATGTCGGCGATGCGCGTCACCATCCGGTCGACCGTTTCGTCGATGGCGACGTTCTGTCGAGTGGCTCCCCAGATGTAGGGGCTGCGGTGGTTGAAGACCCCGGTCTTCTCGAGAACCTCGAGTGCCTTCTCCGGCACCTCGTCGATGAGGTCGAATGCGGTGAGCAGCTGTCCGTCGCGAGCGGTGAGGGACGGGTTCGCTCGGTTGTACTCATCGCGCGCTACCGCGACGTGCGAGGGGAGCGTTCGAAGGTCGACCGCGTACGGGGTGGGAGCCGTCGATACCTCGGAGCCCCAGTCGAGCATCGCCCCCAGACGGAGCGCTTCGGGCTCCGTCAGCGTCGTGACCGCGCCTCGAGTGCCGTGGGCAAGGTCCGCCAACGGCACGACTCCGGTCGTCATCAGCTCGGCGACACGCTGCCCCGACTGGATGGTGGCGTGCGCCGGCATCGTGGACGAGTCGTCGATGCACACGAGGAGGTACTTCCAGTCGTTGTCCTCCTCGACCCACTCGATGCTGTCGAGGACCTTCTGCGCCCCCGTGCTCCCGATGGCGTCGTGCAACCACTCGTCGTTGTGGGAGGGGAGGCGGAACGCCGCGAGTCCGTCTCCGAGCACGACGTCGACCGCGCCTCCCTCGAGTCGTCTGGCCGGGACTCCGACCTTGTCGAGCTCGAGCACGGTCAGGTCAGGTGCGATGAGGTGGATGCGTGAGGAGCTGGGCGTGGCCAGCCCCTCACGCGGTGCCTCCGCGCCGGTGTCGGCCCGTCGGGGCCTCCAGGTACCGTCGAGGGCCTGTCCGGTCGAAGGCTCGCTAGCGCGACCAACGCCAGCGGGGTCAGGGATGGTGAAGGGGGTGATGGTGCCGCTGTCCGCGGCGGTGTGGGTATTGGACATGTTCGTCTTCCTGGAGTTGGACAGCCACTGGTCTGCGGCTGTTGCTCCACCGGGCGGTGTGAGCGGGTCGTGTCGCTCCCCTTCCGGCGAGCGATGTGCCCCCTATGCGCGAGGTCCGAAAACTCGAGATGTAGTCGAGTTGCGGAGCTGTTCTGCCTGGAGACGACACCGCCGGAGCGGGTGCGACGCTGCCCCTATGCGCGTGCTTCGGAGAAGACGAACGGCTCAGACACCACCGCTCGGCCTGCTCGGCAGCTGGGTCGTGCCCGGCTGAAGCCGAGGCCAGATCAGACATCGAATCCGAACCCAGCGGATCACCATGCCCATTGAGCACAGTTCGGGCCGATCAACTGCACGCCAAGTTCACCCAGAAAGACGCGGACTACCTGCTCAGCGCGCAGTGAGTGCACAATCGGTGACATCCCACTGCGACGGACGACGTTCCTCAACCTCTCCAGTAACCTGAGTCGCTTCTAGAGCTGTCACTGCGCTTGGACACTGAGGTCTGCGGAATCACACGGAGGAAAGGCTCGCAGTGGTCAGCTCACAACTGCGGGATGCCTGGCCGCGAAGGCATCCGGGCTCATGCATCCGTACCAGAGGCCCCGAAAGGTCGGACGTCGACCGCGCTCCCACCAGATGGCGACGTGGTCAGCAGTCGAGCGCGCTGCTCCGATCAGGTTGGCCGTCAAGGGTGCTTCAGCCTCATCCAGCGACCTGGTTGCTCTATCGCGTGGTCACGTCGGGGAGATCCGACGGCAGGAGTTCATCGAGCCGAATCTCAAGGACCTGCGAGAGCGCGATCAGACTGCGCAGGGAGGGATTGGCCGCCTGACCAGACTGGGACACGCCTCGCTCATAGCGCTGATAGGTGTAGCGGGTCAGACCTGCGCGGTAGGCGACCGATTCCTGAGAAAGGCCCCGGTCGATCCGGAACCGATGAAGCCGGATACCCATCCCTTTGGCGAACTCCGCCCAGTCGTCGGTGGAAGATGATCGCCTGCTCACTGAACAAGCCTTGCGAGAAGGCACTGATCCATGACCTTTTCTATGTGGCATAATCGTCGACACCGCACTCAAGGGCGCATCGCGTCAACAGCGCTCGCCCGCGAGATGATCCCCTGAGGAGATTTGCCTGTGTCACATTCCACTCCCCCCTGGTGGATCGCGTCCGCTCCCCCGCCTCCGGAGGCGTGGAGCCGGAGGTTCGAAGAACTGACCGACAAGAGGCAGGCCGACCTGTACGGGCGCCGGGCAGCGATCTACGTCGCCAGAGTCGTCAAGGCGACCGGACGGGGACCGTCGTTCTCCCAAGTGTTCCGCGAGCTGTTCGACGCGGGTGACCTCTATCCAGAGTGGCCAGAGGGCGTGAACTCCAAATCGCGCGTTCAGGTTCGGAAGCAGTTCCGTCGCCATGTGGCCATCCAGTGGCGACGCAGCGGGTGGATCACCTGGGAACCAGGGGTAGCACACAGCCTCAGGACAGCCCGACGGTTCCACGAGCGCTCGAAGGCGCGTGCCCGAGCTCGCGAAGCAGACGGCGACAGGAGATCGCGCGACAACCCGAAAGGCACTCGCGGCGCAGAGACTCAGGTTCCGATTATGAGCTGTGACCAATGAGAGTCGTGGAGCACGTCGATCACATCGAGCTACCGGACCAGCGCGTGGCAGTGTGCGGTGACTGGCACAGAAACCTGGGCTGGGCGCGGATGCTGTCTCGAGCGCTCCCATTCCTCGCGCCCGACGTGCGCACGGTGCTGCATCTCGGTGACTGGCAGATGCCACCGACCGAGACTGACGAGGCCTTCTCCGAGACGAGCATCGAGCGCATCTACGTCACCCTCGGCAACCACGAACCGTGGGACAAGGTCACCAAGTTGCAGAATCAGTATCCGGGCGAGGCGATCCGCGTCTCAGAGATCATCTGGCTACTCCCTCGACCGATGCGGATGACCATCGGTGGCCGTCGTGTCCTGTCGCTCGGCGGAGCCGCTTCCATCGACCGGCAGTCGCGGATCGAGGGCTCGACTTGGTTCCCGGAGGAAGCCGTCACTGACCACCACGTGGCCGAGGCCATCGCGGGCGGGCCTTCGGATCTCATGCTCACTCACGAAGGTCCTGCAGGCACACCTGTCCATCCGGTTCGAGAGATCCTGCGCACCAATCCTCACGGGTGGCCGGCTGAGGCGCTCGAGGCGTCCGCGGCATCCCGCGCTCGGATCACCGCAGTGTGGGACGCCGTGCGCCCCGAGCTTCTCGCGCACGGCCACATGCATGTCGCGGCAGGAGGTAGAACAGAGGATGGTCGCCGCGTCGCGAGCCTCGGGCGGGACGGGCAGAATGGGAACATCGGCTTCCTCGACATGAATACGCTGCGGATGACCGTTCCGCACCTCAGCATCATCCGTGGCTACGCAGAGCAATGGGAGGACGAGCGCGTCGAGCGTGAGAGGCGTGCGGTGAGCGTGGTGAAATCGATGGACTCGATGGCCGTGGACGGGCTGGCCCCGTCGCCGGAAGCACTGCATGACGCACAGGACTATGTCGACGGTCGACGCACCCTCGACGAGCTCACCGAAGACGTTGTTCGACGGCACACGCGCCTCCCTGAGAAAGGCGCGGAAGGCACGCCATGACGGAAGACGAGCAGCCGAACCCGTGGGCGAGGATCGTAGGCCCTTGCTACACGGTGGCGAGCATGGCGCGCACTCTCCGTTGGAGCGAGGCTGATGTCGTCGAAGCCGGTGAGCATATGCGTCTTCTCATGCTGCGCACCGAGGAAGGCACCGTGCTCTTCCCGTCGTTCCAGATCCACAACGGGACCGTGGTCGCAGGATTGAACGAGGTGCTCCTCATCTTGCAGACGGGGACCACTAGCCCCTGGACCTGGACTCAGTGGTTGAACGTCGAGCTGCCCGATGCGGATCCTCCTCGCAACATCGAGTACCTCTACAACGGGCGCCTGGAAGAAGCAATGCGTGACGCCCGGCACGTCGCTTGGGCATGGAGTTCATAGCGGCCTATCTCCCCGGACTCTCAATAGAGTCAGCTGCCGTCGTGGCATTGAGAAACTGAGTCCGGCATTCCGAGATCGGAGTCAAACTGGAGCATCGCGGCGCCAGCCCACGCGAGCGACAGCGCGCCCGAGCGCGACAGCGGTTCGGTCCGCATGCAGGAACAGGCTGCGGACGAACAGACTCGCGGGCACATAATAAGAGAGCTCCCTCCCTCCGCCCTGCCCTCACGTCTCGGTGCTCGCTTCGCTCGACCGTGTCGTTCGGTTGGTCGTCGGTCGGTCGCTCAATCGCGTCGCCCCCGACTGTATGTGACGGAGAGGTGCGGGGTGACGCGCGATGTTCGGCTGGGTCGGTGCGGTTCGCGATTCAGCCTCGATGGCATCGTGCAGACGGTGTTCTTCGACTCGAGCGTCGAGGCGCAACGCGACGTGCACATGAAGCGCCGGGACGCATGGGGTTGTGAAGAAATACCGGCGGCCGGATGACAGTGAAAACAGCGTTCAGTCACGAGGCACGAATCAGTGCGCTTCGTCCCCCTTTACTCGGCACCGCGTTGCACGATGATGTCGGCTCGACTGATCAACACGGTCTCGAACTGCCTGCCCCGCCGCGCACGAGGGGCGTGAGCAGGACACATGAAGAGGCAGGATGTGCAACCCGATTCATTCGCACGTTTTACCAGCGAACGAGAACCGGGTCCTGGGAGGTGAGCTGACGAAGGGAACGAACTGACCCGGCGTGGGCATAATGCGTGGATCTGCGACAGTCATTCTTCGGTTTCACGATCACGCTTCTGAACGCCGCGCATAGAGGGATAGACGGGCCGAAGACCCTCCCGTTTACTCCGCTACGACATCACTGAATGGGAGCTCATGGATACACACCTCAGCGGTCCGCGCACGACGGCAGACTTCAACTCGGCCCTGGACGGCTCGGTCATGATGCGCTCCGCATTCCGCCCGGTTGCAGGTGACGAAGGCCGCTTCGACAAGGCGGCGTGGGCGCCCAGGTTCGTTCTTTCTACGTCGAGGTACTCGCGATGATGCTAACAACCCCACTCGCCCACCTCCCCTCCCGTACGCCGCTGCATCCGCGTCGGGCAGCGCTGCGCGCCGACCCGTTCTGGTCGAGCATGTGGCGGACCGGATCTACCGGCGACTGGTATTCCGCCGCTGACGTGCGCGCGATGGCAACAGCTGAGTTCGTCACTCCGCCGTCGTGGTTGCGGATGCCGGAGGAGGACGCCCGCGAACGAGTGCTCTCGTCCCGCAACCGCGAGCGGGTGTACCGCGTTATCGCGGCACTCGACCAGTGGAGAACGATGAGTGTCGAGCAGCTGGAAGCGCTCGTCGACATTCGAAAGTTCGCATCTGGGGAGCGGTCGCTCCTCTCTGCGATGTGGAACGCCGGCCTCGTCGAACTGTGCCAGATGGGAGCGATGTTCCTTCCCGGTGAGCGGACTAGAGACGGGTGCCTCGTTCGACCTGCGAAACCTGGCAGGGTGCTTCGGGATCTCGAAGCACAGATGTCGTACGTCGAGTGGGTTTCCACCACCGCTGGGACGAGGTTCGACGCCGACCGACAGTTCGCCCGCCACAACATCTTGTCGACCGAACTCGGGCTTCGCATGGCGGAGTTCGGAAACGTCGGAACGGTGCTCGGCGAGAAGCTCAGCACCATGGCGATGCTCGCATATGCAGGTGTAGGTGACCCCGTTCCGACGACTGGTGCCAAGGGTGGGTCTGACCTCACCCTTGTCCGTACCGATGGCCTGCGCATTGCTGTCGAAGTCACCGCTTCCGCGCACGGTCGGTGGTTCTATGACAAAGTCGAGAAGCTCGTCCGTATCCTGCACCGACGCTCTCTGGCGCGCACCGGGCTGTGCGTTCTCTTCGTCGTCGCGCCCCGCCGAGAACTTGCGTCTCAGGCACCGCGCGAGGTTCTTCGAAAGGTGAAGCAGGACATCCAAAGGGCCGTGCGCGCGTACCCCGGGACGCACCGCGACCCGACCGCCGCTCGCGTCGCGGTAGCGAGCTGGACGGACCTGTTTCCCAGCGGGGATAGTGCGTCAGTCGACCTCCGCAGGCTCCCCGTCGAACGACCGACCGGACCCGGCTACTTGGGTGATTCGAACGCAACGAACGTCTGGGAGTGGGCATATTATCTGGACGCCGGGTCGGTGCCGTTCGCCCCGGACAGGCCGGAGAAGATGACCGCAGTCCTCGGGAATGCTTCTGGGGTGCGAGGCGTGCCACATGCCGTGCGTCACGTCGCTGAGCGTCCAGTTCTCTCCGACATGGTCGTCAAGTCTGCGGGCTTCGACGTTGTCGGCGACGTTGAGGGGACCAAGTCGCTCGAGCACGGGCGGGGAGCTGCGGGGGCGCCGACAGTGCCTGCGCGGTTGGTGTACTGATTCCCGAGACGGGCGGCGCACTAAGCGAGGGCTCATCATGCGGGGCATGCGTTACCGACCAGCGGGGGCCGCGGCAGTTCAGTCCACCGCGGCCCCGGGTTTGAATCAGTTCGCTCGCATCCGGACCGTGGTGGGCGAGATCGTACCCTCCCGCAGTTCGAACGACGCATTCTTGGAGAACCAGATGCGCTGCTGGTTCGCGAAGGGCACCAGGTCCGCCCGTTCGTACAAGGCGGTCTCCGCAGCATTCCACTCCTCGCAACCCTCTGCGCCGGGAAGCTGCGTGGCCGCCTCGACATGGGCGAGGTAGTCGAGGTTATCGATGAGTCCGGCGTTGAGGCCCGCGCCTGGGCCGTCGCCCGACACGAACGGAACGAGCTGACTAGGCAACTGCAGACCGGTGTTCACGAAGTGCACGTCAAAATCACCTGTCTCGTCCAGTGCCTGGCCGATCAGGGCGTCATTCGCTGCGACCAACTCGACGTCGACGCCGACCGCAGTCCACGCTGTCTGGACGAACTCCATGCTCGCCACCATCCGCGCACCTTCCGCGGCCGGATAGAGAACCTTGATGGAGAGCGGAGTGCCGTCCTTCTCGCGGATGCCTCCGTCTGCGGCCTTCCAGCCGGCCTCGTCGAGCTGCGTGGCCGCGACCTTCGCGTCGAACTTCGGGAAGATGCCATCGATGAGATCGCCCTGGCACACGGAAGGCTCCGTCGCGCTGAAGCGCTCGGGCTGGGTACCTTTGCCGTCGGTGAGCACGGTGCGGAGGTCCTCGAGGTCCAACGCGGCGAGCAGCGCCTTGCGCACCTGCTCATCGCTGGTCGGGTGCCCCGCAGCCTCGTTGAACCAGAGCTGTCCGATCGCGGAGGCGTACGCCACCTCGCGAAGATTCGCCGCCTGGAGCCGCGCGGTGTCGGTGCCTGTAATGCGAGCCGCGTTCACCTCGCCGGAGAGCAGGAGGTTAGCGCTCGTGCTCTCGCTGTCGACGACGCGGAAGACGACGGTCTCGGGCAGGCCCTTCGTGTCGAACTCGCCGTCTCCGGGAGCCCATTCGTAGCCGTCACGTCGGGTGAGCGTGTAACGGTCGTTTGCCGCCGCCTTCGTCAGAGTGAAGAGTCCCGTGCCCGCGGATCCGGCACGGAGCAGCGACCGGTCATCCAGGCCGGCCTGGCAGACGATGCGCACGTTGCTGAGGCCGCGAAGCAGGAACGGGTCAGGGGCTCCGCTCTGCACCGACACCGTGCCCGCGGCGTTGTCTGCGATGGCCACCGTTCCTGGCTGCACGTCGATTCCGAGCAGTGGAGACCCGTTTTCCGGGTCGGCGATGAAGTTGATGTTCGCGGCGACCGTCTCAGCGGTGAGCTCGGTTCCGTCGCTGCAGGTGATGCCCTTGCGCAGCGTGAACTCGGCTTCGGTGGTCGTCGCCTCCCACGTCTCGGCCAGGTTGGGTTCCGCCGAGCCGTCGGTGGCGGCTAGCGTGAGGGTGTCGTAGAGAAAGCGGCTCATCTGCCGCGAATCAGACGACAGCGACAAGGCCGGATCGAGGGTTCCCGGGTCATCTGGGATGACCACGGTGAAGGTCTGGCCGTCCACGAGGGCGGCATCGTCGCCGCCTCCGGCACCGCCGGCGCCTGCACAGCCTGCCAGGACTACGGCAAGACAGCCGATGGCTACCACAGCAGTCGTTCTTCTCACGATGTGCTCCGTTCTCTCTCGGGCGAGAGGTTCTCTTAGTTCAAGGTCGGTTCGGATGGTGGATCGGGTTGGGGCGCTTTCGATGCCTGAGCTCAGGCGTGGACAGCGATGCGCGGGTAGGCGCGCCCGCTGTGCAGGTAGATGGCGGGACCGCTGTCCCCGAGGAATGAGTACGCGACCGGGTCATCGTCAACGGTGACGAACGTGCGCCCGGCGACGTGAACCAGTTCCGCGACCGACGGCTCCTGGAAGGCCGCGACGAACCCCTGCGGCTCCCGGAGGAGGGTTAGGCCGCCCTCCGGCCGTGCGGACACGGTCCAGCGCACCGAGACGCCGGCGTAGCTGCCGACGAGGTCCGCGGGCGCCGGGGCGGGTGTCCTCCCCGCGCCGGACGATCTTGCGATCCGCCCGCCGGTCTCTCGCACCAGGACATTCTCGAAGAACTCGGTAAACCAGGCATGCGCGTTGCCGCCGTTTGTGAGCGCGACCACAGCGAGGTCGAGCGACGGGATCACGCGCAGGAACGCGTGCTGACCGATCGTGTCGCCGTCGTGACCCAGCACGATCGTTCCGTCGAAGTCGTCAATCTCCCAGCCAAGGCCGCGGAACTCAGGCCATTGTCCGGCTAGATCAGGCACGGCCACGGGCTGCTTCGTCTGCATGCCGTCGAGACTCGACGCGGCAAGGAGCGCATTTCCTAAAGGGCTCCCGGAGACATGCGCGCGGATGTGCGCGACGCCGAAGCGGGCCAGATCCGCGGCCGTCATCGCGAGCCGGGTTCCCGCTGGCGCCCAGGAGCGGGGCAACCGGTCGGAGGTCGGGGTCCATAGGCCGTCGTCGCCGTAGCGGTGCCCTTTTGCCGTCCGGGATGCCAACGCCGCCGCATATTGCGGATGAGCGTCGGTCAGGCCAAGCGGGCTGATCACTCGGTCGGCTAGGGCCTGATCGTAGGATCCGCCGGTCAACACCTCGACGATGCGCCCGAGGACGCAGAAGCCGGCGTTGCTGTAGGAGAACATCTCTCCCGGCGAGAAGTACTGGGGTGCGTCGGCGAGTTCCGCCAGGAACAGTTCGAGGCTTTCCTCGCCCTCACCAGTGTCGGCGAATACGTCGCCCTCGAAGCCTCCAGAGTGCGTGAGGAGGTGACGCGGAGTGACGCGCGCTGCTGCATCCGCATCGGCGATCCGGAAATCCGGCAGCACGCCGCGGACCGGGGCGTCGAGGTCGAGGATCCCCTCGTCGGCGAGCTGCAGAATCAGCGTCGCGGTCCACACCTTCGTCACGGACCCGATCTCGAAGATCGAGTCGGGGTGCACGGGCGCGGCGCTCTCGGCGTCGAGTACTCCGGCCGCGTCCACGGCGAGATCGGAGCCGCGAAAGACCGCGATCGACGCCCCAGGGATCTCGTATCGAGCGATCTGCGCCGCCAGGTCGCCGTCGTACCGCTCATCGCTGGTCATGCGCGTGCTCCGAGTTCGCGCTGCAGGAAGTCGGACAGGTTGCGTCCGAGCACGGCCGCAACGTCGTCCGTCACCCATCCCCGGGCCAGCAGTCCCTCGGTGAACAGCGGGAGACCGCGCGGACCCTCAAGACCGGGGATGTAGACGTCGTTTGCCAGGTCGTCCTCGCAGCACGGAGGCACGGTGTCGTGGAGCACCTCCGAGATGAAGTCTGGTCCGATCCCGACCTGTCCGATGCCGACGACCTCGACGAGGTGCTCCACGTGGTCTATCAGCCGGTCCAACGTGTGTTCGGTGTCGTCGAGGAATCCGGCGTAGAAGTTGGCGCAGACGATGCCGCCATTGTCGCGTACCGCGCGCAGCTGCGCGTCGCTGAGGTTGCGGTGGTGGTCGAACTCCGCGCGCGCTCCGGAATGCGTCGCGATCACCGGCCTGTCTGTGAGCTCGAGCACATGCTCCACCCCGCCGACGCCGAGGTGGCTGATGTCGAAGATCATGCCGAGCCGGTTCATCTCGTGCACGGCCTCGATGCCGGAGGACGTCAGCCGGCTGCCGGTCGCGTCCTCCTCGCTGCCGTCCGCAAGCGCGCTGCGTCCGGTGTGTGCAATGGAGGCGATGCGCACACCAAGTCGGTGCATCGTCTCGAACAGCTCGACGTCGTGGTCGATGCCGGGAGCGCTCTCCAGCGCGAGAATCATCGCGATCCGATCGGATTCGAGGGCACCGCGGATGTCTGCGCCGTCGAGACACAGCGTCGTGGTCTCGGGGTTGGCCTCGCAGATGCGGTGCGCGCACTCGATCATCCTTAGGGTGTACCGCAGCGCAGACTCGGGCTGATGGCGCGTCTCTACCCAGACAGGCAGCACCTGCAAGTTCACGCCGCCGTCGTGCAGCTGCGGCAGCCAGCGGTCCGCGAAGTATCCCGGCCACTGCGTGACCGGGCGCCCGCAGACGCTCAGCAGGAGGTCGTTGTGCGCATCGGCGACGAGGCTTCGCTCGTGCAGGGTGCGTGCGGCATCCTTGATCATTCCTGGGGTCCTCTCCTATTGACGACTTCGGATTCATGCCCGGCTGCCGCAAGCAGCGCGCGGGTGTACGGATGCTGCGGGTCGTCGATGACCTGCTCGACAGGGCCCCGCTCGACGATCACTCCGCCTTGCATCACCGCAACCTCATCGCACACGTAGCGCACGACTGCGAGGTCATGGGAGATGAAGAGCACCCCCAAGTCGAGTGCAGAACGGAGCGCCTTGATGAGGTTGAGCATCGCACCCTGCACCGAGACGTCGAGGGCAGAGGTCATCTCGTCGGCGACCACCACCTTCGGCTCGGCAGCGAGCGCCCTGGCGAGGGCCACTCGTTGGCGTTGGCCGCCGGACATCTCGTGCGGGAGCACGTGGGCGAGCCGCGGGTCGAGTTGCACCAATTCCAGCAGCCGCTCCACCTCTCGACCACGGCCCGCACGATTAAACCGTCCTGGACGGATGGCCTCGGCGATCGACTCGCCGACGCTCATGCGGGGGTTGAGGGAGGAGAAAGGATCCTGGAACACCATGTGGATGGGGCGAGATCCGCGCGGAAGGCTGCGGATGTCGTGCCCGCCTAGTGTCACCCGACCTTCGAACGGTTCGACTAGCCGCACTGCGGCCTTGGCGAGGGTGGACTTGCCCGACCCCGACTCTCCAACCAGTCCCACGATTCGGCCATACGGGACTTCCAGCGAGGATGAGCGGACGATCGTCGCCGCTGAGCCAGCAGTGCCGTATCGGATGCTGACGCTGTCGAAGACGAGGGCGCTCATCGCTTTTCACCGGCATTCACGACGGAAGGCTCTGCCGGGGGAGCTTCCGGAAGGTCGACGGGGTTCCAGCAGGCCACGGCGTGCCCCTCTTCGATCGGCTCGAGCGCGGGATCGAGCTCGAAGCATTCGGCAGTGGCGTTCAGGCATCGGGCAGCGAATGCGCAGCCGGCGCCGATCTCAGTCAATCGCGGCGGGCGCCCGGGGATCACGGCGAGCGGCTTAGCGCGGTCGGTGCCGAAGGTCGGCACCGACGCCTGAAGGGCGCGCGTGTATGGATGCCGCGAGCGGGCCGCGAGGCTCTCTGCTGGGAGGGACTCGACGACGCGTCCGGCATACATGACCATCACGCGGTCGCAATGCCGTGCGACGAGGTCGATGTCGTGCGATATGAGCAGCAGCGCGGCATACCGGGACGACTTCGCCTCGTCGAGAAGATCGAGGACCTTCCGCTGCACGGTTACATCGAGAGCAGTGGTCGGCTCGTCCGCCACGATCATCGAGGGCTCGCCCATGAGGCCCATCGCGATCATGGCGCGCTGGCGCATCCCTCCGGAGAACTCGTGCGGGTACTGGCTCGCGCGTTTCTCGGGGTCTGTGATGTGCACGGCGTCGAGGCGATCGACGGCGCGGCGCCAGGCGGCACGTCGGAAGAGGCCGCCGTGCTGTCGAGACACCTCGGCGAGCTGGGTACCGATGCGCTGAGAGGGGTTGAAGGAGGTCATCGGATCCTGGAACACCACCGCGAGCCGGGTCCCCAGCAGTGCGCGCTTGTCACTTTGAGCGCTGTCGGGCAGCGACGTGCCGAGGAAGACGTGCTCGTCGACGAGCACGCGTGTCGGCCGTTCGATCAGCTGCGAGATCGCCATGGCCGTCATGCTCTTCCCGGACCCCGACTCTCCGACTAGGCCTACGGACTGTCCGGCCGAAATCGAGAAGCCGACACCGCGCACGGGCCACAGCCAGCCGTCCGCATGCGGCAGAGCGACCCGCAGGTCTTTCACCCGCAGCACGTCGGTGGCGGCCTGAGTTTCCGGCGTCGCATGCGGAGCGCCCTCAAGCAGCTTCTCCCGCCGGCGCGAGGAGCCCCAGCGGGTGCGCACTCCGATCACCTGTGCCACCGCCTCGCCGAGGAGATTGAATGCGAGTCCGCCGAAGAGGATCGCGATTCCCGGGCCGAGCACGGCCAGCGGGTTCACATACAGCAGCGCCAGCCCCTCGTTGAAGATCCGTCCCCAGTCGTACTGCGGCGCCTGCACGCCAATGCCGAGGAAGGACAGCGAGGCGAAGGCAAGCAGCGCCTCGCCGGCGAGCATGGTCGCGTTGATGGCGAGTGTGTCGCCGATATTCGGCAGCAGGTGGCGGAACAAGATGCGGGTGCGCCTGACCTCCGAGACGCGGGCGGCTGCGACGAAGTCGAGTCCTGCCACCGCGGTCGCGGAGGTGTAGGTGAGGCGCGAGAAACCGGGCGCAATTCCGATCGCCACAGCCAGGAGGGCGCCGGTCATCCCGACGCCGAAGATCGTCGCGAAGAACAGCGAGAGAAGCAGGCCCGGGAATGCGACGACGATGTCGACCAGCGCCATCACCAGGCGCCCCACTGGCCGCGGGAGGAACAGCGGGGCGATCCCGAGGAGGAAGCCAAGCGCTACGCCGCCGAGAGTCGCCGCCACGGCAAGCACAAGCGTGAAGCCGGTGGAGACCAGGGTGCGCGCGAAGATGTCGCGACCGAGGGCGTCCGTGCCGAAGAGATGCTCCAGGGAAGGTCCCTGCTG
Source organism: Microbacterium sp. NPDC089695 (assembly GCF_044749085.1). Lineage (NCBI taxonomy): Bacteria > Bacillati > Actinomycetota > Actinomycetes > Micrococcales > Microbacteriaceae > Microbacterium > Microbacterium sp. NPDC089695. The sequence goes on from NZ_JBIVHG010000002.1 coordinate 270,333, forward strand.
AGCGGAGGCGACATCCTGCGCGGAGGCGATGTCTCCGAGCAGCCAGGGTGCGAGAACGGAGACGAGCATCAGCACCGTGAGCATCGTCACGGAGATAGCGCCGAGGGGGGTACGCATCAGCGCGATCCACTTCGGCTGGGATCTCGGCGCCGACGTCTGGAACTTCGTGGCGCCGACGACTTGCTTGAGAGTCCCGGTGCGGTACTGCGGGTCGCTGGGCTTCATGTCGATGTCTTTCATGTCACTGCCCCCTGATCAGTGAGCGCGGGTTGATCAGAGCGAGGATCAGATCCACGATCAGGTTGGTGAGCAGGATCAGGGCTCCGAGTACGAGCACGATCATCTGGACGAGCGGGAAGTCCTTCTGCTGGATCGCGGAGACGATGGTGGAGCCGAGCCCCGGCCAGGCGAACACGTTCTCGACGATTACCGTGCCGGCGATCATCCCCGAGAAGAGGAGACCTGCGACGGTCAGCGTCGCCGTGCAGGCGTTGGGCAGGGCGTGCACGAGGTAGATGCGCAGCCATGGGAGCCGCTTGGCGCGCGCTGTGCGGATGAAGTCGCGTTCGAGTACCCCGAGCATGTCGACGCGGAGGATGCGGGTGAGCACGGCGATCGGGCCGATTGAAAGCGCGACGACGGGAAGGACCAACGAGGGAAGGCCGTCGCGACCCGCGGCTGGTAGCCAGTTCAGGCCCACAGCGAAGACGGTGATAAGCACCGTCGCGGTGAGGAAGGTCGGTAGCGCGGCGACCGCAATCGATGCCGCCGCGAAACCGACCTCTGTACGCGGATGGCGGTCACCGCGGGTTAGCACGGCGAAGATAGTGCCCAGGGGAACCGTGATCACGATGATGAGCGCGAACGCGAAGAGGGCGAGCTCCATGGTTGCGGGGAGACGGACGGCGATCACATCCGAGACCGGCAGTCCCGTGATGATCGAGGTCCCGAAGTCACCGGTGATGACGCCGCGGAGGTAGCCGAAGTACTGGGTGAGAAGAGGCTGATCGAGTCCGAGGGCCTGACGACGGGCCTCGACCGTCTCGATGGGGGCGGAACGACCCAATGCGATCCTCACTGGGTCGCCCGGGACAAGATGGATCATCAGGAAGGATGCGGTGACCAGAACCCACAGCGAGACGAGGAAGCGCGTCCCTCTTCGGGCGAGGAAGCCCATCCACAGCGGCGGCGTCCATCTCTGGACTGTCACCTCGCTGGTCGCCGTAGATGTCATCCTCAACTCCAATCGTCCGGTAGGACTTCGTCTTTCATGATGAACCACTCTCCGCGGTGGGTGACCGTACATGTGAACAGAGAGCGGAGGTGCCCTCGTACGCGGATACGAACTCCGCTCCGGGTACTCAATGATCGACCACGACGGGCGTGTAGGAGCGACCCACGATCGCACGCTCCTCCGTCTTCGCGACCGTGATCTCAAGTCGCTGGACGCGTCGGGGGAAGACTGGGGTGATCTCGATGCGGCAGTCGAGATCACCCGACTCGCCTAGCACGGACCAGCAGAGCTGCGCGGAAGACTCCGTCCACCGGAGACGTCGCGCCAGCGGCGGGGGATCGAGGACGAGTCCACCCACCTCCGCGATCACGGCGCGCAGACGTCTGGCACGCACATCCGCCGGCACGTCGATGAGGACATTCGGAGCGAACAGGGACTTCGTTCCGAAGTCACCATCACCCCGGATGCTCACATCGATCTCCTCCGCGGCGGCGAAAGTCTCCGGCCAGAGGGCGATCCGTCGAGCCGCGAGAGCCCGGTCGTCCAGCACCGTCCTCAGGATCTGAGCAGACCATCTCGTCAGCGAAACGCTGTTGGTGTTCGCGAACATGACGACGCCGAGGCCCGACGCGCAGTGCCAGCGCATATGGGAGGTGAAGCCGGGGAGGCCGCCCGCGTGATAGGCGAACCCCCCGAACCGATGATCCTCGTCGACGAAGAGCCCGAGACCGTATCCGACGTTGTCAAGCTCGGGTTGTGCCGAGCGTTCGCTCTCCTGAACGGTCGTGGCGATCCGCTGCATCAGACGCCTCGAGGCTCTCGACAGGATCGCATCGTCCCCATAGCCCTCGTCGAACGGGGCGGAAAGCCACGCGCTCCACCGCGCGATGTCGGTCGGCGTGCTGTACATGCTTCCGAGGCAGGCAAACGCACCGGTCTCCACGAACGGCTTCTCCTGCCAGGTTTCTCCTTCGTCGAAGGTGACGAAGCCGTGCGCGATCCCCGCTCCGCCTTCCCCCTGTTCTGGGTACTCGGCGACGTCGTAGTGCGTGGACGACAGGCCAAGCGGCTTAAGGAGTTGCTCTGTCGCGACATGCTCGAACCGCTGACCAGTGATGTTCTCCACCAGTCTGCCCAGGATCGCGAACCCCAGGTTCGAGTACTGGAACCCGACATCCGGAACATCGGCGTACCCGAGTCCGGCGTGCAGCAGGCTGGTGAGTGCCTCCCTGGCGATCCCAAGGCTGTAATCCGCCCATGCGTTGTCCTCCGGCAGGCCCGAGGAGTTGGTCATCAGCATCCGTACCGTGATCGGCACCATTACACCGTGCGAGTCGATGTAGTCCGGGAACTCCGGCACGTAAAGGCTCACGGGATCGTCCAACGACAGCCTGCCCTGTTCCCGCAGCACCAGGATCACTGCGGCGCAGAAGCTCTTGGACAGAGAGCAGATCCGGTAGATCGTGTCGCGCGTCGGCGCTCGCCCGTCAAGTTGGAACTCGCCCCGCCCCTCGTGGAAGAGGATCCCGGAGCGGTCGAACAGGGCAAAGGAGAGAGATGGGAAGGGGTGCGACGTGGCATCCGGTATCCGCCTGACGCGCGCGATCGCCGCCGCACTCGGCTGGATTCTTCTATCCATAGCTTCCTCTCCTGCCGTCTCCGTCACGCTAACAACGATGACGGGATTGATCTTCATTCGTGAATACAGGATCAGGGCATGCTTTGGTATCTGGATACAACCTGCTGAGGGCCTTCGGCGGGCATGATGGATACGCATGTTGGAGTCGGCCTCACCGTGAGAAAGGAGGCGCGATGAACGCCTCTACTGGTCCGCGCTCGTCTCGGGCGAGCCTGTCGCGCATCGTCGAAGATCTGGGCTCGACCCTCATCGATCTCGTCGTGCCGGCAATCGACATGGAGCCGATGGTCAGCGACATAGTGATCCATGACCCTGAGGAGGAGCTCGTCGTCCGCGCGGGCGCCCTGGTGCTCGGTGTCGGCGTTCGCGGCGATGAGCAGCTCCAGGACTTTGCCGCGCGCGCCGCCGACGCAGGTGCCGCCGCAATCGTGGTGAAAGGCGCAGCACGCTCGGGACCGCAAGTCGTCGACGCAATCCGTCGGTCCGGAATAGCTCTGCTCGGCCTCAACGTAGGCGTGTCCTGGAATCAGCTCGCAGCGATGCTGCGCACCCTGACTGCGGACGGCGCTCTGCAGGAAGTCTCGACCCCGGGTTCCTCTGGTTCCGAACGCGACCTCTTCTCCCTGGCCAACGCGCTCACGGCTCTCCTCGACGCCCCCGTCACGATCGAGGACCGCAACTCACGCGTGTTGGCGTTCTCCGGCAGACAAGATGAGGCCGACGCCGCGCGCGTCGAGTCGATCCTCGACCGGCAGGTGCCGCCTCGTTTCACCCGGCGGTATGAGGAGGAGGGCGTCTTCCGCGCCCTCTACCGCAGCGATCAGCCCGTTTTCGTGCCGGCGGATCCTGATGACCCGGAGGACACGGCGCTCTCCCGTGTCGCGATCGCTGTGCGCGCGAGCGAGGAGATCCTCGGCTCCATCTGGGTGGCCGTCAGAAACGATCTAGACGAGACCCGCACCCGTGACCTGAAAGATGCGGCCAAACTCGTCGCCCTGGAGATGCTGCGGATGCGCGCCGGTGGACACGTGGAGAGGCGCTTGCGTGCGGATCTCGTCGGCGCGGCGCTGACCGGACGCGCCGAGGCTGCCGAGTCGATCGAGCGCCTCGGCCTGGCCGGAAGGCCGGCCGTGGTGGTCGCGATCGAGCTCCAGGTCGACGAAGACGACAGGGCCCCAGGCGCCGCCGCTCGCCTGGTCTCGGGGCGGGAGCGCGTGAGCGAGGCGCTTGCCATGCATCTGTCGGCGGTCTCGCCGCGTTCGGTGGCCGCGATGATCGGCGACCTCTGCTTCGGCATCGTTCTCGTCCCGAGCGCCGACATCGACGCCGACGAGTCGGCGCTCCGTGTCGTCACGGGGTTCATGGAGCGAGTCAGCTCCCCGTACCGGCTCACCGCCGGTCTGGGTGCCGTCGCCACCGACGCCGCCGGGCTCGAGAACTCGCGTCAGCAGGCGGAGCGTGCGCTGCGCGTGCTGCGCTCCCGCCGGGACCCACGGTCGATCACGCGCCTGCGCGACGCGCAGATCGATGCGCTGATGCTGGAGCTGTCGGACCTCGTCGCGACACGGGGAGAACTGCCGTCCGGATCCATCGGAAAGCTCGCCGCGTACGACGCTGCGCACGGCTCCCGCCTGGTCGAGACGCTCGATGCCTGGCTGGAGAACTTCGGTGAGATCCCGGCGTCCGCCGCATCGGTCTTCACTCATCCGAACACGTTTCGCTATCGACTGAAGCGTGTCTCCGAGATCGGCGAGATCGACCTCACCAGCGCATCGCAGCGGTTCGCCGCCATGATCCAACTTCGCGTCTGGGCACCACAGGCCCTTCGAGGTCGCGCCCGCTGACTCGTTCGCGGCTCGGACGAGTCTGAGCTTCATCTAGAGCTCCAAGGTAAGCCTGAAGTCTCGGATCGGCGCACCAACACCGCCGCCGGCGGCCGATCTACTGTGCGTAGCATGACTCTGATCGAACGCGAAGAATCGCTGCTGCTCGTCATCGACGCCCAGGACAACTTCTACCCGACCCACCGCATCGATGTGGACCGGTACGCGCTGGGCGCCGCCTTCGACCGCACCGCGTGGGTCGCTCTCGCCGCGGCGACGCTCGGCGTCCCCACCATCGCGACAGAGGAGGAGCCCGCCTTCAACGGCCCCACCGACCAACGCATCTCACGCAACTTCGCCTCCGGCGCGATCACGCTGGAGAAGACTTACTTCTCCGCGGCGGACAATCCGAACATCATGGCGGCGATCGAGGCGACCGGACGCTCAACGATCGTGCTCACCGGCCTCGAGAGCGACATCTGCGTGGCCCATTCCGCGCTGCAGCTCGCGGCGCGCGGCTTCCGCGTGGCCGTGGCCCACGACGCCGTGTTTTCACCCGGCGCCGCGCATCGGGAGGGGCTGCGGCGGATGGAGCGCGCCGGCATCGAGTTGCTGTCGGCGAAGGGCGTTTTCTACGACTGGATCCGCAACGTGGACGGACTCGATGACGCTGTCGCCCGCGAACCGCGGCTGCGCGCCACCCCCGGGTTCCACCTGTGAGCGCACCATCCCGCCTACGTGACGCTGAGCTCGCCCTGATCATCGAGGATGCACGAACCCTCATCAACGTCGAGTCGCCATCCAGCGACCGTGCCGCCATACGCGCGGTAGTCGACGCCGCCGCCGCGATCCTCACAGCCGACGGCTTCGATCCGGAGATCCTCGAGATCGACGGCTGCGCCCAGCTGCGACTCATCGGCGGACCGCTGGCATCGCCACGCGTGCTGCTGCTCGGGCATCTGGACACGGTGTGGCCGCACGGGTCGCTGGAGACGCATCCCTCCCGCACGACCGACGGACGCATCGAAGGCCCCGGATCGTTCGACATGAAGGTCGGGGCCGCACTCGCCTTCGCGCTGCTCCGGCGGCTCGGGCCGGGTGCCGCGGTGACGCTGCTCTTGACCGGCGACGAGGAGATCGGTGCATCGACCTCGCGCACATTGATCGAGGAGACCGCCAGTACTGCCGATGCGGTGCTGGTGCTGGAGGCCTCAGCCCCCGGCGGTGCGCTGAAGACCCGGCGCAAGGGCATCGCCGAATACTATCTGACAGCCGAGGGGCGCGCCGCGCACGCCGGCCTGGAACCCGAGCTCGGAGTCAACGCGACGCTCGCCCTAGCGGGGGCGGCGCTGGAGATCGCCGGCTTCGGGGATACCGGACTCGGCACGACCGTGACGCCGACCCGCCTCACGAGTGGAACCACTCTCAACACGGTACCCGCATCGGGAGTCCTCTGCGTGGACTCCCGTGCCTGGACCGTCGCCGAACAGCAGCGCGTCGATGCGCGCATGAGGGCGCTACGCCCGCTCATCGAAGGCGCGGGATTCCGGCTCGAGGGCGGGCCTTCGCGCCCACCGATGGAGTCGGCGAGCTCGGCCGATCTGTTCCGGAAGGCTGTCGAGGCAGCGAGGACGCTCGGGCAGGTGCCACCGGAGGAGGCGCACGTCGGAGGAGGCTCTGACGGGAACTTCACCGCTGCTCTCGGCGTACCCACGCTCGACGGCCTCGGCGCCGTCGGAGGAGGGGCTCACGCCGACGACGAGCACGCCCTCGTCGACGCTCTCCTCCCCCGGTTGGACCTGCTTGAGCGCCTGGTCCGCGATCTCTTCGTAGACGCCGGCCCGGCCTGGTCTGCAGGTACCAACGCCTCCGCGACTGTCGTCTGAAGTTACGGACACGGCGACCGCCGCACCGAGAAGGATCTCTAAGGTGAGCATCGCATCGTTCCCCACGACCGCCGAGAAGCCGGCCGACGGAGCCGCCCGCACCGCGGAAGTGGCCGCGCAGCGCGCTGGCGTCGAGATTCGCCCCCTGGCCGATCTCGGCGACATCCGAGCCGCGTGCGAGCTCCTGGACGACGTGTGGGGCGACGGCGGCCCGGTCAGCGCGAACCTGCTGGTCGGCGCCATGTCCGCGGGCAGCTATCTCACCGGAGCCTATGCTGGCGGCGACCTCGTCGGGATGTGCCTCGCTCTGTGGGGACCGCCTCCCGCTTCCGTGCTGTACAGCCACATCGCCGGCGTTTCCGCCACCATGCGCGGTCGCGACGTCGGCTCTGCGATCAAGCTGCACCAGCGCGCGGCAGCCCTCGCCCGGGGTGTCGACACGATCACGTGGACCTATGATCCGCTCGTCGCCCGCAACGCCCACTTCAACATCCGCAAGCTCGGAGCTCGCCCCGTGGTCTATCACGTCGACCACTACGGCCCGATGCGCGATGCGATCAACGGCGACGACGAAACGGATCGCCTCCTGGTGCGATGGCAGCTCGACTCCGAAGAGACCCGGGCCGCCCTCGCTCGCCATGCCGCAGGCCTCGAGGGCGCTCCAGCTGTCGTCCTCGCCTGCGGATCGGACGGGTATCCTCAGCGCCGGGGGGAGGCCGGTTCCCTGCTGCAGGTGAGCGTGCCGGCCGACATCGAGCAGCTTCGGCGAACGGACCCGGCCGCGGCCAGAGCCTGGCGAATCGCTGTGCGCGACACACTCGGCGACCTGCTCTCGAGGGATGCGACGGTCGTGGACTTTGACCGGGCGAGCTCGGCCTACCTCCTCAGAAAGGACATCTCCGCATGACCATCGACTCGTTCACTCTTCACCGCGTGCGCCTGGAGCTTGTCTCCCCGTTCCGGACGTCGTTCGGCTCGCAGTCCACCCGCGACCTGATCCTCATCGAGGCGACGGACGGCGATGTCGCCGGCTGGGGCGAGTGCGTGGCGATGGCCGAGCCCCGGTACTCTCCCGAATTCGTCGACGGCGCATGGCAGGTCATCTCGCAGTTCCTCGCGCCGGCTCTGCTCGCCGAGGTTCACCTGACCGCGTATGACGTGCAGCGCGTGCTCGCGCCGTTCAAAGGGCACCGGATGGCGAAGGCGGCCCTTGAGATGGCCGTGCTCGACGCGGAGCTGCGTCTGCGCGACCAGTCCTTCGCGGACTTCCTCGGCGCGAGTGGGAAGAGCGTCCCCAGCGGGGTCTCGATCGGGATCATGGACGACATCGAAAGTCTCCTCGAGGTCGTCGGCGGCTTCCTGAACGAGGGCTACCAGCGCATCAAGCTGAAAATCGAGCCGGGTTGGGACATCGAGCCGGTGCGCGCCGTCCGCGAGCGCTTCGGAGACATCCCGCTGCAGGTCGACGCCAACACCGCGTACTCCCTGCAGGATGCCGCACACCTCGCCCGCCTGGACGAGTTCGACCTGCTGTTGATCGAGCAACCGCTCGACGAGGAGGATCTGGTGCAGCACGCCGAACTCGCCAAGCGCCTGCGCACCCCGGTGTGTCTCGACGAGTCGATCACCTCTGCCAAGGCCGCCGCCGACGCGATCGCTCTCGGCGCGTGCACCATCGTGAACATCAAACCGGGCCGGGTCGGCGGCTACCTGGAGGCACGCCGAATCCACGATCTGTGCCAGGCCCACGGCCTCCCCGTCTGGTGCGGTGGAATGCTGGAGACCGGCATCGGCCGGGCTGCGAACGCCGCCCTCGCCGCCCTCCCAGGCTTCACCGTCGTCGGCGACCTGTCGGCATCCGACCGCTTCTACCGCGAGGACTTGACCGAGCCGTTCGTGCTGGAGGACGGGGGCCTGCGGGTGCCGACGGGCGCCGGGTTCGGCGTCGTGCCGGACGCCGGACGGTTGGCGGCGGCGACCGTGGAAACGACCCGAATCGACCGCCCGGTCTCGGTCGGCGCAGGCCTCTCGTGATGCGGGCGCCCCGGCCCCTCGGCGTGCTGGGCGGCATGGGGCCGCTCGCCACCGCGCGTTTCTACGAGGCGCTGGTGCGCGCGACTCCGGCTCGTGTCGACCAGGACCACATCCGGACGGTGATCTGGAGCGACCCGGCCATCCCCGACCGCACCGCGGCGATCCTCGGGCATGGGCCGTCACCGGTCCCCGCGATGCTCGCAGGCGCTCGACAGCTACGCCGCCTGGGAGCCCGCGTGATCGCCACGCCGTGCAACACCGCACACCGCTACCTCCCTGAGGTCAGCCGCATCGCCCGCGTGAAGATGATCGACATGGTCGACGAGACTCTGTCGAGAGCAAGCCTCACGGGCTCGTCCTCTGCAGCGATCCTGGGCACCCGCGGAACTCGCGCTGCCCGCCTCTACGACAGCGCGGCAGAGCGCCACGGATTGCGCATCGCCTACCCGACGGAACGCGAACAGACCGACCTCATCGATCGCGCCATCCTCCTCGTCAAGGAGGGTCGGTCGCTGAAGGAAGCGGAGACGCTCATCGCACTCGCCGCGTCGGCCGCGCAGGCGGCAGGAGCCGATGTAGTGGTGGCGGCGTGCACCGAGATCCCTCTCGTGATGGCCACCGCGGCCGCGTCCGTGACCATGATCGACTCGATCGACTGCCTCGCCGCGGCCTGCGTGCGGGTGCTGCGACCCGCACTTCTAGCTGCGGCATGAGCGCGGCCGATGCCCGAGACTGAGAAGAGAGCAAGGAGGACCCGTGCCGGACAACGATGAGCACCCGCTCCAGGAACGCCTCGATACGCTGATCGAACAGCACCGCGTGCCTGGAGCCGTGATCGGCATCCAGATGCAAGGAGCGCGGACCTTTGCGGCAGCCGGCGTGCTCGGCACGCGGACCGGCGTGTCCGCCACCGTCGACTCGCTCTTCAAAATCGGCTCGATCACGAAGGTGTGGACCGCTGTGCTGATCCATCAGCTGACCGAGGAGGGTCTGCTGGACGTCGACGCCCCCGTCGTCGACGTGCTCCCCGACTTCCGATTACGCGACCCGGATGCCGCGCGGCACATCACTTTGCGCCAGCTTCTCAACCACACCAGCGGCATTGACGGCGACATGTACGCCGACACCGGGCGCGGAGACGACGCCCTCGCCCGATACGTCGATCTGCTCGCCGACGTGGGCACGATCCATGCTCCCGGCGCCGCGCTGTCGTACTGCAACGCAGGCTACAACCTCGCCGGCCGGATCGTGGAGGTGCTGCGCGGCACGACCTGGGAGCGCGCGCTGCACGACCGGATCTGTACGCCCCTCGGACTGGCCGACACCGTGACCTTCGCCGAGGACGCCATCCTCCACCGTGCGGCGATCGGGCACGTCGTCGACGCCGACGGCGCACTCACCCAGACCGGCACCTGGGCTGTGCCACGTTCCAGCGGCCCTTCCGCTGTCATCGCGACGACCGCCGCCGACCTTCTCTCCTTCTCCTCCTGTTTCCTCACGGATGCCGACGCATCCGGACTCTTCCGCTCGCCCGCATCCCCTCGCGCGATGCTGGTGCCCGAGCATCCCGTGCCGATCCCCGGCATGGGTGTCTCCGCGTGGGGACAGGGCTGGTTCCACGTCGACTGGGACGGGCACCACGCGATCGGCCACGACGGAGCCTCCTCCGGACAGCGCGCGTACCTGCGCGTCTTCCCCGACGACGGGCTGGTCGTGACCCTGCTGACCAATGGCGGAAACGGCGGAGCCCTGTTCCGGGACCTTGTCGCGCCCGTCGTTCACGAGCAGATCGGAGCCACAGCGCCCGCACGGATCGACGCGACCCCGGCTGCCGTCGTCGATGATTCCTCCCGACCGGGGCTCTACGTTCGCGATACCGAGCGGAACGAGGTGTACCGCGACGACGACGGGCGACTGCGTATGCGCCAGACCTGGACCGGTGCCCTGTTGGACGGTGAGGATCCGGATGACCTCGTCGACGAGTTCTTCCTGCGCGCTGTCGACGAGTCGACATTCATCGCCTCGGCCGCACCGGACGGCGCCGGCGAGCCCGTCAGCTTCATGAGCGTCGACGGGGTGGAGATGCTGTGCTTCCTGATGCGGGCGAGTCCGCGCGTCGGCGGCGCCTGAGCTTCACGACAGCGCTTCGCAGGCCGGCACACACTGGGTCTCAGGTTTCGGATAGGACCACGAACATCCTGCTGCTCACCGCTCCTACTCTGCAGATGTGACCGATTCCGCAACCGCCTCTGCCACGATACTGCGTCTGTTCCCGGGAGGTTCCCATGCCGTTGACGGCGAACTCGTCGTCGGCGGATGCCATGTCTCCGATCTCGCAGCGACCTACGGCACTCCCCTGTATGCCTACGACGAGCACGAACTGCGGTCCCGGGCTCGTCGCTATCGTGAAGGGCTGGAGGCGCGCCGGCCCGGGTCGCGAGTTGTGTTCGCCTCCAAGGCGTTCCCCGCGGTCGCGATGTACCGGCTTGCCGCGGAGGAGGGCCTCGGCATCGACGTGGCCGGAGAGGGAGAACTGCGGTTGGCTCTCGCCGCCGGTGTCGATCCTTCCTCGATGGTGCTGCACGGCAACGCCAAGACGGATGCCGAACTGCGACTCGCCATCGAGTCCGGTGTCGGCCTCATCGTGATCGACAACGATGACGACGTTGATCGGCTCGAGCGTCTCGGCGCTCGTGATCAGCCTGTGCTGGTGAGGATCCAGCCCGGCATCGCTCCGGAGACCCATGCATCGCAGTCCACAGGTGGGAACGGCTCGAAGTTCGGGCTACCGCTCGCCCACGCACGGAAGACGATCGCGCGTGCCGAGGCCGGCTCCGCCCTGCGGTTCGAGGGCATCCATCTGCACATCGGCTCGCAAGTTGTCGATCTGGAGTTCTTCGCGGCGGCGGTCCGGATCGCCGGCGACTTCGGAGACGTCCAACGCTACGACGTCGGCGGCGGTCTCGGCGTGGACTACCTGCGCGGCGACGAGAACCCGTCGATCGAGGATTACCTGGACGCGGTCACGCAGGCCGCGGGCGCCTGCCTTCCAGCATCCGCACAGCTGATTGTGGAGCCGGGCCGTTCGCTGGTGGCGCCTGCGGGCATCTCGCTGTACTCGGTGACGACCGTCAAGCGGGACGGCCCGGTCTTCGTCGCCGTCGACGGCGGGATGTCGGACCTGCTGGACGTCGCGCTCACCGGTCAGCCGTTCGAAGCGGTCATCGCCACGCGGCTGGATGCTCCAGGCGACACCGTCGTCGAGATCGTCGGGCGGCAGTGCGAGTCCGGAGACTTGCTCGCGTCCGGGGCGGCACTCCCGGACCCAGTGGTCGGAGATCTGCTGGCCATCCCGGTGACCGGCGCCTACGGCTACACCTTCGCCAACAACTACAACGGGGCGTTGAAGCCGGCAGTCGTGTTCTGCGAGGACGGCCGTGCTCGGCTGGCCGTCCGTAGAGAGACGCACGAGGATCTGCTGCGCTCCCACCTGTCCGATGCGGCGTACGCGGTGACGAGGAACGGAGAACACTCATGAAGGACGACGACCGGATCACGGAAGAGATCGACGCGATCTTCACCGCGGTGGGGCTGGAGGGCTTTCTGATCGCGGAGGAGATCGGAGCATCCGGCAGGAGCATCGAACTCCGTGCTGACGAGCCGGTGGTGCTGGCATCCGTGTTCAAGATCCCCATCTTCGTCGCCTTCGCCCGCGCCGTCGCCGACGGTGTGCTCGATCCCGCAGAGACCGCCACGGTGACCTCCGAGTACCGCACCGGCGGAGTGGGCACGGGCGGCGCGAAAGATGATGTTACGGCGAGCCTCCGCGACCTGGCCGAGCTGATGATGACCCTCAGCGACAACGCGGCGACTGACGTGATCTTCGACCGGGTCGGGCAGGCGGCAGTCGATGAAGTAGTGACGGACGCCGGGCTCACCGCGACCCGCATCGTCGGCCGCTGCGTGGACCACCTGGCAGTCGAGGCCGCACACCTGCGTGGAATCCGCCGCCCGGGACTCGACCCGCACCGCGAGAACCCCTGGAGCGGCGTGACTCCCGCCGAACTGCTGACGTTGCCCACGCTCGATCCCGCAAGCGGACTGTCGGTGTCGACGCCGCGTGACATCGCTCTGCTGCTGCGGCGAATATGGCAGAACGAGCTCGCCTCTGCGCAGGCCTGCGCCGACACCCGTGCTGCGATGTCCCGGCAGAAGTCCACCGCACGCATCCCGTCCGGGTTCTTGCCCGCGGTGCGGGTGGCCGGCAAGACCGGAACCCTGGAGGGCATCCGAAATGAGGCTTCCGTGGTCACATACCCCGACGGGAGAGCCTTCGCCGTCGCGATCTTCACTCGCTCGGAAGAGGTCGCCGAGCGACAGCCCGAACACGATCGCGCGATGGGGGCCGCCGCTCGTCTTGTAGTCGACGCACTTCGACGGGAAGGCAACGACCGCGGCTGAGAACTCGTCCCCTCTGACACCTCACTGGTCGCGTTCGTGGCTGGCACAGGGGACGGCTGGTCTCGATAAGTTCCCCTGGGACATTCCGCTCGACGATAGTAATCCATCGGGCGTGATCGATTTCAGGCGGGGTGGGGTCGAGCCAGTCGCAGGCCTGCGGTTCGGCCTGCCTGAGGACGTCGAACTGAGCACCCGACATTGCCGGCGATGCCGAGCTCCCACTAGTTCCTGGATGTGGGGAACGACCTCCGCATCCTCTTCTCCACGCCGTCGATAGCACCATCCTGTTCCCCGGCCTTCCAACCCCGGGACAGCAAGGTCGTCGACGGACGCCAGGGCGTCCTCTGCGTTTTACCAACCGACGTGAACGACACCTGAATGTCTCTCGCGTTGACTCAAGCACCAACCCAGCTACTTCGACGTGCGGTAGGAGAACTCCTTCTGGATTTCGCTGAGGAGTCGCATCTTCTCCTTAAACGACATCTTCGAGTCCGAGATCTGCTTCTCGTGGGTCTTGCGCACGACGGCCAGCGCCTTCTTGTACTCCTTGCGGTGCTGCTCGTTCTGAGCCTCTCGTTGCTTCCGCTCCGCCGGCGTCTCGTTCGGTGCGGCGGTGACGTACTTCCGTTCGACGGCTCCGGCGAACCACAGCCGGCAGTTCCCGTCGAGCGGATCCCCCGCAGCGTCGCGGGCTTCTCGCTCCGCTGCCATCTCAGCCCTGACGTCCTCGATGCTCCGGCGAGCCGCCTGCTTGTCCGCAGCGATCTCCGCGCGAAGTCGCTCGGCATCCGGGTTGTCTTTCGGTCGGCGCTCGATGGGTTCCGCGGCGAGCTGCGACCGGATGAGGGCCTCTTCCTCCGCCGGCGTCCGCTCGACCGGCTGTGAGGGAGCGGACGCCGAGGGGACCATCCCCTTGTACGACGCCTGCAGCGCGCGCCGGTAGTCGCCCGGCGACCCGGAGAAGTGTGCGACGTCGCCGTTGCGGAAGCGGATCACGAACTGGACGACATCGTCCTTGAACGCCTTCGGGAGTAGCCCGCCGACGACCGCGCCGACGGGACCTGCGAACGCAGCGCCGGCGAAGATACCGACGCCGCCCTTGGCGTAGTTGTACTCTCTGCCAGCGCCAACCATTTCGACAGATTCCACGGTGCTCGCGTTCAAGTCCCAGCTCCCGGAGGGGACCCGGCTGAGGGTTCCAAACCCGATGGCGTAGACGCCCATACGCGGCAGGGTGCCGGCGATGTAGTTGAGGGTCATGGCATGAGCATAGCTATCGTCTCCGCCTAAGAGGTGTCGCCCGCTCTCTCAACTGCGTTGCCCCACACCCAACAGCGGAACACCTGTTCCTCTGCTCGGAACTCGACGCCCGCAGCGAGCGGCGTTGACCGGAGGAGCTTCGCATCAACGCAGATCGCTTCGGGCCCGAATCACACCCACGCACGAACAGGGACGAACGGATGGGGATAGATCGTGACAGGATGCTCGCGCAGACCGAGTTCTCGGTCCGTCAACGACTGGAGCGGTCCCGCGCGGGCGGCGGCGAGTATCGCACGGTGTTGCGCGCGCATGTCGTAGTGCGCCGCCAGACGCTTGCTCGACCCCACGCCGGCTCCTCTCTCTCCGGCCTAGACTCACGCTAACAAGATTCGAACACATGTTCTATTCTTGATCCATGCTTCCCTCCACCGCTCCCCCTCCCGGCACCATATGGATGGTCGACGACATTCCTTCGAGAATGCTGTTCGCCGGCCACCGCTGGCGGGTCTCGGATACCCCGACACGGTTGCGTGACTCGATCTGGTCCGCGCCGTTAGAGAGCCACCGCGGCCTGTATGGCTGGCGGTTCCAGGGCACCAACGAGGACGGTTACGCGATGGTCTTCGACGTCTTCAAAAGCAAAGACGGCTGGCACGTGCATCGGAGTTACGACTAGCCGCGGCTGTCCTGGCGTCATCCTGCTCGGGACACACGTATATCATCGGTGGTCCTTGGTCGTGCGGATTCCTGACGCGAGATTGTTGCTCGTAAGCGTTCATGGTGCAGGTTCGCTGGTCGCGTCCAGCCATTGGCCGGTGATCCATCGCGCATCGTCGGAGGCGAAAAACGCGACGATTTCGGCGACATCGTCGGGGTCCGCGGTGTGTTCCAGAAGGTTCTCCGTGAGGCCGGCCGCTGTGTCGGCGACGTGTTCGATGCGCGTGGCGCGGGGCCCGACGGAGTTGACCGTGATTCCTCGCGCGCGCAGGTCCGGGGCGAGAATGGTGGTGAAGGCGTCCATGGCCGCCTTGGACATCGCATACGGGAGGAGGTGCGAATCGCAAGTGCCGTAGGGGTAGCGGCTGGCGACGTGGATGATGCGGCCGTGGTCTCGTAGCCGTGCCAGTGCATGTTGCACAAGCAGGAACGGGAGGCGGACGTTGGCGTCGAAGACCTCATCGAGGTCCTGCAGCTGAACGTCGATGAGTGCGCGGCGTCGCCCTGTGGTATCCGCGTGGCTGACGAGCACATCGAGATGTCGGGCGTGGCGGTCGAACTGCTTCCAGAGCTCGGGCATCCCCTCCGATGAATGGAGATCGGAAACGATAGGGAACGCTCTTCCCCCCGTCTCCTCAATCTTTCTCGCGATGATCGCCGCAGCTTCGGTGCGGTGCCCGAGATGAACTCCGACGGTCATCCCGGAGTCGGAGAGTTTGAGTGCGACGGCGGACGCGATGTCGGCGCTCGCACCAACCACCAATGCCGTCCTGCCACTCTCGGTTGTGTCCATGTCGGGTCCGAACGCCGTGCGTCACGCCCTCCGACGCCGCACGGGCAGCAGATCGGAGACGATGGTCGAAGCCGCCAGGCCGTCGGCGACCGGTGAGACTGCGCCGGAGGCCATCGCGAGCCCCGGGATCTTCTCGACGGTGGTCTCGAAATCCAATGACTTAGTAACTCCTGGCGCTCCATTGAGCTCGACGCTGACGATGGGGCTGCCTTCGATTGTGTCGGACGTGATGTGCGAGGAGGTAGTAGTGAGCGATGTGATTGGCATACCAACTCTCCGCGAAGATCACTGTGCAATGTCGCTCACCAGAGGCGGGCAGTCGTGCGGGTCGTCGAACGGCCGGGACGATGAAGGCAGTGCTGACGCTAAGGACGACGTCTCGACCGGTCCGCGTGGTGCCGCTGCTCGAATGAAGCGGCACCACGCGCGCTTCACTCGTTGCCGATGGACTTGTCGATGTTGTCGCGGACGGAATCGACATGCGCCTCGACGCCCTCGGGCGCGACTTTCTTGACGAAATTGGCGCCGGCGTCGAGGACAGAGTCGCTCACGGATTCCGCTTGTTCACTGTGCAGAACCTCTTCGATCTTGTCCTTGTTCTGCTCGAGGAACTCTTTGCCCTTATTAACGAGATCATCGATACCCATGACCCGCTCCTTCCCGCCCACCGGGCGTCTTCGGTTCTACGCGCAGGTCGCGACGTAGCCTAGAGACCGTCGGGAACGGTCATCGTCAAGAGGACGACCAGAGAACTGGACGCGACGAAAGCGGCGATGTGCCACCACGGATTGATGAGGTGTCCCTCGGTTCGCCTGGGCCGGAGCAGCACATCGATCCGCTCTGCCGCCTGGATGTGCGGATCAAGTTCGTTCGCTTCAGTGCCTGGGCTCACTGAGATGCCCACACGGCGAACTTGCGTAGCATCTCGCAATTCGCGCGGGGGGTGGAGGGGCAACCGGATCCCCCCCGGTGCCCCTCCTGCTTCTCCTGCCGTGAGCGCGCGGGGAGTGGCGCCGTCACGGTGATCCCCAGGATCCAGGAGAAGCGGCTTCATGCGCATTCCCACAGTGACTTGATGCGGGCAGCAGCGTCTTGCATGCATGGAGCAATAGGGAAGCCGCGGCCAGGAGCCGTGACGGCCGAAAACCAACGTTCGGCCGTCGGCTCGGGTCCCCCGCATCGCATATGATCCCCCGCTGCAGTTGGGCTCCCCAGTAGAACCCAAGGCAAAATATATCGATATACGGTGACCGGCGAAAGTAGTGCGGGAAGTATCAGGCGTTCAGTCAGAGTTGGTGGAGGCGCAGGAACGCTTCCTGCGCAGCACTCGCGTTCCTGTCGACGACAGCCTGCCGCGTCATCCGGTACCAGAGATCGCGCTCTTCACGGGTGCCTAGCGC
The DNA here is from genome assembly GCF_044749085.1 of Microbacterium sp. NPDC089695. NCBI lineage: Bacteria > Bacillati > Actinomycetota > Actinomycetes > Micrococcales > Microbacteriaceae > Microbacterium > Microbacterium sp. NPDC089695. Next base: position 287,580 of record NZ_JBIVHG010000002.1, read on the forward strand.
AGGTCGCGCAGTCCGCAGGTTGCGTTCGGCGATGAGGGCGGTTTCACTCATAACTCGCTGAAGCACAGCGTTACCGGTGCGTAACGTCATGAACTTGATAAAGCGACGAGCAGCAAGGAACAGCTCCGCGTTGTCCCCTGCGGAGTTGGCCGCGATGAGAGCATCGATAGCTTCGACGGCGACCATGATGTCGTCGTCGTCGAGCCGAGGAACTGCGATGCGAATCGCCGTCGCTGCCTGGTGTCCGGTGAACTGAAGCGTGTCAAGGATGTCCTGCTCTGTGACTTCTGCGACCCTCGTGTAGCGGTTGACAACCGTTTCGACAAGACCGATCCGGGAGAGACGTTGGAGCGCTTCACGCACCGGAGTCCTGGAGACATCGTACCTTTGCGCTATCTGGACGTCCCTTAGAATCTCGCCCGACTGGAGAGCGCCCTCGATAATCTCGCGGCTCAGTCGGTCGAACACGGCGTCCGCCAAGGTCGAGGCGCTAGGTGTTACTGCGGCGCTCTGAGGCTGCCTCATTCAGAGTTCTCCTCCCTCCCCCACAGTAGTGAATCCGCTCATGGGCGGCGCGCCGTTCACGGGAACCCGGTCAAGGCGACGGTCCTCCATGCTCCTCCCTGCGGATTCGTCACGCTGCGCCTTCTCGCTCCCCGCCGACGCGAGGATTCGCAACTGCCGCGTGTCGTTCCTCGAGTCGTGCTCCCGCGGGTCACGGATAACGGGCTGGTCTAGTCGTCGCCCACCGACGCCGAAGCAGCACCGACGGCAGCCGCTCCGGCGGCTTCCTCCTGCTCTAGCGTTCGGCGGCGAAGCACGGAGCTCTCACGCCAGAGCATGTAGATACCCGTCCAGAGGAGCATGCCGGCTATAAGGACGAGGCAGGGGAAGAGCACGATGAAGTCCATCGCCGTTCCAATAGGCGGTGCACCTGGCATCGAGCCTCGCAGAGCCGGGAACGACAATAGGGTCGCCGACAGCCAGATGACGTTCGAGAACTCCAGCTTGCGGCGGAGGATTGCGCTTCCGATGATGACGACCGCCATCAAGGTGGTGAGGAGGATCGCGAGCACGTAGAAGCTCACAAGTGTGATGCTCAGCAAGTCTCGGCTGCCGTCAATGGTGACAGGAACGAGCGTTCGTGATCCTTCAGTCATTTCATCGCCTCGGTCCGCAGTGAGGACCCATGGGCGCGCAGAGTTGGTCAGTTCAATGACGAAAGGCACCGCCCGACCCGTCTCGTCGTCCTGCACGCTGAGCTGGAAGTCAGCGTACGGCGTGTCGAACGGGTACGCACTGTCCCCGCGCTGCAATGAGAGCGTCAGCGAGGTGGGGTCGACAATTGACTCTCCCGGGAAAGTGACGACCGACGTGGTGATTCCCGCGCTGGACACTTCGATACGAAGGTTCCGCGAGATCTCACCGGCCTTCTCGCCCACGAGGTCGCCGTGGGGAATCGGTATGACGTTGGCCTTCACTACCCGGTTCGTCAGATCGATCTCCTGTGTGGACATCCGCAAGGTGAGGTAGTCGCTCGACGATGCTTCGTTGCCTCCTCGCACGAGTACATCGGTGTTCGTATTGAGCACTCCGGTGAGCGAGACGATGACGTAGTACACGACGAGGATCACCCCGACAACACCAAGGATGATCGGGGCAGGGTTCCGGCGCTGTCTGCGTTCCGAGTCACTCATCGTTCACTCCGTTGGGTTCAGATTCTTCTGCGCTCCGCGGCGGAAGCCGCGAGGGCGAGTAGCAACATTGCGGTCAGGGGAAGGAATGCGCCCTGGAGAGTCGACATGTCCAAGGTGAAGGCTTCGATCCACTCGTCGGTGTCCGACGAATGGGACGCGATGGCCGTGGTCACGGTGCGAGCGTTATCGCCGCTACCGTCGCCGGTGTCGAGCGTGAGCTGCTGGGTCGCCTGGTCCGGCGCGTTGAGAGCATCTGCGAAGAGTCGCACCTCGACTTCAGCTCGTTCTCCGGGTTGAAGCGTGAGCGTGCAAGTGAACTCGCGAGTCTGGGTGACGCAGGCTTCTCGGTCCTCGCCGTCGACGAGGATGCGCACCATCCTGTAGACGAGTCCCTGGTTCACACGCCCCGACAACGTTACGGTGACAGGCTCAACACCCGAAGCTGGTCCGAGGGTCCCGCGAAGGGTTGATACGGTTCCGGGTTGCATGTCGCCCGATGCGAAGGATAGGGCCATGGGGATGGGAGCCCGGTCATCTGTCTCCGCCGCCGGTCGCGGAACGGAAGACTTCGTTGCCTCCGGCGTAGGGGCCGGAGAGGGTGCGGGGGTGCTCGTCGGCGGGTTCGGAGCCGGGGGTCGTGGTCGTTGGATAGACGGACGCACCCCGGCGGGCGGAGGTTGGACAAAGGGTGGGACGGGAGGGGCGACAACGTTGACCGCGTAGTCGAACGCAGCGACCTCAGGCTGAGCGGGAGACGTTGCGTGCGAGTTCACCGAGAGTGCTGTACCAGGTGAGGCGGTTGCTGCAACGGTCAGGGCATAGGTGAGGGTGAAGGTGCCGCCGGGAGCGAGATTGCCAACCGTGCACTCGACAGTGTCCTGGTCGCCCGAACACTGCGACGGCAAGTTCGAGATCGAAGATCCCGATGCGGCGATGATGGTGTAACTGGTGTCAAGCGCCGTTCCCGGGCCACTGTTGGTGATCGTTGCCGACCTGCTGATGGTTTGGCTGGCTTGGGCTTGCGTTGCCCCGGAACCCGACACGGACAGTGCGGATACGAGACCCGGGAAGGTTGCATCGGTGGCCGCCTGAGACTTCAGACGCGCCTCTGCTGCGGCGGAGCTACGCAACAGTGAGTCGAAGGTCACGGTGCGGTCCGAAGTGGACTGTGGCATGGACACGGTTGCGGTCCACGCCAAGCTGCACTCGGTCCCCGGCCCAAGACCAGACGCGCTCGGAGCTATCAACGCCGCAGAGCCGTCGAATGCAGGATTCGCTGCGCATGCAGGATCAGAGCTGGCGCCCGCGGACACACTGTCGAGAGTCAGCCCTTGAGCCTCGACAGCTGCACGCAAGGGCGCGGAGACCGAGGGGTACAAGACAGCACCCGTCGCACGCGACGTGTTGCGGACTGTGGTGACCATGGAGAGCGTGTGCGATACGCGACCCAGCGCTGCTTCGACTTGCGCCGGGCCGACCGACGCCGTTGTACCCACAGACCCGGCCTGGCACGCAATCGGCGCAGTGATGAGGAATCCACCATCGACACCGGCGCCAGCGGTGCTCAACGTGAGTGTGAACGAAGACACCGGAGACGAAAACCAGACATCGACAGCGTCACGCGGATTGCCATCTCCAGAACCATCGTTGACGGCCCCCGAGAGCACCACCGAAGTCCCCGACTGGAACGCCGTCGCGCTGCCCGGCGCGGTTGAGCGCGCTACTGCCGACGGCGTGACAGACCCGTTGGGACCAGTTCCAGTGATGCGAAGGCGTGATGGGTCTTGCATACCTCCCACCGTGAATTGCACGTTCTGGGCCTGAGGGATCTGCATGGTCAGAGAGGCACCAATACCCGGGTTCACCGGAGCAAAGCCGAGAGCCCCGGTGCCTCGATACTGAAAATCGGACCCGTAACCTGCTGGCGAGTAGGTCGTGAAACCCGGAGAACCCACGACCCCGCTAAAGGAGCCGGACGTCGCGGGGTAAGCCGATGCGGCTGTCGTGGCGCTGTACATTGCCCCATTCGAAGCAGTTCCACCGCCCGCCCAACTGAAAATGGGCGTCACCGCCGCGTCAGACGTTCCGCATTCCAACCGGTCGACGTACGGAAGACTGATGGGTTCGGCTGACGCCGGTGGAGCGGAGGTCGGCAGAACGGCCGCTGACAATCCGACCAACACCAAGACCGCAGCCGCCCCAGCCCAAGCGCTGCGACGGCGCACTGGACCGCCCTCAGGCCGAGGCCCGGCATCCAGATGTGTGACGCGGAACATGTGATGCTCAATATATATCGATATATGAGCACCCGGGATAGTCAATCGGCGCTCCTTGTCGAGGCGGATACTGGCTCTGCTCTGGCGGCCACCGAGGACTCACTGCAATGCGCAGGTCGCCGTGTGCTTCTCCCCGGCTGGTTCCAGCTCGGTAAAATCGGGTTCCTCGGTATGAAGACGCCTGCGCTGAGGGCCCAAGTCTGCGCGAGATCCGAGAGGCGACCGTGATCTGACCGAGGGCGAGGCAGCGCTCCCGCACAGGCCAGATCAGATGTCGCTGACTCCTGCGTCAGCCCTACGCTGCGTCTCGCCTACCCGCAGTTGACGACCGCACTACGCCCAGTGGACTTCGCCGTCTTGACGAGCGGTCCGGTGACGTAGGTGTTGCAGGTGACACTGTTACCGTCCATGATCTCGGCGTTGAAGTTTCCGTAGCCCGAGGCGGTCGGTCAGGACATGCGCCACGGGAGCGGGATGCTCCCCCTCAGCCGCCGAGCGGCGCACCGCGCCGTCGCGTCCGCGCCGGCCATTTGGGCAATGACCGGATCGGCCCTGTTCGCCATGTTCGCGCCCGGTCACGCACTCCTGCCCGACGCGGCCGTTCCGATCGACGCGTGCATCCTTCCGGCAGCGGCGGGCGTCATTGTCGCTCCCTCACGCAAAATGTTCGATGGACGAGTAGGGCAGCTGCAGCGACGAGTGGTCTCCGTCGGGCCAGGGCGGAGACAGCAATCGCGAAGTGATCACCGTCCTGGAATGCTTGGTCAGCCGCGCACTGCCCCTGATGACCTTGGTCTCACTGGACCATATCGCAGCGACCTTCACACCGCTGATCCTCGTTGCCGCTCAGACCCGGCACGCCCTGCGGTGGGTTCGCTCGAAGCACTGCCCGCCCGACGAACATCGTCAGCATCGCAGGACAGATCGCACTCGCGCCGGTTTACGACGTGCGACGTGCGACGTGCGACGTCGCTAGGATGACGGTCGTGCGCCAACTTCGGCTCCGGATCGAGGACCTGTAGCATGGCTACCGCGTTGACGCCACGATCACTGCGTGATGGACCCGCCGATGCGGCTATCCGCGGTGCGGCGCCAGCGCGTCGAAGGGCGAAGGCCCACACACGCGAGAAGACTGAAGGCGCGATCTCGGACAGCATCGATGGACCGGTCAGTCAGCGGCATCATGAAGAGCGATTCGGCGACCACCGTCGCATCGGACGCCATCAGCGTCAGTCGCCATACCTCAGCGGCGTTTCCGACCCTGAATCTTGCTGCTTCGCCACCCACCACCTGTTCCCGGTCCGCTCGGGACATCTCTTCGAGAACGATCATCCGTACGCGTTCCGCTCGTGTGCTCATCGACTTTCCAACTCCTTCTATCGGACTGATATCCATGAGCTCACGCACGGCGTCTACTGGCTGTAAACGAACTCTGTTCGGAGAAGGGGCACCCACCTTGATGACGGCGTTATATCCGCGCTGACAGGCTCTCGGTGTTCGCTACTCACGTCAACGAAGGGTCCCATCATGCGAATCCCACCACCTCCTCGCCAGCGGGCAGCAAGCGATGCGCACATCCGCGGCCACGCTCGGCATCGCAGCCGTCTCCTCGGATCATCGACGGTCGCCTGCACCCTGATCGGAGCCTTCGCTCTGATCGGCGCGTCCCCTGCGCTCGCGATCACCGGCGGTGACGAATCAGACACCCCGGAACCGTGGGTGGCATCAGTGCAATTCGGGGGAGATCACCATTGCACCGGCACACTCATCGACGAGAATTGGGTTCTCACCGCCTACCACTGCGTTGCAGTGGAGCTTCCGGAGGGGGTGCGGCTGGGATCGAACGACCACACCGAAGGCGAGTTCGTCGGCATTGAAGAAGTGATCAACCATCCGGATGCGTGGTTTGATCCGGAGACCCGCGAGATGTTCGGACCCGACCTTGCACTGCTGAAGCTGAGCGAAACGACGACGATCGAACCGATGCGGGTCGCCGATGAGCTCCCGGATCGCTCCTCCCCCATGAAGACCTTCGGCTGGGGCTTTCTGGACTGGGATGCCACTCCGACCACTCTTCTCCACGAACTCGACGTCACCCTGAGTCCCGCCGGGGATTGTCCCCCGGCGAACGACTACGCACCTGCCCGACTGTGCATGATCGACCCTTCCGGCTCAGGCATCGTCCCCGGAGATTCTGGCGGGCCGCTCATCGCGGACACTGCCGAGGGTCGGCGCCTGGTGGGAACGAGCAATTCTGCAGCCCCCGGTGTGTCCGTGTGGACCGATGTCACCCTGTTCTCGACATGGATTCAGGACCAGATCAGGACCGGAGCTTCCGACCTGATCCGATGAGCTTCTCCTTATAGAGGTAGCTGTCGGCCCCGGCGACGGTCGCCATCGCCCAGGCCTGGAGTGTCTCTGCATTCATGGTGTTCCACGCGGGCGTACTCTCCACCTGGGACCGCCCTAGTCGGCGTCCCAGGTGGACGAGTTCATTGCCAGCGGGGATGCGAAGATCAGCAAAGGCCCGCCGCGATGAGTCGATATCTCCGTACCCGTGCAGCAGCCGTCGAAGGGTCATGGCGTCGGTGAGCGCCTTGCTCGCGCCGCTGGCGGTGTGCGGGCGTGTGATGCTGGCTGCGTCACCGACGAGGAGGTGGCGCTCCATCGCGTTCTGAGGGAGCTCGAGGTCACGCACCGGGAAAGGGCCAGCGCGCGCGAGGTCTATGAGCTCGGCCCAGTCTGATGGGAGGGCGTCCTCGACATCGACGGCTTCTTCATGTCGGGAGGAGTAGAGAACCCAGTTGAGTACCGCTGCGCCTGCAGGGCCGGGAACGGGATACGCGACGAGGTGACCGCCGTCGAAGACGATGGTGATTCCATCGTGAACACGGATCCCCGCCGGAGGCGTGTAGCTCGTGATCGTTCCGCGCCAGCATCTGTACGACGCGAGCCTCGGAGTCACGGGGATCTGCGCCGAGCGAACCACGGAATGCACTCCGTCCGCGCCGACCACGTGATCGAACAGCTGCGCGGCGCAATCCGCGAACTCGATTCGCACGCGCGAACCGACGATATCGACGGACCGCGCAGTCGCGTGGTTCTGCGTCACGGAGCGCGGGACTCGGGACGCGAGGGCGTCGCGGAGACTGGACCACCGCAGAGCGACGACTGAGGGCGCGACTTCCTGGTCCCACAGCTCGACACTTCGCCTGGTGCGGGCATCCTTGCGTAGCCAGCGTCGACGCGTCAACGTGAACACAGGCAGCTGTCCCGTGATGAGCCCCTCGCCGATCGCGTTGATGTACACCGTCTGCGGCAGACAGATGCCGAATCCGTCATCGCGGAAGTCGCGCCGTCGATCGAACACGGTCACAGGATGACCGAAATCGGCCAGCACCCGAGCGACCGCGAGGCCGGCGATACTCGACCCGATGACAGCGATCTCCTCGTTTGGTGGGGCCATTACCTATCACTCCTTTGCTTCCGCTTCACTGCTTCACATCGTGTGAATGCGCGTACCGGCACGGCTCGCCTTCGACGCCCCGGCCGTAGGCGATCAGCGTCGACCGTAAGGGAGGCAACGAAGAGGGAGGGCGGCACCGCTGACTCGGATGCCGCCCTTCCTTCATGGCTCAGGCGGCGTTGACTTCGATCGAGATCCGCACGCCCGACAGAGCCTGCGACACCGGGCAGCCCGTTCGCACGCCTTCCGCGATCTGGATGAGCTCACGCTCCGCCAGACCGGGGACTGTTGCGTTCACATCGAGTCGCGCACCGGTGATTCCGATGCCGGGAACGAAGTCGACGCCGGCAACCGTGTCGACACGCGTCGGAGCCGTGCCGTTCTCCACGAGGGCGTGCGAAAGCGCCATGCTGAAGCACGTCGAGAGCGCTGCCGCGATGAGTTCCTCCGGAGTGGTCTTCGGCCCGGCACCTTCACTGCGCGCGCGCCAATCGACAGCGAACTCGGCCGCGTTCGAAGTCGCGAGCGTCGTGCTTCCCGATCCGTCGATGAGGGTGCCGGTCCACGTGGTCTTCGCTTCGTTCTTGATCGTCATGATGACTCCTGCTCTTGCCGGCCGAGGCCGTATCGAATGTGTCAATGCGACGATATGAAGGCGGGCGTTAAGCCACCGTTACGCGACCATATTCGGCCCGACGAGAACGACCGTCGCAAACCGCTCCGTGCTCAAGGCTCCTCAGCGAGCCAACGCTGCCTTAACACACGCCGCTGTCGGATAGCAGGGTGCAGTCATCCCTCGCCGAAGGGTTTCCTCATGACGCGGCACCATGATCATCCGCCCGCAGTCGCTTCCACGCTCCGCCGAGGGCAGCACGCTTCTCCTCAGGAGGAGCTCGTCGCAGAGGAATGCGATGGTCGAGAGGACCCGACCATCAGGTCGATTTGGTAAATTTTAGATGACTAGATTTTTTATCTTGAGAGGAGCCACCATGCGCGTATTGATCGTCGAGGATGAGGCATACCTGGCGGAGGCGATCCAGACGGGACTGCGCCGCGAGGGAATGGCTGTCGACCTCGCGTTCGACGGAGATGTGGCACTCCAGAATCTTGGCGTCAACGACTACGACGTCGCCGTGTTGGACCGCGACATCCCAGGGACGCACGGCGACGATGTATGCGAATGGCTCAGCCAAGAGCGCGCCTCCTGCCGCGTCCTCATGCTCACTGCCGCCCGCAGCCTCGACGATAAGGTCGCTGGCTTCTCGTACGGCGCGGACGACTACCTCGCGAAGCCGTTCGACTTCGCCGAGCTCGTGGCGCGGGTTCGAGCATTGGGACGTCGTAGCGGGCCCCCTCGGCCCCCTGTGCTCGCCGGCCACGGCCTGCATTTGGATCCGTTTCGGCGGACTCTCACCCGCGACGGGATCGATGTCCAGTTGCCGCCGAAGGAGCTGAGCGTGTTAGAGCTGCTGATGGCCGCCGATGGAGGGGTTCTCAGCGCCGAGACTCTGTTGGAGAAAGCCTGGGACGAGAACGCGGATCCGTTCACTAACACCGTCCGCGTCACCATCTCGAACTTGCGTCGTCACCTGGGTGAGCCGTGGGTGATACACACGACTCCTGGAGTCGGGTACCAGTTCGGCGCGCCGCGCGCGAAGGGGTAGTCGATGACTGGAGCACGACCGGGATCCGTGCGTCGGCGAGCGCGACTGACGCTCCGCACCCGACTGTCGCTCATGTTCACGGCTCTCACGGCAGCTGCGGGGATAAGCATGATCGCGGTCGTGAATCTGTTCATGCGGATCGTGCCCGTCTACTCCCCGATCTCCAGTGCTCCCCCGACTGCTCCCTATCGCTCGTCCGTCACCCCCGACGTCGATGGCACTGTACGCAAAGGCGAGCTGACATTGCACTCGGCTGCTGATGTGCTGAACACTTCGCTCGCAGTCTCATTGGTCGTATTGCTCGCGGTGATCGTATCGGGCGCTGCGATCTCATGGGTTCTGGCCGGCCGGCTACTGCGGCCTTTGCACCTCATAAATGCCGCAGCCCGCGCTGCCGGCAACGGCCGGTTCGACCACCGGGTCGCATTGAACGGGCCTCAGGACGAGGTGAAGGACCTCTCCGATACGTTCGATGACATGCTGAGCAAAGTTGGTCGTTCCTTCGAAGCGCAACGCAGGTTCGCTGCCAACGCCTCCCACGAACTACGGACCCCCCTGGCGACGACGCGAACCCTGCTCGAGGTGACCCTCGCAGACCCGCTGGCGACGATCGAGGATTATCGGACGGTTGCGAAGCGGCTGCTCGATACCAATCTGCGCCACAGCGAGATGGTCGAGGCTCTGCTGGATCTCGCCCGCGCTGATGGCCAGGTCGTCTCGTGCGATCTCATCGACGTCGCCGAACTGGTGGCCGACGCCTTGGCGCCCCGCCAAGATGAGATCGAAGGCGGACGGCTGAGGGTTCGAGTCGAACTCCCGCCGTGGACCCCTCACGCTGTCGGAGACCGCGTGCTGATCCGCCAGGCGATCGGGAACCTGGTGAGCAATGCAGTCCGTCACAACCGACCCGGCGGGGAGGTGCGGATATCTCTGGCGCGGTCGGATGCCGGGGTGATCCTGCGAATCAGCAACGACGGTGAGCAGATCTCAGCGGAGCGGGCCCAGGAGCTGTGCGAGCCGTTCACCCGCGGCCGTGACCGCGTGCGACGCTCCGGCCACCCTGACGGGCACGGCCTGGGTCTCGCCCTCGTCGCAGCGATCGCCGATGCCAACGGTGCGCGCCTCGAGGTGCGGACTCGTCGCAAGGGCGGCCTCGACATCAGCCTCACCTTGAGATCGCGCAGTTCACCCGAGACCCCCGCTTCCGCGCGGCGTGACACGTGAGAACTTCCTTCGTCGCATGTCATCGCGAGGCATCGAACACGACGCGCGCGACATCGGCGACGAGCGCATCCTCGTAGTCGACTTCGGGGTCATTCTTCTCCGTGAGGATCGTGATGACGAGCGGGTCCTCGCCCGGCGGGTAGACCACAGCAATATCGTTGCGCTTCGCGCCGGCGCCGCCGGACTTGTCGGACACCGTCCACCCCTCCGGTGCAGACGCTCGGATGAGAGCGTCGCCCGTCGCGTTGCCGGTCATCCACGTGATCAGCTTTTCCGCATCGTCTTCGGACAACCACGTTCCCTCGACGGCGGCTGCGAGAAGGATGCCGAATGCGGCCGGAGTGGTCGTGTTCGCCGGGTTCCCTGGCACAGTGTCGTTGAGTTCGGGTTCATAGTCGGTGAGCACCGTGGTCGGGTCGCCTGCTTCTCGCAGCTTCTGCTGCACAGCGGCGGGGCCACCGAGGTACTCGAGCAGGACGTTGAGTGCTGTATTGTCACTGAACCTGACCGTCGCCTCCGCGAGCTCGTCGAGCGTCATCCCGTCAGCGACGTGGAGTTCCGTCACCGGTGAGTAACCGGCCTCCTCGACGTCACTCTTCGTCCACATCATGCGTTGTGACCGCTCTTCGGCGGACGTCTGGTGGAGGAGCACCGCAACGGCCAGCGCTTTGATCGACGACGCGAACCCGAACCTCTCATCCGCACGAAAAGCGTGTCGCTCGCCTGTGCCGGTGTCGATGACCTGCAGACCGACGCGTGCGTCGTATTCTTCTTCGAGTCGTTTCAGCTCGATCTGTATGAGATCGATCTCATCGACGGACGCAGACTCCGACGGTGACGCATCACGCCCCGATTCAGAAACCGCCGCGCATCCGGTGAGGAGCGTCAGGGCGGTGATGAGCGAAGCGATCAATGCGGATGCAGAGGTGTTCATGAACTTCCTTCAGATATGTGCAGGTCGGATCGAGGCGCCGGCTCCGGCCGGTGTGCGGCCGCCGGAGCCGGCGTTCGATTAGGACGCGAGCGCCGCTGTGGGCGGAGTGCGTGCTGCTCGCACGGCCGGATAGATCCCTGCGATCGCGCCGATCGCGAGCGTGCTTCCGATCGCAGCGGTCAGGACGATCAACGGCACGGAGAACTTCCATCCGTTGAGCGAGGCGAAGACTGCGGTGACGATGACGCCGAGCACGACGCCGAAGATGCCACCGAGCGCCGACAGCAGGAGGGCTTCCACGAGGAACTGCATGCGGATGTGTGCTCGCGTCGCCCCCAGCGCGCGTCGAAGCCCGATCTCGCGGCGACGCTCGAGAACCGAGATGATCATGGTGTTCGCCACCCCGATGCCGCCGACGAACAGCGCGACAGAGCCAAGACCCACAAGAAGCCCGGTGAATGCTTGATCGGAGGCAGATTTTGCCGCCAACGCGTCCGACGGTCGGGAGACCGCGACTTCTTGCGGCGCTTGGGGGTTCACCGTTGCGGGGAGCAGATCGCGGATCTGATCGATGAGATCCTCTTCGCTGCGCTGATACACGATGGAGGGGCTGCGATTGAAGTCGAACAGCTCCTCGGCGATGTCGAAGCCGATGAGCGCTGACCGGTCGAGTTCCGGGGCGAGTACGGAGCTGTTCAGGATTCCGATCACCGTGAAGTGGTGTCCACCGAGCCATACCTGCGTGCCGACGGTCACCACTCCCAGCAGCTCTGCCGCTTCTGACCCGAGCACGACGGTCGGAAACGCCGCAGTCGCCGGATTCAACCACGCCCCGACTGCAAGATCAGCGCCGACCACATCAAGAAGGTCATGGTCGGCGGCGAGCACCCCGATTCCTCCCGTGGCCTTCTCGTTGATGAGCTGAGAACGGTAGATGTTCGCATCGATCTCACCTGTACCGCTCGCTCCCAGCACTCCTTCCATGTTCCTCACCTTGGGAATCGTGTCCTCCGGGAGGATGACGTCATCGATGGCTTCGTTAGCCGATGCGGTGAGCAGGTTGGTGCCCAACGACTCGAGTTGGGCTTGAAGGTTCGCTTGACTGGACGTGGAGATGCCGACGACGGCGATCATCGCGGCGATTCCGATCGCGATGCCGAGCGCGGAGAGGAACGCGCGCATCGGTCGCGTGCGCAGCCCGCTCGCCCCCAGGTGCAGCACATCATCGCCGCGGAGCGATGAACGGCCGGTCTGCGGCGCTTCCTCTGCGGACGTGGCAGTCGTTTCAGCGCGCGCATTCATAGGTTCGCTCCCGTCAGACGGCTGTCGCTGACGACGCGTCCATCCCGAATCGCGATCTGACGCGGCAGCATCCGCGCGAGTTCGACGTCATGAGTGATGACGATGATGGTCGTCCCTGAACGGTTCAGTTCATGAAGGAGTTCGACGATCGCGGCTCCCGAACTGGTGTCGAGGTTGCCGGTCGGTTCGTCGGCCAGCAGCAGAGGTGGGTCTCCCACCACCGCGCGAGCGATGGCCACGCGTTGACGTTCACCACCTGACATCTGCGCGGGCTTGTGGGTGTGGCGGTGGGAGAGCCCGACCTTGTCGAGCGCACGGCGAGCACGTTCGCGACGAACGGCTCGCGGCACACCGGTGTAGAGAAGCCCGTCTGCGACGTTGTCGACAGCAGTCACTCCATCCGAGAGGTGGAACTGCTGGAAGACGAAGCCGATACGGTGCGCGCGCAGTGCCGAGAGTTGACGGTCGGTGAGCCGCTGGATGTCCGCTCCGCTGATCATCGCGACCCCGGAGGTGGGTTTGTCGAGCGTGCCGATCAAATTCAGCAGCGTGGACTTTCCCGAACCGCTGGGACCGACGATCGCGACGAGCTCCCCGGGAGCGATGCTCAGTGACACCCCGGCGCATGCTCGCACGGGTGGATGACCGTACTCGCGTTCGACGTTCTCGAGTTCGACGATACTGTTCATGCTGACGGCACCACGACATCCATGCCGGCTTTCACACCATCGCCGCTGATTTCGACCCTGCCCCCGGCGAACAGTCCGGTCGTGACGGGAATCGTCTGAGTGTCGCCGTCGGCGGTCGGCGATTCGACAGCGAAGTTGCCGTCCGGCAACGCGAGGAGTGCTTCGACGGGCACGGAGAGAACGCCTTCGCGAATCTCCGAGGGCACGTCCACCGTCACGTTCGCGCGCTGGAACCCGGCGGCGGCCTCGGCGTCATCGAGAGTGATGGTCACGGGAACGACGACGGCCGTCGATCCGTTCGTTTCGCGCTCTGTGGGCGGGTCCACCTCGGTGATCACCCCCGTGGTCGAGCCGCCGCCAGGAAGATTGATCTCGACGGGAGCCCCGACGACCGCGAGCTTCTGATCCGCGAGCTTGAGGTCGGCGGTGACATCCTGTGCCGATGAGGAGACAGTGAGGACCGCTGTGCCGGCGCCGACTTGCGCGCCCACATCTGCGGGGACGTCGAAGATGCGCACGGGCTCATTCGAGACGACGAACCGCCCGAGGTCCAGTCGACCCGTCTCCTCCTCCCCGAGTGCGTGCTGCAAGTCCTCGATCGCCTCCTCGGTCCACCAGGAGAATTCTTCGTCAGGTTCGACGTCGAGGTAGCCGAGCTCCCGCAGATTCTGCTCGAGTTGCTTCACGTCAGGGCCGTCGTCCATTCCCTGTTCGAACCCGCGCCACGGCGGAAGAGTGCCGGTGAGAAGGATCACCTTCTGATTGTTCACGGAGAACAGCGCCTCTCCACGGCCTTTCGTCTCGCCGGGTGCCGACACGGCGGTGATGACGCCGCTGAGACCGGTGGAGAGATCGCGCTTCCCGGAGTAGTCGAGAACCCCTGGCACCGTCGATGTGCCGGCCAACGTGCCCGACTCGACTTTCACCGTCGAGAGATCCGCAGCATCGGACGAGGCGGCATCGTCCGATGCCGTGGAAGTCGACTGAATGGCGAAGATTCCGCCGGCGCTGACGGAGATGACCGCTGCGACCGCCACACCCCATAGGAGGGATCTTCTTCTCGGCGGTCTGGACTGGGGCGATTCCAGCGATTCGCGTTCGTCACCGTCGACGGCATGGATCGAAGCGTGCAAGGTCAGCCTCCGATCTTCATGGCCTGACCGCCGCACTCTGCGACGACCTCTTCGGGGGCGTCGCTGGGGACCGCGAGGGGCTCGTTCGGGGCAGGGTCGACGACCTCGTAGCCTTTCTCTCGATAGCACTCGACGGCCTTGCGCGTGAACTCGGCGAAGTCGTCTCCTCCACCTGACTGCTTCCTTTCAGACGCCGCCGGCGGTGTACCGACCTCGTCCGCGCACTTCTGCTGCGCAACTTCGAACGCTTCCGTGTCGTAATCGGCGCTCTCGCCCTTGACAACCCCGCCATCATCATCGAGGTCGGGGACATCGATGCCCTCGCCCCGGAGGCACTCGGCCATGGCGAGCTGCCACTCGTGATAATCGTCGTATCGAGGGGCGGAAGAGGAGGAGCCGGACGGAGCCGTCTCCTCTGGTGCAGGAGTCGCGCATCCCGCGAGGCCCAGCGCGATCGCCGGTACGGCCAGGAGGGAGACGAGAAGAGCCCGAGGGGAACGGATGGCGGGTGTCAGTGACATGAGGTGTCCTTTCGTGAGGTGATGTCTTCCAGTTCACTGGTCGGACCGTAAAGGGGGCGTTCACCGGGGCTATGGGCCACCTCTGTGATTCCGAAGTGCTGCCTGAGGCATCATCGCTCGCATATACGACCAGCGAGACTGGATGGACGGGGTGTGCGTGGAGGCCAGTCCGCCACCGTGCATCCCCCCTCCTCGACCAAGAAGCCGACCAAGGTCGGCCACCGGGTCGAGGAGCAGACCAAGGACGGCGTGAAGCGC
>NZ_JBIVHG010000003.1:0-247470 GCF_044749085.1 Microbacterium sp. NPDC089695
TCCAAAGGAATCTCACCCTGCCGAAGCAGAGACGAGGTTATTTGGCATTTGACAAGTGCACGCTGTTGAGTTCTCAAGGATCGGACGCTCCCCCGACCCAACCATCACAGTCAGGCCCGAAGGGCAACTTCTCAATCTTACCCACCCTGTCTCGCTTGTCAAATCGGCGCGCGGCGCGGATCTGAGATCCGCTGCACAGCTGATGACAGCCGCAGAAGGGGTGGATCTCCCATCCTAGACGCAGGCGTCCGTTCTCACAAGTGAGAGGATCGGGAGGTGGTTCTCCGCTTGAGGGGGGTGAAGCTCTGGGCTTCTCCGCTTCCCTGTGGGGCGAACAAGTAATAAGTTACGGGGATTCCGGGGTTCTGGCAAATCGGCGCGCCCCGCCCGGGCGTGTCGTTGGCCCCTCGGGCGCGATCAGCCCGGGTCAGGGCCACTTTCCGTGCGCGAGACGCCGCGCGGGCTACGATCGCGGCATGAGTGTCGACGCCCTCGAGGTCCTCTCCCGCGTCGCGCGGGAGATCGGCATCCCCGCTGGGTCGCTCCCCCTGCCGGCGGACCTGCCGACCGTCCCGCTCCCCTCCCGGCTCTCCGTCGGTGACCTCGCCGCAGCAAGCGTCGCGGCCGCGTCCCTCGCGGCGGGACTCGAGCCCGCACTCATCGACGGCGTCCGTGTGGCGGCGGCCTACCGGAGCGATCGGCTGTTCGCCCTCGACGGCACGGCGCCTCCGGTCTGGTCTCCGTACTCCGGGTTCTGGCGCACGGACGACGGATCGATCCGCACGCACGGCAACTACCCCCACCATGCGGCTGCTCTGCGACGGGCGCTCGGGCTCACAGACCGCGCCGACGCGGATGCCGTCGCCGCCGCAGTCCACGCCCTCCCCGCGACGACAGCGGTCTCCCGGATCTCGGCTGTCGGAGGGCTCGCCGTCTCCGTCGACCGGGAGGACCCCGGTGTGGACGCCGGACTGCGCGCACTCCCGTTGCTCGATGTGCAGAGCGTCGACGGTACGAGCGCGGGTGCGGCGGCGGATCTGACGGACGCTCCCCCGTCGGCGCCGACGGACCGTGCTCCGCTCACCGGCATCCGCGTGCTCGATCTCACGCGGGTCATCGCCGGTCCGGTGGCCACGCGCACCCTCGCCCTGCTCGGGGCGGAGGTGCTCCGGATCGATCCGCCCGCCCTCGCCGAGCCGGAGTGGCAGCACCTCGACACGGGACACGGAAAGCGATCCGCCGTGCTCGATGCCCGCTCTGCGCGGATGGGCGAGCTGGTCGACGCCGCGGACGTGATCGTGCTCGGCTACCGCCCCGCCTCGCTCGAACGGCTCGGCCTCTCTCCCGCCGCCCTCGGGGCACGCAACCCCGGGGTGATCGTCGCGCAGCTCAGCGCCTGGGGCGACGAGCATCCGCACGCCGCGGGCTTCGACAGCCTGGTGCAAGCGGCATCCGGGATCGCCTGGATCGAGTCGACCGACGGCGTTCGTCCCGGAGTGCTCCCCGCCCAGGCACTCGACCACAGCGCGGGCTACCTGCTCGCGGCGGCGATCACCTCACTCGCCAGGCGTCCGCGGATGCACGATCGATCCTGGATCGTGCGCACCTCGCTGCGTCGCGTCGCCGCCGAACTGCTCGGGATGCCGCGCACCGCCGGCCCTGCTCCGACCGCTCTCCAGGATCCTGCGGTCGAGCACGCGACGCGCTTCCTCGTCGACGGCCGAGAGGTCGTGACCGCTCGGCCCGCCCTTCCGGGTCTCGAGTTCGCGGCGCCGCACCCGTGGGGATCGGATCAGCCGCGCTGGTGAGCGCGGCGGAACAGCGGGATCGCGAGGCAGAGCACCAGGGTGAGCGCACCCCACAGCGCGCACGCGGGTGGGAGCATCCGATACGCGAGGTGTTGCACCGTGAACTCCGCGGTGAACGGACCGTAGGCCACGTATCCGATGACGCACGCGGTGACGAGGATCACCGGCAGCGAGATCCACCACGCGAGGCGCACTCCCGCCGGGACCGCGCGAGTGACGTCGGCGCGCGGCACCGCTCGCCGCAGTCGCAGCAGCGCCCACACGCCGATCACGATGAGACCGACCACGCTCGACCCGTGCTGCAGCCACTTGAATCCGCTGAGCGGACCCCACATCGCGTCGAGTGCGGGGAACGTCTCGACGCCCCACCGCCCCTCGTGCGTGAACTGATCCCAGAAGATGTGCGACAGCACTCCGAGGATCAGCGACACCGCGAGCATCAGCGGGTAAAGCCGGCCCGGCATCCCGACCCCGACGGCTTCTCGCGCGGCGGCCGGACCCGATCGCGACCATTCGGCTGGAAGGCGTCGCGCGATCATCGCCGGCGCGAGTTCGGGCACGGCAGGACGCAGCAGCACCCGCCAGAGCAGGAAAAGCGCGAACGCGAGCAGCGCCGTCCACACGACGTTCGTCGCGGTATGCGTGAAGCCGTAGTCGAGTCCGACGCCCCGCACGAACAGCGGGAGGTCGGGCGTCATGGCACCGATCGCGATCGCGGCGGGCACCAGCGGAGTGCGGATGAAGGGCAGCGCGACCACGGCATGGCTCGGCGTGAAGGGCATCGCTGTTCTCCTGTCGGGCGACGGTCGCTGGAAGCCTAACGGCGACGACCGGGAGAGAACCCGGTCGCCGCCGTCGGGCGCCGATATACAGCAGCGAGGATCAGGAGACGAAGACCCCGGCCAGCGTCTTCTTGCCGCGCCGCAGCACGGAGACCCCACCCGGGAGCGATCCGTGCACGGCGGCGGATTCGTCGTCGACGCGGATGCCGTCGAGCGAGACGCCGCCCTGGCCGATCGCGCGACGGGCCTCCGAGAGACTCGACACGAGACCGGTGGCGACGAGCGCCTCCACCACGGGCGACCCCGTGGCTACGTTTGCGTTCGGCAGCTCCTCGAGCGCTGTGCGCAGAGTCTCCGCATCGAGCGCCGTCAGGTCGCCCTGTCCGAACAGCGCGTCCGAGGCCGCGATCACCGCGGATGCCGCGGCGGGGCCGTGCACGGTTGTGACGACCTCGAGCGCCAGTCGCTTCTGCGCCGCTCGACGGAACGGTTCGGCGTCTACCAGCGCCTCGTACTCTTCGATCTCGGCCCTGGTCAGGAACGTGAACACCTTGAGACGGTCGACCACGTCGGCATCCGCGGTGCTCAGCCAGAACTGGTACATCCGGTACGGACTGCACATCTCGGCATCCAGCCAGATCGCGTTGCCCTCGCTCTTGCCGAACTTGGTGCCATCGCTGTTCGTGATCAGCGGCGTGCCGATCGCGTGCACCGAGACGCCCTCGACGCGGTGGATGAGATCCGTGCCACTCGTGAGGTTGCCCCACTGGTCGGAGCCACCGGTCTGCAGCACGCAGCCGTACTGGCGGTAGAGCTCGAGGAAGTCCATCCCCTGCAGGATCTGGTAGCTGAACTCGGTGTAGCTGATGCCGGCATCCGAGTTCAGACGCGCGGCGACGGCATCCTTCTTGAGCATCGTGCCGACGCGGTAGTGCTTGCCGATCTCACGGAGGAAGTCGATCGCCGACATCGGCGCCGTCCAGTCGAGGTTGTTGACCATGCGGGCGGCGTTGTCACCCTCGAAGCTCAGGTAGCGCTCGACCTGCGAGCGCAGGCGGCCCACCCACTCCTCGACGGTCTCGCGAGTGTTGAGCGTGCGCTCGGCCGTCGGACGCGGATCGCCGATCAGTCCGGTCGACCCTCCGACCAGGCCCAGCGGCTTGTGGCCGGCGAGCTGGATGCGACGCAGCGTGAGCAGCTGCACGAGGTTGCCGAGGTGGAGGCTGGGAGCGGTCGGGTCGAAGCCGCAGTAATACGTGATCGGGTCCCCGGCGAGAAGGGCGCGCAGCGCCTCCTGGTCAGTGGACACGTGGACGAGGCCGCGCCACACGAGTTCGTCCCACACGTTCTCGAACGTGCGGTCGATCGCAGGGCTCGCTGTCGTCAGAGCGGAATCAGACACGCGCTCCAGGCTATCAGCGCGGGTGCGCTCAGCTGTGCGCGGCCCACCACACGAGGAAGGCGGCGCCGAGCGCTATCACCCAGCTCACGAGGCTGCCGACCAGGAAGTACTCGGCCCGCGCGCCCGTCTCGCCGTCGCGGGAGATCTCGGGGAAGCGCACGATGCCCTTGGCGGCGAGCATGGCCGCGAGGATCGGGTACGCCGCGGCGAGCGTGAGGATCAGGACGAGGATGCGCTCCAGAGGTCCGATCAGCCGACCGCCCTGGAACCCTGCGCGCGGATCGCGCGTGATCGAAGGGGCGGCCACGGGGGCGACGATCAGCCCCAGCGGATCGGCGTCGGGAGACACGGCGGAGGGAGTCGTCGGCGCGTCTTCGGGTTCGGCAGACGCCTCGGCTTCCGGTTGCTCCGTCTCGGCGCGCGACGCAGGGCGGGTGATGTCGGCCGGACGCCACGTGTGCTCGCCGTCGAGGGCGGCGCGGACGATCAGGTTCGACGACTCGAGCAGGAAGACCCCGGCGCCCAGTGCGAGCATCGCGAGATCGAAGGGCACGTCGCCGAAGGGCGAGCGCAGCTCCCACACCGAGCCGATGAGTCCGGTGTCGACACGCGGTGCGATGCCCACCACGGCGCCGATGCTCAGCAGCCCCAGGAGCACGGCCGGCCAGAACCCGAGCGGGGCGGGACGTTCGGAGGGCATGCACCACACCCAGAGTGCGCCGACCGCGAGCGCGAGAAGCATGGGGAGCAGCGCATCGCTCACGCTGCCGAGAAGGAGGAGGATCACCGCGACGGTGAGGTAGCCGATCCATCGCCGCGGGGCGAACTGCCGCACGAGGTCGGCGGCGCCGACCGCGAGCAGTGCGAAGCCGGCGACGATCATGCCGCACCTCCTCGGAGGGCGGCGACGCCGTCGAGCAGCGCAGCGCTCCCGGCGCTGCGCAGCGACTTGGACACGCTCGGCTGCGAGACGCCCTCGTCAGCCGCGAGATCTTTCTGCGACCTGCCGATCAGGCGGCCGTAGGTGAGCCGGCGCTCGCGCTCGGACATCGCCCCGACCAGCTCGTCGCGGACGAGGAGGTAGGCGTTGGACGCGGCGATCGTGCTCGGCATGACCTCATCCTGCCCCGGAGCACCGACAATCCAGGTCCGCGCGCCCGGCACGGCGCGCCCCTCCTTCGCATGCACCGCGTCGATCGCGGCGCGTGCCGCGTACCAGCCGGGCCCGTCGGCGAGCTCGCCGTGCACGGATTCGACCGCGCTCACGGCGCCGATGCCGATGCCGAAACGGAAGGCGATGCCGTCGGGCAGTCGCAACTGGATCATGAGGAGCGACACGAGGGCGTCTTCCAGCTCGCGGTAGACGCCCTGCTGCTCGTCGCCGACCGTGGGCGTGAGCGGCTGCTGCGCGAGGGGGAGGTCGCCCTCGACGCGGGAGATCGTCTCATCGAGGACGCGCTGCGCGGAGGCGCGATCTTCGAGCTTGCGCGAGCCCACGATGTCGGCGACCACGGCGATGACCATGCCATAACCGTAGCATGCATATTCTGGATTTATAACTAGATCGGTTATAAACTCCGATTATGCCTGAGTTCGAGAGCATCCCCTGGTCCGACGGAGTGTGGACGCACTCCCCCGCTGCCGTGTCGGCGACGGATGCCGCGCACCTCCGTGCCACCGCTGTGGAGGGCAGCGACGCCTGGCGTCACACCGCCTACGGGTTCGTGCACGACACCGAGCACGCGCTGCTCGCGCCGCTCGCCGTGGGCGAGGCCGTCGACGTCTCCTTCCGCGCCCCGTGGAGCGGACAGTTCGACCAGGCGGGCGTCTTCGTCCGTGCCGACGACGAGCACTGGGTCAAGGCCGGCGTCGAATACTCCGACGGACACCTCGGCCTCGGAGCCGTCGTGACCGACATCCGCTCCGACTGGTCGGTCGGGTACGTCGACGACTGGCGGGACGCCGAGATCACCGTGCGGGTCAGCCGCTGGGCGGATGCCCTCGTCGTCCGCGCCCGCGCGGACGACGACCCCTGGCGCCTGGTGCGCGTCGCGCCGTTCGACGGCGAACGCCCCGCATCCGCCGGGCCGTTCCTCGCCGCACCCACGCGCGCCGGACTCACCGTGACCTTCGCCCGCTGGACGAGGTCACCTGCCGACGACGCGCTGCACTGACCCGAAAAGCCCGAGGCGCCGTCAGAGACCCAGCGCGTGCGCGGCGGCCTGGGCCCGGGCCACGAGTTCCGCCCGCTGCTCGGCGACGCGCTCGGGCGCCGTGCCTCCGGCACCGGTCCGTGATGCCACGGATCCCTCGATCGTGAGCACCTCGCGGACCTCCGGGGTGAGGTGCGGCGACACCGAGAGCAGCAGCTCGTCGGAGGCATCCTCCAGGCCGATGCCCTGCTCCTCGCAGGCGCGCACCAGCGCACCCGAGATCTCGTGGGCGTCGCGGAACGGAACCCGGCGCTTCACGAGCCACTCCGCCACGTCGGTCGCGAGCGAGAACCCTTCGGGGGCGAGCGCCGCCATCCGGTCGGTGTCGAACCGCAGCGTCGCGATCATGCCCGCGAACGCCGGCAGCACGACCTCGAGCGTCTGCACCGAGTCGAAGACCGGCTCCTTATCCTCCTGCAGGTCGCGGTTGTACGCGAGCGGGAGACCCTTGAGCGTGGCCAGGAGACCCGAGAGGTTGCCGATCAGGCGGCCGGACTTGCCGCGGGCGAGCTCCGCGATGTCGGGGTTCTTCTTCTGCGGCATGATGCTCGACCCGGTCGAGTAGCCGTCGTGCAGCGTCACGAAACCGAACTCGCGGGTGTTCCAGAGGATGATCTCCTCGCTCAGGCGCGACAGGTCGACCCCCGTCATCGCCGTGATGAACGCGAACTCGGCGACCACGTCACGGGCGGCCGTGCCGTCGAGAGAGTTCTCGGCGGGGCGATCGAGCCCGAGCTCGCTCGCGACCAGCGCGGGATCGAGTCCCAGCGTCGATCCGGCGAGTGCTCCCCCGCCATAGGGCGAGACGCCCGCGCGCCGACGCCAGTCGACCAGGCGCTCCAGCTCGCGCACGAGCGGCCAGCCATGGGCCTGCAGGTGATGCGCGAGCAGCACCGGCTGCGCGTGCTGCAGGTGCGTGCGTCCGGGCAGGATCGCGTCGGGGTGCGCCTCGGCCTGCGCGACCAGGGCGTCGATCACCCGCAGCAGGTCGCGGGCGATCACCCGCGCGTGGTCGATCAGGTACATGCGCACGAGCGTCGCGATCTGGTCGTTGCGGCTGCGTCCTGCGCGCAGGCGCCCGCCGAGCTCCGGGCCGAGCTCGGCGATCAGCGCCTGCTCGAGCGCGCCGTGCACGTCCTCGTCGGAGGGGACCGGGCGGATGGTGCCGTCGGCGACCTTGCGCGCCACGGCATCCAATCCCTCGTGCATCCGCGCGGCCTCATCGGCCTCGAGGTAGCCGGCCGCCTCCAGCGCCGTCGCGTGGGCATGGGAGCCCGCGATGTCATACGGCGCGAGAATCCAGTCGAAATGCGTCGAGCGGCTGAGCTCGACCAGTTCCGGAGCAGGCCCGCTCGCGAACCGGGCGCCCCAGAGCGCGCCCTCGTTGGTCCCGTCGTTCTTCGACTCCGTCATCACGCGTCCTTCTTGCCGAGCAGCCACACGAGCAGGGCCTTCTGCGCGTGCAGACGGTTCTCCGCCTCGTCCCACACCACGCTCTGCGGTCCGTCGATGACCTCGGAGTCGACCTCGTACCCGCGGTCGGCGGGCAGGCAGTGGATGAAGATCGCCTCGGAGTCCGCGATCGACATGGTCTCGGGTGTCACCTTGTATCCGCCGAGATCGCGGATGCGCGCGAGCTTCTCCTCCTCCTTGCCCATCGACACCCAGGTGTCGGTGACCACGACGTCGGCGCCCGCGGCCGCTTCGACCGGATCCGTGAACAGCGTGATGGAGCCGCCGGTCTCGGCGGCGCGGCGATCGGCGGCCTCCACGACGTCGGCGCGCGGCGAGTAGTCGGCGGGCGACGCGATGCGCACGTGCATCCCCGCCGTGACGCCGGCGAGCGCGTAGGAGTGCGCCATGTTGCTCTGCCCGTCGCCGAAGAAGGTCAGCGTCAGACCCTTCAGGTCGCCCTTGTGCTCGCGGATCGTGAGCAGGTCGGCGAGCAGCTGGCACGGGTGGAAGTCGTCCGACAGCGCGTTCACGACGGGCACGCGGGTCCCGGCGGCCATCTCCTCGAGACCCGACTGCGCGTAGGTGCGCCAGACGATCGCGGCGACCTGGCGCTCGAGCACGCGGGCCGTGTCTGAGGGCGTCTCCTTGCCGCCGAGCTGGCTGTTCGCGGTCGAGATGATGAGCGGCGAACCGCCGAGGTCGGCGATGCCGACCGCGAACGACACCCGGGTGCGGGTCGACGACTTGTCGAAGATCACCGCCACGGTCTGCGGACCGGCGAGGGCCTTGTTCGCCCAGCGGTCCTTCTTGAGCTCGAGCGCGAGATCGAGGATCTCGGACTGCTCGGCGGGCGTGAGGTCGTCGTCGCGCAGCAGGTGGCGGGTCACAGGGCGGCCTTTCCGGAGGAGGTGAGGGATGCCGAGACGTCGGCGAGCGCGGCGGTGAAAAGGTCGCGGAACTCGACGATCTCAGCGTCGCCGATCGTGAGCGCGGGGGCGATGCGCACGGTCGCGGGGTTCGCGGCGTTGATGATCAGGCCGCGCTCCTGCGCGGCGGCGACCACGTCGTTCGCGACGGGGGCCGACAGGCCGACCCCGATGAGCAGACCGCGCCCGCGGACGCCGTCGATGAGCGGAGAGTCGATGCCGAGGATCACCTCGCGCAGTTCCTCACCGCGTCGCGCCGCGTTCTCGACGAGACCCGCGCGCTCGATCTCGGCGAGCACGGCGTCGGCCACGGCCGTCGCGAGCGGGTTGCCGCCGAACGTCGATCCGTGGGAACCGGGAGTGAACAGCGCGCTGGCCGCCCCGTAGGTGACGAGGGCACCGATCGGGAAGCCGCCGCCGATGCCCTTCGCGAGCGTGATGGCGTCGGGCGTGATGCCCTCGTGGCTGAACCCGAACCAGGCGCCAGTGCGACCGGCGCCGGTCTGGATCTCGTCGACGATCAGCAGCGCACCGTGCGCCAGGGTGAGCGAGCGGGCCGCCGCGAGGTAGCCCTCCGGCAGCTCCACGACGCCGGCCTCGCCCTGGATGGGCTCGACGATCACGGCGGCGACGCGATCGTCGATCGCCGCCTCGAGCGCCTCGTTCGTCGCGGGGATGTGCTCGACGCCGCCCGGCATGGGCTCGAAGGGCGCGCGCATCGCCTCCTTGGCGGTGAGCGCGAGCGACCCCATCGTGCGGCCGTGGAAGCCGTTCTGCAGGGCCAGGATGCGAGGCTTCGCGCTGCCGCCGTGCAGACGGGCGAGCTTGAACGCGGCCTCGTTCGCCTCGGCTCCGGAGTTCGAGAAGAACACGCGTCCGTCGATCCCGGCGCCGGCGAGGCGCTTGAGACGCGCGGCGAGAGCGAGCTGCGACGGCGTCGCGAAGTAGTTCGAGACGTGCGCGAGCGTCGCGGCCTGCCGCGACACCGCATCGACGAACACCGGGTGCGCGTGCCCGAGCGAGGTCACGGCGATGCCGGCGAGGAAGTCGAGGTGGCGTCGACCCTCGGAGTCCCAGAGGTACGATCCCTCGCCGCGGGTCAGCATCGCGAGGCGCGGCCCCGCGTTGAGGACCAGATCTGCGGCCGCGTCATCCTGCCAGGTGCTCATGCGTTCGTCCCTGCGCTTCCCACTACTACTTCCGTTCCGATTCCCTTGCTGGTGAAGAGCTCGACGAGCACCGAGTGCGGCACCCGTCCGTCGATGATCGCGGCAGCGTCGACGCCGCCCTCGACCGCGTCCAGGCACGCCCGCATCTTCGGGATCATGCCGGATTCGAGAGTCGG
Organism: Microbacterium sp. NPDC089695; assembly: GCF_044749085.1. Classification (NCBI taxonomy): domain Bacteria; kingdom Bacillati; phylum Actinomycetota; class Actinomycetes; order Micrococcales; family Microbacteriaceae; genus Microbacterium; species Microbacterium sp. NPDC089695. The sequence continues at coordinate 9,932 of NZ_JBIVHG010000003.1, forward strand.
GAGCATCTCGACGAGCGCCTCCGACGTGAGGTGCGACACGAGCGAGTCGCGATTCGGCCAGTCCGCGTAGAGGCCCGGCACATCGGTGAGGATCACGAGCTTGCGTGCCTTCAGGGCGACCGCGAGGGCCGCCGCCGCGGCATCCGCGTTCACGTTGAGCGACTGCCCCGGATGATCGAGGTCGGGCGCGATGCTCGACACGACAGGCACACGCCCCGCGGCGAGGTGGTCGAGCACGGGGGTCGGGTCGACCTCCACGACATCGCCCACGCGTCCGAGGTCGATCTCCTCGCCGTCGATGACGACGCCGCGACGGCGCCCGCCGAACAGTCCGGCGTCCTCGCCGCTCAGGCCGGTGGCGATCGGGCCGTGGGAGTTGATCTTCGACACGAGCTGCGGGTTGACCTGGCCGGTGAGCACCATGCGCACGACGCTGATCGCCTCGGTGTTCGTGACCCGGTAGCCGCCCTTGAACTCGCTCGGGATCTCGAGGCGGTCGAGCATGTTCGAGATCTGCGGGCCGCCGCCGTGCACGACGACGGGCTGCACGCCCACATATCGCAGGTAGGCGATGTCCTGCGCGAACGCCTCCTGGAGCTCGTCCGAGACCATGGCGTTGCCGCCGTACTTGACGACGACGATCTGGTCGCGGAACTTCTTGAGCCACGGCAGCGACTCGATGAGCGTCGAGGCCTTGACGGCGGCGACGTCCGGCGTGGTGTCCTGGATGTCGGTCATGAGGCGTAGGCGCTGTTCTCGTGCACGTAGTCGTGGGTGAGATCGTTCGTGAGGATCGTCGCCGTGGCCTCGCCCACCTTGAGGTCGATCACGAGGTGCGTGGCGCGCGGCGTGAGGTCGACCTCCTCGCGCGGACGGTCGGGGCCTCCCTCGCTGCACACCCGGACGCCGTTCATCCACACGTCGACGTCGTACGGGTCGAACTGCGCGGCCGTGGTCCCGATCGCGGCGAGCACGCGCCCCCAGTTCGGGTCGTTACCGAAGATCGCGGCCTTGAAGAGGTTGTTCCGCGCGACCGAGCGACCGACGTCGACGGCGTCGGACTCGGATGCCGCGTGCGTGACCTCGATCGTGATGTCGTGGCTCGCGCCTTCGGCGTCGCCCTGCAGCTTGACCGCGAGCTCCTGGGAGAGCTCGCGCAGCGCGTCGGAGAAGTCCTCGAGCGAGGGAGCGATGCCGGAGGCTCCGTTCGCGAGCAGGGTCACCTGGTCGTTGGTCGACATGCAGCCGTCGGAGTCGAGGCGGTCGAACGTGGTGCCGGTGGCGGCGCGGAGCGCGGCATCCGCCTCGAGCGGCTCGAGCACGGCATCCGTCGTGATGACGACCAGCATGGTCGCGAGCCCGGGTGCGAGCATGCCCGCGCCCTTGGCCATCCCGCCGATCGTCCAGCCGTCGCGGGTGACGACAGCCGTCTTCGAGACGCTGTCGGTGGTCATGATGGCCTCGGCGGCGAGCTGTCCGCCGTCCGCCGACAGCTCGGCGATGGCCTGCTCGGTGCCCGCGAGCACCTTGCCACGGAACACCTCGTCGCCGACGCCGATGAGACCCGTCGAGCACACGAGCACATCGCCCGCGCCGATGCCGAGCAGCTCGGCGGCCTTCTCGGCCGTCTGATGGGTGGTCTGGAAGCCGAAGCTCCCGGTGAAGCAGTTCGCCCCGCCGGAGTTCAGCACGATCGCCTCGACCACGCGGTCAGCGACCGCCTGCTGCGACCAGATGATCGGGTTGGCCTTGGCTCGGTTGCTCGTGAACACCGCGGCGCCGACCTTGCGCGGACCACGGTTGACGACGACGGCGACATCGGGCTTGCCGGTCGACTTGAGACCGGCGGCGACCCCTGCCGCCTCGAATCCTGCGGGGGCGGTGACGCTCACGGCGCGACTCCGTTCACTGAGAGGGCGCGGTCCTCGGGGAGGCCCAGCGCGAGGTTCATGGACTGGACGGCCGCACCCGCGGTGCCCTTGACGAGATTGTCGACCGCGGTCACGACCGTGACCCGGTCGGCTGCGCGATCGATCGCGAGGCCCATCAGCGCGGTGTTGGCGCCGAGCACATCGGCGGTGCGCGGGAACTCCCCCGCGGGCAGCAGCTGCACGAAGGTCTCATCGCCGTACGCGGACTCCCACGCGGCGCGGATCTCCGCATCGCTCACACCGTCGACGATCGGCGCGGTCGAGGTCGCGAGGATGCCCCGCGCCATCGGCACGATCACGGGAGTGAACGAGATGCGGATGCCCTGGTCGGTCGCCTCGCGACCGGATGCCGCGGCGAGCGCCTGACGGATCTCGGGGATATGCCGGTGCGTGCCGCCGACCGCGTAGGGGTTGGCGGTACCGAGGATCTCGCTGCCGAGCAGGTTCGTCTTGAGGCTCTTCCCCGCCCCGGACGGACCCACCGCGAGCACCGTGACGATGTCGCCGGGGTCTATCACTCCTGCGGCGACGCCGGGCGCGAGGCTCAGGCTCACGGTCGAGGCGTTGCATCCGGGGGCGGCGATGCGCGTGGCGGTGCGCAGGGCGTCGCGCTGCTTGGACTCCCCGACGAGCAGCTCGGGCACGCCGTACGCCCACGGCTCGTGGAAGGCGCCGCCGTAGAACGCGTCCCACGCGTCCGGTGCGGTGAGGCGGTGGTCTGCTCCCGCGTCGATCACGAGAGGGGTATCGCCCAGAGCATCCGTGTACTGGCCCGACTGGCCGTGCGGCAGCGCGAGGAACACGATGTCGTGGCCCGCCAGGATCTCGGGGGTCGTGTCCTGCAGTGTGAGGTGCGCCAGCGAGCGCAGGTGCGGCTGGTGCTGGACGAGCGGCTGGCCGGCGTTCGAGTGCGCCGTGACGGTGCGGATCTCGATGTCGGGATGCGCTGCGAGAAGGCGTAGGATCTCGCCGCCCGCATAGCCGGATGCGCCGGAGACGGCGACGGAATACGTCATGGTTCTACCTTAACGGTCGGACCCCGCGCGGAAACGGGGTGCAGTGTCGGGGGCCGAGGCGGCGACACCGGCGACAGGCCGCCGTGGAGGCAGGCGCGAGCGCGGGGTCGCCTAGAGTCGGCGGCCGCCGCGGCGTCGGCGCACGACGATGACGCTCGGAGCGAGCGTCAGGGTGGCGGAGACGGCCGAAGGCATGCCGCGACGATAGCGCGCGCCGCGCGGCGCGCGCAAATCAGCGGCGTCATGCTGCGCCGAGCGGCGCCGCGAAGAAGGCGAGCTCGTGGGCGCTCGAGGTCTCGAAGGCACGGAGCATGCGCGCGCGACCTGAGGCATCCGCGGCGGCCGCCGCGCGCATGGTGTACTCGACGGCCCGCTCCGTCGCCTCCTCGAACGCAGGGTCGGCGTAGGTGGCGAGCCAGTCGGCATAGGGATGCTCGGGGTCGAGCGCGGCGGCATCGAGCTCTCCCGCGTGCAGTCGGCGACCGAGATCCGCGTACAGCCAGAAGCAGGGCAGCACGGCCGCCACGAGTTCGGCGTGGTCGCCGCCGAACGCGACCGAACGCAGATGGTCGAGGTACGCCGTGGTCGCGGGCGCCGGGTCGGCGGCGAAGATCACGTCGTCCGTCCGCCGCTGCGGGGTCAGCCACGAGGCGTGCAGGTCGAGCTCGCCGACGATCGCGCCGCGGGCGGAATCGGCCCAGAACGCCTGCTCGCCCGATGTCGGGGCGCGCCGCGAGGCCTCCGCGAGCACACGCGCGTACTCGCGCAGATACAGAGCGTCCTGCTGCAGGTAGAACAGGAACGGTTCGCGATCGAGAGTCCCTGCGGCGAGCGCACGGATGAACGGCAGGCCGTCGATGCCCGCGCGGAGCGACGCGATGCCCTCCCACCAGTCGTGGCGGAGCTCCTCGGGGGACGGACGCGACACTCCTCCGCTCTCCCACAGCGCCGAGAAGTGATTCACGGGACCGCGCCCACGACCGACGTGCAGCGCAGCACCCGTGCGCAGGGAACCCCGCAGCCACTTGCGGGCCGACGACACCGCGTCGACCGGTCCCTCACCGCGCGCCAGACGTGTCGCGAGGGCGGCGGAGAGCGAGCATCCCGTGCCGTGGGTGTTCTCGGTGGCGATCCGCGTTCCCCGGAACTCACGAAGAGCGCCTCTGCTCGCGTCGACGAGCGCGTCGGGCACGTCGTCACCGGGAAGGTGTCCGCCCTTGACGAGCACGGCGGCGCCGATCCGCCGCGACAGGTCCTGCGCTGCGGCGAGCGCGTCGTCCCAGCCGTCGACCGCGCGGCCCGCGAGCACCGCGAGCTCCGGGAGGTTCGGCGTCACCACGTCTGCGCGTGCGAGCAGGTCCGCCAGGGCCGATTCCGCGTCCGCGTCGAGCAGTCGGTCTCCGCTCGTCGCCACCATGACCGGGTCGAGCACCACGATCGGCGGATGCATCCGGTCGAGCCAGTCGGCCACGACGCGGATGACGTCGGCATCCGCCAGCATCCCGATCTTCACGGCGTCGACGACGATGTCCGCCGAGATCGCGTCGAGCTGGGCGCGCAGGAACTCTGCGGGCGGCACGTGCACTCCGCGCACCCCCTGCGTGTTCTGCGCGGTGAGCGCGGTGATCGCCGCCATGCCGTAGCCGCCGTTCGCGGCGATCGACTTGAGATCGGCCTGGATGCCCGCACCGCCCGACGGGTCGCTGCCGGCGATGCTGAGCACCCGCGGGATCCCGGCACGGCGCCACTGCGCGAACAACGCCGCCGCGGCGGATGCCGGATCGGGAGCCGAGCACAGCGCGGAGACGACCGCGACGCCGGCGGCACCCGCGCGACGCAGCGCTGCGACGTCGTCGATCGAGACTCCGCCGATCGCGACGCACGGCAACGGGCTCGCGGCGACGAAGGCACGGAAGCCCGCGACACCCAGTGCCGGCGGGTGGTCGGGCTTGGTGCTCGTGGGATGGATGACGCCCACCCCGAGGTAGTCGACGGTCCCGATCGGCAGCGAACGGACCGCGTCGAGATGCTCGGGCGTGTTCGCCGTGAGGCCGATCAGCGCGTCCGGGCCGAGGAGCTCGCGGGCCCGGAGCACCGACGCATCGCCCTGGCCGAGGTGCACCCCGTCGACGCGCGCACCGAGAGACCGCGCCGCGAGCGCCGCATCGAGTCGGTCGTTCACCACGAGAAGTGCGCGCCCCGCGATCGCCTCGGACAGCGCGACGAGCTGCGCGGCGACCTCGGCATCCGTCGCGCACTTGTCGCGCAGCTGCACGATCCGCACGCCTCCGTCGACGGCCCGCCGCACGGTCTCGATCACCCCGCGGTCGCCGCACAGATCCGGGTCGGTCACGAGGTACAGCGACAGGTCGGCGATCACAGCGCGACCTCCTCGACCCGGGCCTCGGCCACCACGTCGTCGGGTGTCACAGCGGCGAGGGCGTCGAGGAGCGCGACCGCGAAGCTCCCCGGCCCCGAGGACTCCCTGGCCGCGCGCTCCGCGGCGACCGTGTAGACGAGGGATGCCGCGGCCGTGGCCGTGAGCGCGTCCTCGTCGGTCGCCCAGGCCGCACCGAGGAACGCGGCCATGAGCGCGCCGAGAGCGCACCCGCCGCCCGTGACGCGAGTGAGCAGCTCCGTACCGTTCGCGATGCGCAGCACCCGCTCGCCGTCGGTGAGGAGATCGACGGGACCGGAGACGGCGATCACCGATCCGGAGCGTCGCGCGAGCGCGATCGCGGTCTCGGCGGCGGCATCCGTCGTGTCCGTCGCATCCGTCCCCCGACCTCCCCCGCTCTCTCCGGCCAGCGCGAGGATCTCGGAGGCGTTGCCGCGCACGGCGGTCGGACCGCTCTCGAGGAGCTCACGCGCGAGCGCGGTGCGGACCGGCAGGACTCCGATCGCGACCGGATCGAGCACCCACGGCGTCTCCTCGACACCGGCGGATGCGACCGCCTCCCGCATCGCGGCCCGCTGTTCGGGCGTCGGAGTTCCGAGGTTGACGAGCAGCCCGGAGGCGACTCCCGCGAACATGCCGGACTCGCCGACGATGTCGACCATCGCCGGCGCGGCACCCACGGCGAGCAGGGCGTTCGCCGTGAACCCGGTCACCACAGAGTTCGTGATGCAGTGGGTCAGAGGCGGGGCCTCACGGAGCGCGGACAGCAGCTCAGCGGCCGAGACGGCCAGGGTCGAGACGGATGGCGGACGCAGACGATCGCTCATTGCGACATCCCTTCGCTAGTACGAACTAGATCAGGTTCGACGGGTCTGTTCTCAGCCGCGGATGCGGCACCCCGTGTCACTCGCTCGCAGTCTAGCGATGCGCCGCCGGTCGTCCCGGTGAGCGCCCTGCGCGTGTCAGCCGAGCCGCGCCAGCAGCTCGAGTTCGTCGGCGCGCGTGAGTCCCGCACGGCGCGGACGCTCCACCCCGCGCTCGTTCTCGTCGGCGACGACGCGCGCGATCGTCTCGTCCAGGTCTCGCAGCTCGCCCCCGCCGGCGCGGTAGCGCGCGTTCGAACGGGTCATGAACCCGGTCATCTCCGCGGGGAGCCACAGGGGCAGCGAGCGGTCGCCCATCCAGTACTCCACGTCGTGCGCGCGCAGCCAGTCGTCGTCGGCGGCGCGGGTGTCGCCGCGATGCGCAGCCACCGTCCTCATCCGCTCGATGACTTCGCCCAACGGATGCCGGTCGCCGATAGCGTTCACCACGCCCGTCGCACCCGTCGACACGATGAAGTCGGCGAGGTCGTCGACGTCGATCACCTGCGTCGTACGCCCACGGGTGTCGGGCAGCAGCACCGTGCCGTCGCCGTCGCGCAGGAACGCCGCGGCCCAGTATCCGAACCGGTCGCTGGGGTCGCCGTCGCCGACGATCAGGCCGGGACGCACGATGAGCACGCGATCGCCGAGCGTCGCCACGGCCTCCTCGGCCGCGACCTTCTCGGCGCCGTATTCGTACTCGGCCCCGGGCTGTGCGGCGGCGTGCAGCGGCGCGCTCTCGTCGGCGTCGGCCGTCGCATCGTCGGCGTAGACCGACATCGACGACACGTACGTCCACCGGCCGGCGCGAGAGCCGAGGGCAGCGACCGCCGTGCGGACGTGATCGGCGCGTGATGACACGTCGACCACGTGGTCCCAGTCACGTCGCGCCACGATGTCGAACGCGGCAGGGTCGTCGCGGTCGCCGATCACGAGCGTCACGCCCTCGGGTGCGGGTCGCCCTCCGCGGGCGAGGCACGTGACCGTCGCTCCCGAGAGCAGCCACCGTCGCGCGATGCGCCCAGAGAGCCAGCCCGTTCCGCCCAGGATCAGCACATCCGTCATGAGGCCATGTCACCAGCATCCGCCCGCGAACGGAAGGGGCCTCCGCTCTCAGCGGAGGCCCGCCGAGATCAGTCCTGCTCGCCCATCACGAGCGCATCGAGATCGAACGCGAGGATCACGGCGCGAGCGAGCAGGGCTTCCTGCGCCTCGGACAGATACCCGATGGTGCGCCCCAGGGTGGAGGCAGGGACCGTCACGGTGTTGTCGAGCGAGATCACGCTGGGGTGGTCGAGGCCGTCGGCGGGCCCGACCGGCACTTCGCTGCTCAGACCTTTCACCGTGGAGGTGATGGGCGCGACGGCGACCTTGGTCATCGCCGCTCTCGCCGCATCGCGTGTCAGCACGACCACGGGGCGCGTCTTGTCGAGTCGGGCAAGACAGATCTCCCGCACTTCAACGCTCTATCTCGATGGTGCCGACGGTCCAATCCACCAGCACGTCGAGGTCGTCGCCCGCGCCGCGGCGCGTCAGGATGTCAGCATCCTTCTCCGCCGCGCGACGTCGCAGCTCCCGCTGGATGGCGATCGTGACGAGCGCCGTGCGGCTCGGCGCGGCGCCAGAAGCCACGAGCGCGTCGAGAGCCGACACCGTGGTATCCGGAAGCCGAACGGCGATCTGCGTACTCATGCCCACAGCATAACTCCTTGCATCCCGTTTCGGGATGCAAGGAGTTCCGCTGAGTCGAAACGTCAGTCGCGGATGACGGCGTCGAAGCGCTCGGCCGCGACCGCGACGCCCGCGAGCTTGGCCTCGGTCGCCTCGGCGGCGGTGAGCGTGCGGTCCTCGGCACGGAACCGCAGTGCGAACGTGAGGCTCTTCGACCCCTCGGCCACGCCGTCGCCGCGGTAGTCGTCGACCAGGCGCACCGATTCGAGCAGCGCACCGGCGCCCTCGGTCAGCGCCGCGCTCACGGCTCCGGCGGGGACGTCGGCGCCCACGACGAGCGACACGTCCTGCGTCGCGGCCGGGAACGTCGACAGCGATGTGGCGATCGCCTTCTCCCCCGCGAGACCGAGGATGCCGTCGAGGTCGAGCTCGATCACGGTCGCTCGACCCGGCAGGTCGGCGCCGGCCGCGACGTCGGGGTGGAGCTCACCGACGTACCCGACCTCGACGTCGCCGACCGCGAGCACGCCGGTGCGTCCCGGATGCAGGGCGGCGCGCTGCGACTGAGCGACGTCGATCGTGACGCCCGCGGCCTCTCCGATGACGCGCACGGCGTCGAGCGCCTCGCTGAGACCGGCGGGCTCCGCCGCGCGGCCGGGCTGGCGCGCCACCACGTTGCCGGTGAGCAGCACGGCGACGTGGCGGTGCTGCGGCGGGATCGAGGCGTTCAGTTCGGCGAGCGTCTCGTCGGACGGGCGCACTCCCAGCGGCGGCACCTCGGCCGTGCCGTACTCCACGCCCGGCTCGGGAAGGAACACGACACCGGTCTCGAAGAGCGCCAGGTCCGTCAGGCCGCGCGAGATGTTGCGGTGCGCGATCTGCAGCAGGCCGGGCACCAGCGAGCGGCGCAGGGAGGGTGCGGCGCCGTCGAGGGCGTTCGCGAGACGGATGCTCGGCACGTGCTCCCCCGAAGGCGAGCCATGCAGGTCGTTCTGCGCGTCGGTCGTGAACGGGAACGACGGCGTCTCGACGAGCCCCGCGGCGGCGAGAGCGTTCGCGACACGGCGACGCCCCTGCTGCAGGACGGTGAGTCCGCGGCCCGACGGCGGGGTCGGCAGCACGGAGGGGATGCGGTCGAGTCCGTGGATGCGGGCGACCTCTTCCGCCAGCGACCACTTGTCGGTGAGGTCGGGGCGCCAGGTCGGCGGGATGACGGTCCATCCGGCGTCGGCGTCGGTGACCTCGGCGCCGATCGTGGTGAGCGCGCCGGTGATCTCGGCATCCGTGTAATCGACGCCGATGAGCCCCTCTACGAAACCGGTGGGGAGCTCGATCTCGGCGACGAAGACCTCGGCGAACAGCGCGCCGCCCTCGTCGGTGAGCGTTCCGCCCGCGAGTTCGACCATGAGGTCGGCCGCGCGACGGGCGGCGACGAACGGCACGAGCGGGTCGACGCCGCGCTCGAAGCGCTTGGACGCCTCACTCGGCAGTTTGTGCCGACGCGCGGTGCGCGCGATCGTGACGGGGTCGAAGGTCGCGGCCTCGATGAGCACGTTCGAGGTCGTCTCGCTCATCTCGGTCGTGCCGCCGCCCATGACGCCGGCGAGACCGATCGGCCCCGACTCGTCGGTGATCAGCAGGTCCTCGACGTGGAGCTTCCGCTCCTGCCCGTCGAGGGTCGTCATCTTCTCGCCCGGCGTCGCGCGGCGAACCGTGATGCCGCCCGCGAGCTTGTCGAGGTCGTAGCCGTGCAGCGGCTGACCGAGCTCGAGCATGACGTAGTTCGTGATGTCGATCAGCACGCCCAGCGAGCGCATGCCGGCGAGCGACAGCCGCGCGATCATCCACGGCGGGGTCGGGCGCGAGGGGTCGACCCCGCGCACCACGCGCGTGACGAACTCGCTCGCGCCGACGTTGCCGCGCACCGGGGCGGTGTCGTCGACGATCGCGGTGTGGCCCGCACCCGGCTGCAGTTCGGCGAAGTCGCGCTCGGCGGGGTCGCGGAACTCCGCGCCCGTCGCGTGCGAGTACTCGCGGGCGATGCCGCGCACCGAGAACGCGTAGCCGCGGTCGGGCGTGACGTTCACGTCGACCGCGACGTCGTCGAGGCCGAGCAGCGCGATCGCGTCGGTGCCGACGGGCGCGTCGAGGCCGAGGTCGGAGAGCACGACGATGCCGTTGTGCTCATCGCCGAGACCGAGTTCACGTGCCGAGGCGATCATGCCGTCGGAGACGTGTCCGTAGGTCTTGCGTGCGGCGATCGGGAACGGCCCGGGCAGCACGGCGCCGGGCAGCGTCACGACGACCTTGTCGCCGACGACGAAGTTGTGCGCGCCGCAGACGATGCCGCGCACGCCGCCGTGCGCCTCGCCCACGTCGACCTGGCACCAGTTGATGGTCTTGCCGTTCGACTGGGGCTCCGGCTCGAGCGACACGACCTGACCGACGACGATCGGGCCCTGGAGCTCGAAGCGGTGGACGTCCTCCTCCTCGAACCCGACGGAGACCATCGCCGCGAGGACGTCCTCGGGCGTCGCATCCGCTGCCACATCGACGTATTCACGCAGCCACGAGAGCGGGACGCGCATCACACCACCATCCCGTACTGCTCGCTGAAGCGGACATCGCCCTCGGCCATGTCACGCATGTCCTGCACGTCACTGCGGAACATGAGTGCCCGCTCGACGCCCATCCCGAACGCGAAGCCGCTGTACACGTCGGGGTCGATCCCGGCGGCGCGCAGCACGTTCGGGTTCACCATGCCGCATCCGCCCCACTCGATCCAGCGCGCGCCGCCCTTGAAGGTCGGGTGCCACAGGTCGAGCTCGGCGGAGGGCTCGGTGAAAGGGAAGAAGTTCGTGCGGAAGCGGGTCTTGGCCTCCGGTCCGAAGAGCTGGCGCGCGACGTGGTCGAGCGTGCCCTTGAGGTGGGCCATCGAGATGCCCTTGTCGATCACGAGGCCTTCGAACTGCGTGAACACCGGCAGGTGCGTCGCGTCGAACTCGTCGGTGCGGTACACGCGGCCGGGGCACAGCACGTAGATCGGCACCTCGCGGTCGAGCATCGAGCGCACCTGCACGGGGCTCGTGTGCGTGCGCATCACGAGGTGACGCGACGCGGGGTCGACGTAGAAGGTGTCCTGCTCCTGACGGGCCGGGTGGTCGACGTCGAAGTTCAGGGCGTCGAAGTTGAACCACTCGTGCTCGAGCTCAGGGCCCTCGGCGATCTCCCACCCCATGCCGACGAAGATGTCGGAGATCTGCTCGCTGAGCAGGGTGAGCGGATGCCGGGCGCCGACGCGCGTGCGCGAGGGCACGGCCGTGATGTCGACGCGCTCGGCCTCGAGACGGGCGGCGACCTCGGCCGCGGCGAGCTCGGACTCCTTGGCCGCGAGAGCCTGGGTGACCCGTCCTCGTCCCTGGCCGACGAGCTTGCCGAACGCCGCCTTGTTCTCGGGGGCGACCTGGCGCATCGAGGCGTTCAGGACCGCCAGGGGCGATCCCTCAGCCACGTGTGCCGCGCGGGCGGCTTTCAACTCGGCGGTGTCGGCGGCGGCGGCGATGGCGTCGAGCGCCGCCGCGACCGCGGATTCGACCGCCTCCGGGGTGATTTCGAGAGACTCAGACACGAGAGACGAGTCTACCGGCGCGCGGTGACGCGCTCAGAACCGAGCGCGTCACCGCGTCATCGTCCGGATGCCGAATCGGTCTGGGACACGGAGTCACGCTGCGTCGCGATCACCTGCGTGAGCGTGGCCTCGTCATCGGCGGCGACGTTCCCCGCGGCAGCGGCCTGCGCCGGAGAGCGCTTCACGCGCTTCTGCAGACGGAACGCCACGTACGAGAGGAGGAGGCAGACCGCCACGTACATCGACCCGCCGACGATCGCCGCCGGGATCAACGGTGAGCCGTACGGCGCCTGGTTGCCGATCTGATTGATGACGTACAGGAGTTCCTGGTACGTGATGATGAACCCGAGGGCGGTGTCCTTGAGCGCGACCACGAGCTGGGCGATGATCACGGGCATCATCGCCCGCACGGCTTGCGGCAGCAGGATGAGGCGCATGACCCCGGTCTTGCGGAGGCCGATCGCATAGCCGGCCTCCTTCTGCCCGCGGGGCAGCGATTCGACACCGGCGCGGAGCACCTCGGCGAGCACCGACCCGTTGTACACGATCAGCGCGATGACGACGGCCCAGTACGGCGGCATCCGCACCCCGATCACGGGAAGGCCGTAGTACAGGAGCATCATCAGGATGAGGACGGGGATCGCGCGGAAGATCTCGATGATCCAGCGGACCGGTTCCCTGACCCAGGCATGCTCGGACAGGCGTCCGACGCCCAGGACGAATCCGAGGACGAGCGAGCCGACGCCGGCGACGGCGAACGCCGCCAGAGTGCTCAGCAGACCTTCCCCGAATCGCACCCAGACAGCCGAGAACGTGAAGATGTTCCACTTCTCCGCGGTGAACTGCCCGGTGGCGAACAGTCGCCAGACGACCCACCCGAGTACAGCCAGGACCACGAGGACGGTGGCGACGCCGATGAGGCGGTTGCGAGCGACGGCCCGGGGACCGGGGACATCGAAAAGAACGGAGCTCATCGCACGATCCTCCACTTGTTCTCGAGTGTGCTCTGGACCCAGCTGAGCACCAGCACGAGTACGACGAAAATGACCATGACGCAGATCAAGACGGCGAGGGCGCTCTCGCCGCGCTCGCTGAGCGCCGCGCGAATCGTGCCGAGGTTCACGACGGAGAATCCGGCGGCGACAGTCGTGTTCTTCATGAGAGCGATCAGGACGCTCATCATCGGAGGCACAACGGAGCGGGTGGCCTGCGGCAGCACGACGAGGCGCATGACCTGACCGAAGTTCAGGCCGATCGCCCGCGCCGCCTCGGCCTGGCCGACCGGCACGGTGTTGATGCCGGCGCGGAGAGCCTCCGCGACGTAGGTCGCCGTGTAGATGCCGAGCGCGAGAACAGCGAGAAGCAGTGAGTTCACCCGCTCACCCAGGAGGATCGGCAGGCAGAAGGCGAAGAAGAACATGACCAGGGTCAGCGGTGTGTTGCGGATCCAATTGACGTACACGCCGCCCACTGCACGTGCGATGGGCACCGGTGAGACGCGGGCTGCTCCGACGATCAGTCCGAGGACCACGGCGATCAGTCCGCCGCCGAGGAACAGCACGATGGTTCCCCACAGCGCCTGCCCCCAGAGGTCGAGGTGGTCGGTGATGACTCCCACTGCTGCTCCTGTCGATTCGGGTTCTCGAGCGGATCTGCCGATGAGGGGCGGCCGACCAGGCCGGCCGCCCCGTCGTTATCAGCCGACCGGGTCGACCTCGGGCTGGGTCGCCTTGACGCCAGAGGCGCCGAGGTTGTTGTCGAAGATCTGCTGCCAGATGTCTCCGCCGTCGGTCAGCTGCGTGTTGAAGTACTCGACCAGCGCGTCATCGCCCTTGGCGACGCCGATGCCGTAGCGCTCCTCACTGAAGGGCTCTCCGACGACCTTGAGGTTGTCAGGATCCTGCGCCGCGTAGCCGATGAGGATCGCCTCATCGGTCGTGACGGCGTCGACCTGGCCGTTCTTGAGGTCCTCGACGCACTTCGAGTACGTGTCGTACTCCTTGGTGGGCACGTCCGGGTAGTTCGTCTTGATGTTCTGGATCGGCGTCGAACCGGTCGCCGAGCAGACGGTCGTCGACGAGCTGAGGTCGTCGACGCTCTCGATGTCGCTGTCGGCGGCGACCAGGAGACCCTGACCCGTGACGAAGTAAGGACCGGCGAAGGAGATCTGCTCCTTGCGCTTGTCGGTGATCGAGTAAGTGCCGACGTAGTAGTCGATGTCGCCGTTGACGATGGCCTGTTCGCGGTTGGCGGAGGCGATCGCCTGGAACTCGATCTTCTCCGGGTCGACTCCGAGCGACGCGGCCATCCAGCGCGCGATGTCGACGTCGAAACCGGTGCGCTCGCCCGTCACGGGGTCGAGGTAGCCGAGACCGGGCTGGTCCTCCTTGACGCCGACCTTCACCGTGCCGGACGAGGAGATCCGGTCGAAGGTCGGGCTGCCGTCGATGCTGACGTCCGTGAGGACGGTCCACGGGGTGCTGCTCGACGAGTCTCCCTCGTCGCCGCCCTCCGGGGCTCCGGTGCTGGACGGCGTGCCGCTGTTGCAGGCCGTCAGGGCGAGCAGGGCTGCGGCTGCGATACCGATTCCTGCCAGTGTCCGTGTGCGTCGCATGTGCGTCTCCTTCGTGTGCTGTGTGTGCAGGGTCTGTGAGGTGTGCGGGGCTGACGTGTGCGGCGCCAGCGCGTGGGGCTCAGTGCGTGAGGAGCTTCGAGAGGAAGTCCTTGGCGCGGTCGCTCTTCGGGTTGGTGAAGAACTCCTCGGGCTTCGCCTCTTCGACGATCTGCCCGTCGGCCATGAAGACGACCCGGTCGGCCGCCTTGCGGGCGAAGCCCATCTCGTGGGTCACGACGATCATCGTCATGCCCTCCTGGGCCAGCTCGACCATGACGTCGAGGACCTCGTTGATCATCTCGGGGTCGAGCGCGCTGGTCGGCTCGTCGAAGAGCATGACCTTGGGGTGCATGGCGAGTGCGCGGGCGATCGCGACGCGCTGCTGCTGACCGCCGGAGAGCTGGGCCGGGAGCTTGGAGGCCTGCTTGGCGACGCCGACGCGCTCGAGAAGGGCCATGGCCTCCTTCTCGGCATCCGCCTTCTTGAGGCCGCGGACCTTGATCGGGCCCAACGTCACGTTCTCGAGGATCGTGAGGTGCGCGAAGAGGTTGAACGACTGGAACACCATGCCGACGTCGGCACGGAGGGTGGCGAGGCCCTTACCCTCGGCGGGAAGCGCCTTGCCGTCGATGCTGATCGATCCGCTCGTGATGGTCTCGAGGCGGTTGATCGTGCGGCACAGCGTCGACTTGCCCGAGCCGGAAGGGCCGATCACGACCACGACCTCACCGGCGTTGACCGTGAGATCGATGTCGGTGAGCGCCTGGAAGTCGCCGTAATGCTTCTGCACGTTGTCGACGACGACGAGCGGCTTATCAGAGGTCATCATTTCTCCAAACTAGCCACGTCGATCGCGCGGCTCCAGGCGGGTGCGTCGAGATTTACACGTTCGTAATCCCGTGATCGAGGCGTGTCCGCCCGAGCACCGGAGTGCCCCACGGTCCGCCCCCGCAGACCGTGGGGGCGTCCCTGCCGCCTCGTTCCTCCCCCGTGGGGAACAGGGCGACAAGCCTCCGATCGGATGCGATCGCGATCCGATCCGAAGGGATGCCCGAGCCCGCGCCTACATGAGTGGCGAGGGCGTACTGGCATCTGAATTCTCCGTCGAATCGTGCGCGATCGACCCCCAGATTGGCAGAGCCGGATGCGGGCACGAGAACTTCTTGAGGATTTCTTGAGGCCGCCGGCCGGTATATCAATCGGGAACCGCATGGCTCTCGCGTCACAACTCCGGAGATCGCACGTAGTCTGAGTCCGACACCGGCTCAGCTCACCGTTTCGCTCTCGGTTCTCCGGAGTTACGACACCATGCGAGCCCGTCACAACCGGCCCGGTCAGAGCGTTCAATCGCGCTGGTCGCGGAAGTAGTCGATCGCGCCCGGATGCAACGGCACGGGCCCCGTGAAGATGGCCTGGGTGCGATCCAGCAGCGCGGCGAGCGGCACGTCGTGGGCGATCCTCGTGCGGGCGTCGAACAGCCCCTCGAGCACGTCGCGCACGACGCCGTCCGGAGTGTCGTCCGCGGTCACGAGGTAGTTCGGCACGGCGAGGGTGGGCTCGGACTGCTCGAGGCCGTAGAGCCCCACTGGCAGATCGGCCGGCCGGTAGGCGTGGGAGAAGCGCTCGTTGACGTCGCCGACCCAGCCCTGCTCGATCGGAAGCAGCCGCACCGGCGTCGTGAGTGCCAGATCGGCGATCCCCGGAGTCGGGATGCCGCCGACCCAGAAGAACCCGTCGATCGCGGAGTCCTCGAGCGCCTGGATCGACGCCGCGAGATCGAGCTGCGGATCGGCGATGGACGTGACGTCGACGTCGGCGGCCGCCAGCACCCGCGAGGCGATCACGTTGACCCCCGAGTTCTCCGCGCCCAGCGACACCGTGCGTCCCGCGAGGTCGGCGAGCTCGTCGATGTCCGAATCCTCGCGCACGACCACGTGCAGATACTCGTCATAGAGCCGTGCGACGGCCTCGACCGGGAGCGCATCGGAGAACGCACCGACACCGGCGACGGCATCGGCCGCGGCATCCCCCTGCGCGAACCCGAGCAGGGCCTCTCCCGACGCGACCCGCAGGATGTTGTCGACGGACCCCGCGGTCTGCGCGGCGGTCACGTCGAGGTCGAAACGGTCGGAGAGCTCCTCCGCGAGACGTGTGCCGTACGTGAAGTACACGCCGTCGGCGCCACCCCCGGCGATCGTGATCTCGCCCGAACCCCAGCCGTCCGCGTGCGTGCCGCAGCCGGTCACCCCGGCGACAGCGCCGAGGACCACCGCGGCGGCGAGCAGTCGTCGTATCGCTCCGTGCGAGCGCGCCCCGCGGCTCATGCCGTCGTCCCCGCGGGCAGCACGAGCGTCACGAGGAGCCCGCCGTCGTCGGGGGCGTCGACGACGAGGTCGCCGTCGATCGACGCCAGCAGGTCGGTCGCGATCGCGAGTCCGAGTCCCGACCCCGGAGTCTCGCCGTTCTCGTCGCTGCGCCAGAACCGGTCGGTGGCGTAGGCGGCCTGCTCGACGGTGAGTCCCGGACCGTTGTCGCGCACCCAGAGACGGCAGACGTCGCCCTCGCGACGCGCCCCCACCTCGACCACGGATTCGGCGGGCGAGTACTTGACCGCGTTGTCGATCACGGCATCCAGTGCGCTCTCGACGATCGTGCGGTCGGTCACGCTCATCACCGAGCCGCGCGCGCTCGTCTTCATCCGGATGCCGTGCTGCGCCGCCACGTCCCGCCATGCGTCCACCCGACGCCCGGCGAGGGTCGTGAGGTCGACGGCCGATATGGTCGTGTCGGCACGACCTCCGCGTGCCAGGCCCAGGAGGGCCTCGAGGATGCGCGTCATGCGGCGCCCCTCCTCGCGGGTCTCCTCCACGTCGTCGCGCCATTCGTCGTCGAGCCCCGTCGCCAGATGCTCGACCCGCAGCAGCAGGGCGTTGAGCGGGTTGCGGAGCTCGTGCGAGGCGTTCAACGCGAACTCCTGCTGACGCGTCATGACACGCTCGATCTCGTCGGCCATGCCGTTGAAGACCCGGGTCATCCGCCGCAGTTCGGGCGGCCCGGTGTCCTCGGCGACGCGCGCATCCATCTCCCCGCGCTCGATGGCCACCATCGCCTCATCGAGTCGTCGCACCGGAGCGAGCACCCATCGGGCGAGCTGGCGGACCAACAGGATGCCCAGTCCGACGGTCAGCACCGCGACGATCGACAGCACGACGATCTGCTGGATGATCTCGGCGCGAGGCGCCGAGGTGTCCTCCGACACCATGACGGCGCCGATCACGTCGCCGTCGTCGAACACCGGCTCCACGAGCGACGAGTCGGCCACGCTCCAGGGGAACACCGGCTCCGGGGCTTCCGCTCGGCGCCCGGAGAGGGCGAGACCCACCCGCGCGGCCTCGTCGTCGCTGAGCACGTCGGCCTCCGCACCGCCGGCCGCCCACGCGCCGCCCGACAGGTCGAACACGACGACCTCGATGCCGTGCACCTCGTGGAAACGCTGCACTTCGGCGTCGATCACGGCGGCACTGCCCGAACGCAGCGCCTGCCGCGCGCTCGTCACGAAGTACGCCAGGTCGCCGAGCTGCTCGGTGTAGAACGCCTGCTGAATGCTGCGGGTCGCACTCCACGCCGTCGCTCCGCCCAGCGACACGAGGATCGCGATCAGCGGCACGAGGAAGACGACGACGAGGCGTCTGCGCATGCCGTCACCCCGCCAGCCGGTAGCCGACGCCACGCACGGTCTCGATCAGGCGGCGCGACCCCGCTTTCTTGCGGATCGCCCCCACATGCACCTCGAGCGAATGACCGAACCCGCGCCAGTCGGTGTTCCAGACCTCGCGGATCAGCCGCTCCTTGGGCACAGCGACGCCGGGGTAGCGCGCGAGGACCGCGACGATGTCGAACTCCTTGCGCGTGAGCTCGATCGGCGAGCGGTCGACCGTCACCTGCCGCGCCACGAGGTCGATCTGCACCGCGCCGTCGTCGACCTGCACGAGCGCCTCCGACTCGGGGCGCATGGGGCGCGAGCGCCGGGTCACGGCCTCGATCCGTGCCAGGAGCTCGTGGACGTCGTACGGCTTCACGACGAAGTCGTCGGCTCCCGCGCGCAGTCCCTTGATGCGCTCGGTGACCTGGTTGCGCGCCGTCACGATCACGATCGGCACCTCAGAGCGGCCCCGGATGCGGCGGCACAGATCGATGCCGTCGACGTCGGGGAGCCCCAGGTCGAGCAGTACGACCTCGGTGTCGGCGCCGAGCATCTCGAGCGCCGACGCGCCGTCGGAAGCACGGGCGGTCGCGTAGCCGGAGCGTGCGAGGAACGCATCGAGGGCGGCGGCGACACGCTCGTCGTCCTCCACGATCAGAATCCTCATCGACCCCGGTCCCCTTCTCCGCTCGGGCAGAGGGACAGGCTATCAGCCGGGTGCCGCGACACCCGACCGCCGGGTGCTCAGGCGGGCGCGGCCGCGCGCTGCGCGAAAGCGCTCTCGTAGAGGCAGACGCTCGCCGCGGTCGCCAGGTTGAGCGACTCGGCCCGCCCGAAGATCGGCAGCTTCAGCACGCGATCCGCACGCGCGAGCGCCTCGTCCTCCAGACCGCGCGCCTCGTTGCCGAACAGCCACGCGGTCGGCTCGGCGAGAAGACCCTCCGCTCGTGCAGCGAGCAGGTCATCGCCCTTCACGTCGGCGGCGAGGATGCGCAGCCCCGCCTCGTGGGCTCGCTCCACCACATCGGGCAGTTCGGCGCCGACCGATACCGGCAGATGGAACAGCGAACCGGTCGTCGCCCGCACCACCTTCGGGTTGTAGGGATCGACGGTGCGACCGGTCAGCACGACGGCGTCGGCGCCCGCGGCGTCGGCCGCCCGGATGATCGTTCCCAGATTGCCGGGGTCGCGGATCTCCTCGCAGATAGCCACCAGCCGCGGCGACGCCGCGAAGACGTCGCGCACCGACGTCGGGGTCTGGCGCACGACGGCGACGAGGCCCTGCGGCGTGACCGTGTCGGCCATCGCGTTGAGCACGTACTCCGTGACGTGCTCGACATCGATGTCGGCATCCGTCGCCTTCGCCCTGATGTCGGGATGCTTGTCCCAGCCCGCCGGGGTCGCGAAGAGCTCGACGATGGCATCAGGACTGTAGGTGAGCGCCTCGCGCACGGCCTGAGGGCCTTCGAGCAGGTACAGGCCCGTCTCGGTGCGCGCGCTGCGCTTGGTCAGTTTGGCGACGGCACGGACTCGGGGGGACCGGGGGTTCTCCAGCACGATCCCAGTCTAGGGAGGGAGACCGCGGATACCGCGGATAACAGCCGGAGAACGACAGAGGACGCCCTCTCGAAGGAAGGCGTCCTCTGTGGTGACGAGCTGCTTACGCGGCCGACTTCGGCGCGTTGATGTCGGAAGGCAGAGCCTTCTTGGCCGTCTCGACCAGCGTCGTGAACGTGGCTGCATCGTTGACCGCGAGGTCTGCGAGCATGCGACGGTCGACCGTGACACCCGCGAGGCCGAGGCCCTGGATGAAGCGGTTGTACGTGATGCCGTTCTGGCGTGCAGCGGCGTTGATGCGCTGGATCCAGAGGCGACGGAAGTCACCCTTGCGCTTGCGACGGTCCCGGTACGAGTAGACCAGGGAGTGGATGACCTGCTCCTTGGCCTTGCGGTAGAGGCGCGAACGCTGACCGCGGTAGCCGGATGCGCGCTCGAGGATGACGCGGCGCTTCTTGTGGGCGTTTACTGCCCGCTTGACTCTTGCCATTTTCCTGTGTTCCTATTCGTGCGTTCGGGCGCGTCAGCGGCCGAGAAGCTTCTTGGCGACCTTGAAGTCGGCCTTCGAGAGCACCTGGTCCTGGTTCAGGCGACGGGTGCGACGGCTCGACTTGTGCTCGAGGTTGTGGCGCATCCCGGCCTGCTGCTTCTTCAGCTTGCCGCTGCCGGTGATCTTGAAGCGCTTCTTAGCACCCGAGTGGGTCTTCTGCTTCGGCATCTTCTCTTCCTTCGTAGGGCGCCTGTGTCAGGCGACGGTGTCAACCCGCAGTGCGGGAGTCTGTGGGGCGGTCGTCACTCCGCCGCGGCTGCGGCCGGAGCATCCGACTCGTGCTTGGCCTCGCGCGCGGCCTGCTTCTTCGCGTCGCGGACCGCGTTCTGCTCCTGCTTGGCCTCGGACTTGCTCTTGAGCGGAGCCACGATCATGACCATGTTGCGACCGTCGATGGTCGGGTTCGACTCGACGGTGCCGAGCTCCGCGACGTCCTCCGCGAACTTGCGGAGCAGACGCACACCCTGCTCGGGGCGCGACTGCTCGCGACCGCGGAACAGGATCATGGCCTTGACCTTGTCGCCGGCCTTGAGGAAGCCCTCGGCACGCTTGAGCTTGGTCGTGTAGTCGTGCGCCTCGATCTTCAGACGGAAGCGCACCTCCTTCAGGACGGTGTTCGCCTGGTTGCGGCGAGCTTCCTTCTCCTTCTGGTTGGCCTCGTACTTGAACTTCCCGTAGTCCATGATCTTGACCACGGGAGGCTTCGAGTTGGGGGCCACCTCGACGAGATCGAGGTCGGCTTCCTGCGCAAGGCGCAGCGCCGCCTCGATACGGACGACGCCGATCTGCTCACCCGCGGGGCCGACGAGGCGGACCTCGGGGACGCGGATGCGCTCATTGGTGCGGGGATCGCTGATGCGGAACTCCTTAGACGATGGGATTCGGCCATCAGGATGCTGTCTGCATCCCGAGCGAATTCGGAATCGTCCCCACCCGCCGGCAGTCAGATGCCGGCTCCGCACCCTGTCTACCGGATGCATCTGGTGACGCGATCCGGCGGAGTGCAAGACCCGGTAGCCTGGAACGGCAAGCGCGGGTGGGAAGTGAATCCTCTTTCGTGCCGGAGCATGACGCTCCGGAGCCCGACATAGTCTAACAGAAGGCAAGGCGAAGTGACGAACCAGGCACCGGACGAGACCGCACACGACCGCGAGGAGCGCTGGGCTCGGCAGGAGGAGGCGGCGTCATCGGCCACCCGTGACATCGCCGACGTCCCCGCCGTGGAGGTCATCACCACCGCCGCCGTGCACCTCATGAGCGCCGCCGCCGTGAAGCTCGGCCTCGCCGACGACCCCGACGCCGCCGCTCAGATCGACCTCGACGAGGCCCGCAAGCTCATCAACGCCCTCGCCGGTCTGATCACGGCCGGAGCGCCCGAGATCAGCGACATGCACGCCCGCTCGCTCCGCGACGGCCTCCGCTCGCTTCAGCTCGCGTTCCGCGAGACGTCGACGATCCCCGACCCGATCGGCAAGGGGCCCGGCGAGAAGTGGACCGGCCCCGTCACCTGACGTTCCGGCCGTCGAGCGCGCGCAGCGAGACGAGACGCCTCACGCCTCCAGCACGACCGGAGGCGCGGTCGATGGGCCGCCGCACGGGTCGGTCGAGTGCGTCCAGTCGATCGTCTCGACCGACTCCGATAGCAGGGTCGCGGAGGAGTCGTACACCCGCACGGTGATCGTCTCGGGCGCATCGAAACCGAAGGAGAAGGTGCCGTCGTCGCCCGGCGCGGGAACCGAGGCGTCGGTCTCCGGTGTCGGCTCCACCTCGGGGCCCGGCGAGCACCCGGCATCCGAGCACACCTGCAGGAGAACGCCCTCGCCGTATGCGGAGGAGTCGACCTCGACCCCGTTGCTCCAGCCGATGGCGGTGCACGCGCCGGGCGGGAAGGCGCAGCCGCTGAACAACACGACCGCCGCGACGAGAATGCCTATCGCGCCCATTCGCCTCATGCCGCGAGCCTAGTCTGGGTTCCCCTCTAGTTACTCAGTGCCGCGATCGCCACGTCAAAGCCCAGCATTTTGAGCTGCCTTCCGTGCTGCATCAGATTCAATCGGCTGAAAAAGGGGAGCCAATCGACCCCTTCGTGCGTTCCCTTGATCAACACCACGAAACACACCGTGTACTTGCTCTTGTCGACGCTCGTCGAGCTGTCAGGGACCAGATCCAGCCATCGCTGCTCCAGGCCGGACGGCGCGGCGCTACTGATGGCCGAACGCAGCGCATCGCGGTACTCTCCGTCACTCACAAGCGTTGAGGCCGAGACGGATCCCTGCGCGAAGAGGTGACTCAGCGTCGACGACCGCGACTTCCGCTTGACATGGATGATCTCTCCGGATGACGAGAGGAGATCGCAGAACTCGATGCCGGTCGATGCGCCGCCTGGGCGCTTGATCTTCGCGTCCAGGAGGAGCAGTTCTTCTGAATGCGCGTTGGCCATCCGCTTGTTGTACACGGGTTCGGTTTCGTCGGGGAGCGCGTCTTCGATCGCCCCGATCGAGATCGGGAGACTCCTCACGAAGGCATCCACCTCCCCCACCAACGTGTCTGCGATCGCGAACCATCGCCCCTCGATCAGCACGAAGAGCTTGCCGTCCATGCGCTGCTCGCTCACGAGGCACTGATAGATGTTCCAGGTGCCGTCGAACGGGCCTCGCGTGTGTAGCGGATACTGACGGTTCGAGAACGCAGCAACTCAGCGGTGATGGACACTATGCCTGCGCCGAGATTCGTGAGGTATTCCTCAAGATCCAGGTCATCGTATTCCGCCTGCTTCGTTCCGGTGATCCGGAACGCGTCGATGTCCTCCCACGCCGTCGGCTCCGGCATCGCCATGTGGGTCGAGCTCGTGTCACCCGAGCGAAGCTGACTGACGAGCATCTCGTCCAGAGCATTGATCCGGAGGCGATCGTCCACGATCTCCAGGTGATCGATCCATTCGAAGTCGGCCTTGTACGCATCGTCCTCGTAGGCGACAAGCAGCTCATCGCACTTGGCACCGAGCTCGTCCACCGTGATGTCGAGCGAGAGAACCAGGGCATCAGACCCGGCCAGCCGCTTCGCGAAGCTCTTCGACCGAGGCTCTCCGGCGACCGCCCTCAGGATGTCACGTGAGACGTCGACTCCGAAGGCGGGGAGGTCCGAACTCTTGCTCGTCTGGGTGTTCTTGGTCACGACCTGGTCTTCGAACGTCTTCGTGTCCATGCTGCGCATCTGCGCCGGGTCAACGCGGTTGAGGGCTACGCGCAATCCGAACTGACGCTGAATCTTGGCAGGATCGATAAAGCCCTTGCCGTACCCGAAGGTGATCGCGAAGAAGCGCCCCGAAGTCTTCAGGATCAACAGCCCCGAGGCGGAAGAGGAGAAGACCGACGTCAACCCGGTGCTGAGGGCCGGCTGGATCTCGCCGACCCAGTGCGGCGGTTTGGAGAAGGAATCCTTGTAGAAGAACGTCCCGTCAAGGCCGATTGCCGACGACAGTGAGATGGCGTGCGGGGATCGGTCGGGATGGATGGCATCCTGCGCGGACGCCACATCTCGCAGCAGGAACACGGTAATTCGCTTGAAGGACATATCAGCACCTGCAGTCCGTCAGGACTTGCCGACCGCATCGTTCGCCTTCACCCATGTCGCCCTCCTCCGCACGCGCCTCTGCGCTCTTGAGGGAGATACTCCACCGATCTGACCGGAGTGGCAGTATTCTGCGCGCGACCTCGCTGCGTCAGGAGGAGCGGCGGAGCTTGACGGTGAGCGAATCCGCGAGCACGGCGATGCGATCGTCGGCCGACCAGCGCTGCGCGAGCCGCGCGAGCACGGCGTCGAGCACCTCGCGGTCGAGGCCGTCGACGAGTTCGAGGATCACGACAAGCTCGGGCCCGCGAAGCCGTGCCTCCGGGTCACCCGACGCGACCGCGACGTCGATGACCGCCAGCTCGTGCGCCACGCTCTCCTGGAGCGCCCGGAACACTTCGGGAGAGAGGAAGCTCGGCTCCCACGGGTGCCCCTGCGCGATCGACCAGACGGCCGGACGCCGGATCACGAACTCGGTCTCGGATGTCGGGTCGAGGACGATCAGGTCGGTGTCCTCCGCCGATGCCGACAGTGCGACGCGCACGGCCTCGACCGGGATGGGCCGCGCCGCGGCATCCCACGCCCGCATCGTGTCGACGGACGAGAACACGGGCTGCACTCGCCGCCCGTCGGGGGCCGCGACCGTGACGATCGAGAGCTCCTGGGTCTTGTCGACCGCCAGGCCGTTCGGTGCGACGCCCTCCTCCCCCCTCTCGGCGATCAGCGGGATGAGCACGCGGGCCGAACGGAAGGCGTCGACGACCTCCGCCTGCGACCCGTCACCCGCGCGGAAACGCCGCAGCGCCTCCAGAAGCGCAGGGTCGGCGGAGCCGTCGTCCGCGGCGTGGGCGTTCGGCTCGAAGCTGCGCCCCTCCCACGGCACGCCGGCGGAGTCGCCCGCCTCGTGACCGAGCGGCGCGTGGCCACCCGGGTCCGAAGCACCGGAGTGCGGCTCAGTCTCCCGCGACATCCAGTGCCTCAGCCAGCGTGAACGCGCCGGCATAGAGGGCCTTGCCCACGATCGCGCCTTCGACGCCGAGCGGCACGAGATCGCGGAGTGCGGCGATGTCGTCGAGGTTCGAGATGCCCCCGGACGCCACGACCGGCTTGGGGGTGCGCGAGGTCACCTCGCGCAGGAGCTCGAGGTTCGGGCCCTTGAGGGTGCCGTCCTTCGTGACGTCGGTGACGACGTAGCGGCTGCACCCGGCATCCTCGAGGCGCTCGAGCACCTCCCAGAGATCGCCGCCCTCCTTCGTCCAGCCGCGCGCAGCGAGTGTCGTGCCGCGCACGTCGAGTCCGACCGCGATCGCCTCGCCGTAGCGGCTGATGACGTCGGCCGCCCACTCGGGGTTCTCCAGTGCGGCGGTGCCGAGGTTGATGCGCGTGGCGCCGCTCTCGAGAGCCGCCTCGAGGGTGGCGTCGTCGCGGATGCCGCCCGAGAGCTCGATGCTCACGTTGCGGTACTGCTTGATGACCTTGCGGAGGATCGGGGCGTTGCTGCCTCGACCGAACGCCGCGTCGAGGTCGACGAGGTGGATCCACTTCGCCCCCTGCGAGACCCACTCGCCGGCGGCGTCGAGGGGGTCTCCGTAGCTGGTCTCGGTGCCGGCCTCGCCCTGCGTGAGCCGGACGGCCTTACCGCCGGCGACGTCGACGGCGGGGAGCAGGGTGAGTGAGGGGGACTGCGCGAAGTCGTTCATGACGTCCTCAGGTGAGATCGGGAGCGCCGATTCGTCGGCACGAGAATCGACACTAGCCGCCGCATCCGCCCACTCCAAATGGGTGTGACTCCGTTCGACAGGCGCCCACGCGGTAGCCTCGATGGCACGTATCCGGTCGACGAGGAGAAGGTTCATGACGCGCGACGGCGACGCCTACGGTGGCGGCCCCCTGCGACGGGGCAACAGCACCCCGCCCGAGACGCCCGAGCTCGTCGAGCACGTTCCGCTCACTCCGGAGGATGCCGACGACTGGCCGACCATGCCCGGCTACCCCGCGGCGGCGCGGCGCTCGGCGCAGCCTGCCGCGCCGCCGACCGATCCTGCGGTCGCGGCTCCCGATGCACCGGCGCTCGACGAGGTGGGCGTGGAGCGTCCCGCTCCCCCGCAGGCAGCGCCTGCATCCCCGGCTGCTCCGCCTGCTCCCGCCGCCCCGGCGCAGGCCGGCTCTCCGGCGCCCGCTCCCGCACAGTCTCCCGTCGCGCCGTCGTCTGCGTCGCAGCCCGCCGCGGTGCCGGTGCGGCCCGCGCACCCCGATTCGTCCTCGCCGACCACGGCGACCGCTCCTTCGGCGCCGACGACGCGTGCCGCAGCGGCAGCGGCGGCCAACCGTCCGTCCGCGCCGCAGCAGCCCGCCACGCCCGCATCCCCTGCCGGCTCAGGCGCACAGCCCCTGATCGAGGTCCCGCGTCCGGCGTCTCCACCCGCGCAGGGATCGCCGTCCGCATCCGCTGCACCTGCCGCATCCGCCGCACCCGCCGCACCCAGCGTGCCCGGGATTCCGACGACGCCTCCGCTGCCCGCGTCACCCGGCGTCCCTGCAGCTCCCGGCCTCACCGCAACCGCCGGCGCCCCGACCGCACCCGCGATGCCGGCGGCGTCCGGCGTCGCCGCGACGGCGGGCGGTCCTGCACCCGCGGCTCCGACCGTCGACGGCGCAGCCGCCTCACGACGACTCCAGCGCGAGCAGGGCATGGAACGGCGCTCCTTCCTGCAGCAGGATCCGCGGGAGGATCCCGCCCGCCGGGGAGGTCGGGGCTTCCTCAACCGCATCGGATTCTCTCTCGGCCCCAACGCGAGCGAGCGCGCCGCCCGTGACGACGAGCATGCGGTGAGCCGCCACTGGCCAGGGCCCCGCACCGTGGCCGTCGTGAACGGCAAGGGCGGCGCGGGAAAGACCCCCGCGACCGTGCTGCTGTCGGCGGTGTTCGCCCAGTTCGGCGGAGCCGGAGTACTGGCCTGGGACAACAATCAGACCCGCGGCACCCTCGGCTGGCGCACCGAGACCGGCGCTCACGATCGCACTCTCCTCGAGCTCCTGCCGCAGACGCAGCGACTCCTGGGCGCTCAGGGACAGTCCGCCGACCTCGCGCACTTCGTTCACCACCAGCCGCAGGAGAAGTACGACGTGCTGCGCTCCAAGCCGATCAGGCTCGCGCACGAGAACCGCCTGAGTCCTGCCGATGTGGATGCGATCCACGCGGTCGCGGCGAAGTTCTACCGGCTCATCATCATCGACTCGGGCAACGACGAGTCCGACCCGATGTGGTTGCGCATGATCGACCGCGCCGATCAGATCGTCGTCGCCACGACGACGCGTGACGATCACGCCGAGGCGGGTGCGCTCCTGCTCGAGGCCCTCGAGGACCGCGACGAGCGGTCGGCCCACCTGGCGCGACAGTCGGTCGTGATCGTGAGCCAGGCCGACCCGAAGGCGTCATCTGCCGAAGTCGCCGAGGTCGTCGCGGGTTACCAGCCGCTCGCGCGCGAGGTCGTGCAGATCCCCTACGACCGGGAGATGGTCGACGGGCATCTGCGGCTGCGTGCACTCGCGACCCCGACCCAGGAGGCCTGGCTGTCGGCCGCGGCGGCCGTCGCCCGCGGGTTCTGAGCCGCGCGTTCTGAGCCCCCGCGGGTTCTGAGCCGCGGGCGGCGAACCCCGTCGATCAGTCGCCGAGGCTGCCGATCCAGTTGCGGAGCAGCCGGATGCCCGCCTCGCCGGACTTCTCCGGGTGGAACTGGGTCGCCGAGAGGGGGCCGTTCTCGACGGCGGCGAGGAACGGGTCGCCGTGCGTCGCCCAGGTGAGCACGGGCTGCGGAAACGGCGGGATGACATCGAGTTCCCACTTCTGCGCCGCGTAGGAGTGCACGAAGTAGAAGCGCTCCTGTTCGATGCCCCGGAACAGCACCGAGTCGGCACCGGGCTCGACCGTGTTCCACCCCATGTGCGGAAGCACGGGGGCGTTCAGCTCGGTGACGGCGCCGGGCCACTCCCCCAGACCTTCGGTGTCATGGCCTCGCTCGACCCCGTGGGCGAACAGCACCTGCATGCCGACGCAGATGCCCAGCACAGGTCGACCACCCGCCAGACGCCGGTCGATGATCTCGTCACCGCCGTGCTCATGCAGAGCATCGCGTACGGCTTGGAACGCGCCGACGCCGGGGACGAGCAGTCCATCGGCCTCGAGCGCCTGGGTGCGGTCGCGCGTGAGCACCGCATCCGCTCCGGCGGCGACCAGCGCCTTGACGGCCGAGTGCACGTTGCCGGACTCGTAGTCGAAGACGGCGACGCGGGGCTTTCGGCTCACAGGGCGCCCTTGGTCGAGGGGATGCCGTCGACGAGCGGGTCGAGCGCCTTCGCCTGACGGAACGCGCGGGCGAACGCCTTGTACTCGGCTTCGGCGATGTGGTGGGGATCGCGACCGCCGAGCACGCGGACGTGCACCGTGAGCCCCGCGTTGAACGCGAGGGCCTCGAAGGTGTGGCGCACGAGCGACCCCGTGAAGTGGCCGCCGATCAGGTGGTGCTCGAAACCCGCGGGCTCGCCCGTGTGCACGAGGTAGGGGCGACCGGAGATGTCGACCACTGCCTGCGCGAGAGCCTCGTCGAGGGGCACGAGGGCGTCGCCGTAGCGGGCGATGCCGGACTTGTCGCCCAACGCCTCGCGAATCGCCTGGCCGAGGACGATCGAGATGTCCTCGACCGTGTGGTGCGCGTCGATGTTCGTGTCGCCGGAGGCGCGCACCGTGAGGTCGGTGAGCGAATGCTTCGCGAACGCCGTGAGCATGTGGTCGAAGAACGGCACCGAGGTGTCGATGCGGCTGGCGCCCGTGCCGTCGAGGTTCAGTTCGAGTTCGACGGTCGATTCGGACGTGCTGCGCGTGCGGCTCGCGGTGCGCGGGTTCTGGGCGGTGCTGCTCATGAAGCCGATCCTATCGATGCGAGGGCGTCGAGGAACGCGGTCGTCTCGGCCTCGGTGCCTGCCGTGACGCGGAGGTGCCCGGGAAGGCCGACGTCGCGGATCAGGACTCCGCGGTCGTACAGCTCCCGCCACACGCGCTTCGGATCGGAGACCCCTCCGAACAGCACGAAGTTCGACCACGACTCGTACGGCGCGTAGCCGAGTGCTTCGAGCGTCGCCGAGATGCGGTCGCGCTGCTCGATGATCTCGTCGACCATCCCGAGCATGACGTCGGCGTTGCGGAGAGCGGCGGTCGCCGCGGCCTGGGTGAGCGCGCTCAGGTGGTACGGCAGCCGCACGAGACGCAGCGCGTCGATGAACGCCGGATCGGCGGCCAGGTACCCGACGCGCGCGCCGGCGAACGCGAACGCCTTGCTCATGGTGCGCGACACGGCGAGTCGTGGGCGGCCGTCGAGCAGGGAGAGAGCCGAGGGGGCCTCGCGCGGAGCGAACTCCTGATACGCCTCGTCGACCACGACGATGCCGCGCGCGGCCTCGTAGACCGCTTCGATCACGTCGAGGCCGAGCGGCGTGCCCGTCGGATTGTTCGGCGCGCACAGCAGCACGACATCGGGGTCGACCTCGACGACCTGCGCCGCCGCCTCGTCGGGAGTGATCGTGAAGTCGGGCTGACGCGTGCCGGCGACCCAGCTCGCGCCGGTGCCCTGAGCGATGAGCGGATACATGGAGTACGTCGGCGCGAAGCTGAACGCCGTGCGGCCGGGACCTCCGAACGCCTGCAGGATGTGCTGCAGGACCTCGTTGGAACCGTTGCCTGCCCAGATCTGCGAGGCATCGAGCCCGTGGCCCAGGTACTCGGCGAACCCCTCGCGAAGGGTGGTGAACTCCCGATCGGGGTAGCGGTTGACGTCGCGCAATGCGACCGCGATGTCATCCAGCACGTCGCTCGCCACGGCATCGGGTACCGGGTGCGTGTTCTCGTTGACGTTCAGCGCGATGGGCAGAGGCGCCTGCGGCGCGCCGTACGGAGTGAGGCCCCGGAGATCGTCACGGAGCGGCAGGTCGTCGAGCGAAGCAGTCACCCTTCCCATGGTAGGGCGTGCGCTCGGCGGTCAGTCCGCGTACGCCGCCGGGATCGCGATCTCCTGGCCGATCTGGAGAGCGCCGCCCTGCAGGGAGTTGAGACGCGTGATGTCGCCGATGACCTCGCGCGGATCGGCGCCGGGAGCGACGCTCTCGGCGATCGACCAGAGGGTGTCTCCGGGCATCACGGTGATGGTCTCGAACGAAGCCGTCGGGACCTGCTCGTTGGAGGCCACGGCGCTGCCGCCGCTGAGAGCTGCGAACGCGATGCCGACAGCAAGGGGCACGGCGGCGGCCGCGAGCACGAGGCGGCGACCACGCGCCGTCAGCCGGAGGCGAGTCGCCGGACGTGCCGGGATGACTGCTGCGCTGCTGAAGGTGATGGTGCTCATCGTGTGCTCCTCTGCTGACCGCGATGCGGTGAAGGTGGCGTAGCGTTCGCATTCGCGACTCGGCCGGGAGCCGCGGATACGAAGCTACGTTCCGAAGGTATCTTCGAATTCGAACATCTGTCAAGACTTCTTCGAAATCCGCTCCTCGAATCCAACGACACGCTCGAACAGATATTCCCTATCGGCGCTTTTCTCGGATACGGTTTCGATACGAACACCCCACCACGGACCTCCGACATTCGAAGCGAGACGCCGGAACCGCACCTCTGAGGAGAACCATGAGCGAGAACTCCGCCACCGAGTCCGAGGCGCCGCGCACTCGCCGCCGGAAGAGCCTCAGCCCCAAGCAGATGGCGATCCTCGAGGTCATCCAGACGTCGATCAGCCGGTACGGCTACCCGCCGAGCATGCGTGAGATCGGCGACGCGGTCGGCCTGAAGTCCCTGTCGAGCGTCACCCACCAGCTCGGCCAGCTCGAGCTCAGCGGCTACCTGCGCCGCGATCCCGGCAAGACGCGCGCGATGGAGGTCCTGATCGACCTCCCCGGCACCGGCGCCGAGAATCCCGCCGACGTCGCCACCCCGGTCGGCGACGCCGCGCTGGTCCCCCTCGTCGGCCGCATCGCCGCAGGCGTGCCCATCACCGCCGACCAGCAGGTGGAGGAGATCTTCCCCCTGCCGCGCCAGCTCGTGGGCAAGGGCGACCTGTTCATGCTCAAGGTGTCAGGCGAATCCATGATCGACGCCGCCATCTGCGACGGCGACTGGGTGGTGGTCCGCTCGCAGAGCAGTGCCGAGAACGGCGAGATCGTCGCGGCGATGCTCGACGGGGAGGCCACGGTCAAGGTGCTGCGCCGCCGCGACGGCCACACGTGGCTGCTGCCGCGCAACTCCGCGTTCGAGCCGATCCTCGGCGATGAGGCCGTCGTGCTCGGCAAGGTCGTCGCGGTCCTCCGCGCGGTCTGATCACCGCTCGCACCTCGCGGGGTCCGCGTCCCGCCTAGGCTCGAGGGCATGACCGCACCGTACGGCACCTGGTCCTCGCCCTTCTCCCCCGCGGCGATCGCGACGGCGTCTCCGCGAATCGACGGCGCCCGCTTCGTGGGCGCGGACGTGTGGTGGGGCGAATCCGTGCCGGCAGAGGGCGGCCGCGTCACGGTGCGCAGTTCGACGGGCGAGATCGTCCTGCCCGCTCCGTGGAGCGCGAGGTCGCGCGTGCACGAGTACGGCGGTGGCGCATGGACCGCCGATCACGACGGCATCCTGTACTTCGTCGATGCGAAGGACCAGCGCATCCACCGGATGCCGCGCGGCGGCGCACCGGAGCCGCTCACCCCGCCCGGTCCCGCACACGGCGGGCTGCGCCTGCAGGGCGGTCGCCTCTTCGCCGTCCGCGAGGATCTGACGCGCGACCCGCACGTCCGGGGCATCGTCGAGATCCCGCTCGACGGCTCGGCCGCGCACGACGCGGATGCACTGACCGTGATCGCGGAGGGCGCAGGGTTCTACGCGCATCCCGCGCTCTCGCCCGACGGCTCACGGATCGCCTGGGTCGGGTGGACGGCGCCGCGGATGCCGTGGCAGGAGGCCTCGCTAGTGATCGCCGACATCGGCCGGGACACCCGGAGCGTTCCTCCGGCGCGCGCCGCCCTGCAGCCGGAATGGCTCGGCGACGACGAGCTCGTGTACGCCGACGACCCCTCCGGTCGATGGGCGCTGCAGCGCCTGCGCCTGGATGCCGCCGGCCGTCCGCTGCCCGTCGAGCCCGTCACGGCCGCCGCGATCGATGCCGACACGGGATACGGCCTGTGGGTGCTCGGCAACCGCTGGTTCCAGCCCCTCGCCGACGGTCGCATCGTGGCGGTGCGCACGAACGGACGCGACGATCTGGTCGTCGTCTCCCCCGACGGCAGCGCGAGGCCGCTCGTCGTGCCGGTCGACGGCCACGTGAGCGTGGACGACGTGTCCGGCACCCGCGTCCTGCTCTCGGGCAACAGCTCGACCAGCGCACCCGGCGTGTGGACGGTGGACGTGGACGCGGGCGCGGTGGAGCGCATCGCCGGCGGCGCGCCGGCCGACCCGAGCTGGATGCCGCCGTCGACCGCCCTGCTCGTCGACGGCTCGCACGGACCGGTGCACGCCTTCGCGTACGCCCCGCAGAACCCCGAGCAGGTCGCCCCCGAGGGCGAGTTGCCGCCGTACATCGTCTTCGTGCACGGCGGGCCGACCGCGCACGTGACAGGGGCGGCATCCGCGGCGATCGCGTTCTACACCAGTCGCGGGATCGGCGTGCTCGACGTGAACTACGGCGGTTCCTCCGGCTACGGACGCGACTACCGCGAGCGCCTGGACGGCCAGTGGGGCGTGGTCGACGTCGACGATGTGATCGCAGCCGCGCGGGGTCTGGCGGATGCCGGGCTCGCGGATCCCGCCAGGATCGCGATCCGCGGTGGATCAGCCGGCGGATGGACCGTCCTCTCGGCGCTCGTGCGCGGAGGCACGTTCGCCGCGGGCATCAGCCGCTACGGCGTCGCGGACCTCCGCATGCTCGCGGCGCACTCCCATGACTTCGAGGCCCACTACATAGAAGGCCTCGTCGGCCCGCTCCCCGACGCCGAGGACGTGTACGTCGAGCGCTCGCCCCTCACGCACGTCGATCGCATCGACGTGCCCGTGCTCCTGATGCAGGGCGGTGAGGACCGCGTCGTTCCGCCCGCGCAGGCGGAGGCGATCCGCGACGCCCTGCGCGAGCGCGGCGTCGACCACGAGTACGTGCTGTACCCGACGGAGGGCCACGGGTTCCGCGCTGCGGAGACGATCGTCGACGCTCTCGAGCGCGAGCTGGCGTTCCTCGGCCGGGTGTTCGGCTTCACCGCAGCGGACTGAGCGCGCTCCGCGCGCCGCGGGTCACTCGCCGACGCGGTTGCGGAGGCGCATCGCGCGCTCGGCCTCGCGCGTGTCCTGTCGCTCGCGCAGGGTCTGTCGCTTGTCGTACTCGCGCTTGCCCTTCGCGAGGGCGATCTCGACCTTCGCGCGACCGTCGGAGAAGTACAGCTTGAGCGGGATCAGCGTGTAGCCGCCGGCCGAGACGGCGTGCGCGAGCTTCGCGATCTCCTCCCGGTGCAGCAGCAGCTTGCGGATGCGCTTGGCCGAGTGGTTCGTCCAGTGCCCCTGCGAGTACTCCGGGATGTGCACGGCGTCGAGGAACACCTCGTTGCCCTTCACGAAGGCATAGCCGTCACTGAGGTTCGCTCGCCCCTGACGCAGCGACTTCACCTCGGTGCCGGTGAGCACCATCCCCGCTTCGTACGACTTCTCGATGTTGTAGTCGTGACGTGCGCGACGATTGGTCGCGACGACCTTCTCCCCGCGTTCCCTGGGCATGATTCACTCCTGATCCGTGCCGTGGTGGTGACCCCGGAGTCGGGCGCACGGCAGCCTGTCAGTCTATACCGACGACAGCGTCACGTGCGCAGCCAGCGGCGGATCGCGAAGCCGGCCGACAGCGCCGCGAGCACGATGCCGATGCCGATCAGCACGGGGACGACCAGCGCGGCATCCTGCATCGTCACCCACGTGGTGATGAAGGGCACCCGACCGCGCAGGTACCCGTTGACGCCGAAGTGCACGCCGGCGACGACGGCTGCGCTCGCGAGCACCGAGCCGAGGAAGGCGGCGAACACGCCTTCGAGCACGAACGGCGTCTGGATGAAGCGGTTGGAAGCGCCCACGAGACGCATGATGCCGATCTCCTTGCGACGCGCATAGGCCGAGAGGCGGATCGTCGTGCCGATCAGGAGGATCGCTGCGATCAGCATGAGCACGGCGATCCCCACGGCTATGTAGGTCGCCACGGTGAGCGCCGAGAACAACGGCTCGAGGTACTGCAGCTGGTCCTGCACCTGCTCGACTCCGGCGACGCCGTTGAACGCCTCTGCGATCACCTGCGACTGCCCGGGGTCCTTCATCGTGACGAAGAACACCTCGAAGGCCTGCTCCGGCGTGATCACGCTCGCCTGCTCCTCGCCCAGCTGCGCCACGAGCTTGGCGTAGGTGTCCTCCTTGGAGTCGAACGTCACCTCGCTGATGAGCGGCGCGAGCGCTTCGCCGTCGAGCTGCGCGCGCACGGCATCCACCTGGTCCTCGGTGGCTCCTCCGTCGACGCACGTCTGGGATTCGGAGATGGTCGAGCACATGTACACCGCGACCTGTGCGCGCTCGGTCCAGTAGCCGCGCATCGTGCCGATCTGCGACTGCATGAGGATCGCCGCGCCGACGAACGTGAGCGACACGAAGGTGACCAGCACGACGGAGATCACCATGGAGATGTTGCGTCGGAGGCCGCCGAGTGCCTCGGTGAGGATGAGTCCGATTCTCATGAGGTCGGGCCCACCTCCTCGGAGCCCTCGTCCGACAGGCCGAGGCGGTCGGCGACTCCCAGCTCGGCCACGTCGACCTGCGGCAGCACGATGGGATGCGTCCGCGGCGCACTCGGGGCCGTCTTCTCGTCGGGCAGGTCCTCGACCTGCGGCTCGATCGGGGCGGCTTGCGCCTCCGGGGTCTCGGATGCCGTCGGCACGGCGTCGGGCGCTGAAGCTGCGGCCTTGCGCTGCGCCGTCAACTCCTCCGCGAGGGCGGCGCGCACGACAGAGAGGTCAGCTGTCTGGCGCTGCACCTCCTGCACGGCCGTCAGCGCCGCGGCCGCGGCGGCGCCTCGCACCTCTTCGGGCACGAGACGCGGGATGTTCGAGGTGTCGCCGTATCCGCCGTGCACCTCGTCGCGCACCATCTCGCCGTCGCGGAGCTCGATCACGCGGCGCTGCATCTGGTCGACGAACGCGGCCTCGTGCGTGGCCATGAGCACGGTCGTGCCGCCCGCGTTGATGCGAGCGAGCAGCTGCATGATGTCGACCGAGGTCGCGGGGTCGAGGTTTCCGGTGGGCTCGTCGGCGAGCAGCACCTGGGGGCGGTTCACGAGGGCGCGGGCGATCGCCACGCGCTGCTGCTCACCGCCGGACAGTTCGTGGGGCATGCGCTTCTGCTTGCCGTCGAGGCCGACGAGAGCGAGCGCCTCGGGCACGGCCTGTTGGATGAATCCACGCGACGACCCGGTGACCTGCAGCGTGAACGCGACGTTCTGGTACACGGTCTTGGAGGGCAGCAGCCGGAAGTCCTGGAACACCGAGCCGATGTGGCGGCGGAAGTACGGCACCTTGCGGTTCGCCAGCGAGCGCAGATCGCGGCCGAGCACGGCGACGCGTCCCGATGTGGGGACGTCCTCGCGAAGGATGAGCCGCAGACACGACGACTTCCCCGACCCCGATGCGCCGACGAGGAAGACGAACTCTCCTCGTTGCACCTCGAAGTCGACGCCGGACAGAGCGGGCCTGGAGGTCCCGCGATAGCGTTTCGTGACGTTCTCGAACCGAATCATGGCGCTTCGAGCCTAAGCGCGCGGATTCGTCTGCCCGCGAGCGACACCCCGCTGGCCTCCTCCACGTCGGAGGGCACTGCTATACATGGAGATGCCGACGCATGCGGTCGGCGGATACCACGAACTTCCGAGGGGAACCCGATGACGACGCCCGCAGGCTGGTACGACGACGGATCCGGCCGACAGCGCTGGTGGGACGGCACCCAGTGGACCGAGCATTTCGCTCCGGTCGCAGAGCCCGCGGCATCCACCGGGGAGCCCACGCCGGCGGCGGTCGCCGAGACCGACGCGACTATCGGATCGGTCGCCGCGGTGGAGACGAGCCGATCGGAGGCTCCCGCCGGCGACAGCGCCACCACCCAGGCAGAACTCGCCTCGCAGACGGATGCCGTCGTCGAGCCCGCAGCACAGCCCGATGTCGCGGCGGAGCCCGATGTCGCAGCGGAGCCCGTCGTCGCAGCGGAACCCGTCGTCGCGGCTGAGCCCGTCGTCGCGGCGGAGCCCGATGTCGCAGCGGAACCCGTCGACGCGGCGGAGCCCGTCGCGCAGCCCGAGCCCGCCGCGCAGCCGGAGGCGACGCCGTCCTGGACATCGCCCGAGGCGCCCGCCTCCCCGTCGTGGGACGCGCAGCCGACCACGCCTTTCACCGCGCCCGGCACCACCGCCACAGGAGCGCCTGACGGTGCTCCGGTGCCACCGTACGCGAGTGCGGCTCCTGCGCCGACCCCGGGCTATCCGGGAGCCGCTGGCGCCGCGGCCTACCCTCCTGCCGCGGGCTATCCCGGCGCTGCCGGCGGCTATCAGCAGGGATCTCCCGGGTATCCGGCCGGCACCCCCGGCTACCCGATCGGCGGCTATCCCGCTGCCCCGTCGGCGCCGGCACGGGTCTCGGTGCTCGGTCTGGTCGGTCTCGGGCTCGCCGCGCTCGGCACCATCCTCGCCTTCGTTCCCGTCCTGAACATCGTCGGCTTCGTGCTGCTCGCCGCGGGATTCATCGTGTCTCTCATCTCGCTGTTCCTCAAGGGACGCAAGTGGCCGGGGATCACGGGTCTGATCCTGTCGGTCGTCGGCACGATCATCGCGGTCGTCGTCGCCTTCGTGTTCTTCGTCGCGACGGTCACCTCCGAGGTCGTGCGCGACCTCCCGACGGCACCGCCGTCGAGCGACAGCGACACGGGAACCGACGACGGAGGCTTCGGGACGCCGGAGGTCGTCGAGGGCGCCATGGGCGAGGCCGTGACCGTGACCCAGCTGTCGGGCTCCGGCGAGATCACCGTGAACTCGGCGACCTGGACGACGTCCGACGGTTCGAGCATCCCCGCGACCAACGGTGGATTCGTGGTCCTCGATGTGACCTGGACGGGCGTCGACGGCACCAGTTACGTCAACCCGATCTACTTCGAGATCGAGACGGCGGACGGCGTCGACGGCACGTACGACTTCTTCGCCGACGGCCAGATCGGCAGCGAGGAGCTGACGGCCGGTCAGTCCGTCACGGGCAAGGTCACGTTCGACGTCGCGCAGAGCCCCTCGTACACGGTCATCGTGACCGACGAACTGCTGCAGGAAGTCGCCCGCATCTCGGTCACCACGACCGCCGGTTGAGCACGAAGGACGACGGCAGTATGAGCATCCCGGCCGGTTGGTACGACGACGGCTCCGGACGACGGCGCTGGTGGGACGGATCCACCTGGACCCAGCACACCCTCGCGCCCGCACCGACACCGCAGAGCGCGGAGACGACGCCGAGCGCTTCGGCCGTCGATGACGGCACCGCACGAGACGCGGCCGAGTCCCCGACGGAGGTCATTCCCGAGAACGCCGCCGCGAACCCCCTCCCCCATGAGGTGACGACCACGCCGGACGCGGTGACCTCGGCGCAGGAGACGACGGCGAGCCCGTTCACTCCGCCGTGGGTGCACCCGGGCGGGACGCTCGCAGAACAGACGACGACCCCGATCGCCGACGCGACCGCCGCGGGCTACGTCTCGGCCGGCGTCGCGCCCTCGGCAGCCGGCGTCGCGCCGGGCGCCTCTCCCGGAGCGCAGCCGTTCGCCGCGGGAGCACCCGGCGCGTACTCGGGCGTCGCCTACCCCGGGTGGGGCGCACCCTCCGCACCGGCACCGCGCCGCGGCTTCCCGGTGCTGGGCGTCATCGCCCTCGGCCTCGCGGTGCTGGGAGCGGTGCTGGCGTGCATCCCGCTCATCGCCCTCGCGGGTTGGGTCGCGCTCGGCCTCGGGTTCGTGCTCGGCGTCGTCTCGCTGTTCCTTCGCGCGCCGCGCTGGCCCGGCATCGTCGGGATGGGCGTGAGCGTGCTGG
Organism: Microbacterium sp. NPDC089695; assembly: GCF_044749085.1. NCBI lineage: Bacteria > Bacillati > Actinomycetota > Actinomycetes > Micrococcales > Microbacteriaceae > Microbacterium > Microbacterium sp. NPDC089695. Next base: position 47,580 of record NZ_JBIVHG010000003.1, read on the forward strand.
GGTCCTTCCTCGCGGTGGCCGTCGCCCTCATCGCCTTCGGATCGATCGGCGGAACGAGCCCCGAAGCCGGCGGCACGCCCGTCACGACCCCGACGACCGCGCCCCCGTCGGAGGACGACTCATCGGACTTCCCCGACAACGCCGAGATGGTGGCCTGGGCCGACCTCGAGGTGGGCGACTGCCTGCCGTACATCGAGTGGGACGAAGACCTCTACGAGGTTCCGGTCGTCCCGTGCGACCAGCCGCACACCGACGAGATCTACCTGACCTTCGATGTCGAAGACGGCGACTTCCCGGGCGACGACGAGCTCACGCTCATCGCGGACGATCGATGCCTCGCCGAGTTCGACACCTTCGTCGGCTACGCCTACAGGGATTCCGAACTCGACTTCTACTACACGGTGCCGACGCAGGGCACGTGGCGCTGGGGCGACCGCGAGATCATCTGCATCGTCTACAGCTACGAGGACGTGACCGGAACGCTCGAGGGCGCCGGCCGCTGACACGCAAGCGCCGGTCGGCGGAGCCGAGGCTCCGTCGACCGGCGTCAGGCCCTGCGGGTCAGTCCTCGTCCTTGCGCTTGCGCCAGCGGATGCCCGCCGAGATGAACCCGTCGAGGTCGCCGTCGAACACGGCGGCCGGGTTGCCCGACTCGTGGCCCGTGCGGAGGTCCTTCACGAGCTGCTGACCGTAGAGGAAGTACGAGCGCATCTGGTCGCCCCAGCTCGCGGTGATGTTACCTGCGAGCTCCTTCTTCTTCGCCGCCTCCTCCTCCTTCTGCAGCAGCAGGAGGCGGGTCTGCAGCACGCGCATGGCCGCGGCGCGGTTCTGGATCTGCGACTTCTCGTTCTGCATCGAGACGACGATGCCGGTCGGGAGGTGCGTGATGCGCACGGCGGAGTCGGTCGTGTTGACCGACTGGCCGCCGGGGCCCGAGGAGCGGAACACGTCGACGCGGATGTCACCCTCGGGGATGTCGACCTCGGTGGCCTCCTCCATGAGCGGGATGACCTCGACGGCCGCGAACGACGTCTGGCGCTTGTCGGCGGAGCCGAACGGGCTGATGCGCGCGAGACGGTGCGTGCCGGCCTCGACCGACAGCGTGCCGAACGCGTAGGGCGCATCGATCTCGAAGGTCGTCGACTTGATGCCGGCGCCCTCCGCGTACGACGTGTCCATGACCTTGACGGGGAACTTGTGCTGCTCGGCGTAGCGCAGGTACATGCGCATCAGCATCTCGGCGAAGTCGGTGGCGTCGTCGCCACCCGCACCGGAGCGGATCGTGATGATGGCGGCACGCTCGTCGTACTCGCCGTCGAGCAGGGTCTGCACCTCGAGCTGGTTGATGACGTCGGTGAGCGCGGCGAGCTCGGCGCGCGCCTCGATCGCAGAGTCCTCGTCGCCCATCTCGTTGGCGAGATCGACGAGCACCTCGAGGTCGTCGAGGCGTCGGCCGATGCCCTCGACGCGAGCGAGCGCCGACTGGGCGTGGCTGAGGGCGCTGGTCACCTTCTGGGCACGCTCGGTGTCGTCCCAGAGGTCGGGGGCGCCGGCCTCTTCGCTGAGTCGGGCGATGTCGGAGCGGAGCGCATCGACATCGACGACCTCGCGGATGTCACCGTACGTGACGCGGAGGGCCTGGATGTCGGCGGAGAGATCGAGTTCGAGCATGGCCTCACCAGCCTAACGTGCCGCCTGCACGGGCGGGGACCGGCGACGAACCGGAGTAGCGTGAAGGGAGTGAGCAGTGCATCCACGGTCCTGAGGCGTTTCGGGCCGATGGTGTACCTGCCGACCGTGCTCTTCGCGCTCGGTGAGGGCGCGGTCATCCCGCTGATCCCGGTGATCGCCGCATCCATGGGGGCGGATGTCGCTTTCGCCGCGCTCGTCGCCTCCGCTCTCGTCGTCGGTCAACTGTGCGGCAATCTGCCGGCCGGGTGGGCGGTCTCGCGCATCGGCGAGCGGTTCACGATGGTGATCGCCGGAGTGATAGCGATCGGCGCAGGTGTGGGGATGGTGCTCGCACCGTCGCCGGGTGTGCTCGCGGCGGCCGTCTTCGTGCTCGGGTTCTGCGCTGCCGCGTTCGGGCTCGCCCGGCATGCCTTCATGACGACGCGGGTGCCGATCGCGTTCCGCGCCAGGGCGCTCTCGCTTCTCGGCGGCAGCTTCCGACTCGGCATCTTCATCGGGCCGTTCGTAGCGGCCGGTCTGCTGCAGCTGTTCGGCTCGGAGTCCGCCGCGATCTGGTTCTTCCTCGTCTGCCTCGTCGTCATGGTCGTGCTGGTGCTGTTCGGACCCGATCCCGAGAAGACGATCCCGCCGCCGACCCCGCTGCGCACCGCCGCGTTGTCGGATGATTCCGGCGAGGCGGTGAGCGGCTCGATCCCGACGTCTCCGCGCACCGGCGTCCTGCGCACCATGTGGCAACAGCGCACGGTGCTCGGTCGGCTCGGTCTCGCCGCCGCCTCGCTCTCCGCCGTGCGCTCGGCGCGCCAGGTCGTCCTCCCGCTGTGGGGACTCTCGCTCGGTCTCGACGCGTCGACCATCGCGCTCGTCGTCGGCATCTCGGGCGCGATCGACTTCGCTCTGTTCTACGCGAGCGGTCAGGTCATGGATCGCTTCGGCCGGCTGTGGGCGGCGATGCCCGCCATGCTGCTGATGGGCGCGGCGTTCGTCGCGATGTCGTTCACGCACGACGGGGATGCCGCGGTGCTGTGGTTCGGCATGTTCGCCGCCATGCTCGGCGTCGGCAACGGCCTGTCGAGCGGCATCCTGCTGACCCTCGGCGCCGACGTGGCGCCTCGGCGCGACCCCGCGGCGTTCCTCGGGTCGTGGCGGACGCTGACGGATGCCGGGGGCGCGATCGCCCCATTGCTCGTCTCGGCGATCACGGCCGTGGCGTCGCTGCCGATCGCCGCGGCCGTGATCGGCGTGATCGGTCTGGTGGGCGCGGGAGGGTTTCTGAGATGGATCCCCCGGTTCGTGCCGCGCACGAAGGCCACGCCGCCCACCGAGGAGGCGCCGTGAGCGCGCTCGGAGCAGACGTACGACGACTGGTCGACGCATTCCCGGCCATGACCGATCGCGATCGTGCCGTCCGCGCCGATTTCACCGCGTTCTTCGCCGACGACGACGGACCCGTCTCGCGCGACGACGGACCACGCCATGCGACGGCATCCGCCTTCGTGTTCGACCCGACGCTGACGCGCATCCTGCTGGTGTTCCACGGCAAGGGCCGCTTCTGGGTGCAGCCGGGCGGTCATCTCGAACCGGGAGACGAGTCGATCATGGCGGCCGCGCTGCGCGAGCTGGCCGAGGAGACGGGCGTCTCACCGACCGCGGTCGAGGACCGATACGCGTACGACCTCGACCATCACGCCCTCTCCTCCGCGTTCGGACGCTGCGCCTCGCACCTCGACATCGGCGTAGCGGTCATCGCGGTGGACGACGCCGCCCCGGTCGTGAGTGAGGAGTCGGAAGATGTGCGCTGGTGGCCGCTCGACGCCCTCCCGGCCGAGGTGCCGCCGCAGTTCCACCGGCGCGTAGCGCAGGTTCTCCAGCGCTTGCAGCGCTGACAGACCGGGCCGCTGCTCCGTCCGTCGTCACCGCAGTGCGGTGCGGCTCGTGGCCGTGGCCTCCAGGCGCACGCCGTCGGGCACGAACAGCGACACGAGCGGCGGATGCCAGTCGGTCGTCACCGTCACGCGGGCGGAGATCCCGTCGGGAGCCGATGCCGACACGAGCGTCGCCTCCCCCGGTCGTGCCCGCAGCAGGGCGTCCGCCTGCTCGCGCACGGCGGCATCCGTGAGTTCGGCATGCACGTCGTCGCCCTCGACCTGGACGACGAAGCCGTCTGCCCCGGCGAGCGCGGCGGAGTCGGCGAGCGCGTCGAGGCGCTTCTGCGCGATGTACAGATCGGTCGCACAGACGCACACCAGCACGAGCGCGATCGCGAGCACCGCGTAGCCGAGCGCCAGGAGGAGCACGCTCCCCTCGTCATCGGCCCGATCCGCCGCGGTGCTCACGATGCACCCCACAGCCGGGACACCTTCTGCACGGCGATCCCTTCGACGGCGACGGCGGCGGCGTCGTCGAGACCGAGCACGGCGGGGACGCCGGGCAGGTGCACGCGGGCTCGCACGACGACAGTGACGGTCGCCCCGGCGGACGGACACGGTGCCGCGACGGGAGCGCATGACATGTCCACGTCCAGCTCCGCCGGATCGATGCCGTACTCCGTCGCGACGCCGTCGAGCACCTGCTGCGCCCGCAGAGCACCCGCCTCCGCCTCGGGCGCGAGAGACAGCGTGCGCGCGAGGTGCCGTGCGGCGGCCTCCACGCCGAGCGCCTGCTCCTGGATCGTGCCGAGCGCCACGATCAGGTAGACGAGCGGCACGAGCAGGAGCACGCCCACCGCGATGAACTCCAGCGCGGCCGAGCCCGCCTCGTCGGAGGTCGACGGCTCCTCCGGGATCATGTGCTCACTCGACATCGAACGACTCTGCGGGAGCATGCGCCTCGACCTCGATCGCGGCCGGGATGCCGATCAGACCGATGATCGGCAACGATGTACGGATCCGCACCACGACCTCGTCCTGTCCGGCGTCCCGAGCGCGCTCGACCGTGATGTCGTCGGCATAGGACGCGCCGATCGCGCGGGTGATGACCTCGCCGGCACGCTCCGCACCCTCAGCCGGTGCGGTGTCGGCGAGCGCGGCGTAGTACGCGCCCTCCACGGCGGCGTCATGCACGACGTTCCGCACGTACACGATCAGCGCCAGCTGCAGCACGGCCAGTGTGAGCGCCGTGAGCATCGTGCCGATGAGCACGAACTCGACCGGGCTCGAACCCCGCTCGTCGCCCGTGAACCGCATCGACATCGCGGTCAGAGACCGGACACGCGCTGGATCGCCTGCTCGAACAGAGCACTCAGCGCCGGCCCGGCCACGGCCCAGATGAGCACGACGAGACCCGCCGTCATCAGCGTGACGAGCACCCATCCGGGCACATCTCCTGCATCGTCGTCGCGCAGGTCGCGCAGGTGCTGGGCGAGCTCGTGCCGCCAGTGTCGCAAGGTGTTCATGTCGTCCTCTCTGTGATGCGCTCAGCCGATGCCGAGTCGCAGGATGAACAAGCCCGGATAGATCGCGAAGAGCACCGACAGCGGCAGTATCAGGAAGACGAGTGGCAGGAGCGTGCCGCTTCCGTTGGCTTGCGCTCTGAGTCCTCGGCCGACAGGAACATTGACGGGTCGAGCACCCCATGAATGGTGATGGTCTGGGGCCGTCCCTGCACGATGTCCGACACGATCACCCGCACGTCGAGAAGCTCCACGACCTCACGTCGCATCGCCGCCGAGGCGTTCTCCAGACGACCACGGGCGCGCTCCGCGAGCGCCGCCACATCCGTGATCCGCTGGGCTTGTTCGCCCCGCACAGACCGCATAGCGGCGAGTCCCTCCAAGCGCTCCCGAACGTCCGCGAGCTCACCACGAAGCCGCTCGATCGTCTGCCGGTGCTCCTCGGGATCGTCAGCCATGAGGTACAGATCCTTCGCCCGCCCCATCGCCCGCTCCAAGGTCGCCTCCTGCTTGCGCAGGGCGGCGATCATCGGAGCTTCGTCGTTCAGGTCGGCGTCGTCGTCCAGCTCAAGCCACTGGCGGGCCAGGCGATCGAGTCGTTCCGGGTCGGCAAGCATCGCCGCAATCTCCGCCCACACCGGCTCATCGATCGCCGGTCCCTTGATCTGCGGGCAGGAACAGCGCGGCTGTTCCTTCGACCGATACCGCCGCCCCGAGCACACGTAATACGGGTTCGGGCGCGACTTCGTGGTCACACCGTCGTAGTGCTTGTCCATGTCGCACGGTCCGAACAGCCGACCGGTGAGCAGCTGCCGCTGCGGTGCCGAAGGCGTGACTGACCCCTTGCGGTTCACGGCGCGCTGGAGAGCCAACCACTCCTGCCGTGTAAACACCGGCTCCCCCAGCGGCACCTTCACGGTGTCGCCATACATCGGCGTCCCGTCGCGATTCAGCTTCGTGACCTTGCGCGCCGAACGATAGTTGCCGGTCATCGCGGAACCCCACTCAGTCTCCGCCGTCCACAGGGAAGGGTTCGTCGCGGTCTGACGGACCGTCTGGTATTGCCACTGCGCTGCATGGCGTGGGTGCATCCCCATGAGGTTGAGGCGCTCGGCTACCTCAGCAGTCGACAGCCGCTCCCTGATGAACAGGCGATGCATCGCGCGGAGCACCTCGCGTTCGCGCCCATCCGGCACCGGGCGGGCGTCCCGCTTGAGCCCTTCGAGCTTCCACCCGAACGGTGGCTTCGATCCCGCCCATCCCCCCGCACGGCCCTTGGCGCGCTGACCTGCGGCGGTGCGCGCCACGATCGTGTCCCGCTCCATTTCCGCGAATCCGGCCATGACCGTGCGCATCATCTTGCCCTGCGGGGTACTCATGTCGATCTGCTCTTTGACCAGGACGAGGTCCACGCCCATTTCGGCGAAGCGATCGGTCTCGCGGATCGCGTCTGCCGCCTTGCGGGCGAATCGGTCCAGCTTGGACACCACGATCGCGTCGATCTTCCCGTCGCGGGCATCCTGGAGCATCTGCCGCCACTGCGGGCGGTTCGCATTCGTACCCGACAGGCCCTCGTCCACATAAACGCCGACCAGTTCCCAACCTCGGATCTTGATCGCCGCTTCGCAGATCTCGCGTTGCTCCGGCAGTGAGGTGTTGTCGACCTGGAGGTCGGTGCTGACTCGGGCATAGTACGCCGCTCGCTTGGCAGTCATCAGAACCTCCGGCCTTCGGTGCATGCCTTACATTCGGCATTGCCAGGAGCGAACGCCGACGGGGCTTTGGCGCGGCCACACGTGCCGCAGACTCTTGGGTCGAACACGGTCACTTCACTCATGCTCGGAGCCCTTTAAGGTCGGTCGCGTCCTGAGTAATCGCTACGGCTCGGGCAAGTGGGATCTCGTCGTCCAGGGTGAGTTCCGGGTCGTGCAGTTCCGCCGCCTGGGACAGGTGCATCCGAAGCTCACGGAAGTTCGTGACGGTCAGGGCGGGGTCGATCGGCCCTTGGGAGACCATGACCGCGACGATGAACTCGTCGAGGGTGAGGTGTTCAGGCATCGCCATGGCGAGCCTCCTTTCGGCTGTTGCGGATCCTCGCGGCTTCACAGTCCTTGCATTTCGAGCGGAGCCACGGCCGGTCCGCCCTGACCCGAGCGAACGCGCTGGCGGGTAGGTCTCGGTCGCATTTGCGACAGGTCTTGGTCTCGACGGCGATCACTGCGCACCTCCACTCATCGGGGCGTGCTCCCCGTTCCATCGCAGGTGCAGCGGTCGCCACACGTCGACGCCGGGGACGAGCCCGAGGACGTGGCCGTCCGGATCCCAGGCGACATGCACCGTCCCGAGGTCGTCCACGGAGGTCACCACTCCGGTGTCGCCCGCGCGGAGGCGGGTGTACTCGTCAGTGGTGCTGACAAACGTGATGTGGTCGCCCGGCTGGGTCACTTCACGGCCTCCTTCGTGTTGGTCGCCGCTTTCGCGATGAGGCGCTCTGCGGCTCGGCGGAGCTTCGCCTGGAGGGCAGCACTGGGGAGTGACTTTGCCGCCGATGTGATCGCGGCCGGGGTGACCTTGCCGCCGTCCTGGATCGTATTGAAGAGTTCGGCGACGAGGCGGGACACGTGTTTGGCGTCGTGGCCGGGGCGGTAGAGCGCACGTCGCCCGATAGCCTCTCCGCATCCGCAGTTGCATCCGGTCGAGACCTCTGTGGCAGTGGCCATGGTGCTCATGGTGGGGTTTCCAATCTGCTCTCTGATCTGGGCTTTCCTTGCCTCACTTCCCATCAAAATGTACGCATATGCGTCCGCACAATCCCTCTGCGCAGCCTCGGCCTTCCGAGCCGTACGGAGAGCCCGCCGCCGCTCCTTCGCGCGATGCCGCGCCTCCGCAGTTGGCCTGTATGGCCGACGACTCTGCGCGCGCTCAACCTCGGGCGCGTAGCCGCCCCACACTCCGGCGGGCTCATCGGCCGCAACCGCGTAGGCACGGCATTGGAACACGAGCGGGCAGTCCCAGCGGCGGTCTGCTGCACGTTGCTGGTCGGCCAAGTCGTCAGACGTCCACGCCGCCCCATCCGGACCTACGCACGGGATCGCCTGCCCCGCATCGATAGCCGCGCCCACCTGCTCAATCAGCCGGGCATGCAGCTCCCCGGCCTCCGGCGGGGCCTCCGTCGAACTCGCGGATACCGGGACGGGCCGGAGCGGAGTCGAGCCCGTCGGACTCGCAGGAGCGCCAGCCGGAAGCAGGACGGACACCCCGGCTGAAAACCGTGATGCCGTGAATTGCGCTGATTTCATCACCTCATGCCCCCTCCGCGTCGCACTAGGCCCCAGCCAAACAGGCGGGGGCCTGCAGCAGCGTGAGTCAGACGACGCGTCGCCCAGGCGCGTATCTCGGCGACCGTGCCAGCGGGGGCGTCAGAGGACAGCCAGAAGGTCGCTAATGCTGATCTCGAACGCTTGGGAGACCCGGAACCAGGAATCCAGACGCCCTCGCGTCGATCCATGCTCCATAGAGATGAGGGTCCGGCGACTGACGCCAGAACGCTCCGCGAGCTCATCGAAGGACCAGCCGCGCTCGTCGCGAAGCCTTGCCAGAGCCAGCCGAAGCGCCTCGAAGTCGGGGTCGCGGGTCGGATAGCTCACACGACGAGTCCAACGCGGCGCGGTATACATCCGCAGTGTCGAAACCTGCACTATCGTGCAGAAATCTGCACTGCGATTGGAGTACAAGGTGGAGGCCTTCGAGCAATTTGTCGCGTTGGCGATGGAGACCGAGGGGCTTGTCGTTTCGGGCGCGCTTAAGTTCGACGTGCGGCGGCGTACCCGGAAGCTGCAATACGAGGAGTGGCAGACACACGGGTACGAGGTCGACTTGGTCGGCGCACGTGCTGACCGACTGGTCCTTGCCACCGTGAAGTCGTTCTTCGGCTCGCGCGGAGTTGTGTCGGATCACGTCATGGGCCTCTCGGGAAACACGAGCTGGTATGCGCTCCTCAACGAGTCTGAGATCCGGGCCGCCGTGCTTGCTCAAGCGGCGAAACGCTTCGGGTATGACTACGAGCACGTCGAGATGCGACTTTACGTTGGTCGATTTGCAGGCGGCGGCCACGAAGCTCGCATTCGGGAATGGGCCGGTAGCCAAGTGATGGGCGGATATCCGCTCCGCGTTGTCGGCGCTGCGGAAGTCGTGCAGAAAGTGAGAGCCATGGCCGGTCGCACGCAGTACCGTGACCATCCAGTCCTCGCTAGCTTGAAGGTGCTGGATTCGGTCGGCATGCTGATCTGACGAGCCACCCGACAGTGCCTCGGGACCGCGAGGCGGCGACACCGCCAGCAGACTGATACTGGCTAGCAACGCCTGCGCCGAGCGCGCCCCTTCATATGTTGCGATCTTCATACGCCGCGATTGGATGCCTCGCCCGCGGAATCGCGTTGGGGCTGGACGGATCGATGCGCCCCACCCCGACGCGCGGTCATCTACGCCCTTTGCGGCGTGCGCGGGCGTCCGCACGCTCCTCACGAACGTTCTGCGCAACCCACTCTTCGATGTAGTCGCGACCCCGGAGCGACCCGACCCCCTGCGTCACGATGTCGGCGACGAAGTTCTCGAGTTCTCGAATCGCGGGCGGGGCCGGAATCGCGTGCATGCCGTAGCCGAGCTTGCTCGCTGCGACGACGACGAGGGTTTTCGCCTCTACTGGGTCTCCGACGAGTTTGACGAACGCCGACCACCAGTCACCATTCAACTCCCAGCTGCGGACGAGTTGCAGCACATTGCGCTGGCGGTAAGGGATCGCGAATACGGGGTCGAGCGCGACCAGGTCTTCTCGCATGGTTTGCCTCCTCAGGCTGGGTTGAACTGTTTGGTTGAGACCCGGCGGCTGTCGCGGACGTCCGGGCGGGACGCTCACAGCCGCCGGGGGTTCTAGTTAGTCGGCGGTTTCGAGCCGGGACGGTCGTCCGTGCTCGGGTTCACGGGCACGCTCGGCCTCGGACGGCGACGGATGCCACGCACGGCGCGCCCGCCGGAAGTGAGTTCGGCAAAGTCCAGAACGCTCAGAGGGACGGGCGCACCCGTCAACCCAGCACTCTTTGGCGACCATCGCCACGGGACCCCAGGACTCAACTTCCGCGACGTGAGGCGCGAGCCAGCCGGGGATTTGCGATTCGTTGCTGTTCATGAGAGCGCCTCCATCGCGCGCGCGAAAGGTTGGGAAGAGATGAGAAGGTTGTCGTTCTTGGCTTGTGCTGCTGGGTGCGCCGGGCTGGGGTACCCCGGGGTTTCCCCGCTCCCCCGCCCCTCTAAAGGGGGCGGGGGAACTGGCCGGGGGAACCGGTGGGGGAACTCGGGGAAACCGTGTCGTGACGCGGCTCGCCGGCTTGGGGAAACTCGGGGAAACCGGGTGCGGGGAAACTCGGGGAAACCGGCATCAGAACGCCTCCTCCCCGATACCTGCGAGGGGTGCCGTCGTCGCCGCGCTAGGGTGCCCTGCCGGGAACCAGAGCGAAGCGTTGTTCGGCCCCTTCTTCCACCCGATGCGGCCAGCGGCTCGCATCGCTCGGAGGGCGTCGTTCTCGGTTCCCTTCTGGAAGCTGTTGCCCCGCTCCTTGAGCCCCACCGTGATCGCACCGGAGTTGATACCGGGCTTCGCGGCCACAAGCCGGAGGATCTCGGGTTCGAGGTCGCTTCGTTTCTGCGCCTGCTTGACCTCGCGTCGCGAACCTTCGCCGGTCAGGCTCAACCGATAGGTGGTCGGGTCGAATGCCAGCTGCATCTCCTCCACGTCCACGTCGCGGCCCTTCGCCTCGATATAGGTCGACCGGTCGCCCTTCTCCCGGTCGCCGGGCTTGAGCCAGATGATCGAGTCGGGGTGGTCCTCAGTGGCGGATGCGCCGCGTGAGCGGTCGGCGTTCCAGCCCGCGTGGACGTTCAACACCACATCAGTCGCGCCGACCTCCGAGCGTGCGAAGGTGTCGAGGTCGGACAAGAACCGCTGCATCTGCGTGTTGTCGTTGGCGTTGTCGCCGTAGAAGGCCTGTGACAGCGGGTCCACGAACAGGAACTCGACTTCGCGGCCACGCAGGTATTCCGCGAGGTCGGCGCGATCCTGCGGGTGCAGCAGCGGGTTCCGGCGACCGCGAAGCGTCACGATGTCGAACCTGTCAGGATCAACCCCAACGAGGTTGGCCCAGTGAGCGACTTGCTTCGCTGCCACCTCGAAGTTGAGCAGCGCGATACGCCCCTCGACAGGCTCGACCGGGAACCGCCCGAGGAAGTCACGACCCGTGAGTAGCGAGTCCGCGAGGTTCAGGTTGAACGTGGTCTTGCCGGTCTTGCGTGCCGCCACCACTGTGGTGAACCCCTCGGAGAGCACCAAACCATCCACACGGAACCGAGTGGTGTCAGGACGTGCGAGGATCTCCGCGAGCGACCCCGCGTCGAACGGCTCAGCCGGTTCGAGTTCCGCCAGCGCCCGGTTGAACTGCGCCTTGGCCTCGTGTTCGATCAGCTTCGCCTCTACCCGCTCCGCGATCCGCTGCTCGCGTTCGTCCGCCGGGATCGGCTTGGACTGCTCGCTGCCCCAGATGGAGTCCATGACGGTCTCGATGTCCTCGTAGCTCGAATCGACCATGGCGGCGGCAAGCCGGACGTGCAGCACGTAGAGATCCCGCTTGTCGTGGTACCGGTGCGCGTAGTGTCCCGCGACCTTTGTCAGCCAGTCGTTGGTCTGCCCGCTCCCCCGCTCCGGTGGATTCGAGAGGAGCTCGACGATGCTGGGACCACCAAGACGCACCCCACCCACCGGGAGGTCGTGGGAAGGCGCAGGAGAGGCCTTACCCGGGAGATTTGCGCCGTACGCCGACCAGATCACGCGCACGTCGTCATCGGTCAGTGCGTGCTCCGGCACAGTGTCGTCGGCGACGGTGTACGACTTGCCGGTTTCCGGGTGAGTGGAGGGCGGGAGGACGATGTAGGAGCCCGCCCCGGCGCGGATATCCACCCCGGCCCCAAAGACGTGGGTCCCCGACCTGATCCGCTGTGCGATGCCACCTCCGACGAGGTACACCACGTGGACGTTGCCATTGCCTCGGCCGCTGAGGTGCTCACGTGTCACCGGGAACACGTCGCGCCGTTCACCTCCGTGGTGGATGTCGAAGTCGAACACCACGCGCCCGAGGGTCGCACCGCCGATGTTGGCATTCGGTCGACCCGCGAACATCCGGCGGATCTTCTCTGGGTCCCGGCTGGCGTCGTGCGCTCCGTGGCCGAGCTTGCCGCACTGGCCGGTGCACTCGGCCCTCTCCTTTGAACCCTTCGGGTGTGGGCTCGCAATCGCGGGCATCTTCTCGTTGGGGCGGAGCGGGAAGACCGCCCATCCTCGCTCCGCCCATTCGAGTGCCGTGGTGACAACATCGGGCTCATCAGGGCCTCCAAGCAGCTGTACGGCTTCCGGATCGAGCCTGACCATCAGACGCCTGCCATTCGGGTGATGAGTACCACCAAGCCGATGTCGAAGGCGAACGCGGCCCCCAGAACGGTGAGCCACACTGCGGTGTCGGCGTCCGGCCTGCCTGGAAGGTAGCGGCGCAGGTTGCGGGGCAGATGGATGGTACTCATGCCGCCTGCACCCCCTCGGGTGCGTCGGCGACGGGGGCGAACAGCAGCTGGCAAAGCCTGCTGACCGATTCGGGCGGAAACTCTAGAGCTTCCCAATGTGTTGTTGGTGATGTAACCACCGTGACCTCCAGGATCACGGGCCCTGCAAACAGCAAACGCCCGTGGTTCGATCACTCACCGCATCTCTTGACACGCGGTGAGCAACCCGATCCACGGGCGTGGGTAGCGACTGCCGGAACTCCGGCTCCGAGAGGCATGGTGTCTTCTTGCCAGCCCCAAGGAAGCTTATGTAGTTGTCGCTCAGCGCCTTTCGGTGCCGAACGTCAGGAACCTTACCGGTACCGACCCCAGCCTCATAAGTATTGAAAACGAGGCTTGTGAAGATTCATAAGCAGCTTTATTTGATGTACACAGTGACGCTCAGTCAAGGTGACAGCAGGGACGCCCCCGCACGCGGGAAGCCGCCCCGATTAGAGCCCGTCGTCGTCGGAGTAGCGCCAACTCGCGTACGGTAGCGTCACCCCGCTACCCCGGCGCATGAAGGTGTCCTCACCCAGCACCCAGTGGTGCAGATTGTTGACGCGATCTGGATAAATCTTCAAGCCGGTGCCTCCGATATAGCTCCAGAAGTTGATGCACATCATCGGCTTGACGAGCGGGGCCAGTGCAAGGCCGTAGCGATTTCCCGCGACTGCGGCAGTGACGCTCCCCGCGATGAGATCAGCTAGCTGCAAATGCGGATGAAGGTGCGACGGGGCGGTGAGGATCTGCGTCACGATCGCGTTCGGTTTGACGTATTCAGTGCCCAGGCGCACCATGTCAGCGCGTCCGGTGAGCCAGTTATCTTCGTCCCGATGGTCTCCTCCGGGTTTGTCGAAAACGATGAGTCCGCGCTGTCGGGCGTTCTCCAACTGCGCCGAGATGCGCTCGAACATGAACTTGATCACGCCGTCTTCGGGCCCGTCGCCGCCCGCAGTCGCGACGCCACCGCCCTCATCCCAAACGACCACAATGACGCGAACATCGTGCTGCTGGGCGAGCTCAAGCACTCGCTCGCGCATCGGAGTCTGCTTGGCTCTGTTCGCGTCCGATTCGGCCCACCAGTTCCGGCCCTGCGGGTTCGACCACTTCAACTCGACGCCGTGAGGCACGTCGAACTCGTCGTAGAGCGCACGGAACGCTTGCGCAAACGGCTGGATCTGCTCCTCGTCAAAGATCGCAGCCCCAAGCGCCACAAGCTGGCCCATGTCGCGGCGACGCCCGCGCTGCTTTGTGTCATCGACGTACGCGACACGCACTCGAGCTCTCCTACTTCGCGCCCTTGCGGCGGTTGTCCTCAATGCAGAGCATCTGACAGTTCGCCGCGCTCGTGGGGCCTCCGTCGCGCCAAGGCGTGATGTGATCGGCTTCCATCTCGTTGAGCTCGAAGTGCTCGCCGCACACTGGGCAGATCCCCTGCTGACGCTCGTACGCGGCCAGGCGCTCGCTCGGGCTAAACGCGCGAATGTTGAGGTGCTTCTCATGGCCGCTCAGCACGTACGCGTAAGCGCCCTTGTTGTTGGTCACGTCGTCATCCTGGATGAGAGCCGCAATCTGCTCTTCGAGCTTCGCGGAGTCCCACGACTTGCCCTTGTACTGGTTGTAGAGCGCGCCCCAGGGCAGGCCCTTCATCAGCGCCCGGTAGTGCGGGAACGTGCTGTTGACCCACGCCACGACGGCTTGGAAGTAGAGCCACAGCTCGTTGGCGTTCGGGTCGTGTTGGTGAACGGCCATGTAGCCCTCGATGTCTCCGTCGTTGAACCACTTGATGACGGTTTCGAGGTAGTCCTGCCGAATAGGCGAACCCTTCATGTACTTCGAGCCGAGCCCGTACGCCGGGCAGCCGTTCTTGCTGAAGATCTTTTTGGCTTCGGAGACCCATGACCCTGCATAGACGGCATTGCGAAGCTCCTGCTGAGTGAGCTCCTCCCCCGCGATGTTGATGGTCCGAAACCACTCCAGCTTCTCACTGTCGCTGCCGGTGCAGCGGTAGACCATCAGTTCGTAGTTGAGAAGCTGTTCCTTCTCATCAGCCTGGAGGTTGTGGAAGTAGCGCCCCTTGTAGGCGAACTCGCCATCGACGTACTGGCACACGCTGATGGTGCGCTGCTGGCCGTCGATTACTTCGAAGGTGTCGTCGTCGCGGACGGCCCAGTACATAACGTTGAGCGGGAAGCCTTTCGTGATGGTCTCAATGACGGCCTCGCGCTGCTTGTCGTCGTAGACGAACTCACGCTGGTAGGGCGGGCGAATGTCGAGTTTCCCGGCGTATCCCGAGACACCAGCCTCCTGGTTGTCCTCGTAGTCCGCGGCCAGTTCTCGCACGGGCACCGACGTCAGTTCGATCTTCAAGCTGCTGCTCCCTTGCGGCGAATCAGGATGCGGGCGTACATCTGCACGTAAAGCTCGCCGCCCACCTCGTAGTAGGTCTTGTTCTTCGGTGGGGTGTCGACCTTCATCACTGGCCCGTCGTTCAGCTTCTTGACGGTGCTACGAATACCCTTTGCGCTCACCTGCGTCTGAGTCGGGTAGATCTTGGTCGGCTCCCCCATCGGAGCCTTGGCGATACCGATGATCTCGAACTGGTCTGGGTTGTACTTGTCGAGGAACGTGATCGGGACGCCCATCACGCCGTCGTAGTCGGCGGGAATCTCGCTCGTCTTGCCGACCTCGATCGCGTCGTAGTTGTCGTAGGCCGGGTACTCGTCGGCACTGTAGTTCTTGTAGAGCACCAGCTCTTCGTGACGCTTCGAGATGTCCATGTTGGTGAACCACGTCACGTTCCGGAACTTCACGAGGCCGGTGGCTGGGTCGTAGACGCCCTTCGCATACTCCGCATCCCTGGGGATTGCAAAGAACGCGTTGCCCGCCTGGAACCCGTAGCCAAGCCAGAGCTTGTTCTGCTGGATGAGCGGGAAGATGCCCTGGTAGGTGATCGCGTTGTGAGGGCCTACGATCAGGAACTTCTTGTCGTATTCGACCAGTTGTGCGACGTATTCGCGGAACAGCGAGAACGGAGGATTGGTGACCACGATGTCGGCCTGCTTGAGCAGTTCGATGCTTTCCGCGCTCCGGAAATCTCCATTGCCCTTGAGCGGTACGATTCCAATCTCCTCAGGGTCGGGCACCCCGTTGCCGCTCTTGTCGCCGTCGTATTCGAGGTAAATGGCCTGTTCGGCGTCGTACTGGCTGAACAGGTCGACGTCCTGGCTCTTGTAGCAGGCGGCGATGAGCTTCTTGAGGCCGAGCTTCTCGAAGTTGTAGCTGAAGTAGTGGAAGAAGTTGCTCATACGGGGGTCGTCGCAGTTGAGGTAGACGACCTTGCCTTCGAAGTGCTTCCGGTAGTGCCTGAGTTCGCGCTCGATGTCGGGAAGCTGCGTGTAGAACTCGTCCTCTTTGGCCGACTTGGCAGAGGTGAGGTTTTCGGTGTTCGACACGTCTGCGTGACGCTCCTTTGGGTGATTGCGGGCGAGCTCCCGCGTGCCACGATCTTATCTGGAACCAGGGACACTCTCTCGGCTCAACGCACCTGTGCCGGGACCTGCCTCCCGGCTAGAAGCCAGCGCACTGGCCCGACTGAGCGATCATCGAACCGGTATTCCGATGGGATGTCGGCGGGCCTAGTTTCTGTTGAGCCCGTGGGGTACGCGGCTGCCCAGAGCCAACTTGTAGTGGCCCTCGGCGATGTTGATTTCAGCGGTCGGCGTCGACGGGTCGAACACCCGCAGGAGCGAGTATCGGAATGTGCTCGGGTCGAGGCCACGTAACTCCGCGTTGCCCCCGTGGCCATTGGCCGCATAGGCACTCCACCGCTGGCGAATGTTCTCCAAGCCATCCGCCTTCCCAACGTAGTGGCGACCGTCGCGCGTGTCCGTAATCAGGTAGATACCCACTACCGACGCGAGCGCGGTGCACCAGGACGCGTATCGCGGTTCACGCATCACAGCTTGAAGTTTGGTGTAGCTCAGGACAAGTCGGTCGAATCCGGGGAATGGGATCGGCTCGGCATCGGCAATGCCATTTACGGGGTAGGTCGCGGCGGTCGCCGCTCTCATCCACCACCTACGCGTGGGACGCCAGCCAATCACGAGCCGGCTGCGGAGCTCGACCATGTGGTCGGTCCTCGCCACGTCAAACCCGCGGCGCGTACCGTCGTTCCAAAGCTCGCCCCGGTTCTCCACAACGGACCACAGCCGCGCCTCGGCACCGCCCTCTCGGATGAACACCACCCAATACTTCGGCGGTGCGGCCAGAAACTTCGCGGTTGAAGCCGATTGTGTCCGCGTGTAGACGAGGATCTCGTCGTCGGTCGAGTCAGCGTGGATGCCGTCTGGCTCAGTTGTGTAAGCGTGGCGGATTGCGATTGCATCGGCGACATCGATGCCAGCATCTAGAAGGAGCGGGGCGAGCGTGAGAGTCATCAGAGCTATTCTCCCAACCTCCCACGGCTAAGCCGTCGTGTCGCAATCGGAGCAACGCCACACGACCTCGCCCCCAACTTCTACGGGTTCATACGGCCCAAGCAGCGCGGACCGTGCGGCGTGTTCAGCCCCTCTTCACGGAGTCGCCGATGCATCTTCTTCTGTGCGAGATCATCCATCATTCCGTAGTTGCCGGAGCCGACGCATCAGCGGTGTATTCTCGGCCATGTCCGAGTGCCCCCCACGCTCAACTTTGCGAATGATGTTCGCGAGATGAGACGCTTCAAGGTCCTCAAGCGGGATGCCTTCACCGGAGCCCGGATACCAGAACTGGTCCTGGCCCCACATCGTGCCCTCGCCGTAGCGCCACGCATTGGCTCGACGGCCGTGCTCTGTCTTGTCATCTGTCATGAGCTGAACCCCTTCATGCTGACCTAAGACTCCTTTGACCATATAACCACTGTCCGGACGTCATTCCTCGGCCTCCGGCACGTTCTTTCTGGACACGGCGAAGGCCAGACGCCCTCTCAGGGGCGCCGGGCCTTCTCTATTCGAGGACGAGGCGGGAGGCGTCCGGAGCCGCAGCTAGTAGTGCTTCTGTCGTTGCCACCGGCTTACGGTGACGCGGGTTGGGTGGCCGGATACGTCTGCATACCCACGTAGTTTCACTCGCGGGTCTTTCAAGGTCTCCTTCAAACGAGCGTCGGGCGAGCGGACTTCGTGCTGCATGTGGCCTGACACGCTGTAGCCCCACGAGAGAGTGCTATAGGGCGCAAGCGGCAAGGAGTTCGACATGTCCATGTCTTCGAAGCGGTCACCGTGGATCAGCATGTCGATCCAGAAGCTATCGGCGTGGAACTTGCTAAAGGCGTACCTTCTAGGCATCGGACGCCCAAGTGCGAGGGTGCGGATGCGAGAGAGCAGCGGGTGACGAGCGCCGAGAATGGACAGACGGTTGATCACGACCTCGTTAGGTGTTTGTGAGTCGATCCGAACCGAGACACTGTACTTGCCGTAGTCGACTTTCACGCGGACTCGCCCACGCGTTGCATTCCACTGGAACCAACCGATGACAATGGCAACACCCCCGACCATCACGCCGATGGCGGTCCACAGAACTGCTGGATCCATAAACCAGATAGTAGTGGGGCACGTATGCGCGGCGCTCCGTGGGGTCTTCCTTGAACTCGCAAGGCTCGGGCCCCTGGGAAGAGGGATCTGGCTCTGTCAGGTCGTAGGAGAGACGGAGCCCGCGGAGGGCTACGCCTCAGTCCTGGATAAGTCCGGAGCGGGCAGGCGGTACAGCCGCGACGAAGGCTTCCATCCCGTTGTTGAACTTGTCGAAGATGGACACCACGACCTGCATGTCCGGAGCCGCCTTTGCATCCTGAGCCGACAAGTCGGCATATGCCGCCGTGTGGTTTCGCAGCGCCTGAGACAGGAACTGCCGCTCCCGAGGAGACGTGGTCGACTCCAACAGGTCAAGCGTCTTCTCCGTCGCATCCATGATCCGGTCGGAAAGCGCTGCCCGCCGGTTCCGCGCGTACTCGCTCTGCACCCCCCGAGCCCTAGCCATAGCCTGAGGCGTGCCCGAGGAACTGGAGCCTGTGCGGGCGAACTCCAGACCCTCAGTGTCACGTACAACGCGAGAGACCGTCGCGGGATGAACACCCACAGCCTTGGCTACCTGACCGCGCGTCAGCCCATCGCGGACCAGGTGCTCGATCTCCGCTTCCACCTCCGGTGGCGTCCGCACTCCGGACTGACGCGCGGACACGATCACGCCCCCTTGATTGCCATGGCGTCGCGGCGGAGGCGGAGACCATCGAGTCGCTGCACCTGGGCGTCGATGTGGATATCACGCTCCAGGTTCTCGTCGATCCCGAGCGCCGCGTAGCCCTGCGGGTCGAGGCGGGCAACACGCGACATCGTGCCCAGCGAGACCGCGCCCTCCAGCGCCTCGATCAGCACAGCACGCCACGCCGACACCAGGCTGGCGTCCGCCGTCAGGTCTCGGACCCGCGTTGCCGCCGGGACGCCCTTCGCGACCAACTGCTGGAACACCAGCTCGCGGACCTCGGCGATTACCCCGACCGGGTCGACCGATGCGAGCGCCTCCGGGGAGACCTCGATCCACTGCGCGATCGCTGCGAGGCGGAGCGGGTTCGCCTCGAAGATGATCTGCTCCAGCGAGCGGTGCGCGGCCAGGAGCGTGGTGACCTTGCGCCACTCGGCTTCCTGGAGCGTCACCTCATCGCCGTTCTTCGGCGCGAGCCCCTCGATCACCTCCGCAATCTGCGCGTCCGCATCGGCGTCCTTCTCTGCCGGGATCAGGTCGTTGAGCGCGGCGCGTGCCTTCATCATCCGCTCAAAGCGCTCACGCGTGACTGCCGAGTTCGTCCACTTCACATCGGTGAAATCGACGGCTTGTCCCACCGAGCGGCGGAACATCAGGAATGCCTGCACGAAGGGTGCGGTGTTGATGGTCATTTGAATCTCGATTCTCTGGGTGGACCTCGCCCTGGGCGGATCACAGATCCATGGGTGGGCTTCGTCCTGGTTGACCCGTCAGTTGTTGGCTGGCGAGAGCTTTCGCGCGAGACAAAACCGTGCTCGACCTCGCGGCACAAGTCACCACGTCGAGATAGCGCATCACGCGGCCTCAGCGACTTCCCGGAGGGAGACCTCGAACGGAAACTTCGGGAGGGTGGCCGGGGTGTCAGATGCAAGCCGACCGAGCAGGGAGGAGCATCAGGATCTCCTTGCGCCCCGCCTGCTCGATCAGGACCTGCTTGGCGTCCTCCCTCGCATCGCCCGCCTGCGCCTGGAGCACACCCGCGAGCGGGGCTCCGTGCTCGAGCGCCGCGACCACCTGATCGACAGCGCGAGTGAGACCGGGGAGCTCGAGCCGGCTCGACAGCTCCCGCAGCGCCTCGCCGAGCGGAGCCCCGGTCCCGACCGCGACGACCACGGCACGCACCTCGACCGTCAACTCGCCTGTGCCGACCGCGGCGACACGCCGCAGCGAGTCGAGCAGCCCCTCCCCGGCCGAGAGGCACAGCGAGAGGAACTCCAGGGTCGTCGGCAACTCGTCGGTCAGTCGTCGACGCCGCGCCGCGACGCGTGCGCTCAGCCGCATGTCGTAGCCGATCGCGGCCGCGCCTCCCGCGAGGATCGGGAGCAACGCCACGGGCGGAGTCATTCGGCCGACCAGTGCGAGCGCGATGAGGGCGACGGCTCCCGCGGCGATCCCCCCGACCGCCCACCCGAGCTGACGGCTGCGGAACCGCTCGGGCTGTCCGGGGACGCCGGCCTGCGCGAGGCGGCGGCGCAGCGTGTCGCTCCCGCCCAGCATCCGCTCGACGGCGGCGACCATTCGGGAGAGGATCGCGCGCTCTCCTGCGGGGAGCGCACCGGCTCGGGGCAGCGCCAGGCGGGGAAGCACGTCGTCACTGACGACGTCGCGCACGTAAGGGGCGATCCGCGTCGCGAGCGATGGAGCCGACCACCGCGGCAGTGCGAGCAGCACGAGAAGCAACCCCGCCGCGAGCGTCCCTCCGCCGAGCACCGCGACAGCCGCAGCCGAGACCGCGTTCATCCGAACCACCGTTCGGGTTCGTGGAGTCGGCCGATCCGGATCATGATCCGGTACGCGACGACCGACACCACGGCGCCCGTGCAGATGACCGCGACGCCCTCCGGTGTGCCGTACGCCGCAGCGCCCTCGGGCCTCATCACGAGGAGTCCCAACACGACCCAGGGCGCGACGGCGCCGAGAACAGCGGCGCCGCGGATCCAGGACTGCCGCGCCTCGACCTCGCCGCGCAGCGCGGCATCGGCGCGCACCGATGTCGACAGCGCGCGCAGCACGGCGCCGAGCTCGGTGCCGCCCACCTGCCTCGCCATACGCAGGGTCTCGATGATCCGATCGGCGATCGGGTCGGCGAGCGTCGCCTTCAGCCGATCCAGACTGGTCTCGAAGCGTCCCGTCGCGTGCAGGTCACGGGCGAAGACCACGAACGCGGGGCGCATCGTGAGCGGCGCCGCGTCCGCGAGCGAGGCGACCGCATCGGGCAGCGACAGGCCCACCCTGATCGACGCGATCAGCAGGTCGCAGACGTCGGGCCACAGTTGCCGGCGTGCTTTGCGGAGCCGCAGCCGTCGTGCGCGCAGGAACGTCACGGGCACGACTCCCGCCGCCCCCGCGGCCAGGAGAGCGAGCACGGGAATCGCGGTGAGCAGCCAGACGAGGGATGCCGCGGCGAGAGCGAGTCCGGCCATCACCGCGAGGAGCACGCGAGGGGGCGCCGTCGCGAATCCCGCCTCCTCCAGCATCCGCACGAGAACGCCGCGGCGCACGGCACGATCGCCGTCCTCGCGCGGCGGCCAGAGCCACGGGGCGCTGACGAGCAGGAATCCGGCGGCGAGGGTCGCGCCCAACAGGGCGATCATGCGAGCCCGCCCCCGACGCTGCGCGCCTCCGCGACACCGTGCGCGAAGACCGTGCGCGCCTCGATGCGACCGTCGACGACGGCGCCGGTGGGGGCGATGACCTCCTCCACGCGACGGCGTCCGTCGCGTGTGCGGACACAGTGGACGACGAGGTCGATCGACGCGGCGAGCGCCGGGGCGATGAAGCCGCGGTCGATGTTGCGTCCGGCGAGCAGTGGAAGCAGCGAGAGCTTCTCCAACGCCTCCGCCGCCGAGTTCGCATGCACGGTGGCGGCACCCGGCACTCCCGTGTTGAGCGCGAGCACGAGATCGAGCGCTTCGGCGTCGCGCACCTCGCCGACCACGATCCGATCGGGCCGCATGCGCAGCGCCTCCTTCACGAGGCGACGGAGCGTGATCTCCCCCGTGCCCTCGAGACTCGCCTGACGACCCTGCAGCGCCACGACGTCGGGACCCTCGATCGCGAGCTCGAACGTCTCCTCGACCGTGATGATGCGCTGCGACTCCGCCGCGCTCTCGAGCAGGGCTCCGAGCATGGTCGTCTTGCCCGCGTGCGTGGCACCCGACACGATCACGCTGCGACCGGCGCGCAGCGCGCGGGTCAGTTCATCGGCGAGGGATGCCGGAAGCGCCGCCTGCGCGACGAGGGCGCCGATCGACCGGTGCCGTGTCAGGAACTTGCGGATGTTCACCGCCCACCCGCCGCGCACGACATCGGCGATCGCGACGTGCAGTCGCGATCCGTCGGGCAGGGAGGCGTCGACGAAGGGCTGGCCGATGTCGACCCGGCGTCCGGTGGACTGCAGCATCCGCTCGACGAGATCGCGGAGCTGTGTCTCGCCGAGCCGCAGTCCGATCCGCTCGGCGACTCCCCCGCGCGCGACGTGCACGCTGTCGGGGCCGTTCAGCCAGATCTCCTCGATCTCGGGATCGTCGAGCAGGGGCTGCAGCACGCCGAATCCGTGCACGGAGGCCAGGACGTCGCGCACGCACCGGGCCTCGTCCTCGGCCAGCGCCTCCCCGCGGGCGAGAGCGACGTCGTTGTAGCGCCGCACCTCGGACTGCGCGACCGACCGCGCAGCGTCCGCATCGAGCGCGGGCTCGATCCCCTCGGTCCTGAGACGTCGCCGCACACGGTCGGCGATGATGACGGAGGGCTGAGGCACCCGGGCATCCTCGCAAGAATCGCCGCACGGCCGGCGGAGTTATCCACACGTGTCGTCAAACGACTGCGGGCGGATCCCCAGCATCGAGGGATCCCCCGGTCAGTAGACTTATCCCACCGCGCGGGAGTGGTGAAATTGGCAGACACGCAGGATTTAGGTTCCTGTGCCTCAGGGCGTGTGGGTTCAAGTCCCACCTTCCGCACCGATCAGTCGCATCTTCGGCGACCGACGACATCACCGCCGCACACAGCTCCACGACGGGACTCCCATGCACCACGCCGCTCTCATCCCCTGGCTCGACCCTGCCACCATCATCGGCACGGCCGGCCCGTGGGCGCTTCTGGTGGTGTGCTTCATCGTCTTCGCCGAGACGGGCCTGCTCGTCGGATTCCTGCTCCCGGGCGACACGCTGCTCGTGATCGCCGGGCTGCTGTCGCACCCGATCGCGGGCGCGGAGCACGGCGTCTTCGGCATCAACGTCTGGTTCGTCGCGATCCTGATCGGATTGTCCGCGTTCATCGGCGGCGAGGTCGGCTACGTGATCGGCCACAAGGGCGGCCCCGCGGTCTTCGAGCGCAAGGAGTCCGGGCTCTTCAGCAAGAAGAACGTCGAGCGGACGAACGCGTTCTTCGAGCGGTTCGGCGGCATCACCGTCATCCTCGCCCGTTTCGTGCCGATCGTCCGCACGTTCGCGCCCGTCGCGGCGGGCGTCGGGCACATGCCGTGGCGCAAGTACACGCTGTACAACCTCATCGGTGCCGTGCTTTGGGGCTTCGGCCTCACGATGTTCGGCTACCTGATCGGCTTCATCCCGCCGGTCGCGCACTTCGTCGAGAGCTACATCGACCTCATCCTGCTCGCAGCGGTCGGAGGCACCGCGATCGTCACGCTGTGGCACTACCTCTCCGAGCGCCGGAAGGCCAAGAAGGAGGCCATGGCCGGAGAGGGCGAGACGGATGCCGCCGAAGCCGAGGAGCTCGCGCTCGACTCCGAGGTGTTCGACCGCGCCCCCGACCTCGACGGCGACGGCAAGCACTGACCCGAGTACGGATGCCGGTCAGCCGGCCTTCTTCTTCGCCGGCGCCTTCTTCGGCTTCGCCTTCTCATCGGCGTCCGCACTCGAACCGCCCGACCGCGCGGCCTTGGACTTCGCGACGCTCGCGCGCAGCGCCTCCATCAGATCGATGACCTCGCCGCTCTTGGCGTCGGCATCCTCCTCGCCGAACGTGTCGGAGACGTCGAAGGTGTCGCCGGCGTCGATCTTGGCGTCGATCAGGGTGCGCAGCTCCTTCTGGTACTCGTCGACGAACGACTCCGGATCGAAGTCCGCCGAGTAGCTGTCGACCAGCGAGGCGGAGAGCTCGAGCTCCTTCTTCGAGATGCTCACGTCCTCGTCGAGCGAGGGGAACTCGGCCTCGCGCACCTCGTCGGCCCACAGCAGGGTCTGCAGCACGAGCACTTTGCCGCGCACCCGCAGCGCCGCGAGCCGGGTCTTCTGCCGCAGCGTGAAGCGCACGATCGCGGTGCGGTCGGTCTGCTCGAGGGTCTTGCGCAGCAGCACGTAGGCCTTGGGCGACTTCGAGTCGGGTTCGAGGTAGTACGGCTTGTCGAGCGTGAGCAGGTCGACCTGGTCGGACGGCACGAACTCCACGACGTCGATCTCGCGGCTCTTCTCGGCGGGCAGGGCCGCGAGGTCGTCCTTCGTGAGCACGACGGTCTGGCCCTCGTCGACATAGGCGCGGTCGATGTCGGCGTACGCGACGGTCTCACCGCACACCTCGCAGGTGCGCTGATAGCGGATGCGTCCGCCGTCCTTGTCGTGCACCTGATGCAGCGGCACATCGTGATCCTCTGTGGCCGAATACACCTTGACCGGCACGTTCACGAGACCGAAGGTCAGCGCGCCCTTCCAGATCGTCCTCATGCGACCAGTGAACACCAGTCGCACCGGTCACAGCCAGTCCTTGACGGCGCCTCCCCCTCATCCGGGGAGCCGTCACTACGCTGGCCCTATGGCAGCCGAGGCGCAGAACGTGCAGATCGACGGCCGCCGTCTGCGCGTCACGAACCTCGACAAGGTCGTCTACCCCGAGACGGGAACGACCAAGGGCGAGGTGTTCGCGTACTACACCGCGATCGCGCCGCTCCTGCTCCCGCTGCTCGACGGCCGCCCCGTCACGCGCAAGCGCTGGGTCGAAGGCGTCGGGACGACGGATGCTCCCGCCGACGCGTTCTTCACCAAGCAGCTCGAACCGGGGGCGCCTCGGTGGATCCCGCGGCAGGCGATCCAGCACTCCGACGGGCCGAAGGAGTACCCGCTGGTCGAGGACGTGCCCACGCTCGTGTGGCTCGCGCAGGTCGCGGCGATCGAGATGCACGTGCCGCAGTGGCGCTTCGATGCGGCCGGACTCCCCGGGCGACCCGACCGCCTCGTGCTCGACCTTGACCCCGGTCCGGGTGTCGGTCTCGCGCAGTGCGCCGAGGTCGCACGTCTCGCCCGCGGCATCCTCACCGGCATCGGCCTCGATCCACTGCCGGTCACGAGCGGCAGCAAGGGCATCCATCTGTACGCGGCCGTGCCCGGCGAACAGACCAGCGACGAGATCTCCGGGGTCGTGAAGGAGGTCGCCCGGCTGATCGAGACCGAGCATCCCGACCTCGCGACGAGCACCATGGCGAAGGCCGCCCGCGGCGGCAAGGTGTTCCTCGACTGGAGCCAGAACAACGGCAAGAAGACCACGATCTCGCCGTACTCGCTCCGCGGACGCGCGCAGCCCTGGGTCGCCGCCCCGCGCACGTGGGAGGAGCTCGACGACCCCGACCTCGCGCAGCTCGATCTCGACGAGGTGCTGGCACGTGCCGCCTCGGACATGGACCCGCTGTCCACACTGCGACCGGAGAACCCGCCGGTGCCGCGTGGGGACCACGGCGAGCGCGCGAGCACGGATCGACCGGCCCGCAAAGAGCACCGCCCCCGCATCGCCGCGGCTCCCGCTGCCGATGCCGTCCCCGCATCCCTCGACCCGATGCTCGCCGAGAACGGCACTCCGGCGATCGCGCGCGGCCTCGGCACGCCGCCCTGGGTCGAGGTCAAGTGGGACGGCATCCGTGCCATCGGCACCTGGGCAGAAGGACGGATGCGGTTGCATGCCCGCAGCGGCATAGACATCACGGCGCGGTACCCGGAACTCACGGCGGATGGGGCTCCGTTCCTTCCCGTGGCGGATGCGATCCTCGACGGGGAGATCGTCGCGTTCGACGCGCAGGGCCGCCCGAGCTTCTCGCTGCTGCAGAACCGCATGCATCTGACACGCGCCCGCGAGATCGAGCGCGAGGTCGTGCGCGCCCCGATCGTGTACCTCGTGTTCGACCTGCTGCGGCTCGACGGACACGATCTGACGTCGATGCCCCTGACGCAGCGGCGGACGCTGCTCGACGACGTGGTCGCCGATCTCGATGCGCCGATGCGCGTGCCTCCGGTGTTCGACGACCTCGACGCCGCTCTCGCCGCGAGCGAGGAGTTCGGCCTGGAGGGCGTCGTCGTGAAGGACCCGCGGTCGGCGTACCGTGCGGGGCAGCGCTCACCGTCCTGGCTCAAGATCAAGCACACCCGCATGCAGGAGGCCGTGATCGTCGGCATCCGCCCCGGCAAGGGCGATCGCGAGCACACCTTCGGCTCTCTGCTGCTGGCGGTGCCGGATGCCGGGCGCCTGCGCTACGTCGGACGCGTCGGCACCGGCTTCACCGACCGGATGCTGCGCGATCTGCTCGCACGTCTCGCGCCGCTACGGGTGGACGATGCTCCGCTCGACGGCGTGCCGGCCCTCGACGCCTCGGACGCTCTCTGGGTGCGGCCTGAGCTCGTCGGCGAGGTCGAGTTCGCGAACTGGACGCCAGACGGGGTACTGCGCCACGCGCGATGGCGGGGTCTCCGCCCCGACAAGTCCCCCGACGAGGTCGTGGTCGAGAGCTGACCGCTTGCACCTCAGGCGTGGTGCGGCTCGCAGTCAGACTGCTCGGCGGGCTCGATCTGGAACGTCGAGTGCTCGACGTCGAAATGCTCGGCCAGGCATTCCTGCATCTCCGTCAGCAGTCGGCCCGAACGTCCGTCCTCGAGCAGAGCGGGCTCGACGCTGACGTGCGCGCTGAACACAGGAGCGCCGCGGGTGAGCTGCCATACGTGTACGTCGTGCACGCCGACGACACCGTCGTAGTCGAGCAGATGCTGACGGATGTCGCTCACGGCCGTGCCCTTCGGCGCCGATTCCGACAGCACCGAGAACACCTCCCGCAGCAGCGCGATCGCCCGCGGGATGATCAGCACCGCGATCGCCATGGACGCGATCGCATCCGCCGGCATCCATCCGGTCGTCACGATCACGATCGCCGCGACGATCACCATCGCCGAGCCGATCAGGTCGCCCATGACCTCGAGGTACGCGCCGCGCACGTTGATGCTGGTGCGCTGCGCACGACTCAGCAGCCACATCGAGATCGCGTTCGCGATCAGGCCGACCGCCGCGACGACGAGCATGAGCCCGCCGGCGACCTCGACCTCGCCGGGGTTCAGCAGACGACCGATGGCCTCGATGCCGACCCACCCCGACAGCAGGATCAGGATGATCGCGTTGATCAGCGCTCCGAAGACCTCCGCCCGCTGGTACCCGAACGTGCGGCGGTCATCGGCGGGACGCGCCGCCACGGCCGCGGCGATCAGGGCGATCACGAGCGCCGACGCGTCGGTGAACATGTGCGCGGCGTCGGCGAGCAGGGCCAGCGACCCGGTCAGGATCGCACCGATCACCTGCACGACCATGATGGTCGCAGTGAGGGTCAGCGAGATCGCCAGGAGGCGGCGATGCCCGGCCGAGCGGATGCCGCCGGCGGCGGGCGCGTGATCATGCATACGACCAGGTTAGGGTCGGTTTCCGTGCGACCGGGGCGGATCCGCGTACTCGGGAATGGTGATGATTCTCAGTAGTCTCGCGACCGCTGTTCACCGCGCGCGGGTGTACTCCAGCAAGACGCAGCCGTTGTCGTAGGCGCGAGCCCGATCGAGCGTGAAGGCGGTGGGCCGGAAGCCGTGGGCGACCATCGGGATGCCGGAGCCGGCGATCACCGGGTACTTCTTGACGATCAGCCGGTCGATCTCGTCGAGGAGCGCGCCTGCGAGGCCCGCTCCTCCAGCCAGGTAGATGCCGAGACCCTCCTCGGCCTTGAGCGCGCGGACGCGGGCCACGGGGTCGGTGCGCACGATCTCGACGTTCTCGTGTCCCGGATCGTCGAGCGTCGTGCTGACGACGACCGTGCGCAGGTGTGAGTACGGATCGCGCACGCCCTGGTCGAGCGCCGGCTCGTAGGTGCGGCGTCCCATCACGACGGTGTCGAAGCCGGTGAGAGGCTGGTCCGCTCCCCCGCGCGCCGCGCGCACGAAGGCCGGCTGCAGGTCGGCGAGCTCGGTGCCCAGCGTCTCGGCGAACGCGGGCGTGACGGGATAGAAGTCGACCTCGTCGTCGGGTCCCGCGATGAAGCCGTCGAGGGTGACGCCGATGTAATAGGTGAGCTCTCTCATGAGCACTACCATAACCACTACGAATGAAGTACGTCAAGCGTAGTGGTTACTTGCGGCGGAACCTTAGAGTTCGGCGAGCAGCGGCACCAGTTCTGCGAACGCGCGAGCACGGTGCGACTGGGACTGCTTCTCCTCGGCCGTGAACTCGCCCACCGAGCGCTCCTCCCCCGCGGGTTGGCCGTCGGGGAGGAAGATCGGGTCGTAGCCGAACCCGCCGGCACCGGATGCCGCATGCGCGAGCCGCCCGGGCCACACCCCCTCCACCACGCGCTCCGCCCCGTCGGGCGTCACGAGCGCGATGGTCGACGTGAAGTGCGCGGTGCGGTGCGGGTCGGCGATGTCGCGCAGCTGGTCGAGCAGCAGCTCGAGGTTCGACGCGGCATCCTTCTGCTGTCCGGCCCAGTACGCCGAGAACACGCCGGGCGATCCGCCCAGCACGTCGACGCAGATGCCGGAGTCGTCGGCGAGCGCCGCGAGTCCCGTGTGCGCCGCCGCCGCGCGCGCCTTGATCAGCGCGTTCTCGGCGAAGGTCACGCCGTCCTCCACGGGCTCCGGTCCGTCGTAGGCGACGATCTCGAGGTCGGGCCGCGTGAGCGACACGATCTGCTGGAACTCCGCGACCTTGTGCGGATTGTGCGTGGCGAGGACGACCTTCATCAGCCCGCGAGCGCCGTGAGCTGGTGGTTCTTGAGGTCGGCGCAACCGGCCACACCGAGGTCGAGCAGCGCGTCGAGTTCGCGCTTGTCGAACGGCGCCCCCTCGGCCGTGCCCTGCACCTCGACGAAGAGACCGCGGCCGGTGACCACGACGTTCATGTCGGTCTCGGCGCGCACGTCCTCGACGTACGCGAGGTCGAGCATCGGCTCGCCGTCGATGATGCCGACCGAGATCGCCGACACCGAGTCGATCAGCGGCGTCGAGTTCTTGGCGATGAACTTCTTCTCGCGGCCCCACTCGATCGCATCGGCCAGCGCGACGTAGGCCCCCGTGATCGCCGCGGTGCGCGTGCCGCCGTCGGCCTGCAGCACGTCGCAGTCGATCACGATCGTGTTCTCGCCCAGTGCCTTGGTGTCGACGACCGCGCGCAGCGCGCGTCCGATCAGACGCGAGATCTCATGCGTGCGGCCGCCGATGCGTCCCTTGACGCTCTCGCGGTCGTTGCGGCTGTTCGTCGCCCGCGGCAGCATCGAGTACTCGGCGGTGACCCAGCCCTTGCCCTTGCCGGTGAGCCACCGCGGCACGCCGTTCGTGAAAGAGGCGGTGCACAACACCTTGGTGCCGCCGAAGCTGATCAGCGCCGACCCCTCGGCGTGGGCGCTCCAGCCCCGCTCGATCGTGACCTCGCGGAGCTGGTCTGTGGAGCGGCCATCGGCACGGACGATGTCTGACATGGTGTTCCTTCGGTCGGGTGACACGGACGGGACTGCGGGGAAGAAGAGGGATGCCGACGTCAGAGCACGGCGTCGGGCAGAGTGATCACGCCGGTCTGCACGAGCTGCACGTCGCGCACCTCGCGGCCCATCAGACGGTTCGCGAGCCCGGTGAACTCGGTCGTCGAGGCGCCGGTCGCCTCGTACACGTACGACGCCTCGGCGTCGGCGGGGGCGAGCAGATCGCCGCGCACGAGCTGGCGGAACACATCGCCCGCCGTCTCGTCGTCGCTCGACACGAGCGTCACGTCCTCGCCCATCACGTAGCTGATCGCGCCGCGCAGGAACGGGTAGTGCGTGCATCCGAGCACGAGCGTGTCGACTCCGGCATCCCGCAGCGGCGCGAGGTACTCCTCGGCCGTCGCGAGAACCTCGGGGGTGTCGGTGATGCCCGCCTCGACGAACTCGACGAAGCGGGGGCACGCCGCCGTGAAGACCGACAGCCGCTCGTTCACCTCGAGCATGTCCTGGTAGGCGCGCGAGCCGATCGTGCCGACCGTGCCGATCACGCCGACGCGGCCGTTGCGCGTGGTCGAGACGGCGCGGCGCACGGCGGGCGCGATGACCTCGACGACCGGGATGTCGTAACGCTCGCGCGCGTCGCGCAGCATCGCCGCGGATGCCGTGTTGCAGGCGATCACGAGCATCTTGACGCCCTGGTCGACGAGCGTGTCGAGCACCTCGAGCGCGTAGCGGCGCACATCGGCGATCGGCTTGGGGCCGTAGGGCGAGTGCGCGGTGTCGCCGATGTAGACGAACGACTCGCGGGGCAGCTGGGCCCGGATGGCCCTCGCCACCGTGAGCCCGCCGACACCGGAGTCGAAGATTCCGATCGGCGCGTCGTTCATGACTCCCCAGCCTAGTCGCGCACACCCCGGCGCGCGCGCCGACGACGGCGTGGTCGTCACTATGCTGAGCGCATGACGACGTCCACGGCGCTCCTGACCGATCGTTACGAGCTCACGATGCTCGCCGCCGCTCTCCGCGACGGAACAGCCTCACGGCCGAGCGTGTTCGAGCTCTTCTCCCGCCGGCTCTCCGGCGGTCGCCGCTTCGGCGTCGTCGCCGGCACCGGGCGCCTGCTCACCCTGCTGCGCGACTTCCGCTTCGGCGACGACGAGTTGCGCTTCCTGCGCGATAACGACGTCGTCGATGCCGCATCGCTCGCCTATCTCGAGGACTACCGCTTCACCGGCTCGATCCGCGGCTACCGCGAGGGCGAGCTGTACTTCCCCGGCTCCCCGATCCTGACGGTCGAGGGCACGTTCGCGGATGCCGTGGTGCTCGAGACCCTCGCGCTGAGCGTGCTGAACCACGACAGCGCGGTCGCCACGGCCGCCGCGCGCATGAGCATCGCCGCGGGAGAGCGTCCGCTCGCCGAGATGGGGTCGCGCCGGGCGGCGGAGCGCTCGGCCGTCGCCGCCGCCCGCGCGGCGTACATCGCCGGCTTCGGTGCCACGAGCAACCTCGAGGCGGGCCGGGAGTGGGGCATCCCGACGATGGGCACTGCGGCGCACTCGTGGACGCTGCTGCACGACAGCGAGGAGGAGGCGTTCCGCTCGCAGATCGAGAGCCTCGGCGTCGACACCACCCTGCTCGTCGACACCTACGACATCCGCACCGGCGTCGAGACGGCGATCCGGGTCGCAGGGACGGGCCTCGGCGGAGTGCGCCTCGATTCGGGCGACCTGCCGATCGTCGCGGCCGAGGTCCGCGCACAGCTCGACGAGCTCGGCGCGACCGGCACGCGCATCACGGTCACGAGCGACCTCGACGAGTACGCGATCGCGACCCTCGCCGCGGCCCCCGTCGACGCCTACGGCGTGGGAACATCGGTCGTCACCGGTTCGGGCTATCCCACCGCGAGCATGGTCTACAAGCTCGTGGCACGGCAGGGCTCAGACGGCTCCTGGGTCGGCGTCGCCAAGGCATCCACCGACAAGGCGTCGCACGGCGGGCGCAAGGCCGCGTTCCGCACGATCGTCGACGGCGTCGCGACCACCGAGACGGTGGTCGTCTCCGACGGCTTCGAGCGGCTCGACACGGCCGCCGATCACCCGGACGGCCGCGCTCTGCAGGTGACCTTCATGGAGGCCGGCGACATCGACGCGTCGTACGAGGGCGCCGAGGGCACGGCATCCGCTCGCGAGCACCACCTCCGCGTGCGCGAGGAACTGCCGGTGCGCGCTCTGGCGCTCAGCAAGTCGGACCCGGCGATCCCCACCGTGTTCGTCGACGCGGACTGAGGAGCGTCCTCAGCCCATCATCGACTCGTAGATCTCCTTGCACGTGGGGCAGATCGGGAACTTCTCCGGGTCGCGACCCGGGGTCCACTTCTTGCCGCACAGCGCCCGCACCGGCTTGCCGGTGATCGCGGACTCGAGGATCTTGTCCTTCTTGACGTAATGCGAGAAGCGCTCATGGTCGCCCGGCTCGAGGTTCTCCTCGCGGAGAAGCTCTTCCAGTTCGCGATCAAGCGTTGCCACGCCGCCCTGATCGGGGCTGTCCAGCGGAGTACTCATGCGCTGAGTCTAGTCGCGAGAGGATGCCGTGGGGCGGCCTCATGCGGTCTCGACGAACTCCATCAGCCGTTCACCCTCGTGCTGGAAGATCCGTCCGCCGATGACCACGCCGAGCGCGAGCACGACCACGCCGCTGAACAGACCGACCCAGAACGTCGCGGGAGCGTATGCGGCGCCCTCGATCGTCGTGAGGGCGAAGAGCCAGATCGTCGGCCCGCTGAGCACGATCGCGCCGAGGAACGCGGCCGCAGGGCCGTACGCACCGCGCGACGTCGGACGCTGCGGCTGCTGGAACGGGCTGTCCCCCGGGCGCGAGACCGCGTAGGGAGCGATGACCGACACGATGCTCGACAGACCGAGCGCCGAGAGCAGCAGACTGGCACCGACGCCGACGAGAGGTAGCAGCAGCCGCCAGTCGTCGATCGACAGCAGGGTGAGCGGCACCGCGATCGCGAGCACGGGCAGGGCGACGAGCAGCACGGGGACGAGGCGACCGAGACGGTCGGGCACACCGCGGACACCGCTCGCGACGTGCGTCCACAGGGCCGTCGAGTCGTAGGCGACGTCGTTGTGCGGCAGCCAGCCGAAGAACAGCGCCATGACCGGAACCGGGATGAGCGCGGCGATCTCCAGAGGCACTCCCGCGACCACGAGGGGAAGCACGGTGAGGATGCCCGCGACCGGGACCACGATGATGTTCATGATGTACCGGCGGTCGCGCAGCCAGTACACGAGGCTCCTGGCGGCGATGGCGCCGAACGCGTTCGACGGCAGCAGACCGAACCAGCCGAGTCCCGTGCGCTCGCGCGAGGCGACGGGCCGCTCGGTCGTGGTCAGGAGCCGCCGGACGAGCCACGACCACAGCACCCACAGGAGGGCGGCCGTGGCGGCCGCCATGAGGCCGCTCACCCACGCGCCGGCGACATCGCCCGCGGCGACATCGAACAGGAAGCGAGGAGCGGCGGCGAGCGGAGTCACGCCGACGGCAGTCGTCAGGGTGCCGACGATCGCCGGGACCTGGCCGTCCCACTTGAGGGACGCGAGGAACACCGCGACCGGGAACGCCACGACGATCACCGCGAGCGCGAACAACGCCGTGAGTTCGCGGGAGCGGCGCTCGGGCAGCAGCAGGGCGTTGATCGCCATGCCCACGCGCGCGGCGAGGATCGTCGAGAGGGCGCCGATGATCGTGACCACCAGAGCGGCGGGCCATGGGGCGCCGAGGCGCACCGCGACGATGCACACGCTGACGTGCACCGCGATCACGGCAAGGCTCGGCACGCTGACGATCGACGCGAGCGCGAGAGTCCCCGGCATCCGGCGCTCGTCGACCCCGAACACCGCGAATCGACGCGGATCCAGCTGGTCGACCGCGCCGACGAGGATCGGTCCCACGAGGAATCCGAGGAACAGCGCGGCGCTGCCGAGCACCACGACCGTGCGTGCGACGTCGACGTGCGCGCTCTCGAGGCTCAGGACGGCCGTGCAGACGAGCACCGTGATCACGACCACGACGGCGAGCATGAGGAGCGTCCGCACCCGACGCTCGCCGCGGAGCGATCCGATCAGCAGAGCCGCCCTCAGTCGGAGAACGTGTGCAGCCACTCGAGCCCCTCCACCTCGCTGATGCCGCCCGACAACTCGACGAACCGCGCCTCGAGCGTCTGCCCGGCGCGCACCTCATCGATCGTGCCCTCGGCCAGCACGTCGCCGCCGACGATGATCGCGACCCGCGAGCAGACGCGCTCCACGAGGTCCATGCCGTGGCTCGACAGGATCACCGTGCCGCCGTGCGCGACGTAGGCGCGCAGGATGTCGAGGATCACGGCCGACGACACGGGGTCGACGGATTCGAACGGCTCGTCGAGCACCAGCACGCGCGGCGAGTGGATCATCGCTCCCGCGAGCATGATCTTCTTCGTCATTCCCGCGGAGTAGTCCGACACCACGCGACCGAGGGCGTCGCCGAGGTCGAACGCCCGGGCGAGGTCGCCGACGCGCTTCTCGATGACATCCGAGGCGAGTCCGCGGAGCAGGCCGTAGTAGTAGAGCAGCTGTCGTCCGGTGAGCCGGTCGAACGTGCGCAGGCGATCGGGCAGCACGCCCATCATGCGCTTGGCCGCGAGCGGGTTCGCCGCCTGGTCGACGCCGCAGATCACGACCTCGCCGCTGTCGGAGCGCAGGAGTCCGGCGACGATAGAGAGAGTGGTCGTCTTGCCCGCCCCGTTGGGTCCCACGATCCCGTAGAAGGAACCGGACGGGACGGTGAGGTCGATCCCGCCGACGGCGGTGTGATCCCCGAAGGTCTTCACCAGACCGCGGATGCGGATGGCCTCGACGGCGGATGCGGACTCCCCCGACGTGGAGCGGTCATCGGCAGGGGTCTGGTCGACGACCGGCTCGGCGACCACGGACGGCGCGGGCGCTGACTCCGGCGCGGAGGAGGGAGCGTCTGCGACTGCGGCGTCTGCGGCATCAGCGACGTCTGCGGTGACTGCCGCTTCTTCGACGTCATCGACGACGACCGCCGTTCCCGACTCGGCGTCGGGAGCGTCGGCGGCGTCGGCGGGCTCGGTCTCCGCAAGGACTGCGGGCTCAGGATCCGCAGGCGCCACGACGGCGTCTGCCCCCTGATCGGCCGGCGGTTCCGTCGCCGCTGCCGGCTCCGACGCCGAGATCTCGACGTCCTCGGCGGCGGGCGCCTCGGCCTCCTGCGCGGCGAGCGCTTCGGCCTCGGCCTTCGCCGCGGCCGCCTTCGCCGCTCTGGTCGCCGCCGCCTTCTTCGCCGCGGCCGTCCGCGCAGCGGAACTGCGGGCGGCCGTCGTGCGCGCCGTGGTCGTCGCCTCGGCGGACTTCGCCGCCGCCGCCTTCGCCGCCGCGGTCTTGGCCGCGGTCGTGCGGGCGGCGGTGGCCTTCGCGGCGGACGAGGCGGCCGTGGACTTCGCCGCCGCCGTCTTCGCTGCCGTGGACTTCGCGGCTGCGCTCTTCGACGCCGCACTCTTCGACGCCGTGGACTTCGACGCTGCACTCTTCGACGCCGCGGACTTCGACGCCGCGGACTTCGCCGCCGCACTCTTGGTCTGCGCGCTCTTCGACGCGGTCCGCGGGCTCGAAGAGCCCGTCGCGGCGCCGCCCGCGCGGGGCTTCGGCTCGGCCACCACCTCCGCCGTCGCGGCGGCCTGCTCCGCCGCGGAGCGCGCAGGCGTGCTCTTCGCGGGGGCGCGTCCGGAACGCGCTGTGCGCGCCGCCGTCTTCTTCGCGGGCGGGGTCACGGCATCGGATGCCGGATCGGTCCGGTCGTCGGGGGAAGCAGTCACCGTCCTACGGTATCAACGGGGTGCGCCGATTCCTCCGTCGATCGTAAGAAAACGCCCGGAACGACGCGATTGCGGCGCCGACTGTCAACCCCTGGACGAATCTGAGTGTTCGGTGTGTACTGGATCACGAAATGGCAACGGGCATCTCTCGCCCCGGAGCTTCCCAGGCTCTGTCGCTAGCATGACTCACGGCACGACGAAGTGTCCGGTCGGTGAACCGACCGTGAACACCTAATCCTTAGGAGCACTCGTGACTCTTCAGACCGTCATCCTCGCAGCCGGCATGGGCTCGCGCCTCGGCCGTGCGCTGCCGAAGCCGCTCACCGAGCTCAGCGACGGCCGCACCATCATGCGGCAGCAGCACGACAACATCCGCGCCGCCTTCGGCACCGACGCCCGCATCACCACGGTCGTGGGCTACCGCGCCGAGACCATCATCGAGGCGTTCCCGACCGCGAACTACGTCCACAACGAGCGCTACGACGAGACCAACACGTCGAAGAGCCTGCTGCGCGCGCTCGGCGCGACCGGCCGCTCGGGCGTGCTGTGGATGAACGGCGACGTCGTGTTCGATCCGATGATCCTGGGCCGTGCGGCCGAGTACATCGAGCGCGACCAGTCGTTCGTCACCGTCAACACCTCCAAGGTGAGCGACGAAGAGGTCAAGTACACCGTGACCGCCGAGGGCTTCATCAAGGAGCTGTCGAAGACGGTCAAGGGCGGTCTCGGCGAGGCCGTGGGCATCAACTACATCTCGTCGACGCACAAGAAGGCGTTCATGCGCCAGCTGCAGCGCGTCGAGGACCAGGACTACTTCGAGCGCGGCCTCGAGCTCGCGATCGCCGAGGACGGCGTGCTGCTCGAGCCGATGGACGTCTCCGACCTCTACGCGGTCGAGGTGGACTTCGCGGAAGACCTGGAGCGGGCGAACCTCTTCGTCTGACCCGCCTGCCACTGCACGAAAGCCCGGCCCCGTCAACGGGGCCGGGCTTTCGGCGTTCTCGCGGCATACGTTCCTAGGATCGGGGGCATGGCCCCGAAGGTGCACAAGATCCACTCCCTCCCCGACGATGCCCCTTGGGACAGGGGTGTGCCCCCGGTCGGGTCCACCGAGCATCCCTTCATGGTCCGCGGACTCGACCGCGTGCTGTCGATCCAGCGCCCTCTCGTCCTCGCGCACATCCGCAGCATCCGCCTGCGCCACCCGCAGGCCACCCCGGCGGAGATCATCCGCATCCTGGAGCGCCGATATCTCGCGGCCGTCACGACGGGCGGCGCGGCCGTGGGCGCGACCGCCGTCATCCCGGGGATCGGCACGGGCGTGACGCTCGCCCTCTCCGGCGTCGAGACGGTCGGTTTCGTCGAATCGACCGCGCTGTTCGCGCAATCGGTCGCCGAGGTGCACGGCATCGCCGTCTCCGACCCCGATCGTGCGCGGGCCCTCGTCATGACGCTGATGCTGGGCAAAGAGGGCGTGGACCTCATCGGGCAGCTCGCGGGACAGGCCAGTGGACGCGGCGGCACCCGTTCCTCGTACTGGGGCGAGCTCATCACGACGTCGCTCCCCCGCGCCGCCGTCGGCCCTCTCGTCGACCGGCTCAAGAGCATGTTCGTGAAGCAGTTCGCCGCGCGCGGCGGCGCGTCCTTCCTCGGAAAGGCCCTGCCCTTCGGCGTCGGAGCAGCGATCGGCGGCACGGGCAACCACATCCTCGGCCGACGCGTGCTCACGACCTCCCACCATGCCTTCGGCGCAGCCCCCGTGGATCTCCCGCTCGAGCTCGAGCCCGTCGACGGCGCCGAGAAGCTGGAGCTGCGGATTCTGCACGGCGCGCAGTACGTCGGAAACGCCGTGGCCGGCGCCGCAGGGGCCGCCGCGCGCGGGGCGGGCTGGGCCGCGCGCACGGTCGCGTCGGTGGGGCGTGGTCGGCGCGGGAGCAAAACTCCCGCGATCGAGGCGGCCGGTGATCACGCACTGCCGGACGGCTCCTGGTCGGCACCGGCCGACAGCGGCCGCGACTGACGGGTCACGCGGCGCATTCACGAGACATGCCAAAGGATCCGGCGGGCCGTTGTAGCGAGCATCCAACGAGCGGCGCCGGAGCGACGATAGGGTGGAATCCGTGACGGAACAGCCCGAACTCTCGACCACCGCCGGCAGGATCGCAGACCTCCGCGCTCGCTACAACGAAGCCGTTGTCGACGCCGAGAAGGTCGCGAAGGAGAAGCAGCACGCCAAGGGCAAGATGACCGCCCGCGAGCGCATCGAGCTGCTCGTCGACCCCGGGAGCTTCGTCGAGTTCGACGAGTACGTGCGCCATCGCACGACCGCGTTCGGCATGGACCGCAACCGCCCGTACGGCGACTCGGTCGTCACGGGCGTCGGCACCATCAACGGCCGCACGGTCGCCGTCTACTCGCAGGACTTCACGACCTTCGGCGGCTCGCTCGGCGAGGTCTCCGGCGACAAGATCATCAAGATCATGGAGTTCGCGCTCACGAACGGGATGCCGATCATCGGCATCCTCGACTCGGGTGGCGCCCGCATCCAGGAAGGCGTGCTCGCCCTCAGCAAGTACGGCGAGATCTTCCGCCTCAACACCCGATCCTCGGGTGTGATCCCGCAGATCTCGATCATCATGGGCCCCGCGGCGGGTGGGGCCGTGTACGGCCCCGCGCTCACCGACTTCGTCATCATGGTCGACAAGACCAGCCAGATGTTCGTGACCGGCCCCGACGTCATCAAGACGGTCACCGGCGAGGACGTCGGCATGGAAGAGCTGGGCGGCGCGCTCACGCACAACACCCGCTCGGGCGTCGCGCACTACCTCGCACAGGACGAGGACGACGCGCTCGACTACGCGCGCACCCTGCTGGGCTTCCTCCCCGACAACAACATGGCGGAGATCCCCGGGTACGAGAGCGGCTTCGAGTGGGAGACCACGGATGCCGACCGTTCGCTGAACACGATCATCCCCGACTCCCCCAACCAGCCCTACGACATGCACGCGGTGATCGAGCACGTCGTGGACGCGGGCGACTTCATCGAGGTGCAGCCGCTGTTCGCACCGAACATCCTGATCGGCTTCGGTCGCGTCGAGGGCCGCTCGGTCGGCATCATCGCGAACCAGCCCTCGCAGATGGCGGGGACGCTGAACATCGAGGCCGGCGAGAAGGCCAGCCGCTTCGTGCGCTTCTGCGATGCGTTCTCCATCCCGATCGTGACCCTGGTCGACGTGCCCGGCTACCTCCCCGGCACCGACCAGGAGTGGACGGGTGTGATCCGTCGCGGCGCCAAGCTCATCTATGCGTACGCCGAGGCCACCGTGCCGCTGGTCACCGTCATCCTGCGCAAGGCGTACGGCGGCGCGTACATCGTGATGGGCTCCAAGCAGCTCGGAGCCGACGTGAACCTCGCGTGGCCGACGGCCGAGATCGCGGTCATGGGCGGACAGGGCGCGGTGAACATCCTGTACCGCAACGAGATCAAGAAGGCCGAGGAGGCCGGCGAAGACGTCGCCGCAGTGCGGACGCGCCTGGCCAACGAGTACACCTACAGCGTCACCTCGCCGTTCCTCGCCGCCGAGCGCGGCGAGATCGACGGCATCATCGAGCCCGCCAACACGCGCGTGTCGATCGCGAAAGCACTCCGAGCGCTGCGCGGCAAGCGCGCGGAGCTGCCGCCCAAGAAGCACGGGAACATCCCGCTGTGACCGATCGGGACGACCGGGACGCGATGGTCGGCGCAGAGCCGCCGACCATCGAGATCACGCGCGGCAACGCCACGGAGGAGGAGCTGGCGGCGCTCATCGCCGTGGTCAGCGACGCCTATGCGCAGGAGGCCGCGGAGGCCGTGGCGGACGAACCGCGCGTCTCGGCGTGGACCCGCACCCAGCGCGCTCTGCGGAGGCCGCTCCGTCGGGACATCCCCTGGGGACGGTTCTCGGGCTGAGCGCGACGGGCAGCTGAATCTGCGGGCCCGCGAGCCCCCCAGCTCACGGACCGCGCAGACAGCCTCCGTCGTAAATGCGTGACGGCTTCCCCCTCGGTACCCCAGTCATCGCATCCGTTTCGATAGTACATCGAGTGGACATACCGATCGGATGTTTCGACCGATATACCGGTATACGGGTTGCAGGATCATTCAGTCATCGAGGTACAGATCCGACGGACGCGGGCTGAGGATCTCGTCCAGCACCACGCACGCGGCCCCCACTGCAGCGACGTCGTCACCCACCACGGTGCTGTCGACGGGAAGCGTCCGGAGCGCCCGCGTGGCATTGCGTCGCTCCAGGAGTCCGGGGAGCTCGCGCAGGTAGACATCGGACACGCGCGACCAGAACGGACCGCCGAGCACCACTCGGTCGACGTCGAGTGCGTTCGTGAGCGACGAGATCAGCACGGCGAGGTGACCCGCTGCGCGGCGGAGCACACCCAGCGCCGTCTCGTCGCCTGCGGTCGCCCGATCGCACAGCGCCGTGAACCGCCCCTCTACGCCGTCCGCCTCGGCGACTCCCTCGACCCCGGCGGCGACGGCACGGTCGACGATCGCCTGCGGAGTGCAGACGACCTCGACGCAGCCCCGCGACCCGCAGGAGCACTCCGGCCCATCGGGATCCACGATCACGTGGCCGACCTCGCCCCAGTTGTGGGAGCTGCCCCGGACCGCCTCGCTGTCGCGCACGAGCGCGGTGCCGATGCCGGTGCCGAGGTAGACGAAGAGGAACGACCGGTCGGCATCCCACCGTCCGGTCCACTGCTCCCCCACGGCGGCGGCGGTGGTGTCCTTCTCGAGCGTCACGTCGAAGCCGGTCGCCTCTGCGAGCACGGCACGCAGAGGCACGCGACGCCACCCGTCGAGCTTCGGCGGATCGATCACGGTGCCCCGCTCGGCATCCAGCGGTCCGGGGGCGGCGATCCCCGCGCCTGCGACCCGCGACCGATCGATCCCCGCGTCGCGGATGAGCGCCTCGATCGTGCGGGCGATGGTCTCGACGATCCGATGCGGATCGCGGTCGGGGGTCCGCACGACGTGCCGGTGGACCACGGTGCCTGCCATGTCGAGGAGCACCACCGTGATGACCGAGGGGTCGAGATGCACGCCGACCGAGTAGCGGCTCTCGGCGACGAGCCGCAGTGTGACCCGAGGCTTGCCCGGGCCGTTGATCGTGCGCCCGGCCTCGACGATCAGCTTCTCGTCGAGGAGTCGGCGGGTGATGTTCGTGATGGTCTGCGCGGAGAGCCCGGTCGCGTCGACCAGCTCGATCCGGCTCAGCCCCTCACCGGACCGCCGAATCGCCTCGAGGATGACGGATTGATTGAAATCCCCCATCCGGGGAAGGTTGGTTCCGCGCCGCATGACCATGCCTCATCATCTCGCACACGCGCGATTTCCGTGTCCCCCAAAATACCTACAGACAACGACGTGATTAACCCCGAGACTTGAGGAGACGCTTCGCGTTCGGCTGGTCTCTCTGTCCCAGGGTAGACAGACGCAGACCGGTCTCCTGCGGACGGTTTTCGGGTAACTGTTCCGCGCGGCGAGGGGCGGGCGG
Source organism: Microbacterium sp. NPDC089695 (assembly GCF_044749085.1). Taxonomy (NCBI): domain Bacteria; kingdom Bacillati; phylum Actinomycetota; class Actinomycetes; order Micrococcales; family Microbacteriaceae; genus Microbacterium; species Microbacterium sp. NPDC089695. Next base: position 88,754 of record NZ_JBIVHG010000003.1, read on the forward strand.
CTTCGCCGCCCCTCGCCCATTCTCTTCTCCCCTCGCCTCCGGCCACCTCCCCCGGCCGGAGTCGAGGAGAAGAGTCACTCGGTCGGCGCGCGGGGGATCTCGAGCCAGACGTCGACGGCGTCGTCGTCGCTCGACGCACCGGCCGCCGCACGCCCGACGACCGTGACGGCCGTCCGAGGATCGCGAGAGGCGCGGATGATCCACCGCTCGGCGTCGCCGGCCCGCAACACGGTCGCGAGCTCGTCGCGGATCTCGGCCCGACGCGATTCGCCCACGTCGTCGAGCCCGCCCTCGTCGAACACGGTCACCACCGCTCCCCGTCGCCGAGCATCCTCGATGGCGTCCCGGACCGCATCGTTGAGGAGGTCGGCACCACGGAGTTCGTCACGAAGCCGCCCCTCGGCGAGACGCGCCTCGAGGCGCTCGTCGTCGTCGAGCATTCCGCGGGTCGCGACCGCCCTGCCGAGCACGGGGCCCGCCACGGCGAGCGCGAACTGCGTGCGCAGGCGCCGCTCCTGTTGGCGCACCTGCTGCGTCGCATGCCACGCGGAGACGGCCTGCTGGATGCCGGCGAGGCGCTCCGTGTCGCGCACGGCCCTGTCCCAGAACATGACGAGAAGGTGAGCGACGGCGACCCACATGATCGATCCGACCAACCCGAGGGAGAGCGCGCTGAGGAACCCGAGGGCGAGGGAGGACGCCGCGATCAGGACGAGGACGCTCAGCCATCCGATCACGAATCGACGCCGGACCACGCACACGACGCCGAGCAGTCCCAGCGCTCCGATGTACCAGGTCGCGAAGGGAGCACGGAGCGTCGCGGGATCCAGCGACAGCGTCACGAGCGCGGGGATGAGCGCCGTCGAGACCAGGGCGACCAGCGCCGTCCACAGCGGCATCCTCACCGCGACAGCGGAATCCCAGAGGATCGCGGCGTTCACGACGACGAGGTACAGACCGATCGCCGCCACCATGAGCAGCGGACCGGTCGGCTGCTCGATCCACCACACGCCGCGCGCGGCGAAGTACATCGCGAACCCGACCGCGAGCGAGGTCGCCACACTGCGCACCGTCCGGTTCACGATGCCTCCCACCCGAGCTCGACGGTCGTACCGTGCGCATGCGAGTCGATCTTCGCGGTGCCGGCGACGCCGGCCATGCGGGCGAGGATCGACGCGCGGATACCGAGGCGATCGGCGCCGATCGCCTCGAGGTCGAATCCGGGCCCGGTGTCGGAGATCGTGACGAGGACGCCCTCGTCGCCACGCCCCTCCGCCACGATGTGCAGGCCGCGTCCGTGGGCGTGCGTCACGGCGTTCCCGAGTGCCTGCCGCGCCGCGAGCACCAGCGCCCGCGCCGCGCGGCCGGGGATCAGCCCCACGCCGCCGCGCTCCTCGACGAGCGCATCGGCTCCGAGCTCCGACAGCGCGCGGCGCAGCTCGACCACGATCTGCGCGAGACCGATCGGCTCGTCGCTGCCCTCCTGCGCCACCGCGGCCTCGGTGTTCGCGAGCCGGGTCAGGGCCTCACGTGCCATCCCGACCGCGAGGTCGCGCGCACGGTCGCCCTCTGCCCGCTCGACGGCGATCAGCGCCGCGAGCACGCTGTCGTGCATGAGCGCCGACATCGCGACGCGCTCCTCCTCCGCAGCCGCGGCGGCCGCGGCATCCGCGTAGGACGCCACCGCGCGCGCCCGGGCCTCATCCACGCCCGCGGCCACCGACCGGAACATCCACCCGAGGGAGATGATGACGATGCCCAGGATGAGGGTGAACGACACGTCGAACGCGGTCGTGACCCAGAAATCGCGCGCGAACGCTCCCTCCACGAGACGCACGTAGCCGTACACGAACGGAAGACCCACGGCCCACGCGAACTGGAGCCAGAGCGGGAAAGCCAGCATCGCGGCGACGACCCCGACGTTCACGAGGAAGAAGATCCACGGCTGATCCGCCGCCGAGGCGTCGGGGCCGACGAGACTCGGCCAGGCGCCGAGCGCGATCACGTAGACGACGGCGAACAGACCCGAGGCCAGGCGCACCGCCCGGCCGATCACGCACCCGACGAGCATCGCCGCGAGCGGGATGTACACCGCGAGGAGCGTCGCGACGCGGGGGCCGTCGCTCCATGACGTGGTCGCCAATGCGGCGATCAGAGCCTGTGTGCCCAGGACAGCGGATCCGATCGCGACCACGGTCGCGAGGATCCGCTCCATCCGCGTCCCGGTGAAGCGCTCGAACTCGGTCTCCACGCTGCCCGGAGAGGGGATCTTGCTCCAGGCTTCACGGATGCTGAGCTGGTCAGCGGGCACTCGGGGCCCCGTCGGCGGCGACGATGCCGTCTTCCATGGCCCGCCGCAGCAGGTCGACCTTGGTCGGCGCGGGGCGCCCGACGTCGACGTACTTCACACGGATGCGCGTGATGTTCTCCTTGGCGGTGGAGTAAGCCACGCCGAGACGTTCGGCCACCGCTTTGAGCGGCAGCCCGGTCGCGTAGAGACGCAGCACCTCGCGCTCGCGCGAGGAGAGCTGGGCGTCCGCGAACTCCCGGTCGCCATCGACCGCGCTCGCCCACTCGACATTGTTGAGGGGATCGCCCTGCGCCACCGTGCGGATCGCGTCGAGCACGTCGTCGAGGGCGGAGGACTTGCTCACGACGCCGGCGGCACCGGCGACGAGCGCCTCGCGCACGGCGGCCGGACGATCGGCGACGCTGTGGATCACGACGCTCGCGCCGTCGGCGACGAGGGAGCGGACGTTCTCGGTCACCGTCGTGCCGTCACCGAGAGTGAGATCGAGCACGACGACGTCGGCAGGTGCCGCAGACGTCGACGCGCGCCAGTCGAGGTACGAGCCGACCGTGCTGCCGGAGAAGACGACGGTCTGCGCCCCGTCACGCGCGCACGCGGCCTCGAGACCCAGACGGACGGACTCGTGATCGTCGATCAGTGCGACCCTGCTCATGCGCCCAGCCTACTGATTCCGAATCAGGAGCGAGCGCGGGCGGTCAGCGCGTGAGCAGCGCGACGACCTCGAAGTGATGGGAGTGCGGGAACAGATCGAAACCGCGCAACGTCGGGACCTGCCAGCCGAGCTCGCGGAACGTGCCGAGATCCCGGGCCAGCGCGACCGGATCGCAGGCGACGTAGGCGATCGCATCGGGCGAGAGCCGGTGCAGCGCCTCGACGACGGCTCGGCCCGCGCCCGCTCGAGGCGGATCGAGCACCACGGCTCCGGCCGTGGCGGTCGCCGGAAGGCCGGCGAGGTAGCGGTCGACCCGGGCGGTGACCGCCGTGACATCGAGCGCGGCGAGGTTCTCGGCCGCGTGAGCGGTCGCGCGCCTGCTGGATTCCACCGTGACGACGTCGGTGCCGCCAAGATCGCCCAGGGTCGCGGAGAAGAGGCCGACACCGCCGTACAGGTCGTAGTGCGTCTCGGAGGCGTCGACGTGCCCGTCGAGCACGCCGTAGACCGCGGCGTCGAGCACGGAGGCGGCGCGCGGATGCACCTGCCAGAACCCTCCCGCGTCGAGCTGGAAGCGACGATCCCCCACCGTCTCGTACACGATCTCGGGGGCGGGCCGGCGACCGTGCCCACGTGCGGGACGCTCGTCGTGCCGATCGCGGCGGAGGATGCGCACCTCGCCGTCGGCCGGCTCGACCAGATCGATGCTCCCCGGACGGCCGCCAGCGAGGTCGAGGGCGGCCGCCGCGATCGCCGGCCTCGCCAGCGGGTGCGCGCCGACCCGGATGACGCGGTGACTGCGAGCAGCGTAGGGACCGACGGCACCGTCGTCGTCGACGTGCAGGGTGACGCGGGTGCGCCATCCCGTGCCGTCCGACGAGTCGACCGCCTCGATCGCGGGCACCTCGAGGCCGCCGCCCGCGAAGCGGTCGAGCGCTTCCGCGAGCACCTGCCGCTTCAGGACGCGCTGGTGCGCGAGGTCGATGTGGCCGAGGTCAGCGCCGCCGGGACGCGACTCGGGGGCGTGCGCGACGTCGGCCTCCGCCCAGATGTGCGACCGGCGGTGAGGCGACGGCTCGAGCACGTCGACCGTCTCGGCACGCCAGAAGCTCTTCGAGGCGCCCGTCGAGTCGGCGTCCAGGCGGGCGCGCACCCGCTCGCCGGGGATCGCGTCCGACACGAACACGACGCGCCCCTCATGACGGGCGACGAAGGTACCGCCGTGCGCGATGCCGGTGATGTCCAGATCGAGCAGGTCAGAGGAGGAAGTCATCCTTCGAGGATACGGTGGTGCACATGCGCGTCTGCCTCGCCTCGACCTCGCCCGCCCGCCTCATGCTGCTGCGCCAGGCCGGCATCGAACCCCTCACGGAGTCCCCCGACGTCGATGAGGACGCCGTGGCCGCGGCCGCAGCCGCCGAGCGCGGAGCCGCGCTCCCTCCGGCCGACCTGGTGCTCCTGCTCGCCCGGGCGAAGGCGGCCGACGTGGCCCGGCGCCTCGCCGACGAGGGCTCCTTCGACGGACTCGTGATCGGCGGCGACTCGATGTTCGCGCTCGGCGGCCGGGTCTACGGCAAGCCCTACACCCCCGAGGAGGCGACCCGTCGCTGGCACGAGATGCGCGGCGCGACCGGCATCCTGCACTCCGGCCACTCCGTGTACCGGGTGTCCCCCGGCACCGCCCCCGTCGAGGCGACGGCGACCGCCGAGGCGGCTGTCACGTTCGCCGACGACATCACGGATGCCGAGATCGCGGCGTACGTCGCGTCGGGTGAGCCGTTGCACGTGGCCGGCGCGTTCACGGTCGACAGCCTGGGCGGTGCGTTCATCACACGCGTGGAGGGTGATCCCTCGACCGTCGTCGGGATGTCGCTCTCGACGATCCGCCGACTGGCGGCCCAGCTCGACGTCCGCTGGACCGATCTCTGGTCGTAGGGTCCCTTCGACGTTTCTGCGGCTTTCTTGTGGGGAGTCGTCAAAGCGATCGGGAGTCCACTCGCTAGGCTGGCAATCATGCCTGCTATCGCCAAGGTGCTCATCGCCAACCGCGGCGAGATCGCCGTACGCATCATCCGTGCCGCTCGCGACTCCGGGATCGCCTCGGTCGCCGTCTACGCCGACCAGGACCGGGATGCGCTGCACACCCGACTCGCCGATGAGGCCTACGCCCTCGGGGGCGAGACCAGCGCCGAGACCTACCTGCAGATCGAGAAGATCCTCTCGGTCGCCCGCCGCGCCGGCGCGGACGCCGTGCACCCGGGCTACGGCTTCCTCGCTGAGAACGCGGACTTCGCCCGCGCCGTGATCGGCGCCGGCATGACCTGGATCGGCCCCTCCCCCGAGGCGATCGAGGCGCTCGGCGACAAGGTCACCGCACGCCACGTCGCCGAGAAGGTCGGCGCACCCCTCGCTCCGGGCACCCCCGGCCCCGTCGCCGGAGCCGACGAGGTCGTCGCGTTCGCGAAGGAGTACGGCCTCCCCATCGCCATCAAGGCGGCGTACGGCGGCGGCGGGCGCGGCCTCAAGGTCGCCCGCGAGCTCGACGAAGTCGCGGAGCTGTTCGAGTCCGCCACCCGTGAAGCCGTCGCGGCGTTCGGCCGGGGCGAGTGCTTCGTCGAGAAGTACCTCGACAAGCCGCGTCACGTCGAGACGCAATGCCTGGCGGATGCCGAGGGCAACGTCGTCGTGATCTCGACGCGCGACTGCTCGCTGCAGCGCCGTCACCAGAAGCTCGTCGAGGAGGCCCCGGCCCCCTACCTGACCGACGAGCAGAACGCACAGCTCTACTCCGCGTCCAAGGCGATCCTCAAGGAGGTCGGCTACGTCGGCGCGGGGACGTGCGAGTTCCTGATCGGCGCGGACGGCACCGTGTCGTTCCTCGAGGTCAACACCCGTCTGCAGGTCGAGCACCCGGTCTCCGAAGAGGTCACGGGCATCGATCTCGTCCGCGAGCAGTTCCGCATCGCCGCAGGCGGCACGATCGACTACGACGACCCCGCGCCGTCGGGTCACTCCTTCGAGTTCCGCATCAACGGCGAGGACCCGGGCCGCGGCTTCCTGCCCCAGCCCGGTCCGATCCACGTCTTCAAGACCTTCGGCGGTCCAGGCATCCGTCTCGACTCGGGCGTGACGGCCGGCGACTCGGTGTCGGGCGCCTTCGACTCGCTGCTCGCGAAGATCATCGTCACCGGCAAGGACCGCGCCGAGGCTCTCGAGCGCTCGCGTCGGGCTCTCGAGGAGTTCGAGGTCGCGGGCCTTCCCACCGTGCTGCCGTTCCACCGCAAGGTCGTGAACGACCCGGCCTTCACCGCGGAGGACGGCGAGTTCGGCGTGTTCACGCGCTGGATCGAAACCGAGTTCGTCAACGACATCCCCGCATGGGACGGCGAGCTGGAGTCCCCCGCCGCCGCTGCCGGTCGTCACACCGTGGTCGTGGAGGTCGCCGGCAAGCGCCTCGAGGTCAGCCTGCCCGACCGCGTGGCCGTCGCCGCCGGCACCGCCGGGCGTCCCGCCGCCGTGCCGCCGTCGCGCCGCAGCCACGCGACCGCCGCCAACGCCGGCGCATCAGGCGACGCCGTGAAGTCGCCCATGCAGGCCACGGTCGTCAAGATCGCGGTCGAGGAGGGCCAGCAGGTCGTCAAGGGCGACCTCGTCGTGGTGCTCGAGGCGATGAAGATGGAACAGCCTCTGCAGGCGCACAAGGACGGCGTGGTGGGCAACATCAACGCGGATGCCGGGGCCACCGTCTCGGCCGGGCACCAGCTCCTCACGATCAGCTGACGCGCACGACACAGCAGAAGGGCGCCCCACCGCGGTGGGGCGCCCTTGTCGTCTGCGTCAGCGCCTAGCTGATGTTGACGAGGTGCATCGCGCGGCTGGCATCCGTGATGCTGCTCGACAGCGACGGGTACGCGGCGAACACGCGCGAGACCTGGTCGACCGTGAGCCGGCGCTCGACGGCGACCGCGATCGGGTAGATCAGCTCCGAGGCCTTGGGCGCGACGATCACACCGCCGATCACGGTGCCGGAGCCCTTGCGGGCGATGAGCTTGACGAAGCCGTCCTTGATGCCCATCATCTTGGCGCGCGGGTTCGCCGCGAGCGGCAGCTTGTAGACCAGTCCGTCGGCGACGCCGTCTTCGACGTCCTTCTGCGAGTAGCCCACGGTCGCGATCTCGGGCGCCGTGAAGATGTTCGACGTGATCTTGATGAGCTCGAGCGGGATCACGATGTCGCCGAGCGCGTGGAACACGGCCGTGCGGCCCTGCATCGACGCCACGGAGGCGAGCGGGAAGAAGTTCGTGCAGTCGCCCACCGCGTACACGTTGGGGACCGAGGTGCGGGCCACGCGGTTCACGCGGATGTTGCCCTGCTCGGTGAGCTCGACGCCCGCTTCCTCGAGACCGATGCCCTTCGTGTTCGGGATCGATCCGACCGCCATGAGGCAGTGGCTGCCCTCGACCGTGCGACCGTCGGCGAGCGTCACGCGGACGCCGTCGTCGATCACCTCGACCTTCTCGGCCCGGGCCTTCGACAGCAGCTCCATGCCGCCGCGCTTGAAGACCTTCTCGAGCACCTTCGCGGCATCCTGGTCCTCACCGGGGAGCACCTGCTCGCGGCTCGACACCAGGGTGACCTTGGCGCCCAGATTCATGTAGGCGGAGGCGAACTCGGCACCCGTGACTCCGGATCCGACGACGATCAGATGCTCGGGCAGCGCCTTCATGTCGTACAGCTGGGTCCAGGTGAGGATGCGCGTGCCGTCGGGCTTGGCCGAGTCGAGCTCGCGCGGGGACGCGCCGACGGCCACGACGATGGTGTCGGCCTCGACGCGGTCGAAGTCCGTGCCGCCCTGGCCGGTCGAGACGATGATCGCGTTCGGGCCCTCGAGCCGTCCGTGACCCGACAGGATGCGCACGCCCGCCTCGAGCAGCGTCGCCCGCATGTCCTCGGACTGCTGGCCGGCGAGCGCGATCAGACGCTTGTTGACGGCGGCGAGGTTGATCGCGATCTCGGGCTTGAGCGGCTTGCCGTGGTCGCCCTTCGCGTAGAACTGCACCCCCAGGTCGGAGGCCTCGGAGATCGCGACGGCCGCGTCGGCGGTGGCGATGAGGCTCTTCGACGGCACGACGTCGGTCAGCACGGCGGCGCCGCCGACCCCGACGCGCTCGACCAGGGTCACCTCGGCTCCGAGCTGGGCGGCGGCGAGGGCCGCCTCGTAGCCGCCGGGACCGCCGCCGAGCACGGCGACGCGCTGAGTGCGTTCGAAAGGGGTGGAAGACATGGTCTCCATTCTTCCGCAATCCTGGCCCCCGGCCGTCCACCTTCCTAGAGTGGATCCATGCCTGAAAACCACAGCAACCCTCTCGACGACCCGGCCGCGAACCCGCGCGAGGTCGCCGCAGCCGCCGCGGCCGACATCGCCCGACTCACGGGCGTCGAGAACCATGACATCGCTCTCACGCTCGGCAGCGGATGGGGCAGGGCCGCCGACATCATCGGCGAGACCGTCGCGACCATCCCCGCGACCGAGGTCACCGGATTCTCGAAGCCCGCGCTCGAAGGCCACGTCGGGACTCTGCGGAGCATCCGCACTCCCGGCGGCAAGAACGTGCTCGTGATCGGCGCCCGCACGCACTACTACGAGAACCACGGAGTGCGCAGGGTCGTGCACTCCGTCCGCACCGCCGCCGCCACGGGTGCGAAGATCATGGTCCTCACGAACGGCGCCGGCGGCGTGCGCGAGACCTGGAAGCCCGGACAGCCCGTGCTGATCAGCGACCACATCAATCTCACCGCGGACTCGCCCCTCGAGGGCGCGACCTTCGTCGACCTCACCGACCTGTACGCGACGCGCCTGCGCGACATCGCACGCACGATCGACCCCACGCTCGACGAGGGCGTGTACACGCAGTTCCGCGGACCCCACTACGAGACGCCCGCCGAGGTCCAGATGGCGAAGCACATGGGCGGTCACATCGTCGGCATGTCGACCGCGCTCGAGGCGATCGCCGCCCGCGAGGCCGGCATGGAGGTTCTCGGGTTCTCCCTCATCACGAACCTCGCCGCCGGCATCCAGAAGACGCCGCTGAGCCATGCGGAGGTGATCGAGGCGGGCCGCGAGGCCGAGCCGGTCATCTCCGCGCTGCTCGCCCGAGTGGTCGAGGCGCTGTGAACGACGAGCGCCTGGCACAGGCGCGCGCATGGATGCGCCAGGACCCCGACCACGAGACCCGCGACGAGCTCGCAGGCCTGATCACCCGCGCCGGGAACGGCGACGAGGCCGCGTCGACCGATCTCGACGACCGGTTCGGCGCCAGGCTCGCGTTCGGCACGGCCGGACTGCGCGGCGCTCTCGGCGCCGGCAGCAACCGCATGAACCGCGTGCTCGTGGCACAGGCCGCCGCCGGATTCGCCGCTTACCTGCGCGAGCGGGCGGCCGGCGCGGCGCCGACGGTCGTGATCGGATACGACGGACGTCGTAATTCGCGTGTGTTCGCGACCGACTCCGCCGAGATCTTCGCGGGCGCGGGCCTGCGCGCCATCCTCCTCCCCCGTCTGCTGCCGACGCCCGTGCTGGCGTTCGCGGTGCGCCACCTCGGCGCCGATGCGGGGGTCATGGTCACGGCCTCGCACAACCCGCCGAACGACAACGGCTACAAGGTCTATCTGGGCGGAGACGACCAGGGATCGCAGATCGTCGCCCCGGCCGACGCGGCCATCGCGGCGCACATCCAGCGGGTCGCGGATGCCGGAGACGTGTCGGCCCTCCCCCGCTCGACCGCGTACGAGCTCGCGGGCGAAGAGGTGGTCGCCGCCTACGTCGCCGCAACCGCGGCCGTCTCTCCCGCGCCCGAGTCCGCGTCGGGCCTGCGCTGGGTCTACACGGCGATGCACGGCGTGGGCTGGGAGACCGTCTCGGCGATCGTGAAGGCGGCCGGATACCCGCAGCCGATGGTCGTGGGCGAACAGTTGCAGCCCGACGCGACCTTCCGCACCGTGTCGTTCCCGAACCCCGAGGAGCCCGGGGCGATGGATCTGGCCTTCGCGCGCGCGAAGCGCGTGCAGGCGGACTTCATCCTCGCGAACGACCCCGACGCCGACCGCCTGGCCGTCGCCGTTCCCGACGCGTCCGTCGAGGGCGGCTGGCGACGGCTCACGGGCAACGAGGTGGGTCTGCTGCTCGGCGCTCGCGCCGCACGCGCCGCTGCCGGGACGCCCGGCGCCTCACTGGCCTGTTCGCTCGTCTCGTCGCCCGGCCTCGGCGCGATCGCGGCGCGCCACGGACTCGACTTCCACGAGACGCTCACCGGCTTCAAGTGGATCTCGCGCGCCCCGGGCATCGTGTTCGGCTTCGAGGAGGCGCTCGGCTACCTCGTGAACCCCGAGACCGTGCGCGACAAGGACGGCATCTCCGCGGTCGTCGCGATCCTCGGCCTCGCTGCGGAGGCCCACGCGCGCGGCGCCTCGCTCGCCGACCTGCTCGTGGAGCTCGGCGACACCTACGGCCACTTCGCGAGCGGTCAGGTGTCGGTGCGCGTGGACGACCTGTCGATCATCGGGAAGGTCATGCTGTCGCTGCGCACGCTGCCTCCGACCCGGTTCGGCGACCGAGCGGTCGCCGCAGCCGAGGACCTGCTGCAGGCGGCGGAGGGGCAGCCCTCGGGCGATGTGCTGCGCTACCGGCTGGCCGACGGCTCGCGCATCATCGTGCGCCCGAGTGGCACCGAGCCGAAGCTCAAGGTCTACATCGACGCGGCCGGCGACTCGTCCGCGCACGCCGCGCAGGCGGTCGACGAGCTGGAATCGGCCGTGCGCGAGCTGCTGGACGAGAGGTCCTAGGCGCTGTCATGCCCCGCCGACACGTCGTGATCAGCGTCCACAACGGCGTGCACGCCCGCCCCGTGGCCGAGCTCGTGCGGGTCGTCCAGGCGCACCGCGACACCGTGACGCTGCAGACGTCCAGCGGCGTCGTGGTCGACCTCAGCAGTGTCCTCGCGATCATGGATCTCGCACTCGCGAAGGGCGATGCGGTGGTGCTCGAGACCGCCGAGTCGGCAGGAGCGGATGCCGTGCTCGACACGCTCGCGGGGGTACTCGACCCATCTCGCTGACAGACGACCTCACCGCACCCGCGGGGCATCTGCGGTGATGCGGTCACTCGTCGAGATTCGGCAGTCGCTTGTTCTTTTTCTTATTGCGCGATCGCGCGGTGATCGAGAAGAAGACGACCAGGAAGAGCATCGCAGACATCATCATCCAGAGCATGCTCACCCCACTAACACCTGACGCTCGTGGGAATGAAAGACGGCACATCCAGCTTCAGACATCTGTCCTCACCAGATGCGTTGCCCGCGACCGTTGCGATAGCCGCTACCGCTCCTGCGCCAACGGTGTATAGGACGGCTGCGATGGCCACACCACCAGGTAGAGCTGCGATCGCGGCACCAGCCGCGAGGATGAACCCGACGACGGCGCCGGTGTCGCGCATGCCCCGGGTTTCCTTCTTGCTGTAGTGGATCGAGAAGTAGTACCCGTGTCCGACAACTCTGGGATCAGCGGTGATCGGATAAACGGCATCCTGGCCGGGCTTGACGATCTGGTGGAGCTGTTCGTCGTTGATCTCAAAGTACGTTTCGACGTCCTGGCCTGCTGCGTCGACCGCCCACGGAGCATCGACGGTGGCGAGGACGAACTCGCCACTCAGACCGTTGGCCCGCAGACCCTCGCGAAGGACGGCACCCGGAACGATGTCCACACCACCGTCGGCGCGAAGTTGGGGAACCCAACCGTCTGGGATCTCGGTCGTGTAGTTCATCACCAGAGTGTCACTCGGGTTCGTGAAGACGCTGAGGAGCCGTGCGCTCTCATCATCGAGAACCTGTGCCGTGGTTTCCACCCCCGCGGAGCTCGCGTCGTCTTGCGCGGTGATGGTCAACGCCACCCCTGAGTCGAGGTCGTAGGAGATTCGCGCCTCCTGCACACCATCATTGATTGCGACGAGGTCTCCTTCACCACTTGACAGTTCGAGCGCCAGACTCTCCTCTTGGCCGTTCAGGACGCCTTCGCTCATCGGCGCACTGTCGAGAGCCTCAGACACTGTCGTGTCCTGAGCGTTAGCGGCTGAGGCTCCGTTCGCGACGAGCGCGACGGTCATCAACAGGGCGCAGGCCACCCGCACAACGTCGTTTCCACTCTTCATCGGTTCTCCTCATCGGACACTGAGATCCAGAGAGCCGTCGACGCGGCAGCTACAGCGCGACATCTTGCGGTGCCGCGGACTTCTCGCGACGCTCTCCTCGTCGGTCAGATTAGATGCTGACTTCCACCAAAAGAACGAGAATCTTCCTCATATGACGGCATGACGGAATACAACGCCGCCATCCGTTCCCGCCCGGTCAGCCGTCGATCACGGCGACCAGCTCGTCGAGGAACGCCTCGAACGATGTGCCTCGGCGCACGATGCGCTGCACGCTGTCGCGTTCGCTGAACACCTCGACGAGCTGCTCGAACACGGTCTGGAACGCGGCGCGGTCGCCCTCGCTGAAGGCGGCGAGGGCGACGACCTGCACGCGCCCCTCGCCCCACGCGGCCGAGCCGTCGGCGACCCCGATCGCGATCGCGGTGCGCGAAGCCGTCATCTGCAGTGCGTGCGGCACGGCCAGCGAGTCGGTGAACGCCGTCGACGACATCCGCTCGCGAGCGATCGTGTTGTCGATGTAGTCCTCGCCGATCAGCCCCGCGTCGGCGAGCAGACCGCCCAGACGTCGGATGATCGCTTCCTCCCCCTCGTCGGGGAGCGGGGAGACGAACGCCTCGGCGACGAAGTAGCGGGCGAGCTCCGTGCGCAGGCGCGCCAGTCGTCGCGCGCGGCGCACACGGCCGGCCGCCTGCTGGATGCGGTCGACGTCGGCGTCGGTGAGGAACGGCTGGATGCGCACGAACCGATCGCCCGATGCCCCGGGCTCGATCGTGCTGAGCACGAGGTCGGTGTCGAACGACGACCAGTCCGGGTCGACGTTCGTGACGACGCTCGTGACCTCGATGGCCGTGCCCAGAGAGCGGTCCACGCTCGACCGCAGCAACTCGTGCAGCTCGTAGTACCCCGGGCACACGATCGTGGCGGTGAGGATCGACTCCGCCTTGCGGCTGCGCTCCAGCCGCCCGCCGACGTGCATCGCGATGTAGGCGATCTCGTCGTCGTGGATGGGCGTGCCGAGCCTGTCGTGCAGCCCGCTCGCGATCGACACCGCGACCTCGAAGATCATCGGGTACGAGGTCTTCAGCGAGCGCGTGAGCGGGTTGCGGGTGAGGGCGCTCTCCTCGGCCCGGCGCAGCAGATTCTGCACGTGCAGCGCGAGTCGGAGCACGAACGTCTCGTCGAGGAGGTCGACCTGGAAGTCCTCCGCGGCGCGGGCGATCTCCTCGCGCACCGCGGATTCGACCGCGGGGTCGACGCCGCTGCGAGCCACCTCGCGCGTCGCGTCCTGCCCCGGCGCGACGATGCGCGTGAGCACGAGGGAGGCCAGGTGTCCGCTGTCGCCGGGGCCGAGGGCCACCGCGAAGTGCTGCTCGGCGAGCCGGGCGATCACAGACCCCACGGCGGGGATCTCCGGACGTGCGCCGGCCGCGGTGGATTCGAGCGCGTGACCGGCGGCCACCCGGTCGGCGGCGATCGCGATGTGCAGGAGCACGTCGGAGATCGCGAGCTCGTTGACGTAGTAGCCCAGACCTCCGAGCTCGCGCACGAGCTCCGATTTGAACGGCCCCACGGCATGCGCGGGCACGGCACTCCCGGCGAGCGCCCGGCGGAACGTCTCGGGGTGGAACGACGCGGCATCCATCTCATCGTGCGCGAGGCGGGAGAGCAACCGGCGCTGCGCCGTCTCGTCGCCGCGCAACCGAACGACCTCGCGGTCGCGCTCGAGGGCGAGACCGCTGTCGTCCAGGAGCGTGCGCACGCGGGCGAGATCCGCTTCGAGTGTGGCCTCGCTGACGTGCAGCCGCTCCGCCATGCCGAACACGTCGATGCCGTCGGGGTCGTCGAGGAGGGCGCGCACCAGCGCGTGCAGGCGATCACGCGGTGCGGACTCGCCGCCCTGCCGCGCGCGGAGCGCCTCGCGTGCGCTCGCGCCGGCACGGTAGCCGGCAGGGCCAGATTCGATCGCGGCGGCGTCGGCGGTGCGCGCGTTGAGCGCGGCGACGTAGGAGCGGATGCTCCGGGGCGTCACCCCGAGCTGATCGGCGAGGCTCGACGCGGTCGCCCAGCTGCCTCGCCGCAGCAGGGTCGAGAGGAGCTGGTCCTGGCGCTGCCGAGACATCGTCCTCCCCTTCTCCCGTGCTGACCGCACTGTCGTGACGTGGCTTCCATCCTGCCAGGTGCCGGAACGGCCCGCTCCGAAACCGGTATTCCGCAGGGGCGGAAAGGAACGTGTTGGCACCCGGCCCGCACCTGTTCTCAGAATGTTCTCAGGAAAGGTGGCATCGATGAGGATCCTCATTGTGTGCGGCGCGGGCGCGTCGAGCACGTTCGTCGCACAGCGACTCCGTCGCGCCGCGGCCGACGCCGGGCTCGACTGGGACGCTGCGGCCGGCACCGAAGGGTCCCTCATCGGCAGCGACCACGACCTCGTCCTGCTGGGCCCGCACATGGCACCGCGTCTCGATGCGCTCCGCGACGCGGTCATCGCCCCGGTCGCCCTGCTCCCCGACGACGTCTTCGCCGACCGGGACGGCTCTCGCACGCTCGCCTTCGCGCGCTCGATCATCGATGTCAGGAACACCCCGAAAGGAACACCATGACCGTTTCACGCACCGTTCGGATCGGCTCCTCCCACGGACTCCACGCCCGGCCCGCCAAGCTCTTCGCACAGGCGGCCAAGGACTCGGGCATCCCCGTCACGATCGCCAAGGACTCCGGCAAGGCGGTCAACGCGGCCAGCATCCTCGGCGTCATCGCGCTCGCGATCGAGTACGGCGACTACGTCACGCTCACGGCGGACGGCGACAACGCCGAGACCGTGCTCGACACGCTCACCGAGCTCCTCACCACCGACCACGACCAGGACGGCGCATGAGCGAACTGCGAGGAGTGGGGATCGGACTCGGCGTCGCCCAGGGCCCGGTCGTCCGGATGACCGAGGCGCTGCCCGCGCCCGAGAACACGCCGAGCGCCCAGGGCGCGGATGCCGAGCGCTCCCGCGTCCGCGAGGCCATCGCCGCCGTAGCCCAGGAGCTCACGGCCCGCGGCGAGACGGCCGGAGGGTCGGCACAGGAGGTGCTCGAGGCGCAGGCGATGATCGCGGAGGACCCGACCCTGCAGGACGAGGTCGACTCCCGTATCGATGACGGCGCGACCGCCGAATGGGCCGTTCATGACGCGTTCGCCGGTTTCCGGGCGACGCTCGAAGCCGTCGGCGGCTACCTCGGCGAGCGCGCCGCAGACCTCGACGACATCGCACAGCGGGTGCTCGCCCGCCTGCGCGGCGTGGAGGCGCCGGGCGTGCCCGACCCCGGTCACCCGTTCGTGCTCGTCGCCCGTGATCTCGCGCCCGCCGACACGGCACTGCTGAACCTCGACCAGGTCCTGGCGCTCGTCACGTTCGACGGCGGTCCCACCTCGCACACCGCGATCCTCGCCCGCGAGAAGGGCATCGTCGCGATCGTCGGTGCCGCCGCGGCATCCGAGCTGGAGACGGGTCGCGGCGTCATCGTCGATGCCGCCGCCGGCATCGTGACGGTCGATCCGACCGACGACGAGAAGGAGCGCGCAGAGCAGCGCGCCGCGGCCCGCCGCTCTGCGGACGCCGCTCCCCTGACACCCGGCGCCCTCGCCGACGGCACGCTGATCCCGCTGCTGGCGAACCTGGGAAAGCCCGCTGACGCATCCGATGCCGTCGCACGTGGGGCCGAGGGCGTCGGGCTGTTCCGCACCGAGTTCCTTTTCCTCTCCTCCGCACAGGCGCCTACCGTGGCGCAGCAGCGCGAGGCGTACCAGGAGCTCCTGGCGGCCTTCCCGGGCAAGAAGGTCGTCGTGCGCATGCTCGACGCCGGTGCCGACAAGCCGCTCGCCTTCCTCAACGACGCCCACGAGGAGAACCCGGCTCTGGGTCTGCGCGGACTCCGCGCGCTCCGCGCGAGCGAGGACATCCTGCGCGAGCAGCTCACGGCCCTCGCCGAGGCGGATGCCGCGACCGAGGCCGAGCTCTGGGTCATGGCACCCATGGTCGCCACGGTCGAGGAGACAGCCTACTTCACGGCCCTCGCCCGTGAATACGGCCTGAAGACCGCGGGCGTCATGGTCGAGGTCCCGTCCAGCGCCCTCCTCGCCGATCGCGTGCTCGCCCACGCGGACTTCGCATCGATCGGCACCAACGACCTCACGCAGTACACGATGGCCGCAGACCGCCTCCTCGGATCGGTCGCCGGATTCCAGGACCCGTGGCACCCCGCCGTGCTGCGCCTGGTCCGGGAGGTGGGCGCCGCGGGCGCCCGTCTCGGCAAGCCCGTCGGCATCTGCGGCGAGGCGGCAGCAGACCCGCTGCTCGCCGTCGTGCTCGTCGGCCTCGGCGCGACGAGCCTCTCCATGGCACCGTCCGCCCTGGCGGACGTGCGCCAGACCCTGTCCGCACGGACTCTCGACGAGGCCCGCAGCCTCGCCGAACTGGCACTGGCGGCCGACGACGCCGCCGGTGCGCGCCACGCCGTGGTCGAAGCCACAGCGACACTCCCTCACCAGAAAGAGACGACATCATGACGACGACGTCACCGGCCGCGACGAAATCGGGCGGCCTCCGAACAGGCGTGCAGCGCTTCGGCACGTTCCTGTCCGGAATGATCATGCCCAACATCGCGGCGTTCATCGCGTGGGGCTTCATCACCATGCTGTTCATCCCCGCCGGGTTCTTCGGCGCGAACAGCCCCTTCGGGTGGCACTGGGCCCCTGTCGCCGAGATCATCGGCGGCGGCGGCGACTCGGCCACGATCGGCTGGAACGGCGCCATGACCGCCCTCGCGGAAGGCGACGGGGGCAACTTCTTCGCGTACGTCGGCCTCGTCGGCCCGATGGTCACCTACCTGCTGCCGCTGCTGATCGCCAACACCGCCGGCCGCATGGTCTACGGCGAGCGCGGCGGCGTGGTCGCGACGATCGCGACCATGGGTGTCATCGTCGGCACGAACATCCCGATGTTCCTCGGCGCCATGATCATGGGCCCGATCGCGGCCTGGATCACCAAGCAGATGGACAAGCTGTGGGACGGCAAGATCCGCCCCGGCTTCGAGATGCTGGTGAACAACTTCTCCGCCGGAATCCTCGGCATGATCCTCGCGATCGTCGGCTTCTTCGCCTTCGGCCCCGTCATGCTCGGCGTCAGCGCGGTGCTCGGTGCAGCCGTCGACTGGCTCGTCTCCCTGAACCTGCTGCCGCTGGTCTCGATCATCGTCGAGCCCGCGAAGGTGCTGTTCCTCAACAACGCCATCAACCACGGCGTCTTCACCCCGCTCGGCATCGAGCAGGCCTCGGAGACCGGCAAGTCGATCCTGTTCCTCATCGAGGCGAACCCCGGACCCGGCATCGGCCTGCTCCTCGCGTTCACGTTCTTCGGCGTCGGTGCGGCCAAGGCCTCGGCACCGGGAGCTGCGATCATCCAGTTCTTCGGCGGCATTCACGAGATCTACTTCCCGTACGCGCTTAGCAAGCCGACCACGATCCTCGCGCTCATCGCGGGTGGAGCGGCCGGTGTCACGACGAACATGGTGCTCGGCGGCGGCCTCGGCTTCCCGGCTGCTCCCGGCAGCATCATCGCCGTGACCGCTGCGGCGGTCGGCGGCGGCGTCGGCAACCTCCTCACCGTGTACCTGTCGGTGGTCATCGCGGCCGTCGTCACGTTCCTCATCACCGCGGTGATCCTGCGCGCCTCGCGCAAGCGCGATCTCGAGGCCGAGGGCGACACGTTCGGCGCGGCGATCGCGCAGACCGAGGCGAACAAGGGCAAGTCCTCCGCCGCGATGGACGCCCTCCGTGCCTCGTCGGCATCCGGCACCGCGGGTGCGGCGGCGACGACGGCGACCGCGGTCGCCACGACGCCGATCCAGAACATCGTGTTCGCCTGCGACGCCGGTATGGGGTCGTCCGCGATGGGCGCGAGTGTCCTGCGCAACAAGTTCAAGAAGGCGGGCATCGAGGACGTGAAGGTCACCAACCAGGCCATCGCGAATCTCGACGGCACGGCCGACCTCGTGATCACGCAGCAGCAGCTCACGGATCGGGCGCGCTCGAAGTCGCCGAACTCGGTGCACGTGTCCGTGGACAACTTCATGAACGCACCGCAGTATGAAGAAGTCGTCGAGATGGTGCGCGAGCAGCGCGAATCCGGCGAGTGACAGACCGGGCGGGGCGGGTGCCACGGCATCCGCCCCGCCCCCACATCCGCAGAACCCGAAAGGAATCACCATGGGCGTCCTCACCCTCGGCCAGGTCCGCATCCACTCCGGCTCCAGCACGCAGGAGGCCGCTCTGCAGGAGGCCACCGACATCCTCGTGTCGGCCGGCGCCGTCACCCCCGCTTACGTCGACGCGATGCGTCAGCGCGAGGAGACGGTGTCGACCTACATGGGCAACGGCCTGGCGATCCCGCACGGCACGAACGAGACCAAGGACGCGATCCTCGGCTCCGCGCTCTCGGTCGTCCGCTACGACGGCGGCGTGGATTGGGCGGGCGAGCAGGCGACGTTCGTGATCGGCATCGCCGGACGCGGCGACGAGCACCTGGAGATCCTGTCGCAGATCGCGATCCTCTTCTCCGACGAGGACGACGTCGCGAAGCTCAACGCCGCGCAGACGCCCGACGAGCTGTTCGCACTGCTCGCGGACGTGAACTCCTGATGAGCTCTCCCGCACCCCGGAAGGCCGTGCATTTCGGCGCGGGCAACATCGGACGTGGATTCGTGGGACTGCTGCTGCACGAAGGCGGCTACGAGGTCGTGTTCTCCGACGTCGCGGACGCGCTGGTCGACGCGATCAACGCGGTCGACTCGTACACCGTGCACGAAGCCGGCCCCGGTGGCTCCGATCACGTCGTGACGGGTTTCCGCGCCGTGAACAGCAAGAACGACCCCGAAGGGGTCGCTGCGGAGGTCGCTACGGCGGACGTCGTCACGACTGCGGTCGGTCCGACCGTGCTGCGTTTCGTCGCACCGACGATCGTCGCGGGGCTCGCCCGCCGCTCCCCCGACGCGGCACCCCTGCAGGTCATGGCCTGCGAGAACGCGATCGGCGCGACCGACACCCTCCGCGCCGAGATCGAGAAGGCCGCGGGAGAGGATGCCGCAGAGCTGCTGTCCCGCGCGGTATTCGCGAACACCGCGGTCGACCGGATCGTGCCGGGCCAGCCGGCCGACGGCGGCGTCGATGTCACGGTCGAGCCGTACTTCGAGTGGGCGATCGAGTCGGGAGCGTTCGGCGGCGATCTGCCGAGCATCCCGGGTGCGCACTTCGTCGACGACCTGGGCCCGTACATCGAACGCAAGCTCTTCACGGTCAACACCGGTCACGCGGCGACCGCGTACTTCGGGGCGCGCGCCGGCATCGAGCGCATCTCCGACGCGCTCGCCGATCCCGACATCGCCGCCCGCGTGTCGGCTGCGCTCGAGGAGACCTCGGCGGTCCTCGTCGCCGAGCACGGACTCGACCCCGCCGAGCTCGCCGCCTACCGCGCCACGATCCTGGAGCGGTTCCGCAACCCCGCCCTGGTCGACACCGTGCAGCGGGTGGGGCGTCAGCCGCTGCGCAAGATCTCGCGGCACGAGCGCTTCATCGGCCCCGCGGCGATGGCCGCCGAGCGAGGACTGCCGACGATCGCGCTGATCGGCGCCGTCACGGCCGCGCTCGAGTTCGAGGATCCGGAGGACGAGCAGTCCGTCGAGCTGCAGCAGCTGCTGCGTGCGGAGGACGCGCACGCGTTCACGGTGCGCACGACAGGGCTCGATCCCGAGCATCCGCTGTTCCCGGCCGTGCGCGATGCGGTCGCGTCCCGGCAGACCGCATCGCGGGCCTGACCGCGCCCACTGCTGCCACGACGCCCCTGCCGATACGATCGGCAGGGGCGTCGACGTGTGCACGAGGCGGCGCGAGGCACGAGGACGTGCGAGGAGCAGGATGAGCAGATACGCCGTGATCGGCGCAGGACCTTCCGGTCTCGCGGCCGCACGCGCCCTGACCCGCCGCGGGATCGATGTCGACGGCTACGAGGCCTCGCACGGCGTGGGCGGGCTGTGGGACATCGACAACCCGCGCAGCACGATGTACGAGTCCGCTCACCTGATCTCGTCCCGCACGACCACCGAGTTCACGGAGTTCCCGATGGACTCGACCGTCGACTACCCGGATCACCGGGTGCTGCTGCGCTACTTCCGCGCCTACGCCGAGCGCTTCGGTCTCACCGACCTGTTCCGGTTCGGCACGCGGGTGACCCGTCTCACGCCCCGAGACGGCGGCTGGGACGTGACCGGTACCGGGCCCGACGGTGAGCAGACCCGGTGGTACGCGGGCGTCGTGCTCGCGAACGGAACACTCGCCGAACCGCACGTCCCGACCTTCCCCGGCCGCTTCGACGGCGAGATCCTGCACACCAGCGCCTACAAGTCCCCGTCGCAGCTGGCGGGCAAGCGAGTGCTGCTGATCGGCGCGGGCAACTCGGGATGCGACATCGCGGTGGATGCCGTACACCATGCGACCTCCGTCGACATGAGCGTGCGGCGCGGCTACTACTTCGTGCCGCGGTACCTGTTCGGGCGTCCCAGCGACACCCTCAACCAGGGCCGTCCGCTGCCCGCGCGCCTCAAGCAGGCGATCGACAGCCGCGTGCTGCGCGCCTTCACGGGCGATCCGGAGCGGTTCGGATTCCCGAAGCCCGACTACCGCATCTACGAGTCGCACCCGATCGTGAACACGATGGTGTTGAACCACCTGGGCCAGGGCGACCTGCGCATCCGCGCCGACGTCGAACGATTCGACGGGAACCGCGTGCGCTTCCGCGACGGGTCCGGCGGCGACTACGACCTCGTGCTGCTCGCGACCGGCTACACGCTGGACTACCCGTTCGTCGAGCGTGAGCACCTGCACTGGCGAGGAGCCGCCCCGCGGCTGTTCCTCAACATGTTCCCCGCGTCGTTCAACGGACTGTACGTGGTCGGCATGATCGAAGCATCCGGGATCGGCTGGCAGGGACGCTACGAACAGGCCGACCTCCTCGCGTCCTATCTCGACGCGGTGGAGAACGATCCGCAGCGGGCGTCGCGATTCCGCGACCGGGTCGTCGGCGCACCCTGGCCCGACGTCACGGGCGGATACCGGTACCTCGCGCTCGATCGCATGGCGCACTACGTCAACAACCACGCCTATCGGGCGGCGGTGCGACAGGAGCAGGACGCCCTCGCCCGACCGCTGCAGGCGGCACCGCGCCGCGGCCTGAGGACGTAGCCTGGGGAGATGCAGCAGAAGAGGCGTCGCCGGGCCTGGAAGGTCGTGCTCTGGGGGCTTCTCGCCGTCGTCGTGCTGGGCGTGGGCGGCATCCTCGTCTGGAGCCAGGTCGGGGTGATGGCCGCCGAGCCCGAACCGCTCGCCGCGGTGCGGGCCGACCCTGCGATCCGCATCGACGACGCACCGCAGGGCATCGTGATGACGCCGACCGACGGGGACTCCGATCGCGGTCTGGTGTTCGTACCCGGCGCGAAGGTCGATCCGTGGGCGTACGCGTCGATCCTGCAGGGCCTCGCCGACGACGGCGTCACGGTCGTGATCACGCATCCGTGGCTGAACCTCGCGTTCTTCGACCTGCGAGGGCTCGATGCCTTCACGTCCGCGGCGCCCGACATCGACGACTGGGCCGTGGGCGGGCATTCGCTCGGCGGTGTGCGGGCATGCCAGCTCGCCGCGGATGCCGAGGGGCTCGTGCTGTTCGGTTCGTACTGCGCCGACGACCTGTCGGCGAGCGACCTGGCCGTGCTCAGCATCTCGGGGAGCGAAGACGGCCTCTCCACGCCCGCGAAGGTGGATGCCGCCCGACACCTCCTCCCGGACGACGCGGAGGTCGTCGAGATCGACGGAGCCGCCCACGCGTCGTTCGGCGACTACGGCGCGCAGGCGGGCGACGGCACGGCCACGATCTCCCGCGACGACATGCACGTCGCGGTCACGGATCTGCTCGTCGGCTTCTTCGCCGGCTTTCCTGAGCGCTGACCAGCCGCGACGATCGCCAGGTCAGATCAGGCGTCGAATCCCTCGGCGATCATCTCGACGAGCTCCTCGCGCTCCTCGACGGGCAGGAAGGCACCCGCAGCGGCATTGAACTGGAAGGACTCGAGATCGTCGAGGTCGTACTCGAACGTCTCGACGAGCAGTGCGAGCTCGCGCGTGAGGGACGTGCCGCTCATGGTCCGGTTGTCGACGTTCACGGTCACCGCGAACCCGAGCTGATAGAGCAGATCGAACGGATGGTCGGCCAGCGTCCTGCCCCAGGCCGCGACGGCCCCGGTCTGCAGGTTCGACGACGGCGACAGCTCGAGCGGGATCTCCCGGTCGCGCACCCAGCGCGCGAGATCGCCGAACTGCACCTGCACCTCGTCGCCCTCCTGGGTGACGACCTGCAGGTCCTCCGCGATCCGCACGCCGTGTCCGAGGCGCAGCGCACGGCCGTCGAGCAGTGCGGAGCGGATCGACGCGAGTCCGGCCGCCTCGCCGGCGTGCACCGTGACCGGGAAGAAGCTCTCGGCGAGGTAGTCGAACGCCGCGCGGTGGTCCGACGGCGGGAAGCCGTCCTCGGGCCCGGCGATGTCGAAGCCGACCGCGCCCCGACCTCGGTACGACACCGCGAGCTCTGCGATCTCGCGCGAGCGGTCGGTGTGCCGCATCGCCGTGAGGAGCTGTCCGACCCGGATGCTGTGCCCGGCGCGGTCAGCGGCGTCCTCGCCCTCCTCGATGCCCTGCTGCACGGCATCCACGGTCTGCTCGAGCGAGAGCCCGCGGGCGAGATGCTGTTCGGGTGCCCAGCGGACCTCCCCGTAGATCACGCCGTCCTTCGCGAGATCCTGGACGAACTCGCGAGCGATGCGGGTGAGCCCCTCGCGGGTCTGCATCACCGCCGTCGTCAGCTCGAAGGTTTTGAGGTACTCGACGAGCGACCCCGAGTCGCTCGTCTTCGTGAACCATCTCCCCAGCGCGCGAGGGTCGCTCGCCGGCACGTCGAGTCCGATCGCGTCGGCGAGTTCGATGATCGTGGCGGGGCGCACGGCGCCGTCGAGGTGGTCGTGCAGCGACACCTTCGGCAGGGCGCGCAGCGACATTCCCTGGATGGTGACGTCGCCGTTCGCGTCGATCGACATGGGGGTTCCTCTCGGTCGCGGATCCGCAGCTCTCAGGCTACCGCTCCGGGTGCGATCCGCGATGTGCTCAGGCCGTGATGCGCTCGCGCACGATCGGCCCCGTCTCCGGTGCCCGATCGCCGATCTCCCACGACCCCTCGAGGGCCTCCAAGGCGCGGGGGAACCGCGCCTCGTCGGCGGCCGAGAGCGTGAACAGCGGCTGGCCGGCGGTGACGCGATCGCCCGGCTTGGCGTGCAGGTCGATGCCGGCCTCGAACACCACGGGATCCTCGGCGCGTGCGCGTCCGGCGCCCAGACGCCAGGCCGCGACACCGAAGGGCAGCGCGTCCATGCGGGTGACGACGCCGTCGGCCGGGGCCGTGACCACGTGCGTCTCACGGGCGGTCGGGAGCACGGCATCCGGATCGCCGTCCTGCGCGCGGATCATCGCCTTCCAGCTGTCCATCGCGCGCCCGTCGTCGAGGGCGGCCTCGACGTCGGCATCGGGCTGGCCGGCGAGTGCGAGCATCTCGCGAGCCAGGGCCACCGTCAGCTCGCGCACGTCGGCGGGCCCGCCTCCGGCGAGCACCTCGACCGACTCGCGGACCTCGTTCGCGTTGCCGATCGCGAAGCCCAGGGGAACGTTCATGTCGGTGAGCAGCGCGGTGGTCGCGACGCCCGAGTCGGTGCCGAGCGCGACCATCGTCCGGGCCAGCTCGCGGGCGCGCTCGATGTCCTGCATGAAGGCGCCGGAGCCGAACTTCACGTCGAGCACCAGGGCGTCGGTGCCCTCCGCGATCTTCTTCGACATGATGCTCGACGCGATCAGCGGGATCGCCTCGACCGTTCCGGTCACGTCGCGCAACGCGTAGAGCTTCTTGTCGGCGGGCGCGAGCCCGGAGCCGGCGGCGCAGATGACCGCGCCGACATCGCTCTGCATCTGCGCGAACATCTCCTCGTTGCTGAGGGCCGCACGCCAGCCGGGGATCGACTCGAGCTTGTCGAGCGTGCCACCGGTGTGCCCGAGCCCCCGGCCCGACAGCTGCGGCACGGCCACGCCGAACACGGCCACGAGCGGAGCGAGCGGGAGGGTGATCTTGTCGCCGACGCCGCCGGTCGAGTGCTTGTCGACGGTCTTCTTGCCCAGGCTCGCGAAACTCATGCGCTCGCCCGTCGAGATCATCGCATCCGTGAGCACGCGGATCTCGTCGCGCTCCATGCCGCGCTGGAACACGGCCATCGCGAACGACGCCATCTGCGCGTCCGACACGTAGCCGCGGGTGTACGCGTCCACCATCCAGCGCAGGGCCGGCTCGGCGACCGCTCCCCCGTCGCGCTTGGCGCGGATCACGTCCACCGCGTCGAAAGGCTCTACGGTCATCGGGCGTCCTCCAGGTCGCGCGGCCCGAACGCGTCGGGCAGCACCTCGTCGATCGTGCGGATGCCGGAGACGGTCTCCAACAGCATCCCGGGCATCGCGTGCTCGAACAGCAGCTGACGGCAGCGTCCGCACGGCATGATGGTCTGTCCGTCGTTGTTGACGCACACGAAGGCGACGAGCTGCCCGCCGCCCGACATGTGCAGGTCGCCGACCAGCGCGCACTCGGCGCACAGCGTCACGCCGTACGAGGCGTTCTCGACGTTGCAGCCGGCCACGATGCGGCCGTCGCCGACCAGCGCCGCCGCTCCCACGCGGTAGCGCGAGTAGGGGGCGTACGCCTTGGTCATGGCATCCATCGCGACCTGGCGCAGTTCGTCCCAGTCGATGTCGGTCATGTGCTGTCGACTCCTCGGGGTGTCAGGACTTGATGTACGGCTTGCCGCTCGCTGCAGGTCCGCGGATCTGTCCCGCGAAGCCGGCGACCGCGAGCAGCGTCACCACGTACGGCAGCATGAGCATGAACTCGCCGGGGATCGGCGTCTTCAGGATCGACAGCAGGTTCTGCAGGTTCGTCGCGAACCCGAACAGGAGCGCCGCGAGCGTCGCGCGGATCGGATCCCAGCGCCCGAAGATCACGGCGGCGAGGGCGATGAAGCCGAGACCCGCCGTCATGTCCTTGCCGAACTGAGGCACGGAGACGAGCGTGAAGTACGCACCGCCGATCCCGGCGATCGCACCCGCGAGCAGGACGTTCCAGAACCGAGTCGAGTTCACCTTGATGCCGACCGTGTCGGCGGCCTGCGGGTGCTCGCCGACCGCGCGCAGACGCAGACCCCACTTCGTGCGGTACAGCCCCCACGCGACCACGGCGACCGTGATGAACATGAGGTACACGATGAACGTCTGGTTGAAGAGCACGGGCCCGATGATCGGGATGTCGCTGAGCACCGGGATCTCGATGCGGGTGAAGCGCACGGGCGTGTTCAGCTCGGCTTCGTTCGGGGCCAGGAGCGCCCCGTAGAGGAAGCCGGTGAGACCGCTCACGAGCACGTTCAGCACGACGCCGACGATGACCTGCTCGACGAGGTACTTGATCGCGAAGGCGGCGAGGACGCTCGCGACGAGCACGCCGCCGATCATGGCGCCGAGCAGACCGATGAACGGGCTGCCCGTGATGCTCGACAGCAGTGCCGCCGAGAATGCACCGAGCAGCAGTTGCCCCTCGATCGCGACGTTCACGACACCGGCGCGCTCGCCGATCACACCGCCGAGGGCGCCGAACACGAGCGGGACGGACAGCGACACGGCGCCGAACAGCAGGCTGGTCACGGGGACGAGGCCGCCCGCTCCCGCCCACACCAGGAAGCCGAAGACCGCGATGCCGCCGAAGCCGGCCGCGATCCACAGCGACGCCCTGCGGTAGCTCCAGGCCCGCAGGAACGCCGCGATCGTGAGCACGACGAGGATGCCGACGACGACCCAGATGGTGGGTCCGGTGGGCAGCTCCACGTCGGGCAGCGCGAGCGCCGACGACTGGTCGCTGAGACGGAACGAGCTCGTTCCGCTGCGCGGCACCAGCAGGAACAGCAGCGCCAGGAGCACGGTGGCTGCGGCGAAGACGATCGGCGCCTTGAGGTGGCGCTCGCGCACCGTGGCGAGCTGCACCGTGCCGTCAGCGGCTTCGGTCTGGACGAGCGACATCATGCGGCCACCGCCTTCTTCGCGGCCTTGGCTCTCGCCTTGGCCGCCTTCTCGAGGTCGGACTTCGGCAGGCAGAACACGGCGCGCAGTAGCGGCGGCGCGGCGATGAAGAGCACGACGAGCGACTGCACGACGAGCACGATGTCGACCGGGATGTCCTGCGCCTGCATCGAGAACGAACCGGCCTTGAGCGCTCCGAAGAGGATGCCGGCGGCGAACGTGCCCCACGCACGGCTGCGACCGAGGAGCGCCACCGTGATCGCGTCGAATCCGATGCCGGCGTCGATGGTCTCGGTGATGCCGGTGGTGACGGCGCCCTGCAGCTGGTTCATGCCGGCGAGACCGGCGAGACCGCCCGCGAACAGCATGGCGTACACGTACACGCGCTGCACGCTGATGCCCGCGGCGCGCGCGGCGTGCGGGTTCTCGCCGACGGCGCGCATGCGCAGGCCGAGCGACGACCGCTCGATCAGCCACCACACGAGCAGCGTCGCGAGGATCACGATCACGAACCCGAGGTCGAGCAGCGGGAACTTCGGTCCGAACAGCTCGGGGAACTGCGCCGTCTCCGGAGTGGGAGAGCCGAGCGCCTGGTTCGTACCGGGCTTCTGCAGCAGTCCGGGCGTGCGGATCATCCACAGCAGCAGGTAGTACGCCACGTAGTTGAGCATGATCGTGAGGATCACCTCGTGCGCGCCGGTCCTGGCCTTGATGAGTCCGGCGATCGCACCCCACAGCGCACCTCCGGCGATGCCGGCGATCAGCGTCACGGGGATGTGCAGCCAGATCGGCAGGTCGAGCCCGAACGTGAGCAGGCCGGCGATGCCGACGCCGAACAGCATCTGTCCGCGTGCGCCGATGTTGAACAGGCCGACGCGGAACGCCAGCGCGACGCCGAGACCCGCGGCGATGAGCGGTGCGGCGAAGCCGAGCGTGTTGGTGAGCGGGCGGATCTGGGCGGCGAAGTCGGCGCCGCGCGCGTTGAAGATCGCGCCCCGGAAGAGGGCCTCGTAGCCGTTGTAGACCGCCTGCCACGCCGCCGCGATCGTGTCGCCGGGGCGGGCGAAGAAGTAGCCGGACGCCTCCTGCACGCGTTCGTTCGTGAAGGCGATGAGGATGCCGCCGACGACGAGTGCGAGGAAGATCGCGAGGATCGTCGAGACGGCGCTGCCGCGCAGGATCTCCTTGAGGATGACGTTGCCGCGCGGCGGCGGAGGGACGTCGCCCATCAGCGGTCCGATCGCACGCGGGAGCTGCTCGGCGGGCAGACCCTTCGTGACATCCTCGGCTCCGGGTGTGGTCCCGCTCATGCGGCTGCCTCTCCTTCGGCGGCGCCCGCCATCATCAGTCCCAGCGTCTCACGCGGGGTGTCGCCCGGCACGATGCCGACGATGGTTCCTCGGTACATGACCGCGATGCGGTCTGCGAGAGCTGCGACCTCGTCGAGCTCGGTGGAGACGACCACGACGGGGATGCCCGCGTCGCGCGTCTCGATGATGCGCTTGTGGATGAACTCGATCGACCCGACGTCGACGCCACGCGTGGGCTGCGCCGCGACGAGGAGTCGGAGCTCGCGGCTCATCTCCCGGGCGATCACGACCTTCTGCTGATTGCCGCCCGACAGCGTGCCCGCGGGGGTGTGCGGTCCCTGCGTGCGGATGTCGTACTCGGTGATCCGCTCCTTCGCGAACTCCTCGAGCGCCGCTCGGCGGATCGTGCCGGCTCGACTGAACGCCTCGTCGTCGGAGCGGTCGAGGATGAGGTTCTCGGCGACCGAGAAGCCGCCGACGAGTCCGTCCTCGTTGCGGTCCTCGGGCACGAACCCGACGCCGGCGTCGAGGATCGCGCGCACGCTCCGACCCACGAGCTGCGTGCCGTCGAGCGTGATCGATCCCTCGACGCGGGCCGCGAGGCCGACGATGGCCTCGACGAGCTCGGTCTGGCCGTTGCCCTGCACTCCCGCGATCGCGAGCACCTCGCCGGGACGCACGGTCAGGTCGACGTCGTCGACGACGATCGCTCCGGAGGGCGTGAGCACGCGCAGCCCCTCGATCTCGAGGCCGCCGTCGCCCAGGCGCGGCGCATCCTTCTGCACCGTCAGCTCGACCGCGCGACCGACCATGAGCGAGGCCAGTTCGGCGTTGCTCGCGGTCGGCGACGCCTCGCCGACGATGCGGCCGAGGCGCACGATGGTGATGGTGTCCGCGACCTCGCGGACCTCTCGCAGTTTGTGGGTGATGAAGACGATCGCGGTGCCCTCCGCACGGAGCTGCCGCATGATGCCCATGAGCTCGTCCGTCTCCTGCGGCGTCAGCACGGCCGTCGGCTCGTCGAACACGAGCACCTTCGCGTCGCGCGACAGAGCCTTGATGATCTCGACGCGCTGCTGGACGCCGACCGGGAGGTCGCCGACGATGGCGTCCGGGTCGATGTCGAAGCCGAAGCGCGCGGCGACGTCGCGCACGTGCTGTCGGGCCTTCGCGATGTCCAGGCGTCCGACGCCCTTGGTCTGCTCGTGGCCGAGCATGACGTTCTCGGCGACCGTGAAGACGGGGACCAGCATGAAGTGCTGGTGCACCATGCCGATGCCGGCGTTCATGGCGTCGCCGGGACCGCGGAAGCGCTGCACGACGTCGTCGAGGAGGATCTCCCCCTCGTCGGCCTGATAGAGGCCGTAGAGGACGTTCATGAGCGTGGACTTGCCTGCGCCGTTCTCACCGAGCAGAGCGTGGATCTGCCCCGGCTCGACCACCAGATCGATGTGGTCGTTGGCCACGAGGCTACCGAATCGCTTGGTGATGCCGCGAAGTTCGAGCTTCATATCTGCACCTTATCCAGAAGTGTCCGTAGAGTCTCGGGCGCGTCGGTGCGAGTTCCGCGCGCCCGGGGACGGTGGTCCGTCCACGGCGCGGGGCGAGTGGCCGCTTGCTCCACTCGCCCCGCCCTGGACCTGCTGCGACTTACGGGGAGTTCGGGGACTCCACCGTGATGTCACCGGCGATGATCTGCTCCTGCAGGGCAGCGATCTCGTCGAGCAGCCCGTCGGGCAGCTGCGACTCGAACGAGCCGAAGCCCGAGAGCTTGACGCCCTCGTTCTCGAGCGTGCCCACGTAGGGTGCCGGGTCGAAGTCGCCCTCGGAGGCCGCGATGGTCGCGTCCTCGACGGCCACGTCGATCGCCTTCATGATCGAGAAGAGAGTGACGTCGGCGACGCTCTCGTCGGCGACGGCGAGGTCGCTGTCGACACCGACCATGAGGGTGTCCTTGCCGCTGTCCTTGATGGCGGCCGCAGCGCTCTGGTAGATCGGACCGCCGACCGGGAGGATGACGTCGACGCCCTGGTCGAGCACGCCCTGCGCGGTCTGCTTGGCCGTGTCGTTCGCGTCGAAGCCGCCCGTGAAGGAGCCCTCCTGCGTCGCGACGTCCCAGCCGAAGACCTGCACGGCTGCCGACTTGTCCTCGTTGTACTTCTCGACGCCGAGCTCGAAGCCGTCCATGAACACGGCGACCGACGGGATCTGCATGCCGCCGAAGGTGCCGACCTTGTTCACACCGCTCGCGGCGGACCATGCGGCCGAGGCGTACCCACCGAGGTACGCCGCCTGTGCCGTGTCGAACACGAGAGGCTTGATGTTCGGCGCGTCGGTCGTGCCGTCGAAGTCGTTGTCGGCGTAGTCGTCGATGATCGCGTAGTCGATCTCCGGGTTCGCGAGAGCGGACTCGACGGTCGCGGCCGAGAGCTTGAAGCCGACCGAGACGATGAGCGAGCAGCCCTCGGAGACCGCGGTCTCGAGGTTCGGCGCGTAGTCGTTGTCGTTCGCCGACTCGAACTCGAGCGGCTTCACGCCGAGGGTGTCCGCTGCGCGGTCCATGCCCTCCTTGGCGGACTGGTTGAACGACTTGTCGTTCCAGCCGCCGGCGTCGGAGACGAGGCAGGGCAGGAAGTCGGATGCGGCGTCGCCGCCTCCGTTGCCGCCGGACTCGGCCGGAGCCTGGCCGCAGCCGGCGAGAGCGAAGACGACGCCGGCGGCGATGGTGGCGCCGAGCAGCTTCTTGGTGGTGGAGATGGTCAACTCATGCCTCCCTCAACGAACCCGCGGCCCTCGCGGATCGATCAAAGTTACCTACTGTTTCAGCATTTGCGCACGCCCGACCGGGCGGCTTCGGTGAATGGTTACGAACCTGAAATCTGAGCGACACATGAGCACGTCCGGGTGCTCATCAGAGCACGTCGCCGCGCCCCGTGAGCTTGAGCGACTCGACCACGCCCTTGACGCGCTGTGCATTCTCCACGGTGGTGACGAGCAGGGCGTCGGGCGTGTCGACGACGACGATGTCCTGCACGCCCACCAGGCTGATCACGCGGGACGTCTGACTGACGAGGATGCCGCTCGCGGCATCCGTCAGCACCCGGGCCTTCGGCCCGAGCACCGCGAGGTCGCCCTTGCGGCCGTTCGTGATGAGCTTCGTGAGCGAGGCGAAGTCGCCGACGTCGTCCCAGTCGAAGTGCCCGGGCACCACGGCGAGGCGACCGCGCTTCGCAGCGGGCTCCGCGACCGCGTAGTCGATCGCGATCTTCTTCAGGCCCGGCCAGATGCGGTCGACCGCCGGCCCTCTCCGTTCGCGGTCGTCCCAGGCCTCGGCGAGTTCGACGAGACCGGCGTGCAGCTCGGGCTCGTTGGCGGCGAGCTCGTCGAGCAGGACGCTCGCCTTCGCGATGAACATGCCGGCGTTCCAGAGGTGGTCGCGACCGGCGAAGTACGCCTTGGCGGTCTCGAGGTCGGGCTTCTCTACGAAGCTCTCGACGAGCGCCGCCTCGCGTGCACGGTCGACCACGAGTTCCGGGCCCCGCTTGATGTATCCGAAGCCGACGGCGGGTTCGGTCGGCGAGATGCCGATCGTGCAGATGTACCCCTCGCGCGCGACCTCGACAGCGTCACGCACGGCGAACTCGAACACCCTCGTGCCGCGGATCACGTGGTCGGCGCTGAACGACCCGATGATGACGTCGGGGTCGCGGCGGTGCAGGATCGCGGCCGCGAGGCCGATCGCCGCGGCGGACTCGCGGGGCTCGGACTCCAGGAAGACGTTGAGATCGGGGATGCCGGGCAGCTCCGCCTCCACCGCGGCGCGATGCGCCCGCCCCGTCACGACGGCGATCCGATCGGCGCCGGCGAGCGGCTCGAGGCGGTCCCACGTGTCGCGCAGAAGGGAATGCCCCGACCCCGTGAGGTCGTGCAGGAACTTGGGAGCGTCGGCGCGCGACAGCGGCCACAGCCTGCTGCCGATCCCCCCTGCGGGGATGACAGCGTAGAAGTCAGGGATCGGCTGGCTCATGCAGCCAGCGTAACCGTGGTGTGAAGAATTCTGCGGGCGGCCTTCCGCGCCCACTATGGTGCTGCCATGATCCCCACCCCCGGTCGGCGTCTTCCCCAGCGCCGGCGAATCCCCGCGACCCTCGTCCTCCTCCTCGCCCTCTCCCTCACCGTCGCCGCCGCCGTCGTCCCCACGACGGCGACCGCCGCGAGCGGTCCCGCGGGCGACGTCTTCTCCCTCACGAACTCTCAGCGCACCCAGGCCGGACTGCGTCCCCTCGTCTCCGACCCGGCTCTCGACGCGGCCGCGGCGGAGTGGGCCAGGTACCTGGCGAACTCGTGCACGTTCGAGCACAGCACCGCCTCGTGGCGCAGCGCGCGCATCGCCTCATCCGGATGGAGCGCGAGCGGCGAGAACATCGCAGCGGGACAACCCGACGCGAGCGCGGTCGTCACGGCCTGGATGAACTCGTCCGGACACCGCGCCAACATCCTCGACAGCCGGTACACCGGTCTCGGCGTCGGCTACGCGACCGGCACCTGCTACCGCACCTACTGGGTCCAGGTCTTCGGAATCGGCTCGCCCGTGCGGCAGCTGCCCGGCGGGGCCGGCGACCTGACCGGCGACCGTAAGGGCGACGTCGTCGCGCTGAGCACCGGAGGCTCTCTCGCGATCTACCCCGGAACCGGAACCGGCACGTTCCGCGCTGCGATCACCGTCGACCCGTACTGGGGCGACACGCCGTTCACGACGCTCGGCGACTTCACGGGCGACGGCAATGCCGACCTCGCGCGGGTCGACGACGCCGGCGGTCTCATCCTCCACTCCGGCGACTCGCGGGGCGGACTCCTCCCCCCGGTGCAGATCGGCAGCGGCTGGGGCGGATTCGCCCAACTGATCGGCGGACTCGACTTCACGGGCGACAGACTCCCCGACGTGATCGCCCGCACCACGACGGGCGATCTCTACGTGTACGCCGGCAACGGACGCGGCGGCTGGCTGTCGGGTCGCGGCGTCAAGATCGGCAACGGGTGGAGCTCGCTCAACTCCATCTCTCACGCCGGCGACTTCAACGGCGACTCCCGTGGCGACCTCATCGCGCGCAGCTCGGCCGACGGCAGCCTCTGGCTGTACCCCTCGACCGGATCGGGCGGATGGGGGACGCCGGTGCGGATCGGCAGCGGATGGGGGTCGCTGACGTCGATCCACGGCGCCGGAGACATCGACGGCGACGGCGCTCCCGACGTGATCGCGCGGTCGTCGACGGGCGACCTGCTGCTGTATCCGGGCAACGGCCGCGGCGGGTTCCTCTCGAGTCGTGTGATCGGTAGCGGCTGGAACGTCATGAGCCAGATCGGCTGACTCTTCTGCGGGATGCCTTCAGGCACTTAGGGTCCCCTTCGTCGCCCACAGGCATCCCGCAGGAATAGGATGGACGTCGATCGGGCATGCCTGGCCCCGGCAGGGTCACCCCTGGACGAGAGCAGCGCACGCGACCGAGTGACATCGATCCAGGGAGGACGACCGTGTCCACAAGCGCTCGCTTGACACCGTCGATTTCGGAAACCACGTCCAAGACCCCCCGCGGCACCCTCTACCGGGGCCGCGAAGGCATGTGGTCGTGGGTGCTTCACCGCATCACCGGAGTCGCCATCTTCTTCTTCCTGTTGGTGCACGTGCTCGACACGGCGCTCATCAGGGTGTCCCCCGAGGCGTACAACGCCGTGATCGGCACATACAAGAACCCGGTGATGGCGCTCGGCGAGGTCGTGCTCGTCGCCGGAATCGTGTTCCACGCCATGAACGGGCTGCGGATCATCGCGGTCGACTTCTGGTCGAAGGGCGCCAAGTACCAGCGCCAGCTCTTCTGGGGTGTGCTGCTCGTCTGGGGCATCATCATGGCCGGCTTCGTGCCGCGTCACCTCATGCTCGCGTTCGCCGGCTTCGGCACCGGAGGAGGACACTGATGACCGCTCAGACTCTCGCCGCTCCCGCCCGTCGCCGCCGTGGGGTCAACCTCGAGAAGTGGGGGTGGCTCTTCATGCGGGTCTCCGGGGTCTTCCTCGTGATCCTCATCTTCGGCCACCTCTTCATCAACCTCATGGTCGGCGAGGGCATCCACGCCCTCGACTTCGCCTTCATCGCCGGCAAGTTCGCCACGCCGTTCTGGCAGTGGTGGGACGTCATCATGCTGTGGCTCGCACTGATCCACGGCGCGAACGGCATGCGCACGATCGTCAACGACTACGTCACGAACACCACCGCGCGCAAGGCGCTCGTCTGGGCTCTCGGCCTCGCCGCGGCTCTGCTCATCCTCCTCGGCACGCTCGTCGTCTTCACGTTCGACCCGTGCCTCGGAGTGACCGAGTCGAGCACGCTGTGGGAACAGTGCCAGACGCTGGGCAAGTAGAAGAGAAGGCATACGAGAAGTGACCACCGAGACCCAGGACTCCTTCGTGCGCGACGGCGTGCACTACCACCAGTTCGACATCGTCATCGTGGGCGCCGGCGGCGCCGGAATGCGCGCGGCGATCGAGGCCGGCCCCGGCGCCAAGACCGCCGTGATCTCCAAGCTCTACCCGACCCGCTCCCACACCGGGGCGGCGCAGGGCGGCATGGCCGCAGCCCTCGCGAACGTCGAGGAGGACAGCTGGGAGTGGCACACCTTCGACACCGTCAAGGGCGGCGACTACCTCGTCGACCAGGATGCCGCGGAGATCCTCGCGAAGGAGGCCATCGACGCGGTCATCGACCTCGAGAACATGGGCCTCCCCTTCAACCGCACGCCCGAGGGCAAGATCGACCAGCGCCGCTTCGGCGGCCACACGGCGGAGCACGGCAAGACCCCGGTGCGTCGCGCCTGCTATGCGGCCGACCGCACGGGGCACATGATCCTGCAGACGCTGTTCCAGAACTGCGTCAAGCTGGGCATCAACTTCTTCAACGAGTTCTACGTGCTCGACCTGATCACGGTGAAGGATGCCGCGGGCAAGACCCAGATCGCGGGCGTGGTCGCCTACGACCTGTCGACGGGTGAGCTGCACGTCTTCCAGTCGAAGGCCGTGATCTTCGCGACCGGCGGCTTCGGCAAGATCTTCAAGACCACATCGAACGCGCACACCCTCACGGGCGACGGCGTGGGCATCGTGTGGCGCAAGGGACTCCCGCTCGAGGACCTCGAGTTCTTCCAGTTCCACCCGACCGGTCTCGCCGGTCTCGGCATCCTCCTCACCGAGGGCGCTCGAGGCGAGGGCGCGATCCTTCGCAACGCCTCTGGCGAGCGGTTCATGGAGCGCTACGCACCCACCATCAAAGACCTCGCCCCGCGTGACATCGTCGCGCGATGCATGGTGCAGGAGGTCGCGGAAGGCCGCGGCGCCGGCCCCCACAAGGACTACGTGCTGCTCGACTGCACGCACCTGGGCGCCGAGGTCCTCGAGACCAAGCTCCCCGACATCACCGAGTTCGCCCGCACGTACCTCGGCGTCGACCCCGTGGTCGAGCCGGTCCCGGTGATGCCCACGGCGCACTACGCGATGGGCGGCATCCCGACCAACAACGCCGGCGAGGTCCTCGCCGACAACGACACGGTCGTCCCCGGACTCTACGCCGCCGGCGAGTGCGCGTGCGTCTCGGTGCACGGCGCCAACCGCCTGGGCACCAACTCGCTGCTCGACATCAACGTCTTCGGCAAGCGCTCCGGCCGCAACGCGGTCGAGTACGTGAAGACCGCCGAGTTCGTCCCGCTGCCGGAGAACCCGGCCGCGTTCGTGTCCGACATGCTCGAGGGCCTGCGCAACAACCAGGGCACCGAGCGCATCGCCGTGCTGCGCAAGACGCTGCAGGACGAGATGGACAAGGGCGCGCAGGTGTTCCGCACGCACGAATCGCTTCAGCACGTGCTGGGCGTCATCGCGGAGCTCCGCGAGCGCTACAAGAACGTGCACGTCGACGACAAGGGCCACCGGTTCAACACCGACCTCCTCGAGGCCGTCGAGTTGGGCTTCCTCCTCGACATCGCCGAGGTCGTCGTGTACGCGGCGCAGAACCGCGAGGAGAGCCGCGGCGGCCACATGCGCGACGACTTCCCGAAGCGCGACGACGAGAAGTACATGCAGCACACCATGGCGTACCTCACGGGCGACCCGCACTCCTCCGACCCGAGCGACCACATCAAGCTCGGCTGGAAGCCCGTCGTCTTCACCAAGAACGAGCAGGGCGAGTTGAACTACCCGCCGATGGAGAGGAAGTACTGAGAATGTCGAACGCACTCGCCGAGGCCCCCGCGGAGGTCACGGAGGACACCGGCATCCAGTCCTTCATCGTCACCTTCAACATCCGCCGGTTCGACCCCGAGGTCGACGCCGAGCCGCACTGGGTCGACTACGACGTGGAGCTGTACTCCACCGATCGCGTGCTCGACGCGCTGCACAAGATCAAGTGGGAGGTCGACGGCTCGCTCACGTTCCGCCGCTCCTGCGCCCACGGCATCTGCGGCTCCGACGCCATGCGCATCAACGGCCGCAACCGCCTCGCCTGCAAGACGCTGATCAAGGACCTCGACATCTCGAAGCCGATCTACGTCGAGGCGATCAAGGGCCTCCCGCTCGAGAAGGACCTCGTGGTCGACATGGAGCCGTTCTTCGCGTCGTACCGCGAAGTGCAGCCGTTCCTCGTCGCGAACTCGGTGCCCGAGAAGGGCAAGGAGCGCACGCAGTCGATCGCCGACCGCGAGATCTTCGACGACACGACCAAGTGCATCCTGTGCGCCGCGTGCACCTCTTCGTGCCCCGTGTTCTGGACCGATGGCCAGTACTTCGGCCCCGCGGCGATCGTGAACGCGCACCGCTTCATCTTCGACTCGCGCGACGACAACGCCGCCGTGCGTCTCGACATCCTCAACGACAAGGAGGGTGTGTGGCGCTGCCGCACGACCTTCAACTGCTCCGAGGCGTGCCCTCGCGGCATCGAGGTCACGAAGGCCATCGCCGAGGTCAAGCAGGCCGTGCTGCGCGGTCGCCCCTGACGTCCCGCTCGCTCCGAGAAGGCGGTCTCCCCTGCGGGAGGCCGCCTTCTGGCGTTCCCCGGCCCGCTCGGGCCGTGAGGCGCCGATAGGGTGGTGACGTGCCGGACCCCGATCGTGCAGCCGCCGAGCCCGAATCCGGGCGCATCGATGCCGCGGTCGAACGTGCGACCTCGCTGACGCGGCGGACGATGGCCCTCTTCCCGGTGCGCGTGTGGCGGCACTTCCTGCAGCACAACGGCTTCCTCCTCGCCGCCGGCGTGAGCTACCAGGCGCTGTTCGCGATCTTCGCGGCGATCTATCTGGCGTTCGCCGTCGCCGGCCTGTGGCTCGGGGCCAGCGAAGAGGCCGTCGATGCATTGATCGTCGTGATCAACAGCTACATACCGAACCTCATCCGGGCGGAGGGCGGCCTCTTCACCCCCGACCAGGTGCAGGAGATCGCCGCGAGCACGACCGGCGTCCTCAGCATCACCGGTCTCATCGCGCTCGGCACCGTGATCTGGACGGCCATCGGGTGGGTGACGTTCTCGCGACGCGCCACGCGCGACATCTTCGGGCTCCCGCCCGACCTGCGCAACTACGTCGTGCTCAAGGCGCGCGACCTCCTCGCCGCTCTGATCTTCGGGGTCGCGCTCCTGGCGGGGTCGCTGTTGAGCTCGGCGAGCGCGGCCGCCCTGAACTGGGTGCTCGGCCTGGTCGGATGGGACGCGTGGTCGGGAGGGGTGACCTTCGGCATCCGCCTCGGCACGGTCGTCGTGTCGTTCGTGCTCCTGTCGGGCGCCCTGGCCGCCATGGTGCGGTTCCTCACCGGCACGTCGCTGGCCTGGCGCACCATCTGGCCCGGGGCGCTGCTCGGCGGCGGGGCCATGACGGTCCTGCAGTACGGCGCGGGATTCCTGTTGAGCTACACGCCGAGCAATCCGCTGCTGGCCACGTTCGCGATCTTCATCGGCCTGTTGCTGTGGTTCCGCGTGAACGGCGTGGTGATGCTGGTCGCGTCGTCGTGGATCGCGGTATCGGCGCGCGACCGCGATCTGCCCCTCACGCACCGCTCGGACGCGCAGCGTCGCGCCGATGAGCATCGCACGCTCGTCGCCGCGGCGCAGATCAGACTGGATGCCGCTCGGTCGGCGCGCGAGGACGCCCCGTGGTACCGGTCGTGGGCCGCGGCTCATGCCGTGCGGCAGGCGGAGTCCGACCTCACCGACCTCGAGGCGTCGGCACCGCCTCTGCCGGATCCCGTCCCGACGTTCATCCAGCGTCTGCGCGCGGAACGGGATCGCCCGTCCGACGATGTCGGCGGTGCTCGTTAGGCTTGATCCATGCCTCATCTGCGTATCGCCTCGGTCAATGTCAACGGGATCCGAGCGGCGGCTCGCAACGGGATGAGCTCGTGGCTCGACGTCGCGGATGTCGACGTGCTCACCCTGCAGGAGGTCCGCGGGCAGGACGAGCATCTCGAGGCCGCCCTGCCCGGCTGGACGTTCGTGCACGACGAGGCGACCGCGAAGGGACGCGCCGGCGTGGCCATCGCGAGCAGAACCCCCGCGCTGGCGTCCCGCACCGCCTTCGGGCCCGACGACTTCGATTCGAAGGGGCGCTGGATCGAGGCCGACTTCCTGATCGGCGACCGCCCGCTGACGATCGTGAGCGCCTACGTCCATTCGGGTGAGGCCGACACCCCGAAGCAGGACGAGAAGTGGAAGTTCCTCGATGCGTTCGGCACCAGGCTCGCCGAGCTCGGTCAGGACGACGCGCTCGCCCTCGTGACGGGCGATCTCAACGTGGGCCATCGCGAGCTCGACATCAAGAACTGGCGCGGCAACCGCAAGAAGGCCGGGTTCCTTCCCCGCGAACGCGCGTACTTCGACCGCTTCCTCGGCCCGGCGGGCGAGACCGTCGAGGGCGTCGACGGCACCACCGGCACCGGTCTCGGCTGGGTCGACGTCGGTCGCCGCTTCCACGGCGAGGTCGACGGCCCCTACACGTGGTGGTCGATGCGCGGCCAGGCGTTCGACAACGACTCCGGATGGCGCATCGACTACCACCTCGCGACCCCGGCGCTCGCCGAGCGC
Source organism: Microbacterium sp. NPDC089695 (assembly GCF_044749085.1). NCBI lineage: Bacteria > Bacillati > Actinomycetota > Actinomycetes > Micrococcales > Microbacteriaceae > Microbacterium > Microbacterium sp. NPDC089695. The sequence continues at coordinate 127,577 of NZ_JBIVHG010000003.1, forward strand.
GTCACGGCCTATCACGTGGCCCGCGCCGACGCCTACGACCAGCGGTGGAGCGACCACGCCCCCGTGGTCGTCGACTACACGTACTGAGAGCCCGGCGGCGTCTCCGCCGCCGACCGCCCCATAGGATTGATGACGTGACCAAGCCTCGCCTCTACTCCGGAATGCAGCCCTCCGCCGACTCCCTCCAGATCGGCAACTACATCGGCGCGCTCCTGCAGTGGCGAGAGCTGCAGACGTCGTACGACGCGTACTTCTCAGTGGTCGACCTGCACGCGCTGACCGTGGCGCAGGACCCGGCAGAGCTGCGCGAGAAGACGCGTCGCACGGCCGCGCAGTACATCGCCGCCGGCATCGAGCCCTCGCAGTCGACTCTCTACGTGCAGTCGCACGTCCGCGCACACGCGGAGCTCGCGTGGATCCTCTCCACGATCACGGGATTCGGCGAAGCCGGGCGCATGACCCAGTTCAAGGACAAGTCGGCTCGTTACGGCGCCGATGCCACGAGCGTGGGGCTGTTCACCTATCCGGTCCTCATGGCCGCCGACATCCTGCTCTACCAGACCGACGTCGTGCCCGTCGGCGACGATCAGAAGCAGCACGTCGAGCTCACGCGCGACCTGGCCGAGCGGTTCAACTCCCGCTTCGGGGAGACGTTCGTCGTCCCGCGACCCGTCATCCAGAAGGACACGGCGCGCATCTACGATCTGCAGAACCCGACGTCGAAGATGTCCAAGTCCGCGGAGAGCGATGCGGGCGTGCTCTGGATGCTCGACGACCCCGCGAAGTCCGCCAAGAAGATCATGCGGGCCGTGACCGACAACGAGGGCTCGGTGCGGTTCGACCGCGAGAACAAGCCCGGGGTGTCGAACCTGCTCACCATCTACGCCGCGCTCTCCGGTCGTCAGGTGCCCGCGATCGAAGACGAGTACGCGGGCCGTGGCTACGGAGACTTCAAGAAGGGCCTCGCCGAGGTCGTCGTGAACGAGTTCGAACCGGTGCGGGCACGCGCTCTGGAGCTGCTCGCCGATCCCGCCGAGCTCGATCGCATCCTCGCCGCGAACGCCGCGCGCGCGGATGCCGTCGCCGACGCGACCCTCGCCGCCGTCTACGATCGGGTCGGACTGCTGCGCCGCGTCTGACCGGGTCGATGTCGCGCCCTCGTCTTAGGATGGGGGCGTGAGCGATCCGCAGCAGCCCTCGTCCGACGCCGTTCCCCCCGTTCCGTCGGCAGACGCTCCTGCCCCGCCGGTTCCTCCCGGGTATGCGGCTGCGCCCGTGCCGCCCGCGTACGCGAACACGAACACGAACGCTCCGACCCCGCCCGTCTACGCCGGGCCGCCCATACCTCCTCCTGCGTACGGCGCTCCGCTCGCGCCCCCGTCGTACGCCGGCCCGCAGGCGCCGCCGCCCGGGGCGTACCAGGTGCCCGTGGGCGGGTACACGGCCCCGGCCAACGGGCTCCCGGCGAGCGGTTATCAGGTTCCGCAGCCGGTCGAGAAGCGGTCGTCGCTCCTCGGCATCCTGGCTCTGGTCTTCGCGATCGTGGCCGCCGTGGTGACGCCGATCATCGCGGGTGCGGCGGGAGTCGAGATCGGCCAGCGCCTCCCCGCCGGCATCGACACGAGCGACCCCGATTTCCTGGCATCCCTCTCCCCCGCACGCGATCAGGTGCTGTGGGCCGAGGTCTCGTTCTGGGTCGGGACGATCCTCGGGATCGCCGCGATCGTGCTCGGGATCATCGCCATCCGCCGCCGACAGGGACGCGGCGCCGGCGTCGGCGCACTCGTCGTCGCGGGTCTCGGACCCATCGTGTTCTGGGTCGCACTGATCCTCGCGATGTCGATCGGGATCGCCGCCGGCAGCATCGCTCCCTGACCACGCACCCGTCGGACGTCGCCCACCCTCAGCGCGGGGCGTGGTGCTTCTGCTGCGCCGCGAGCAGACCCTCGGCGACGAGCAGCTCGACGGCATCCGCACCGTCGGACACGAGGATCGGCAGGTTCGCTCGTTCGTCCTTGCCGAACGGCGACAGCACCCAGTCGGCCGGGTCCTGACGACCCACCGGACGCCCGATCCCGACTCGCACCCGAGGGAAGTCCGGGGTCGTGAGAGCGCGCGCGATGTCACGCACGCCGTTGTGCCCGCCGTGACCGCCTCCGGTCTTGAGCTTGACCGTGTCGAACGGGATGTCGAGCTCGTCGTGCACGACGACGACCTGCTCCGCCGGCACCGAGTAGAACCGGGCGAGAGCGGCCACCGGCGTACCCGAGGTGTTCATGAACGTGTTCGGCTTGGCGAGGACGATCTTGTCTCCGCCGGGCCGCAGCCAGGTCTCCACGACACGGGCGCCGCCCTTGTGCTCGCGGAACGACTCCCCGCGGCGTGCGGCGAGCTCGTCGACCACCATCTGGCCGATGTTGTGCCTCGTGGTCTCGTAGCGCGGGCCGGGATTTCCCAGCCCGACCACCAGCCAGGTGGATGCCATGTCCTCGTCCTCTCGGATGCCGGGACGCGCGGTCCCGGGTCAGGATACGACAGAGGGGGCGCGATCTGCTCGCGCCCCCTCTGTGGAGCAGTCAGCGGTGTGCTGCGCCGGCGGAGATCACTCCGCGGCGTCCTCCTCGGCGGCCTCGGCCTCGGTCTCGCCCTCGGCGGGCTCCTCGGTCTCGGCGTCCGCATCGCTCTCGAGCTCGAGAACCGGCACGGAGACCGCGACGACGAGCGTCTCGGCGTCGGTCAGCAGCGTCGCACCCTTGGGCAGCGTGACGTCGGCAGCGGTGATGTGCGCACCCTCTTCGAGTCCCTCGACCGAGACCTCGATGTTCTGCGGGATGTGCGTGGCCTCGACCTCGAGCGACAGCGTGGTCGCGTCGAGGTTGGCGATCGTGCCGGCGAAGGGCTCGCCCGTGAGGACGACGGGAACGTCGATCGTGACCTTCTCGCCCTTCTTCACGACGAGGAGATCGATGTGCTCGATGATCTGGTGCACCGGGTCCTTCTGGACATCCTTGACCAGCGCGAGCTGCTCCTTGCCGGCGATGTCGAGCTCGAGCAGCGCGTTCGCACGGCGGATGATGAGCGAGACCTGGTGGCCGGGCAGGGCGACGTGCACGGGCTCGGTGCCGTGACCGTAGATGACGGCGGGGATCTTGCCGGCGGCGCGGAGGCGACGGGCGAAGCCCTTGCCGAAGCTCTCGCGGAGCTCGGCGACGACCTTGGTGTCTTCAGACATGGGTTCTCCTTCGGGGCGCGCAACGAGGCTGCGCGGTGGTCTGGGATTCGTACTCGAACGCAGACACGTGAGGAAAGCCACCGGGCTCGCTTCGCCGCGTCGATAACGGATGACTGCGCACGCGCAGAAGCATCCCTCGCCGAGGTACTCCCCTCATCGTACCAAACCACCCGATAGGCTGGGGACACCGTTCCACACACAGAACACGGAGTCACTCTCATGCTCGACGGCGCCTTCTTCTCTCACGTGATCGCCTGGGTCATCGGCGCGATGACCGTGTGCGCCGCCGTCACGACGTTCGCAGCGCTCTTCTCGCTCGGGCGCTCGGGATACCGCAAGGACTGACGGAGACACACGCGCGGCCCCCCGGCTCCCGCCGCGATAATCTGGAGGCATCCCAACCTTCACGATCGAGGAGCCCTCTGTGCCCGAAGCATCAGCCAACATCGGAGTCGTCGGACTCGCCGTCATGGGTTCGAACCTCGCCCGCAACCTCGCCAGCCGCGAGGGCAACACGGTGGCGATCTTCAACCGCAGCTACGAGAAGACCGAGACGCTCGTGTCCGAGCACCCCGAGGCCGGCTTCATCCCCGCGAAGACCTACCAGGAGTTCGCCGACAGCCTGCAGAAGCCGCGCACCGCGATCATCATGGTCAAGGCCGGTCGCCCCACGGATGCCGTGATCGACTCCCTGCTCGAGGTCTTCGAGCCCGGCGACATCATCGTCGACGGCGGCAACGCGTACTTCCCCGACACGATCCGCCGCGAGAAGGCCGTCCGCGAGACGGGTGTGAACTTCGTAGGCGCCGGCATCTCCGGCGGCGAGGAGGGCGCCCTCACCGGCCCGTCGATCATGCCCGGCGGCTCGGACGAGTCCTGGGTCACGCTCGGCCCGATCCTGAAGTCCATCGCCGCGGTCGCCGAGGGCGAGCCCTGTGTCACGCACGTCGGCCACGACGGCGCCGGCCACTTCGTCAAGATGGTGCACAACGGCATCGAGTACGCCGACATGCAGCTCATCGCCGAGGCGTACGACCTCATCCGCCGCGGCACGGGCAGGACGCCCGCCGAGATCGCCGAGATCTTCGCCGAGTGGAACCGCGGCGAGCTCGAGTCGTACCTGATCGAGATCACGGCCGAGGTTCTCCGCCAGGTCGATGCCGCCACGGGCAAGCCCCTCGTCGACGTGATCGTCGACCAGGCCGGCGCCAAGGGCACGGGCGCGTGGACCGTGCAGACCGCTCTCTCCCTCGGCGTCCCCGTCTCGGGCATCGCCGAGGCCACCTTCGCCCGCTCGCTCTCCTCGCACCCGGAGCAGCGCGCGGTCGCGGGCTCCCTCCCGGGACCCGACGAGGCGTTCACGGTCGCCCCTGACGACGTCGACGCGTTCATCGAGGATGTGCGCCTGGCGCTCTACGCCTCGAAGATCGTCGCCTACTCGCAGGGCTTCGACGAGATCCGCGCGGGCGCCGCCGAGTACGACTGGAAGATCGACCTCGGCGCGATCTCGAAGATCTGGCGTGGCGGCTGCATCATCCGCGCCCAGTTCCTCAACCGCATCGCCGACGCGTACGCGGCAGAGCCCGGCCTGCCCGTGCTCATGACCGCGCCGTACTTCGCCGAGGCCCTCACCCGCGGCCAGGCCGCCTGGCGCCGAGTCGTCGTGACCGCGGCACAGTCCGGCATCCCCGCCCCGGCGTTCTCGTCGTCGCTGTCGTACTACGACGGCATCCGCGCCGACCGCCTGCCCGCGGCCCTCGTGCAGGGCCAGCGTGACTTCTTCGGCGCGCACACCTACAAGCGCATCGACAAGCCCGGCACTTTCCACACCCAGTGGTCGGGCGACCGCACCGAGATCGAGGCCGAGGACACGCACTGACGCGTCCTCCCCGATGAGACGAAGGCCCCGGCTGCTGTAGCCGGGGCCTTCGTCGTGCCTCAACGGGTGATGTCGGTCACCCGTCCCTGCGCCAGGCGCAGTCGTCTGGTCGCCCGACGCGCCACGGCGGAGTCGTGCGTCACGACGATCATCGTGATCCCCTCGGCGCACAGCCGGGCGAGGAGATCGAGGATCTCGTCGCGCATGCTCTCATCGAGGTTGCCCGTCGGCTCGTCCGCCAGCAGCACCCGAGGACGCTTGACGATGGCGCGAGCGATCGCGACGCGCTGCTGCTGTCCGCCGGAGAGCTCGGTCGGCAGGTGCATGCCGCGATCGGCGAGCCCGACGTGGGCGAGTGCCTCCGCGACCCTGGCGGCGCGCTCGGCCTTGCCGAGCCCCGAGGGCTCGAGCGCCATGTCGACGTTCTCGGCCGCCGTGAGCGTCGGGATCAGGTTGAAGCCCTGGAACACGAAGCCGATCTCCTCGGCGCGGATGCGGCCCAGCTCGCGGGCGGAGGCCGAGGCGAGCTCGATGTCGCCGAGTCGCAGTGACCCCGAGGTCGGCGCGTCGAGCGCTCCGAGGAGCTGCAACAGCGTCGACTTGCCGCCTCCGGTCGGTCCCTGGATCGTGACGAACTCGCCCGCATGGATCAGGAGGTCGACGCCGGTGAGGGCCTTCACGACCCGCCCCTTCTGCGTGTATGTGCGGGTGACGTTCTCGGCGCGGTAGACGGGCACGGGGTCCCCCGAGGGGACCCCAGCCCGTGCGGTGTCGGTGATGGTCATGGACTTCTCCTCTGCGATGTCGGGTGATTGCGTGATGTCGAGTGATTGTGCGATCTCCGGTGCTGCCGCGGGCACAGCCCTCATGCCACGGACCGCAGGGCTTCGGCGGGGCTGAGTCGAGCCGCGCGCCATCCGCCGAACGCGCCGGCGACGAGCCCGCCGAGGACGGCGAGTCCGACCGCGGCGACGAGGACGCCGATGGTCAGCGGGGCCTGCAGCACGATGTCGGTCGTCTGCTGCGCGAACATCCCGCCGTTCCCACCGCCCATCGGGCCGCCTCCCATCCCGCCGGGACCACCCTCCTGCGCTCCGGTCGCCGCCGCAGCGACAGTGGGCTTGATGAGGTTGATCGCGAGGATCCCGGAGAGGCCGAGCACGAGCCCGGCTGCGCCGCCGATCAGGCCCTGCACCATCGACTCCCCCGCGACCTGTCGGACGACCCGTCCGTTCGACCAGCCGATCGCCTTGAGGGTGCCGAACTCGCGCGTGCGCCGGGAGACACCCGACAGCGTGAGCAGCACGGAGAGCAGCACGGCGACGGCGAGGACGATGATCGACAGCCAGGTGCCCAGGCTCGTGATGAGCGAGGTCGCGCTCGACAGCGACCCGGACACCGTGGAGGCGAGCTCGGACTGCGAGGTGATGGTGGCGTCCGGAAGCGCCTCGGCGAGTGCGGTCTGCACCGCGTCGATGCCTTCGGCGGACTCAGCCTGCACGTAGATCGTGGAGATCACGTCGCCCGTCCCGGAGAGCTCCTGCGCCGTGTCGAGCGGCAGGTACACGTTCGCGGCGGTGTCGGCGGCGTCGGATGTGGACGCGACGATGCCGACGATCTCGACGTCGGAGCCGGCCACGTCGATCGTGTCGCCGACGGCGAGGTCGCTCGTGGTCGCGTACGTCGCGTCGACGAGAGCGACGAGCGATCCCGCGTCGTCGGCGTCGAGTGCGCGGCCGTCGCTCACAGAGACGGAGGCGAGCGGACCGACGGTCGTCACGCCCGGGTCGATGCCGAGCACCGTGAAGGAGTCGACGTCGAACGATCCGCCGCCGTGGGGTGGCGCCTCGCCCTGAGAGGGCGCCGCGCCGTCCTCCTGCGTGGCCCCGCCGTCGCTCTGCGGGAATCCGCCGCTCGGCAGCTCGCCCGAGAACGTCGAGTTCGTGAGGCTCAGGGCGCCCGCAGCCGCGGAGACGCCGTCGACCGACGACGCGGTCTCGAGCGTCGAGGCGTCCAGGGTGCCGCGCATGAAGTCCGCCCGCAGCATCGACTGGCTCAGCGTGGTCGTGTCGCCGTCCGTGGTGCCGTCGTCGGCACCGAAATCGAACCGCTGCCCGCCGCCCTCTCCCGGTTCTGCCGCAGCGCCGGTGACGGTCAGGTCTGTCCCGATCCCGTAGACGGACTCCAGCGCCTGCGCCTGCGCATCCCGCACTCCGGCGGTGAGCGCGTTCACGATGATGACCAGGGCGATCGCGATCGCGAGTCCCGTCGCGACGATCACCGTCTGTTTCGTGCGGCCGGCCAACTCGCGCCGCAGATACGTCCCGTACATGTCTCTCCTTCCGCCGCGACGGTCGCGGGGTGATCCTGACGGTAGGGAGCGTGCGTATGCAGGATCGAGGCGAGATCGATGAGGATCCTATGGTTCACGCTTCACAGAGAACACATAAGAGACTCCATAGAAATCGCATAGGAGATTCCGCAGAATAGTCGCATGACCAACGACCTGCCCGAACTGCGCCGCCCCGACGGCTCCCCGCTGCGCATCCTCGCCGTCGATGACGAGCAGATGCTCACGGACCTGCTGGCCATGGCCCTCCGGATGGAGGGATGGGAGGTGCGCACGGCGTCGTCCGGCCTCGAGGCCCTGCAGGTCGCTCGGGAGTTCGAACCCGACGCCCTCGTGCTCGACATCATGATGCCCGACCTCGACGGCATGTCGGTGCTGCGGCGCCTGCGTGAGGCGGGAAACCTCGTACCCGTCCTCTTCCTCACGGCCAAGGATGCCGTCGGCGACCGCGTCGCGGGACTCACCGCCGGCGGCGACGACTACGTCACCAAGCCGTTCAGCCTCGAGGAGGTCATCGCGCGTCTGCGCGCCATCATCCGCCGCACCGGCCATGCGACCGCCGACGACGGTCAGTCGATCCTGCGCGTCGCCGACCTCACGCTCAACGAGGACAGCCACGAGGTCGTGCGCGACGGCACCGAGATCGAACTCACCGCCACCGAGTTCGAGCTCCTCCGCTACCTCATGCGCAACGAGCGGCGCGTGCTGTCGAAGGCGCAGATCCTCGACCGTGTGTGGAGCTACGACTTCGGCGGCAAGTCGTCGGTCGTCGAGCTTTACATCTCGTACCTGCGCAAGAAGATCGACGCCGGACGCACCCCGCTCCTGCACACCGTGCGCGGCGTCGGCTACATGATCAAGGCTCCGCAGTGAGCTCCACGAGGATGACGCGACGTCCGATGAGCCTGCAGGCGCGCCTGATGAGCGCCGTCATCGGGTTCGTCTCGCTCATCCTCGTGATCGTCGCCGTCATCACGAGCGCGACCCTCGGCGCGACGCTGGAGACGCAGCTCGCGGTGCGACTCAACAGCTACTCGTCGCAGGTGACGCAGTGGGTGAGTCAGATCCCGGCGCAGTACGCCACGATCGACAACATCCTCGACACCCACAACGCGAACGTGCCGGGCCTGTTGCTCGCAGTGTCGAGCACGGAGGGCGGCACGAGCGGCGTCGTGTTCCCCGACACGCGCGGCGAATGGGGCGGGGTGTCGCAGGCGCTGGACGACGCCGACCTGCAGCGGATCGATGCCGCGCTCGGCGGAGAACCGCGCGGCACCGTCGTGCTGCAGGACTTCGGTTCGTACATGGTCGTGGCGCAGAAGGCGGCCAACGGCGCGAACGTCGTCACGGGACTCCCCCGTGCCGACATCCAGAACCAGCTCACGACCCTTCTCACGGTCATCGTCCTCGCGACGATCGGCGGCCTGATCCTCCTCGCCCTGACGACAGCGATCACGATCCGCGTGAGTCTGAGACCGCTGCGGGCCGTCGCGGCGACCGCGACGCGTGTGGCCAACCAGCCCCTCGACCGGGGCGAGGTGCAGATCACCGAACGCGTGCCGGCGTCGGAGGCCGACCCGCGCACCGAGACGGGACTCGTGGGCGCCTCCCTCAACAAGCTGCTCGACCACGTGAACAGCTCGCTCGCCGCCCGGCAGAAGAACGAGGAGCGGATGCGGCGCTTCGTCGCCGATGCGAGCCACGAGCTGCGCACCCCGCTCGCGTCGATCCGCGGGTACTCCGAGCTGTCGCTGCGCGCGCTCGGCCAGCAGCAGGGTGCCGCGGCCATCGAGGGAACCACGACGTCACTCGAGCGCATCCAGGCGCAGTCGCTGCGCATGACGAGACTGGTCGAGGACCTGCTGCTGCTCGCGCGACTCGACGAGGGGCGCGAGCTCGTCTACGGCACCGTCGACCTCACGCAACTCGCGCTCGAGGGGCTCTCCGACGCCCGGCCGACCGCCGTCGACCACGACTGGAGCATCGAGGTGCCCGATGAGCCGATCGTGGTGATGGGAGACGCCGGCCGCATGCACCAGGTGGTCGCGAATCTGCTCGCGAACGCGCGTACGCACACCCCTGCCGGCACCGAGATCACTCTGAGCGTGAGTCGGGAAGGCGGCGACGCCGTACTGCGCGTGCACGACGACGGCCCCGGGATCGACCCGAGCGTGCGCGAGGAGCTCTTCGCGCGGTTCGCCCGCGCCGACACCTCGCGGGCGCGGCAGACCGGGGGCACCGGCCTCGGACTCGCTATCGCGAAGGCGATCGTCGAGGGCCACGGTGGCCGGATCACCGTGAGCAGCGAACCCGGCGACACGACCTTCACGGTGCGGATCCCCATCAGCCCGGGAGCCGCCACCGACGCCGCCGAGGCCTGATCAGCGCGCGCTCGGGACACATCTGCAGGACCGCGGCACGCCTGCAGGAGCGATTCGGCACTATCCTGCGGCCGAATGTGCGGCAGTCCGGCAGATGGGCCGCGCGGCCGACACGGGATGCCCGGCCCGGCCCAACCCGACGCGTCGGGCGTCCGGCTCAGTACCCGGCGAAGGCGTCGGTCGTGAGCGACCGGGCCTTCTGCAGCGCCGGGGCGAGGTCGGCGATAAGCCGCGGCGGACCCGAGATGTACGCGTGCCGGAGACCGAGGTCGGGGACACAGCGCTCGAGCCCCTCGGCGTCGAGGCGTACCCCCTGCGCCCATGTCCAGTGCGCGGGAAGGTCGGCGGGCTCGTCGCGTGTGAACACGACGACGCGGGCGCCGGTCGCGGTGAGCTCGTCGCGGAACGCGAGCTCGTCGCTCGCCGACGCGACGTACACCAGCACGACGTCGCGATGCTGTCCCGTGCTCTGGAGCTGACGCAGCTGCGACACGAACGGGGTCACGCCGATCCCGGCCGCCACCATGAGCACGGGCGTCTCGGAGCGTGGGAGCAGGAAGTCACCCCACGTACCGGTGACCGCGAGGGTGGCGCCCGGCTGCGCGGCAGCGAGCGCGCGCTTGTAGCTCGACGGATGCTGCTGATCGCCGTCTTTGTAGGCGATGCGCAGAGTCGGCAGATCGGCCGGCGCCGAGACGATGCTGAACTCCCGTCGCGTGCCGCGAGCGTCGGGCTTGTGATGCGGAACGTCGAGTTCGAGATACTGTCCGGGCAGGAAGCGCACCTTGCCCCGCGCCCGGAACGTGAGCTCCTGCGCGGTAGGGGTGATGAACCGCCGCTTCTCGAGCACGAGGCGCACCGAGCCGCGCACCGCGAAGGCGAAGGCGAGCAGGTTGCCGATCAGGAGCGCGCGCTCCTGGCCGAGGGTGAACAGCGTGCCGATGGCGATCGGCCAACCGGCGAGCACGCCCACGAGGGCCGCGACGGAGAACTGCTGCCACCGGCGCGGCGGCATCGTCAGCGGCTCCGAGAGCATGAACGCCCCCAGGAAGAGGAACGGCGACTGCAGGACCGCGAACGAGAGCGCCGTGCCGAGATCGAAGGCGATCGCGAACTCCTGCGCCTGCACGCCCTGGCGCAGCACCGAGACGGCGATAGCGACGAGGAGGAAGACCAGGACGACCCGGACCTTCTCGGTGCGCCACAGCACGGCGAGCCCCAGCACCGCGACCGGGATGAACAGCGACGGCGTACCGACCCACCACGACGACGAGGTGCCCAGCCATTCAAACGCGCCGAACGCTCCGAGGATCGACACGACCGCGGCGCCGAACGCGGCGGGGTTGAGGATGTGCCGCCCGCGCCACGCGATCAGGTACTTCGACAGACTCGCGACGGCACCCGCGATCGCGAGGCCGAGTAACGCCGTGACCTCGATGCCCGGGCGCAGCACGAACAGGAGGATGAGCGCGGTGACGAGCGACGACTCGATGCGCCACGGCAGCCGCAGGATGCGCTGGGCCGCGGCGTCGACCACAGAGATGACGACGGCGAGCACCGCGAACGACGCGACGATCTCGAGCGGCGTGGGCGACACGATCACGCCGAGAGCAGAGAGCACGATCGCGATCCCCGCGAGGAGGAGCAGGGCGAACAGCACCAGTCGGTACATCGAGATGCCGCCGAGGAGCGCGAGGACCCGCTGCCGGAGAGCGGTCAAGGAGGTGATCACGGGTCTACTCTTCCCTACGTCGAGGATGGGCGGGATGTCGGGTCAGGATCGTGCCGTGAAGAGCTCGATCGGACACTCGGGCGAGCGCTCGGCGCGCCCGTCGGTCGACATGCGCACCCACTGCACACCCCAGTGGGCTGCGAGGTCGGGGCCGCCGTCGAAGAAGAGGGCTGTCGCGACGGCATCCGCGTGCATCGCGTCGGCGCCGAGCGCCCAGGTCGCCGCCCACGTGCGCACCGGTACGCCCGTGCGCGCGTCCAGCACGTGATGGAGCCCGTCGCCCCACGCGCGCCGGTTCACAGCCGAGGCGCAGAGCGCAGCATCCTGCACCTCCGCCACGCCGATCGCCTTCGTCGCGTCGTAGGGATGCTCGAGCCCGACGCGCACCGCGCGTCCCCGGATGCGCATGTCGCCGCCGGCATCCACCACCAGGCCGCCCGGCATGTCGGCCAGCACGTCCGCGACGAGGTCGACGAGGCGGCCCTTGCCGAGTGCGCCGATGTCGAGCAGCGCGGGCGCGGATGCCGTGACCTCGGCGTCCGTCCACCGCAGCGCTTCCGTCCACCGCGCGGCCGCCGCGACGGGCTCCCCCGCGACGAGCGAGTACTCCGCGTCGTACCCGAGCGCCACGAGGCTCTCGGCGACGAGCGGGTTCACGGCGCCGTGCGTCGCGTCGGACGCGGTGCGGTACGCGTCGAGGATTGCTCCGGCGTCGATCGATGCGAGCGTCCCGCCCTCGCGGCCGAGCCCGGTCACGCCGGAGTCGCCGCGGAACCGCGACCACTCACGGTCGAAGCGCTCGATCTCGGCGGTCACGGCCTCGCGACGGGCGGCATCGAGCTCGTCCGTCGTCTCGATCTCCCACCGAGTGCCGATCGCGTCGAAGCGCCAGATCGCCATGATCGCGGCCTCCGCGGGTCAGGCCGCGGCCTGCTCCTTGATCGACTCGACCGCCTGGTTGAAGCCGCCGCTCGTGAGCGACGATCCCGCAACGCGGCTCACGTTCAGGTCGTCGAGGTTCTTGCCGACGACCTCGTCCGAGATGCCGTCGATGAACTGCCCCTGGTACTGCTCGGTCTCGCGGGCCTGCGGGTCGCCGGTCACCTCGACCGACTCCACGACGCCGTCGGCGATCGTGAGCGTGACCGAGATCGACTCGACAGTCTCGGGCGTCTGGTACGACCCGTCGGCCGTGTAGGTGCCGTCCTGGTAGTCGCCGCTCGCGGCCCCGGTGTCGGTCGACTCGGTGCTCGTGTCGGCTCCATCGTCCGTCGAGGACTCGGCGTCGGCGGTGCCCGAGCACCCTGCGAGAACGAGGAGTCCTGCGACGCCGATGAGGGCGGAGCCCTTGCGGACAGTGGTCGGTACGGTCGTGCGGATCATGGTGGTCCTCCGGCTGTGTCGAGACGACTGCATGTCGTTGCATCGACCGTAGGCATCGCGGCTATGGACGGGCTGTGCCCGAGGTAAGCGTCGCCTAAGCCCCGGCTACGCGTCGCCGCCGAACATGCTGGTGACCGAGCCGTCCTCGAAGACCTCGTGGATCGCGCGCGCGAGCAGCGGCGCGATCGGGAGGATCGTGAGGTTCTCCCACCGACGCGACTCCGTCAGCGGGATCGTGTCGGTGATGACGACCTCGTCGATCGACGCGTCCTGCAGGCGCTCGGATGCCGGATCGCTGAAGATCGCGTGCGTCGCGGCCACGATGACGCGGTGCGCACCGTTCGCCTTGAGAGCCTGAGCGGCCTTGACGATCGTGCCGCCGGTGTCGATCATGTCGTCGACGAGGAGGCAGGTGCGCCCCTCGACCGCGCCGACGATCTCGTGCACGGACACCTGGTTCGCGACCTTGGGATCGCGGCGCTTGTGGATGATCGCGAGCGGGGCGCCCAGGCTGTCCGACCACGTGTCGGCGACACGGACACGGCCCATGTCGGGCGAGACCACCGTGAGGATCTCGCGGTCGGCCGGGCTCAGCGTGCGCTGGAAGTGCTCGAGCAGCACGGGCTTCGCGAACAGGTGGTCGACGGGGCCGTCGAAGAAGCCCTGGATCTGCGCGGCGTGCAGGTCGACGCTCATTACGCGGTCGGCACCCGCGGTCTTGAGCAGGTCGGCGACGAGGCGCGCGCTGATCGGCTCGCGTCCTCGGCCCTTCTTGTCCTGACGCGAATAAGGATAGTACGGCGCGACGACCGTGATGCGCTTCGCGGACGCGCGCTTGGCGGCGTCGATCATGATGAGCGTCTCCATGAGCCACTCGTTGACCGGTTCGCCGAACGTCTGGATGAGGAACAGGTCGCACCCGCGGATCGAGACCTCGAACCGCGCGTAGATCTCGCCCGAGGCGAACGTGCGGTGCTCGGTGGGCACGACCTCGGTGCCGAGGGCTGCGGCGACGGCCGCGGTCAGTTCGGGGTGCGAGCGTCCGCCCGCGACGACGAGCCGCTTCTTGGTCTTGGCGACGAGGCCCGGCGCGATGCCGTTGTCCCGGTCGAGGTCGACTGTCTTCTTCTTGCGCGCCATCGGGTCCGCCTACTCCGCCGCTCGTGCCCGGGCGGCGGCATCCGCCGCACCCGTGCCTGCCCTGTTGTTCTCGACCCAGCCGTCGATGTTGCGCTGGGGGGCGACGCTCATCGCGAGAGCACCGGCGGGGACGTCCTTGCGGACGACGGCTCCGGCACCTGTCTTGGCGCCTGCACCCAGCCTAACGGGCGCGACCAGGGTCGTGTGCGAGCCTGTGTGCACCTCGTCCTCGACGACCGTGCGGTGCTTGTTGACGTCGTCGTAGTTGGCCGTGATCGTGCTGGCGCCGAGGTTGACGCCGCGGCCGATCGTCGCGTCGCCGACGTACGAGAGGTGCGGGACCTTGCTGCCCTCGCCGATCTCGGCGTTCTTGGTCTCGACGTACGCGCCGATCTTGCCCTTCGCCCCGAGCACGGTGTTCGGGCGGAGGAAGGAGAAGGGGCCGACGGTCGCCTCGGCGCCGATCACGGCGAGCGTCGCGTCGCTGCGGCGGACGATCGCATCCTCCCCCACCTCGCAGTCGACGAGCGTGGTGTCGGGGCCGATGATCGCGCCGGCGCCGATCTTCGTGGCGCGCAGGATCTGCGTGTTCGGGAGCACGGTGACATCCGGCGCGAGCACGGCGTCGTCGTCGATCCACGTCGTCGCCGGGTCGACGACCGTGACGCCCTCGCGCTGCCAGTGGCGCACAATCCGGTCGTTGAGCACCCGGCCCGCTTCGGCGAGCTGGATGCGGTCGTTGATGCCGAACGTGGAGGCGGTGTCGACCGCGATCTCGGCCGCCACCCGCTGATCGTCGGCGCGCAGCAGCTCGATCACCGTGGTCAGGTACATCTCCCCCTGCGCGTTGTCCTGCGTGACGCGGGCGAGCTGCGTGCGCAGATCGGGAGCGCGGAAGACGTACACACCGGCGTTGATCTCGGTCACGGCGGCCTCGTCGGCCGAGGCGTCCTTCTGCTCGACGATGCGCTGCACGGCCCCGGCCGCGTCACGGATGACCCGACCGTATCCGGTGGGGTCGTCGAGGCGGGCGCTGAGAAGCGTCGCGGCCGCGGCGGCGGCACGGTGGCCGTCGATGAGCGCGCGCAGCGTGTCGACCTCGAGCAGGGGCACGTCGCCGGACAGCACCAGCACGTCGCCGTCGAACTCGGCGGGCAGCGCGTCGATCGCGACCTGCACGGCGCGGCCCGTGCCTGGTACGTCATCCTGGTCGACGAAGACCGCGTCGGGGTAGCTCTCGGCGAGCGCCGCGACGACCTGGTCGCGCTCGTGCCGCACGACCACCTCGACGTGCGCGGCGCTCAGGCGAGCGGCCGTGGTGAGCACGTGGCCGACGAGCGGTCGCCCGCCGATCGGATGCAGGACCTTCGGCAGGCGCGACTTCATGCGCGTGCCCTGACCCGCGGCGAGGATGATGATGGCGAGGCCGTCACCGGCGCTGCTGTTGTTACCCGTCATGCTCCGCCGCCAGGACTCGAACCTAGACCTCACAGCTCCAAAGGCTGTCGTGCTGCCATTACACCACGGCGGACCGCGGCGCCCCGAGGAGGCCGCGGGTCAAGTCTGCCACGTCCGCCTCGGTGCTTCCGGCGATCTCGACCCCGCTCCCGCGATAATGGTCGGATGAGCCAGGCGGATGAGGTCGACCGGATCGTCGGCGCGTGGAACACCCAGCGGCCGGATCTGGACTTCTCGCCGCTCGAGGTGCTGTCGCGCATGGACCGCCTCACGCGGTTGCTCGACCGCGCGCGGCGCGATGTGTTCCGCCGCAGCGACCTCGAGCCCTGGGAGTGGGACGTGCTGTCGGCGCTGCGCCGCTCGGGCTCGCCCTTCCAGCTCTCCCCCAAGCAGCTGCTGCAGCAGACGCTCGTCTCGAGCGGGACCATGACGAACCGGATCGATCGTCTCGTCGGACGCCGCTTCGTGCGGCGGGAGGCCGACCCGGCCGACGGCCGGAGCGTGCTGGTGACGCTCACGGACGACGGCCGGATCCGTGTCGACGCCGCGATCACCCGCCTCGTCGACGTCGAGGACGACCTGCTCCAGGGCCTGTCCCGGGGCGACCGCGACCGGCTGGCGGGGCTGCTGCGCAAATTGAGTCTGAGCTTCGACGCCTGAGATCAGGCGTCCCCCTCGGTCAGACCTCGGGATCGACGACCACGACGACCTTGCCGGTCGCCCGGCCCGTTTCGACCCGCTCGTGGGCCGCGGCGAGGTCGTTGAGGGGGAAGGTCGCATCCAGGTGCGGCGTCACGCGTCCGGCATCCGCGAGAGCGGCGATCTCGGCGAGCTGCGGTCCGTCCGCGTGCACGAGGATGCGCTCGACCGGTGCGGCACCCCACTCCTGCAGCTGCCCGCGCTGGGCGGCCGAGAGTCCGGTGATGGTGATGACCGCCGTGCCGTCGGCCACCGCACCACGAGGCGGGAGGGTGTCGTCGACCGTGACGATCACGGCGTCGACCCGGGCGATCTCTGCGAGGCGCTGCTCGTCGCGGTAGTCGATGACCTCGCCTGCTCCCCACGAGCGGACGAGATCGTGCTTGGCGGGGCTCGCGGTCGCGACGACGGTGGCGCCGCGTGCAGCGGCGAGCTGGATCGCCAGGTGGCCCACGCCGCCCGCACCGCCCAGCACCAGGACCCGCTGTCCGTCGCGCACATCGGCGGCCTCGAGCGCCTGCCATGCGGTGAGCGCTGCGAGCGGTGCGGCGCCGGCCTGCGCCGTGCTCCATGCGCGCGGCACGAGGGCGATGTCGGATGCCGCGACCACGGCGTACTCGGCCAGGGTGTGCGCCGCCGCGGGGAAGGCCGCGAGCGCGAAGGCGCGGTCGCCGACGCTCCAGCCCTCGACGCCCTGGCCGACCGCGGTCACGGTACCCGCGACGTCCCACCCCGGCAGGTCGGTGTAGCGGATGACGCCGAAGTCGGTCGCCGCGGCGCGGATCTTCACGTCGACGGGGTTGAGGCCGACGGCTCCGACCTGCAAGAGCACCTCGCCCGGCCCGGGGGTCGGTGCGTCGACGTCGATGAGGGAGATGACCTGGGCCGCGGGGCCGGGACCGGAGTACTTCGCTGAGCGCACGGCGCTGCCTTCCTGTTCGAGCGGCGTCCTGAAGCGGCGCCGCTGTTCCAGCATCGTGGCGGAGCAGCGAAGAGACCAGTGACCGGATGGACAACATATGTCACGATAGAGCCATGCATTCGATCGTGGTCGTGGCCCTGCCCGGTGTCTTCCCGTATGAGCTCGGCGTGCCGGCGCGGTTCTTCCGCGCCGCCGAGAAAGGCGGCGAGCCGCTGTACTCCGTCACGACGTGCACGCTCGACGGGATGCCGGTGCCGACGAACGCCGACTTCGCGGTGTCTCCCGCGGCCGACCGCAGAGCCCTCGACACGGCGGACACGATCATCGTCCCACCGTGGAGCGGCGCGGAGACCTCGGGAGACCCGATCGGCCTCGCACAGTACGCCGATCGCCGCATCGTGAGCTATTGCACCGGAGCCTTCACCCTCGCCGCCGCCGGGCTGCTCGACGGCCGGGAGGCGACCACGCACTGGTGCGCATCCGACGAATTCGGCCGCCGGTTCCCGCAGGTCCGCCTCCGCGAGGACGAGCTGTTCGTCGACGCAGGGTCCGTGCTCACGGCGGCAGGCGCATCGGCCGCGGTCGACGCGACCATGCATCTGATCGCCACCGACCACGGCGCCGCGGTCGCGGCCCGGGTCGCACAGGCGACGCTCGCGGCACCGCATCGCGGCGGAGGTCAGCGGCAGTTCATCGCCCGGCCCCCTGTTCCCGCCACGGCCGCAGGATCTGCGAGCGACATCCAGGCCTGGCTGTCGGCGCGCATCGAGGAGCCGCTGTCGCTCGCGGCTGTCGCGGCGGGTTTCGGGGTGAGCGTGCGCACGCTGACCCGGCGGTTCCGCGCCGAGACCGGCCGCACCGTGGGCGATTGGTTCGCGGATGCGCGGGTCGACCGGGCACGAGAGCTGCTCGAGACGACCGACCTCCTGATCGACGACGTCGCCGCCCGCTCGGGTTTCGCGACCGGCGCGGCCCTGCGCAAGCACTTCCGCGATCGCATCGGCCTGTCGCCGCAGCAGTACCGGTCGCGGTTCGCCCGAGCCGCCTGACGACGAACAGCGGCGCCGCGTCGAATAGGCTGACACGAATGGGCATGCCCTCTCCTCTCCCGGTGCGCGACGGCGTCGGAGCGACCCGTCTGCACGTGCCGCTGCGCGGAGAATGGCCGACGATCGCGGCGTACATGATCGAGCGCTTCTTCCACCTCGACCCCGAGCGCCTGCTCGTGCGGTTCGACCGCGGCGAGATCGTGGCCCGCGACGGCTCGCCCGTCAGCCGGGACGCCCCGCTCGGCGCGGAGGAGTTCGTCTGGTACTACCGCGAGCCGCCGGTCGAGGGCGAGATCCCCTTCGCGATCGAGGTGCTGCATCGCGACGACGACCTCGTCGTGATCGACAAGCCGCACTTCCTCCCCACGACGCCGGGCGGCCGGTTCCTGCAGAACTCGGCGCTCGTGCGACTGCGCAACCTGCTCGACAACCCCGACCTCGCGCCCATCCACCGCCTGGACCGTGCAACCGCGGGGCTGCTCATGTTCTCCGCTCGCCCCGCGACGCGCGGCGCGTATCAGCTGATGTTCGAGAAGCGCGAGGTGCGGAAGGTCTACGAGGCGGTCTCGGCACGGCCTGCGGAGTGGGATGCCGACGGCTACCCGCTCGTCTACCGCAACCACATCGTGAAGCACCGCGGCGAGGTGCGTGTGCGGGTCGAGGACGAGCGCGAGCCGAACTCGGAGACGCTGATCGAGGTGCTGCACGCCGACGACCGGGTCGTGCACACGCTGCTGCGCCCGCACAGCGGCAAGATGCACCAGCTGCGGGTGCACCTCGCCGCTCTCGGCCTCGGCATCCTGCACGACGGCTTCTACCCCGAGCTGCTCCCCGAGGCGCCCGACGATTTCGCGCGTCCGCTGCAGCTGCTCGCACGCGAGCTGCACTTCGTCGATCCGCTGAGCGGCGAGGACCGGGTGTTCGCGACGCGACGGACGCTCGACTTCGCACCGACCGGGTAGAGAAAAAGAATGCACGGGGTCGCGCTCGCGAATCCCCGTGCATTCAGATCGAGCGATCGCTCAGTCGCGGTAGTAGCGCCACTCCTTCTGCCCGAAGAACTGGAAACAGGTCCCGACACTCCAACCGTTCACCGCGTCGAGCTGCGCCGACGACGCACATTGTCCGCGACTCGCAAACGGTCCTCGTAGCTCCGTGGCACTTGCGCTCAACGGCACTGCCAGAAGCATCCCCGAGGCGATCACCAGCGTCGCTGCGGCTCCAGCAACCCCCCGGCGCGCCGCCTTCTTGGTACTCCGGTCCATCTTCATTTCGTACTCCGTTCGTATCGAACGCCTACCGGTGGCAGGCGTTCGAAGCGTACCGGTAGCGGAACGCTCCGTGACGAAGAGTTTCGCCCGATTGACGAGTGCCCGCCGTCAGCGGCGCATGACCTTCCGGGCCAGGCGCGCACCCAGCAGCTGCACGAGGTGCACGAACACGACGATGAGCACGATCGCGGCCCACATCACGACGGGCTCGAACTGACGGAAGCCGTAGATCTGCGCGAAGGCGCCGAGGCCACCGCCGCCGATCAGACCGGCCATCGCGGTCATGTCGATGAGCGCCACGACGACGAACGTGTAGCCGAGGATGAGCGGTCCGAGGGACTCCGGGATCGCGACCGTGAAGAGGATGCGCAGCGGGCTCGCGCCCATCGACTTCGCCGCCTCGATGACCCCGGGCGAGACCGACACGAGATGCTGCTCGACGATGCGGCCGATCGCGAAGGCCGCCGCGATGCCGATGATGAAGGCGCCGGCCGTCGTCCCGATCCCGGAGCCGACCACGGCCCGCGCGAAGGGCTGCGCGACCGCGACGAAGAGCACGAACGGGATGGGTCGGAAGAAGTTCACGGCGAGGTTCGCGATCGCCGCCACGACGCGGTTCTGCATCAGCCCACCGGGGCGTGTGACGTAGAGGATGACGCCGATCACGAGCCCCAGCACCCCGCCGAGCACGAGCGCGAAGGTCGTCATGTAGAGCGTCTCGAGGGCGGCGGACCAGAACTCCGGGCCCAGTTCGATCAGGCGATCCATCAGCGGGCCTCCTCTCCGGCGAGCTCCGTGACATCGACGCGTTCGCCGATCGTCGCGAGCGTGCGGTCGATCGCGGCGCCGTCACCGCGTATCGCTAGCGTCAGATGCCCGAAGGCCCGCCCGCGGATGTCGTTGATGCCGCCGTACACGAGCTCGAAGTCGAGCCCGGCGGCGGCGAGCTCGACGAAGACCTGCGCCTGCGAGGAGTCGCCGTCGCGGAAAGAGAGGGTCACGATCCTGCCGGCGTGGCGTTCGCGGAGCACCGCCAGCTCGGCGGGCGAGGGGACGCCCTTCACGACTGTCCCCACGAAGCGCTGTGAGGCCGGGTTCTGCGGTGCCGAGAACACCTCGAACACGTCGCCCTGCTCGATCACGCGCCCGCGCTCCATGACCGCGACCTTGGTCGCGATGGTCTGGATCACGTCCATCTCGTGCGTGATGACGATGATCGTGACGCCCTGCTCCCGGTTCACGCGCTTCAGGAGGTCGAGCACCTCGTGCGTCGTCTGCGGGTCGAGTGCGCTGGTGGCCTCGTCGGCGAGGAGGATCGCGGGCTTCGTGGCGAGAGCACGGGCGATGCCGACGCGTTGCTTCTGCCCGCCGGACAGCTGCTCGGGGTACGCCTTCGCCTTGTCGGACAACCCGACGAACGCGAGGAGCTCGGTCACGCGCTGCTCTATGTCGGCCTTCGACCAGCCGGCGAGCTTCAACGGGTAGGCGACGTTCGCCTTCACGGTGCGCGACGAGAAGAGGTTGAACTGCTGGAAGATCATGCCGATGCCGCCGCGCACCTTCCGCAGGGCGCTCTCCGACAGCGCGGTGATGTCGACGTCGCCCACGTGGATCGTGCCGCTCGTGGCGGGTTCGAGCGCGTTGATGAGACGCACGAGAGTCGACTTGCCTGCGCCCGAGTACCCGATGATGCCGAAGACGTCGCCCTTCTCGATCTCGAGGGTGACGTCGTCGACGGCGATGACCTCGGGTTCCCCCGCGGTGCGGGACGGATACGCCTTGGACACGGCGTTCAGGCTCACGATCGGCATGGATGCTCCGGGTTCGGTGTGTCGGTGGGAGGTCGCGTGCGGCGGTGAACGACGAATCGGGTGACGCGCGAGGCGCCACCCGATTCTCTCGCATCACGCGGGGCGGGTCTCACCCCGCGCCGAGTCACTTCTTGGCGTCGGCTTCCTTCTGCACCTTCGCGAGCGAGGCTACGAGATCGGAGGCAGGGACCTGGAGAGGAAGGGCGATGTCGCCGGAAGACTCCTGAAGGCCTGCCTGGACGTCCTCGTTCGTCTGGAAGATCTCGACGAGCTTGAGGTAGGTCTCGTTGTCGGAGTCCTCGGCGCGTGCGGCGAAGATGTTGACGTACGGTAGCGCGTTCGGGTCCTCGGGATCGTCCTGCGCGATCGCATCGTCGAACGTCAGACCGGCGTCCTCGACGAAGTCGTTGTTGATGATCGCTGCGGCGACATCGGGCAGGGAGGTCGGGATCAGCGCGGCCTCGAGCGCGGTGATCTTGACCTTCGACGTGTCGGTGTCGACCTGCGCGAGGTCGGAGTACGGGGTACCGCCGTCCTTGAGCTCGACGAGCCCGGCCTGCTGCAGCACGTTGAGCGCGCGCGCCTGGTTCGAAGCGTCATCAGGAACGGCGACGGTCTCGCCCTCGGGGATGTCGTCGACGTCGTCGTACTTCGTCGAGTACAGGCCGAGCGGATAGATCGCGGTCGACCCGATCGGCGTGAGGTCGGAGCCCGAGGCGTTGTTGTACTCGGCCAGGTACACGATGTGCTGGAACTGGTTGAGGTCGATCTCGCCCTCGCTCAGTGCGGGGTTCGGCTGCTCGTAGGAGCCGAAGTCGACGAGCTCGACTGTGATGCCCTCCTCGGCGGCGGCCTCGACGAACGGGGCCCACTGCGCGTCGCCCTTACTGACCACGCCGATCTTGACAGTCTCGTCCGCGGATCCGGAGTCGCCGGAGCCGGCGTCGGACGATGCGGTGGCGCAGCCCGACAGGGCGACGAAGAGCGGGACCGCGGCGAGCGCGGCGATGACGGAGGTGGTGCGGCGGGACATACGGGTGCTTCCTCTTTCTGCGGGGACTCGACTACGGTAGGCAGGCCGCTCGACGACCCGACAGTCAGGCGTCACAGAGCGTCACAGCGGGTCATGCCGCGTCAGTCGAACTCCTCGATGCCCTGCAGCCTCACCTGCTCGAGGTCGAGCCGGGCGGAGATACGGCGCACGACGAGGTCGTCGACCGTACCCGAGCGGCGGAGGCCCAGCAGCACTTCCCGCTTGCGCTCCAGGAGGGCGAGCTTGAGTCGCGTGTGCTCCTCATGGCGCAGCAGCGGCGACCGCTGCATGACGTCGACGTCGGTCGAGGTGGCGATCATCTGCAGCGTCCGCACCTCGCCCTCGGCGGCGGAGCCGTCGTCGTCCGTGAGCTCGCGGCCAGGAGACGCGGCAGACCCCGCATCCCCTCCCCCGATGGTGCTCGCACCGGCCGTGCCCGCCGCGCCCAGCGGATCGGGTTCGTCGAGGAGGTCGTCGAGCGCCTTCGCCTCGGCATCCACGATCGCCTGTTCGCGCGCGAGCGCCTTCGCGTTCGAGAACTCCAGCATCTGGTAGCCCTCGGCCCGCACGCGGTCGCGCACCTCCTGACCGATGCCGTGCTCGACCGCGAGATCGTCGATCGCCGAGAGCGCGGCTCCCGAGATCGTGCGCTCCGCGAGCTCGTACTCCTCGGCCTCGACATGGTCGACCGGGAACCGCGCCCAGCGCACGATCGCCGGCAGCAGCGGGGCCTGCACGAGCAGGCTCAACAGGATCACGCCGGCGGTCACGAACACGATCTCGTCGCGCCCGGCGATCTCTCCGCCCGTGGCGGCGGACGCCGGCACCGACAGCGCGATCGCGAGCGACACCGCCCCGCGCATGCCCGCGACGGTCGACACGGCCCGTGCCCGTGCGCGTGCCCCGCGGGCCGGTCGTGGACCGGTCTGCCGCTGCAGCACATTCAGCAACTGGAACACGTAGCGGACGACGAGCAGCACCGCCCACACCGCGAGCGTGATGAGCACGAGGCGGCCGATCTCGGCCCCCGAGATCTCGTGCGCGACGTACTGCACCTCGAGACCGATCAGCACGAACAGGGCGCCGTTGAGGAGGAACACCCCGAACGGCCACGCGGCGTCGGCCTGGCGCCGCGACGACGCGGTCGTCACGCGCGGCGAGACGTAGGCGACGATCAGCCCGGCCACGACCACGGCGAGCACGCCCGACGCGTGCACGATCTCCGCGAGCAGGAACGCCGAGAACGGGATGAGCAGCAGGGTCACGTTGATGACGGCGGTCGACGAGGAGCTCCGCAGCAGGAGGTAGCCGAGCACGGCGATGATGACGCCGGCCGCGACGCCGCCCAGGTACGACATCAACACCGACATGGTCACCGACAGCGGCGTGACGTTGCCGCCGAGCGCGAGCGACACCGCGATCGCGTAGAGCACGAGCGCCGTGCCGTCGTTCGTCAGGCTCTCGGCCTTGAGCTTCATAAACATGCGCCGGGGCAGCAGGCGGCCGAGGGCCGCGACCGCCGTGGCGTCCGGCGGCGCGACCGCGGCGCCGAGGATCAGGGCGGTCTCCCACGGCATGCCGAACAGCAGCCCGATGCCGGCGACCGCGAACGCCGACGCGACCACGAGCAGCGTGCTCATGGGCAGGATGTATCGGAAATCCCGGCGGATCGAGCGCAGGGAGGTCGTGAGGCTCTCCCAGAACAGCATCACCGGGAGGAACAGCAGCAGCACGGTCTCGGGCGGCAGCTGGATCTCACGCAGCTGCGGCACGAAGCCGAGCGCGAGACCGAGGATGACGAGGACGAGAGGGAGCGCGAGGCGCACGCGAGGCGCGAGCAGTGCTCCGACGAGGATCGTGAGTCCGATCAGGACGGTTACTTCGAGGCCTTCCATCCCTGTCTCCCAACGCAGATGGGAGAAGGATATTCCTCTCTCAGCCGTGCGACCAGCGCGGAACCACGAGCGGGCTCCCCGATTCGGGATCGGGGATCACCCGGGCGTCCAGCCCGAACACGTGCGCCACGAGCGACTCGGTGATGACCTCATCGGGTCGACCGGCCGCGACGACCGCTCCGTCCTTCATCGCGACGATGTGATCGGCGTACCGCGCGGCCTGGTTCAGGTCGTGCAGCACCGCGACGAGCGTGTGGCCCTGCGTCCGGTTCAACGATCGGCAGAGCTCCAGCAACTCGATCTGGTGACTGAGGTCGAGGTACGTCGTCGGCTCGTCGAGCAGCAGGATCGGCGTCCGCTGGGCGAGTGCCACCGCCATCCACACGCGCTGTCGCTGCCCACCGGACAGCTCGTCAACCAGGCGACCGGACAGGTGCCGGATGCCGGTGGCGTCCATGGCCCCGGCGACCGCGGCCTCGTCTTCCGGCGACCACGGCGAGAAGAGCTTCTGATGCGGGTAGCGCCCGCGCGACACGAGGTCGATCACGCGGATGCCGTCGGGGGCGACGGGCCCCTGGGGCAGGAGCCCGACCTCGCGCGCGACCTGTTTGGTCGGGAGCCGGTGCAGGCTCTCGCCGTCGAGCAGCACGCGCCCGCGCGCGGGCTCCAGCAGCCGGGTGAGACTCTTGAGCAGCGTCGACTTGCCGCACGCGTTCGGCCCGACGATCACGGTGAAGGCGCCGTCGGGGATCTCGACGGACACCTCCTCGCAGACGATCCGATCGGCATAGCCGAGCGCGGCCTCCGCGACGGTCAGACGGGTCATCTTCTCTTTCCCTCTCTCAGGAGCAGCCACAGGAAGTACAGTCCGCCGATCGAGACGGTCACGATGCCGACCGGGAGCGGCGAATCGGGATGGATGCGCTGGGCGACGACGTCGGCGAGGAGCAGCAGCAGCGATCCGACCGCAGCGGTCGGACCCAGCGCGAGTCCGTCGGAGCGCACGATCCGGCGCGCGATCTGCGGGGCGGCGAGCGCGATGAACGAGATCGGCCCGACGGTCGCGGTCGCGAGGGCCGTGAGTCCGACGCCCACGACGATCGCGGCCACCTGCACCAGCCGGACGTTCTGCCCCAGTGCGGTCGCGAACGGCACGCCGATCTGCATGAGACGCATCGGACGGCTCAGGGCGAGAGCGCCGAGGATGAACACACCGGAACCGCCGAGGGTCATCGCGACCGTGGGCCACGAGACCCCCGAGAGGTTGCCCGCGCCCCAGAGGCCGGCCATGATCGCATCCTCCACGGTCGCGTTCAACAGGATCCACACGTTGACGGAGGCGAGCATCGCGCTCACCCCGATGCCGACGATGATGAGCCGCACTCCGCGCACGACCCCGCGCCGGGAGGCGAGGAGGAACACGAGGAACGCCGTGACCACCCCGCCCGCCAGCGCCCCTCCCATGACTGCCGCCGACCCGCCGCCGAGCAGCAGCATCACGACGAGCGCGCCGGTGTACGAGCCGGTCTGGAAGCCGATCACGTCGGGCGATCCCAGCGGGTTGCCGGTGAGGTTCTGGAAGATCGCGCCGCTCATCGCGAGACACGTGCCGAGCAGCACGGCCAGGACGATGCGCGGCGCCCGCCACTCCAGCACGACCATGGTCGTGTAGTCGTCGCCGCGGCCGATGAGAGCGGCGATCGCCTCGGGAAAGGTGATCTGCGCCGACCCGGAGAACACCGCGAACACGGCGAGCGCCGCCGTCGCGATCCACAGCACCGCGCACACGCTCAGCGAGCGAGCGTCGACGAGCATCAGCGGACGGCCGGGTGGGCCGACCCGGAGCATCCTTCGGCCGAAGTCGAGATCGGTCATGCGTCACACCTCCGAGACCCGGAAGCGCCGGACCATCCAGATGAGCACGGGAGCGCCGATGAACGCCGTGACGACGCCGACCGGCACCTCGCCCGCCGTGATGATGCGCCCGAGCACGTCGGCGAACCCCAGGACGATCGGCGCGATGAGCACCGAGTAGGCCATGATCCAGCCCTGATGGGGACCGACGATCATGCGGGCGACGTGCGGGGCGAGGAGACCGAGGAAGCCGATCGGGCCGGCAGCGGCGGTCGCGCCGCCGGCGAGCAGAGCGATCGCCACGAGGGCGACGAGACGGATGCGGTTCGGGTGGGCGCCCATCGCGACGGCCGACGCCTCACCGAGCGACAGCACATCGAGTGATCGGGAGCTGAGCATCGCGATCACGAGACCCGCGACGATGAAGGGCACGATCGCCATCGTCGCGTCGAGCGGTTGGGATGCCGTCGTGCCGGCGGACCAGCCGCGCATGCGCTCGAGCACCTCGGAGTTCGACAGCAGCACGGCCGAGCTGAACCCCGATAGCACAGCCCCGAGAGCGACGCCCGACAGCGTCATCCGCACGGGGTTGCCGCGCGCGGCTCCGGTGTTGCCGATCACGAAGACGAGCACCGAGGTCAGCATCGCTCCGACGAACGACCACCACATGTACTGCGAGATGTCGGTCACCGCGAAGAAGGCCAACCCCACGACGACCGCCAACGAGGCCCCGGCATTCACGCCGAGGATGCCGGGATCGGTCATCGGGTTGCGGGTGACGGCCTGCATGAGGGCCCCGGCGACTCCCAGTGCCGCCCCCGCGACCAGGATCAGCACCGTGCGGGGCACGCGGGAGAACCAGACGGTCTGCGAGATCGCGTCATCGGGGTCGGGATGCAGGAGAACGTGCAGCACGGCGTCGGGGGCGACCGCGCGCGACCCCACGAGCATGCTGGCGGTGAGCGCGAGCACGCAGAGGATCAGGAGCGGGACGAGACCGACCCAGCGACGGGGAGCACCGGAGTGCTCCCCGTCGAGGCGCGGCTCTGCGAGCGAGACCTGCGACATCAGATCGTCAGGTGGGAGGGGATCAGACGACCTTCGCGGATGCCGAGACGAGGTCGGCGACGTCGTTCAGCCACTGCGCGTAGGTGGAGGCGGTCATGGCGCCCTTCGAGCTCCACGCGCCGAGCTGGTCGGCAGTGACGGCGGGCAGGGCGTCCCACAGCTCGGCCGAGAAGGAGAAGTCGTCGTTGTAGCCCTCGATCAGAAGGATGTCGGCCGGGTAGGTCGAGGCATCCTCCCACGCGACCTGGCCCCAGGGGTTGCCCGTCGCGGGGGCGTCGGCGCCGACGATCGTGGCGCCGAGCTCTTCGAGCAGATCGGCCTGCGCGAATCCGACGCCCGTGTAGAGCATCTCCTTGGTGGGGCTCGTGAGCATGATGTTGAGGCCGCTGTCGGCGGTCGCGGCGCGGACCGCCTCCTTCGCGGCCTCCAGGTCCTCGTCGGAGGCGAGGATCTCCTCGGAAGCGACATCGCCGCCGAAGAAGTCGGCGATCTCGCGGGTGTCGGCGATGCGACCGTCGATCGTGTCGCCGCCGGGCAGCGCCACGAAGGGCGCGACGCGCGTGATCTGCGCGTTGACGTCCTCGTCGAACCACTGCCACCCGTCGGCCGTGCCCTGTCCGACGATCGCGTCGGGCCGCAGCTCGGCCAGCTCCTCGACATCGATCTCGCCGTCCTTCCCGACGACCGGGATGTCGCTGATGTCGGCGTCGCCCATCACGAACGGGTTGTCGCACCCGTAGCCGAACAGGGCGACCGGCTCGATGCCGTACTCGTGCAGCGAGCTGTAGGCGTAGCAGTCCATGACGATGTTCTCGGGCTGCGCGTCGAAGGCGATCTCGAGGCCCTCGATCGAGGGGTGCACGAGTGTGACGCCGTCGCCGTCCGCGGCAGCAGGTTCTCCCGAGACGTCCGCGGATGCGCAGGAGGCGAGCAGCAGCGCGGAGGCGGAGACGAGGGCGGCGAGGGCGAGGCGGCGATTCACGGCATGACCATTTCTGTCGTCGAACGGGATTCCTTCGACCCTAACCGCAGCCACTTAGGGTAGCCAAACCTAACTCTCTCCCCTGGCGTGTCGTCCCGGTCAGCCGATCTGCTCGGTGAGCTCGAACCAGCGCAGCTCGAGCTCTTCGATCTCGGCCTCCTGCTCGCCGATCTTCTTCATCCGCTCCCCCAGCCCGGCATAGTCCGACTGGTCGTGCTCCGCGAGCGCATGCTTGGCCGTGTCGACCTGCTGCGTGAGCTTCTGGATGCGACGCTCCAGCGCCGAGACCTCCTTCTGCGCGGCGCGCAGCGCGGCGCCGTCCAGTCCGGGCGTCGCCGGCACGGCATCCGCTTCCGACGCCGTGGGTGCCGCCGCGGGTGCCGCATCCTGCAGGTGCCGCAGACGCAGGTACTCGTCGACCCCGCCGGGGAGGTGACGCAGGTGGCCGCCCAGGATCGCGTACTGCTGGTCGGTCACGCGCTCCAGGAAGTACCGGTCGTGACTCACGACCAGCAGCGTGCCCGACCACGAGTCGAGGAGGTCCTCGATCGCCGCGAGCATGTCGGTGTCCATGTCGTTCGTGGGCTCGTCGAGGATCAGCACGTTCGGCTGGTCGAGGAGCACGAGCAACAGCTGCAGCCGGCGCTGCTGACCGCCGGAGAGGTCCTTGACCGGGGTCGAGAGCTGCGCCGACGAGAAGCCGAGCCGCTCGAGCAGTTGCCCGGGCGTGAGATCCTGCGCCTTCGATCCCGCACCCATCGTGTACGAGGTCCGCAGCCCGGAGATCACGACGCGCACCGGGTCGTTCCAGTGCTGCTCGAGCTCGTCGAGACGCTGCGTGAGCGTCTTGACCCTGACCGTGGTGCCGCGCTTGACGCGCCCCTCGGTCGGCTCGACCGTGCCCGCGATGAGACCGAGCAGGGTCGACTTGCCTGCGCCGTTGACGCCCAGGATGCCGGTGCGCTCACCCGGCGCGATGCGCCACTCCACGTCGCTGAGCACGCGCTTCGTGCCGCCGCCCTCGACCGGGTACGCGACCCCCACATCCAGGAGGTCGACGACGTCCTTGCCGAGCCGCGACACCGCGAGCGACTGCAGGGAGACCTTGTCGCGGATCTCCGGCACATCCGCGATGAGCTCGTTCGCCGCGTCGATGCGGAACTTCGGCTTGCTCGTGCGGGCGGGGGCTCCGCGGCGCAGCCACGCGAGCTCCTTGCGCGCGAGGTTCTGCCGTTTCGCCTCGGTCGCGGCGGCCATGCGGTCGCGCTCGACGCGCTGCAGGATGTACGCCGCGTAGCCGCCCTCGAAGGGCTCGACGATGCGGTCGTGCACCTCCCAGGTCTCGGTGCAGATCTCGTCGAGGAACCACCGGTCGTGGGTCACGACGAGCAGGGCGCCGGAGTTCGCGGGCCAGCGCTTCTTCAGGTGACCGGCGAGCCAGGTGATGGCCTCGACGTCGAGGTGGTTGGTGGGCTCGTCGAGCGCGATGACGTCCCAGTCGCCCGCGAGCAGGGCGGCGAGCGCGACGCGGCGCCGCTGCCCTCCGCTGAGGGAGCCGATGCGGGCATCCCAGGGCAGTTCGGACAGAAGTCCCTCGATCACGTCGCGGATGCGGGCGTCGCCGGCCCACTCGTGCTCGGGGGTGTCGCCCACGACGGCCTGGGCGATCGTGAGGTCGTCGTCGAGCGTGTCGGCCTGGTCGAGCACGCCGATCGTCGTGCCGCCGCGCACCGTGACGCGGCCGGAGTCCGGCTCCTTGCGCCCCGCCAGCATCCCGAGCAGGCTCGACTTACCGTCGCCGTTGCGGCCGACGATGCCGATGCGATCGCCTTCCTCGATGCCGAGGGTCACGGAGTCGAACACGACTCTCGTCGGGTATTCGAGATGCAGGGCCTCAGCCCCCAGAAGATGTGCCATAGCGTCTTCCAGGGTAGTCGGGCGGGGCGTTGGTCCGGCCGGCGTCAGCGGGTCTCGGCGAGCGCCCGGAGGATGTCGAGCTGGCCCGTGTTCCAGGCGAGCTCGTCGAGCACGTGCGTGTAGAGGCTGAGCACCGTGCGCGGATGACGCCCCGTCACGACGTCGTCGAGGTCGAGCCCTGCGAGGTTCGCGCGCGCGTGCTCGTGGATCTCGCGGCAGTGCGCGGTCACCGACGCGATCGTGTCGGCCTTCCGGGTCTTCCACGAGTTCGCGGTCGCCACCGAGAGCCCGAGCTCGGCCCGCGGACGACCCGTGATCGCCTCGCCGAACCACACCCCCTCGACGTACGCCGTGTGTCGCACGACCCCGAGCACCGACGGCCTGCCGGGGACGACGATCTCGCGCGCCTGTTCCTCCGTCAGCCCGTCGAGGCTGCCGAGGATCAGCGTCCGGCACTGCTCGATGCGCGCCTCGAGGTCGTCGCGCGTCGTGACGCCGGAATCGGTCTTGTGACGGTGCGTCATCGCATCCTCCCTGAAGTGACGGCGGCGGATGACATGCTCATCGCCCCACCGCGTCGAGGATCTCACGGACGACGGCGTCGGGGTTCTCCTCGGTCAGCCAGTGTCCTGAGTCGGCGAAGCGATCTACGGCACGCAGGGCGGACGGATGCACCTCGCCGCGTAAGCGCGGGTGACAGGGTACGGTCGCGTCGGTGCGGCTCGGAGCGGTTCACTACTCGCATATCGGCGTACGGGACAAATCTGTTCGAATTTTTGTTCGAATGTCGGCGGTCGATGATTGGCTGTTCTCATGACAGCACTGATCGACGCGACCGACGCGCAGATGACCGCTCTCGCGGATCTCGTCGCGACGATGGATGCTGCGGAACGGACGATCTCGTCGATGCATGCCGCACGCGACGGACTTCTCGCGCTGGCAAACCGATTGGCAATGGATATCGCGCGACAGGGAGATCACCCCGACCGCGGAGATCATGCGATCCGGTCGGTCGCGGCAGAGCTGGGCGCGGTGCAACGCGTGAGCGATCGGACGATCGAGCGCCGCATGGCGGACGCCTCGCTCCTCGTCGACCTCTTCCCGACCGTGTGGGCCGCGCAGGGCGCCGGCCGCATCAGCCCCGCGCACTCGCGGGTGATCGTCGATGCCGGTTCGCACCTGGTCGACGACGTCGACCGTGAGGCGTATGCCGCGATCATGGTCCCCCTCGCCGAGGAGGAGTCCCCGAACCGGCTGCGTCCGCTGGCCCGTCGCGTGGCGGAGCGCTTCCTCACGCGATCGATCGATGAACGGCATCGAGACGCTCGAGCGACGCGCCGCGTCTGGATGACCGACGGCGACGACGGCATGGCCGCACTGCACGTGCACGCCCCGGCCGTGCTGGTGCACGGCATGTTCGACCGCCTCTCGCAGGCCGCGCACGCGGTGCGCGACGAGAACAGGCGTCTGGCCCGCGAGAGCGCAGGCCAGGGCACGAGCGCGGTCGACGAGCGCACGGTCGACGAGATCCGCGCCGACCTGTTGACAGATCTCCTGCTCACGGGAACGCCGAGCGGCCACGACACCGCCGATGGGATGCTGGGCGCGATCCGCGCGCGCGTCGAGATCACTGTGCCCGTGCTGACGCTCCTTGAAGATCGCCCCCAGTCGAGCGGAGATCCTGCCCGCGAGTCGCAGGTCGAAGACGCGCAGAGCGACGACACGCAGACCGACATCGCCACCGCTCTCACGGACACGCCCCTCGATGGTTCCTTCGATCCACGCGCGACGAGCCCGGCGCTCCCGCCAGCGGAGCTCGACGGAGTCATGCCGGTCGATGCCGAGACGGCTCGGGTCCTCGCGGGCACGGCGAGCGGATGGGACCGCGTACTCACCCACCCGATCACCGGTCAGATGCTCGCTGTCGACCGCTACCGGCCGAGTGAGCATCTTCGACGACACCTACGGGCGCGAGATCGACGGTGTCGATTCCCCGCGTGCGGGATCGCCGCACGGAAGTGCGACCTCGATCACAATCACGACGCCGCCACCGGCGGAGAGACGCGAGACACGAACCTCGCGCAGTTCTGCCGACGGCACCACGTGCTGAAGCACCACTCCCCGTGGCACGTCGAACAACGGAACGGCGGTGTTCTCGAGTGGACCAGTCCCACGGGGCGCACCTACATCGACACGCCGCCGCCACAGAACACCGTCACGTTCACCTCGGCGGCGACAGACCTCGCGCCGTTCTGACAACGCCGCTCTAACGCGCGCTTCCTGAAACATACGTCGGCGCGTACGACTCGCTCTCCACACTCACGTCGATCCCCGTTTACCTCACGATCCCTGCGGAAAACGCCGTCACGACCCCACCCCACCCCACCTCGCCTCTACCGTGGCGCGATGACCGCACTTCACGACATCCGAACACCATCCGCGACACGATCGCCTCGGCTCACCGCGATCGGCGCCGGGCTCACGCTCGCCATCGCTGCCGCCGTCACGCTCACCCTGTCGGGATGCACACTCGCGTCCAGAGGGGAGCCCGTGACAACGCCCACCGAGGTCGCCGAGAACACCGAGAACACCGATCCAGCCGAGGCAGCCGAGGCAGCCGAGGCAGCCGAACAGGTCTACCGGTCGTACACGAAGGCGATGAACGACGTCGACTTTCGCGACCCGACCTCATGGGTACTCTTCGGCGGACTCACGAGCGAGAACATGCAGGTGACAGATTCAGCCCAGCTGACGTTCGCTCACGCCCACGAGCTCACGATGTTCGGAGAGATCAGCATCGAGCGATTCGAGGTCCTCGACATCCGATCCGACGGATCCATCGCGGCGATGGCATGCCTTGACACGTCGACCGTCGCGTTCGAAGGGGCGACGGGCGCGACCGCTCCCTACGGCGACGTACCCGATGCGCAGCGGGTCGAACTGAGGTTCATCGTCGAACACCGCAAGCTCGTCCTGGATGCTGCAATCACCACACCCGTTGCCGACTGCTGACCACACGCGCCGTCAACACGAGAACAACACAAGAGTCAACGCGGAAGAGCCGCCCGGGTCTGACGACCCGGACGGCTCCCGCACTGCACAACGTGCTTACTGGTACGACTTCACGATCTCGAGCAGGCTCGGGACGTTCGCGTACGCGTCGGCTGCGTTCTCCTTGGTGACGATCACCGGGTCGAGCAGGTACGACGGGACGACCTTGGAGCCGTTGTCGTAGGACTCGGTGTCGTTGACGTCGACCTCTTCGCCCTTCTGAAGCTCGCCGACCATCTTGATGGCCTGCGCGACGAGCAGCGTGGTGTCCTTGTTGATCGTGGAGTACTGGATGCCCTCCATGATCGACTTCACGGACTCGACCTCGGAGTCCTGACCCGTGACGACCGGGACGGGACGACCGGCCTGCTGCACCGAGGTGATGATGGCGCGGGCGAGCGTGTCGTTCGGCGAGAGGACGCCGTCGAGCACAGTGTCACCGCTGTACGAGCCGGTGAGCAGCGTGTCCATGCGGTTCTGGGCGTTCTCGGCGAGCCAGCCCTCGGTCGCGGTCTGGGCGAGCTCCGTCTGACCCGAGACGACCTTCAGCGTGCCGTCGTCGATCTTCGGCTGCAGGACCTCCATGGCGCCGTCGAAGAAGACCTTCGAGTTGGCGTCATCCGGCGAGCCCGAGAACAGCTCGATGTTGTACGGAGCGTCGTGGCCCGCACGCTCGGCGAGACCGTCGAGCAGGGCCTGGCCCTGCAGGTTTCCGACCTTGAAGTTGTCGAACGCGACGTAGTAGTCGAGTGCGTCGGTGTTCTCGATGAGGCGGTCGTACGCGATCACGTAGGCGCCGGCATCCTTGGCCGCCTGCACCTGGGTCGCGAGCTGCTTGCCGTCCTTCGCGCCGATGATGATGACCTTGGCGCCGTTGGTGACCATGGCCTGGATCTGGTTCTGCTGCTCGGCGACCGTGTTGGTGGCCGGGGCGTACTGGACGTCGGCCTTGAAGCCGGCCTTCTCCAGTCCGTCGGTGAACAGCTGACCCGCCAGGACCCAGTTCTCCGAGGTCTTGTCAGGCAGCGCGACACCGATCGTGGCGTCGGCGGCGAAGCCCGCAGCGGCTTCCTCGCCTCCCGATCCCGTGTCGCCGCCACGCTCGGCCGAGCAGCCGGTGAGCGCGAAGGCAGCCGTCGCGACGAGCGCTGTCGCGGTGACGATGATCTTCTTCATGTGATCTCTTTCTCTGATGTGTGACGGATCCGGCGCGTGCTGTGCGCTTGAGGAACCGCTTACTTTCCGCTCGTCTTGTCGACGGGTGGGGCTTGATAGGTCTTGTTGGGCTCGAACGTCTCGGTCGCGGCCTCCTGCTGGCGGAAGCGGCGGGTCATGAAGCCGATGATCGAGGGGCGGCCCTGCTGCTTGTTCCAGACGTCGATGCCGACCGCGATGAGGAGCACGAGGCCCTTGATCATCGAGACGACGTCGGCGCCCTGGCCGAGCAGCGCGAGGCCGTTGTTGAGGAAGGCCATGACGAGACCACCGATGATCGAGCCGATCACGGTGCCGATGCCGCCGGCGACGGCGGCGCCACCGATGAACACCGAGGCGATCGCGTCGAGCTCCCAGCCGGTGCCGTCGTTGGGTCCGGATGCCTGCGAGCGGGCGACGAAGATCATTCCGGCGAGCGCCGCCATGACCGACATGTTCATCATGACGAAGAAGTCGACCCAGCGGTCCTTCACACCCGACAGGCGCGCGGCCTGTCGGTTGCCGCCGACGGCGTAGATGTGGCGGCCGAACACGGTGTTGCGGGTCACGAACGAGTAGATGATGACGAGCGCCAGCAGGATGATGCCGGGGACGGGGAAGCTCGTGCCGGGACGACCGGTCGCGAACATCCAGCCGGCCGCGAGCACGACGATCGACAGCAGCACGACCTTGACCGTGCTGACCCACACGGGCGCGCTCTCGGAGCCCATCTTGTGCTGGATGCGGCGGGTGCGGATCTCCCAGAAGATCAGCCAGGCGACACCGAGCAGAGCCAGGATCATGGTCGGCACGTTGAACGGCAGAGGCAGTCCCACCTCGGGCAGGTAACCGGTGCCGATGTACTGGAACCCCTTGGGCACCGGAATCGTCTGCGCATCGCCGATCCACTGCTGCGCTCCGCGGAAGAACAGCATGCCTGCCAAGGTCACGATGAACGCCGGGACCCCGACGTACGCGACCCAGAACCCCTGCCACGCTCCGACCAGAGCTCCCACGCCCAGGCCGAGCACGATCGCGAGCGGCCAGGGGAGGTTCCACTCGGCCATCGACTTCGCGACGATGATGCCGGTGAACGCCGCGACCGAACCGACCGACAGGTCGATGTGCCCCATGATGATCACCATCACCATGCCGATCGCCAGGATCAGGATGAACGAGTACTGGTTGATGACGTTGATCACGTTGCCCGGCGTCAGCGTCGCGCCGTTCGGACCGTTGCGCAGCAGCGTGAAGATCTCGAACAGCACGATGATGACGATCAGGCTGCCGAGGATGCCGAACTGGCGCAGCGTCGAGGTGCCGTTGCTCCCGAACATCTTGCGGATGTCGCCGAAGTGGAAGCCGCGCTTCGTGGTCGTGAGGTCGGTGGTCATGCGGATGCTTTCTGGGTCGCGGAGGTCATGCTGCGCATGAGGGCCTCGGGTGTGGCCTGGTCGGCGGGGATGCAGTCGGTGACCCGACCTTCGAAGACGGTGTAGATGCGGTCGGAGATGCCGAGCAGCTCCGGCAGCTCGCTGGAGATCACGATGACGCCCTTGCCCTGGGACGCGAGCTCGTTGATGATCGCGTAGATCTCGTACTTGGCTCCGACGTCGATGCCTCGGGTCGGCTCGTCGAGGATCAGCAGGTCTGGATCGGTGAACATCCACTTCGCGAGGACGACCTTCTGCTGGTTTCCGCCGGACAGCTTACCGACGCCCTCCTCGACCGACGGGGTCTTGATGCGCAGCGCCTTGCGGTAGCGCTCCGCGACCGAGAACTCCTCCCGCTCGTCGACGACCCCGCGGTGCGTGATCTTCGACAGCTTGGCCGAGACGACCGAGCGCTTGATCGTGTCGAGCAGGTTGAGTCCGAGCACCTTGCGGTCCTCGCTCACGTAGGCCAGGCCGTGCTTGATCGCGGAGGGCACATCGGGGATGACGACCTCCTGGCCGTCCTTGACGATCGTGCCCGACTGGAAGTTCCCGTACGAGCGTCCGAACAGGCTCATCATGAACTCGGTGCGCCCCGCGCCCATGAGACCCGCGATGCCCACGACCTCACCGCGCCGCACGTTGATGCTCGAGCCCTTGACGACCATGCGCTCGGAGACGGTGGGATGCTGCACCCACCAGTCCTTGGCTTCGAAGAACACCTCGCCGATCTCGGGAGTGCGGTCGGGGTAGCGGCTCTCGAGCGAGCGGCCCACCATGCCGCGGATGATGCGGTCCTCGTTGATCTCGCCGCGCGAGATGTCGAGTGTCTCGACCGTGCGACCGTCGCGGATGATCGTGATCTCGTCGGCGATCTGCTCGATCTCGTTGAGCTTGTGGCTGATCATGATCGACGCGATGCCCTTGGCCTTGAGGCCGAGGATCAGGTCGAGCAGGTGCTGGGAGTCGTTCTCGTTCAGCGCGGCGGTCGGCTCGTCGAGGATCAGCAGCTTGACGTCCTTGTTGAGCGCCTTCGCGATCTCGATCAGCTGCTGCTTGCCGACGCCGAGCGTCTTGATCGCGACGTCCGGATCCTCCTTGAGGCCGACGCGGGCGAGCAGCTCGGTGGCGCGCTGTCGCTGCGCCTGCCAGTCGATGCGGCCGAAGCTGCGGATCTCGTTGCCGAGGAAGATGTTCTCGGTGACGGAGAGCTCCGGGATCAGCGCGAGCTCCTGGTGGATGATCGCGATGCCGGCCTGCTCGCTCGCGGCGATGTCCTTGTACCGCTGCTCCTCGCCGTACAGCAGGATGTCGCCGTCGTAGGAGCCGTAGGGGTACACGCCGGAGAGGACCTTCATGAGGGTCGACTTCCCGGCGCCGTTCTCCCCGCAGATGGCGTGGATCTCTCCGGCGCGGACGGTGATCGAGACGTCAGACAGTGCCTTGACGCCCGGGAACTCCTTGGTGATGCTGCGCATCTCCAGGATGGGGCCTGACACGACCGGCAACGTTGCTGTGGTGCTCACGGATCTTCCTCGCTACGTGCGGTCACGTGCGATGTGACCGTTCACATTGGTATATGTAACTCCCGTCCACGGAGCGATGTCAAGTCCGCCGCGAGAATTCGTGTCGTTACCGTGACACGCGGGCGACGTGCGGGCCGGCGGACTCCCGGTCACGCAGCGTCGCCTGCACCGGGCCGTACACGGGCGCCTGCTCGCCACGGATCTGTGCGAGCAGGATCCTGACCGCCCTGCGCCCCAGCTCGGTGAAGTCCTGGTGCACGGTCGTGAGCGTCGGAGCGACGTGCGGCGCCACAGGGATGTCGTCGAACCCGACCACGCTGACGTCGTCGGGAACGCGGATGCCGGCATCCCGGAAACCATGCATGAGCCCGATCGCCATCAGGTCGTTCGCGGCGAACACGGCCGTGAAGTCCCGCCGGCGCGACAGCTCCTGCCCGGCGAAGTAGCCGAAGTCCGCCGTCCAGTCCCCACGGATCGGCGGGAACGTCGGCAGATCCGCCTCCCGCAGGGCGTCGAGATAGCCCCGCATCCGCGATTCGGCCTCGATCCAGTCCTGCGGCCCGGCGAGGTGCAGGATGTCGGTGTGCCCGAGTCGGATCAGGTGCTCGGTGGCGGCGCGCGCCCCCGCGACCTGATCCGCAGAGAGACTGACGCCGTCCGAGCCCGATGCGGTCTGCAGCGTCACGAAGGGGAAGTCGACGGCCATACCCCGCAGCACGTGGAACACCCGCACCTGCGGGGCGAGCACGACGATCCCGTCGACCTGTTCGCGGGCCAGCTGGCGGACCGCGCTCCCGATGGCCTCGGGGGACGTCGCGGGAAGGTTCAGCGTCGAGACCGAGTACCCCTCTTCGCGCGCTGCCTCCTCGATGCTCGCGATCGACGAGGTCGGCCCGAACTCCCCCACGGTCGCCGACAGGATGCCGAGCATGTTCGACCTGCTCGTGACGAGGGCGCGCGCCGCGAGATTCGGCCGGTAGTCGAGCACCGCGATCGCGTCGAGCACCTTCGCCTTCGTCTCCGGGCGGATGCTGGGGTGGTCGTTGAGCACGCGCGACACCGTCTGGTGCGAGACGCCGGCGAGTCGCGCGACGTCGCGGATGCTCGGGGAGCGGGCACGATCGGAGGCAGTGGACATCACAGGCCTCCTCGCATGTGCACGGTCACATCGTCACACCATTATGGCTCTCCTGAACGGTCCGCGCACGTCGGAGGCACGTCGGAGACGCCGCGAGAGCACTCCGGCGGGGTCAGCCGATGATCCGCGCGCCCGGCACCGGACCGTGCACGTGGAGGGACTCGATGCCGTGATCGCGCAGCGTGTCCTGCACGACGCGGGCCGCTCCGGGATCGGCGCACAGCAGCGCGACCGTGGGGCCAGACCCCGAGACGATCCCCTGCAGCGCGCCCGCGTGGATGCCGCGCAGGATCGTCGTCTCGAGTTCGGGGCGCTCGTGCAGCGCCGCCTCCTGCAGGTCGTTGTAGATGCTCTCCGAGAGCAGCTCGGGGTCACCCGACCGCAGCGCCTGGAGCACCGGGATCGGCACATCGAGCGACAGCGGCGGATCGTCGGCGAGCGCCCCCTCGTCGTCGCGCAGGGCATCGAGGCGCGCGTAGACGAGCGGGGTCGACAGTCCGTGCGCGCTCGGCACCAGCACCCAATCGAAGCGTCCGCCGGCCAGTGCCGGGTTGAGCTGGTCTCCCCGTCCCGTTCCGACCGCGGTGCCGCCGTGCAGCGCGAAGGGGACATCTGCGCCGAGTCGTGCGGCAAGCTCGTTCAGACGGGTCGTGGAGAATCCGGTGCCCCACAGCGCGTCGCACGCCACGAGCGCCGCAGCCGCGTCCGCGGAGCCTCCGCCCATCCCCCCGGCGACCGGAACGCTCTTGCGCACTTCGAGCGCCACCCCGCCGCCGTAGTCCGCCGCCGAGGCGAGCAGCTTCGCGGCGCGCATCGCGAGATTGCGGTCGTCGAGGGGCACGGTGTCGGGGTCGTCGACGCCCGACACCGTGATCGAGAAGTCGTCGGCGTGCCGCGCGATGACGTCCTCGTACAGGGACACCGCCTGGAACACCGTCGCGAGCGCGTGATACCCGTCGTCATGCCGGCCGCCCACACCGAGGTACACGTTGATCTTGCCCGGGGCCCGGACGTGCACGGATTCGATGGAGGCGGCGAAGGTCATGGCGGGGTTGTCAGAGCTCCGTGGAGGTGGACCACAGGTCGACGTCGATCGAGCCCGACAGCTCGTCGATGCGGGCGAGCTCGTCGTCGGTGAACGCGGGCCCGTTCACGGCGGCGATGTTCTCATCGAGCTGTGCGGGCCGCGAGGCGCCGATCAGCGCCGAGGCGACGACCGGGTTGCGCAGGGTCCACTGCAGTGCGAGCTGGGCGAGCGACTGACCGCGGTTCTGCGCCACCTCGTTCAGCGAGCGCAGCACCTGCACCGCCTGATCGCTCAGCGG
The DNA here is from genome assembly GCF_044749085.1 of Microbacterium sp. NPDC089695. Classification (NCBI taxonomy): domain Bacteria; kingdom Bacillati; phylum Actinomycetota; class Actinomycetes; order Micrococcales; family Microbacteriaceae; genus Microbacterium; species Microbacterium sp. NPDC089695. The sequence goes on from NZ_JBIVHG010000003.1 coordinate 167,300, forward strand.
AGCATCCGGCAGCGAGCCGCGCTTCTGAGCGCGATCGGCGGTGCCGTCGCCGAGGTACTTGTCGGTCAGCAGACCCTGCGCGAGCGGCGTGAACGCGATCGCCCCGACACCCGACTGCTCGAGCGTCTCGGTCAGGCCGTCTTCGACCCAGCGGTTGAGGATCGAGTACGCCGGCTGGTGGATGACGAGCGGCGTGCCCAGATCCTTCGCGACCGCGACGGCCTCGGCCGTGCGCTCGGCGCTGTACGAGGAGATGCCCACGTAGAGCGCCTTGCCCTGACGAACGAGGGTGTCGAGCGCGCCGATCGTCTCGGCGATGGGCGTCACCGGGTCGACGCGGTGCGAGTAGAAGATGTCGACGTAGTCGAGCCCCATGCGGGTGAGCGACTGCTCGGCGCTCGCGAGGATGTACTTGCGGCTCGCGAAATCGCCGTACGGCCCGGGCCACATGTCCCATCCGGCCTTCGACGAGATGATGAGCTCGTCACGGTACGGGCGGAAGTCCTCGGCGAAGATGCGCCCGAAGTTCTTCTCGGCGGAGCCGTACGGCGGGCCGTAGTTGTTCGCCAGGTCGAAGTGCGTGATGCCGCGATCGAACGCATGGCGCAGCAGCGCTCGCTGATTGTCGAGCGGGATGTTGTCGCCGAAGTTCCACCACAGCCCCAGCGAGATCGGCGGCAGGTACAGGCCGGACGAGCCGACCTGGCGGTAGGCGAACTGCTGGTAGCGGCCCTCGTCGGCGGCATACGGGCGGTGGAGTTCGGGGACGTCGGGGCGGAAGCGCGGAGAGTCGGTGGTCACGGTGCCAGATTAGTCCGTGCTGACGCGGTCGCCGACCCGGGCGACCTCCTGCGCAACACGCTGGTAGTCGTCGACGGTGAGGTCTTCGCCGCGCGCGGTGGGCGCAACGCCCGCGGCGACCAGCACCGCGGATGCGGCGGCCGAGCCGCCGAGCAGCCCCGAGAGCGCCTGCCGCAGCATCTTCCGACGCTGGTTGAACGCGGCATCCACGATCGCGAACGTGCGCTGTCGTTCATCCTCCGAGCCGCGTTCGCCCTCGGAGCGGTCGAAGCCCACGAGCAGGCTGTCGACGTTGGGCACGGGCCAGAACACCTGGCGCGAGACGGTTCCTGAGAGCTTCCAGTCGCCGTACCAGGCCGCTTTCACGCTCGGCGATCCGTAGATCTTCGACCCCGGCTTCGCCGCGAGGCGCTCGGCGACCTCGGCCTGCACCATCACCACGCCGCGCTGCAGGTACGGGAACGTCTCGAGGAAGTGCAGCAGCACCGGCACCGAGACGTTGTACGGCAGGTTGGCGACGAGCACCGACGGCTCCCCCGGGAGCTCGGTCACCCGCAGCGCATCGGCATCCACGACCGTGAGCCGCTCGGCCTCGACCCCGTGCTCGACGACCGTCTGCGGCAGCCGGGCGGCGAGCCTGTGGTCGATCTCGACCGCCGTGACGGATGCCCCGGCCTCGAGGATCGCGAGGGTCAGCGATCCGAGGCCCGGCCCCACCTCGACCACGCGCTCCCCCGGCTGCACGCGCGCAGCGTGCACGATCTTGCGCACGGTGTTGGCGTCGACCACGAAGTTCTGACCGAGCTTCTTGGTGGGGGTGACATCGAGCTCGGCGGCGAGGCGGCGGATCTCGGTGGCGCCGAGCAGTGTGACGGTCATATGTCCATTGTCCCCTACCCCCTGGATAACGCCGATCCGCTCCCCCCTATTGACAAATCTTCTTGTCAATTAGCAGACTCATCCCCATGAGATATCTCGACGAGCCGGAGGTGATCCGCGCCGCCCTCTCACCGGTGCGGCGCACCCTGCTCGCGCACCTCCGTGAGCCCGCGTCGGCGAGCCGACTGGCGGAGATCCTCGACCTTCCGCGGCAGCGGGTCAACTACCACCTCAAGGAACTCGAGAAGGCCGGCCTCGTCGACCTGGTCGAGGAACGGCGTCGTCGCGGTTTCGTGGAGCGCGTGTTCCGCGCCCGCGACGAGGCGGTCGTCGTCGACCCGGCCGTCGTCGGTCGAGCCTTCGCCGACATCCAGGACCACTACGCCGCCGAGCGCCTCGTCGATGTCGCATCCCAGACCGTCCGGGACGTCGCCCGGATGCAGGCAGCGGCGGATGAGGCAGGACAACGCCTGCTCACTTTCACGATCGAGGCGGACGTGCGCTTCGCCGGCCCCGACGCCGCGCACCGTTTCGCCGAGGAACTCGCCGACGTGGTCCGACGACTCGCGACCGAGCACGACACCGAAGGCGGACGCCCCTACCGGCTCATCGCCGGCGGGCATCCCGCACCCGCGCCGGCGAAGGTGCCCCCGTCGGAACGAACGAACGAAGGAGACCACGATGACTGACACCCCGCGCATCCGGGTCACGATCGCCGCGCCGCCCGATCAGGTGTGGGACGCGCTCCGCGATCGCGACCGCATCCGCCACTGGCACGGATGGGAGTTCGACGGCGGCCCCGACGGCAGCCTCGACCAGGAGATCGAGACGATCTACTTCACCGACGTCGAGGTGGGCGACGGCGCTCTCGTTCTGAACGGCGGCGATCGTGTGGACGTCGAGGAGGTCGACGGCGGAACGCGCGTCACGCTGACCCGAGCAGAGCCCTCAGGCGACCCGGAGTGGGATGCCTACTACGACGACATCACCGAGGGATGGACGACGTTCCTGCACCAGCTGCGCTTCGCGGTCGAACGGCACCCGAAGGGCACACGGCACACCGTGGTGCTACGCGGACTGCTCGCGGACGATCCGTCCACTGCACTCGACGCCTTCCCCGATGGCAGCGCCTCGCGCACGGTGTGGTTCCGCTCCGCGCATCAGACCGGGCTCGCGGTCGACGCCTGGGGTCCCGGACTCGCGATCATCAGTCACGACCCCGCGACCCGCGCCACGATGGTGCTGCTCAGCCTCTACGACCTCGCCCCCGACCGCGTCGAGAACATCCGCGCGCAGTGGAGCGCGTGGTGGCACGAGCGTCTGGCAGACGACCGTCAGTCGAAGGAGCCGTAGACGCGCAGGGTGTTGGCGGCGAGCTGCCCGCACAGCTCGTCGACGTCGATGCCCAGCTCGGCGGCCATGAAGCGCACCGTGATCGGCACGAGATAGGGCGCGTTGGGGCGTCCGCGCAGCGGGGTCGGCGTCAGGAACGGCGCATCGGTCTCGACGAGGATGCGGTCGAGCGGGGTCACCGCGAGCGCATCGCGCAGGTTCTGGGCGTTCTTGAACGTCACGTTGCCGGCGAAGGACAGGTGGTATCCGGCATCCGCGCAGAGCCGAGCCATCGCGGCGTCGCCCGAGAAGCAGTGGAACACGGTCGTGTCGGGAGCGCCCACGCGACCCAGGGTCTCGAGCACGGCATCGTGCGCATCGCGGTCGTGGATCTGCATCGCGATGCCGTGCTTCTTCGCGAGCGCGATGTGCGCCTCGAACGACGCGAACTGCGGATCCCTGCGCTCGGGCTCGGTGCGGAAGAAGTCGAGCCCCGTCTCGCCGATCGCGCGCGTGCGCGGGTGCGCCGCGAGCTCGTCGATCACCGCGAGCGCCTCGTCCAGACGCCCCTGCTCGGCGTACGCCGGGGCGTCGTTGGGATGGATCGCCACGGCCGCGAGCACACGACGATCGGATGCGGCGGCCTCGACCGCCCATCGCGAGGACTCGATGTCGCCCGAGGCCTGCACGACACCGGCGATACCCACGGCCTCCGCGCGGTCGAGCTGCTCGGCCAGCGACAACGGCTCATCCCCGTCGAGGATCTCGAGGTGCGCGTGATTGTCGTACACCGGCACGGCGAGAGGCTCGGGAGCCGCGGGGTACCGCAGGTCCTTGCGCCCGTCGCCGTCCCGGCGCTGCACGTAGGTCTCAGGCATGGAGTCTCCGGCGCGGGCCGCGGTCAGGCCTGCTCCACCCGCGGGAACAGCGGTGCGAGACCGTTGACGCTCGTGCCGGGCTTCAGCTGCCCCCAGGCGCCCGCCTCGCGGATCGGCTGATCCTGCACGCGCCCGAGCGTCTCGGCCGCACCGAGCGCGATCCACAGCTTCTCGGTCGACTGCGGCATCACCGGCGAGAGCAGCACGGCGAGGGCACGCAGCCCCTCGGCGCACGTGTACAGCACGGTGCCGAGGCGTTCGCGCCGCTCGTCGTCCCCGCCCGCTGCCTGTTTGGCCAGCGCCCACGGCTCGTTCGCGGTGATGTAGCCGTTCAGGGCGTCGACGACCGTCCAGATCGCGCGGATCGCCTCATCGATGCGGAACTGCTCGATCGCGGCATCCGCGTCCGACGTCGCGCGCGCGACGAGGCGCTGGACGACCAGATCCTGCTCCTGGTACTCGGCCGGCGGCGGCACGATGCCCTCGAAGTACTTCTCGATCATCGCGGTCGTGCGCGACGCGAGGTTGCCGAAGCCGTTCGCGAGCTCGGCCTGGTAGCGCGCGGCGAGATCCTCCCAAGAGAACGAGCCGTCCTGGCCGAATGCGATCGCCGACAGGAAGTAGAACCGGTACGCGTCCGAGCCGAAGACGTCGGTGATCTCGGTCGGCGCGATGCCGGTGAGCTTCGACTTCGACATCTTCTCGCCGCCCACGAGCAACCACCCGTGCGCGAACACGCCCTTGGGCACGTCGAGACCCGCGGCCATCAGCATGGCCGGCCAGATGACGGCGTGGAAGCGCAGGATGTCCTTGCCCACCACGTGGTACGCCGGCCAGCGACGGTCGAAGGTCTCGGGGTCGTCGCCGTAGCCGACCGCCGTGGCGTAGTTCAGCAGCGCGTCGACCCACACGTAGATGACGTGCGACGGGTCCCACGGCACCTCGATGCCCCAGTCGAACGCCGAGCGGGAGATCGAGAGATCCTTGAGGCCCTGCCGCACGAACGAGACGACCTCGTTGCGCGCCGACTCGGGACGGATGAAGTCGGGCTCGGTCTTGTACAGCTCGAGCAGGCGCTCCTGGAATTCGCTGAGCTTGAAGAAGTAGTTCTTCTCCTGCAGCAGCTCGAGCGGCTTCGAGTGGATCGCGCACACCTTGAGGCCCTCGAAGGGACCCGTGCCGTCGAGGATCTCCGACTCCGGCTTGAACTCCTCGCAGCCCACGCAGTACAGCGCCTCGTACTCGCCGGCGTAGATGTAGCCGCGGTCGTAGATCGCCTGCACGAACTTCTTGACGCGCTCCTCGTGCCGTTCCTGCGTGGTGCGGATGAAGTCGTCGTTCGCGACGTCGAGCGTCTTCAGGAGCGGGAACCAGGCCTCGGTCACCAGCTTGTCGACCCATTCCTGCGGGGTCACGCCGTTCGCCGCCGCGGCACGCAGCATCTTCTGGCCGTGCTCGTCGGTGCCCGTCAGCATCCAGGTGTCGTCGCCGCCCTGGCGGTGCCAGCGCGCGAGCGCGTCGACCGCCACCGAGGTGTACCCGTGGCCGATGTGAGGCACGTCGGACGGGTAGTAGATGGGCGTCGTGATGTAGAAGGATTCGCCTGCGGGCATGGAGCAATTCTAGGCGTCGTATGACCGGGGGTTACGCGCTCAGCCGACGGCCACGTCGATGCGATGCCACCCCTGCGCACCGTCGGGCGCGGGCGCCGCCGGCTGCGAGGTCTGCGTGTCGCCGTCGGTGCTCACCGCGCGACACTCGATGCTGTGCGATCCGGTCGTCGCCGTCCACGGAAGCCGCCACTGCACCCAGGTGTCCGCCGAGATCGGACTCGCGACCTCGGCCCGCTGCCAGGCGCCGCCGTCGACGCGCACCTCGACGCCCTCGACGCCGACGTGCTGCTGCCACGCCATGCCCGCGATCACGGCGTCCCCGGGGTCGATGCTCTGACCGCGGCGCGGCACGTCGATGCGCGACTGGAGCTTGACCGGACCGCGGTCCGACCATCCCCGCGTCGTCCAGTACGCCGTCGCACGATCGAAGCGCGTCACCTCGAGGTCGACGACCCATTTGGTCGCCGACACGTACCCGTAGAGCCCGGGCACGACCATCCGCACCGGGAAGCCGTGCTCGATCGGCAGCGGGTCGCCGTTCATGCCGACTGCGAGCAGAGCGTCGCGGTCGTCGGTGAGCGCCTCGATCGGCGTGGATGCCGTGAAGCCGTCGGACGAGGTGGAGAGCACCATGTCGGCATCGGCGTCGACCCCCGCCCGCGCGAGCAGCTCGCGGACGGGATGACCGAGCCAGCGGGCGTTGCCGATCAGCGACCCGCCCACCTCGTTCGACACGCACGCGAGCGTCACGTACGACTCCTGCATCGGGAGCGCCAGCAGCTCGTCCCACGTCACCACGATCTCGCGGTCGACCATGCCGTGGATGCGCAGCCGCCAGTCGGCCGGGTCGATGCGCGGAACGATCAGCGCGGTGTCGATGCGGTAGAAGTCGGCGTTGGGCGTCACGATCGGGGCGAGCCCCGGGATGCCGAGGTCGGCGCTCGCAGGCACCGGAGCCGCCGGTCGTGCGGCCGACGGCAGCCGGAGGGCGGCGCGGACCGCCTCGATCGACCTGGTCGCGCCGCGCGCGACGTTTCCCACAATGAGCGCCGCGACGCCCGCGGCGGCGACCCCCGCCGTCCAGAGCAGGAATCGCCGTCGCTCCTCGGGCTCGGCGCGGAGGTAAGGGATCGGCTTCACCACGCGCATCAGCAGCCGCAGCGCGACCACCGCGACGACACCCGCCACGAGGCCGGGGAGCCACGCGAAAGGGCCGGCGCCCGGTCTGGTCATCGCGACCACGAGAGCGAGCGCCCCGAGGGCGCCGAGCACGACCGCGCCGATGCCCGCTCGACGAGCCTCCAGGATGCCGGACAGCGCCGCGACCGCCGCGAGCACGATCGCGATGCCCGTGATCAGCGCGGCCTTGTCACCGGTGCCGAACAGCGCGATCGCGGTGTCCTTCGCCCAGGCGGGCGCGAGGTCGATCAGTCCGCTGCCGATCACGGCGACCGGACTGGCCGCGGGCTCCACGATCGCCGCGACGAGTTCGCCGGCGCCGACCGCGAGCACGGCCGCGCTCAGCCCGGCCGCCGCCGCGCGGAGGCGGACGCGGCGACGCGCGGTCATGACGTGGGCCATTGACCGAGCGTAACCCCGCGTGAACCCCTCAGAGGCCGTTGCGCGTGGCGACCTCGCCGAGCCAGGCGAGCGAGGGCTTGGGCGAGCGCGCGAACGTCTCGCGGTCGAAGCCGATCAGCCCGAAGGTCGGCCGGTAGCCGCTCGCCCACTCGTAGTTGTCGAGCGCGCTCCAGTGCTGGTAGCCGCGCACCTCGATGCCGTCGGCGATCGCCCGGTGCAGGCCTTCGAGCGCGCCCTGCGTGTAGGCGATGCGCCTGGTGTCGTCGCCGGTGGCGATGCCGTTCTCGGTCACGAGCACCGGGACCCCGCCGCTGCGCTCCCAGGCGCTGCGCACGCCCATCTCGAGTGCCTCGGGGAAGAACTCCCAGCCGGTCAGCGTGGTCTCGACGTCGGGCGAGACCGGTCGCGGACCCTCCGGACCGATGAACGTGCGCGTGTACGCCTGCACCCCGACGAAGTCGTCTCCCGCCGACTGCTCGAGGTACCAGTGATCGCGCGGGTCGCCGTACTCGGCGAGCATCTCGTCGGCTCCCGGCTCGCCCGTGGAGTGGAACGCCTGCGTGGCGATCGTCCATCCCGCCTGGATGCCGGAGCGCGAGTGCAGGATCTCGGAGGCGCGGTGGTGCGCGTCGAGCAGCGTGTCGGCGACCGCGAGGTCGGGGTCGGGCAGGCCGTAGGCCACGAGGTTCGCGGCATCCTCTCCCCCGGCGAGCATCGCGGCGATGTTCGGCTCGTTGATCGTGCACACGTAGGTCACGTCGTCGAGGATCGGCAGGACCGTCTCGACGTAGCGGGCGAACAGGTCGACCGCGTCGGAGGCGCGCCAGAAGCCGTCCTTCTGGAACCACTGCGGCACCGTGAAGTGCATGAGCGTCACGGTCGGGTCGAGTCCGAGCCCGAGCGCGGTGTCGATCATGCGGCGGTAGTGGTCGAGCATCGCCCGCGAGATGAACCCGCGCTCCGGCTCGATGCGTGCCCACTCCACCGAGAAGCGATACGAGTTGAGGCCTGCGGCGGCGAGCAGGCCCATGTCCTCCGGATAGCGGTGCAGGTGGTCGGCAGCGTCGCCCGAGGGCTCCACCATCGGCGAGCCGGGAGCGTGCTCCATGGTCCACCAGTTGCTGGTCGTGTTGTTCCCCTCCACCTGGTGGGCGGCGGTCGCCGCGCCCCAGAGGAAGCCGTCAGGGAAGGTGAGCACGAGTGCTCCTTTCGATCGTGCGGGTGTTTCTCTATCGCGAGATGCGTGCGGGGTTGGGCACGGCATCCAGCAGTTGGACCGTGTACGGGTCCTCCGGATGCTGCAGCACCTCGGCCGTCTCGCCGCGCTCGACCACGCGTCCGCTGTTGAGAACCAGGATGTTCTCGGTCACGAGACGTGCGCTCAGCAGGTCGTGCGTGATGTAGAGCATGCTGATGCCCCAGCGCTCACGCAGGTCTTCGAGCAGCGCGAGCACGCCGGCGCGCAGCGAGACGTCGAGCATCGACACCGGCTCGTCGGCGATCAGCACCTGCGGGTCGCTCGCGAGCGCACGCGCGATCACGACGCGCTGACGCTGGCCGCCGGAGAGCTGGTGCGGCAGTTTGGCAGCGAACTGCTCGACGGGGGTCAGGCCCACGGTCTCGAGCAGTTCGAGCACGCGCGCCCGCGCCTCCGCACCGCGCAGCGAGGTGTAGTTGCGCACCGGGCGGCTGAGGGCGTACTCGACCGTGTGCAGCGGGTTGAGCGCGGCATAGGGATCCTGGAACACCATCTGCACGTCCTTGCGCAGATCGCGCAGCCCCTTGCGTCCCAGCGACGCGACATCGACGTCGCCGAAGCGCACGCTCCCCTCGGTCGGCTTCTCGACACCCGTGATGAGCTTCGCGAGCGTCGACTTGCCCGAGCCGGATGCACCCACGAGCGCGAGCGCCTCACCGGGCTCGAGCCGGAACGACACGTCGTCGACCGCCACGACCGGCTTCTCGCCTCGGCGCGGCGGAGCGTAGCGCTTGGTCACGCCGTCGAGCACGATCGCGGCATCCGCTCGACGGGTGTCGCGCTGCGACACGGTCGGCACGGTCTCGGTCACGTCGGTGCGGGAGGTGCCCTCGCGACGACGCGTACCCAGGTCGACGAACCCCGGGATCGAGATGGACTCGGCGCGCGGGTCGGCGTAATGGCTCAACAGCATCCGCGTGTACTCGTCCTGCGGGCGCTGCAGGATGTCGAGGCTCGGGGCGTCCTCGACGATCCGCCCCTCGTGCATGACCATCACCCGGTCGGTGGCCTCGAGCACGATGCCGAGGTCGTGACTGATCAGGATGGCGGTGAAATGCTCGGAGTGCTGCAGCTCCTTGATCGTGTCCATGACGGCGTGCTGCACGAGCACGTCGAGCGCCGTGGTCGGCTCGTCGAACACCATGAGCTGGGGCTCCAGCGACAGAGCCAGCGCGATCGACGTGCGCTGACGCATGCCGCCCGACAGCTCGCCCGGGTAGCGCGAGAGCACCGCGGGGTCGAGCCCGACCTTGCCGATCAGCTCGCGTGCCCTGGCCTCGCGCTCCCCCGTCGGCACGTGGCCGTGCGCGGCGAAGATGTCGCGGAAGTGGTTGCCGACCGTGCGCACGGGGTTCAGCGCGTTCATACCCGACTGCAGCACCATCGCGAAACCGCCCTGGCGCTGACGGCGCAGCTCCTCGGCATCCAGCTCGCGGATGTCGCGCCCGCCGAACAGGATGCGCCCGCCGCTGATGCGCGCCGGCGGCTTCTGCAGCCGCGTGAGCGCGAAGCCGAGCGTCGACTTGCCCGACCCTGACTCGCCGACGAGTCCGACGAACTCACCGCGACGCAGCGAGAACGAGACGCTGTCGACGGCGGTGACGGGCGTCGCCCCGGGCGAGGCGTACTCGACCGAGAGGTCCTGCACGTCGAGGAGGATGTCACTCGTGGTCATGGCGCTCATCGCCCCTTCCCTTCGCGCAGGCGCGGATTGGAGATGCCGTCCACGCCGAAGTTGATGAGTGTGAGGCTCAGCGCCAACAGTGCGATGCACAGACCGGGGGCGAACAGCAGCAGCCACTGCCCCGTGAGCAGGGAGTTGGAGTTCTGCGCCCAGTAGAGCATGGTGCCCCAGCTGACGATGCTGGAGTCGCCGAGACCGAGGAACTCGAGCCCCGCCTCCGCGAGGATCGCCGCGGTCGCCGCCCCGAAGAGCGTGCCCGCGATGATCGACGTCATGTTCGGCAGGATCTCGCGGAACACGATGCGGGCCCGGCTGTCGCCGGAGAACTGCGCCGAGGTGACGAAGTCGTTGCCGCGCAGCGACTGCGTCTGGCTGCGCAGCACGCGCGCGCCCCATGCCCAGCCGGTCACCACGATGACCGCGATGATCATGAGGATGCCGCCGTTCTGCAGGTAGGCCGCGATCACGATCATGAGCGGGAGCCCGGGGATCACGAGGAACAGGTTCACGATGAACCCGACGACCTCGCCCGCGAAGCCGCGCATGTACCCCCAGCTGAGGCCGATCAGCACGGCGACGATGGTCGAGAGGATGCCGGCGGCGAGGCCGACCAGCAGGCTGATCTGCGATCCGTAGATGAGCTGACTCAGCACGTCCTCACCCGCGGCGGTCGTCCCCAGCCAGTGCGCGGCCGAGGCGTCGGCGTTGCGCTCGAAGGAGTTGTCCTTGGGGCCGTAGGGCGCCAGCAGCGGCGCGAACACCGCGATCAGCACGAAGAGTCCGAGGATGATGAGGCCGAGCCGGGCCTTGCCGTTGGCCCACAGCGTGCCCACCATGCGGCCGAACGAGCGCCACGGGCTGGGCGCCGCGATGCGGTCGGTCGGGACTTTGACGTTCATGGTTGTAGTCATCGGCGAGTCCTCGGGTCGAGAACCCCGTAGAGGATGTCCACGAGGAAGTTGGCGATGAGCACGCTCACGGTGATCATCAGGAACAGCGCCTGCATGAGCGGGTAGTCCTGCCCGATCACGGCGTTGAAGAGGAGGTATCCGATACCGGGGTACTGGAACACCTGCTCGACGAGGATCGATCCGCCGACGACGCCGCCGAGCGTGAGCCCGAAGCCGGTGAGGTTCGGCAGGATCGCGTTGCGGGCGGCGTAGCGGAGCGCAATCGTACGACCGCGCAGGCCGTTCGCCTCCGCGAACGTCACGTAGTCCTCACCGAGCGTGTTGATCATCGCGTTGCGCATGCCGATGATCCAGCCGCCGAGCGAAGTGAGCAGGATCGTCAGAGCCGGGAGCACCGCGTGCCGCGCGAGGTCGGCGATGAAGTCGCCCGTGAAGCCGGGGGTCGTCGTCGCGGCGTACGCGCCGGTGGTCGGGAACCAGTGCAGCACGTACCCGAGGAAGAACAGCAGCAGCAGCGCCGTCCAGAAGTACGGGAAGGTGCTGAGGAACGATCCGGTCAGCGTGGGCAGGGAGTCGAGCCAGGTGCCGCGGCGCCAGGCTGCGGTCACGCCGATCAGCGTGCCGATCACGAACGCGAGGATCGTGACGATGCCGACCAGGCCGATCGTGTACGGCAGGGCGGTCGAGACCATGCTCGACACGCTCTGCGGGTAGAACGTGTACGAGACGCCGAAGTCCAGCCGCACGACCTGTCCGAGGTACGACACGTACTGATCCCACAGCGAACCGGTGGGCACGCCGAGCTGCGCCTCGATCGCCGCTCGCGTCGCATCCGACACCGGGCCGTTCTGCGCGAGCTTCGCGATGGCCGCGTCGGCGGGCGACCCGGGCATCATGCGCGGGAGGAAGAAGTTCAGGGTGACGGCGGCCCACAGCGTGAGCACGAACAGTCCGACCTTCTGCAGGACGTACTTCACTGGTCGTCTCCCTTCACGCGCTCGAGCCTCGTGAAGATCATGAGCGGCGCGGAGTCGTAGTTCTGCGGGATCATGTACGGATCGTCGGCCGAGGGCCAGCCCGTGAACTTGGCGTCGTTGAACAGCCCCCAGCTCCCGCCGTAGTAGAGCCCGATCACCGGGAGCTCGTCGTACACGACGTTCTGCAGCTCGTACGTGATCTCGGTCTGCCGCGCGGGGTCGATCGTCTCGCGGTACTCGGCGAGCAGCGCGTCGACCTCGTCGGACTGGTACCGCTCGAAGTTGTTGGCCGTGGCCTCCCCGGACGGGACGTAGAACTGGCTCGACAGCAGGTTGTTGTAGGCCTGGTAGACGTCGCCGCCGCCCATGCCGCCGATCGCCATCTCGAAGTCGCCGTTGCTGATCGCGCTCTGGTAGCCGGCGGGCTGCGGCAGCTTCAGGCTGACCTTCACGCCGACCGCGGCGAGCTGCCGCTGCACGGCCTGCGCGGCGCGCGTCCAGTCCGAGTAGCCGTTGGCGGTGGTGAGCGAGAACTCGAGCTGCTCGCCGTCGGGGCCCACGAGGCGGTCGCCGTCGAGCGTGTAGCCCGACTCCGCGAAGGCCGCGAGCGCGGCATCCGCATCCTGCGTGATCATTCCCCCGTCGGGGATCGACGGGTCGAGGTACTCCTCCTGGTTGGGGAGGATGAGGCCGGTCTGCCCTGCGGGCTCCATGTACCCCTCGGATGCCGTCTCGGCGATCTCCTCGCGGTCGAGCGCGAGCGCGATGCCGCGGCGCACGTTCACGTCGTCGAAGGGCGCGACCTCGAGGTTCGGCAGCAGCGCGATCACGCCGACAGGCGGGAACCACCACTCGTTGTTCGGGCTCGCGGCGCCCCAGGTGCCCTCGACGTCGGAGATGAACGAGTACGACCAGTCGTAGCCGCGCGTCACGGTGTCGAGCTGGGTGTTGGTCGAGGGCAGGATGATGTGCTCGATCTCGATCTTGTCGGCCTGCCAGTAATCGGGGTTCTTGTCCACCGAGTACTGCTGGTCGTTGTAGTTGCCGAGCACGAAGGGTCCGGTGCCGACCGGATCCTCGTTGCGGAAGGTGCCGGGATCCTTCACATCCGCCCAGATGTGCTCGGGAACGATCATGGTGAGCCCGAGGATCGGGAGCGCGGGGGCGTCGTCGCTCTGCAGGTGCATGATCACGTCGTCGCCGTCGACCTCGACGCTCTCGAGGTGCTGCCACGCGCCCTTGATGTCGAGCGAGGGGTTGTCCTTCAGCAGCTGGAAGGTGAACGCCACGTCGTCTGGCGTGAGCTTCTCGCCGTCCGACCACTCGACGTCGTCGCGGATCGTCATGACGACGGTGCGGGCGTCGGGCTGCGACCACTCGCTCGCGAGCCACGGGTTGAGCGAGTTGTCGAGCGGGTTCACGAGGATCAGCGGTTCGTAGATCCACCGCGACGCCGTACGCGTGTTCGTCAGATACGGGTTGAAGTTCCGCGTGAAGAACGGGTTGCCCTTGTCGGCGTTGATGAGCATGGTGTCATCGCCGATGGAGGGATCGGGCTGCGAGCTGATCTGGATGCTGCATCCGCTGAGCACGACGGCCGCTGCCGCCAGGCCAACGATCGCGGCTCTCCGCCAGCGTCGGAGCATGTGCGTCTTCGCCACGCTGCCACCTCATGTCGTCTGTGTCATGAAGGGGTTCCGCACGTCGGAACACCCTGCGACCGGAGCCGCATCACCGAGTGTAAGCGCATACATTTGGGGAATGCAACCCCTCGCGCGAGGGGTGCGCGCCCTAGCGGCCGGCGCGCAGGGCGTCGACCATGCTCCGGAGACTGCGGAGCGCGGCATCTCGATCATCCGCCGAGAGGCCTGCGAGCATGCGCTGCTCGACGCCGCGGATCGCGGCACTGGCCTGCTCCAGACTGCGCCGCCCCCGTGGCGTGAGGCGCGCGGGCAGCGCCTTGCCGACCGGGGCCTCGTCAGGTCGCGTGACGAATCCGTCGCGCTCGAGAGCCTGCAGCAGCACGTTCATCGACTGCCGGGTCACGAAGGCACCCCGCGCGAGCTCGGAGTTCGAGAGCCCGGGCCGCTGAGCGAGGAGTTCGAGGCAGGAGTAGTGCGTGACCGTCATGCCGAGCGGGCGCAGCACCTCCTCCATCGCGACGCGCAGCGCGCTCGAGGCCTCCTTGAGCAGGTAGCCGAGGGAAGTGTCCAGATCGATTCCGTCTTGACGCATGTCAGTATTCTGACATAGAGTCGAATGTCAGATAACTGACACGAAAGGACTCCGCCCATGCCCGTCACCGGCCCCGATTTCGTCTCCCTCCAGGTGCGCGACCTCCCTGCGTCCCAGGCCTTCTACGAGAAGTACCTCGGACTCGTCCGCTCCCCAGCAGGCCCTCCGCACGCCGTCGTCTTCACGACCACGCCCATCGCCTTCGCGCTGCGCGACATCGTCGAGGGCACCGACCTCGACGGCCCGCCGCACCCGGGCGTCGGCACCGCGCTGTGGATGCACGCGACCGAGGTGCAGGCGATCCACGACGCCCTCGTCGACGACGGACACCCGATCATGGCGGCGCCGATCGACGGCCCGTTCGGCCGCACGTTCACGTTCGCCGACCCCGACGGCTACCGCATCACGCTGCACGACCGGGCCTGAGCGCCGGCTCACGACGCGCGGGAGCTCTCCCTGACCAGGATCTGCAGCGGCAGCCGTACCGTCATCGGCTCGGCGTCCGGGTGCTCGAGGCGCCGCGCGAGCAGCTGCACGGCCGCCCGGCCGAGGTCGATCATCGGCTGACGCACCGTCGTCAGCGCCGGGCGGGCGAGCGCGGCGGCCTCGATGCCGTCGAATCCGGTGACCCGCACGTCGTCGGGCACCCGCACTCCGGCCGCCCGGAACGCGTCGATCGCGCCGAGCGCCATCTGGTCGTTCGCCGCGATCAGGGCGCTCGGGAGCCCCCGCTCGATGAGCTCCGCGCCCGCGCGACGTCCGGACTCACGCGTGAACTCGCCGCGCAGCAGCGTGACGGCATCGGCGGTCGCTCCGACCTCGGCGAGCGCAGCCGTGAAGCCCTCCCAGCGCTGCGCGCCGTCGGGGGAATCCTCGGGTCCCGCGAGATACGCGAGCCGGCCGGGCGGGCAGTCGCGCAGCACGAGACGAGTGAGCTCGGTCATCGCCGCGGCGTTGCTGACCGTCACATGGTCGTAGCTGTCTCCGCGCGGCGGACCCGACAGCACCACCACCGGGATGCGCTGCGCGAGCCGCGCCAGAACGTCGTCCGGCACGCTCTGCGCGAGCACCATGAGCCCGTCCACCCGGCCGGCGATGTCGCGCACGGTCTCGCGGGAGGGGTCGTCGCGTCCCACGCCGATCATGAGCACGAACCCGCGCTTCCACGCCTCCAGCTCCGCGCCGCGCAGCACCTCGTCGAGGAACAGCATGGCGGGCTGGGGCACGGCATCGCCCGACTCGTGCATCACGGTGAACGGCGGAGCAGGACGGTCACCGAAGACGTCGAGCATCGGTGCGTCCTCGGCCGCATCGAAGCCCGGGAAGTACAGGCCGAGCACGCCCGTGCGGCGCTCGGCCAGTCCGCGCGCGCTTCCGCTGGGCACGTAGCCGAGTTCGGCGACCGCCGAGAGCACGCGCTCGCGGGTCGCCGGACGCACGGCATCCGGCTGTCGCAGCACGCGCGACACCGTCGCGATCGAGACCCCGGACCGGTCTGCGACGTCGTAGACCGTCGCCTTCCTGCTCACGCTGACTCCTCCTCGGTCGCTCGCTCGGGTGTGCACCAGGGTAACCCGGGTGCCGGAAGGATCAGACGCGGCGAGCGAGAAGAGCCCCGTGCGGACGCCGACTGATCTCGCCGGGGATGCGGTCGCGGATCTCACTCCACTCGACCTCGAACCCCGTGTCCGCGAGCATCTCGCCGAGCGCCTCCGCCGACCAGAAGTACGCCGCGGTCACCGCGTGCGCGAACGGCTCGCCCGGCTCCCCGTCGAAGAAGCCGAGCAGGAGCGTGCCGGCAGGCCGCAGGACGCGCGCGAACTCCGCCAGTGCGAGCGGCGCCTCCTCAGGAGGCGTGTGGATCAGCGAGTACCAGGCGAGGATGCCGGCGAGCGAGGCGTCCTCTGCGGGCAGTGCGCGGAAGGACCCCACCTCGAACCGGATGCCGGGATGCCGGGTCCGCGCGACCGCGACGAACTCCGCACTGAGGTCGACGCCACGGGCCTCCCGTCCGCCCTCCGCGAGGAACGCCGTCCAGTGACCGGGTCCGCACCCGGCGTCCAGCAGCGCGCCGGCCGTATCGTCGCGCCAGCCCCGGATCGTCGCGATGTCGCGCGGATCCATCTGCGCGAGCTCGCCCGCGATGGCGGTGTACTCCTCGGCACGCGCGTCGTAGGCTGCGGCGATCGCGCGGGACGTCGCGCTCATCCGTGGCGGGCGGCGAGCGCCGCCTGGTACAGGTCCCGCGACGAGAGTCCCGTGGCGGCGGCGACCTCGGCGCACGCATCCTTCAAGCGGATGCCGGACGCGACGAGTTCCTGCACCTGCGCGAGCGCACTCTCGGGCGACGCGGCGACGCGCGGAGCACCCTCCACCACCACCACGATCTCGCCCTTGACACCGGCGGATGCCCACTCGACGAGCTCTGCCGCGGTTCCGCGACGGACCTCCTCATAGAGCTTGGTGAGCTCACGGCACACCGCGATGCGACGCGCGTCGCCGAATGCGGCGCCCATGTCGGCCAGGGCGCCTGCGAGACGGGCCGGCGACTCGAAAAAGACCATGGTGCGCGGTTCTGCCGCCAACGCCGCGAGGGCCGAACGCCGCTCGCCGGGCTTGCGAGGCAGGAACCCCTCGAACGTGAAGCGGTCGGTCGGCAGACCCGAGATCGCGAGCGCCATCAGCACGGCGCTCGGCCCGGGGATCGCGGTGACCGTGACCCCCTGTGCGACGGCCTCGGCGACGACGCCGTACCCCGGATCGCTGATCGCCGGCATCCCCGCGTCGCTCACGACCACGACGTCCTGCTCGGCGGCGAGGGCTGCGAGCTCGGCGGCCTTCTGCTTCTCGTTGTGGTCGTGCAGCGCGATGAGCCGCGGACGGTTCTCAATAGCCAGCGCCCGCAGCAGGTGCGCGGTCGTCCTGGTGTCCTCCGCGACGACGACCTCGGCGTTCTCGAGCACCTCGACGAGGCGGCGCGACACGTCGCCCAGGTTTCCGATCGGCGTGGCGGCGAGGATGATCACCCGCCCAGCTTAGGCGCGTTGTCTAGGCTGGAGCGGTGACCGAGCCCGTACCGCTGCTGCCCCCTCCCGAGGAGCGGCTGACGCGCTACGGGGCGCTGCGAGACCGCATCCTGCGCGATCCCGACTGGAACCGGATGCTGCGCTGGTTCGCCCCGCTCGTGGTCACCGCCGTCGCCGCGGTGCTGCGCCTCGTGAACCTCGGCCACCCGCACCAGCTCGCATTCGACGAGACCTACTACGTCAAGGACGCCTGGTCGCTGTGGACGCTCGGCTACGAGGGCACCTGGGGCGAGGGCGCGAACGAGGCGTTCATCACGCTGCAGAAGCTGCCCCTGTCTGACGTCGGGTCCTTCGTGGTGCACCCACCGCTGGGCAAGTGGCTGATCGCGCTGGGCATGGCGATCGGCGGGCCGGACAACACGGTCGGCTGGCGTCTCGCGACCGCCCTGCTCGGCACCGCGACCGTGCTGCTCGTCTACCTCGTCGCCCGTCGCCTGACCGGGTCGATCGTCGTCGCGACCGTCGCCTCCGGCCTCCTCGCGATCGACGGACTCAGCATCGTGATGAGCCGCACCGCCCTGCTCGACGGCCCGCTCACGTTCTTCCTGCTGCTCGGCGCCCTGTTCATCCTGTACGACCGCGAGCAGACGATCCCCGCGCTCGAACGGCCGGACGCCGACGCCCCCGACCCGATGTGGGGGCGCGTGCTGTGGCGACGTCCGTGGCTTCTCGCGGCGGGTGTCGCCCTCGGCGCCGCCTCAGCCGTCAAGTGGTCGGGCCTGTACGCGCTCGCCGCTTTCGGACTCTACGTCGTGGTGACGGATGCGCTCGCGCGGCGTCGTGCGGGCGTCGTGCTGTGGCCCACTGCCGCCGCCTTCCGCCAAGGGCCCGTGTCGTTCGTGCTGCTCGTGTTCCCCGCCCTCCTCACCTACCTCGTGAGCTGGACCGGGTGGCTCGTCACGTCGGGCGGGTACTCCCGCCACAGCGATCCGAACCCCCTGATCGCGCTGTGGAACTACCACAAGGCGATCCTCGACTTCCACGTGGGCCTCACTCGCGGGCACCCGTACGCGAGCCCCGCGTGGGAATGGCCGTTCCTGCTGCGTCCCACCGCGGTCTGGGTCGACTCCGACCCTGCGCCCTGCGGCGTGGACCACTGCATCGCGGTGATCTCGACGATCCCGAATCCGGTCATCTGGTACGCGAGCGTCGCCGCCGCCGTCTACCTCGTCTACGTCCTGGTGCGCGCGTGGATCCTTCGTCGGCCGACGCCGGGCCCGGCACTCACGTTCCCACTCGTCGGCCTCGCCGCCATCTACATTCCGTGGTTGATGTTCCCCGAGCGCACGATCTTCCAGTTCTACACGGTCGCGATGGCGCCGTTCCTCGTGATCGCGCTCGCCGTCGTGCTGCGGCGGATCGCCGGGCGCCGCAACGAGCCGCTGCCTCGCCGCCGCTCCGGCGAACGCGCCGTCCTGATCTTCCTGGGAGTGGTCGTGCTCGTCTCGGCGTTTTACTACCCGGTCTGGACGGGGATGAGCGTGCCCTACGAGTTCTGGCTGCTGCACAACTGGTTGCCGGGCTGGGTCTAGGACAGACAGTCATGGGCGAACCCTCCGGCTTCGAGTACGCGGTGCGCGGCGACGACGTGGTCATCCGTCATCGCGGACGGGTCGCGACCGTGCTCCGCGGCGAGCGCGCGACGCGGTTCCTCGACGACGTCGAGAGCGGTGATCCGCAGCTGCTGATGGCGCGCCTGACCGGCGACTACCGCCGCGGCAACGAGCGCACGGCGAAAGAGCACCCCCGCAACCGGGGATGACCGGAGCGATCAGCGGGCGAGGGCGATGTCCTCGGGGTCTGTGACCGGCAGGCGGCACACGAACGACCGGCAGTCGAAGGCCTGCTCTCGTGCGTGCGCCTTGGCCGCGAAGAGCTCGAGACCGGCGTCCTCGAACGCCTGCGCCTGAGCGGGACCCACGACGGCGATCACGTCGGCGTCCGCTCGACGAGCGACCTCGGCCAGTGCTCCGCGCGCATCGTCGGTCACGACGACGATCTGCCGAGGCGGTTCGATGAGCCCTGCCGCCACGCGCAGCAGACTGCCGTGCGCGAAGGGCTGCGCCGTCGCGGAGGTCGCGTGCGCGCGCACCCGCTTCTCGGCCGCGTCGCGGTAACGGTCTCCCGCGCCGAGCCGCCAGGCGGTGAGCGCCGCCGACGCCACGGCGGCATCGCTCGAGGGCAGGTCGCCGTCGGTCTGATCCGGAGCGTGGGCGATGCCCTGCGCCGCGAGCAGCGGATCACCCGTCAGACCGTCGATCGCCTCGTCGAGCAGACCGAGTCCCTGCACGGCCCACTCGGCCACGCCGGTCGCGACGGCGAGCGCGAGCAGCCCGTCGGCGAGCAGCGCGGCATCACCCGTCGTCGCGGCGGCCGCGGCGGCGACGCCGTCGAGCGATGCCCGCACCAGCGCCCCCTCCGCGTCGCGGTTCACGCGCAGCACGCGGCGGGCGGCCTCCGCCGCCGCCTCGATCCAGGCCGGCTCGCCGAGCGCGGCACCGGCGCGGGCGAGAGCGCCGATCGCGAGTCCGTTCCACCCCGTGATGACCTTGCCGTCGACCGCGGGCGGAAGCAGCACGCCTCGCTCGTCGACCGGCCGCAGGTAGTAGCCGCCCTCGCTGCGCGCGCCGTCGATCCACGACTCCGAATCCTGCGCGGCACCGAAGCCGCCGTCGACGCGACGCAGTGTGCGCAGCAGGAACGACGCGATCCCGCGCGCCGTCCCGGCGTCGCCCGCCTCGAGCGCCGAATCCAGCAGCTGGGCGTTGTCGGTCAGCATCCGCTCGTAGTGCGGAACGCTCCAGTCGCGCTGCGTGGCATAGCGGAAGAACCCGCCGTCCTCGTCGTGCAGAGCGGATGCCGTCATCGCGGCGAGCGCACGGTCGGCGGCCGCCGCGGCATCCGGGGCGTCGCGCCGCACGACCGGAGCCTGCAGGAACGACAGCACCGTCGCGACGGGGAACTTCGGTGCACCGCCGAAACCGCCGTGCACGGCATCCTCGCGCTGTGCGATCGCCGAGGCCGCCGCGGCCAGCGCGGCAGCGTCGGGCAGATCGGATGGCGACGTCGCCGCCGCCTGACGGAGTGCCTCGGTCACGGCATCCGCCGACTCCTCGGCCTGCTCGCGCCGCACCGTCCACGCCTCGTGCACGGCGGCGAGGACATCGCGGAAGGCCGGCAGCGGAGGACGCGCCTCCGGAGGCCAGTACGTCCCGGCGTAGAACGTGCGGCCCGCGGGTGTCGCGAACACCGTGAGGGGCCACCCGAGGTTCTGCGTGAACGCCGACGCCGCAGCCATGTACGCGCCGTCGACCTCGGGATGCTCCTCACGGTCGACCTTGACCGCCACGAAGTCCCGGTTCACGAGCGCCGCGGTGTCGGGGTCCGCGAAGGACTCGCGTGCCATCACGTGGCACCAGTGACACGTCGAATACCCGATCGAGATCATCACCGGAACGTCTCGTCGGGCGGCCTCGGCGAAGGCCTCGGGCCCCCACGGATACCAGTCGACCGGGTTGTCGGCGTGTGCGCGGAGGTACGGGCTGAGCGTGTCGGCGAGCCGGTTCGTCATGCCCTCACGCTACGCCCGTGGAGACGACGGCGCTCAGGAGACGAGCAGGGTCTCCGTCGGCCGGCTGGCCGCGTAGCCGACGAGCGGGAGGGCGCGGTCGGCGGCGAGGTCGATGCGCGCGCGCAACACCTCGGACGTGATGGTGTAGCCGTCGAAGTCGGTGTCGCTCGCGTACACGCCCAGCGGGAGCGTGAGCGCCTGGAAGAACGCGAACAGCGGACGCAACTGGTGCTCGATGATGAGCGCGTGCCGCTCTCCCCCGCCGGTCGCGGCGAGCAGAACCGGCTTGCCGACGAGCTCGTACTGGCCGACGAAGTCGAAGAGATGCTTGAACAGGCCCGTGAACGAGGCCCGGTAGACGGGGCTGCCGACGATCAGCAGGTCGGCCGACTCGATCGCGACGAGCTTCTCCTCGACCGCGGGCGGCAGCTGATCGCGACGCAGCGCTCCGGCGAGAGACGGACCGATGTCGGTCAGCTCGATGAGCTCGATCTCGACCTCGGCGCGCTCGTCGACGGCCCCGGCGATCGCCCGCACGAGAGCCGTGGTCTTGCTCGGCTCGTGCAGGGATCCCGAGACGGCGACGACGCGGTAGGTGGCTGTCATGCCGACGACGCTACCCACGGGCATCCGCCCTGTCGCGTGCGATGACACGCGACGTCATCTGACGGCGCGGACGCCCGGCGCACTCGCCATAGCGATCGCGGCGCGGCCGACCAGGCGCTCCAGCGGTCCGCGGCCCACGAACATCGACCACAGCGTCGTGACGAGCAGAAGGCCGAGCACCGTCCACCCCCAGAAGGCGTTGCTCTGGAAGAACCCGCCGGGCCCCCCGATGAGCGCGACCGACAGCACGTGCGCACTGTATGCCGAGAGCGGCATGGAACCCAGCGCACCGAGCGGCAGCAGCGGCCACCGCAGCGGACGGCTGAGCAGCAGACACAGGGCGATGACCGTGAGCGCGAACCCGCCCGATCCGAGGATCTCGGCGGTGCCGCCCGAGTGCGGATCGACCCCGAAGATCGCGAGGAGCACAGCACCGAGCGGATCGGCGTCGGCGAGAGCCTCCGGGTACGAACTCCATCCGCTCGCCGAGCCCGCCCCCATGCCGGCATCCGACGACCCCACCCCCGCGATCGCACCGACCAGGCCGAGGCCGTAGCCGATGACCATCAGCCCGAATCCGACGCCGAGCGCCACGACCGCCGTCTCGATCCGCTCCACCCGCAACCGCCCGAGCGCCATGCCCCCGAACACGAAGGCGAGCCACACGGTGATCGGGTACGAGCCGTACAGCACCAGGCTGATCCCCGCACCGTACGGATACATCGCGAGCACGCCGACGAGCGCGAGGAGCGCGGGACCTGCCAGCGCGAGGATCCCGGATGCGACGAGGAGCGTCCCCGGCCGCCACCGCAGGAACGGGATCACCGCCACGTAGAGCAGCCCGTAGAGCGTGAGGATCACGGCGATCGGGGTGTTCAGCATCTCGAGCGCGAGGCCGATCACGAAGATGACGGCGCCGCGGCCGAGCAGGTGCAGGCGGATGCTCGGCATCCTGGCCGGATCGGGGATCTCGCCGCGTCCCGTCATGAGGGCGATCGAGATGCCCGCGAGCACCGCGAGGAGGATCGACGAGCGTCCATGGACGAGATCGAGCCACGTTCCGGGGTCGAACGGATCGAACGGCGTCGTCTCGCCGATGTGCGCTCCCGCCATCCCGAGGATCGCGAGCCCGCGGGCGACGTCGAGGCCGAGGATGCGGGGCGGCCGCCCGAACGTGCGGAACCAGTGCGCGGGGGCGGCGAGGGCGAGGGTCACCCGACGATAGTAGGCCGCGCGCCGCCGCCCGGGCGTGCCGCGGGACCGGCATACCGTCATACGATGGAGGGCTATGTCCTCTCCCGTGATCTCGTTCCCCCCTGAGCTGCCCGTCAGCGCCGCCAGGGACGAGATCGCCGACGCCATCCGCGATCATCAGGTCGTGATCGTCGCGGGCGCGACCGGGTCGGGCAAGACCACCCAGCTGCCGAAGATCTGCCTCGAGCTGAGCCGCGAGCGCATCGCGCACACGCAGCCGCGGCGCCTCGCCGCGCGCACGATCGCCGAGCGGGTGGCGGAAGAGCTCCAGGTCGAGCTCGGCACGCTCGTGGGCTACAAGGTGCGGTTCACCGACAAGGTCTCGGATGAGACGCGCATCGCGCTCATGACCGACGGCATCCTGCTGAACGAGATCAATCGCGACCGTCTGCTGCGCCGCTACGACACGATCATCATCGACGAGGCGCACGAGCGGTCGCTCAACGTCGACTTCCTGCTCGGCTACCTCGCCCGCATCCTCCCCGAACGCCCCGACCTCAAGGTCGTCATCACCTCGGCGACGATCGACCCCGAGAGCTTCGCGCGTCATTTCGCCGCGGTCGACGGCACCCCGGCGCCGATCATCGAGGTGTCGGGGCGCACGTACCCGGTCGAGATCCGCTACCGCTCGCAGGAGGCGGATGCCGAGGGCGACGATGCCGCGGCGCAGAACGAGGTCGACGAGGTCTCGGCGATCGTGGCCGCGCTGCGCGAACTCGACCGCGAGGCGCCCGGCGACGTGCTCGTGTTCCTGCCCGGTGAGGCGGAGATCCGCGACGCCGCCGACGCCGTGCGCGGGGCCTACGCGCACGACCGTTCGCCCACCGAGGTCCTGCCGCTGTACGGCCGGCTCTCCGCTGCCGAGCAGCACCGCGTGTTCGAACGCAGCCGTGTGGCCGGTGTACGGCGCCGCGTCATCCTCGCCACGAACGTCGCCGAGACCAGCCTCACGGTTCCCGGCATCCGCTACGTCATCGACACCGGCACCGCACGCATCTCCCGCTACAGCGCACGCTCGAAGGTGCAGCGGCTTCCGATCGAGCCGATCTCCCAGGCCTCGGCGAATCAGCGCTCGGGGCGGGCCGGACGCACGAGCGACGGCATCGCCATCCGCCTGTACGGCGAGGAGGACTTCGAGCGCCGCGCCGAGTTCACCGAGCCCGAGATCCTGCGCACATCGCTCGCCTCGGTCATCCTGCAGATGCTGTCGCTGGGGTTCGGCGACATCTCGGCGTTCCCGTTCCTCACGCCCCCGGACTCGCGGGGCGTGAAGGCCGCGTTCGACCTGCTCACCGAACTGGGGGCGATCGACACCTCCCGCGACTCCCCCCGCCTCACCCGCATCGGCCGCGACATCTCCCGCATCCCGATCGACCCGCGATTCGCGCGCATGCTCGTCGAGGCCGGCCGCGCATCGACGGGCTCGGTGGCGCGCGATGTCCTGGCGATCGTCGCCGGACTCTCGATCCAGGACGTGCGGGAGCGCCCGTCGCAGGAGGCGCCGCAGAGCGTTCGCGACGAGGCCGACCGCTTGCACGCGCGCTTCGCCGATCCGACGAGCGACTTCCTCTCGATCCTGAACCTCTGGAACCACCTGCGCGAGAAGCAGCGCGAGCTCGGGTCGAGCGCCTTCCGCCGCCTGTGCCGCTCCGAGCATCTGAACTATGTGCGCGTGCGCGAGTGGTTCGACGTGCACCGCCAGCTGCGGAGCCTGGTCACGGACAAGGACGCCCGCGGCACCAGCGATCCCGACGCCGTCCACCGCGCACTGCTCGCCGGGCTCCTGTCGCAGATCGGCATCCTCGACGAGCGCAACACCGGCAAGGGCCTCGACCCGAAGAAGCGCCGGCAGGCGGAGTATCGCGGTGCCCGAGGCATCCGGTTCTCGATCTTCCCCGGCTCGGCGCTGCGCAAGAAGAGCCCGCGGGCCGTGATGGCCGCCGAGGTCGTCGAGACGTCGCGCACCTACGCCCGCACGGTCGCCGCGATCGACCCGGCGTGGGCCGAGGCCCTCGCCGGCGACCTCGCGAAGAGGCAGGTCACCGAACCGCATTGGTCGAAGGATGCCGGCGCTGCGGTCGCGTACGAGAAGGTCACGCTGTTCGGACTGGAGATCGTCCCGCGGCGCCGGGTGCAGTTCGCCCGCATCGACCGCGCGGCCTCGCGCGAGCTGTTCGTCCGCCACGCACTGGTCGAGGGCGAATGGGATCCGAGCCGCATCGACAAGCGCGTGAGCGCGTTCTGGCGCAGCAACGCCGAACTGCGTCGACGCCTGGAGAAGCTGGAGGAACGCGAGCGCCGCCGCGACATCCTGGCCGGCGACGAGGCCGTCTTCCGCTTCTATGACGAGCGCATCCCCGCCGATGTGTTCGATGTGCGCTCGTTCGAGAAGTGGTGGCGCGACGTGCTCGCCGCGACACCGAAGCTCCTCGTGATGCGTGAGGCCGATCTGATCGACGACGACAGCCGCGCCGACCAGAGCGACTTCCCGACCAGGTGGACCCAGGGCGACCAGGTGCTGGGTCTCGCCTACCGCTTCGAACCCGGCGCGCCCGACGACGGCGTGAGCGTCGTGATCCCGCTGCCGCTGCTCGCCCAGATCGAGGACCGCGGATTCGACTGGCAGGTGCCTGGGCTCCGCGCTGAGCTCGTCACCGGGCTGCTGCGCGCCTTGCCCAAGGCGATCCGTCGGCATGTCGTGCCCGCCGCGGACTGGGCCGACAAGTTCGGCGCCGAGCTCGCCGGAGACGGCCCCGAGGGCCACGGCGGGCTGCCCGGCCGCACGCTGAAGGAGGCGCTCGCGCGCCTGATCCAGCCGCTCGCGAATCAGCTCGTGTCGGCCGACGATTTCGAGGACGAGCGCGTTCCCGGACACCTGCGCATGAACTTCCGTGCGGTCGACGAACGCGGGCGGGTGGTCGGCTCCGGTCGCGACCTCGGATCGCTCCAGGCGGATCTCGCCGACCGCGCCCGCAGCAGCGTGGCGCGGTCGATCGCGGCGCCGCCGCGGCGACCGGGCCCCGGGCGCGGCCCGGCTCCCGCCCCCGCGGTCGCGACCGCGTCGATCGAGCAGGACGGACTCACCGCCTGGACGTTCGGCGATCTCCCCGAGGTGCTGGACACCCGGGTCGCCGGCGGCGTGGTGCGCGGGTACCCGGCGATCGTCGATCAGGGCAAGACGGTCTCGGTGCGGGTCGAGGCGACCGCGGACGCCGCCGCCGTGGCGATGCGCCGCGGCATCCTGCGTCTCGTTCTGCTCGGAGTCCCCTCTCCGTCGTCCTATGTGCAGGAGCATCTCACCAGCGCTGAGAAGCTCGCCCTCGCCGCGTCGCCGTACCCGTCGGCATCCGCGCTGATCGAGGACTGCCGCGCCGCCGTGGTGCAGCGCCTGATCGACCAGACGACGGACGAGGCCGCGGGCATCGTGCGCACCGAGGCGGAGTTCACCCGGGTGCGGGAGCACGTGTCGTCGGCGCTCGTCGACGACCTGTTCGCGTGCGTCTCGCTCGTCGCGCGCATCCTCACGAAGGCGCGTGACGTCGAACGCGGCATCAAGTCGCAGAACTCGCTCGCGCTCCTCGGCCCGCTGAACGACATCCGCACCCAGCTCTCGGGGCTGCTGCACCCCGGATTCGTGTCGGCGACCGGCGTCGAACGCCTCGCGCACCTGCCGCGATACCTCGACGGCATGCTCGACCGCCTGAAGACCCTCGCGAACGAGCCCGGCAAGGACCGCACGCGCATGTCCGAGTTCGAGCGCATGTCGACCCTGTACGCGGATGCCGGGGGCACGATCCCCCTCGACGACGGAGCGTCCCCCGCGCTCGTCGAGACCCGCTGGCTGCTCGAGGAGTACCGCGTGAGCGTGTTCGCGCAACGCCTCGGCACCGCGCAGCCCGTGTCCCCGCAGCGCATCACGAAGGCCCTCGCCGCGAGATGAGTGCGGGAGCTCTCGCTCGTTGAGCGAGCGGACTCCCCGGTCGTTGAGCGAGCGGACTCCCCGGTCGTTGAGCGAGCGGACTCCCCGGTCGTTGAGCGAGCGCAGCGAGACGAAACGCGTCACATCCGCGCTCGACGCCCCTGCCGCTCGCGTGCACTCCAGCCACGTACTGCATCGATCCCACCGTTGACGAACGCCATGCGTTTCGCGTGACTCCATCCTTGGATGCGTTTCTCCCACGCGAACGCGTCGTCGATGCGTGCGAATTCCTCGCTCCAGACGAGCTCGACCGGGAGGCGCCGCCGTGTGTACGCACTGCCGCTGCCGTCGGCGTGCTGCTCGAGACGCCGAGGCAGATCGACCGTGCTGCCGACGTACAACGTGCCGTCGGCGCATCTCAGGATGTACGCAGTCCCCATGCGCGATGACAGTACTCGGGGATGCCGACATCACGTTTCGCGGTACTCGGCGCGTTTCGTCTCGTCGCTGCGCTCCTCGCTCAACGACCAGGAGATGAGTGAGTGCGGGATGCGGGATAGCCTGGCTGCATGGCTCGCGCGATCGTGTACACGGAATTCGGCTCACCTGAGGTTCTCCACCTGATCGAGACCCCCGACCCGGTCGCGACCGCCGGGGAGGCGATCGTCCGCATCGTGGCCGCCGGCGTCAATCCGATCGACGGCAAGCTGCGCAGCGCGAAGCGCCCGTCCCCGCCCATCACCGAGCCGCGTGCGGTCGGCTTCGACGGCGCCGGTGTGATCGAGTCGCTCGGCGACGGGGTCGAGGGCTTCGCGGTCGGCGATCGCGTCGCCATCCGCGACACCGTCGGCACTTACTCGAGCCTGCTCGCCGTGCCGGTCGAACGGCTCGCCGCGCTTCCCGACTCCGTCACCGCCGCGGAGGGCGCGGGCATCGGCATCCCCGCCGGCACCGCGTATCAGGCCCTGAAGTCCCTCGGTGTGACCGAGGGCGACGTGCTGCTCGTGCACGCCGGCTCCGGCTCGGTCGGCCAGGCGGCCGTGCAGTTCGCCGTCGCGTGGGGCGCGACCGTGATCGCGACCGCGAGCCCCGCACGCCACGAGCAGCTGCGCGAACTCGGCGCGATCCCCGTGGCCTACGGCGACGGTCTCATCGACCGCGTGCGCGCTGCCGCACCCCAGGGCGTGACAGTGGCTCTCGACGGCGCCGGCACCGATGAGGCGATCGAGACCTCGCTCGCGCTCGTGGCCGACCGCGACCGCATCGCCACGATCGTCAGAGGCCCGGATGCGGCCGACTTCGGCATCCGCGCCTTCTCGGGCGGCTCGCCGATCCCCCTCACGGAACAGGAGCTGGCGTGGCGCGCCGAAGCCCTCGACGCGACCGTCGCGCTTCTCGCGAGCGGCGACTTCACGATCGAACTCGGACCGGAGCTGCCTCTCGCCGAGGCGGCGCGAGCCCATGAACTCGTGGAGTCCGGCGCCGCCTCGGGCAAGATCGTCCTCGTCCCCTGAGCACGCCTCCGCACCCTCTACGCTGAGATCATGACTGGTCTTCGTTGGGGAATCCTCGCCACCGGCTTCATCGCCGACACCTTCGCCGCCGATCTGCGCACCGCGGGCATCGACCTCGTCGCCGTGGGCTCGCGTTCGCAGGAGTCGGCCGATGCGTTCGCCGCGCGTTTCGACATCCCCCGCGCGCATGCCTCCTACGAGGCGCTCGTCGCCGACCCCGACGTCGACATCGTGTACGTCTCGACCCCGCACCCGATGCACCACGAGAACGCGAAGCTCGCACTCGAGGCCGGCAAGCACGTGCTGGTCGAGAAGGCGTTCACGCTCACCCGCGCCGAGGCGGAAGACCTGCAGCGCATCGCGACCGAACGCGGACTCCTCGCCATGGAGGCGATGTGGACGCGGTATCTGCCGCACATGGTCCGCATCCGCGAGATCATCGCCGCGGGCACGCTCGGCGAGATCCGCGCGGTCACGGCCGACCACACGCAGAAGCTCCCGACCGACCCGAGCCACCGGCTCAACGCCCTCGAGCTCGGCGGCGGCGCGCTGCTCGACCTCGGCATCTACCCGATCTCGTTCATCTGGGACATCCTCGGCGCACCGCAGACCATCACGGCGGTCGCCCG
This sequence comes from Microbacterium sp. NPDC089695, assembly GCF_044749085.1. NCBI lineage: Bacteria > Bacillati > Actinomycetota > Actinomycetes > Micrococcales > Microbacteriaceae > Microbacterium > Microbacterium sp. NPDC089695. The sequence goes on from NZ_JBIVHG010000003.1 coordinate 196,028, forward strand.
TCTCATCGAGACCGGCGCCGACTCCGAGGTCGCGACCATCATGACGCACGACGGCGGCGCGATCTCGACGAGCCTCTCGTCGTCGCGGGCGGCCGGCCCCGACGTCGCGAGCATCATCGGCACCGAGGCGCGCATCGACATCGATCGCGTCTGGTACACCCCGACGTCGTTCCGCGTCGTGCTGCCCGACGGCACGGTCGCCGAGGAGTACGTGTCCGAGGTCGCGGGCCGCGGCATGGAGTACCAGGCGATGGCCGCGGAGCGGCTGATCCGCGACGGCATCCTGGAGGGCGACATCCTCCCCCTCGCCGAGAGCGTGGCGATCATGGGGACGCTCGACGAGATCCGCGCGCAGATCGGGGTGCGCTACCCGCAGGAAGGGACGATCAATGGCTGAGGTGTCGGACGCCCGCGTGGCGGTGTACCTGGACTTCGATAACATCGTGATCTCCTGGTACGACCGCGTCCACGGGCGCAACGCGTACGGCAAGGACCGTCAGCGCATCACCGAGAACCCCGGCGACCCTGACGTCGCCGAGAGGCTCGCGCGCGCCATGATCGAGGTCGGTGCGATCATCGACTACGCGTCGTCGTTCGGGACGCTCGTGCTCACGCGCGCGTACGCCGACTGGTCGTCGCCCGTGAACGCCGAGTACCGTTCGCAGCTCGTCGCCCGTGCGGTGGACCTCGTGCAGCTCTTCCCCGCAGCCGCCTACGCCAAAAACGGCGCCGACATCCGTCTCGCCGTGGATGCCGTGGAGGACATGTTCCGTCTTCCCGACCTCACCCACGTCGTGATCGTCGCCGGCGACAGCGACTACGTTCCCCTCGCCCAGCGCTGCAAGCGCCTCGGGCGCTACGTGATCGGCGTGGGCGTCGCGGGCTCCACCGCCAAGTCCCTCGCGGCCGCGTGCGACGAGTTCGAGGCCTACGACTCCCTTCCCGGAGTCGTGCGCCCGACCAAGGCCGCTGTCCCCGCCGCCGCCCCCGAGACGGTCCCCGAGGCGACGGTCGAGGCGTCGGCGGAACCCGCCGCGAAGACGAAGTCCCGGCAGGCGACCAGGAGGGCGAAGGCCGCTCCCGCCAAGGTCGAGGAGAAGGACGAGGCGACCGAGCTGCTGCAGCGGGCGCTGCGCCTCGGTCATGACAAGGCGGATGCCGACGAGTGGCTGCACAGTTCCGCGGTCAAGACCCACATGCGCCGCATGGACCCCTCCTTCAGCGAGAAGGCGCTCGGGTACCGCTCGTTCTCGGACTTCCTCAAGTCGCGCGGCGACATCGCCGAGCTCGAGGAGACCGGTCACGAGCGCCTCGTGCGTCTGCGCGAGCCGTAGGATCGCGTGAGCACCTCGGCCTCGCCGTACGAGCGCGCACTCGGCGCACGGATCGGCGAGCTGCATCCGAAGACCGCGTGGTATTTCCAGACGATCCCCGCCGGAAGCGTCGGCGTGGGTCGCGGCGTGTTCACGACCGCCGGGTCACGGCACCGCTGGTTGCGACCGCTGTTCCGCATCGCTGAGGCCGCGGGGGTCGCGTTCGCCGGGTGGGAGCGCGACGTGCCCTTCCGCATCGAGAACCGCACGGTGGGCGGGCGCGCGGTCGCCACCCGCTGGTTCGACCTCCCCGGGCGCACCTGGGTCATGCCCGACGTGGTCGAGCTTACGCGCGACGGCGTGCTGCGCAATGAGATCGGCCCCCGCCGCACGGTCGTCACGACCTTCGACATCGACGTGCACGACGAGGCGGTGGTGCTCACGATCCGCCGTGTCGGACTCCGGTTCGGTCCGATCCGCCTGACGGCACCCGCGTTCCTGCGACCTCGCATCGGACTGGTCGAGCGGTGGGACGACGAGCGCGAGCGGCACCACGTGGCGATGACGATCGACGCACCGCTGCTGGGGCGCGTCTACGAGTACACCGGCTTCTTCGAGTACACGATCGAGAGCGAGCGCTCATGAGCACCTCCCCACTCCCCGACTCCCCCGGCGGAGGTTCCGGTCGCGTCGTGATCGGCGGTTCCAGCGGATTCATGGGGCAGTACCTCGTGCCGCGCTATCGTGCAGCGGGGCGCGAGGTGGTCACGATCTCGCGGTCGGGTGCCGACCTCGCCTGGGGCGATCGAGCAGGGATCGAGCGCGCGGTCGACGGCGCGACTCTCGTGATCGGTCTCGCGGGGAAGAGCGTCAACTGCCGGTACTCGCCGGAGAACCGCGCCGAGATCTTCCGTTCGCGGCTCGAGACCACCGCCGCACTGCGCACGGCGATCGCCCGCGCCGACGCTCCTCCCGCGCTGTGGGTCAACTCGTCGACGGCCACGATCTACCGGCACGCGGAGGATCGACCCATGACCGAGTCGACGGGCGAGATCGGCCGCGGATTCTCGGTCGACGTCGCCACCGCGTGGGAGAACGCGCTCTTCACCGACGACCTGCCGGCCACGCGACGCATCGCCCTGCGCAGCGCGATCGTGCTCGGCCACGGCGGCGTGCTGGGTCCGCTGCGCGCGCTCGCCCGCATCGGCCTCGGCGGGGCCGCGCACGACGGCCGGTGGCCGATCGGTCGAGCACGCCGGGCCGCGGGCACCGGGCACGAGTTCGCTGCCCGTCGCGGCAGTCAGCGCTTCAGCTGGGTGCACATCGACGACGTCGCCCGCATCATCGACTTCCTGGAGGGGACCCCCGGGATCGACGGCCCCGTGAACGCCGCTGCACCGCATCCGGTCGACAACACCGAGTTCATGGCGACCGTGCGCCGAGTGCTCGGCGTGCGCATCGGTCCGCCCCTGCCGCGATGGATGCTGGAGCTCGGCGCCATCGGCATCCGCACCGAGACCGAGCTGGTGCTCAAGAGCCGGTGGGTGCTGCCCGAGAGGCTCGCCGCGGCCGGTTTCGCGTTCTCGTACCCGACCCTGGAGGAGGCCGTGCGCGAGTCGTTCGATCGGCAGGTCGCGAGCTAGCGCTCCCCGGCCGTCAGGACGCAGGACTCCCGGGATCGGACGGGGAGTCCCCGCTCTCGCGTCGGCGCTTCTCGATCTCGGCGCGGAGACGCCACTCCTCGATCTCGCGATCGAGGTCGGCGATCTGCTCCTCGGTCGAGCGGAGGTCGGCGGGCCGCACAGGATGCACGTCACGCGGGGGCGACTGCGGCGCAGCGGCGCGCATGCGGCGCATGCGCGGGATCCGCAGCCCCGACTCGGAGTACTCCCGACCGATCGCGAACCAGAGCAGGCTGCCGATCAGCGGCAACAGGATCACGATGACGATCCACGCGAGCTTCGGCAGGAACCGCACCTGCGCATCGTCGCGGCGGATGATGTCGATCAGCGCGCCGACCATCAGGGCGATCACGAGGAGCGTGAACAGGAACGACATGTGTTCAGGGTAGACGACGCCACGCCCGCCCACGCCCTCGTCTTCGCCCTGCGCTAGGGAACGAGGTGCCCCGCGGCGCGGAACAACTCGTACCACTCGGCGCGCGTGAGGTCGATGTCGGCTCCGGCCGCGGCATCCCGCACGCGCTCCGGCGTCGTGGTGCCCAGCACGACCTGCATGTGCGCGGGGTGCCGTGTGATCCACGCGGTCGCGATCGCGATCGGCTCGACGCCGTAGGAGGCTGCGAGCCGATCGATCACCGCGTTGAGCTCGGCGTACTCGGGGTTGCCGAGGAACACGCCGGTGAAGAAGCCGCCCTGGAACGGCGACCAGGCCTGCACCGTGATGCCGTTGATGCGGCAGTACTCGACGATGCCGCCGCCGTCGCGGACGATGCTCTGGTCTTCGGCGACCATGTTCGCCGCGACCGGCTGCGCGATGATCGGCGCGTGGGTGATCGACAGCTGCAGCTGGTTCGCGACGAGCGGCTGACGCACCGCCGTGCGCAGCAGGTCGATCTGCCGGGGCGTGTGGTTCGACACCCCGAACGCCCTGACCTTGCCCGATGCCTCGAGCTCGTCGAACGCGCGGGCGACCTCTTCCGGCTCGACCAGGGCGTCGGGCCGGTGCAGGAGCAGCACATCGATGCGATCGGTGCGCAGGGCGGCCAGCGACCCCTCGACCTGACGCATGATGTGGTCGTAGGAGAAGTCGAACATGCCCTGCGCGGGCACGATGCCGCACTTGGTCTGCAGCACGATCTCGTCGCGCTCGGACGGGGCGAGGTCGAGCGCCGCGGCGAAGCGGTCCTCGCAGAAGTGCATGCTCCCGCCGTAGATGTCGGCGTGGTCGAAGAAGTCGATGCCGGCGGTGCGGGCGGCCTCATAGAGCTCGCGGATCTGCGCGTCGTCCTTGTCGTCGATGCGCATCATCCCGGCGACGACGGCGGGGGCGGTGGAGGATCCGAACGGAATGGTCTTCATGCGCTCCACGCTATCGCGCACGATGCGGAGGTCAGGGCAGGAGCCGGACGATCGGCACCTCCAGGGCACGCGCGATGCGGGCGAGTTCGGAGACCGTCAGGTCGCGCTGGCTCCGGAGCACCCGCTCGAGGTCGCCTGCTTCGATTCCGGCATGCGTCGAGAGCCATCGAGCCTCGTGGCCCTGTCGTTCGAGCTCCGAAGCGACCGCACCTGCCACCACACGTCGCACTTCAGTAGTCATTCGACGACGGTAACGCCCCGTTCGAGCCCGTTCAAGCCCTGCATGCACCAATATGACGGCATCCTGGCTCTGATCCGGTGCTATCGTGACTCGCGTGACGACACAGGGCGATGTGCGAGCGGACGGCGACGAGTTCAATGCGGCAGTCGGGCGCCAGCTCCGCGGCGAGATCGCCGCGGCCGGCAGCAGCATCGCCGGAATGGCACGGGACATCGGCATCGCTCGCAGCGCGCTCGACAACTACGTCACCGGAAAGCGCGCGATCCCGGTCCCGATCGTCTACGCGGTCAGCGCCGTGCTCGGCATCGCACCGCACCACGTGATCACGCGCGCGGAAGAGCGCCTGCGCGCCGAGGGCGAGCACCTCGCACCCGTGACACCGCTTACGCTCCGCGCCGATGTCCCCACCCGACGCCATGATGGATCCGAGGTCGCCTTCGACTCGCCCGTCCCGCACGACGACGACACCGACGACCTCTACCCCTAGACCGTCGCCTCGGGAGGCCCCATGGACCAGCTCCTCCGGCTCCTCGACGAGCACGGCCTCCGCCTCATCGAACAGCCGGGGCCGTCCCGCGGCGGCTACCGTCCCGCGAGCGCCACGATCCGCGTCTCCCCCGGCATGAGCGCGCGTACGACCTGCAGCGTCATCGCACACGAGCTCGGTCACGCCGTGCTCGGCCACGAGCCGACAGACGACCCCGCGATCCGCGCACGCCAGGAGCGCCGGGCCGATGAATGGGCCGCCCGGCTCCTGATCGCCCCGCACGCCTACGCCGAAGCCGAGGCGATGCGCTCAGGGCACCCTGCGAGCATCGCATTCGACCTCGGGGTGGCCGTCGATCTCGTGCTCGCCTATCAGCGACTCCTGCGCCGGGTGGGCGACGTGACCTACGTCGCTCCGCGGTTGGGCACCGGGCAATGGGCGCATCGCGCCGTGTCGGCGTGAGGTGCGACGCGGGGGCGCTGGTTGGATGACGGTATGACCTTCCGCTCCACCCCCGCGCCCGTCACCCTCACCGGTCGCCTCGTCGAGCTGCGACCGCTCGATCGCGCGCACCACGACGGGCTTCTCGAGGCCCTCACGGAGGGAGACCTGTGGCAGCGGGCGTGGTACACGTCCGTGCCGTCGCCCGAGGGGCTGGCAGGCGAGATCGACCGCCGCCTCCGGCTTCTCGAGTCGGGCGAGATGATCCCCTTCACGGCGTTCGACGCCTCCGGGCGCACGCTCGGTCTCACCTCGTTCTACGACATCGCCGCCGACGTGCCGCGTCTGCACATCGGCTACACGTGGAACCGTCCGTCGGCGCACGGCACCGGCACCAACGCCGAGTCCAAGCTCCTCCTGCTGCGGCATGCGTTCGAGGAGCTCGATGTCTTCCGCGTCGGGCTCACGACGCAGTGGGTCAACTTCCAGTCGCGGGCGGCGATCGAACGCCTCGGGGCGAAGCAGGACGGCGTGATGCGCGCGATGAGCCGTTACCGCAACGGCGCGCTGCGCGACAGCGTCGAGTACTCGATCATCGAGCCCGAATGGCCCGCCGTGGAGGCGAACCTCGAAGCGCGCCTCGCCGCCAGGAGCTGAGGGTCGCGGGGGCGCGAGCGGCCGTTACTCGGTCGCGTTGCCCGACCAGTTGTTCGAACGGCGGGTGGCGGAGCCGCCCTGACGCATCATGAACGCGAGCGACAGCATCGTGATGAGCAGACCGCCGGTGAACACGATCGCCTGGAAGTCCTCGAGCGACTGAGCGAGACCCATCAGGTAGATGCCTCCGAGGAAGAGGATCATGAAGAAGATGAAGCTGAGGATCACGGGATCTCCTGTCGTAGCGGCCGTCATCCAGGATACCGTCGCCCGCGCCCTGCTTCCGCCGCGTGCCGCTAGCGCAGCCGCGCGATCGGCGGAAGGCCCTTGGACGGGCGCTCACCTCGTGGTTTCGTGACGGCCATGAGCGCACAACCGACAGCCCTCGCCATCTCCTGCACCCTCAAGCCCTCCCCCGACGTGTCGAGTTCCGACCTGCTCGCGTCGCAGATCCTCACGGCCCTCTCCGGCCACGGCGTGAGCGGCGAGCTCGTCCGCGCCGTCGATCACACGCTGAGCCCGGGGGTCGAGGCCGACATGGGCGACGACGACGAGTGGCCCGTACTGCGTCGCAAGGTCCTCGACGCCGACATCCTCGTGCTCGTCACCCCGACGTGGATGGGCCAGCACTCCAGCGTCGCGCAGCGGGTGCTCGAGCGCCTCGACGCTGAACTCGCGGAGACGGATGACGATGGTCGCCCGATCCTCTTCGACAAGGTCGCGATCGCCGCGGTGGTGGGCAACGAAGACGGGGCCCACCACATCGCCGGCATCCTCTTCCAGTCGCTCAACGACGTCGGCTACACGATCGCCGCACAGGGATCGGTGTACTGGAACGGCGAGGCCATGCACACGGTCGACTACAAAGACCTCGACGAGACGCCGGAGGAGGTCGCCTCGGCGACGGCGACGGCCGCGCGCAACGCGGCTCACCTCGCACGGGCGCTGCGCGGTGAGGGCTTCCCGGCGGAATAGCGCGGAGAGCGGGAGTGAGCCCGGAATCAGGCCCTGTCGAGACCGGTCGGCTCGAGACGCGCGAGCTCGTCGATCACGAGCTCGCCGGTCGCGTTCAGAGAGTGCATCATGTCCTCCACCGTCTTCTTCTCGATGTGCTGAGGCTCGGACGACGAGAACAGGAACTGCAGCGGGATCGCCGGGTGCACCCACACCGTGACGCGCTCGGGGTCGCCGCCCTCGATCGTGCGCCACGTCATCATGAAGCTCTCCTGCCGGCGCAGCTTCGTCCCGATGATCACCTTGAGCACGGCCAGGGTCTCGTCGTCGATGTGGATCGGCTCGGAGGTGCCGTCGTAACGCAGTCTTCCCATAGGGGACAAGGTACCCCGAACACCGGTATTCCGCTTGCAGGCGTGCCCGCCGTCACGCTGCGCCCCGGGAGCCCGCTCCGGGAGTAGCGTGGAGCCATGACCGCCCCTGTCGATCCGACGCACACGTCCGCCTGGTCCGAGCTCACGGCTCTCCACGAGGGGCTCTCCCCCGATCTTCGCGACTGGTTCGCGAAAGACCCCGGCCGTGCGGCGCGGTTCTCCTTCCCGCTCGCCGACCTGCACGTGGATCTGTCGAAGAACCTCGTGACCGACGAGGTGCTCGCGTCTCTCGTGCGGCTCGCGCAGCAGACCGGCGTCGCCGAGCGCTACGCCGCGATGCTCGAGGGCGCGCACCTGAACACCACGGAAGACCGCGCGGTGCTGCACACCGCGCTGCGCCGCCCGGCCGACTCCGCACCGGCTCTCGTCGTCGACGGACAGGAGGTGGATGCCGACGTGCAGTCGGTGCTCGACGCGCTGTCCGCCTTCGCGGACCGCGTGCGCGGGGGCGACTGGCTCGGAGTCACCGGCAAGAAGGTCACGCACGTCGTGAACATCGGCATCGGCGGTTCAGACCTCGGCCCCGTCATGGTCTACGAGGCACTGAGACCGTATGCGGATGCCGGCATCGAGGCCCGCTTCGTGTCGAACATCGACCCGACCGACCTGGCGCAGAAGACGGGAGACCTCGACCCCGAGACGACGCTGTTCATCGTGGCGTCGAAGACGTTCACGACGCTCGAGACGCTCACGAACGCGCGCCTCGCGCGCGACTGGCTGTGGGCGGGGCTCGAGGCGTCCGGTGCGATCGACGGCTCGGACGCCTCGCGGACGGATGCCGTGGCTCACCACTTCGTCGCGGTCTCCACCGCGCTCGACAAGGTCGCTGCGTTCGGCATCGACCCGGTCAACGCCTTCGGTTTCTGGGACTGGGTGGGCGGCCGCTACTCGGTCGACTCCGCGATCGGCCTGTCGCTCGCGATCGCCCTCGGCCCCGAGGTGTTCCGCGACCTGCTCGCCGGGTTCCACGCGGTCGACGAGCACGTGCGCACGACGCCGCTCGAGCGCAACGTCCCCGTGCTGATGGGCCTGCTCAACGTCTGGTACGTCAACTTCTTCGGAGCGCAGTCGCACGCCGTGCTCCCCTATGCGCAGCAGTTGAGCCGTTTCCCGGCGTATCTGCAGCAGCTCACGATGGAGTCCAACGGCAAGTCCGTGCGCTGGGACGGCACTCCTGTCACGACCGACACGGGCGAGGTCTTCTGGGGCGAGCCCGGCACGAACGGCCAGCACGCGTTCTACCAGCTCATCCACCAGGGCACCCGGCTCATCCCCGCCGACTTCGTCGCGTTCGTCAACCCGGCCTACCCCCTCACCGACGACGGTCAGGACGTGCACGAGCTGTTCCTCGCGAACTTCCTCGCGCAGACCAAGGCGCTCGCCTTCGGCAAGACCGCCGGCGAAGTCGAGGCCGAGGGCACGACGGGCGCACTCGTCGCTGCTCGTACGTTCGCCGGCAACCGGCCGACGACGTCGATCTTCGCCCCCGCGCTCACCCCGCAGGTTCTCGGACAGCTGATCGCGCTGTACGAGCACATCACGTTCACGCAGGGCACGATCTGGGGCATCAACTCCTTCGACCAGTGGGGCGTCGAGCTCGGCAAGCAGCTCGCGATGCAGATCGCCCCGGCGATCGGCGGCGACGAGGATGCCGTCGAGGCGCAGGACCCGTCGACGAAGGCGCTGCTGGAGTACTACGCCGCGCACCGGAAGTAGGACGTGCGGGCTAGCGGGTCACTCGAGTCTCGTCCGTCGCGGCCAGGCTCGCGAGGAGGGCGAGCGCGTCAGCCGAGGACGTGCCCGGCTCGGCCGTGTAGGTCGACAGCGTGAGCCCTGGATCGGCGGGGAGCTCGAACGCCTCGTAGGTCAGTTCGAGGTCGCCCACGACCGGATGGTGCAGCTTCTTGACCCCTGAGCGGTGGTAGCGCACGTTGTGCGCAGCCCACAGCGTGCGGAAGCGTTCGGATCGGGTGGAGAGTTCTCCCGCGAGATCCGACAGCCGCTTGTCGTAGGGATTGCGCCCAGCCTCCCCGCGCATCGTCGCGACGAGCTCCTGCGTGTTCTTCTCCCACTCGAGGTAGAAGTCGGGGGCGGCAGGGTTCAGGAACGCGAAGCGGGCGCTGTTGGGCGCGGGCTCGGCGAACATCGGCGCGTAGAGGGCGCGGCCCAGGCGGTTCGAGGCGACGTAGTCGAAGTAGTTGTTGCGGATCATCGCGGGCGCGTCCGTGATCGCTTCGAGGAGACGCTGGATGCTGGGACGGATCTCGTCGGCGCGCTTGCGCGGACGCCGGGCCGTGGGCGACGCGTTCGCGGTGCGGGCGAGATCGAACAGGTGGGCGGTCTCGGCGTCGTCGAGGTGCAGGGCGCGCGCCAGCGAATCGAGGACGCCGTCCGAGGCGCCGGACAGGTCGCCGCGCTCCAGGCGCGTGTAGTAGTCGACGCTCACGCCGGCCATCAGGGCGACCTCCTCACGTCGCAGACCGGGCACGCGCCGGTTGCCGCCGTAAGCGGGCAGCCCCGCCTGGTCCGGCGTGATGCGGTCGCGACGGCTCGAGAGGAACTCGCGGACCTCGCTGCGGTGACCCATGGCATCCATGGTCTCGAGGGTACGCGCGCCGTGCGCGCTCAGGGAGGTTCTGGCAGTACCGGGCACACGGGCCACTCCCGTTCGGCGCATGGAGCGGCTTCACTGGAGATGTCACGAACCGACAGGAGCATCCCATGATCGATCTCACCCTCAATAACGGCGTCACGATGCCCACCCTGGGACTCGGTGTCTATCAGAGCGCACCGGAGGACACCGCGGCCGCCGTCGCGGAAGCTCTGCGCGTCGGTTATCGGCACATCGACACGGCCGCCGCGTATCGCAACGAGCGCGAGGTCGGCGAGGGACTGCGACGGTCCGGCGTCGATCGCGACGAGGTGTTCCTCGAGACCAAGGTGTGGGTGTCGGACTACGGCTACGACCAGACCCTGCACGCGTTCGAGAAGGCGACCGGCAAGCTCGGCGTCGGGACCCTCGATCTCCTCATCCTCCACCAGCCCGCGCCGACCCGTTTCGACACGACCGTGGCCGCATACCGTGCGCTGGAGACGCTGCTCGCCGATGGCCGCGTCCGCGCGATCGGCGTGAGCAACTTCATGCCGCACCACCTCGAGAAGCTGCTGCAGGAGACGGCGGTGGTGCCGGCCGTCAACCAGGTCGAGCTGCACCCGTACTTCGCGCAGCGCGACGTGCAGCGTGCCGACGCGGATCACGGCATCCTCACGCAGGCCTGGTCGCCCATCGGCGGCATCACGTTCTACCCCGGCTGGGGCGACGAGCGCCGCAACGTCATGGAGGACCCGACGATCGTCGACATCGCTCGGACGCACGGCAAGAGCCCGGCGCAGATCATGCTCCGCTGGGGCATCCAGCAAGGGCGGTCGGTGATCCCGAAGTCCACGAACCCCGCCCGCATCGCCGAGAACCTGGACGTGTTCGACATCGAGCTCAGCGCCGACGACCTCGCGCGGATCGACGCGCTCGACACCGGCGTGCGTGGCGGCCCCGACCCCGACCAGCCGCGAGATGCGTTCTTCGACGTCGTGATCGACGAGGCGTGACGCGCCCGCTCCGAACGCGAGACCTCCGACTCGCACTCCTAGACTGGAGCGATCCGTGCGTGGGCGACTCCTGCGAGCGGTGAGCGGTTGACGAGATGAAGGAGGACAACGGTGTCGGTGAGGTTGATCCATGTCGGACTCGGCGGTTGGGGCGGAAACTGGGCGCGGAATGTGGTGCCGAACGAGGAGTTGATCTCCGTCGCGGCACTCGTCGAGCCCGACGAGAAGACGCGCAACGCTGCCCTCGCCGACCTGGGCCTGCCCGACACTCTCGGCTTCGCGTCGCTCGCGGCCGCGCTGAATGAGGTCGAGGCGGATGCCGTCCTCCTGACGACACCGGCCGTCACCCATGCCCCGCTGGCTCGCGAGGCCCTGAGTGCCGGAAAGCACGTGCTCGTCGAGAAGCCGTTCGCTGCCACGGCCGAGGAGGCAGCGGCCCTCGTCGCGACCGCCGACGACGCCGGGCTGCTGATCCACGTGAGCCAGAACTACCGCTACTACCCCGCCCCTCAGGCGGCGCGCGACCTGCTCTCGCGCAAGGCCGTCGGCGAGGTCGTCGCGATCAACATCGACTTCCGCCAGTGGGACAACGACCTGCCCGTGGGCACGCATCCGCACTACCGGTTCCCCCATCCACTGCTGCACGACATGGCGATCCATCATTTCGACCTGATCCGGATGGTGACGGGCGAAGAGGCGCGCGCCGTGTTCGCGAAGTCGTCTGCACCGTCGTTCAGCAAGTACGACGACGAGGCCGCCGCCGCCGTGATCATCGAGCTCGACAGCGGCGCCACCGTGTCGTACCGCGGCAGCTGGGTCAGCCGCGGCGAGCCCACCGCGTGGGCGGGCGAATGGCAGATAGACGGCTCCGATGGAGAGGTCTTCTTCACCAGCCGGCTCGGGCCGATCGAGGACGGCGCAGGAGACGTCGTCGAGGTGCGCGACGCCGCGAACCCGGAGCGTCGCGCGCTTCCGCTCACCGTGAGCGGACTCGTCGACCGCGCAGGGAGCCTCCACGCATTCGCCCATGACATCCTCACGGGCGAGTCGACCGGGCACCACGGTCGCGACAACGTCGGCAGCATCGCGCTCATGGAGGCGGCCACGCGATCCGCCGAGACGGGTCTGTTCGAGGCCGTCACGGTGCCCGTGCGATTCGAAGACCTCGACGACCGAAAGGAGCAGGCGCATGTCTGACGCCCCGATCAGGGTTCTCGTCTGGAACGAGAACCTGCACGAGACCACCGGCCACGAGGCCACGCTCCGCAACTACCCCGACGGCATCCACTCGACCATCGCCGAGGGACTCCGTGGGGTGCTCGGCGATCGCGTCGTCGTGACGACCGCGACGCTGCAGGACGACCAGCACGGCCTGTCGGAGGAAACCCTGGCGCAGACCGATGTGCTGCTCTGGTGGGGCCACATCGGCCATGATCAGGTGTCCGACGAGGTCGTCGACCGGGTGCACCGTCACGTGCTCGAGGGCATGGGCATCCTGGTCCTCCACTCCGCCCACTACTCGCGCATCTTCCAGCGCCTCATGGGCACGTCGTGCGCGCTGAAGTGGCGCAGCGACGGTGAGCGAGAGCTCGTCTGGACCATCTCGCCGCGTCACCCCATCGCCCAGGGCGTGCCCCACCCGATCGTGATCCCCGCGCAGGAGATGTACGGCGAGCACTTCGACATCCCCGAGCCCGAGGAGACGATCTTCCTCTCGACGTTCGCCGGCGGTGAGGTCTTCCGCTCGGGAGTCACCTACACCCGCGGGTACGGCCGCGTGTTCTACTTCTCCCCCGGCGACCAGGACTTCCCCGTCTACCACCACCCAGACGTGCGCCGCGTGCTCGCGAACGGTGTGGAGTGGGCACGGCCCACCGTGGATCGCACGGCGTCGACCGCGGACTACCACGCGACCGGCTGGTTCCAGGAGAGCCAAGGCTGAGACCCGGGCGGGATGACGAGAGGGGCGGATGCTGCAGCATCCGCCCCTCTCGTGTGTCGTGCGAGTGACTCAGAAGTCCCAGTCGTCGTCTTCCGTGGCCTCGGCCTTGCCGATGACGTAGGACGAGCCCGATCCCGAGAAGAAGTCGTGGCTCGTCTCGCACGCCTGTCGCTGCTTCATGCCCTTGATATTAAGCGGCGGAAGCGGAGTAAAGCGATGGTGCGGATTGGTACCCGTGTGGGCAAAGTGTGGGCACGCGGCGGAGTGTCACGCAGCCCTGCCGGCACGACGTGCGAGGGCGGCCGCGCGAGCAGCGCCGACGTCGCGCACTTGGCGAGCAATGAGGGGGTCCGCGGCGATCCCCTCGATCGAGTCCGCCGCACGGACCAGCAGCTGGTAGTAGCGGACCGGCGTAAGTCCCAAACTTGCGGCGGACGGTTTCGCCCTTCGCATGTGAGTGCCCCGGCTACTTCGACTCGAACGAGAGCAGCTGCTCCACCCTCACCAGAACGAACTCCATCCACTTCCGTACGCGTCCCGTAGAGCGACGTACCGTGCGCCGGTGAGCTGTTCCGTCACCCCGAGCGCATCGGCGATCTGCCGCCCGGAATAGAGCCTCGCCCCGCGCGTCCCGTTGTGCTCGTCCTCAGCATGATCCATGCCCAGATTCGTTGCCCGCATAATGAGGTCGTCAGTCGTCATGGTTCGAGATACTCTCACCCACCTACGACATCGCGCGTTTCGCGCGTCTGACCCGCGACGTCGACTCGAACCTCTCGGCCGGAGGGAGGATCCCGGCCATGGCTCGCATCTCGCGTGACGCACTGCTGACCGTGCACCTCGACGCGATCTGCTCGAGGAACCGGTACACGAAAGACCCGACCACCGGTCGCCGCCGAACTCATCGCCACAGCGGGCCCCGCACAAGGACCTCCTGGCGGAGTCGGTCGGCACGTGAAAGCCGTGCAACGCATGCTCGGCCATGCATCTGCGGCGATGACGCTCGACGTCTACGCCGATCTGTTCGACGACGACCTCAAGGCCGCCGCCCAGGCTATGAGCGCAGCACGCTCCGCTGCCGTGTCGTGATGACACGCCTCCTGAACAGGGATGTTTGCGAGCCCGGGCATACGTGGAGGATGATCAGTGTTGTTCTCGCTGTGATCGACCGCAAGGAATCTGACCGCTAACGACAAAGACCCCCGACCGTAGTCGGGGGTCTGTGCCTCTTGAAGATGGCTCACCGGATCAGGCTGCTGCAACAGCCTCGACCAGATAGCGGTACGCGCATTCTCCCTTGCGGTCGATGCACGGCGGGAACGTAGCTCCGCGCTCGTGGCGCGTGACCATCCCGTACTGATCGGCCCAGTTGCCGTCGAACGGCACGCGCTGGCCCGTCTTCCAGGCCCCATCGGGCCCCTGCGGCATATGCGTAGTCATACTCTTCACCTCCTTCCCATCTGAGTGCACGCCTGATGCGGCGCGACGACGAGGAAGGGTCCCCACAGATGCGTGGGGACCCTTCAGGTGGGTTGCCAGGGAGCGCGACGTTCCCATCGCGCTAACTGCGTGTCGATGAAGCGTGGGCAAAACGTGGGCACGCAGCGATCGTGCCTCACCGCGCACGATCGACGTCTCGTCGATACTCATCTCCACCTCCTGACAAAAATCATCGTTCATCCGCGCGACTCAGAAGTCCCAGTCGTCGTCTTCCGTGGCCTCGGCCTTGCCGATGACATAGGACGAGCCCGAACCGCTGAAGAAGTCGTGGTTCTCGTCGGCGTTCGGCGAGAGAGCCGACAGAATCGCGGGGTTCACGTTCGTGACGGTCGAGGGGAACATCGCCTCGTAGCCCAGGTTCATGAGGGCCTTGTTGGCGTTGTAGTGCAGGAACTTCTTGACGTCCTCGGTCAGGCCGACGCCGTCGTAGAGGTCCTGCGTGTATTGCACCTCGTTGTCGTAGAGCTCGAACAGCAGGTTGAAGGTGTAGTCCTTCAGCTCCTGACGGCGCTCCTCGGTCTCGTTCTCGAGACCCTTCTGGAACTTGTAGCCGATGTAGTACCCGTGCACGGCCTCGTCACGGATGATGAGGCGAATGAGGTCGGCCGTGTTCGTGAGCTTCGCCTTCGACGACCAGTAGATCGGCAGGTAGAAGCCCGAGTAGAACAGGAACGACTCGAGCAGCGTCGAGGCGATCTTGCGCTTCAGCGGGTCGTCGCCCTGGTAGTAGTCCATGATGATCTGCGCCTTCTTCTGAAGGTTCGGATTCTCGGTGGACCAGCGGAACGCCTCGTCGATCTCCTTGGTCGACGCGAGCGTCGAGAAGATCGAGGAGTAGCTCTTCGCGTGCACCGACTCCATGAACGCGATGTTCGTGTAGACGGCCTCCTCGTGCGGGGTGATCGCATCGGGGATGAGGGAGACCGCGCCGACCGTGCCCTGGATCGTGTCGAGCAGCGTCAGACCCGTGAACACACGCATCGTGAGCAGCTGCTCCTCGGCGGTGAGCGTGTTCCACGACTGGATGTCGTTCGACAGCGGCACCTTCTCGGGCAGCCAGAAGTTGTTCACCAGACGGTTCCAGACCTCGAGGTCCTTGTCGTCGATGATGCGGTTCCAGTTGATCGCCTGCACGCTGTCGACCAGCTTGATCGATTGGTTGGGAGTCATGATTCTTCGTTTCTCGGGTTCAGCGACGGATCAGCGGATCAGAGCATGCACGAGACGCACTCGGTCATGTCGGTGCCCTCGAGCGCCAGCTGACGCAGACGGATGTAGTAGATCGTCTTGATGCCCTTGCGCCATGCGTAGATCTGCGCCTTGTTGATGTCGCGCGTGGTGGCGGTGTCCTTGAAGAACAGCGTCAGCGACAGGCCCTGGTCGACGTGCTGCGTGGCCGCGGCGTACGTGTCGATGACCTTCTCGTAGCCGATCTCGTACGCGTCCTGGTAGTACTCCAGGTTGTCGTTCGTCATGAACGCGGCCGGGTAGTAGACGCGACCCAGCTTGCCTTCCTTGCGGATCTCGATCTTCGACGCGATCGGGTGGATCGACGACGTCGAGTTGTTGATGTACGAGATCGATCCGGTCGGCGGCACGGCCTGCAGGTTCTGGTTGTAGATGCCGTGCTCCTGGATCGACGCCTTGAGCGCCTTCCAGTCGTCCTGCGTCGGGATGTGCTTGCCCGCGAAGAGCTCCTTCACCTTGTCGGTGGCGGGCACCCAGGCCTGGTCGATGTACTTGTCGAAGAACTCCCCCGACGCGTAGGTCGAGTCCTCGAAGCCCTCGAACGCCTGCTTGCGCTCGATCGCGAGGTTGTTCGAGGCGCGCAGCGCGTGGAACAGCACGGTGTAGAAGTAGATGTTCGTGAAGTCGACACCCTCCTCTGAGCCGTAGTGCACGTGCTCGCGGGCGAGGTAGCCGTGCAGGTTCATCTGACCGAGGCCGATCGCGTGCGACTTGTCGTTGCCGTCTTCGATCGAGCGGACCGAGCGGATGTGGCTCTGGTCGCTCACCGCGCTCAGCGCGCGGATCGCGGTCTCGACGGTCTGGCCGAGGTCGTCGGCATCCATCGACAGCGCGATGTTCATCGAGCCGAGGTTGCAGGAGATGTCCTTGCCGATCTGGTCGTACGACAGGTCGTCGTTGTACGTGGTCGGCGTGTTCACCTGCAGGATCTCGCTGCAGAGGTTGGACATGTTGATGCGACCCTTGATCGGGTTCGCCTTGTTCACCGTGTCCTCGAACATGACGTACGGGTAGCCCGACTCGAACTGGATCTCGGCGATGGTCTGGAAGAACTCTCGCGCGTTGATCTTCGTCTTCTTGATGCGCGGGTCGTCGACCATCTCGCGGTACTTCTCGGTGACCGAGATGTCGCCGAACGGCACGCCGTAGACCTTCTCGACGTCGTACGGCGAGAAGAGGTACATGTCCTCGCCGTTCTTGGCGAGCTCGAACGTGATGTCCGGCACGACGACGCCGAGCGACAGCGTCTTGATGCGGATCTTCTCGTCGGCGTTCTCGCGCTTGGTGTCGAGGAAGCGCATGATGTCGGGGTGGTGCGCGTTGAGGTACACCGCGCCGGCGCCCTGACGCGCGCCGAGCTGGTTCGCGTAGCTGAAGCTGTCTTCGAGGAGCTTCATGACGGGGATGATTCCGGACGACTGGTTCTCGATCTGCTTGATCGGCGCGCCGGCCTCGCGGATGTTCGAGAGCAGCAGCGCCACACCGCCGCCGCGCTTGGAGAGCTGCAGGGCGGAGTTGATGCCGCGGGCGATCGACTCCATGTTGTCCTCGATGCGCAGCAGGAAGCAGCTGACGAGCTCGCCGCGCTGCGCCTTGCCGGCGTTGAGGAAGGTCGGTGTCGCGGGCTGGAAGCGGCCCGAGATGATCTCCTCGACCAGGGCGACCGCGAGCTTCTCGTCGCCGTCGGCGAGACCGAGGGCGGTCATCACGACGCGGTCCTCGAAGCGCTCGAGGTAGCGCTTGCCGTCGAAGGTCTTGAGCGTGTAGCTCGTGTAGTACTTGAACGCGCCGAGGAAGGTCTCGAAGCGGAACTTCTTCGAGTACGCGAGGTCGTTGAGCTTCTGGATGAACTCATGCGAGTACGCCTCGATCACGGCGGGCTCGTAGTACTCCTTCTCGACCAGGTAGTCGAGGCGCTCCTTGAGGGAGTGGAAGAAGACCGTGTTCTGGTTGACGTGCTGCAGGAAGTACTCCCGCGCCGCACGCTTGTCGGCGTCGAACTGGATCTTCCCGTTCGCGTCGTACAGGTTCAGCATGGCGTTCAGGGCGTGGTAGTCCAGCCCCTCGTACGCCGGGTTCATCTTGAAAGCCACCGTGTCGGTCACTGCGTGCTCTTCAACTGCGTTGCCCACCGTCGTTCCAATCCGTCGCTCACGCGATCAACGTCGTCCTGTGTGCCGAAGATCTCGAGCCGATACAAGTGAGGCACCTTGCACTTGCGGCTGATGATGTCACCGGCGAGGCAGAACGCCTCGCCGAAGTTGGTGTTGCCCGCAGAGATGACTCCGCGGATGTGGCGCCGGTTGCGCTCGTCGTTGAGGAACCGGATCACCTGCTTGGGCACGGCGCCGCGTTCGACACCGCGCCCCTCACCCCCGCCGTAGGTGGGGGTGACCAGCACGAAGGGCTCGTCGACGACGAGTTCCTCCTCCTGTCGGAGGAGCGGGATGCGCCGGGCGGGGAGACCCAGCTTCTCGATGAAGCGTGCGGTGTTGCCCGACACGCTGGAGAAGTAGACCAGGAGCGGTGCAGCGGTCGCGACGGCAGTCATTCGTCAACCCCGCTTCGCTGCCGGAGCTCAGGCCAGTCGGGAGGCGAGCTCGTCGATCTTGTCGGGACGGAAGCCCGACCAGTGGTCCTCGTCGGTGACGACGACCGGTGCCTGCATGTAGCCGAGCGACTTGACCTGCTCGAGAGCGGCCGGGTCGACCGACAGGTCGTGGATCTCGTACTCGATGCCCTTCGCGTCGAGCGCGCGGTAGGTCGCGTTGCACTGAACGCAGGACGGCTTCGTGTAGACCGTGATCGACATATTCTGCTTCCCCTCAAACTCTCTCTGGCCTGCTCATCATCAGACGTTTTCCGGTAGACCCTCACCGGGAACTCAATACTACATATGGGGACCGACATTCGGAGGGACCACAAGGGGTAGTAGTTACATCCGTGTAGTTTTCCACCGCTCTCCACTGTTACAACACAGGTTCTCCACCGTTTCTTCCACAGGCGACAGCCCCGGCGAAGGGGTCGCGAACCGCGAGAAATCGCGGCTGAGAGGATGCTGGGAGAGATCCATCCACAGGGGGCACGATACGAGGGGCCACCGACATCCGATTTTCTGTGGAATCGACCTCTCGGCGTGTCGCGGCGTGTCGCGCCGACACCCCCTCCGCGGGCGTCCGTCGCTGCCGGTACCGTTGACGCGTGGCGGGATACCGGGACCTTCTTCGCACGCCGGGAGTGGCGCGCATGATCGCTGCGCAGCTGACCGCGCGCTTCCCGAGCGGCATGATGTCGCTCGCGATCCTCCTGCACGTCGAGCAGCAGACCGGCAGTTACGGATCCGCCGGACTCGTGCTGGCGGCCACGAGCGTCGGTCAGGCCGTCGCCGGGCCGATCACGAGCCGCTGGATGGGCGCGTGGGGGATGCGCCGGGTGCTGACCCTCACGAGCGCCGTCTGCGTGCTCGCCGTGCTCGGGCTGGGGCTCCTCCCCCTCGGCGTTCCCGGATACATGGCCTTCGGCCTCCTCGCCGGTCTGTCGACACCTCCGATCCAGGCCGCGGTCCGCACGATCTACCCGAAGCTCGTGAACTCCCGCCAGCTCACGCCTCTGTTCTCGCTCGACGCCTCGCTGCAGGAGATCATCTGGGTGCTCGCGCCCGTCGTCATCACGCTCGTGTCGACCCAGGTCGGCACGACCGAGGGCCTCCTCCTCGTCGCGATCATCCTCGTGGGCGGCGCCGCCTGGTTCATCGCCTCCCCCGAGGTCGGCCGTGTCCGCATCCCGCGCAGCCGCTCGGCGCTGGGTCGGGTCGTGCTGAAACCGCCCGTACTGCTCGCCGCCGTGATCGGCTTCCTGCTGATCGGCGCCTGCGCTGCGGTCGAGGTCGGCGTGGTCGCGACGTTCGAGCACGGCAGCCTCGCCGCCGGCCTCGTGCTCGCAGTCTTCTCGGTCGGCAGCCTCGCCGGCGGGCTCGCCTTCGGACACATCCCGATCGGCCCCTGGGCCATGGCGCGACGTCTGCTCATCGTCACGGTGGGTCTCGCGCTCACGATGGTCTCGCTCGACGTCTTCTGGCTCGGCGGCACCCTGATCGTCGCGGGCATCGGCATCGCGCCCGCCCTCGCCGTTCTCTTCGCGATCACCTCGGCGAGCGTGAAGTTCAGCGAGACCGCCGAGGCGTTCGGCTGGACGGGCACCGGCCAGCTCATCGGCGCCGCCGCGGGTTCGGCCGTCGCCGGTTTCCTCGTCGACGCCACCGACCCCCGCGGCGCCTACCTGGCCGCTACGATCTTCGCAGCGGTCGGACTCCTCGTCGCCGTCGTCTTCGTCCGCTCCTTCCCCGACCTGCGTCACCGCGACGCCGCTCCTCGCCCCGATACCGAACCCCTGGCGGTCACCCCTTCATGAGCACTGCATCCCCCACCCCGCACGTGTCCGGCGCGGGGTCTCCCGTCGATGTCGTCTGCGTCGGCGAGTCCATGGGGCTCGTCACCGCGATCGGCGCCCCGCTGGCCGAGACCGAGACCGCCGCGATCGGGATCGCCGGCGCCGAGGGCAACGTCGCGGTCGGGCTCGTCGCGGCCGGACACCGCGCCGCCTGGGCCTCGCGCCTGGGGGCCGACCCGATCGGCATCCGCATCGAGGCCGAGCTCGAGCGCCGCGGCGTCGAGCTGTGGGTCGAGACCGACGACACCGCCGCGACCGGCGTGATGTTCAAGGACCCGGGCGTCGAGTCCTCGTCGGTCTACTACTACCGTCGCGGTTCCGCGGCTTCCCTCATGGGCGCCGGCTTCCTCGACTCCTCGCGACTCGACGGGGTGCGCATCGTGCACACGACCGGCATCACCCCGGCACTGTCGTCCTCGTGCCGTGACATGGTCGACCGTCTGTACGTCGACGCGCGCGCGGCCGGGGCCCTGGTGTCGTTCGACGTGAACGACCGCCGTGCGCTGTGGAGCCGCGAGGACGCGGCCGAGACGCTGGCCCGGCTCGCGGATGCCGCCGACATCGCCTTCGTGGGACGCGATGAGGCCGAGCGCATCTGGGGCACCGCGACGGCGGATGACGTGCGCGCCCACCTTCCGCACTGCGGCCTGCTCGTCGTGAAGGACGGCGACGTCGGCGCGACCGCCTACTCCGGCGACGATGCGCCCGTCTTCGTCCCGGCCCCGCGGGTCGAGGTCGTCGAGCCCGTCGGCGCAGGCGACGCGTTCGCTGCCGGCTTCCTCGCCGCGACGCTCGACGGAGCAGACCTCGCCGCGCGCCTCTCGGCCGGCCACGCCGCCGCCGCACGCGTGCTCACGACCCACGGAGACCTGCCCCCGCTGGACTGATCCCGGCGCGGGTCCGCGGTCGTAGGCTGAGGGCATGCCTGCGCCGCTCACGCTCCCCCGCCTCTGCTGGGGCGAACCCTCGTCTCCTCGCCGCGTCCTCCTCGTGCACGGCCTCGGCTCATCGGGCGCGCTGATGTGGCGTCTCGGCGACGCACTCTCCGCCGACGGCTGGCACGCGACCGCGATCGACCTCCGCGGTCACGGCGATGCCCCCCGCGCGCTCGACTACACGGTGCACGCATACGGTGCCGACCTCGCCGCCACCCTCCCCTTCGGCGGGGGTGCCTGGGATGCCGTCATCGGCCACTCCCTCGGCGGCGCGGCCGCGACGGTCGCGGCCTCGGCATCCCCGGAGTGGACCCGCAGGCTCGTGCTGCTCGACCCAGCGATCCTCGTGAGCGGCCGGGATGCGACGATCGTGCGCAAGAGCCAGGAGCGGGCGTTCGCCGACAACCGCGTCGAGCTCGTGCAGCAGGAGCATCCGCACTGGCATCCGCAGGACTGGGAGCTCAAGGTCGACGCGGTGCATCGCACGAGCGCCTGGGCGGTGGAGCAGACCAGCGCCCAGAACACGCCGTGGGACGTCACCGCGGAGGCTGCGGCGCTGACGGTGCCGACGCATGTGATCGGCTCCGATCCGGCGGTCTACAGCATCTTCACGGGCGAGGTCGCGGCCTCGGTGCTCGCGTCGAACCCGCAGATCACGATGTCGGTGGTCGAGGGCGCGGGGCATTCGCTGCATCGCGACAACCCCGAGGACTCGATCCGGCGCCTGCGGGAGGCGCTCGCATGACCGACGCCGGCGCGACCTTCGACCCCGCGACGTTCCTCCCCGACGACCTGATCGAGCGGATCCGCGAGCGCGCGCCGATCCACGATCGCGACAACACCTTCCCCGAGCAGGATCTGCAGGAACTGCGCGAGGCCGGATACCTCTCGATTCTCGTGCCGGCCGAGCGCGGCGGTGCGGGGCTGGGCCTCGCGGAGGCCGCGATCCTGCAGCAGCGTCTCGCGACCGCCGCACCCGCGACGGCCCTCGCGATCAACATGCACCTCGTCTGGACGGGCGTCGCCAAGGTGTTCTCCGACCGTGGCGTGACAGGGCTCGAGTTCGTGCAGGACGGCGCGGTCGCGGGCGAGGTCTTCGCGTTCGGCATCAGCGAGGGCGGCAACGACCTCGTGCTGTTCGGCAGCGACACGGATGCCGTGCCCACAGGCGACGGCGGCTATTCGTTCACCGGCACCAAGATCTTCACGTCGCTCGCGCCGGTGTGGACGCGTCTCGGACTCCACGGGCTCGACACCACGAGCCCGGACGCTCCGAAGCTCGTGTTCGCATTCGTCGACAGGACGGATGCCGTCGTCACGGGCGACGACTGGGACACGCTCGGCATGCGGGCGACGCAGAGCAGGACCACGCGTCTGCACGGCGCGACCGCCGACGCCGCGCACGTGGTGCGGCGGATCGATCCGGGCCCGAACCCGGACCCGATCGTGTTCGGCATCTTCTCGGTGTTCGAGATCCTGCTCGCCTCGGTGTACACCGGGATCGCGCGCCGCGCGCTCGATCTCGCGGTGCAGACCGCGCACACGCGCCGGTCGAAGAAGTCGGGTGCGGCGTACAGCCAGGATCCCGACATCCGCTGGCGCATCGCCGACATGGCGCTCGCCTACGACGCGTTGCCGCCGCAGATCGCGGCGCTCGCCCGCGACGTCGACGAGGCGGCCGACAACGGCGCCCGATGGTTCACACTCCTGTCGGGGCTCAAGCACCGCGCGATCACGATGGCGAAGCACGTGGTCGACCAGGCCATGCTCGTGGCGGGCGGCGGCTCGTACTTCTCGTCGAACGAGCTCTCCCGTCTCTACCGCGATGTGCTCGCGGGCGCCTTCCATCCCTCCGACCCGGAGTCGGCGCACGCGACGGCCGCGAGCGCATGGTTGGGGCCGCTCGACTCCTGACCCAGTCGACTCCCGATTTCGCACCGTGGAAAGGTCGGATCTGCGGAATCGGTTGCCGAGCCGTCGATGCGGTGCGAAGATCGCATCATGGCGCCGTCGAAGAAGAACCTCACTCTGGACGATGTGTCGAAGACCATCATCGAGCTCCTGCAGGAGGACGGCCGGCGGTCGTACTCCGACATCGGGCGCGAGGTCGGACTCAGCGAAGCCGCCGTGCGCCAGCGCGTGCAGCGGCTGACCGAGGCGGGGATCATGCAGATCGTCGCCGTCACCGATCCGATGCAGCTGGGCTTCCGCCGACAGGCGATGATCGGCATCCGCGTCTCGGGAGACACGCGCGTCGTCGCCGAGGCCATCGCCGAGATCCCCGCGATCGACTACGTCGTGGTCACGGTCGGCTCGTTCGACGTCCTCGCGGAGGTCGTGTGCGAAGACGACGAGGACCTCCTCGCACTCATCAACGACAGCATCCGACCGATCGACGGCGTGCTGTCGACCGAGACCTTCATCTACGCCAAGCTGCAGAAGCAGCTCTACAACTGGGGGACCAGATGAGCACGAACCGCACGATCCCGTCCGAGCCCGAGCTCCAGGCGATGGCGAAGGACCACCTCTGGATGCACTTCACACGCCAGTCCACGATGGAGAAGTCCGGCGTGCCGATCATCGTGAAGGGCGACGGGCACCGCATCTGGGACGCCAAGGGCAAGGAGTACATCGACGGCCTCGCCGGGCTGTTCGTGGTGAACGCCGGACACGGACGACGTCGACTCGCCGAGGCCGCCGCCGCCCAGGCATCCGAGCTGTC
This sequence comes from Microbacterium sp. NPDC089695, assembly GCF_044749085.1. Taxonomy (NCBI): domain Bacteria; kingdom Bacillati; phylum Actinomycetota; class Actinomycetes; order Micrococcales; family Microbacteriaceae; genus Microbacterium; species Microbacterium sp. NPDC089695. The sequence goes on from NZ_JBIVHG010000003.1 coordinate 219,998, forward strand.
GTTCTTCCCGCTGTGGTCGTACGCGCATCCGGCCGCGATCGAACTCGCCGACCGGCTGGCCGACGAGGCGCCCGGCGATCTGAACCGGGTGTTCTTCTCGACCGGCGGCGGCGAGGCCGTCGAGACCGCGTTCAAGCTCGCCAAGCACTACTGGAAGCTGCAGGGCAAGCCCGCCAAGCACAAGGTGATCTCGCGCGCCGTCGCCTATCACGGCACCCCGCAGGGCGCGCTCGCGATCACCGGCATCCCGGCCATGAAGGCGATGTTCGAACCGGTGACCCCGGGCGGCTTCCGCGTGCCCAACACGAACTTCTACCGCGCCGCTGAGATGGGCGGGCCGAGCGACGACCTCGAGGCCTTCGGCCTGTGGGCCGCGAACCGCATCGAGGAGATGATCCTGTTCGAGGGTCCGGAGACGGTCGCCGCGGTCTTCCTCGAGCCGGTGCAGAACTCCGGCGGATGCTTCCCGCCCCCTCCCGGCTACTTCGCACGCGTACGTGAGATCTGCGACAAGTACGACGTGCTGCTCGTGTCCGACGAGGTCATCTGCGCGTTCGGCCGCCTCGGTCACACGTTCGCGTGCACGGGTCTCGGGTACGTCCCCGACATGATCACGTGCGCGAAGGGCATGACGAGCGGATACTCCCCCATCGGCGCGACCATCGTGAGCGACCGCATCTACGAGCCGTTCTCGCACGGCGACCTCTCGTTCCCGCACGGCTACACGTTCGGCGGGCACCCGGTGTCGGCCGCGGTGGCGCTGGAGAACCTCGCGATCTTCGACGAGGAGGGGCTGAACGCCCACGTGCGCGAGAATTCCCCGCTGTTCCGCGCCGAGCTCGAGACGCTGCTCGACCTGCCGCTCGTGGGCGACGTGCGCGGCGACGGCTACTTCTTCGGCATCGAGCTCGTGAAGGACAAAGCCACCAAGGAGACCTTCGACGACGACGAGGCGGAGCGACTGCTGCGCGGATTCCTGTCGTCCGCCCTGTTCGACGCCGGCCTGTACTGCCGCGCCGACGACCGCGGCGACCCCGTGATCCAGCTCGCGCCGCCCCTGACGATCGGGCCCGCGGAGTTCCGCGAGATCGGCCAGATCCTGCGCGGCGTGCTCACCGAGGCGCAGGGAGTCCTGTAGTCGGACGTCTCGGGGCGGACACTCCGGGGGCCGACACGCCACATCGCAGCCGATACCGCCGGATCGGTGCGACATCTGGCGTGTCGGCCCCCGAAGTGTCGCAGCGGACGGCGCCCAGGGGGACGCCGCTAGGCGCTCGCGGGTGTGCGGCGGCGGGCCAGGAGCGCGAGGTGCAGGGCAGCCAGGGTCTCGCCGTCGTCGAGATCGACGCCCAGGAGGTCGGCGATCAGCGTGAGCCGCTGGTAGAAGACCGAGCGCGACAGGTGGCTCGCGGATGCCGCCGCCGAGCGGTTGCCCGGATGCGCGAGCAGCGCGCCGAGCACGGCGAGCAGGTCTCCACGGCGCTCTTCGTCGTAGCGGATCAGCGGTGCGAGCATCCGCTCACTGTGCTCGTGCAGGCGTCGATCATCGCGCAGGGTCGCGACGAGTCTTTCGAGCGGTCGATCGCCGACGCGTCGTACGCGCGCGCCACCTCGGGACCCCTCGCTGTCGGCGAGGTCGCGTGCCGCGCGGAGAGAGGACAGCAGACCGGGGACATCGTCGGCGTAGGGCCCCGCGAAGACCGGGCGATCGGAGCCCGCGATCCGCAACAGCGTCGCGTCGTCGAGCTCCGCGGATGCCGGTGCCGACAGCAGCGCGACATCGTGGTCGCCGGCGCGGGCCGCGACGACCGCGAGTCCCGACTGCCGGGCGCGATACGCGAGCGCCGCGATCGACTCGACGCCCCCGACCACCACGCCGAGGCACCGTCGCCCCCGGAGCTCGAACCCTCCTGCCGCGAGCCGTGCGGCGATGTCGGCGGCATCCGTGAACCGGGCTCCGAGCAGATCGTCGATCACGCCGCGCTGAGCGAGCAGCGACCACTCGACGTCGCCGTCGTCGGCGAGGCAGCCGAATGCGAGCGCCGTCGCCCCCTGTTCCAGGGCCGTGAGGCGACCGGCCGCCGGCTCCGCGCCGGGGAGCGCGAGCAGAGTGCCCCACCGTGTACCTCGCGCCTGCACCGCGACACGATCGGCCTCCGCGCGGCGTGCCAGGGACTCCGCCACCCCTCTCCCCAGGTACTCGCCCGTGATGAGTTCGCCCGCGAGATTCTCGAGCATGACGGGGGCCCCGATCGCCCGCGCCGTCTCGGCGACGACGACATCGGCGGGCGCGCCCTGCAGACTCAGCCCCGTGAACAGCTCGTGCAGGTGCTGCCGCTCGCGCAGGGCGGCGGTCTGCGCGGCGATCAGCGCGTGATGCACGGCCTCGGTCACCGCCACGAACTTCACCTCGCGGGTGAGGACCACGAGCGCGAGTCCCTCTCTGGCGCACACCTCGACCACGGCGGCCGGCACCTCGGGACGACGGTCGCTGAGCTCGAGCACGATCCCCGCGACGCCGATCTCATACAGGCGCAGGGTGAACTCGCGCAGCATCCGGTCGTCGTCGGGCCACGCCGCGCCCGTGGTGAGCAGCAGCTCCCCTCCGTCGAGAAGGCGCGCGACCGCCGCGCTGTCCGAGACGTGCACCCAGCGCACCGCGGCGTCGAGCGCGGAGCCGCCGACGATCACCTCGGGCGCTCCGCGCTGTACGGCGGCGCTGCTCAGCACGTCTCCCACCGTCAGGAAGCCCACCTTCGCCGGACGATCTGTCCGATCATCCGTGAAGTCATGACGGTCTGACATCGGCATCACCCCGCGATCTCTGTGAGCATGGATGAAACCCAGCGTAGCGGGAGCCGGTCAGAGTGTCCGATCTCTCGCGAACGACCATCGAGGAGCAGCGTGGACATCGTCCGTCATCTCATCAACGGATCCGACACCGCCGAGGCGGTCCGCACCGGCGAGGTCTTCGACCCGGCCACCGGACAGGTCTCGAAGCACGTCGCCTTCGCGTCCGCCGCCGAGGTCGACCAGGCGATCGCCGCCGCGGCTGCAGCCCTCCCCGCCTGGCGCGAGACGAGCGTCATCAAGCGCGCCGACGTCTTCTTCCGCCTGCGCCAGCTTCTCAAGGACCGTACGCCCGAGCTCGCGGCGATCGTGACGAGCGAGCACGGCAAGGTGCTCTCGGATGCCGCGGGCGAGGTGTCGCGCGGCATCGAGAACGTCGAGTTCGCGGCCGGCCTCGTGCACCTGCTCAAGGGCGAGCGCAGCGAGCAGGTGGCCCGCGGGGTCGACGTGCACTCGGTCAAGCAGCCCGTCGGCGTGGTCGCGGCGATCACCCCGTTCAACTTCCCCGTCATGGTGCCGCTGTGGATGGTCGCCTCGGCGATCGCGTGCGGCAACACGGTCGTGCTCAAGCCGAGCGAGAAGGACCCGTCCGCGGCGGTCTGGCTCGCCAAGGCGTTCCAGGAAGCAGGGCTTCCCGACGGCGTGCTCAACGTCGTGCACGGTGACAAGGAGGCCGTCGACGCGCTCCTCGACTCGCCGCGCGTGAACGCCGTGAGCTTCGTCGGCTCCACCCCGATCGCCCGCTCGATCTACCAGCGCGCCTCGGCGAACGGCAAGCGCGTGCAGGCCCTCGGCGGCGCGAAGAACCACATGGTCGTGATGCCGGATGCCGACATCGACGCCGCGGCCGACGCCGCCGTGTCCGCCGCCTACGGCTCCGCCGGCGAGCGCTGCATGGCGGTCTCCGTGCTCGTCGCGGTCGGCGATGTGGCCGACGACCTCGTCGACGCGATCGCCACGCGCATCGCGGGCCTCACGATCGGAGCCGGAACCGATGCGGCGAGCGAGATGGGACCGCTCATCACGCGCGAGCACCGCGACCGCGTCGCCTCCTACGTGACCGGCGCCGCCGCGGAGGGTGCGACCGTCGTCGTCGACGGCACCGAGAAGGACTTCGATTCCGACGGCTTCTTCATCGGCGTCAGCCTGCTCGACCACGTCGCCCCCGGCATGAGGGTGTACGACGACGAGATCTTCGGCCCGGTGCTGGGTGTCGTGCGCGTCGAGACCTACGCCGAGGCGGTCGACCTCGTGAACGCGAACGCCTACGGCAACGGCACCGCGATCTTCACGCGCGACGGCGGCACGGCTCGCCAGTACGAGTTCGACATCGAGGTCGGCATGGTAGGCGTGAACGTGCCGATCCCGGTGCCGATCGGCGCCTACTCGTTCGGCGGTTGGAAGGACTCGCTGTTCGGCGACTCGCACATCTACGGCCCCGAGTCGATCCACTTCTACACGCGGTCGAAGGTCGTCACGACCCGGTGGCCCGACCACACCCCCTCGCAGATCGATCTCGGCTTCCCGAGCAACCACTGAGCAGGGACGGAGAGACACCATGACCGAATTCACCGACCGCCACGGCGCGTCGCACGCCCTCCCCGCACCGGAAGCCGAGGCGCAGGTCCGCGCCGACGACCGCGGCCACGTGTTCCACTCCTGGAGCGCGCAGGGCCTGATCGATCCGCTGCCCGTCGCCGCGGGCGCGGGGTCGACGTTCTGGGACTACGCCGGGAACGCGTACCTCGACTTCTCGAGCCAGCTCGTGAACCTCAACCTCGGGCACCAGCATCCCGATCTCGTGTCGGCGATCCAGCAGCAGGCCGGACGCCTCGCCACGATCCAACCGTCGATGGCGAACGACGTGCGCGGCGAGCTCGCGCGCCTGATCGTCGAGGTCGCGCCCGAGGGCATGGAGAAGGTGTTCTTCACCAACGGCGGCGCCGAGGCCAACGAGTACGCCGTGCGCATGGCGCGGCAGACGACGGGGCGCCGCAAGGTGCTGTCGATGTACCGCAGCTATCACGGCTCGACGGCGACCGCGATCTCCCTCACGGGCGACCCGCGGCGCTGGGCGAACGACACGGTCGACTCGGGAACGGTGCGCTTCTTCGGCCCGTACCTGTACCGCTCGCCGTTCCACGCCGAGACGCCCGAGCAGGAGTCGGAGCGCGCCCTCGCACACCTCGAGCAGACGATCCAGCTCGAAGGGCCGCACACGATCGCGGCGATCATCATCGAGACCGTGGTCGGCACGAACGGCGTGCTCGTGCCGCCGCCCGGCTATCTGCAGGGCGTGCGCGAGCTGTGCGACCGCTACGGCATCGTGTACATCGCCGACGAGGTCATGGTGGGCTTCGGCCGCCTGGGCGAGTGGTTCGGCGTCGACGCGTTCGACGCACGCCCCGACCTCATCACCTTCGCGAAGGGCGTGAACTCGGGATATGTGCCGCTGGGCGGCGTCGTCATCTCCGAGCGGATCGCCAAGGCGTTCGACACCACGCCGTTCGCGGGCGGACTCACGTACTCCGGGCATCCGCTCGCGTGCGCCGCGGGAGTCGCGACATTCGAGGTCTTCCGCCGCGACGGCATCCTCGAGCGCGTGCGCGATCTCGGCGAGCGCGTCGTCGAGCCGACGCTGCGGTCATGGGCCGAGCGCCACCCGAGCGTCGGCGAGGTGCGCGGACGCGGACTGTTCTGGGCCGTGGAGCTCGTGCGCGACCAGGAGACGCGCGAGCCGCTCGTGCCCTTCAATGCGAGTGGAGCCGATGCCGCCCCCATGGGCGCCTTCGCGGCCGCCGCGAAGAAGGGCGGCGTCTGGCCGTTCACGCACTTCCACCGGATGCACGTCGCTCCGCCCCTCGTGATCACCGAGGACGAGCTGGTGCGCGGCCTGACGGTGCTCGACGAAGCCCTCGCGGTCGCGGACGAGCACGCCGCGGGCTAGACGAGGAAGCCGCGCAGCAGCGCCTCGGAGCCGGCGAGATGGTCGCTCATGGCCGCCTCGGCGGCGTCCGGCCTGCCCGCGAGGATCGCGGTCACGATGCGCTCGTGCTGCTCGCCCGAGTGCTGGATGTTGCGGGGCATCAGCGGGAAGGTGTCGAGCCAGGCGTTCACCGACGCCCGGTTCTCGGCGACCAGCGCGACGAGCGAGGGGATGCCGGCGGCCTCGGCGATCGCGAGATGCAGCAGCGTGTCGAGGCGGCGGTACTCCTCGGGACCGGCGGGGACCGCCGCCTCGTGCCGCGCCCAGAGGTCGGCCCTCGTGGCGGCGTCGAGCGACCTGCCCGCCGCGGCGCGCACGGCGCCGGTCTCGAGCACTCGCCGCAGGCCCAGCACATCGTCGATCTCGGCGGGCGGCACGGCACCGGCATCCGAGGGATGCGGCAGCGGATCGGCGACGAACGTGCCGCCATACCTGCCGCGCTTGGGCACGAGGTATCCGGTGTCTGCGAGCTCGCGGATCGCGTCGCGCACGGTGTCGCGGCTCACCCCGAAGGATGCCGCGAGCTCGCGCTCCGGGGGCAGCGACTCCCCCGGAGCGACCACGCCGAGCCTGATGGTCTGCACGAGCCGCGAGACCGCGTCTTCCAGAGCGTTGCCCCGTCGCAGCGGACGGTACACGGCGCGGCGCACCTCGACGAGGTCGCCGTCCGGGCTCTGGTCGTTCATGTCCTCAGCCTGTCATCTCCGGATATGCGTGTCCCACAGCTCCGGGCTCAGAGCGGAGTGACGTACGCGTTCGTGATGCCGCCGTCGACCACGAAGGCGCTGGCGGTGATGAACGAGGAGTCGTCGGAGGCGAGGAACGCGACGGCTGCCGCCAGCTCCGCCGGCTCCGCGAAGCGGCCCATCGGCACGTGCACGAGACGGCGCTGCGCGCGCTCGGGGTCTTTGGCGAACAGCTCCTGCAGCAGCGGCGTGTTCACGGGTCCGGGGCAGAGTGCGTTGACGCGCACGCCCTGCCGCGCGAACTGCACGCCGAGCTCGCGCGACATCGCCAGCACGCCGCCCTTCGACGCGGTGTAGCTGATCTGCGAGGTGGCCGAGCCCAGCAGGGCGACGAACGACGCGGTGTTGATGATCGAACCGCGCCCCGCGGGCACCATGTGACGCAGCGCCGCGCGGCTGCACAGGTACACGCTCTTGAGGTTCACGTCCTGCACGCGATCCCAGGCGGGGAGCTCGGTGGTCTCGATCGAGTCGTCGTCGGCGGGCGAGATGCCCGCGTTGTTGAAGGCGATGTCGATGCGTCCGAACTCGGCGGCGACGCCGTCGAACAGCGCGTTCACCTTCTCCTCGTCGGCCACGTCGACCGGGCGGAACGCGCCGCCCACCTCGGCCGCCGCCTTCTCGCCGGTCGCGGGGTCGACGTCGGCGATCACGACGAACGCACCCTCGGCGGCGAAGCGCTGCGCGGTCGCGAAGCCGATGCCGCTCGCGCCTCCCGTGATGATCGCGACGCGGTCCTTCAGTCGCTGGGTCAGGTCGATGGTCATGTTCTCTCCGTTGCTGGGTGATCGAAAGGATGCGGGATGTCAGTCGGTCGCGAAGAAGACGTTCTTCGTCTCGGTGAAGTGCTCGGCGGCATCCGGTCCGAGCTCACGTCCGAGACCCGAGGCCTTCATGCCGCCGAAGGGGGTGGCGTACCGCACCGAGGAGTGCGAGTTCACCGACAGCACGCCGCTCTGCACGCCGCGGGCCACGCGCACGGCGCGGCCGAGGTTCTGCGTCCACAGCGATCCGGCGAGGCCGTACACCGTGTCGTTCGCCAGGCGGATCGCGTCGGCTTCGTCGTCGAACGGCAGCACCGCCACGACCGGTCCGAACACCTCCTGCTGGGCGATCCGGTCGCCGGGCTGCGCGAGCACCACCGCCGGCGCGAACCAGAACCCGTCGCCCTCGGGCGCGGTGCCGCGGAAGGCGATGTCGGCGCCGTCGAGGAACGACGTGACCGTGTCGCGGTGACCTGCCGAGATGAGCGGGCCCATGTCGGTGTCGGCGCTCGACGGGTCGCCGACCCGCCAGGCGGCGACGGCCGGCTCGAGCAGTTCGAGGAACCGGTCGTAGACCGACCGCTGCACGAGAAGGCGACTGCGGGCACAGCAGTCCTGGCCCGCGTTGTCGAACACCGAACCGGGCACGGCCGCGGCCGCCGCCTCGAGGTCGGCGTCGTCGAACACGATGTTGGCGCTCTTGCCGCCGAGCTCGAGGGTCACGGGCTTGAGAGCGCGGGCGCATCCGGCGGCGACCTCGACGCCCACCTCGGTCGAACCGGTGAACACGACCTTGCGGACATCGGGATGCTCGACCAGACGCTGCCCGACGACCGAGCCCGATCCCGTGACGACCTCGAACAGGCCCGCAGGGAGCCCCGCCTCGAGGGCCAGCTCGCCGAGCCGGATCGCCGTGAGCGGCGTGAGCTCCGCGGGCTTGAGCACCACGGCATTGCCCGCGGCGAGCGCGGGCGCGAACGCCCACGACGCGATCGTCATGGGGAAGTTCCACGGCACGATCACGCCGACCACGCCGTAGGGGTCGTGGAAGGTCACGTCGAGCCCGCCCGCCACCGGGATCTGCCGTCCGGACAGCCGCTCAGGATCGGCGGAGTAGTAGTTGAGCACCTGCGCGACGTGCGCGGCCTCCCAACGCGCCTGACCGATCGGATGCCCGGAGTTCAGCACCTCCAGCTGCGCGAGCTCCTCGGCCGCGCCCTCCACCGCGCGCGCGAACGACCGCAGCGCGTCGGCCCGGGCGACCGGGGCCAGCGCAGCCCAGCGGCGCTGCGCGGCGACGGCTCGGGCGATCGCGGCATCCGTCTCGCCGACGTCGGCGCGCGCGATCTCGCGGACGGCCGCGCCGGTCGACGGGTTGATGACGGTGAACGCGCTCATCGAACGCTCTCCCTTCTCTGCGCGGCGAACGCGCGGGCCTGAGTGACGAGGTCGGCGAACAGACGCCGGTCCTCGGCGTTCTCCTCGGGGTGCCACTGCACTCCCACGAGGTGTCCGGCGGAGGTGTCGACGAACGCCTGCACGAGGCCGTCGTCGGAGTGCGCGGCGGCGACGAGGCCGTCGCCGAGACGACCGATCCCCTGGTGGTGATAGCTGTGCACGCTGACCTCGCTCTCGCCGATGATGTCGGCGAGAGGCGTCTCCTCCGAGATCCCGACCGCGTTCTCGGCGAACACGCCGCCGCCGATGCGGTACTTCTCGGTGCCGAGCGACTCCGGCAGGTGCTGCTGCAGCGTTCCCCCGCGCGCGACGTTCACGAGCTGCAGTCCACGGCAGATCGCGAGCACGGGGATGCGGCGGCGCTCCGCCGCGCGGAACAACGCCATCTCCCATGCGTCGCGATCGTCTCGTGCGGGATCGGTGAGCGGATGCCGGGCCTCGCCGTACAGCTCGGGGGCGACGTCGGCGCCGCCGGAGAGCACCAGGCCGTCCATTCCGGCGACCGCCGCGTCGGCGGCATCCGGGTCCTGCGGCGGCAGCAGCAGCGCGATGCCGCCCGACGCGGTCACTCCCGTGAGGTACTGCTCGGGGAGGAACGCGGCGCGGACGTCCCACACCCCCTGCTGCGCGCGCTCCAGATAGGTCGTGACGCCGATGATCGGGGCCCGGTCAGAGACGTTCGAAACCACGGATGCGCTCCCAGTCGGTGACGGCGGCGTCGTAGGCCTCGAGCTCGATGCGCGCCTGGTTGAGGTAGTGGTCCACGACATCGTCTCCGAACGCCTCGCGCGCGATGGTCGACTCGCTGAAGAGCTGCGCGGCCTCGCGGAGCGTGGTCGGCAGATGGTCGACCGCATCCTCGTACGCGTTGCCCGTGAAGCGCTCGGGGAGCGGCAGTCGATTCTCGATGCCGTACAGGCCGCCCGCGATGATGGCCGAGATGCCGAGGTACGGATTGACGTCGCCGCCGGGCACCCGGTTCTCGACGCGCAGCGCGGAGCCCTGTCCCACCACGCGCAGAGCGCACGTGCGGTTGTCGATGCCCCAGGCGATCCCGGTGGGCGCGAAGCTCCCCTTCGCGAAGCGCTTGTACGAGTTGATGTTCGGCGCGTACAGCAGAGTGAACTCGCGGAGCGTCGCGAGGATGCCGGCGATCCAGTGCTCCATGAGCGGGCTGAAGCCGTGCTCGCCGTCGCCGGCCATGACGGGCGTGCCGTCGTCGGCCCGCAGCGACAGGTGGATGTGACAGCTGTTGCCCTCGCGCTCGTTGAACTTCGCCATGAACGTGATGGCCTGGCCGTGGTTGCCTGCGATCTCCTTGGCGCCGTTCTTGTAGATCGCGTGCTGGTCGGCGGTCTCGCGCACCTCGGCGTACCGGAAGGCGATCTCCTGCTGCCCGAGGTTGCACTCGCCCTTGACGCCCTCGCAGTACATGCCGGCGCCGTCCATGCTGTTGCGGATGTCGCGCAGCAGCGGCTCGAGGCGCGTCGAGGCGAGCAGGTTGTAGTCGACGTTGTAGTCGGTCGCGGGGGTGAGCCCCTCGTACTTGCGGGCCCACGCGTCGCGGTAGGTGTTGTCGAACACGATGAACTCGAGCTCGGTGCCCGAGTACGCGGTCCATCCCCGCTCGGCGAGACGGTCGCGCTGTCGGTCGAGGATCGCCCGCGGCGAGGGCCCGACGGGCTCGCCGTTCTGCCACACGAGGTCGGCCATCACGAGCGCGGTGCCCTCGAGCCACGGGATGCGCCGCAGGGTCTCGGGGTCGGGGCGCAGCACCATGTCGCCGTAGCCCCGATCCCAGCTCGACATCGCGTAGCCGTCGACCGTGTTCATGTCGACATCGACCGACAGCAGGTAGTCGCAGGCCTCGGCGCCGTGGTGCAGGATGTCCTCCTGGAACAGCCGGGCCGAGACGCGCTTGCCGACGAGACGACCCTGCGCATCTGCGAAGGCCACGATCACCGTGTCGATCTCGCCGGCGGCGATGCCGGCGTCCAGCTGGTCGATGCTCAGATTGCCCGACATCCCACGCTCCGTTCTCCTGCGGTGAAGCGATCGGCCGACCGGCTTCGCCCTCACCCTAGAACACCTCGACGTTTAAAGGTAGACGAAACCACCATTGACTGCCACAATCGTCCGCAAGGTGCACCCGGCGCCTGCGCGCGGTCGAACGGAGAGCGGATGTCTGGTCAGAGCAATGAGTCCCGCAAGGTCGCTGGAGCGACCTATACACGTGCCGGCAGCGAGTACTTCGAGAAACGGACGCTGAAGAGATCGGCCGGTGTCTGGGGCCTGTGGGGCCTCGCGGTCGCCGCCGTCATCTCCGGTGACTTCTCGGGCTGGAACTTCGGCATCGACTTCGCCGGCTTCGGCGGGATGCTGATCGCCTTCGTGATCCTCGTGATCATGTACTACGGGATGATCTTCGCGATCGGTGAGATGGCCGCCGCCATGCCGCACACGGGAGGCGCGTACTCCTTCGCCCGCTCGGCGATGGGCCCGTGGGGCGGTCTCGTGACCGGGGCCGCGGAGACGATCGAGTACGTCGCGACCACAGCGGTGATCGTCTACTTCTCGGCGTCGTACGCGAACGGGATCACGAGCGAACTGCTCGGCCTCGAACTGCCGGGATGGGTCTGGTACCTCATCCTGTACGTCGTCTTCATCGCTCTGAACTCCGCCGGCGCCGCGATCTCGTTCCGCTTCGCGATCGTCGTGTCGGTGATCTCGATCGGCATCATCCTCGTGTTCTCCGCGATGGCGCTGTTCTCGGGAGCGTTCAGCTGGGACGCGCTGTGGGACATCGCGCCCGACCCCGGCCAGACCGCATTCCTGCCGCACGGCGTTCTGCCGATCCTGTTCGCGCTGCCGTTCGCGATGTGGTTCTTCCTCGGCATCGAGGAGCTCCCCCTCGCCGCCGAGGAGTCGCACAACCCCACCAAGGACATCCCGAAGGCCGGCTTCTGGGCCCGCGGCACGCTCATCGTCACCGGCCTCCTCGTGCTGTTCCTCAACACCGGCGTGATCGGCGCCGAGGCCACGGGCACCGCGGGTGAGCCGCTGCTCGACGGATTCCGCGCGATCGTCGGCGACCAGCTCGCCGCGGTGCTCGCACTGTTCGCCCTGATCGGTCTGCTCGCCTCGCTGCAGGGCATCATGTTCGCCTACGGCCGCAACATGTACTCGCTGTCGCGGGCCGGCTACTACCCGCGATTCCTCTCCCTCACCGGAAAGCGCCAGACCCCGTGGGTCGCCCTCACCGTCGGCGCCGCCATCGGGTTCATCGCGCTGATCGTGCTCGATGTGCTCACCGCCGTCGATTCGGAGGGCGCGGGCACCGTGGCCGGTGCGATCGTGCTCAACATCGCCGTCTGGGGCGCGGTCGTCGCCTACGGACTGCAGCTCGTGTCGTTCATCATCCTGCGCAGGAAGTTCCCGAACGTCGATCGCCCCTACGTCAGCCCGTGGGGCATCCCGGGTGCGGTCGCCGCCCTCGTGATCGCCGCATTGATCTTCGTGGGCTTCCTGCTGAACCCGACGTTCGGACCGGCGATCATCGCGATCGCGATCGTGTACGCGGTGATCCTGCTCGGGTTCGGCCTGTTCTTCCGGCACCGCCTCGTGCTCTCGCCCGAGGAGGAGTACGCACTGTCGGGTGGGACGCACGGCGACCCGCAGGCCGAGGGATACGACGCCATGGAAGGCGAGGTCTTCGGCGGCGGACGCTAGGACCCCATCCGCGACAGGGCCGTCACTTGCTGCTGAAGTCGAACGCCTTCAGCAGCTCGTCGACGGCCTTGTCGCGCTCATCCCCGCCCTCCTCGAACATGTGCGTCACGTGCGTGCGCAGATGATTCTCGAGCAGCAGACGGTTGAGCGACTCCAGCGAACGCTGGATCGCACGGGACTGCGTGATGATGTCCATGCAGTACTCCTCGTTCTCGATCATCCGCGCGACCCCGCGCATCTGACCCTCGAGGATGCTGGTGCGATGCAGTGCACGCTTCTTGATGTCTTCGATCACGCTTCGAGAGTACGCGTGAAACGGGCCCCGGCGCTCAGTCGGCGAAGGGGTTCACCACCGACAGCCCAGGGATGTCGAAGTCCTTCACGTTGCGCGTCACGAGCGTCAGCCCGTGGTGCAGGGCGGTCGCGGCGATCAGCGCATCGCCGAGCCGACGACGATCCGGCACCTGGATCGCGGCGCAGATCCGCCCGATCTCCACGGTGACAGGCAGCAGACGTCCCTCGTAGCCGCGTCGCGCGCGGGCGAGCCAGAGATCGAGGCGCGCCGCCTGCCGCGGGTCGCGGTGGCGCAGGCCTGCCGCGCCGAGTTCCAGCTCGTAGTCCGTCACGACGCTGACACGCCAGTCGTCGTCCCTCAGCGCATCCAGCCATCCGAGAACCGCGGGATGCCCGCGTTCGGGGCGTCGGGTCTCGGAGATCACGTTGGTGTCGAGGAGGTACATCAGTCGAACTCGACGGGAGGACGGTCGGGCGTGTTCGCGCGGATGTCGGCCAGCACCTCGTCGAACTCGTCGTCGTCGACGCTCACCCCTGACGGCGGCGACAGGATCGCCAGCGCGGATCGCGGGTCCCGCGGTTCCGCGAGCGTGAGACGTTCGTACTCTCCGATGTTGAGCAGCACGTACGCGGGCTCGCCGCGCCTCGTGATCATGACGGGCTGGTCGTCGGCGACGCGCTGGGCGCGCGCGACGGAATGGTTGAACTCACGCGCGGTCATGGTGAACACGATGCACCTCGATTCGGAATGTAGTGATGGTACTACACAGGCCTGCACATCGTTCCGCGTGAAAGGATGACGTCATGCCGCGAACACCGATGGCGCTGCTCTCCCCCGCCGACCAGGCGCGGCGTCTTGCGCTGCGCCGCATGAAGGCCGTCGCCCTCGGCGCCCTGATCTTCATGGCCATCCTGTTCGTGATCGCGTTCTGGTTGCAGGAGCGTCAGCCGTGGCTCGGCTACGTGCGCGCCGCGGCCGAGGGCGGCATGGTCGGAGCCCTCGCCGACTGGTTCGCCGTGACCGCGCTGTTCCGGCGGCCCCTCGGTCTCCCCATCCCGCACACCGCGATCATCCCGAGCCGCAAAGACGAGATCGGCCGCTCGCTCGGCGAGTTCGTCGAGACCAATTTCCTCGAGGCCGGCGTCGTGCGCACCAAGCTCTCGACCACGGCGATCGCCCAGCGCGCCGGTGAGTGGCTCAGAGAACCGGAACACGCCGAGCGCGTCGCCGCCGAGGGATCGACCATCGCGACCGCCGTGCTCAACGCGCTCAGCGACGACGACGTGCGCGACCTCATCACCGACCTCGCCCGGGAGCACCTCGTCTCGCCCGAGTGGGGTCCGCCGGCCGGAGCCTGGCTCGAGAAGATCGTCGAGGCCGACGCGCACCACGGCGCGGTCGACCTCGCAGCCGACAGCATCGCGCGCTGGCTCGAGGCGAACGCCGCATCGTTCTCCGGTCTCATCTCGCGACGTCTGCCCGGCTGGGTGCCGAAGCTCGCACACCGCTTCGTCGACGACACCGCCTACAACGAGGCGGTCAAGTTCGTGCACGCCGTGCAGGCCGACCCTCGGCATCCTGCCCGCCTCGCGGTCGACGGCTATCTGTCGCGACTGGCCGACAGCCTGCAGCACGACCCCGCCACGCGCGCCAAGCTCGAGAACGCCAAGGCCTCGCTGTTCGACAGCCCGCGCGTCGGAGCTCTCGCCGCCGAGGCGTGGAACACGGCGAAGAACGGACTGCTCACCGCCCTCGCCGACCCCGAGAGCGGCCTCCGCCGACGCGCGGCTCAGGCCCTGCAGGAGATCGGCGAGAGGCTGACGACGGATGCCGCGCTGCAGCGCCGCGTCGACACGTGGGTCTCCGACGCGGCGGTGTTCCTGGTCGACCGGTATCGGCACGACATCGCGTCGATCATCACCGACACGGTGGAGCGCTGGGATCCGGCCGAGACCACCGAGAAGATCGAGCTCATGGTCGGCCGCGACCTGCAGTACATCCGCCTCAACGGCACGGTCGTCGGCGCCCTCGCGGGCCTCGCGATCTTCACCGTCGCCCACGCTCTGATCCCCGGGGCCTGACCCCCGATCCCCGATCCCGACCCAGGAGGCACGCGCATGGCGCTCTCGCACGATCCCCTCTGGCCGCGCGCCGGATCCTGGCCCGCCCCCGACGGCGATGTCGACGCCGTGCTGCTCGGGGTGCCGACCTGGCGCACCTCGCTATCCCCGACGGGCGCGCACGCCACGCCCGCAGCGATCCGCGAGGCGCTCCCGCGCTACGGCGCGACACTCATGGGACCGCCTGCGGTGGACCTCGACGAGGTGCTGCGCATCGCGGATGCCGGAGACGTGGTCGAACCGGACGGCGACGAGGGCGAGGCGACGACCATCGGCCGCGTGCGTGAGCTCGCCGAGGCGGCGCGGCTGCTGATCGCCCTCGGCGGCGACAACTCGCTCACCTACCCGGTCGCGCTCGGCACCGGGGCGACGGGGCTGATCACGATCGACGCGCACTTCGACCTGCGCGACGGCGTCTCGAACGGCACGCCCGTGCGGCGCCTGGTCGAAGACGTGCCGGTCTCGGCATTGGTCGACACCGCCCGCATCGATCCCACGCGGATCGTGCAGATCGGGATCGCCGACTTCGCGAACTCCGCGGCGTACGCCCGCCGCGCGGCCGACTGGGGCATCCGCGTGATCACCCTCGACGAGGTGCGCCGCCGCGGGATCGACGACGTCGTCGCGGAGGCCCTGGAGATCGCGGGAGCCGGCGTCGACCCCCGCATCCATCTCGACGTCGACGTGGACGCGTGCGACCGCTCGGTCGCGCCCGGCTGCCCCGCGAGCGTCCCCGGCGGCTTCGCCGCGTGGGAGCTGCGCGCGCTCACCCGCGCGATCGCGACGGACGCGCGCGTCGTGAGCGCAGACCTCGCCGAGGTCGATGCGACGGCGGACGCGGAGGATGCTCGGACCGTGCGGCTCGCGGCGCTGTGCGTGCTGGAGATGCTCGCGGGTCTCGCCACGCGCTGATCCGCACGATCCCTGCCGATCCGTCCCGCTGTCAGCGGATCACGAGCTCGGGAGTTATGAGCGCGTGCGCGGCCCCCGATTCCAGACGCCGGGGCGCGACCACATCCCCGGTCGGGCCCATGAGCAACTCGAGCACCGCCTGCGCCACGTCCTCGGGACGCTGCTCGACGCTCGAGAACCCGAGCGCCTCGGCCGTGGGGGTGTTGTCGAATCCGATCACCGGCACCGGCAGGCGTGCATCGGCGAGCGCGAGCTGAGCCCCGACCGCGAGCGAGTCGCTCGCGCACACGATCGCATCCACGCGAGTGCCGTCTGCGAGCACGCGCCCCACCGCCTCGCGGGCGCCGGCCACGGACTCCTCCGCGACCATCCGCACACCCTGCGCGCCGGCCTCGCCCATCGCCTCCCGCCAGCCGCGTTCCCGGTCGTCGCCGGTTCCCGAGCCCGACGGCCAGCCGAGGAACGCCACGGTGTCGCCGAAGCCCAGCGCGTGGCCGGTCGCGGCGCGCGTGCCTGCGGCACCGTCGACGTCGACCCACAGGTGCGTGGGGTCGGCGATGTCGTCGTCGCCCCAGGGGCGACCGAACGAGATGAACGGCAGGCCGACCGCATCCAAGCGACCGACGCGGGGGTCGTCGCGCTCGGTGGCGGTGAGGATGGCCGCGTCGATCTCCGACCCCTCCCACAGCTCGGTGAGCCGGCTGAGCTCTTCCTGTGGCGAGCGCGCCGCGTAGACGAGCATCCGCATCCCGCGCGCACTCGCACGCTCGGTGATGGCGTGCACGAAGCGGTCGAGCACGACACCCGAGACTCCGCCGAGGTACGGATCGAGGCGGATGCCGATGGTCGAGCTGCGACGCAGGCGCAGGCGTCGCGCGGCCGCGTGCCGTCGGTAGCCGAGCTCGTCGATCGCGGCGAGCACGCGCTCGCGCGTCTCGGGGCGGACGATGTCGGGGGTGTTGAGGACGTTCGACACCGTCTGCCTCGAGACGCCGGCGTGTGCCGCGACGTCCTCGACCGTGGGCGCCTTCGCCATCGCTCTCCTCGCTCCTGCGCGGGCTTGACACGCCCGCTCTGCGCGACCTAGCCTATTCCACGCAGAGTTTGATCGTTCAAATCACACCCGGAACGACGATCACAGTCACTCGCGATGACTCATCAAAGGAGAGAGACCATGACACAGCACACCACACGCGCCCTCCTCGGCACCGGAGCGGTGCTGATCGCCAGCACGCTCGCGCTGACCGGATGCGGTTCCGGCTTCTCAGGCGGCGACTCCGGTGGCGACTCGGAGGGCCTCACCTCCTCCGACGACGCGCTCACCATCCTCATCGGCTCCTCCGGCGATGCCGAGACCGCCGCCGTGCAGTCCGCGGTCGACGCCTGGTCGGAGGAGTCCGGCACGAAGGTCAGCGTGCAGGTCGCGAGCGACCTCGCCCAGGAGCTCTCGCAGGGCTTCGCGGCGGGCAAGCCCGCCGACCTGTTCTACCTCGCCCCCGAGCAGATGGCCGGCTTCGCGAAGAACGGCTCGCTGCAGGCCTACGGCGACGAGCTCGCGAACAAGGACGACTTCTACCCGTCGCTCGTCGAGAACTTCACGCTCGACGGCACGTTCTACTGCGCCCCCAAGGACTTCTCGACGCTCGCGCTCGTGATCAACAGCCAGATGTGGGCGGATGCCGGACTCACCGACGCCGACCTGCCGAAGAGCTGGGACGACCTCGCGACCGTCGCGCAGAAGCTCACCACCCCCGAGCACGTCGGACTCGCCTTCGGCGCCGAGTACCAGCGCGTCGGCACGTTCATGGCCCAGGCGGGCGGCGGTCTCGTCGACGACGGCACCGCGATCGCCAACGACCAGGCCAACGTCGACGCCCTCGACTACGTCAAGACGCACCTGAACGACGGCACCTTCGCCTACGCCAAGGACGTCGGCGCGGGATGGGGCGGCGAGGCGCTCGGCAAGGGCCTGGCCGCGATGGTGATCGAGGGCAACTGGATCACCGGCGCCATGGAGAACGACTTCAGCTCCGTCGACTACACCGTCGCCGAGCTCCCCGAAGGTCCGGGCGGTGCGGGCACCCTGCAGTTCACGAACTGCTGGGGCATGGCGGCCGACAGCCCCAACCAGCAGGCCGCTCTCGACCTCGTCGAGCACCTGACGAGCGCCGACAGCCAGCTCGCGTTCTCGAAGGCCTTCGGTCCGATGCCGTCGATCTCCTCGGCGGCCGACCAGTGGACGGCCGACAACCCCGCGCTCGCGCCGTTCCTCGCCGGAGCCGACTACGCGCAGTTCCCGCCGAACCAGGATGGCGCCGCCGACGTGGTCGCCGACTTCAACGCCCAGCTGGAGTCGCTGAAGACCGGCGACCCCGCGCAGATCCTCGGCACCGTGCAGTCGAACCTCGAAGCGATCGTCGAGTAAGCATGACGACGCAGGCCACGCCTCGCCGCGGAGGGGCCTCCGGGCTCCGCCGCGGCGAGGCCGCAGCCGGATGGCTCTTCACCGCCCCGGTGATCGTCATCCTCGGCGTCTTCCTCCTCGTCCCCGTGCTCATGGCCCTCTGGGTGAGCGTGTCGGACTGGGGAGGGCGCGGCAGCCCCCTCTCCCCCGCGGTCTCGTTCGTCGGCACCGAGAACTACGGCGCCGTGCTCACCGACGGAGGACTCGCCACGAAGGACTTCGGCACTGCCCTGCGCAACAACGCCTGGTACGTGCTGCTCGTCGTGCCGCTGCAGACCGCCCTCGCACTGTTCCTCGCCGTGCTCGTGAACCGGGCCGTGCTCCGCGGTCGCGGCTTCTTCCGCACGGCCTACTACTTCCCCTCCGTCACGAGCTCGGTCGCGATCACGGTGCTGTGGCTCTTCCTCTTCTCGGCGAGCGGCGCCGTCAACAGCCTGCTCTCGTGGTTCGGTGTCGAGGGGCCCAACTGGTTCAACGACCCGCGCGGCGTGCTGCACCTGCTGCTCGGCGCCTTCGGGGTCGACGCGGGGCCGGCGGCCCTCACCGGCGGCGGAATGCTCGGCATCTCCTGGTGGGAGTGGCTCGCCGGCCCGTCCATCGCGATGAGCGCCTACGTCCTGATGGCGGTGTTCACGACCTCGGGCACGTTCATGCTGCTGTTCCTGGCAGGCCTGCAGAATCTCGGCGCCGACGTCGACGAGGCCGCCATGATGGACGGCGCGAACGGCTGGCAGCGCTTCTGGCGCGTCACGCTCCCCCAGCTGCGGCCGACCCTGTTCACGGTGCTCACGCTCGGGCTCATCGGATGCTGGCAGGTGTTCGACCAGATCTACACGGGCACGCGCGGCGCCCCGAGCAAGACCACCCTCACACCCGCCTACCAGTCCTACAAGACCGCGTTCACGGATCAGGAGTGGGGCCAGGGCGCGGCGATCGCGTTCATCCTGTTCGTCATCATCGTCGTGTTCACGCTGTTGCAGCGCTGGGTGCTGCGCGACCGGCCGGTGTCGCGCCGACGCATCCGCGCGTATGAGATCACGACGAAGGGAGGCGTGTCATGAGACTCTCCTCCAAGCAGCTCACGTGGCAGATCGTGCTGTACGCGGTGCTGATCGTGCTGGCGCTCATCTACATCTACCCGTTCCTGATCCAGGTGTTCACGAGCTTCAAGACCGATGAGGATGCCGCGGCCTCCGGCCTCGGCCTGCTGCCCGATTCCTGGACGTTCGCGGCGTACGAACGCCTGTTCGCGAACTCCGACTTCCCGTCGTGGTTCGTGAACAGCGCGGTCGTGACGATCTTCGTCACCGCGGGACGCGTGTTCTTCAACTCGCTCGCAGGATACGCTCTCGCCCGTCTCCGCTTCCGCGGACGCGGCGTCGTGTTCGCGGCGCTCGTGGCCGTCATGTCGGTGCCCACCGTGGTGCTGCTGATCCCGAAGTTCCTCGTGATCAACCAGCTCGGCATCTTCAACTCGTACGCCGGCATGATCCTCCCGCTGCTCGTCGACGCCGCGGGGGTCTTCATCATGAAGAACTTCTTCGAGTCGATCCCGGTGTCGGTCGAGGAGCAGGCGCGCATCGACGGCGCCGGGACGTTCCGGATGTTCTGGTCGGTCGTGCTGCCCATGGCGACGCCCGCGCTCATCACGATCGTGATCCTGTCGTTCCAGGGATCCTGGAACGAGTTGAGCCACTTCATCGTGTCGACCAACGACCCCGCCCTGACGACGCTCACCAAGGGCGTCGCCTCCCTCGCGAGCGGACAGCTCAGCCAGGGCACCCAGTACCCCCTCAAGCTGGCCGCCGCGCTCATCATGACGATCCCCGTCGCCGTGATGTTCTTCATCTTCCAGCGCCGCATCATGAATTCCACAGAAGGAGCCGTCAAGGAATGACCGACCGCCCCCATCTCCAGCCCCTGCTCGACCAGGCGGTGATCACGCTCGACGCCCCCACCCAGGTGTGGTCGGCGCGCGACGGCCGCATGGGCACCTCCCCGATCCACGGCGTGTACCACGGCGACGTCCGACACATCGCCGCGATCGACCTCGCGGTGCGGGGCACGGCTGCGGAGTCGATCGGATGCTCGTCGGCGACGCCCGACCGCGTGGTGTTCACGGATCTGCTGCGCGGCCTGGACGACGATGGCGCCGACCCGAAGGTCCGCCTCGACCGCGAGCGCACGGTCGAGGCCGGGCGCTTCACCGAGAGCATCCGCTTCGCCTCCCACCTCGAGTCCGAGGTACCGCTCGAGATCACGGTGCGAGTGCGTCCGGACTTCTCCCCCATGCAGGTCGTGAAGGCAGGGATGGACGACGGCGTCGACTGGAGCTGGGACGGCCGGGTGTGCCGTGCGGGTGATGCCTCGTTCACGCTCTCCGCTCCGGATGCGGAGGTGTCGGAGGACGGCGGCGAGATCGTGCTCGTGTGGCGGACGACCGTCCCGGCGCGCGGAGCGGTCGAGCTCGACTGGTCGGCCGACCTCGACGACCCGACCCTGGTCGTGACCTCGCCGGCGCCCTCGTCGACCACGCAGCCGGTGGCGTCCGCGAGCGATCCTCGTGTCGGGCGCTGGCTCGACCGCGCCGCGGCCGACCTCGCCGCGCTGCGGCTGGCCCTTCCGGAGCACCCGGACGACGCGTTCTACGCCGCCGGGGCTCCGTGGTTCTTCACGCTGTTCGGTCGCGACTCCCTCTGGGCCGCCCGCCTCGCGCTGGCCGCCGATCCCGCCGTCGCCGCCTCGACGCTGCGGGTGCTCTCACGCCTGCAGGGCACCGTCGTGGATGCGGCGACAGCCCAGGCACCGGGCAAGATCGCGCACGAGCTGCGCAGCGGCGCCCTCTCGCTGCCGAACGAGGGCGTGCACCTGCCGCCGCTGTACTACGGCACGGTCGACGCGACGCCGCTGTGGGTGTGTCTGCTCGCCGACGCGCGCGACGCCGGACTCTCCGACGGTGAGCTGCGCGAGCTGCTCCCCGCGCTGCGCGCGGCCCTGGAGTGGATGGTCGTGCATGGCGACGCCTCGGGCAGCGGGTTCATCGACTATCGCGACGAGACGGGCCACGGACTCGCCAACCAGGGGTGGAAGGACTCCGGCGACTCGATCCAGTGGCGCGACGGGCGTCTCGCCGAGGGGCCGATCGCGCTGAGCGAGGTGCAGGGCTACGCCTACGAGGCCGCGATCCGCGGCGCCGCCCTGCTCGACGAGATGGGCGAGAGCGGCGGTGATCAGCTCCGCACCTGGGCCGCCGACCTGCGGTCGCGTTTCCGCGCGGCGTACTGGGTCACGACCGACGAGGGCCGCTACCCCGCGATCGCCCTCGACGCGCATGGCGCCCCGGTCGACACCCTCACGAGCAACATCGGCCATCTGATCGGCACAGGGATCCTCGACGCCGACGAAGAGCGGGCCTGTGCCGACCTGCTCACGGGAGAGTCGATGTCGAGCGGGTACGGCATCCGCACGATGTCGACAGGCGCCGCCGGATACTGGCCGCTGAGCTACCACGGCGGCAGCGTGTGGGCGCACGACACCGCGATCGCCGTGCACGGGATGCTGCGCGCGGGCCTCACCGAGCCGGCCCGCCGCGTCGCCGAACAGCTCATCGACCTCGCGGAGGGCTTCGAGTACCGCGTCCCCGAGCTGCACTCCGGCGAGCCGCGTGTGATCGGCGGCTCACCGGTGCCGTACCCCGCAGCGTGCCGTCCGCAGGCGTGGTCGGCCGCCGCCGCGGTGGTGACCGCCGAGGCGCTGCGCTGACCCGCGGTCGAGAGGATCGGGTCGAGGGACGGGGTCGACGTCAGCGGACGGCGACCCCGTCCTTCCAGACCTGATCGACGAGCGGGACTCCCGGGCGGTAGGCGAGGTGGATGCGCGTCGGCGCGCTCAGCAGCACGAGGTCGGCCCGCGCGCCCGGTGCGATCACGCCGATGTCGTCGCGACGCAGCGCCCTCGCGCCTCCCGCCGTCGCCGCCCACACGGCTTCGGCCGGAGTCATGCCCATGTCGCGCACCGCGACCGCGATGCAGAACGCCATCGACGACGTGAAGCTCGAGCCCGGATTGGTGTCGCACGCGAGGGCCACGGTGACGCCGGCGTCGATCAGTCGCCTCGCGTCGGGATACGGCTGCCGCGTGGAGAACTCGACCCCCGGCAGCAGCGTGAGCACGGTGTCCGACCCCGCGAGCGCCGCGATGTCGGCATCCGAGAGGTAGGTGCCGTGGTCGACCGAGGCCGCGCCGAGCTCGACCGCGAGTCGCACGCCGTCGCCCGGCCCGAGCTGGCTCGCGTGCAGGCGCGGCGTGAGACCGGCCGCGATGCCCGCCTCGAGGATCCGTCGCGACTGCGCGACCGTGAACGCGCCCGTCTCGCAGAACGCGTCGATCCACCGGGAGTGGGGCGCGCACGCGTGGAGCATCTCCCCGCACACGAGGTCGACGTACGCGTCGGGGTCGTCGGCGTACTCGGCCGGCACGACGTGCGCGCCGAGGAACGTGACCTCGGGTGTGACCTCGGCCGCGAGCCGCACGAGACGTTCCTCGTCGGCGACCGATAGCCCGTAGCCGCTCTTGATCTCGACCGTGGTCGTCCCCTGCGCGAGCATCTCGTCGACGAAGCCGCGCAGGCGTGCGCGCAGTTCCTCGTCGCTCGCCGCGCGCGTGGCGGCGACGGTCGAGCGGATGCCCCCGGCCGCGTACTTCTGCCCGGCCATGCGCGCCTCGAACTCCGCTGCGCGGTCGCCGCCGAACACGAGGTGGCTGTGGCTGTCGACGAAGCCCGGGATCACGGCCCGACCACCGGCATCCACGATCTCGTCGGCATCCGGCGCGTCGGCGGCGGATCCGACCCAGGCGACCCGTCCGCCGTCGATCAGCACGGCGGCGTCGTGCCGCGTGCCACAGGGGTCGCTGGGATTCGAGCCGGCGTTCGTCGTCAGCTCGCCGATGTTCGTCAGCAGCGTGCTCACAGCATCGGCACCGTCAGGCCGCGCTCGCGGGCGATGTCGCGCGCGTGCTCGTACCCGGCGTCGACGTGGCGCATGACGCCGGTCCCCGGGTCGTTCGTCAGCACCCGCTCGACCTTCTCGGCCGCGAGTGCCGAGCCGTCGGCGACCGTGACCTGCCCGGCGTGGATCGACCGACCGATGCCGACACCCCCGCCGTGGTGCAGCGACACCCAGGAGGCCCCGGAGGCCGTGTTGAGCAGGGCGTTCAGCAACGGCCAGTCGGCGATCGCGTCGGAGCCGTCCTTCATGCCCTCGGTCTCGCGGTACGGCGAGGCGACGGAGCCCGAGTCGAGGTGGTCGCGGCCGATCACGATCGGCGCCGACAGCTCGCCCGAGGCGACCATCTCGTTGAACTTCAGCCCGGCGAGGTGCCGCTCCTTGTAGCCGAGCCAGCAGATCCGTGCGGGCAGGCCTTCGAAGTGCACCTTCTCCCCCGCCTTCTCGAGCCAGCGATGCAGCGCCGCGTCCTCCGGGAAGAGCTCGGCGATCGCCCGATCGGTCTTGCGGATGTCCTCGGGGTCTCCCGACAGGGCGGCCCAGCGGAATGGACCGCGGCCCTCCTCGAACTGCGGGCGGATGTACGCCGGAACGAATCCGGGAAAGGCGAAGGCCCGGTCGAAGCCGCCCAGCTGCGCCTCAGCGCGGATCGAGTTGCCGTAGTCGAACACCGCGGCCCCGGCATCCTGGAACGCGACCATCGCCGCGACGTGCGCGGCCATCGACTCGCGCGCCCGGCGGGTGAACTCCTCGGGATCGCGCTCGGCCTCGGACTTCCAGTCGGAGACGGGGATGCCGATCGGCAGGTACGCCAACGGGTCGTGCGCGCTCGTCTGGTCGGTCACGATGTCGATCGGCACGCCGCGCCGCTGAAGTTCGGGGAAAACCTCGGCGGCGTTGCCGACGACGCCGACCGAGAGCGCCTCGCCGGCGTCCTTTGCCGCCACGGCCCGAGCGACGGCCTCGTCGAGGTCGGTGAAGTACACGTCGAGGTAGCCGTGGTCGACGCGACGGGCGAGGCGCGACTCGTCGACGTCGACGATGAGCACGGCGCCGTCGTTCATGGTGACGGCGAGCGGCTGTGCGCCGCCCATGCCCCCGGCACCGCCGGTGAGCGACAGAGTGCCCTTCAGCGAATCGCGGCCGAGTGAGCGCGCGACCGCCGCGAAGGTCTCGTACGTGCCCTGCAGGATCCCCTGGGTGCCGATGTAGATCCACGACCCGGCGGTCATCTGGCCGTACATCATGAGACCGAGCTCTTCGAGACGCCGGAACTCGGGCCAGTTCGCCCAGTCGCCGACGAGGTTCGAGTTCGCGATCAGCACGCGTGGCGCCCACTCGTGCGTGCGGAACACGCCGACCGGCTTGCCGGACTGCACGAGCAGCGTCTCATCCGGTTCGAGCTCGTCCAGCGTGCGCACGATCGCGTCGTACGCCTCCCAGCTGCGCGCGGCCCGCCCCGTGCCCCCGTAGACGACCAGGTCTTCGGGGTGCTCGGCGACCTCGGGGTCGAGGTTGTTCATCAGCATCCGCTTGGCGGCTTCGGCGCCCCAGCTCTTGGCCGTGCGCTGGTCGCCGCGCGGCGCACGGATCGTGCGGGCGGCGGCGGTGGTCGTGGTGTCAGTCATGCGCGTGCTCCTTCGCGATGCGGGTGACGGCGCCGGACTGCACCAGTGCGGTCACGGCTTCCATGTCGGGTGAGAGGAAACGGTCGGGCCCCGGGCCCGCTGCCACGGTACGGACGAGGTCGCGGACCGCCCCGGTCGCCGGCCCCGCGTGCAGCGGTGCCCGCAGGTCGAGCGCGCGGGCGCCGGTGAGGATCTCGATCGCGAGAACGCGCCCGAGCCCGTCGATCGCGCGGCGCAGCTTACGGGCGGCGGCCCACCCCATCGACACGTGGTCCTCCTGCATGGCGGAGGAGGGGATCGAATCGACGGATGCCGGAACGGCGAGGCGCTTGAGCTCCGACACGATGCCCGCCGAGGCGTACTGCGCGATCATGAGTCCGGAGTCGACGCCGACCTCGTCGGCGAGGAACGGCGGCAGGCCGTGGTTGCGGGCGGGGTCGAGCGCGCGGTCGGTGCGACGCTCCGAGACCGAAGCGACGTCGGCGACCGAGATCGCGAGGAAGTCGAGGACTGCGGCGATCGGGGCGCCGTGGAAGTTGCCGTTCGACTCGATGCGTCCGTCGACGGTGATGACGGGATTGTCGATCACGCTGGCGAGCTCACGGCCGGCGATGAGCGTCGCATACGCCATCGTGTCTCTGGCCGTCCCGTGCACCTGCGGCGAGCACCGCAGCGAGTACGCGTCCTGCACACGGCCGTCCTCCGGCCCCTTATGGCTGTGCACGATCGGCGAGTCGTGCAGGAATGCGCGCAGGTGAGCGGCGGACTCCCCCTGTCCGATCTGGGGGCGCAGCGCCATCAGATCCGCGGCGAAGACCGCATCCGTGCCCAGTTGCGACTCGATCGACATCGCGGCGGCCATGTCGGCGGTGAGCAGGAGGGACTCGAGGTCGTGCAGCGCGAGCGCCAGGGTCGCGAGCATCCCGTCCGTGCCGTTGATGAGGGCGAGCCCCTCCTTCTCGACCAGCGTGACGGGCTCGATGCCGGCGGCGGCGAGTGCCGCGGATGCAGCCACGAGCTCGCCGTCGGACGTGCGCACGTCGCCTTCGCCCATCGCCGCGAGTGCGATGTGGGCGAGGGGTGCGAGGTCGCCGGAGCAGCCGAGCGAGCCGTACTCGCGGACGATGGGCGTGATACCGGCGTTGAGGAGTGCGGCGTAGGTCTCGACGACGACCGCGCGCACCCCCGTCCGCCCGGAGGCGAGGGTCTGCAGACGCAGCAGTTGGAGTCCGCGAATGACTTCACGCTCGACTTCAGCGCCGGTGCCCGCGGCGTGCGAGCGGATGAGGCTCGCCTGCAACTGGAGTCGGCGGTCGGGCGCGATGAACGTCGTCGCGAGGGCGCCGAATCCGGTGGAGACCCCGTAGTGCGGGTTCGGATCTGCCGCGAGCCCGTCGATCACACGACGGGTTTCAGCGACACGCTCCAGCGCCTCGGGACTGATGACGACAGGGGCGTCGTGGCGTGCGACGGCGACGACGTCGGGGATCGACAGCGTCGCGGCGCCGACGAGGACGGGGGACGGAGTGCTCATGACTCGATTCCACACCCCGGTGCGTGCCGAGGACACCGCTTCGTGAGATCCTGTGTCTGTGATCCCAGACGCTTCGGAGAGCTCAGGTGTCGGCGCCCAAGTGCCGGCAGCGGACAACACCCTGCGGATGCTCCGCTATCTCGCCGGGCGTCCGGCGCCCGTCGCCGCGTCGGCGATCGCCCGTGACCTCGCCCTGCCGCGCTCGACGGTGTACCACCTGCTCACGACCCTCGCGGCGCACGGTTTCGTGATGCATCTCCGTGAGGATCGTCGCTGGGGCCTCGGTACGTCGGCCTTCGAGCTCGCCGGCGGCTACGCGCGGCAGCAGCCCCTCGCCCGACTCGGCCGCCCACTCGTGGCCGCGTTGTCCGACCGGCTGGGGGAGAGCGCCCACCTGGCGGTGATGAGCGGCGGCGACGTGCTGTACATCGTCGAGGAGAGGGCACCGCGGCGTCCCGCACTCGTGACCGACGTGGGAGTGCGGCTACCCGCGCACCTCACCGCGTCGGGGCGAGCGATGCTGGCGGCTCTCCCCCGCGAGCAGGTTCGCGCGCTGTACCCCGGCGCCTCGGCGTTTCCCGATCGCACCGGAGTGGGTCCGCGCACCCCGGCGCAGCTTCGGGAGGTCCTGCGGATCGTGCGTGAGCGCGGATACGCGACGGAGGACAGCGAGGTCGCCGACGGCCTCCGCAGCGTGGGCGCAGCGGTGCGCGACCATTCCGGCTGGCCCGTCGCCGCCGTCGCCGTGACCTGGGCGGACGACGCTCTCGACGAGACACTCCTCGCGGATGCCGTGCGCGACACGGCATCCGTCCTGGAGTCGCGCCTGCGCCGATGACGCGGCGTTAACGCAGAAGAGCCACCCAGCATTGGGTGGCTCTTCTGTCTAAAAGGAGTCCGGCGGTGTCCTACTCTCCCACAGGGTCCCCCCTGCAGTACCATCGGCGCTGTGAGGCTTAGCTTCCGGGTTCGGAATGTAACC
>NZ_JBIVHG010000004.1:0-27433 GCF_044749085.1 Microbacterium sp. NPDC089695
CTGCGTGCGCTCCGCGAGCATGACGCGGCTCTCGCCAGTCACGCCGAACAGGTCAACCCCCCCCCCGAACGTCTGCGTCAGCGGTTCCTGCGCCACCGATGCCAGTTGCGAACCGGTCGGAGATGAGGGACGTGCAGATGCCGGGCTCTCCTTGCTGCGCACATCTGTCCCCACCCCGGCGAAACGGCTCCGACCTGATGCACCGCGGTCCCGATGGCGCGCACGAGTGGGCCGCCGCTGTCGCCGGAACAGGAACTCACACCGTCCTTGCCGGCGTAGAGAGCCATCGCACCTTTGAGCAATTTCCCCAGCTCAACGCGCACTCGCCCGACGCGAGGAACGGGACGTCGGCCCGCCGCAAGACCTCCGAATACTCGCGCTGGGCGGGGTGAGTCTGCCCCAGCCGAACATCGTTCCCTCGTGACCCGGCTTGATGAGCGCATCCGTGCCTGGTGTCGGCAGGGTCACCGGCTCCACATCAAGAACGGGCTCGGCAAGTGTAAGAAACGCAAGATCGTAACCGACACCTGTGTCGCACTTCGGATGAATCCATGCCCCGACCGCTACTATCTCCAGGCCGTCGCCTGTGCTCAGATCGTGTCGCCCGAATACGGCGGACAGACCGGCCGTGAGCCCGGAACTGCCGACGCAGCGGGCAGCTGTCAGGACGATGGAGCTGTCGTAGAACGGCCCGGAGCATCGATGCTCGCCGCCGATCACATCGGGCTTCGAAGGGTCCGTAGCGGCGGCTTCCCCCATCGCCATCAACATACTGGAGACGAGGAGGCACCCTCCCACCGCACCCCACAGGATCTTCCTTCGCGCCTTCATGGTCATGTTTGCCAGCATGGGTGCGCGCAGGTAAAGCTCGCGTAATCCATGGAGTGCGGCACAGAATTTTACTTCTTCCAAACACATCCTCACCTAGCTTGCCCACATGCGGCGTCGTCGAGGGCTCAGTCACACAATGTCTCTTGTGGTCGCGTGCGCGGTGACGCTCGCAGCAGTCGCAGCCAGCGCCGACAGCGCCTCAGACCGGGTGATGGTCGCGTTGCCGAATGGCACGGCCATCGTGGATCCGAGCACACTCGAGGTGCTGTTTCACGACCCCGCGGGGCGCTCGGCGATCTGGTCCGGGCCCACGCCGACCGACTTGGGTCCACGCACGGACGTGTCCACCTCCGGAGACGGATTCCTCTGGTCGTACCCCGAGCTGGACCTCACAGTCTTCGTGCATGTGCAGAACGACCGTCTGATGACGGAGGTGGCCGGAGGCTCCCCGACCTCACTCGTGTGGCCAGTCACCGCGACGGACGACGCGACTCGTTCCATCGAGTTCCCGAACGGCGACGGCCAGACCGTCCCCGTCGACGACAGCTTCTGGTGGTCGGATGATTCTGAACTCACCGGAGAGCCGTGGAACGTCTCCGACAACCTCACGATGCCGTTCTGGGGAACCACATTCGACTCGTCAGGCGCAAGCTACATCATCCACGACGACCTCGATACGACTCTGTCGTTCTCGGCACCCGAGGGCCGCCTGATCGCTTCGGCGACTCACGCGTTCCGACCTGGATCGGGTACAGGCGACTATCGCGTGTCCATGTCGCGTACGTCCGGCGAGCCCATCGATGCGGCTCGCCACTACCGCTCCTGGCTCCTCGAGCACGACGGCATCGTCACTCTCGACGAGAAGACAGATGTCAACCCGCAGGTCGAAAGATTGCGTGGGGCGTTACACGGCTACCTGTGGGGGGATGGAGACGACCCCGCCCTGATCCGTCGTCTCGAGGAGTTGGGCATCACTGCCGCGTGGCTGGGATACAACGTGGACGTCGCGGGCATGAGCGCCGATACCGTCGATGCCGCGCGCGATGCCGGCTTCCTGACAGGGCCGTACGACACGTGGGAGAACGCTCAGGACCCGGCGACCTCCGACAGCTACTCGTCTATCTGGCCCGGCTCGATATGGCAGGATGCATGCGCCATCGGAGAAGACGGGGAGCCCCTCGAGGGATTCGGCGGTCGCGGGTGCACCCTCAGTTCCACGGCGATGGCCGAGCAAGAGCGAATCAGCGGGGTGTTGTCCTCACGCGTGCAGGAACTCTCCGCCAACGGTGTCGACTCCTACTTCCTCGACGTCGACGCCACTGGAGATCTTGCTGACGACTACTCGACCGCCCACCCGCAGACGAAGGAGGTCGACCGGAAGAATCGGCTGGCGCGGATGCTTGCGCTGTCGAGCGGCAGACTTTCAGGAGGTGAACCGTTCGTTCTCGGCTCCGAGAAGGCCGAATGGTGGGCAAACCCCGCGCTGAGCTTCTCTCACGGCTCCTCGACGGTGTTGTCCAATGGAATCTGGGCGTTGCAGAAGGACAAGGAACAGTGGGGTGGGTACTGGCCGACCGAGCGGCCTGCGTTCTTCTTCAGGCCCGTGCGGCTTCCGGAGAGCCTGAGCAAGGAGATGATCGATCCCCGTTACCGGGTACCGCTGTATCAGACCGTGCTACACGACGCGCTCACCTCGACGGATCGTTGGGAGATGGGCATGTACAAATTCGAGGGCGCTGAGCGGACACGGACCCTCACCACGCTGCTGTACAACTCACCTCCGATCTACGCGCTCGACCACGACGTTCTCGACGCGCATGGCAGCGACATCGCCGCGACCCAGGCGTTCTTCGCGCACATCCAGAGCGTTGCCGGAACCGCTCCGCTCCTCGATTTCGAACGGTTGACCGACGACGTTCAGCGCACCACGTTCGGGGACGACGACTTGTCGCCCGCGCTCACGCTCACCGCCAACTTCGGCGCCGGACGAGCGTACGGAACGCCACCGGGATGCATCGTGGCGGACACGGACGCCGATCCTCCCAAAACCTATTGCCCTTCCGCGCCCGCGGACTGATCGAATCAATTCACAAGGAGACCACGATGAAGAATCGGACCCTCGCAATCCTCGCCGCTGTCGCTATCGTCGCCGGCGCCGCTGGGACCGCGCCCGCGGCCGCGCCTTCCGCCGACGATGCGTCAGAACCGACGCTCGGACGTCCCGTCCATGCTCAAGCGCTCTACTACACCGAGATGTTCGCCGAGAAGCCGTACCCGGAAGCTCTTCTCATTTACGCGGACAACGGGTCCTACAAGATCCTCTCCCCCGGTGAAGACCACTACGGCAGCTACGTCGCAGATGTCGAGGCCGGAGCGGCACCGACACTCGCGCGATTCATCTCCTGGCCGTCGCCGGACTGGGGCTCCAACGTCGCACATCACGAACTTCTTTTCAATCAGTCGTCTGGAGCGTTTTCGCAGCAGCTCACCCTCCCTGGAGCTCCCCTTCCTCTACTTCAGTACGGGTACTTCGCGACCATCCCCTCCCCGGAGGGCATCGACCTCCAGGGGACTTGGGACGAGTTGCGAGAGACATACGCCGAGATCTTCGATGCGCTCGCAGCGTCCGCCGAGCGGTAACCAGCATGACAGCGCGTCCAGGGCGAACGGTCTGATCCACCATCTCTTCCGCGAGGACGAATGGCGAACCCTGCCGAACTTCATCAGCTCGGGCCGGATTCTGCTGCTCCCCGTGTTCGCCTTCCTGCTGTGCGGCGGCGAGTTGCGAGCCGCGGCGATCACCCTCGGCGTGGTCTTCTTCACGGACTTCCTCGACGGCTTCATCGCCCGCCGCATGCACGCGGTGTCGAACCTCGGCAGATGGC
Organism: Microbacterium sp. NPDC089695; assembly: GCF_044749085.1. Lineage (NCBI taxonomy): Bacteria > Bacillati > Actinomycetota > Actinomycetes > Micrococcales > Microbacteriaceae > Microbacterium > Microbacterium sp. NPDC089695. Next base: position 3,717 of record NZ_JBIVHG010000004.1, read on the forward strand.
TGGATCCGCTTGCCGACCGGCTGACGATCAGCGTCGCGGCCCCCTCCCTCGTCATCTCAGGGCTTCTCCCCTGGCCGATCATGGTGGCGCTGTTCCTCCCTGACCTTCTCCTCGGCGTCTTCGCACTGCTCGCCTTCCGCGGCAACCCAGGGGTGCGGGTCACGCCGGTGGGCAAGTGGCGAACCGGATTGCTGTTCGTCGGGATCGCTCTCTTTCTCGTGGGGATCGCCTGGGCGCCGGAACCCGTCTGGGCCTACGACCTTCTCGTGCAGGGCGGGCAGGCAGTCTTCATCGCCGGATTGGTGGGGCACTACGCCGCGAGTGCGCATTACGCGGTGACGATGGTGAAGCGGCTTCGTGTGCTCCCGACCCTCTGAAATGAGCGGAAGTCGCTGGTCGTCAGTTACCCGTCTTGGTGTCCGGAGAGTGCGCCGCGATGCAGTCTGCGAAGACCTGCTCGAACTCCGGCTCCTCCGCCCGCGGATAGCCCTGCATATCGAGCACCCCCGGTTCCTGCGCGGGAAAATCCGGGTACCCATTCTTTCGGATGCAGTCTTCAACCGCGGCGTACTCGCGTTCCCACTTGTCCCGCTCCTCGCCGGTGACCCCGTCGATGCCCACCTCCTGGAGGCATTCTCGCGCCGCGTCGTGGAACACGTCTTCCGCGACACCGGGCGGGGCGAAGAGAACGCCCGACTTCAACGCATCTTCATCAGGGTCCTGGACGTCGAACCCCGCAGCGCGCATGCACGTTCCCCATTGGGCAGACTGGCTGGACGCATCGTCCGCACGCGTCGCCGAGGCGAGATCATCGCTCGTCGGGCCGCAACCGGTCATAACGAGCACGAGCGCTGCGCCTGCGCCCAGTCCGAGGAGCGTTCGCGAGATTCCACCTGGGCTTCTGAGTTTCGATGTCGTATCCATGAGTAGATCGGAACACCGAGGGTGTTATCTCGCCGTCAACGAAGCGACCCTCCCGACTCCGCGCAGTCTTCGACAAGCAGGGCTCTCGAAGGCGGACCCGTCAGGTCGGTTGCGAGCAAGTGAGCGTGATGCTTGGCGAGTGTGCGCCCTCCCGAGAGGGGAGCAGGAGGGCGCACGCCCATTTCCCGAAACGTGTTGACGAGCAGTCAAGCTCCCGCGCCCGCCAACACATCGATACAAACACCGTGAGGGTAAAGCGAACGGAAAGACGTGAGTGAGTTCCGCGAAATCGAGCGCTCCAGACGGAAGAACGTCGCAGCTCTGGACACGTAGACTTCGTACATCTCGTTGCGATGACCAAGGATTCCTCTCACCCGGTCGATGCGGCTGATCCGGTTCAGACGACATCGCTCCACACGGGTGACCGCGACCGCCGAAGCCTGTCTGCTATCGGTCTCGCCAAGCGAAGACGAACACGATCCGTCAGGAGCTTAGTCACCTGCCCCGATCGCGCCGAAGGCGCAGAGACATCGCGTGATACTCCATTCCTCAAATGGGTGCGGTCGTCGAGACCGGCGCGTTTGGGTGGTGCCGTCCTATCTAGCTCGGCGAATGTGGATCTCGATGGTGATGACGGTGGCTCGCGTGACAGTCGGTCCTGCAGCAGATCACTTCGTCGAGCGTCGCGACTCGAGTTCAGCCCCCGATGTCCGGGATGTCGACGATCCACCAGCCGCTGTGAAGCTGGACGGTGACCTCGAACGCTGCGGTAGTCGCGGGTGTGGTCGCGAGTGCTGCAGGCGGAGGCATGGGTTCTGAGTTCATCAGTCAGGCAGCCAGGTCGTGCGAGGCTTCGACGAGCGCGATGGCCTGTGCAGGAGCGTGCCCGTTGTCAATGTGTGCGGCGATGGTGGCGATCGTGCGGCTGGCGGTTCCGTCCCCGTATGGGGACTGCGCTGTGCGCAGATCCGTGCCGAAACCATTGTTTTCGAGGACTTCAGCTGCCTCGCGCGCGATGTTCTTGTCCGGAGTGATGAGGCGCGCGAAACCGGCGTCGACGGCTTCCGGGCGTTCGGTGGAACGCCGCACGACAAGGAGGGGCTTGCCGAGAACCGTCGTTTCCTCCTGAAGGCCTCCAGAATCAGACACGAGAAGGGTCGCTGCCTGGGCGAGGTCCAGGAGCTCGGAGTGTCCGACGGATTCGATGGCATGGAGTTCGTCGAAGAAGTCAGTGAGGCCGAATCGTTCGGCCGCGAGACGAGTACGGGGGTGAGTGAGGAGCACGACAGGAAGCTCGATGGCGGTGAGTCCGCGCAGGACGCGCTCGAGCGCGTCGGGGCTGTCGGTGTTCTCGGGGCGGTGAATGGTCGCGAGAACGAACTTTTCCGGGGCAATACCGGAAGGGAAGTGGCGGCCAATCATGCCGTCGCCTTGTTCGAGAGATGCGAGGGTCGCTTCAACGACGGTGTTTCCGGTGACGATGACGCGGGCCGGGTCGACACCCTCCCCGAGAAGATTGCGAGCGTTGAGGTCGGTGGCGGCGCAGTGGACGTCAGCGAGAGCGCCGACGACGAGGCGGTTCAACTCCTCGGGCATCGCCCGATCGTAGGAACGAAGCCCCGCTTCGACATGGATCAGGGGTATCCCTAGGTAGTTCGCTGCCTGAGCCCCCGCGGAGACGGCGTTGGTGTCGCCTTGGACGATGACCGCGGACGGGCGGTTCTTGAGGAAGAGATCCGTGAGCGCCTGCAATGCTGCGCTGATCTGAGTGCCTCGGTTCGCGCCGCCGATCCCTTCGAGAATCACGTCGGGCGCCCCGATACCGAACTGCTCGAAGAACTGACCGGACATCTTCGCGTCATAGTGCTGGCCCGTGTGGATCACCCATGCCCGCTCCCCCAGCTCCCTGATCACCGGAGCGAGCTTGATGATCTCCGGTCGTGTCCCGAGGACCACCGCAATCGACTTAGTCGCCATATCGAACCTCCAAAATATTAGATTGGCTTGCGCTGATATTTGAAGTATGGCAGACTTCTGGTGAAAACAAAATATCAGATGTGTTGATGGTTGGACACGCTTGCAGCGATAGGGGCTCTCCCCTCGGGGCAACGCGAGTTCGCCTCGAGGCGCCCGGCACGGCTGGGCGACTTTTTGCGCGAACGATTGCTGCACGATGTGATCACGGAACAACTCGCTCCGGTCGAGAGATCGAAATTCGACCGGACGGCACATCGAGTGCGGGGCTCCGCGGAAACCAATCCGCGAAGGTCTACCCCTCCTGGCGTCGCTGCCGCAGCGCCCCGAAGGCCGCGTACAACACGCGCGCCACCACAACGCACCACCTCTCCCGGGGCGGGTTCCCACCCCCGGGCCACTTCCCTAAGGAGCAATATGTACAACGGCGCTACCCCCATCGCAGGCGGAATCGGCACAGGAGTGCTGGCCACCACGGGAACCGACCCGATCCTCCCGATCACCGTCGGGGCACTGACCCTCCTCATCGGTGGCGCTCTCGTGCTCCGTAGTCGGTGGCTCCAGCGCACTGCCCCCACCGCGTAAGCCGCGGTCACCACCGCATTGTCCCCGCGATGTCCATGCTGCTTCCCCGGCTGGGCACCGTCCGTTCCACCCGAAAGCGCATCATGACCACCATCTCCAACCAATATCCGCTCGCCACGCGCATCGAATCTTCCCCGTGGATGCCACGTCTGACCCGCGCGATGCGGATCTTCGTGGCTGCGCTACTCACCGCCGGCGTCACCTTCCTTGCGCTGCACAGCGACGCATTCAGAGCAATGGAGGCGACGCTCGCGACCTGGGCGCTCTCACCGATCGCGATCGATCAGATCCCCGCGCACGAGAACGTCTACTATGTCTGGACGCAGGAAGGCGCACTGATCGGCGTCCGCGTCACCATCGAGTGCACCGCGCTTGTCATCGGTGTCCCGCTCACCTTTGTCGCCGCGGCCCTTCTCGGGTTCACTCGAGCCCGATGGGGACGGGTGCTCGTCGCGACGGCGGTGATGTGGCTGATCGTCCTCGCAATTAATGTCGCCCGCCTGGGACTGATCGGCGTCGCCACTCAGGTGTGGGAGTTCGATACCGGCTTCCCTCTCAGCCACACCTTCGTCGGCTCCCTCGTCGGCATCGTTGGCTACGGCGCTGGCCTCGCCGCGCTTGTGCTCATCGTCGGAATCAAACGCCCGCGTCGCCTCCGACGACGAGACAACAGGGCCGGCGACACCATGTCGTCGTGACGACACAGGCCACCGCGGGGAACGTCGGCTGGACCGCCGACTCGAGCGTCGCCACATAAGGAGAGCGACGCCGCCTCGCCGTCGACTCGAACGAACCAGGGCGGGAAAGGCCCGCGCTCGTCAGTTGCCTTTCGGGGCGAGCGCTCGTTCGGGAGCATCCCATGATGCTCATGGGCCCGCCATCCTCGATGGCGGGCCCATTGGTCCTTACACAGCGCACTCCCAGGAGCGCCGACCTAAACTACTGTAAAATATTAGATGTACAGATGCCTAGGCCTCCCCGCTAAACCGAAAGTGGTTCTCATGTTCTCGATCCTCAACGCGTTCACAGTGCTGCTCGGCGTGGCGTTCGTCACCTATATCGTGTTCATCCTCGTCCCCTATCTGCGCTACCCCAAGGTCACTCCCGCCGATTCAGGCGCGTTCGAGTGGCATTTCTTCATTCCGTGCCGAGATGAGGAAGCCGTGATCGAAACGACCGTGACCCGCGCGCGCCGCGATTTTCCAGCAGCGCACTTGTGGGTGATCGATGATGACAGCGAAGATGCGACCGCGATGATCGTGCAGAGGTTCGCCGACACCGATCCCCACGTGCACCTGGTCCAGCGTCGTCGCCCGCAGGCGCGCACCGGCAAGGGCGACGCGTTGAATTTCGCCTACCACCGGCTCCTCGACTGGTTGCCAGTTGCTGCAGATCGATCGCGCGTCATCGTGGTAGTCGTCGATGCTGACGGCGAGATGGAGCCCAATGCGCTGGATGTGTGCTCCGCAGACGATATCTTTGGCGACCCCGAGGTGGGCGCTGCGCAGATCGCGGTCTGGATGAAGAACCGCGATGATGTCATGCCGCATCCGCAGCGCGGACGCCTTGGCAATGCGTTCGCGCGCTATCTGCTGCGTATGCAGGATCTCGAGTTCCGCACCACGATCGCCGCTATGCAGTCGTTGCGGGCGAAGACCGGAACGGTGGGGCTCGGGGGAAACGGGCAGTTCACCAGACTCTCCGTCCTTGACGAGATCGGAGTGCAGTACGGCGAGCCTTGGCACGGCGCACTGCTGGAAGACTACGAGCTCGGTGTCCATGTCGTACTCGCCGGGTACCAGGTCAAGCACGTCTTCGACACGCAGGTGCATCAGGAGGCATTGCCTTCCCTCCGTCGTCTACTCACCCAACGCACCCGTTGGGCGCAGGGCAACATTCAATGCGTGAAGTACATCGGCGAGGTCGTCAAGTCCCACCACATCGATAGCGCCGGCGTGATCGAGACCACGTACTACCTCATTCTCCCGTTCCTGCAGATGCTCGGCGGCGCAGCATTTCTGGTGCTTTTCGGGTCTCAGGTCTATGAGTGGGCCCAGAACCCGGTTGCTGTGCAGGACGCTATCGGTCAGCTCTGGGGAATCGCCGGACTCGTTTCTATCCTCTCGGTCGCCCCGTTCGCCGTGTGGGGCTTCGTCTACAAGGTTCGCTGCGAACCTCAGGCCACTTGGCTCACCGCTCTCGGGTGGGGAATCGGGGTGTGGTTCTACGTGTACTACATGTACATCTGCATCGCCCGAGCGTTCATCCGTATCATCCGTCGCAGGAACGGCTGGTCGAAGACCAGGCGCAACGCGGAGGCTCACGTCTACGTCAACGGCTCTGTTGCGGTGGAGCGGTGATCATGCCGCCGTTGTGCTTCGCGCTCCGAACCTTCGGAGTTCTCGCGTGCGATCTCGCCTTCGTCGCCGCCGGAGGCCTCGTCCTCTGGCACAACGGCGGAACGACAGTAGTGAACGGGAACTGGCAGGGCGTGGCTATATTCCTTGGACTTGCCTCGATCGCGACATGCCTGCGCGCAGTCGCCGCCCGTCAACGCCCCCTCGATGCACCGCTCGATCCCCGAATCGACCGCATCGTGTCAGCGAGTGAACTCCTGCTTCTCGGCTCCGTGATCGCGGTGTGGTTGATGGGCGGGGAGTACTTCTGGGGATGGATCGCCACCTTCTTCGCACTGTGCATCGTCTGCGCGGCCACACTGCAATTGCTCACCGATGTGCTAACTGCTCGTAATTCGCGCGCGGCCAAAGCCAACTCATCCCCGGTCATCCGTCGGCACCTGCTCTCGCTGGAAGCCCACCGCCTCATCGTGGTGGCACTCGCGGGCGTCGCGGTCGCTCTCACCTCTCCTATTCATTTCTGGTCGGCCTTGCTCATCAACCCACTGCTGATCCTCATCCTGCTCCCGATGGGAGTATCCGTCGCCTTCGGACTCGTATGGAGACCCCGCCACCGAGCGATCCACCAGATCACGCCGACTCAAGATCCAGGGAAACAATCATGAACAACGACCACGCGCAGACGACCAGACGCGAGAACCGCGACTGTCAGCTGGCAATCGAAGCCAACCGACCTGTTGAGGGTGCGTCTCCCGCACTTGCGCCGGCAGCGCCGATCCACTTCCGAGGTGTCGACGGTGCTCGAGGTATCGCTATCATCTCGGTTCTGCTTTATCATGCGGGGTGGTCCACCCGCGGTCTCTTCGGCGTCGATGCGTTCTTCGTGATCTCGGGATTTCTCATCACCTTCTTGATGATGAAAGAGCTCCGTTCGACGGGCCGTATGAAAGTAGGCCGGTTCTTCGCACGACGCGCCAAACGGCTGATCCCGGCGCTGATCATCACCCTGGCGGTGACCCTCCTCTGCGTGTGGCACTACGGCACTCTCGACGAGCTGCGCTCCGCCGCATCCACGGCACTGTTCTCCCTCCTGCAGATCGCCAACTGGCACCAAGTCGTCGCAGGCGGAACCTATTGGGAACAGACGGGAGAGATCGTTCCTCTGGGCCAGATGTGGTCCCTCTCCGTCACGGAGCAGTTCTACATGGCGTGGCCGCTGCTCATGCTGCTGTGCTGGGCGATCGCGCGCCGTCGTCCGGGTCGGATGGTCGGTATCCTCTTTCTCGCCCTGGTGGTGAGCGCTAGCGTCGCTCCCCTCCTGTTCGACGGTTCGAACACCGACCGCTTGTACATGGGCACGGACGTGCGCGCGGTCTGCTTTGTCGCCGGCGCGGCTTTCGCCGCTCTGGTGTCATGGATCCTCGGCCGTGCGCCGCGGTGGGCCCGCGACAACGCCCCAGTCAGGTCTCGCATCATCTTGACCTCGCTGAGTGCCGTTCTGCTCGCGCTGATTGTCGCTGTCAGCGTCATGACCACGTCGTACCACGAAGCGTGGCTCTACCAGGGTGGCATCGCTGCCGTGTCCATCGGCATCGCGGCGTTCACCGCGACGCTGTGCTTTCCCGCCAACGCCTTCATCCGATCGTTTTCCTGGGCACCTCTGCGTCACGTCGGCGTGATGTCGTACTCGTTCTTCCTGTTGCACCTCCCCGTATTCTGGCTCCTTCAGCAGGCGACAGCTGGCACGATGCACCCGCTTGCGCTCTTCGCAGTCGGAGGCATCCTCACCTGGCTCGGTTCCGTGATCGTGCACCACGTCTTCGCTGAAGGGCTCCGGCTGCGTACCTGGACGGGGATGCAAGCTGCGATCTCCATCGCCCTTTCTTTCGCACTGGTGGCAGCACTGACCTTCGCCCTACCCCTCAACAAAGAGCAGCAGATTCGCGCTTCGGCGGCTGCGGCTGCCGCTGGGTCACCGGTATCTCAAGGAGCCTCCGGGAACGACATCTTCCCGATCGATCCCTCAGTGCAGCTCACCTCGGAAGACGTCGTCACCGCAGCCGTGATCGGCGACTCCGTCGCACACAACATGTACAGCGCGCTCGACGTCTTCGGATCCGATCAAGTCAATCCGGTGAACGTCACCTGGCCGGGTTGCGGTATCTTCGACGCGGACAGTGCGCGGGCCGGCGATGGCTGGGTCATGGATACGCAGCAGCACTGCTGGCCCTGGAAGGACAAGTTGCGGGCGGCGAACGCAGAATCCTCTCCCGATGTCTATCTCCTCCGTAACCTGTGGGATGCGAATGAGCAGCTCATCGACGGCAAGTGGGTCAAGCCCGGCGATCCCGAATGGAACGACCGGTACCTCGCACAACTCGAAGCACTGGTCTCGATCGGAGACGAGCTCGAGGAACCGCCACTGATCCTGCTGGCGAACAATCAGCCTCGACCGGGCACAAGCCTCGACGCTGAACGACTCGCGAAGGTACACGAGGTGACCCAGAAGGTGATCAGCGCGCATCCCAATGTCCGCCTGCTCGATTTCGCCAAGGGGGCGTGCCCACAGGGCTCGGACTGCCCGACGGAGGATGCGTCGGAGCGGGCCCTGTACGTCGACGGCGTGCACTTCGGCGAAGCGGGGATGGCCCTGCTCGCACCGTGGCTCGAAAACCAGATCGCCAAGGCGCTCGATGGTCGCTGACCATGAATTGGCTGCGGCGCAACAAGCGCACCACTGACGCGAAGACCGCGATGGTGCACTCCCCAGGACTGCACGACCGAACTGCTGGGGAACGCACAAACTCCACCTACTGGACTGGCGCGTCCCGATCGATGTCGTCGGTGACGTCACGAGTCGAACAGCAGCAGCCATCACCTCGCTGACCCTTCTCTCATCCAGTTGCGTCGGCGTCAGCGCGCACGCTCCAGCCGCGCTGCGCGCTGGTGAAGGATCCCCATGGCGTAGGTCGCCTGGTCTACCAAGGCGGCGTCGAACTCGCGACCTTCGTGAAGCGGCAGGGGGGCGTTTCTACGAGCTCGATGTGGTCGAGCGTGTCGAGCGCTCGTCTGATCGGAGTGTGCGAAGCGCCGTGCCACGCGATTAGCTCTTCATCACGGAGCACCGCGCCCGGCTCGGTTGCGCCGTCGATGGTTGAATCGTGGAGGGCAGTGTAGACATCGTCGCGGAGCAGGCGGCGGGGAGGACTTTGCTCGGTGGAGGGAATGCCACGAGTCACCCTTTCTGCGCTCCGCACGGACGGATGCGGGAGACTACCTGGGCGACGTTGTCACGGCGAGCGGTGTCGGGCGTCACGACCGACGAGAACCCTCTCAAGCTCGTCGAGCTCAGCAGGCGTGATGAAGAAATTCTCACGGCGATAGGCTGTGCCGTCGCGACGAAGGCGAGACATCAGCATGTCGTAGTGCATCGAGGACACCGAGTTGCCAAACGTCGCGAGGATCAGCTGCGGAGGTTCGCCGAGGACCGCGGGAGTTGCAGCCAGGTCGCCGCCGGGGCTCGGCCGCGCATTGACCCTCGACCGGCCCGTCACATCTGCAACTGTCAGCAGCGGCGCCGGATCAGCGGTCATGCGTTCGCACAGCGCAGCGAGGGGCCCCAATCGATTGACGAATCGTGGCCAATCGGCCATCGTCAACCATGTGCTCTTCTGGGGGAGGAGCTCGACGATTCTAGGCATCGCCGGGGGGCATTCCGAACCGGCTTTCGGGGAGCCCCAGCCCACCTTTCGATCTCGACATCCTTCAGGATCTCACCCTGTTTCAGGGCCCCTCGGCGATCGCTGTGAGATGCCAAGATGGGACCGTCTTCGCGGACGGGCATCTTGAGGAGTGTGGTGTGCCACGATCGGGTGTACTCATACCGTGGTCCATGAAGTCATGTACTGACGCGCCGCCACGAGGGATCGCGAGACGGAATAGCGTCGTGAGCCGCATCCACCACAGCGGACCATCGATTCAGCCCGTCGGCTAACCGTCGTCGGGGACATCGGCGTTAGGTAGACCCCCGCCCGACACCCGCACGCGGTCGACACGTCCACGCGTTGGCCGACAGAGTAGGAGCGATCATGGGCATCTGATGGACCGAGGCGGTATTCGTTGATCGCGCGCGTGACGGTGCGGCGCGAACGCCAGCGGGGGCGGGCTCGTGGCCCGCCCCCGCAGTTGTGCACTCGTGGCGCGTGTCAGGCGTTGGCGCGCCGGCGCAGCGCGGTCACGCCGGCCCCGGTCAGCGCTGCAAGTCCCACGATCGCGGCGACAGCCGGGGCGACGATCGGACCTTCCGGGTCCTCGTCCACGATCACGAACTCGATCGAGTCGCTCGTCTTGTCACCTGCCGTGTCGGTCTGCTCCGCCGTGACCGTCGTCGAGCCAACAGCGAGCTCGCTTCCCGACGTGCACGACCAGGCACCGCCGGCACCGACCGTCGTCTCACACAGAACGTTCCCGTCCTGATCCTTCACGATGATCGATGCTCCCGGCTCACCGGTCCCTGTGAACTCCGGAGTCGGCGTGGCCACCGTACCCGACGGGCCCGTGATGTCCACTGGCACGGCACGCTCAACCGGGGTCAGCGTCGACAATTCGAGGCGATTCATGGTGTTTGAGTTCGCGACCATGGCAGAGTCACTCCAACTCGTGTGGGTGGACGACGCCACGAGCCCCGTGGAGGACATCTCAAGCTGGTTACTTTCATTCACAAACCAGTTCTGCAGAGCCGAACCATCGCATGGCTTATTCAAGAGCGGGTCCCAGTCGGAGTTCTCCCTCAGGTTCGCAGTGAGGCAGTTTCCGTTTGGCGCGATCACTGGGCCGGCGCCGGCGCCGGGAGCAGGAAGCTCGTAGGTGGCCGCATACTCGATTACGGAGTCGCGGTTTCCGAGCTTCGCATTTACACGCTCGCCGTTCGCATCTCCGTATCCGACATACCGCCCCTCGTAGGTGCCGCCCCAAATGTAGAAGACCAGCTTGCCCTCGACCCGGTCGCCGGGAGCTGCCTGTGAGGACGCTTCGATCTTGGCCTCGCTGGTGGCGGCGGCGGCCGGTGTGACCGCCCCGAGCGCAGCGATGCCGGCGATACCGACGGTCGCGATGACGCTTGTGAGTTTCTTCATGATGAAATGTTCCTTTCGAATACTGTCGTGTGTTCTGCACTCGTTCGCGTTAAACGAGCGCGGCTTCGGGTGAACGCTGTACCCGGGAACCAGACCCGATACCGGACCCCGAGAGAGTGAGAACGGTGACGAACGCGTCACCGTAAGAATTAAGCGCGTGCGCGGCACTAAGGAGATCGCCAGCCGCGACAGCTCCGACCGCATCCGCGAGCAGCGCGCCGGCCTCTTCCGCAGCTCCGAGATCAACGCCGTGCGCCGACATAACCTCCACAGTTGCAAAAAGACGTAACGGGGCGACCACCACCCGCTGCAGGAAACCCGACAGCCGCGGCAAATTCGCACCGACACAGTGCTCCACCACATCCAGGTAGATCAGCACATGTGACTCGGCCGCATCCAGAGGAAGCACAGCCAGAGAATCCTCAAGCTGCTCCGGAGCGCTTGCGATAAATCGCATCAGCCGAGTGATCACGACGGCACGCTGACGCATATCCTCCGCTGACCAGCGCGCCACGGCCGTCCGCGCATTGCGGGCGACCTCCACGAAACCCATCTGCGCCAGCGCTTGCAGCGCCTCACGCACCGGTGTGCGAGATACGCCATACTCCGCCGCTACAGCGTCGAGATTAAGCCTCTGCCCCGGAACAAATCGCCCCGAGACCACATCTCGCAGCAGTCGTTCCTGCACCAGATCGCCCAGCGGAGCCGGCCGCAATGGCACCGCTGTCAGGTCTTCGCGCCCCATGATCATCTCCACTCGCCGTTGCACATCTGATATTTTCCGCTTCACAAGTCTCTCACACTTAGTATCTAGTCGCAACTTATCTAGTATTTTGCTTCTGCGGCGGGGGCGGAGCGTCGCGAGTCTTCTGGCGGCCCACAGCGGCCAACAGCTCCGGCGGTAGTCCACCTCGATGGGTTCGAGCTCAAGGCGCTCCACCTTCTCCGGCCACGACGGATACTCGTGCCTCATCACCTCGCCCCGTTTGTAACTGCGCCGCGCCCACACAGGTTGAACTGCGACCCCGCCTTCCAGTCGCCCGAAGCGGATCGGCATCGCGATCCCACACTGGGAGGTGCAGTTCGGCGCCGCGGCTGAAGAGAGATCTGCCACTCTTAGTGGCTTGCCGATCAAGTCGTCGAGGGCGAGCCCAAGCACGAGCTGGATCTGAATGACGGGGACAGCGAGCCCGACTTCAATGACGTCGACACTGGATGGTTGTCACCGCGCTCAGAGTCCGGCTGACACGCGCGACCCGGTCGAGCATCCACCCGTACTGCGCCCGGACGCCGCCATCCGTGAAAGGGGCTGGGTCCTCGCTCGGGAGGATCGGGGCATATACGACCGGATCGACCGGGCTCGATGTGTCGGAGACGGGGCTCTGCTCGAACAATGATGCGAGCCGTTCACCCCGGCCTCTTATAAGTGGCTCACGGTAGCATCGCAGACATAAGAGAGAACGCCGTTGTCGGCACCACCCGCCGCGATCGCACCTTCCTAACCACCAGCACCAGCACCAGCACCAGCACCAGCACCAGCACGCTAGTTGTCGCAGCGACCATCTTCGCGACATATCGCGTCGCCTGCGCGCATCCCGCCGTCGACCACGCCAGTGAGACCTCGCCGGTCGCGCGGTGGCCGAAGCAAGACACCGATCGGCAAAGTTCATGCGAGAGCGTCTCCAGCTCGAAACCCCATCTAGCGCCTCAAAGTCATCCCCTCGGCAGCCAGCATCCACAGGCAACAGAAGAGCTCGTACTGCCCCCGCCGGCAAGGTGGGGAGAGGAACACGACACCGGTCGGGTGCGCACTTTTCAGGTGTCGCTGACTGTTCCCCCGCCCATGTGGCTTCGGCACGTTCCGCGCCATGACCGACGGCCGCATGGAGCTCCAAGGCTGAGAGCGCGCACAGGTACTCCTCGGGTATTTCTATGTGGAGGTAACCGTGCATGACGCCTCAAATTGCGCGGGTCGTAGGTCGTGTGCATTCACACACCGCCGCAGACCGGTGTGCAAACTGACGGCATTGCGCCCTCCCGGATCTCACCCACTCGCAACAGCCGGGAAGGAACATACTCTCCTCACGCGGGGCCGACGGCGATCGCCCCATCAGTCGATGCGAACATCCTCAATAGTGCGTCGACTGATGAGGCGACCTCGGCATACCTGGACTCGGTGGCACCGACAGCGGACCGTGCACCCTTCGAAGAAGGCATTCCCTTGCCCCCTACCCAGGATGAGCCCACCCTAGCGGCAGACGATGGTAATCACTCGAAATGAGCGGTCGTCGACCGTTTCAGTATCCGGTCGACGCAGTGCAGCGCGGATCACTCCCGGACTTATCAAAAATGAACTGCACCTCCACGTCGAGCCAGCTATTGAGCTTCCGGAATGCCGAGTGCCCGAGAGGCCGCCACACACCATCCTGCTTCATCGCGTCGGGGCTGTCCTTGGAAAAGGAACTGTAGTAGCCGGACAGAGATTCTCCCCAGATCGTGGTGTTCACGTTGGCCTTGCTACCGCCGCTCTGTCCGTTGAGCTTGATGATTCGGTAGTCCGACACCTGGACGAGTTCGTGGCTGTAGAACTTCACCACAGCTTCACCCCTGAAGTTACCCGACGAACAGCTGATCAGCTGAGAAGTGTACGTCGGAGCCATCCGATCGCTCGCAATTGCGGGCGTCGCCAGCATAGACGCACCCAACCCTGCAACAACCGCGGTAGCAGCCATGAGTTTTCTCATAATCGTCATTCGAACGTGCTCTTTCCTGTATCTCGATGGCCCCAGCTCTCACATGAGAACCGCAGTAGGCCGATACCCATCTAATCATCTAAGTATTTCATGGTCAATACGTTCTGATCAGAGGTTGCCGCGCATGAAGTGCACGCCGGCCGCGTAGCCTTCGTCAAAGCCCACGCGTCGTGCCGCCTCCCGCCCCTTGTCGAGAAGATGAGAACGTCCGGCCGTCCGGTCACGGAGAATCTTCTGCGCGATCACGGCGCACGAGCTCGCGAGCAGAGTGACCGTCAGGGCAGCAGTGAACAGCGACCAACCATCAACGGTCATGTGAATCACCGGAGAACTTTCCCAAGATGCCCCGCAGCTCGCGACGGCAACACAGAGCATCGCGCTTCCATTGAGCAGTAGCAGGATGCGGATAAGCACTGATCTCCACGAGATGCTCGTAGGGACGTCTACAGTTCGAAGGCCATCAGGCAAGAAGGTCATGCTTCGCGGACCTGTGGACAACCTCCGCGTACAGGTGGAGAGCGCCACGACATAACCCGTGATCACTGGAGCAAGGGCCGCTAACGCGAACAGCGACTCACAAGCGACCGCTGCGACGAAGCCAGCGCCGCCCAGCACGCCTCCCACGGCAACGATTCCACTCGATGGCCGTGAGTGTCGAGCACCCTCGGAACAGGAGCGGCAGGCGACAACCAGAAGCCAGGCCTGACCGGAACTGAGCGCGAACGCGAATGCAACGAGAAGAGGGTTTGCAGCGATGTCTATACCTCCGAGCGATGAGACTGCTCTGCGAGCGATGCTGGCGCACTATATCCGGGGCCTTCACGCGAACTGCAGCGCAACAAGTTTGACTAGAAAATGCTACATGCTTACATACTTGTATCATGATGACGTGATCTACAGCAGAGCTTCCTCCACCCCCGCGGAGGCATCGACTACCCGCTTCTTCGGCCAGCCGTGGGCTCTCGTCCACATCTTCGGCGTGGAGATGTGGGAGCGTTTCAGCTTCTACGGCATGCAGGGCATCCTGCTCATCTACCTCTACTTCTCCGTCACGGAGGGCGGCCTCGGACTGCCCCAGGCCGTCGCGGGCGGGATCGTCGGCGCGTACGGCGGCTCGGTATATCTCTCGACCATCCTCGGCGCCTGGATCGCCGACCGGATGCTGGGCTCGGAGCGCGTGCTCTTCCTCAGCGCCATCGTGATCGTGGCCGGCCACGTCGCGCTCGCCGTGCTGCCCGGCTTCGTCGGCGTCGGCGTCGGACTCGTGCTCGTCGCCCTCGGCTCGGGCGGCCTCAAGGCGAACGCGACCTCGGTGGTCGGCACCCTCTACAGCGCCGACGACACGCGACGCGACGCCGGCTTCTCGCTGTTCTACCTCGGCATCAACCTCGGGGCGTTCCTCGGGCCCATCCTCACCGGCATCCTGCAGTCGACGCTCGGGTTCCACTTCGGATT
This sequence comes from Microbacterium sp. NPDC089695, assembly GCF_044749085.1. Lineage (NCBI taxonomy): Bacteria > Bacillati > Actinomycetota > Actinomycetes > Micrococcales > Microbacteriaceae > Microbacterium > Microbacterium sp. NPDC089695. The sequence goes on from NZ_JBIVHG010000004.1 coordinate 18,900, forward strand.
CGGCCTCGCCGCGATCGGCATGACACTCGGCCTCGTGCAGTACGCGTTCGGCCGCCGCGGCCTCCCCGACGAGGCCCGTCGGGTCCCGAACCCGCTCCCCGCGAAGCGCTACCCGCTCGTCGCGATCGTCGCGGTCGCCGCCGTGCTCGTGATCACGGCGCTCGTGCTGCTCGGCGTCATCCAGGCCGACAACCTGTCGACGATCGTCATCATCGGCACGATCGTGGCGGCGGTCGCCTACTTCGCGGTCATCCTCGGCAGCCGCCGCATCGACGCCACCGAGCGCTCGCGAGTGTGGGGCTTCCTCCCCCTGTTCGTCACGAGCGTGGCGTTCTGGTCGCTCTATCAGCAGCAGTTCACCGTGCTGACGGTGTACTCCGACGAGCGTCTGAACCGCGATCTCTTCGGTTTCGAGATACCGGTGTCGTGGGTGCAGTCGATCAACCCCGTGTTCATCATCATCCTGTCCGGCGTCTTCGCCGCGATCTGGACGCGCCTCGGCGCACGGCAGCCGTCGACGCCCGTGAAGTTCGCCCTGGGCGCGATGATCATGGGGTCCGCGTTCCTGCTGTTCCTCCTCTTCGCGAACGGCGCCGCGAACTCGACGCCGCTGCTCGCGATCGTCGGCATCCTGCTCGTCTTCACGATCGCGGAGCTGCTGATCTCGCCCGTCGGGCTGTCGGTGACGACGAAGCTCGCGCCGAAGGTGTTCCACACGCAGATGGTGGCGCTGTTCTTCCTCTCGATCGCGCTCGGCACGGCGATCTCGGGCTGGCTCGTGCGGTTCTACGACCCGAAGAACGAGGTGCCGTACTTCGCGATCCTCGGCGGCATCGCGATCGTCGTCGGCGCCGGGCTCCTGCTGGGGGTCAAGCCGGTGCTGCGGCTCAGGGTCTGATGCAGGAATTGGTGACAGGTTAGTCACGCGGCTAATGCGGCCGGTGGTTTCATGATGGTCTCGTACTCGACGGGGGTCAAACGGCCCAGACCGAGCTGTCTGCGGCGTCGGTGGTAGGTGCGTTCGATCCAGAGGAGCTCGTCGCGGGTGGCCCAGGCGCGGCGGTTCAGGACGTTCTGGAGCAGGCTGAAGAAGCTCTCCATGGCCGCGTTGTCGCCGGCAGCGCCGACCCTCCCCATTGATCCGACCAGCCCGTGGTGGGCCAGAACGGTCAGCACTTTCCGGGACCGGAATTGGCTGCCCCGGTCCGAGTGGATGATGCAGCCGGCGACGTCGCCTCGGCGGGCGACCGCGGACTGGATGGCGTCAACGACGAGGCGGGACTTCATCCGGTCGCTGATCGAGTAACCCACGATCCGGTTGCTGAACACGTCTTTCACCGCGCACAAATACAACTTCCCTTGCCCGGTCCAGTGCTCGGTGATGTCGGTCAGCCAGAGCCGGTTCGGGGCGTCGGCGGCGAACACTCGTTGGACGTGGTCGTCGTGGACTGGTGGGCCGGGCTTGGTGCCTTTCCCGCGTCGGCGGCGCTGCACCGCGGACATGATCCCGGCATCCGAGCAGAGCCGCCACGCGGTCCGGTCCGCCATCGGGAACCCGAACTCCCGAGCCTCATCGGCCAGGAGTCGATATCCGAACTCCGGATCTTCCCGATGCGCTCTCGTCAGCGCCGTGACCCGGTCCTGGCGCAGCGCCTCCGCGGGGGTGACGGGGTGGGCCAGCCACCGGTAATACGGTTGGCGGGCGAGCGTGAGGACCCGGCACGTCACCGCGACGGGAACCCCGTCAGCGGCGAGCTCTTTCACGAGCGGGTAGAGCCTTTTCCCGGCAGATTCGCCTGCGACAAATACGCCGCGGCCCGCCGCAGCACCTCGTTCTCCTGCTCGAGGAGCCTGATCCGCCGGTTCGCGGCCCGCAACTCGGCCGAGTCCGACCGCGACGTCCCCGGCTTGACCCCGTCGTCGATGTCGGCTTGGCGAATCCATTTCGACAACGTGATCGGGTGGACCCCGAAATCAGAAGCGATCCGCTCGAGCGTCACCCCCGGCTCGCGACCCCGCGCGACCCGGACAACGTCCTCCCGGAACTCCTTCGGAAACGGCTTCGACATGATGACATCCTTCCAGGCCGCCCTCCCGGACAAGCCAGATCAGTTGTCACCAATTCCTGCATCAGACCCCCGAAAGGGAGTGAAGAGTCGGCTAGGTCGATCGGCACTCAAGCCGGCCAACCTGGAAGACCCTCTGCAAGAGCGGCTACTGCACGAGATTCTGACAAATCGCTTGCCCCCGGCCAGAAGCTAAACATCGAGGCGCGCTGCGTCGAGCACGGGCTCCATACGATCGGCCTCCTTCGTCCGCGCGTCGGGCATGAGGTTCGACGCCGACCATCCGCCAGCATGACCATAGCTGACAATTAGATATATTAGACATGTTATGTGTAGATGAGCAAAACGCTATCTCGCCTTGAAAGGCTTCTGTCATGTCTCGAGCTTCCCGCCGTTCCATCGGCCGCCGCTCCGTCATCGTCCGTGTATCGACACTCACTGCTGTCGTCTTTACGGCCTGGCACATCTTCGCCAGCTTCCTCTGGATCGCTCCGCCGAGTCCCCTTCGCGACGCGATCCCCGAGAACGCACTTCGCAGCTACATGCTTCCTTGGTATGGACAGAGTTGGAGCGTCTTCGCGCCGGCCCCGATCAACGGCGACTACCAACTGAAGGTACGCGCGACCGTCACGACCGAGAACGGCGAGGAAGCAACGGAGTGGGTTTCAGCCACTGATGTCGAGACCCAGATGCACACCCGCAACCTTTTCCCACCCCGCGCTGGCAGCCTTTCGATTAAGCAAGCATCCAACTTCAAGGGCGCATGGGACAAGCTGACCGCGGAGCAGAAGGAGATTGCAGGTCTCGGGTTCTACAAGGGCGACGACTGGCTCGGCAGGATGCAGCTTGCCATGAATGAAGTCTCCGATAACAGCAACGAAGCGGCCGTCGCTGCTTACGTCACTCAAGAACGCTATACGGATGCGTACGCCACACAGGTCGCGCGCAGCATCTGGGGAGCTGACGTGCTCCAGGTGCAGTACGAGATCTCCAGACAGGGCATCATCCCTTTCATCGAGCGTGATAACCCCGATGCGCAACGCCCCGCGCCCGTCGTCGCCATAACCGGCTGGCGAGGGCTCATCACCCTCGACGAACAGTCCCACACCGCCTTCGCAGAGGTCTTCCGCTCCGCTTACGAAGGTATGGCCAAATGAGCGTCACGTCTGATACCCGCACAAATCCCTACAACCAGGGGAACACCATGAGCACTCCCCCCCACTCGGCGTCGACCCCTCGCCTTGCATCGCAATTGCTCGCCATGATCAACGACCTTGTCTCCTCAGGGGCCACTGCGGTCGGCGCGCGGATCACCAGCCTCTTCCACCAGGGAGAGTCCTGGCTTCTCGACCGCAAGCGTGCGCAATACGGCCTTGCCGTCCTCCGTATACTGCTCGGCGCAACGGTCGTGGGCATGCTCCTCACCAACTGGAGCACCCGCCTTTACACATTCGGCGCGGGCGTGTCGTGGAGCGGGCAGCACGGACTTCCGACGAGCGGTTTCTCCGATGTGTGGATCGTGAACGCCATCATCAAGGCGTCCACGAATGATGGTCTCTTCACGGCCCTCTACATTCTTCTCGGCGTCGCAGCGATCGCCTTCCTCCTCGGCTACCGATCGCGTCTCGCCCTCCTGGTGATGTTCCCGATGTGGGTTGGACTGGTGGAGATCAACGAGCTCGTGTCGGATCAGTCCGATAACCTCACTCGAATAGTGATGATCGCTCTCTTCTTCGCTGCACCAAGCGAACGCTGGTCGCTCGATGCCAAGCGTCGCGCGCGTTTCGTCACCTCGAATGGCAACGCGATATCGCGGTTGTGGCGCATGCAGCCTGTCCTGCCCGCATGGTCCACGAATCTGGCCCAGAACCTCGCGATCATCGTTCTGGCAGCACAGGTCTTCTTTATCTACGTCGCCGGCGGCCTATACAAGGCGGGCGGAGAGCCCTGGTCCGGCGGCTGGGCACTGTATGACCCGATCCACACCGTCCAGTTCGGCACGTGGCCCGAATTGAGCACCCTCGTGACCGCGTGGGGTCCGACCGTGGCGGCCTTAACGGCGCTCACGCTACTCGTTCAGATCGGTTTCCCGCTGATGCTGATGCGACGCGGAACACGCATCTTCGCGCTCATCGTCGTCCTGTGCTTCCACTTGGGGATCGCCGTCCTAATGGGACTTCCGTGGTTCTCCCTCGCAATGATCGCCATCGATGCCATCTTCATTCGAGATGTGACGTGGCGGTCGATGGCCCGCGCAATCCGCCAGGCATGGGCCCGAGCGGTTCCGGATACCGCACACTCTCCGTCGCTCGCATCCCTGACCGTTTGAGGTCAGTCGTTGCATGACGCTGTCATCGTCGGCCGCGGACCCAACGGGCTCGCCGCCGGTGTCGTGCTCGCCCGCGCCCGCCTCGATGTCGTTCTCTTCGACGCAAATGATCAGGTAGGAGCCGGCGCGCCAACGATCGATAGCCCCTCCGGGTGGGCCCGCCGTGAGTGGGGAACCTCCGTGCACCGCATAGATTTCGCTTCGCGCTTCTATCGCGAACTCAGCTCGCGAACAGAGTTGACTTCGCCACGCCTGAGGCATCATTCGCCCAATTCCTCGACGCAGCGCGCGCACTCGTCGCTTGGCTGAGCCTGGATCGCACGGTCCAGGAGCGCGGATCGAACGGCCGATTGTGGCGTCGCTGTTCTCCCCTCTCGTCGAGAACAGCGACGCTCTCGACCGTTTCGCGATTTCGCCCTCGACAGATGCCGTCCTACATCCGATCAGCACCCACGATGCTGGAGCGAGCGCGACTCCGGCATCGCTCGCGAGCGGTTTTGCCCCGGCACTCGGATGTGATGGCGCTCCTCGCCGGCGCAGTTGCGCCTGGAATCTCTCCACTTGCCAATGCCGCAGCACTCGCTCCCGGGCATGTTCTTGCACCAGTTCCCAGGCCACCTCCCCCGCGACCCGCATCACATCCTTCGACACGAATCCGGTCCAGGCTCTGCGTCTCGGCACAGCAGACCACGCTCTGGGCATAGCGCGCGGCTTCCGGCGCTTCCATCATGGAAATGCTGTCGCGAACGCGGATTCCGCCCCGGATGGCCCGGTTCCTCGGAACTACTCAGACCTCGGCTGCGTCGGAACGGTTCATGCGACGGGGAACCCGACGGCAGCCATGGAACGCCACGCGCCTGGCTTTCGTGACACACAAATCGCCAGCGACTGCACGACTGCGGATGGTACGGCCCCGGGAAACCTCAACCTCGTACGCGGAGATTATCTTGACACAGCGGTCACTGGAAGTCGGATGCTCGCCTGACCAACTCTGACGGCGAAGCTCTGGAGAACTCGCACGGATTCGTACCTGTGCTCCGCCTCTCCTCAGTCAGGATCGGGCGTCCTTGGTGTGCCCCACTGCCACGCTACGCGAGTTGCCCGTCGCGACCCCTTCGGAGCAACAGTTCCACGCTCAGCCCATGGTCCTGACACCAGCCACGCCTCGAATCGAGCAGTCTCTCGCGATCCGAATATAAGATATCGTGTGACTAGGGTATCGTCTTCACATGCCCGTACCAGTAGGAAAGAAGCCCGCGTCTCGGACTCTTCTTCGTGAAGTCGTCTTCGATCGTCTTCTCGATGCGATCGTTCAAGGACAGCTCACACCCGGAGAGGTGCTAAAGGACAGCGAGCTCGAGCAATGGGCGGGTGTATCACGCACGCCAGTCCGCGAAGCCATTGACAGGCTCACCAACCTGGGATTCGTAGAAGTGCTCCCTCAGAAGGCGACCCGAGTGGCGCCGATCGACTTTCCGCAGCTCGCTGACCGACTCGAGACTATCGGCGCGCTCTGCGAAGGCGTTGCGTTAGACGTGATCCCTGTCATGTCCGAACAGCAACGGAGAGCGGTGTTAGAGGTCGCCGACACTCATCGCCGCCCTCGCGGATCTCTCTCCACGACGCCCGTCGTAATCAGTGAGCTGTTCCGGACCATGCTCAAGGCCTGGGGGAATGTCGTGGTGCTCAGGACGCTAGAAGGGCTGATGCCCCATGTACGACGCGGCATCAACGCGCGTGGCGACAATGAGACGTATTACATGACGAATGAGGAGATCACGAGTTTCTCCGAAGCTGTCGCGCGCGCAGACTCCGCGATGGCGGCTCGATCGATTGCCGGCTACTTCGATCGATTGGTCTCACACGTCCGCACCGATCTTGCAACTGAAACGGAGTAACGCGATGCCACTTCCTCATTCCGTCAACGAGAGCTCCGCACGTCGCCTCCTTCGCGATGAGGTCTACGCCACCTTGCAGGACGCGATCGTAGACGGCACACTCGTCCCGGGCGAGATCCTTCGTGACGACGAGCTCACCTCCTGGCTGGGCGTGTCGAGGACCCCCGTGCGCCAGGCCCTGAATCGATTGGAGGACATCGGTCTAGTTGAGATGCCCCCAGGCCGTCCAGCGAGAGTCGCCGAATTCGACGCAGCCCTGGTGAATCAAGCTACATACACGACCGGGATTCTCCATGAATACTCGATTCGAAGGACAATACCTTATCTCAGCGATGAGCAGCTCGCTGAGCTCGATGCGCATCTAGCTATAGCCCGAAGGGCGGCGCGGGCGAGCGACCTCACCGTGGTCGGTCCCGCGATTCGTGATTTCTTCCGCGTCTTTCATCTCGCCACCGGGAACCGCGTGCTCTACGACACAGTCGAGCAGAATACCCCGATGCTGCTGCGCTTCCTCTCACCCCGCGAAAACCTGATGCCGATGGACGATATCCTCGCAATCCTGGAGGACCTCAATAGCGCAGTAAGGGCCCGATCTGTCGAGGCAGCATCCTCAGCCATTCATGGACTTTACGCAACCACGCGCGCACAGTTCGTCGAGAAGTTCAGGCCAGCGCTGGCATCGTGAACGTGATCAAGTGAAGCCTTGGCCCCAGGAACGATACATGGTGGTCCCGGAAGTTCTTCGAATATCAAAATTTCAGATGATTTGAACTGTAAATCTTTGATTGCTATACTCTAGATGTTTGCGGCGTCGCTCGCTCCCCATCACGAGCGTGGCCGCGACCTTTGGACTCCCCCCCCCCCGGAGGAGTCAGCCGGGGGGAGCCCCCAACTCCCCCCGGCGCCACCATGCCCTACAGTTCTGACGGCTTGAAGAGCGTTTGAGTAGTCACGTTCGGAGTGCTCTGATGCCCCCATCATCGATGAACGTGATTCACCCTGGAAGTCCTCCAATCGAAGTCGACGTCTACTCAGATCGTGGCTGGTGGGTCGTCCAGATTCACGATCATGCGCTGGTCGCGAGAGCGCGTACGCTCCGCGCGGTAGCCCCCACTGCCCGAGCTCTTCTCGCATCCGCGATCGACTCAACGGAACATCCCATCGACATCTATGTGACCACGCCAAGGTCGCTTACGAGAAGACGCTGGCTGCGCGTTCGATAGCCCGCGACCGGCAACTGCAACGATCACCCGCGCAATGCACCTCGCGTCGACAAGACTGTGGCCTGCGCCCGAGATACGACGAGCGTAGCGACGCAAGTCGGCGCCAGCCGAGACCGCCTACTTGCAACCGAACGCCCTGGCCGTGTGAACACGGTAGTGCGTTGCAGCGTCGGGCGCAGACGAGGCTTCCGTAGCGATCCTGACAGTAGCGCCTCCCGTGCCCGCGGGCGAGGCGTCTCGCACCACCTCCGACGTTCGACGTGCTGGGCACCGACGGAGCAGCTAGACCCGGCGCAGGAACGGTCGCGACCGAAACGGCGAAGTACGAGTCCAAGTGTCGCGCGAGCACAGGCGAGCAGCACAGGTCATCCATCGCGTCGGATGCTACGCCCGCGAACGGCACTCCTGCTCTGACCTCCGAGACCATTCTCGGAGCGAGGGATGACACTGCAACCGTATGCGTCGGCTTCCCAGGGCGGACAAGACGCGTGTCAGTGCGAGAGTCGTTGGGCACGCGCCGACGGTGTCAGAGGTCTTTTCCCGATCGCGGTGTTCGATCACTCCGTCGGCCCCTAGAAGCGAACGGCAAGCGGCCCATCGGGGCCGAAACAGATCTTCGAGAGAATGAGGTGCGGACTCTCCTGGTGCCGCTCGGAATGACCCGGCGGCCAACACGATCATCCCGTATCGCGTCTAGCACAATGCTGACCCGATGTAGACGCTCGACGCGCGAAACTTGCGCCGGCGCTCTCTTCCAGATGCGACGCGACGGCCGTGGCAACCCTCGTGGGTGCTACGGTCGCCGCGGCATCGCGCAAAGAGCAGATCATCGCATGATCAGGCCTTCGAGGACTCGCCGATCCTGTTCCGGCGTCGGGCGCCGAAGAAACCGAGCGCGCCGATAATCATCGCCGCGAGAGCAGATCCGATCAGCGTGAGGGGGACAGAATCTCCGGTCGCCGCGAGGCTTCCTTCGGGCTGCGGTCCGCCGTCCGCGTCCGCGGTCGAGCCCGCAGCC
>NZ_JBIVHG010000004.1:27530-242074 GCF_044749085.1 Microbacterium sp. NPDC089695
GCCGACGCCGCATCCGCGTCCGCGGTCGAGCCCGCAGCCGACGCCGCATCCGCGTCCGCGGTCGAGCCCGCAGCCGACGCCGCATCCGCGTCCGCGGTCGAGCCCGCAGCCGACGCCGCATCCGCGTCCGCGGAGGCATCCGCCACCGCGGCGGCCTGAGCAGCCGACGCCGCATCCGCGTCCATCGCGGCCGACGCATCCGCGGCCGTGTCCGACCGCGCATCCGCCATCGCCGCAGCCTGAGCAGCCGCCGATGCCGCAGCATCCGCGTCCGTGGACACATCCGCCGACGCGTCCGCAGACGCCGCAACTGTCGCCGCGGCCTGAGCAGCCGTAGACGCATCCGCCATCGCCGCAGCCTGAGCCGCCGCGTTGGACTGCGAGTCCGCCGACGCCGACGCCGCCGCGTTCACACTCGTGTCCGCAAGGATTCGGATGACGACGCTGTCCTCCGTGATTGCGCCATCGACATCGACCTGCTCGGCAGTGACCGGGTGGAGCCCTTCACCGAACATGACTGAGGACACGCACGACCAGGTGCCGTCGTCAGCAACGACGTCCGAGCAGACGAACCTGTCGAATTCGTCAGTCAGTGTGACCGTTGCGCCGGGATCGCCCGTGCCACCGAACGCAGGATGAGGCGGAGCCTCGTGACCGTTCGCCGGGTAGGTAATGTCTACGGTAACGCGCTCTACCTCAGGACTCAATAGCTTGGCGAGAAGCTCGACCTTATCGCTCAGCACGAGCTGTCCGACGACGCGGACCCCAGCTGCCGCTGTTGTGGTCACGGGTGTCGATTCGGCTTCGGTGTCCGACGCGCCGTTCCCCGTCGTAAAGTGCTCGGGCAGTTCGGTTGCGGCCACGGCCGCGTTTCCGCCCGCGACGAAGGCGGCGACAACCGCTACCCCAAAGACGTTTCTTATCAACTTGTTCATGAGAAGGTGCATTCTGTCGTGGCGGCGAAGCCTGCCGCGTGGCCAAGAGTGCGGATCGCGCCGTATGCCAGATCCACAGTTACAAAATACTAGCTGATAAGAATCGGGTTCTGGTGACCCAGCGCAGGTGTCATCGCCCTCGAGAGCGCTGCGGCACCACATCTCTGCTCGCTGGCACGCCCGGAAGGGCCGCGAGCTCGACCGCCTCTTCAGGCTTCGGCGGACCGAACTCAGATGAATCGGAAAAGCGGGAGGACGTTCGTCTCGAGCGTCGAGATCCTCTCGACTCGCGGGCAATCGGCGAGGTAGGTGCTCCAGTCGCGCTGTCCTATTGGACGCACTTGCGATGCCCGTTCTGCGCAGTCTTCAGCCGCGACACCCCGTCCAGTGTGAGCGGAGAGTACGTCGATGCGGGACTCATTCGCATCGACTTCAATGACGTCGCGCACTTCGGCGATCGGTCCTGCGAGCAGCCGCTGCCGCGCGAGCGGCGGGCGATCAGAGCCTCGATTTGGATTGTCTCGAGGCCGCTTATGGCGTTGCTCGGAGACCGGTCATCCTGAGTTGACGGCTGCCGAGCTCATCGACTTCCCCGGACAGATTGCGCCCCCGACATCGCCGAGTTCACCGCGACACTCGAGAGTGGCGCGCTGCACATCGAGGCAAGGCAGAGCGCGACGCTAGGCCAGCGGCTCGCCGTTCCCTTCTTCGTCGCGCGCGATATGGCTCTGGCGGGGGCCCAACCCCTCGAGGTGTTTTCGCGATTTCCTCGATGCGGCGATCGACGACGCCGACTAATCATGGAACTGATGTCGCGTCGACACCAGAGCGCCTCAGCCGCTCCGCAAGAGTGAAGGACGCGACCAATGGGAGCATTCGAGCCCCTCACTTGTTCAGCCAAACGGTCGTCTGCGACATGAAGACTTCTCGAGCGACGTCCTCCACGGAAATGCTAAGCGACTCGCGGGCGTCGCGCAGTCTCCCCCCGATATCCCTGATCTCGTGTGCGATCGCCGACGAGACATCTAGCCGCACACGTCCTCTCGCAACCGCGCCTCTATGAGCTCCCTTTTTGTGCAGCCGGAGCCGGAGCCGCCACGACACTATCCGTCGTGGCGTCTCCAGCTGAGCGAGCCGTCTCCGCGGGTGGCGCATCCGGTCGCTGCTGTTCTGTTGCCGCTGCGTTACCGCCGCCCTCACGACGACCATGACGAAGACCCCGAACCCCCGTCGTGTCAACCGGCGTCGGGGCTCTGGTGGTGGCGGTGACAGTGAGATTCAAGCCCATCGTTCCGCGACGTGACCGAAATACTCGTCAACCGCCTGGCCATCGAAGCCTGCTGCACGCCGACGCGGTTGGTAACGCACCCACGCCGGCACTCCCTTGTCGGAGAGGACGGTGGCGTTGGCGGGGACAGCATCGGCGACGACCTTCGTCACACGGGCGAGACGGGACATAGGAACCTTCTTTCGCTGGGGCTGCGCTGTGTGCGCTGGCCGCTAACGTTTCTATGCGCGGTCTCGTTCACCCGCGTGCATCACCGGCAGCGACGGAGGCAGCAGCCAGTCGATACGCAATGGCCGCCGGGACGCATCGACGTCGAAGGCTAGAGCAGTGCCCGCATAGGTGCCCGCATTACTGCCCTCATTGCTTTCGTTGGTGGGACCTGACATCGTCTTCGAATCAGCCGCAAACCCGGTCAACGGGGGCATCAGCGGGGCAAGGCGGGATAGCGCGGGATACTCGAACTGAAGTCAGGGGGTCAGGGGTTCGAGTCCCCTCAGGTCCACCGAAGAAATCCCGCGAGAGATCGCGGGATTTTCTGTTTCCGCGGCCGCCTCCGCCCTCACCTCACCAGGTGATGGTTCGGCTTCTCCATGGCGTGCTCCGCCTGCTTCAGCGCCTCCTCGACCAGGTTCACGGCGTGCTCGTCGACGAGCCGATAGAAGACGCGCGTGCCCTCGTGCCGCGTCGTGACGATGCGTGTGAGTCGGAGCTTGGCCAGATGCTGAGACACCGCGGCAGGCGACTTGCCGACCGCGGATGCGAGGTCGTTGACGGCCTGTTCACCGCCGCGGAGGGCGAGGATGAGCCGCACTCTCGTGGCGTCCGCGAGCATCCCGAACACTTCGACGGCGAGCTCCACGTAGTCGTCGACGTGCGCGGCGCTCAGTTCGGCATCGGAATGGCCCATGCGTCCATTGTGACGCGACGAGGCTGCGCGCGCGAAACATCCGATCGTATGTCATAATCTGCGTATGCATGCAGATAGTAGAACAAGCATTCTGGCGCACCTGCGATCCGCAGCCGCGAGGATCCGATGATCTCCGTCCTCCGCAACACGTCCTACGCCAAGCTGTTCAGCGCCCAGGTCATCGCGCTCGTCGGCACGGGTCTTCTCACGGTGGCTCTCGGCCTGCTGGCGTTCGACATCGCCGGCGGTGATGCGGGCATCGTCGTTGCCACCGCGCTCACCATCAAGATGGTCGCCTACGTCGCGGTGTCGCCGCTCATGGTCGCGATCACTGCCCGGGTTCCCCGGAAGACACTTCTCATCGCCGCCGACCTCACCCGCGCCGCCGTCGCCGTCTCGCTCCCGTTCGTCACCGACGCCTGGCAGATCTACATCCTGATCTTCCTCCTGCAGTCCGCGTCGGCCACGTTCACGCCGACGTTCCAAGCCGTGATCCCCGAGGTCCTGCCGGACGAGCGCGACTACACCCGCGCCCTCTCGCTGTCCCGCCTCGCCTACGACCTGGAATCGCTCATCAGCCCCGTGCTCGCAGCCGTTCTGCTCAGCGTCATCAGTTACAACAACCTGTTCATCGGCACGGTCATCGGATTCATCGGATCGGCGATCCTGGTCATCGCGACGAGGTTCCCGACACTCCGACCGAGCGAACCCGCCCCGTTCCTCCGACGTCTCACCCGCGGAGCCCGGGTCTTCCTCGCCACGAGAGAGCTGCGCAGCCTGCTGGCGATGAACATGGTGGTCGCCGCCTCGACGGCGATGGTCATCGTGAACACCGTGGTCCTCGTGCAGGGCGAACTCGCACGTCCGCAGAGCGACGTCGCGCTGCTGCTGGCCGCGTACGGGGCAGGGTCGATGGTCATCGCTCTCGCACTCCCGCGAATCCTCGACCACCTCCCCGACCGCCGGGTCATGCTCAGCGGCGCCGCGGCCCTCCCCCTCGGGCTGGCAGCGACATCCGCGCTCACGGCGGGGCCGGCAGGCGACGCCACCTGGCCGCTGCTTCTGGCGACCTGGCTGCTCCTGGGAGCAGCGACGTCGCTCATCCTCACGCCGTCCGCACGCCTGCTGCGTCGTGCCTCGGATGAGGGCAACCGGCCGGCGGTGTTCGCCGCGCAGTTCTCGCTCTCCCACGCGTGCTTCATGATCACCTACCCCCTCGCCGGCATCATCGGGGCGACCTGGGGCATAGGTGCCGCCGCCGCCACTCTCGCGGTCATCGGCGCGGCCGCAGCCGCGGGCGCAGGGATGGCGTGGCGTTCGAGAGCTCACGCATCATCGGGCCGACGATAGATCACGGACGACGCGGACGGATGCCGTCGCGCGACGTCTCTGATCCGTCAACCGCTCCCCGACGAGCCGCGTGGGCCGGATGCCGGGCTCAGACCTCGGCGACGCGGAACTCGACCCCCGCCCTCGTGAACGCCCGCAGCGTCCGGGACGAGGGGCGCACGAGCACGGTCTCCGCGCTCATCCGCGCGAGCGGCAGGTCGGTCGCCGAATCGGTGTGCAGTTCCGCGATCCCTGTGTCGGGGAACGAGGCCCGGAAGCTCGCGACCTTCGCCTCGCCGACGTTGTGGGCCGCGAACCGTGCGCCGTCCGCGAGGAACCGGAGCTGCGAGGCGTGGACGTGCACGCCGGCGATGCCGATCTCGGCGAGGTAGCGCTGCGCGAGCCAGCGCTCGGTGGCGGTGGTGACCACGACAGCCCCCTCCTCCATCGCGCGTCGCACCGCGGTCAGCACGGGTTCGGGTGCATTGCCGTCGCGCGACGCGAGCCGTCGGGCGACCGTGTCGGCGAGCTGCAGGTACTCCTCCTCGGAGACGCCGGCCAGCACGATGTGCACGATCGCGCGATTGCAACGGGCACGAAGGCGCGACTCGGCACCGACGATCGCTGCGGCGAGCGCGAGCAGACCCACCGAGCCCACGAGCCAGGGTCGCCGTCGGAGCCGTGCGAGAACGAGCGCGGCCATGGTGTCGGAGCGACTGAGCACGCCGTCGAGGTCGAACACCGAGATCATGCGTCGTCGACCGTTCGCTCGATGACGAGGGACACCCGGTCGGCCCGGTAGACGTCGACGGCGAACTCGAGGCACTCCCCCGTGGAGAGGAAGCTGCGCCGGGTGAGCTGCAGTCCTCCGGAGGTGGGCTGTGCGCCGAGGTGCGCGCTCGTCTCGCGCTCGAGCACCACGACCTCGAGAGCGGCGGTGGTGCGGGAGACGCGCAGTCCGTACCGGCTCCGCACCTCGTCCCAGAGCGATCCGGAGAGGTCGCCGTCGAGCAGACCGGGCACGAGGTCGGCGCGGTAGTAGGTGGTCTCCACGGCCAGTGGCTCCCCGTCCGAACGCCGCAGGCGCTGCAGGGCGTACACGCTCGCCCCGACCGGTACGTCGAGCCCTTCGGCGATCGCGTCGTCGGCCGGGCGCGCCTCGGCCCAGAACAGCTCGGCGCCGGGATGCCGGCCGGCGCGCGCCACCTCCTGCGAGAACGATCCGAGACGCAACTGGACGCGCGGCTCGGAGACGAAGGTGCCTCGCGTGGCCGCGCGGTGCACGCGCCCTTCCCGTTCCAGCACTCCCAGTGCCCGGCGCACCGTCATCCGGCTGACGCCGAACTCGACCGAGAGATCCCGTTCGGGAGGGACGGGTCCGCCGATCTCGAGGCGTCCGTCGCGGATGCGGGCTCGGAGCTCGTCCGCGATGCGGGCGTAGGCCGGATCGGCGGGCTGAGGAGAGGCGTGCTCTCCGGGCGACTCACTGCTCACCCTTGACACGCTATCGGTCATCTCTCTATCGTACTTTGGTATAGACCAGTGTTGGTCTATACCAAAACCCCCGACGATGGAAGTCGAGATATGGACACCACCCCTGCCGCCCCGGCATCCTCAGCCCCAACCGGCACGCGCATGAAGCGCGAACTCGGGCTGTACGCCTCCTTCGCCGTCGCCTTCGGTTTCGTGTCGATCGCCACCGGCATCTTCACGACCTACGGCGCCGTCCTGAACAGCAGCGGACCCCGCGGCATCTGGGCGTGGCCCATCGCGGTGGTCGGCCAGACCATGGTCGCGCTCATCTTCGGCGCCCTCGCCGCCCGCATCCCCATCAGCGGCTACGCGTACCAGTGGGTGTCCCGCCTCGCGAACCCCGTCCTCGGATGGCTCACCGGCTGGATCTCGTTCGCCTTCCTCGTCATCGTGGTCGTCGCGGTCGACTACACGATCGCCGCGACCATCCTCCCCGAGCTCTTCGGCTACACACCCACGCCCGCCAACTGCTGGGTCATCACCTCCGTCGTGATGCTGCTCCAGGCCATCCTCGTGGCCCTCAGCACCAAGGTCACCAACCGGGTCAACGAGGTCGCCGTCACGGTGCAGATCATCGGCATGATCGGCATCACCCTGCTCCTCTTCGTGGTCGGCGCCGCACTCGGGCGCCTCGACTTCGGCCAGCTCTTCGCCACCGCTCCCGTCGCCGAAGCCGGCTACTGGGACGTCGGCGGACTCACCGACGCCGGCCCCTTCCCGCTCGCGTTCCTGCTGGGCGCCTTCACGATCGTCGGGTTCGAGTCCGCCGCCAACCTGGCCGAGGAGACGAAGAACCCCGAACGCGTCATCCCCCGCGCGATGGTGCAGGCGGTCATCGCCCTGGGCGTGCTCGGGATGCTGTTCCTCATCGCCGTCACGGCGCTCGCCGGCGACACGACCGCCCTCGCACAGTCGGCCACCCCCGTCGCGACCGTGATCACCTCGGTGCTCGGCCCGGTGGTGGGCAAGATCCTGCTCGTGCTCGTCGTGATCTCGATCTTCTCGTGCGGCCTCGTCATCACTCTGAGCGGCACCCGCCTGGTCTGGGCGATGTCGCGCGACGAGCGCTTCCCCGCGTGGCAGGTGCTGCGTCGGGTCAGCCGCACGCGGCACACGCCCGTCGCGGCCACTCTCGGCTACCTCTTCATCACCCAGGCGATCCTTGCGATCTTCAGCGGCACCAGCGATGCTCTGTTCATCCTGTTCTCGGCGGCGACCCTGCTGCCGGCCATCATCTACGCGGGGACGGTCCTCCTGTACATCGTCAAGCGCAGGTCGCTCCCCGCCAGCACCGGATTCGCCCTCGGCCGATGGGAGGTGCCGGTGCTCGTGCTCGCGAGCGTGTGGCTCGTCTACGAGCTGCTCATCTTCCGCGACGACTCGTTCGCACAGCCGCGGCTCTACGTCGGCATCATGCTCGTGGTCGGCATCGTCTATCTCGTGTACCTTCTGGTCACCCGAGGGCGCCGGGGCCTCACGATGCCCGACATGGCCGACGTCGATCGCACATTCGACGACGACGCCGTCCCCACCGCCTGATCGTCGACCTCCCACCCAGAAGGAAACACCCCGTGAACGTCTCCACCTCTCCCCCCGTCGTCGCCGTCATCGGCGGCGGTGTCGTGGGATCCGCGATCCTCCACACCCTCGCCCACCGCGGCATCGACGCCGTGCTCCTGGAGGCCGAGCGCGACCTCGGACTCGCGGCGAGCGGCACGAACTCCGGAGTACTGCACACCGGCTTCGACTCGACGCCCGGGCACCTCGAGACCGAGCTCATCCTCCGCGCCGCATGGATCCGCCCGGCCGTCCTCGATGCACTCGACGTCCCTGTGATCGCTGCCGGAGCGGAGCTGGTGCCGCACACCGCCGAGGATCACGAGACCGTGCGCGCCCTCGCCGCGAACGCCGCCACGAACGGCGTCGAGGTGAGCATCCGCCCGGCCGACGGCGCGCTGCTCGTGCCCGGGGAATCGGTGACCGATCCGGTGGCGTTCACCCGTGCGCTCGCGGCGTCGGCCGTCGCCGCCGGAGCGCGAGTCGAGACGGATGCTCGTGTCACCGCGATCACGCCGACGGACGACGGACTGGTGGTCGAGACCGCCGACGGACGCGCGCTGACCGTCGCCGCGGCCGTCAACGCCGCGGGCCTGTACGCCGACGAGGTCGCCCGCCTGATCGGCGACGAGTCGTTCGAGATCTATCCGCGCAAGGGCGAGTTCTTCGTGTTCGAGCTCCCCGACGGGCAGACCCTCGACCGGATCATCCTCCCGGTCCCGACCAAGCGCACCAAGGGCGTGCTCGTGTTCCCGACGCTCGACGGCAAGGTCGTCGCCGGCCCCACGGCCGTCGACCTCGACGACAAGGAGGACTGGAGCGTGCGCCCGGACGCCCGCGAGGAGATCCTCGCGAACGCCGTGGCGCAGTTCCCGCCCCTCGCCGGCCTCGAGCCTGTCTTCAGCTACGCGGGCCTGCGTCCGGCAGGGCGCGACAGCAACTACGTGATCGGTCCGTCCGCGGCGGACGCGCGTCTGATCAACGTCGCCGCGATCCGGTCTACGGGGCTGACCGCATCACTGGGCATCGCCGACCACGTCGTGGAGATGCTGCCCGGCCTCGGCATCCCGCTCGGCGAGGAGCGTGCACCGGCGCCGATCGCGGCGAGCGCCTCGATCGACCCGTGGTGGCGACGCACCGCCGCCTACCGTGGGAGTGTGGCGTCGTGACCACCGTCCTCGCCATCGATCAGGGAACCTCCGGCACGAAGGCCGTCGTCGTCGCCCCCGACGGCGAGGTCCTCGCGCTGAGCGAGGTGTCGGTGCGCCCCACCTACCTCCCGGGCGGCGGCGTCGAGCACGACCCCGAAGCGGTTCTCGACTCGGTGCTGCGCGCAGGGCGGGTCGCCGTGAACACCGCGAACATCAACATCGACGTCGTGACGCTCGCCAACCAGGGCGAGACCGTGCTCGCCTGGGATCCCGACACCGGGCGTCCGTTGTCGAACATGATCGTCTGGCAGGACCGGCGCTCCGAGTCGATCTGCGCCGAGCTGAGCGACCACGCCGAGTCGATCGCCGAGCGGACGGGGCTCGTGCTCGACCCCTACTTCTCGGCTCCGAAGCAGGCGTGGCTGCGCCGCACCGTCACGACCGATGGGGTCGTGACGACGTCCGACAGCTGGCTCCTGCACCGACTCACCGGGGAGTTCGTCACGGATGCGTCGACCGCGAGCCGCTCGCTCGTGACCGGCCTCGACGACGTGGCCTGGGATCCTGCGCTCCTCGACCTCTTCGGCCTCGCCGACGAGCGGATGCCGGCCATCCTCGCCTGCGACGACATCGCGGGCTCGACGACCGCGTTCGGCGGCACGGCGGCGGTCGGCGGACTGGTGGTCGACCAGCAGGCGGCGCTCGTCGCCCAGTCGTGCCTGCAGCCGGGCGAGGCGAAGTGCACGTTCGGCACCGGCGCGTTCCTACTCGCGAACACGGGCCGCGAGGCGGTGCGCTCCGCTGCCGGTCTCTCCTCCTCCGTGGCCTGGCAGCAGGGCGGGCGCACCACCTACTGCCTCGACGGCCAGGTGTACACGGCGGCCTCTGCGGTGCAGTGGCTCGAGCGGCTCACGTTCATCGACACCGCGGCCGACCTCGACCGCACGGCGGCCGACGACCCGAAGGGCGTGCTGTGCGTACCGGCGCTGGCCGGGCTCGCCGCCCCCTGGTGGCGCCCCGACGCGACCGCGACGTTCACCGGCATGACGCTGTCGACCGGCAGCGAGCACCTCGTGCGCGCCGTGCTCGACGGCATCGCCGCACAGGTCGCCGAGCTCGCGCGGGCGATGGCCGGCGACCTGGCGCAGCCTCTCCAACGCCTGCGGGTCGACGGCGGCCTCACGCAGAGTCGGGTGCTCATGCAGGCCGTCGCCGACCTCATGCGCATCCCCGTCGACGTCTATCCCTCGTCGCACGCGACTCCGCTCGGCGCGGCCGCCCTCGCCCGATGCGCGGTGACGCCCGGCCTCGCGCTCGACGACGCCGTCATCCCGTGGACGCCCGTGCGCACGTACGAGCCGCTGTGGTCGGACGACCGCGCCGCGGAGTTCTCGGCGCGCTGGCGCGCGGTCGCGGACGCGCAGAGCTGATCCCGGCCGATCCCGCCCCGCGGCGCGCGACGGATCACCAGGGAGTTGTCACCGGGTGATGATCTGATAGACCCACGACGCACCGATCAGCGAGCAGCGGGAGGCACACGTGATGGGACTGTTCCGACGACCGGAGACGAAGACGGACGTGACGGCGTCGAGCGGAGCGGGCGAGACCGGACGCCTGTGGTCGCGCGGGTGGGGCCTCGCCGCCACCCGCAGCCTGCAGACGCTCGCGGTGCTCGCCCTCGTCGCGGTGGGCGTCCTCGTCATCACGCAACTGTCGCTGGTCTTCATCCCCGTCACGATCGCACTGATCCTCGCGTGCGCGATCCATCCGCTCGTCGCGCTCATGCGCCGCAAGGGCGTGCCCTCGATCCTCGCCACCTGGATCGCGCTCATCGGCATCCTTGCGGTGCTGGGCGGCATCGTCTGGATCATCGTCCTGACCGTGCGCTCGCAATGGGACGACCTCGTCGACTCCGCGACCGACGGCATCGCCCAGGTCACCGCGTGGCTCGGCACCCTGCCGTTCGACCTCGAGGCGATCGACCTCGACGACGTGTGGGCGAGCGCCGGCGACTTCCTCACGAGCGCGTCGTTCGGTCAGGGCGCGCTCGCGGGGGTCTCCGCGACCGCGAGCTTCTTCACGGGACTCGCGCTCATGGTCGTCGTGCTGTTCTTCTTCCTCAAAGACGGCCCCCGCATCTGGGAGTTCCTGCTCCGTCCCTTCACGGGCGCGAGCTACGAGCGCGCTCGCCGCATCGGCGACAAGACGGTCGACGTGTTCGGCGGCTACATCCGCGGCACCTCGATCGTCGCGGCCGTCGACGCCATCGGCATCGGCATCGGCCTCGCGATCCTGCAGATCCCGCTCGCGGTCCCGCTCGCCGTGATCGTGTTCCTCACGGCCTTCATCCCGCTCGTCGGAGCGACGGCCGCCGGCATCCTCGCGGCGCTCGTCGCACTCGTGACGCACGGTCCGGTCGCGGCGCTCATCGTCATCGGAATCGTGGTGCTCGTGAACCAGCTCGAGGGCAACTTCCTGCAGCCGGTCGTCATGGCGCGCTCGCTCAAGCTCCACGCCCTCGTCATCCTGCTCGCCCTGACCGCGGGCACGATCCTCGGCGGCATCGTCGGCGCCGTGCTGTCGGTGCCTCTCGCCGCGGTCGCCTGGGGCATCATCACCGTCTGGGACGGGCCGCACACCCCCGCTCGCCCGTTCCGCAAGAAGCGCGACGAGACCGTCTGACCCCGGCTCAGACCGAGGTCAGCTGCCGCCAGCGGACGCGACCTGACCGCGCCACCACGGCGTCTCGATGAACCCGCGCTTCATGAACACGAGCTCCATCGCGGCGTCCCACCCCTTCACACCCTTCAACTGGGCGATCGTGCCGGTGAGGAAGTCGTGCAGGGTCTCGGTGCTGGGCAGGATGATCTCGCAGTAGAGCGAGTTCTCCTCCAGCACGGCGGCGAGGAAGCGCACCGACACGTGCTGCGACAGCGTCTGCGCCACGGATGCCAGGCGCGAGGGCTCCACGCGCAGCATCAGCAGGGTCTCGGCGCTCATGCCGAGGGCGGATGCCGGCACCATCGTCACGGTCGTGAGGCACCCGGCCGCCCGCATCCGCTCGTAGCGGCGTCGCACGCTGCTCTCGTTCATGTCGAGCGTGGCCGCGATGGACAGGAACGAGGCGCGTCCGTTCTCGCTGAGCTCTCGCACGATCGCGCGATCGGCGTCGTCGAAGTGCGAGGGGTCGCACGTGTTCGGGGCCGGCATGTACGACTGCGGATCCGACGCCGCCTCGGCGTGGGAGTCGTAGAGCTGGCGCCCCCAGTCGAAGCTCACCTTGTACGTGTGCACCACGAGATCGCTGCGCCAGCGCTCGACGCCCGGGATCGCCTGCAGATCGGTGAGCACGTGCGCGTAGTTCGCCGAGTCCCCGGGGATGACGACCTCCGCGAACACGTCGAACTTGCCCGTGACCAGGGTGACGAACCGCACATACGGCGACCCGATCAGCGCCTCCGCCACGTCGAGCTGCGACCCGGGAGTGCAGTTGATCCGCACGAAGAACGTCTCGACGTGCCCCTCGCTGCCCAAGGTCGGGACGATGCCGACACGCACGATCCCCTCGGCGAGCAGCTGCTGCCCGCGCCGGGTCACGGTCGACACCGAGGCTCCCGCGAACTCGGCGATGGAGGTCCAGCTGGCCCGTCCGTCCTGCTGCAGGGCGACGACGATGCGCCGATCGAGGTCGCTCACGTCCCTCACCAGTGCCATCGAGCTCATGCCGTCGGCGGGTGCACCCGGTGCAGGAACGCGCGCACGGTCTCGGTCCACGCCTCAGCCTCCTCGATCTGCGGGGAGTGCCCCGACTTCTCGAACACCACCATCTCGGAGTCCGGGATGAGATCGGCGATCGTCTGGCTACACGATACTGGCGTGATCCAGTCGGTCCTCCCCACCGTGATGAGTGTCGGGACCGTGATCTCGTGCAGTCGCGGCTTCAGATCGTAGTTCGGCAGATTGACCGAGAACGCGTAGTTGTGGGCGCGGTAGCGGTAGGGGGTCGCCTCGACCTTGCGCTCGACGGCCGCGGGGTCGTACACGAAGTCGTACAGCGGAAGGATCTCGCGCCAGCAGTCCTTGAGGTCGTCGTCGTCGCGCACCTGGCCGGTGTCGATGCGATCGAACTTTTCCATGTCGATCGTGACGCGGTCGGATGCGAGGGCGTTCTCCCTCGCGAGATGCGCGTTCCCGTTGTCGGGCGAGGTGTCCCTCAGCACGATCGCCGAGACGCGCTCAGGGTAGCGCAGCGCGTACTCCATGGCCATGAATCCGCCGTAGGACCCGCCTGCCATGACGATCCGCTCGGCGCCGATCCACTCGCGCAGACCGTCGATGTCGGCCGCCCACTGCTCGTGGCTGTACGTGCCCTCTCCCTCGCTCTGCCCGCTGCCGCGCGCGTCGAACACCACGACCCGGTACTCGTCGGCGAGCCGTCCGAAGCTCGCCCGCGGTTCGGCGCGAGACCCCAGTCCCGGTGCTCCGTGGTGGGTGATGATCACGGGAGCGCCCTCGGGGCCGAGCACCTCGACCGCGAGATGGTTGCCGTTGATCTCGACCCACTCGTGGTCGCTGGTCGCTGCGGCGAACTCCGGGGAGACCTCCGGTGTGCTGGTCATCGTCTTCCTCTTCCTGTCCAGATCTCTGTAGTGGCGCGGGTTCAGAGCGGTATCGTGCAGTCGTCGAGCGCGCGCGGGTAAGTCGTCAGCGCCTCGGCCCCGTCGGCCGTCACGAGCATGCTGTCGCTGATGCGGTACCCGGCGTGGCCCGGCACGTAGATGCCCGGTTCGTTCGACACCACCATTCCGGCGCGCAGCACGGTGTCGTCGCCGTCCTCGAGCCACGGCGCCTCGTGCATGCCGAGTCCGATACCGTGTCCCTGACGGTGCCGGATGAATTCTCCGAGCCCGGCCTCGCGGATCACGTCGAGGCACAGCCGGTTCGCCTCACGGCACTCCAGCCCCTCGCGGATCGTCTCGCGCCCGAGCTGCTGGGCGGCACGGATCGTGTCGTGGTACCGGCGTTGATCGGCCGTCGGCTCGCCGAGCACGAAGGTGCGCTCGCCCTCGATGAAGCGCCCGCCCACCGCGCAGCCCAATGACAGCATGAACGTGTCGCCCGCCCGCAGCCGATTCACCGACGGCAGGCCGTGCGGGAAGGCCGAGTTCGCCCCCGAGTACACCAGCCCTCCGGCCAGCAGCGAGGCCACGACGACGTTGCGGTGCTCGGCGTACATCAGGCCGGCTCCGGTCGCGGTCACGTGGCGCTCGAGCTCCGCCTCGGTCGGCAGCTCTCCCCCGGCGGCGACGGCGTCGGCGACGAGCTGCACGCCGGCCTCCAGCATCCGATCCGTGATGCGCGCGGCCTCGCGGTGCAGCGCGATCTCCTCGGGGAGCTTCACATAGCGCGCCCGGGCGAGGAGGTCGGTCGCGACGAGGTCGGCATCGGTCATGGCCGCACGCGCCGACGCCAGTCGGACGTAGGGCATGGTCGACGCGAAGCCGACGCGGCCGCGCGGCGCGACGGCATCCGCCAGCACCGCGAACGGAGCGACGACGCCGGGATACTCGAAGAACGCCACGAGCTCAGCCCGCGCGGACTGCGACTGCGCGTACTCCCGCTCGAGTTCGGGCAGCAGCATCACGACCCGCCCCGACGCCTCGAGCCACACGGCCACCGGCCGCTCGGAGGGGTGGTGGAAGAACCCGGTGAGGTACGCGATGTCCTCCGGGTGCTCCGTGAGGAGTGCGTCGAGGCCCTCGTCGGCCATCATGGCGCGCACCCGCTCCTGGGCGCGGTCGAAGAACTCGGGAGCGAGGCGCTGGTCGAACCGGTCCATTCCGGGGTCTCCGTTCATCGCTTGAGGTGCCGCGGGTTTCGGGCGTCGTTGTAGGCGATCGAGAGCAGCGTCGCCGACAGCACGAGGATGAGGATCGCGATCGACGGGAACAGGGTCAGCCACCACGCGCTCACCATGGCACCTGCCTGCTGAGCCTCGTAGAGGATGCGGCCCCACGACCACGTGGTCGGGTCGCCGAGTCCGAGGAACGCGAGCCCGGCGGCCGACAGCACCGCGCGGGAGGCCGTCACCACCACCGAGACCACCACGACGGGGGTGACGGCGGGCAGCAGGTGACGCGTGATGATCCAGAACGGCGACGTCGTCATCAGGCGCGAGGCGTCGACGTACGGGAGCCCGACCACCGTGAGCGCCTGCGAGCGCACGAGGCGCGTGACCTCGGGCCACGAGAACGCGGCGACCACGAAGATGATCGTGCTCGTGCTCGGGCCGACGAGGGCCGCGATGAGGATCATGAGCGGGAGCACGGGCAGCGACAGCGTCATGTCGACGATCACGCTGATCACGCTGTCGAGGCGGCGGAAGTAGGCGCCGATCACCGCGATGATCGTGCCGAACACGATCGCGATGACGGATGCCGCGACGGCCACGAGCACGCTCTGCTGTGTGCCCCAGATCACCTCGGCGAACACATCGCGTCCGAGCGCATCGGTGCCGAACCAGTGGTCGCCTCCCGGCGGGCGGAGGACGTCGGGCCCGTAGCTCGCGGGGTACGGGGCGATGAGGGGTGCCGCGAGCGCGATCACCACGAGGAGCACCAGCAGCCCGAGCGAGATCATGCCGAGCGGGTCGCGTCGGAACGCCCGCCAGGTGTGCGCGCTGGCGCGTTCGCTGCCGACCGCGGCCGGCTCGGTCAGGGGGGCACCCTCCGCGGAGGGCAGAAGAGGAGCGGTCATGACGTCTTCACTCTCGGGTCGAGGTAGCCGTAGACGATGTCGGTGGCGGTGTTCGCGACCACGACTGTGGCGGCGAGCATCAGGAAGGCGCCCTGCAGCACCGGGAAGTCGAGTTGCGTGACGGCCTCGTAGATGCCGCGGCCGATACCGGGGTAGGCGAACACGGTCTCGGTGAGCACCGCACCGCCGACGAGGAATCCGAGTTGCAGTCCGATCAGCGTCGTCGTGGGGAGCAGCGCGTTGCGCAGGGCGTGCTTCCACAGGATGCGTCGCCCCCGCAGGCCGTTCGCCTTCGCGAGGAGGATGTAGTCCTCACCGAGGGTCTCGATGAGGGTCGACCTCATGGTCAGCACGTACGAGCCGACCTGGATCAGCATGAGCGACACGGCGGGGAGCACGAGGTGCTGCGCCACGCTGAGATACCACTCCATGCCGTAGGTGTTGTTCGTGTAGGCCCCGCCGATCGGGAACCAGCCGAGGTTGAGGCCGAACACGAACAGCAGCAGGATCGCCACGCTCGGCACGAACAGCGACTGTCCGGTGACGCCGAGGATCTGCACGGCGCGGTCGATGAACCGCCCCTTGTGCGACGCCGCCGCGACACCGAGCGGGATGCCGATCAGGATCGTCAGGACGAGCGCGGTGATCGTGAGCAGCAGCGTCCACGGGAGCCGCTGCAGCAGCACATCCAGCACCGGGATGGACTGTGTGAAGGAGATGCCGAGATTTCCCTGCACGAGCTGCCACATGTACAGCCCGTACTGGACGATGAGCGGCTGATCCAACCCGTACTGCTCGAGGATGGTCGCCCGGATGGCGTCGGTCATGTTCGGGCTCGCGAGAGCGAGCGCGGGGTCTCCGGGGAGCAGGCGGAGGAGCAGGAACGTCACGGTCACGGCGAACCAGATCGTGAGCAGGCCTCGCCCTGCGCGACGGAGTATGAACGATGCTCGGGACACCCGGGCGACCTTCCTCGAGATGTGCGGTGGTTGTTACTCGACCGGGTGCGCGCTCGCGAGCGAGAGCGGGTTCACGATCGAGAGCAGCTCGCTCGGCTTCGAGATGAAGCCGGCCCATTCGTCACTGGCGGCGAAGAACAGGTTCTGCGTGTACATGATGTTGTCGTAGACCTGCTCGTGCACGATCTTGTTCGCCTCGCGCATGATCGAGATCTTCTCGTCCTCGTCGAACGTGACCATGCCCTCCTGGATCAGGGCGTTGAGGTCGGGGTCGTCGACGTGGGTGTAGTTGATCGCTCCTCCGGGGAGGTACGACAGGGCGAAGTTCGTGACCGGGTCGTCCATGATCGCGAAGTTGCCGGCGTAGATGTCGTAGTCGCCCTCGTTGGTCATCGAGAGGTAGGTGTTCCGCTCGGTGCCCTGCAGTTCGATCGTGATGCCGGCCTCGGCAGCGCTGTCCTTCACGAGCTGCGCCCACTGGCTGGTCACGCTGTCCTGCAGCGAGTAGATCAGGCGGAACGAGATCGGGAACGTGCCGTTGGCGTCGGCCGTGTATCCGGCCTCCTCCATGAGCTCGCGCGACTTGTCGGTGTCGAACTCGTATTCCGTGACGGAGTCGTCGTAGTACTTCGCCAGCACCGGCATGAGCGCGCTCGACCCGGTCGACACGGCCTGGCCCTGCAGCACGACCGTGCGGATGGCCTCGTAGTCCACCGCGTGGGCGAGTGCCTGCCGCACCTCGGTCTTCGCGAGGTCGGGCTTCTCCATGTTGTAGACGAGGTGCGCGTACCCCAGCCCCGGAGCCTCGATGACCTGGAGGCCGGAGGCGTTGCTGAGCTGCTCGACCTGTGCGGGCGGCAGGGCGTTCGCGATCACGTCGATCTCACCGCTCTGCAACGCCAGGATCTCGGTGTTCACATCCGGGTACACGCGGTACACGACCTCGGCCGGTCCGGGCACGCCGCCGTCGACGAGCGGGTAGTCCTCCACGCGCTTCAGCGTGTAGTGCTGCCCCACCTGGAAGTCATCGAGGATGAACGGCCCCATGCCGACCCATCCGCCCGTGCTGCCGTCGTTCGCGAACTCCGCGATCGACCCCTGCGGCTCGAAGATGTGCTTCGGCACGACGACGCCCCAGAATCCGATCTCGTCGATGATCGAGGAGTCGGGCTGGGTGAGCGTGAGCTCGACCCGGGTGTCGGAGACGGCCGTCGCGGTGTCGAGGCTGCCGAGCTGCCCGTAGAAGGTACCGGGCGCCTGATCGCGCTTGACCGCGTTGAGCGTCCAGGCGACGTCCTCTGCGGTCAACGGCTCCCCGTCGCTCCAGGTCAGGTCGTCGCGGATCTCGTAGAACCCCGTCGTGTCGTCGACATAACCCCAGTCGGTGGCGACGTGCTCCTCCTTGGTCCCGTCCTCGCTGATGCTCAGCAGGTGCGGGTACATGAGGTTGGTGATCCAGGAGTCCGTGCGGCTGTTGCCGAGAACGGGGTTGAAGTTCACGACGTCCGTCGTCGTGCCGATGCTGAGCGTCTCGTCGCTCGGCCCGGTGGCCCCGGAGGACTCCCCCGGCTCCGGCGCCGTCGGTGCGCACGCGACGAGACCGACCGCGAGTGCCGCGGCGGCGCCGAGCGCCAAGAACCTGCTGTGCTTCATCAGACCCAAACCTCCTCGAGGACGCGCATGGTGTTCCCACCGACGACGGCGCGAATCTCGTCGTCGGAGTAGTCGTGCTTCACGAGCCAGCCGATGATGTTGTAGAACGCCTCGGCCGGGTTCTCGATCCCGTCGACGTACGGCTGCTTCTCGTACTCGACGTTGGCGTGCGCCTGGCCGAGCGACAGGTTCGACGAGAACGCGTCGTGCAGGCCCACGTGGTCGCCGAACAGCGTGTCGGGACCGAAGCTGACGTGCTCCAGGCCCACCAGGTCGACGCAGTACTGGAAATGGTCCATGACCGACTCCAGCGAATGCTTCGGATGCTGGGGCGAGATCGTCGTGTGCGGTGCGGCCTCGATGCCGATGACGCCGCCGCGCTTCGCGCACTGGATGATCGTCTCGTCCGTCTTCATGCGGTTCGTGGGCCAGAGCCCGCGAGCGCCCGCGTGGGTGATGAACACCGGCACCTTCGAGTGCGCGATGACGTCGAGACACGTCTGGTCGCCCGAGTGCGAGATGTCGATCGCGATGCCGAGCTTGTTCATGCGCTCGACCGCGCGCTCGCCGAAGTAGGTGAGACCGCCGTCGCCGCGTTCCTTGAGCCCGCCGCCGAGCATGTTCGCCTCGGAGTAGGCGATGCCCATCTGCCGCACGCCGAAGCCGTACAGCACGTCGAGGCGATCGACCTCGTTCTCGATCATGGTCGACGCTTCGAGCGCGAAGATGTGGGCCACGCGACCCGTCTCGGCCGCGTGCCGGATGTCCTTGATCGACTCCGCCTTGATGACGAAGTCCTGGTGGGCGAGGTCGGCCATGCGCACGCCGAGGTCGAAGAGCACATCCTGATACTTCCACCCGGCGTCGCTCGAGATGCAGCAGGTGCCGTCCATGCCGTTGTCGAACACGGCCGTGAGACCCGAGCGCGCGAGGCCCTGGTATCCGGTGGGTTCCCGGCCCTGGCGGATGTGGTCGCGAAGCTCGCCCATGTCCTCGGGGAAGACCTGCACGTGCTCGTGCAGGGAGATCACGGTCTCCTCGCGCAGCAGGCGCTCGGTGCGCTCCTTCTGCGCGTCGCTGAGGTCGAGCCCCTCGTAGGCGGGGACCCGGCCGATCTGCTTCGCGTAGCGGAACTCGCGGTAGTCCTTGCCCGCTTCGAGGTACTCGTAGGCGGTGTAGCCGGTATAGCGGTCAGCTTGTTCGAGCACGAATGCGCTCCTTCGGTTCGGTGTGCGGGTGCGTCTTCCATCCGACGACGGGAGATTTCCTCGAATCTCGATGATTTCGGCACTCATGTCAACTACTTTGCGAAAATTCGGCTGAGATGTTTCCTGTTCGAAACATTTCAGAGCCGTAATGCTGGCATGATGGCCCCATGGAGAACACGCCCGCAACGCAGAACGGCCCCGTCCTCGACGTCAGGGGTCTCACGGTCACGCTGCACGGCGACGGTCGCAGCACGCGCGTCGTCGACGACATCGATCTGTCCGTCCGCCGCGGCGAGGTGTTCGCGCTCCTCGGGGAATCGGGCTCGGGCAAGTCCATGACCGCGCGAGCGATCATGGGGCTCATCGACGACGGAGACGTCGAGGCGACGACCCTCCGCCTCGGCGACGACGACCTCCTGTCACTCTCCCCCGAGCAGCACCGCCGACTGCGGGGCGTCGGGGTGAGCCTGGTCATGCAGGACGCCCTGTCGGCCCTCAACCCCGTGCTGAGCATCGGCGACCAGATCATCGACCTGCTCCGTGCGCATCGTCGCGTGACCCGCCGCGACGCCCGGGCGCGCGCTGTCGAGCTCCTCGGACTCGTCGGCATCCCTTCGCCCGATCGGCGCGTGAGCGACTACCCCCACCAGTTCTCCGGCGGCCAGCGACAGCGCATCCTCATCGCGATGGCGATCGCGCTCGATCCCGATCTCATCATCGCCGACGAGCCGACCACCGCACTCGACGTCACGGTACAGGCCCAGATCCTCGAACTGCTCCTGTCGCTCCGCGAGCGCCTGGGAATGGGGATCCTGCTCATCACCCACGACCTCGGCGTCGTGATGGAGGTCGCCGACCGCGTGGCCGTCATGCGCACGGGTCGCATCGTCGAGTCCGGAACAGCCGACGAGGTGCTGACGACCCCGCAGCACGCGTACACGAAGCAGCTCCTGAACTCGATGCCGAAGGACGTGAGCGCCGCAGCAGACGGCGACGGATCCGCGCCGATCCTCCGCGCCACCGGCCTCGAGCGCACCTTCCGCTCCGGCAGCGGGCGCCGCGCCCATCGCGTGGCCGCCGTCGCCGGTGTGGACCTCAGCCTTCGGGCCGGGGAGATCCTGGCGATCGTGGGCGAGTCCGGCAGCGGCAAGTCGACCCTCGCCCGCATGCTGGTGGGCCTGGACTCCCCCGACGCGGGATCGCTCGTCTACCGCGATCAGGACGTCACGCGCGGCCGGCTCGCCGACCGCAAGACGCTGCGACGCGGAGTGCAGATGGTTTTCCAGGATCCGTACATGTCGCTGAACCCGCGCATGACGGTGCAGCAGATCGTGTCGGAGCCCCTGGCCGCGACCCGCACGGGAACCCCTGCGAGCCGACGTGAGCGGGTCGCGGAGCTTCTCGATCTCGTAGGGCTCTCGCCCGAGATGGCCTCGCGGTTCCCGCACCAGTTCTCGGGCGGGCAGCGTCAGCGCATCGGCATCGCCCGCGCCCTCGCCCTCGACCCCGACGTGCTGGTGTGCGACGAGCCGGTGTCGGCGCTGGACGTCTCGATCCGCGCGCAGATCATCGATCTCCTGTGCGATCTGCGCGAGCGCCTCGGCATGTCCATCGTGTTCATCGCGCACGACCTGTCGCTCGTGCGGCACATCGCCGACCGTGTCGCTGTCATGTACCTCGGCGACATGGTCGAGGTCGGCGACACCGAGACCGTGTACCGCACGCCGCAGCATCCGTACACGCAGTCGCTGCTGTCAGCGATCCCCCCGCAGACGCGGGCCGAGCGCGGCATGCTCGCGAGGCGTACCCGGCTCAGCGCCTGAGCACGGGCTGCTGACGCGACCTCACGTCGCGAGCAGCGGCGGAAGGTGCGGGATGGCGATCGGACGCGTCGCGCGGCTCGCGTCCTGCATGCGGGCGACGTCCTCCAGCACCTGATAGGCGTCGGAGTAGTGGATGGCGAGGGGCAGGTCCCGCAGCCACACGACCTCGACCTCGGTCTCGGCGTACTCGTACACGCAGGCGACGAGGTGACGCGGGTCGTTCTCGGGGTACCGCCGGTCGTTGATCACCCACTCCGTCGGAGTGATGCGGTTGAGCTCGTATCGTGGCTCCGGATCTCCGGGCATGTGACGGTCCTCCAAGACTCTCTCCCCCTGGGAGAGATCCTCTCGGGAACCGCGCTCAGAGCACAGCCCGTTGACAACTCGACAGCGCTGTGCGGCGTCGTGTCAGCGCGCCGGACGAACCGTCAGATCGGTGAGCGCGGCGTCGTCCGGGAGGTCGAGAGCGGCGAGGATGGTCGTCGCCACCGAGTCCGGTGAGATGAAGCGGGAGGGGTCGTACTCCTGCCCCTCCTGCTGGTGCACCCGCTCCTGCATGGGTGTCGCGGTGCGCCCCGGGTAGACGGAGGTGACGAGGATGCCGTGCTCAGCCTCCTCCGCGCGCAGCGCGTCCGCGAGGGCTCGCAGACCGTGTTTCGACGCGGCGTACGCCGACCACCCCGCGTTCGCGCGCAGACCTGCTCCGGAGTTCACGAACACGATGCGGCCTCGCGCGACCCGGAGCAGCGGCAGGAGCAGCCGGGTGAGCTCGGCGGGTCCGACGAGGTTGACGGCGAGCTGCTGCTCCCAGAGCGCCGCGGGCAGGTCGGCGACCGGCCCGAGGTCGACGACACCGGCCGCATGAATGATCGAGTCGATGCGTTCGGGCAGCGCCTGCTTCGACAACGCCCAGGACAGACGCCCCGGCTGCGCGAGGTCGCCCACGATCGTCGTCGCGCCGGGGTGCTGAGCGGCGATCTCGCGTGCACGACCGGCGTCCCGCGCGAGGAGCACGACGTGGTCGCCGCGCTCCAGGAGACGGCCGGCCACGACGGCGCCGATCCCCGAACCGGCACCCGTGATCAGGTGCGTGCGCACGTCAGGCGCGATCGGCAGTGGGCTCTGCGAGCTCGAACGGCACGACCGGGCAGTCCTTCCACAGGCGCTCGAGGCCGTAGTAGACCCGTTCCTCCTGGTGGAAGACGTGCACGATCAGGTCGCCGAAGTCGAGGAGCACCCAGCGCGCCTCCGCCCGCCCCTCGCGGCGCACGCGCTTGTGGCCGGCCTCGATGAGCTTGTCCTCCACCTCGTCGGCGATCGCAGCGACGTTGCGCTCGCTGTTGCCGGTGACGAGCAGGAAGATGTCGACGAGAGGAAGCGGCTCGGAGACGTTGAGCGCGACCAGGTCTTCGCCGCCCTTCGAGACGGCGGCGTCGGCCGCGATCTGCAGCATCTCGACAGCGGATTCAGGTGACTGCATCAGAACACATTCGTGGTCAGGGCGATCACGACGACGACGCCGACAGCGAGCGCCAGACCGCCCGTCACGATCGCGAGGATGAGGGTGAGCCGGTTGCCCTTCTCGGGCACCGGGGGACGGATGACCTCACCGGCGGGCTTGATCGTGCTGATCGCCGAGCTCGCGGCGATCGGCGTGGGCGACGAGGCGGGGGGCAGTTCGCCGTCGATCAGCACGGCATCCACCTCCTTGCCGTCGGTGGTGCCGTCGGAGTGACCGCGCGATCCCAAGCCCTTCGGCAGCTCGTACGACCCGGTGACGAGGATCTCGCCGGTCGAGGCGACAGGGCCCGACAGCGAGCCCTCGCCGGGACCGGGGGTGAAGATCAGCGTGTTGCCCGCGCGGTGCGATCCGGTCGAGTCGCCGACCGTCAGCAGTTCGTCGAACGATGGCGCGAACGGCTTCTGCGGCTCCGGGGACGCGTCGGCG
The DNA here is from genome assembly GCF_044749085.1 of Microbacterium sp. NPDC089695. NCBI lineage: Bacteria > Bacillati > Actinomycetota > Actinomycetes > Micrococcales > Microbacteriaceae > Microbacterium > Microbacterium sp. NPDC089695. Next base: position 50,578 of record NZ_JBIVHG010000004.1, read on the forward strand.
AGGAGGTCCTGCCCGAAGGCCGAGTTCACGGTGGGCCGCTCGCCGGTGGTCACGTCGACATCGTCGGAGTCGGCGACGTCGGAGAGCACATCGTCCGGGTCGGGCTCGTCTGCGGCCGGCTCCTGCTCGGGCTCCATCTCGATGCCCAGCGCGGCGACCGCAGCGACCGGGTCCTCGTCATCGGAGACCTCGGCGTCGGCGGGCACCTCGTGCTCGACGGGAGCGAACGGCGCGATCGGGACCTCGCCCACCGAATCCACGCTCGCCGACGCGCTGACCGGCGCCAGGACGATCTCCTCGTCGACGGTCTCCTCGGCCTGCTCGTCCTGCGAGACCTCGAGAGGAGCGGACGGCTCGGCGGCGACGGGCTCTTCGACGACAGGCTCTTCGACGACTTCCGGCTCGTCGGACGCAGCAGGCTCCTCGACGGGAGCGGCCGGGGCGAAAGCAGGGACGGACGTGACGATCGCCGGCGCCTCCGCGGGGGCCGGCCGGACGTCGTCGACGGGTGCCGCGTCGACGGGTGCCGCGTCGGCGGATTCCGCGTCGGCGGATTCCGCGTCGGCGGGAGCCGTCTCGTCCACGACCGGCACGGATGCGGTGGCGGCACGCTCGCGCTCGCGGATCTGGCGGCGAGTGAGCCGGGAGTCGTCTGTCGTCTCGTCGGACGGCGCCGGCGGCACGTCCGCGGGCGCGGCGGGGCGGGGCACCGGAGGCGCGGGCGGGGTCGCCGCGGCGGCGGCTGCGGCCTCAGCGGCCTCGTCCGGCGAGATGACCGGCGTGGATCCGGTCAGTCGGATCTCCCGCAGCTGCTTTCGTGTCAGCGGACCCTGCCCGTTCTGATCCGATGTACTCATGCCTTGCTCCGATACAGATGATGCTTCGCGATGTATTGAACGACTCCGTCGGGGACGAGGTACCACACCGGCTGATCGTCACGGACCCGCTCACGGCAGGCCGTCGACGAGATCGACAGCGCGGGGACCTCCAACTGGCTGACGTCGTCGCTCGGGAGGCCGTCAGTGCTCAGGACGTGTCCTGGACGTGAGACCGCGACGAAGTGGGCCAGTTCCCACAACTCATCATGGTCCCTCCAACTGAGAATTTGCGCCACGGCATCCGCGCCGGTGATGAAGAAGAGCTCGGCGTCGGGACGATCGCGTTTCAGATCGCGGAGCGTGTCGATCGTGTACGTGGGGCCTTCGCGGTCGATGTCGACGCGGCTGACCGTGAACTGGGGGTTCGACGCCGTGGCGATCACCGTCATGAGGTAGCGATGCTCACTGGGCGTGACGCGCGACTTCTGCCAGGGATGCCCGGTGGGGACGAAGACGACCTCGTCGAGATCGAAGGAGTGCGCGACCTCGCTCGCGGCGACCAGGTGGCCGTGATGGATGGGATCGAACGTGCCGCCCATCACACCGATGCGCGCAGGGCGCGAGGTCGTGTCGTTCATGCGGGCCTAGTGGCCGTGTCCCGCCTCGTGTCCGTGCTTGCCGTGCTTCTCGGCCCAGGCCTCGGCCTTGGCGGAGTGGCGGTTGGCGACGTTCTTGTACGACAGGGTCACCAGTGCGAGGAAGGCGAACACGATCGCGGCGATGATCCCGAAGATCACGGTCTCGGCTGCGACGTTGCCGTGGTGCTCCGTCTCGGCTGCGGCCATCGCGATCTGTGCGACGAGATTCATCCTTGCTCCGTTTCGTGGCTGGCGGGCGTGGCGCCTCCGGCGCCTCAGCGCCCCCTAGTCTAGCCCTCAGCCGCGCGTCTGCCCTGCTCCACGCGCCAGCCACTTCGTGCTGGTCAGCTCGGAAAGCCCCATCGGCCCACGCGTGTGGAGCTTCTGGGTCGAGATCCCCACCTCGGCGCCGAAGCCGAACTCGCCGCCGTCGGTGAAGCGCGTCGAGGTGTTGGCCATCACGACGGCCGAGTCGACCTCCGCGAGGAATCGCTCCGCGTTGCGGGAATCGGTGGTGACGATCGACTCGGTGTGACCCGTGCTGTAACGCCGGATGTGGTCGAGCGCGTCCTCGAGGGAGTCGACGACCTTCATCGCCACGTCGAGGCTCAGATACTCGGTCGCCCAGTCCTCATCGGTCGCCGGGATCACGTTCGAGACGAGACCCGCCGTGATGTCGTCGCCGTGGATCGCGACGCCCTCGCTCTGCAGCGCGCTCGCGACGAGAGGGATGAGCCGCGGTGCGGCCTGACGCAGCACGAGCACGGTCTCGACCGCGTTGCAGACGCTGGGGCGCTGGACCTTGGCGTTCACGACGATGTCGCGCGCCCAGTCGTCGGGCGCACTCTCGTCGAGCACGATGTGCACGTTGCCGGCGCCCGTCTCGATCACGGGCACGGTCGACTCGGTCACGACGGTCTCGATCAGGGCGGCGCTGCCACGGGGGACGAGGACGTCGATGAACCCGCGGCCGTGCATGAGCGCCTTCGCGCCGTCTCGGCCGAAGTCGTCGACGGTCTGGATCGCCTCGGCGGTGATGCCGATGCCCGCCAGCGCGTCGCGCATGACCTCGACGAGCACGGTGTTCGATTCCCGAGCAGCGCTGCCGCCGCGCAGCACGACGGCGTTGCCGGAACGGAGCGCGAGGGCGGCGATGTCGACCGTCACGTTCGGCCTGGCCTCGTAGATCGCACCGACCACGCCGAACGGGACGCGCACCTGTTCGAGGGCGACGCCGTTCGGCATCCGATGCCCTCCGACCACGCGCCCCACGGGGTCGGGCAGCGCCGCCACCTGGCGCACGGCCGCCGCCAGAGCGGCGACCCGCGTCTCATCCAGACGCAGGCGGTCGATGAGCGACTCGCCGATCCCCTCGGCACGGCCGCGATCGATGTCGAGCGCATTCGCGGCGATGACGCGGACGGACTCGCGCTCGAGCGCCGTCGCGATCGCTTCGAGCGCGCGCTCCTTGTCGTCGCTGGTGAGCGCGGCGGTGGCACGCGAGGCCTCCTTGGCGCGCTCGAGACGCACCTGCGGGGTCTGGTCGGTCATCCGCCCAGTCTAGGAGAGGGCGGGGGCGAACCAGGTTCCTATTTCGGCACCCGACAGGGCCTTCTCGACGAGATCGGCGCTCGTCACGAGCACACCGATCCCCGACGCCGCGGCCAGGCGGGCGGCTGACACCTTGGTGGCCGCTCCCCCGGTGCCGACGCTGTTGACGACCGTCGATCCGAACTCGAGGCCGGAGAGATCGGCGTCGGGCTCGATGACGTCGAGCGGTTCTGCAGACGGATCGGACGGCGGCTTGGTGTACAGCGACTCGATGTCGCTGAGCAGCACCAGGGCGTCCGCGTTCGTCAGCTGCGCGACGAGCGCGCCCAGCCGGTCGTTGTCACCGAAGCGGATCTCCTGGGTGGCGACCGTGTCGTTCTCGTTGACGATGGGCAGGACGCGCAGACCCAGCAAACGCTCCATCGCCCGACGCGCGTTGCTGCGCGACGTCGGGTTCTCGAGGTCGCCCGTCGTCAGCAGCACCTGCCCCGCCACGATCCCGAAGGGTCGGAGGGCCTCCTGGTAGCGGAAGACGAGGATGTTCTGTCCGACCGCCGCAGCCGCCTGCTGGGTCGCGAGATCGGTCGGGCGCGCGTCCAGTCGGAGGAAGGGGATGCCCGTCGCGATCGCGCCGGACGACACGAGGATCACCTCGGTGCCGCGGGCGTGTGCAGAGGCCAGAGCGTGCACGAGCATGGGGATGCGCCACGACGACTCGCCGCTGATCGACGACGAACCGACCTTGACGACGATGCGCGACGCGGTCGCGAGATCCGCGCGCGTGCGAGCGGTCACTCGCCGCCCTCGTCGCGGGTCGCCAGACGGCGCTCTTCTGCGGCCGCACGCGCCTCGGCGCGGGCATCCATGCGCTCGTAGTACTGCTCGCGGCGCTCGGACGTCGTGCGACGCGCGTTCGGGGCGAGGCGCGGATCGGTGCCGCGCGGCGCGGTCATCAGCTCTGCGGCCGACGACATGGTCGGCTCCCAGTCGAACACGATGCTGTCGCCCTCGCCGATCACGACGGTCGATCCCTGCACCGCGCCGAGCCGGAAGAGCTCGTCCTCGACGCCGAGCTTCTCGAGACGGTCGGCGAGGAAGCCCACGGCCTCCTCGTTCTGGAAGTCGGTCTGCTGCACCCAGCGCACCGGCTTCTCGCCGATGATGCGGTACACGTTGCCGTACGTGCCGCCCTCGACCCGGATCGTGAAGTCCTTCTTCGAACCCTTGGGCCGGATGACGACGCGCTCGCGCACGGGCTCGGCGGCGGCCTGTTCGGCACGATGCTGCTCGACGATCTCGCCGAGCGCGAAGGTGAGCGGGCGCAGACCCTCGTGCGACACAGTGGAGATGTCGAACACGCGGAAGCCGCGCGCCTCGAGGTCGGGGCGCACGAGATCGGCGAGATCGCGAGCCTCCGGTACGTCGACCTTGTTGAGCGCGACGAGCTGGGGACGCTCCAGCAGCGGCGTCTGCCCCTCGGGCACTTCGTAGGCGGCGAGCTCGGCGAGGATGACGTCGAGATCGGAGATCGGGTCGCGTCCGGGCTCCAGCGTGGCGCAGTCGAGCACATGCAGCAGAGCCGAGCAGCGCTCGACGTGGCGGAGGAACTCCAGCCCGAGGCCTCGTCCCTCGCTCGCCCCCTCGATCAGACCGGGCACGTCGGCGACCGTGTAGCGGAAGTCGCCCTGCTGCACGACGCCGAGATTCGGGTGCAGCGTCGTGAACGGGTAGTCGGCGATCTTGGGCCGCGCGGCCGAGATCGCGCCGATCAGGCTGGACTTGCCCGCCGAGGGGTACCCCACCAGTGCGACGTCGGCGACGGTCTTGAGCTCGAGCACGACGTCGTTCTCGGTGCCGGGCGTGCCCAGCAGCGCGAAGCCCGGGGCCTTGCGCTTCGGCGTCGCCAGTGCGGCGTTGCCGAGGCCGCCGTAGCCGCCTTTGGCGACCACGAAGCGCTCGCCCGGCTCGATCAGGTCGACGAGCACGTCGCCCGCTGCGTTCTTCACGACCGTGCCGACCGGCACGGGGAGCACGAGGTCCTCCCCCATGAAACCGGCGCGGTGGTCGCCCATGCCGGGACCACCGTTGCCCGAGCTGCGGTGCGGCGAGTGGTGGTACGAGAGCAGAGTGCCCGTCTGCGAGTCGGCGACGAGCACGATGTCGCCGCCGTCGCCGCCGTTGCCGCCGTCGGGTCCGCCGAGCGGCTTGAACTTCTCGCGGTGGACCGAGACACAGCCGTTGCCGCCCTTGCCCGCACGCAGGTGCAGCGTCACGGTGTCGACGAAGGTGACCATGTCTCTCTCCTTGCAGAAAAGAATCGGGACGGGCCGAAGCCCGCCCCGATTCGGATGTCTAGCGTCGTGCTGTGATCACTCAGCAGCGGCGACGATGTTGACGACCTTGCGGCCGCCCTTCGCGCCGAACTCGACCGCACCGGCGGCGAGAGCGAACAGCGTGTCGTCGCCGCCACGGCCGACGTTCACGCCGGGGTGGAAGTGCGTGCCGCGCTGACGGACGATGATCTCGCCGGCGAGGACCTGCTGTCCGCCGAAGCGCTTGACGCCCAGTCGCTGTGCGTTGGAGTCACGACCGTTACGGGTGGAGCTTGCGCCCTTTTTGTGTGCCATGTCCTGGTCTCCTCGGTCTTACTTGATGCCGGTGATCTTGACGCGCGTGAGCTCCTGGCGGTGGCCCTGACGCTTCTTGTAACCGGTCTTGTTCTTGTACTTCTGGATGACGATCTTCGGGCCGCGGAGGTTGCCGAGAACCTCAGCCGTGACCTTGACCTTCGCCAGCTTGTCAGCGTCGGTGGTCACCGTGGCGCCGTCGACGAGCAGCACGGCGGCCAGCTCGATCTTCTCGCCCTGTGCAGCCTGAACACGGTCGAGCTGAACGATCGTGCCGACCTCGACCTTCTCCTGCCGCCCACCGGCGCGCACTACTGCGTAAACCACTTCATACCTGTTTCGTTGGGGAGCGCGAGGCTCCGAGAATCTCACGGGAAGACTGTTGCTTGCATGCGCCGCAGAGCGACGGGCGCGAACGCAAGACTCTCCGCTTCGACCGTCGGGGACGACGCGGCATGCGCACCAAGGGACTACTTTACCGGATGCCGTGCGGTGTCGCAAAACGCGCCGGGCCGCGTGTCCGGTCGTAGGCTGACGGGATGACCGTTCTCGTCGACGACCCGCTCTGGCCCGCCCACGGGCGCCTGTGGGCGCACCTCGTGAGCGACGAGAGCCTCGACGAACTGCACGCCTTCGCGCGCGGGCAGGACCTCCCCGCGCGCGCCTTCGACCTCGACCACTACGACGTCCCGGAGGACGCCCTGCCACGGCTCATCGCCGCCGGCGCTGTGCACGTCCCGGGCAAGGAGCTGGTGCGTCGGCTGATCGCCTCAGGACTCCGAGTCCGGGGCCGCGACCGGCGCCGCTGACTCCGAGTTCACCGAGACAGGGGTACCCGTGAGCGCGGCGGTGGTGACGCGCCGACGCCCCCTCCCCTGACCGGGCGCCTTGGGCTCGGGCAGGGCGTCGAGCACCGAGTCGAGCAGCTGCTCGGCCTGCGACTTCGGCCCCTTGCGGTCGGAGCCGCGCTTCTTGCGGGGCTTCTTGGCACGCTCGGGCGCGGCAGGCGCATCCGCCTGCGCGACCGCAGCGGGCGCGGTCTCGACGGCATCCTCTGCGGCCGCAGGACGCGACGAGGCCGCGATCTGCGCGAGTGCCGACTTGGCACCCTCGGGGATGCTGTGCGTCGTGCCAGTTGCCGGAGCGGAGGTCTGGTTCTGGCCGTTGCCGCCGCCGCGCTGGCGACGGTTCGACGAGGACCCGCCGTTACCGCTCCCGTTGCCGCCGTTCGAACGGTGCTTGACGACGGGGTCGTGGTGCACGATGACGCCGCGGCCGGCGCAGACCTCGCACGCCTCGCTGAAGGTCTCGAGCAGCCCGAGGCCTAGCTTCTTGCGGGTCATCTGCACGAGGCCGAGCGAGGTGACCTCGGCCACCTGGTGCTTCGTACGGTCGCGACTCAGGCACTCGATGAGGCGCCGCAGCACGAGGTCGCGGTTCGACTCGAGCACCATGTCGATGAAGTCGACGACGATGATGCCGCCGATGTCGCGCAGACGCAGCTGGCGGACGATCTCCTCCGCCGCCTCGAGGTTGTTCTTGGTGACCGTCTCCTCGAGGTTGCCGCCGGAGCCGACGAACTTGCCGGTGTTGACGTCGACGACCGTCATGGCCTCGGTGCGGTCGATCACGAGCGAGCCACCCGAGGGCAGCCAGACCTTGCGGTCGAGCGCCTTCTCGATCTGCTCCGTGATGCGGAACGCGTCGAACGGGTCGACCTCGTCCTCATACGACTCGACGCGCTCGAGAAGGTCGGGGGCGACGCTCTCGAGGTAGGCGCGGATCGTGCGCTGCGCGTCCTCGCCCTGGATCAGCATCTTCGTGAAGTCCTCGTTGAAGACATCGCGGACGATCTTGACCAGGAGGTCGGGCTCGGCGTGCAGCAGCGCGGGTGCCTGCTGGTTCTCCACGGTCTTGCGGATGTGCTCCCATTGGGTGGTGAGACGCTGCACGTCGCGCGTGAGCTGCTCCTCCGTCGCGCCCTCGGCCGCCGTGCGCACGATCACGCCGGAGGACTCGGGGAGCACCTCCTTGAGGATGCGCTTCAGGCGTGCGCGCTCGTTGTCGGGGAGCTTGCGGCTGATGCCGTTCATCGACCCGCCGGGCACGTACACGAGGTAGCGACCCGGGAGCGAGATCTGGCTTGTCAGTCGGGCGCCCTTGTGCCCGACCGGGTCCTTGGTGACCTGCACGAGCACGCGGTCGCCGGCCTTGAGCGCCAGCTCGATGCGGCGCGGCTGGTTGCCGAGCTCGACGCCGTCCCAGTCGACCTCGCCGGAGTACAGCACGGCGTTACGGCCACGGCCGATGTCGACGAACGCGGCCTCCATGCTCGGCAGCACGTTCTGGACGCGTCCGAGGTACACGTTGCCGATCAGCGAGGCGTCCTGGTTGCGTGCGACGTAGTGCTCGACGAGCACGCCGTCTTCCAGCACGCCGATCTGCGTGCGGCCGTTCTTGGCGCGGACGACCATCTTGCGGTCGACCGACTCGCGACGCGCGAGGAACTCGGCCTCGGTGACCACGGGACGACGGCGGCCGGCGTCCCGACCGTCGCGGCGACGCTGCTTCTTGGCCTCGAGACGGGTCGACCCCTTGATGGCCTTCGGCTCGGTGATGTACTCGACGACGCGCTGGCGCGGCTGACGGGGCTCGTCGCGCTGATCGCCGTCGTCGGAGCCGCCGCGGCGACGACGCCCGCGGCGCCCGCTCGTCGGCTCGTCGGAGTCGCGGTCGAGATCGCGCTCGGGAGCGCGGTCGCGCCCGGGGCGTGCCGGGAGCACGACGACCTCGGGGGCGTAGAAGGCCAGACGGGTCGACACCTGCGACACGAACACCTCGGGAAGGAGGCCGAGCGAGACGGCGGTCACGGGTTCCGGCTTCGCAGGCGCGGCCTCGACCGGCTTCTCAGCCTCAGCCTCGGCCGGCTTCTCGGCGTCGGCCGGCTTCTCAGCCGCGGCCTCGGCCGGCTTCTCAGCGTCGACGGGCGTCGCCGCCTCTGCCGGCTTCTCGGCGTCGACGGGCTTCGCGTCCGCGACCGGCGCGTCCGACTCGGCAGCGTCTGCGCTCTCGGCGTCGGCAGGTGTCGCCTCTCCGGCAGGAGCAGTCTCCTCGGGCTGCTGAGCGGCCGTGGTGACGTCCCCCTCGTCCACAGGAGCGTCAGGTGCGACCTCGGCGGATACCGCGTCGTCAGACGCCTCAGGAGCCTCCGCGGCGGGAGTCTCCTCCGAGGTCGGCTCCTCGGGAGCCTCTGCGGTCACGGGCGCCGGGGCGTCCGCATCCGCGGGGAGGTCGAGGGTAGGGGCGTCGTAGTCATTGTTCTCATCGGCCATCTCTGGCGTACTCCTCGCGCGGTGCACCAGGTGCTCCGCGAATTCTCATGCAGCTCCCGCAGGTGCCGCGAACTCATTCGGTGTGCGACCGGCTCTGGGCTCTGGTCGCGAGGGGCATACGGCCCCGAAGTCTGCGTCGATGCGTGTCTCGACGGGGTCGAGCGGTGCATCACAGGCCATTATCGCACCAAGTGCGCGAGTTCGCGGCATCCGCCCGATCGCGCGAGCCGCGGCGACGCGATATTCTCCGGCCCGCCTCTCGCCCGATCCATAGCGATCGCTGTGATAATCCACATATGAGCGAGCAGCGCACCCGCCCCACCGTCTACGCCGTCTGGTTGATCATCGCGGGGGTCGTCGGCTGGTTCGCCGCCTTCCAGCTCACGATCGACAAGTTCATCCAACTCGAGGATCCCCAAGCAGCCCTCAGCTGTAACGTCAGCGTGATGATCCAGTGCGGGAAGAATCTCGACTCTTGGCAGGGCGAGATCTTCGGTTTCCCGAATCCGATCATCGGGTTGACGCTCTGGACCGCGCCCGTGGTGGTCGGCATCGCGATCCTCGCGGGCGCGCGCTTCCCACGATGGTTCTGGGCAGGGTTCGGGGCCGGCGTCACCTTCGCGTTCGGCTTCGTCTGCTGGCTGATCTGGCAGAGCCTTTATGCCCCGAATCTCGGAGTGCTGTGCCCCTGGTGCATGCTGACGTGGGCAGTCACCATCCCCACGTTCATTGCCACGATGGTGCATCTGACCCGAAACGGCACGTTCACGAGCAACGAGAAGGCCAAGGTGCGAGCGAATAGTCTCATGGCGTGGGTCCCTCTGGCGACGATCCTCGCGTTCGCGCTCGTCATCCTTCTCGTTCAGCTACGCGGGCTCGACCTCCTCAGTGAGGTCATCGGACTGATCTTCTGACCCTCCGCACACGACGAAGCCCGCCGCACGATGCGTGCGGCGGGCTTCCACTGGAACCTACGCCACCGTCGAACAGGCGGCGCCCCGGCTCCGCCGGGTGCACCCGAAATCAAGGCTTGTCAGAAACGAGCAAGGGATCAGTCTTCATCAGAGTGTCGCCGTTGTAGAGCCTGATCCTCCAGCGGATCTCCGTGGCGCCCGATGGTACTGAAATCGACGTCGTCGTGGTCTTCCCCGATCCCTGCTTGTTCATGAGGTTCTTCACTCCTGCGATCCCCGTGAAGCTGTATTCAACGTGGACGCCCAATCCATCGGCCTTCCGATCCGTGATCGTGAAGGAGTTCCTGCCGGAGTTGTATGACACCGTGGCAGCCGGCGATCCGTCCGTCACCATCGTGCGAGCCGAATCTGCAATCGCAGCGGGCGACGAGAGGAACCCCGTGGCGATCAGTAGCCCTGAGGCGACTCCTGCCGCGATCCCAAGTCGATTCTTCATCACTGCCTCCATTTCTTCGCGGACACTCCGCGTTCAAGATCTAGACGATAGGCACCTCCGTCGACTCAACCGATATATCATCCACAGCACGCGCTGTCCTGACCCGATCCCGTACACGACGAAGCCCGCCGCACTCCATGTGCGGCGGGCTTCGTCGTGAATCGCGTCAGTCGAACCAGATGCCGAGCTCGCGGGCAGCGGACTCGGGGCTGTCGGAGCCGTGCACGAGGTTCTGCTGCACCTTGAGGCCCCAGTCGCGACCGAAGTCACCGCGGATCGTGCCGGGGGCGGCGGTGGTCGGGTCGGTCGTGCCGGCCAGCGAGCGGAAGCCCTCGATCACACGGTTGCCGGCCAGGCGGATCGCCACCGACGGGCCGGAGAGCATGAACTCGAGCAGCGGCTCGTAGAACGGCTTGCCCTCGTGCTCGGCGTAGTGCGCGGCGAGACGGTCGCGGTCGGGCTCGACGAGGCGGATGTCGACGAGGGCGTACCCCTTCGACTCGATGCGCGCCAGGATCGCGCCGGTGAGGCCGCGGGCGACGCCGTCGGGCTTGACGAGGACGAGGGTTTCTTCGGTGGCCATGTCATTCACTCTCTGTCTGAGTCGTGGTCTCTGTCTGAGCCTCGGTCACGGGCGCGTCCGGACGTCGTGCGTCCAGACGGGCCCCCATGATCGTCGCATACGCCCACATGCCGCCGAAAATCACGACGACGAGCAGAATCGCCGGAACGAGGATCGCCGACAGGGCGATGACCACCTGGATCACCCATCCCGCCGTGATCGCCCAGGGCTTCGTGATCATGCCGGCGACGGCGATGCAGGCGAGGCCCACGATGCCGCCGGCCACGATGCCCCACCACTGCGGGATGCCGGCGGGCAGCGTCTTCAGCCCGAAGATCGTGAGCCCGGCGAGGAACACCACGATCGACTCGAACCCGAGCACGATGGGGGCGAGCTTCTGCACCAGCGTCCTCGGCGGGCGGGGGCGGCGTGCGGGCGTGGAGTCGGCACTCATGCGCGCCACCCCGACTTCCAGTCCTCCTCCTCGGAGAGCGCGATGGCGTCCCCCGCGAGCACGACCGAGCCGGCGATCACGACGGCACGACGATCGGACGACGCTGCCCACTCGCGTGCGGCGTCGGCCGCCTCCGCAAGGGTCGGGTGCACCGTGGCGCGGTGGCCGGTGGCCTCGACCAGGTCGGCGATCGCGTCGGCGTCGCTGGCGCGATCGGAGTCCGGTGCCGTCGCGAACACGTGCGCCGCAGCCGGCGCGAGGCGTGCGACGATGCCTGCGGCATCCTTGTCGGCGAGGATGCCGAGCACCACGCCCCACTCGTCGAAGTCGAAGCTGTCGTCCATCGCCTGCACGAGGGCCGCAGCGCCGTGCGGGTTGTGTGCGGCGTCGACGATGACGGTCGGCGCGACGCCCACCAGCTGCAGGCGTCCGGGCGAGGTCGCCCCCTGCAGCCCCTCCGACACGATGTCATCGGCGATGCGCTGCTGCGCGCCGCCGATCAGCGACTCGACGGCGGCGATCGCGAGGGCCGCGTTGTGCCCCTGGTGAGCGCCGTACTGCGGCAGGTACTCCTCGAGATACTCCCCCGCCAGCCCGCGGATGCTGATGAGCTGACCGCCGACCGCGAGCTTCTGCTCTCCGAGTCCGAAGTCCGTGCCCTCGAACGCGATCGTGGCGTTCCGCTCGGCGGCGACACGACGCAGCACGTCAGCGGCCTCCTCGGACTGCTGAGCCGAGACGACCGCTGCGCCCTCTTTGATGATCCCCGCCTTGACCTGGGCGATCTCGGCGATCGTGTTCCCGAGGCGGTCGGCGTGATCGATGTCGATCGGCGCGAACACCGCGACGTCGCCGTCGGCCGTGTTCGTCGAGTCCCACTCGCCTCCCATGCCGACCTCGAGCACCAGCACGTCGACCGGGGCGTCGGCCACGGCCACGAAAGCGAGCACCGTGAGCAGCTCGAAGAACGTCAGGGGCTCCTCACCCGCGGCTTCGAGCTCGGCGTCGACGATGCCGACGAACGGCTCGATCTCGTCCCAGGCGTCCGCCACGGCCTCGTCGGCGATCGGCTCGCCGTCGATCATGATCCGCTCCGTGAAGCGCTCGAGGTGCGGACTAGTGAACAGGCCGGTGCGCAGGCCGTGCGCGCGCAGCAGGCTCTCGATCATGCGCGCGGTCGATGTCTTGCCGTTCGTACCGGTGATGTGCACGACCCGGTACGTGCGCTGGGGATCGTCGAGCAGTTCGAGGATGCGCGCCGTGCGCTCCTTGCGCGGCTGCACCCAGCGCTCACCGGCGCGGCTCAGCAGGGTCTCGTAGACGGCATCCGCTCTGTCGCGTGCGCTCATGCGGAGGCTCCGATCCGGCTCACGCCGATGGTGATGTCGCCGGTGTTGGCGTAGGTTCCCGCGGGAACGGGAGCGGTGAACTCGTGCCCGACGGGCAGCTCGCCCGCTGCGAGCACGACGGTGTCGCCCACGCGCACCGCATAGGCGACCGACAGGGTCTCGCCGTCGACGTCGGCGACGGAGAAAGCATCGGCGACGGCCCGTGCTTCGACCTCGTCGGCGAAGTCCAGCACCAGTGCGATGCGGTCACTCACGTCGAAGCCGGCGTTCTTGCGCGTCTCCTGCACGGCGCGGATCACGTCGCGCGCGAGCCCCTCGGCCTCGAGCTCGGGGGTCGTGGCCGTGTCGAGCAGCATGAACCCACCGCCGGGGACCAATGCGAGCGCTTCGCCCTCCGGACGTCCGGAGGTCTCCAGCACCAGGTCGTACTCCGAGGGCTCCAGCGCGATGCCACCCGCGGTCACGACGCCGCCGGCCTCCGACCAGTCGCCCGCCTTCGCGGCCTTGATCACGGTCTGCACGTTCTTGCCGAGGCGCGGACCCGCCGCACGGGCGTTGACGCTCAGACGGTGGCTGATGCCGTAGTCGACCGCCGTGGTGTCGGACTGGGCGACGAGCTCGACGGCCTTCACATTGAGCTCTTCGCGGAGGATGTCCTCGAACTGGCCGAGGGTGTCGGCGAGCGGCGAGACGACCGTGAGACGTGCGAGAGGCAGCCGCACGCGCAGCTTCTCCTTCTTTCGCAGCGCGTTTCCGACGCTCGACAGCTCGCGCACGGCATCCATCGCATCGCGGATGTCGTCCGCCGCGGGGAACGCGTCGGCGTCCGGCCAGTCCTGCAGGTGCACGCTTCGTCCACCGGTGAGCCCCTGCCAGACGCGCTCGCTCACGAGCGGCACGAGGGGCGCGGCCACGCGGCACAGCGTCTCGAGCACGGTGTAGAGCGTGTCGAACGCCTCCGTCGACGTGCCCTCCCAGAACCGGTCGCGCGAACGACGGATGTACCAGTTCGTGAGCACCTCGGCGAAGTCACGCAGACGCGCCGACGCCGTCGTGGAGTCGAGCCCCTCGAGATCGGTGCGCACCTCGCGCACGAGATCGCCGAGCCGGGCGAGGATGTAGCGGTCGAGCACGTCGGTGGAGTCGGTGCGCCACCGCGCCTCGTACCCGCCGTCGTTCGCCGCGTTCGCATACGTCGCGAAGAAGTACCAGGAGTTCCATAGCGGCAGCAGGAACTCGCGCACACCGGAGCGGATGCCCTCCTCCGTCACCGCGAGGTTGCCGCCGCGCAGCACCGAGCTCGACATCAGGAACCAGCGCATCGCGTCGGAGCCGTCGCGGTCGAGCACCTCGGAGACGTCGGGGTAGTTGCGCAGCGACTTCGACATCTTGTACCCGTCGCTGCCGAGCACGATGCCGTGGCAGCTGACACCCGTGAACGCCGGGCGGTCGAACAGCGCGGTCGACAGCACGTGCATGACGTAGAACCAGCCGCGGGTCTGCCCGATGTACTCGACGATGAAGTCAGCCGGTGCGTGCGAGTCGAACCACTCCTGGTTCTCGAACGGGTAGTGCACCTGGGCGTACGGCATCGATCCCGAGTCGAACCATACGTCGAAGACGTCCTCGATGCGGCGCATCGTGCTCTTCCCCGTGGGGTCGTCGGGGTTCGGCCGGGTGAGGTCGTCGATGTACGGACGGTGCAGGTCGACTTCGCCCTCGGGATTGCGCGGCAGCGTGCCGAAGTCCCGCTCCAGCTCCTCCAGCGAGCCGTAGGTGTCGACGCGGGGGTACTCGGGGTCGTCGCTCTTCCACACCGGGATCGGCGAACCCCAGTAGCGGTTGCGGCTGATCGACCAGTCGCGCGCGCCCTCGAGCCACTTGCCGAACTGGCCGTGCTTCACGTTCTCGGGCACCCAGGTGATCTGCTCGTTGTTCGCGAGCATGTCGTCCTTGATGTCCGTGACGCGGATGAACCAGCTCGACACGGCCTTGTAGATCAGGGGGTTCCGGCACCGCCAGCAGTGCGGGTAGGAGTGCACGTAGCTCTGCTCGCGCAGCAGCCGGCCCTCGCCGCGCAGCAGGCGGATGAGCGGGGTGTTGGCGTCCATCCACAGCATCCCCGCGACGTCGGTGACGTTCGGGAGGAACCTGCCGCCGTCATCGAGCGACAGGATCGTCGGGATGCCGGCTCCGCCGGCCACCCGCTGGTCGTCCTCACCGTAGGCCGGAGCCTGGTGCACGATGCCGGTGCCGTCGCTGACCGTGACGTAGTCGTCGACGAGGATGCGCCAGGCGTGCTCGGTGCCGTAGGTGTCGGCATCCGCGTAGTAGTCGAACAGGCGGTCGTAGGTGACGTCCTGCAGCTCGGATCCGCGCACCGTCTGATCGACCGCGGCGAGCGCGTCGTCGGGGCTCTCGTAGCCGAGGTCCTTCGCGTAGCCGGCGAGCAGCTCGCGCGCCAGCAGATAGCGGTGTGCGGAGGCCTCGACCACGGCATCCGAGGATCCGGCGGCCGCGTGCACGTCGGCGGCGCCGTTCGGACCCGCGGGCAGCACGACGTATTCGATGTCCGGACCCACGGCGAGCGCGAGGTTGGTCGGGAGGGTCCAGGGCGTGGTCGTCCACGCGAGGGCCCGCACCGCGGTGAGCCCGAGCGCCTCGGCCTTCGCTCCCGTGAGCGGGAAGGTCACCGTGACGGACGGGTCCTGGCGGTTCTGGTACACGTCGTCGTCCATGCGCAGCTCGTGCGCCGACAGCGGGGTCTCGTCGCGCCAGCAGTACGGCAGCACCCGGTAGCCCTCGTAGGCGAGGCCCTTGTCGTACAGCGTCTTGAACGCCCAGAGCACGCTCTCCATGTAGCCGAGGTCGAGCGTCTTGTAGCCGCGCTCGAAGTCGACCCACCGGGCCTGCCGCGTGACGTAGTCCTGCCACTCGTGCGTGTACTTCAGCACCGACGATCGCGCCTTCTCGTTGAAGACGTCGATGCCCATCGCCTCGATCTCGCTCTTCTCGGTGATGCCGAGCTGCTTCATGGCCTCGAGCTCGGCCGGAAGACCGTGCGTGTCCCAGCCGAACACGCGGTCGACCTTCTTGCCGATCATGGTCTGGAAGCGCGGGAAGACGTCCTTGGCGTAGCCGGTCAGCAGATGACCGTAGTGCGGCAGGCCGTTCGCGAACGGCGGGCCGTCGTAGAACACCCACTCGTCGGCGCCGTCGCGCTGCGTGATCGAGGCGCGGAACGTGTCGTCCTGCTCCCAGAAGTCGAGCACCTCGCGCTCGATCTCGGGGAACCGAGGGCTCGGGGCGACGGAGGCTGCCTGGTCGGCGGCGGGGCCGAAGGAGGAACGAGGGTAGGTCATGTCGTCTCGCAGGAGTCGTGGCGGATGCTGCTGCGAGGACGATCCGTCCGGCGTGTCGTTCCGGGGACCGCGGTACCACCTCGCGTGCCGCGCCTCACGGCGGGACCACTCTCACTGCGGCTGTGACGGGCCTGCCCCGCTCGGTTCTACTTGCTCCCGCCTGCACTGAGCCGGCCGAAGTGTTCTTCCGAGAGCTCCCCGGTGATGGCCGGATCGATGCTCGTGCCTCCATTGTACGCGCACGTCTCCCTCCCCTGCCCCCTGTCGCCCCGTCTCCCTGTCTCCCCTGTCTCCCCGTCTCCCCTGTCTCCTGCCCCCGCACGGTATCTCGGCCTTCTACGCTTCCCTCGGCCATACGCCGCGGATTCGGCCGACGCAAGAGCAGGAGACCGAGCG
This sequence comes from Microbacterium sp. NPDC089695, assembly GCF_044749085.1. NCBI lineage: Bacteria > Bacillati > Actinomycetota > Actinomycetes > Micrococcales > Microbacteriaceae > Microbacterium > Microbacterium sp. NPDC089695. The sequence continues at coordinate 67,077 of NZ_JBIVHG010000004.1, forward strand.
AAGCGCCGGCTCATCGGGACCGATGAAGTCCCTGCGCCACCGCGCGCATGATCAGGTCCTGAACCGTCGGCCAGTCGAACATGACCTGGGCGTATGAGACGCGCATGACGTGGAACCCCATGAGCCGGAGCTCGGCATCGTGTCGGATGTCCTCGCTGCGCTGCGCGCCGACGTGGTGGGCGCCGTCGATCTGCACGATGAGACGATCCCCGATGAGCGTGTCCACGCGGTGCCCGGCGATCCAGATCTGCACGCGGATGGGCTCGCGGAGCCAGCGCAGTCGCTGCCGCAGATACGTCTCGAGTCCCGCATCCGCGAACGGCGATGCGTGCGCGATGAGTTCGCGCGCGGTCGGCTTCCACGCGTAGTTCCGCAGCGCGTCGAGTGTGACGAGGGACTTGTTGAGCGCCGACTCCCACGTCGCGAGCGCCTGCTCGAACGGTTCGCACTCCGCGGTGTGGGCGAGCACGTTCTCGATCGGGTCGACGAGCGCATCCGGATGCCGAGGGATGACCGGGCTCCCCCAATGGACGCGCGCCGGTATGCGGCGACCACCGTCAGCGTTCGCGCCGACCGCGACATGCGGAGGTCCACTGGGATCGTGCACCCACAGCCCCAGGCGCCTCGCCTGCGAGCGACAGGTGATCACTGCGCCGTGCGTCGCCGCGAACAGGAGTAGCGGTTCGGCCGACGGCAGCGCCAGCCATCCGCGCCGTGGACGAAGGGCTGTTCCCGACTCGACGGCTGAGCGGATGTCACGAGGAGTGAACCCGAGCTGCTGCAGAGTGCGCGTCCGCATGACACCGTCGCTACCCCGCAGTGCGTCGACCACCGTGCCGATATCTCTTCGCATCGGCTCAGTCTGAATGCGGATCAGTCCGGTCGGAGTTCGAGATCCCCGCATCCGGGGAGAACTCGAGCGCGAGGACGACTGTGCAGAGGTGGTTCGTGCGAACCGTTGCTCGGCCGTCTTACCTTCCCTCGGCCCCATGGGCCGAAAACGGCCGAGGGAGGGGCATCCGGCCGAATGACGTGACGCACGCGCGAGCCGACGTCGGACCCGCGGCCTACGCTCGAGACATGGCCCGTGCATCCGACTCTCTCGCCGCTCCCCGCGTCTCCCCGCCCGACCTACCGCCGCAGCTCGAGCCCGCGCACGCCTCACGCGGCGCCGACCTGCTCGCCGCGCGACTCGACCTCGCGGGCACGGTCGACCTGGCGCACTCCTCGCTCGAGCAGTGCACCATCGCAGCCGATGCCGACGCGGTCGACCTCGTGGGGGCGACGCTCATCGACGTCGAGATGACGGATGCCCGGATCGCCTCGCTGCGTCTGCGCGACGCCAACCTCCGGCGCGTCAGGATCACGGGCGGTCGCCTCGGCACGCTCGACCTCAGCGGCGCCCGCATCGACGAGCTCGACCTGCGGGGCGTGCGCATCGACTACCTCAACCTCGGCGGCGCGAAGGCCACGGATGTCGAGATCGCCGACAGCGGCATCCGCACGCTCGACATGCCCCAGTCGGAGCTCACCAGGATCCGCTTCGCGGACACGCGCACCGACGAGGTCGACCCGAGGGGCCTCCGAGCGACGCACGTCGACCTGCGCGGCCTGGACGCCGGGGCGTTCCTCGACACGAACAGCCTGCGCGGCACGACGCTGTCGTCGTTCCAGGTGCAGCAGCTCGCGAGCGTGCTGGCCACCGGTGTGGGCATCCACGTCCTCGATTGACGGGCACGCCGGATCAGCGCGCGACCGGGCGGTTCGCCTCGATCAGCTCGCGCGTGAACGGATGCTGTGGCGCAGCGAACACGGCATCCACGGCACCCTTCTCGACGATCACGCCGTCCTGCATCACGATCACCTCATCGGCCACGGCCCCGACCACGTCGAGGTCGTGCGACACGAAGACCATCGTCAGATCGCGCTCGCGCTGCAGCCGTAGGAGCAGGCGCAGCACCCTCTCGCGTACGGAGGGGTCGAGCGCCGAGACCGGTTCGTCGAGCACGAGCACCTCGGGTTCGGCGGCGAGCGCCCTGGCGATCGCCGCGCGCTGGCGCTGCCCGCCCGACAGCGCGAGCGGTCGGCGAGCGGCGAGCGCCGGATCGAGGTCGACCTCGCGCAGCAGCTCGGACACCCGGGCCGCCCGCAGCGCTCGGGGCACTCCTCCGGCGGCGAGAGCCTCGCGCAGCGAGCGCCCGATCGTCCAGCGGGGATCGAACGCGCCGAGCGGATTCTGATGCACCAGCTGCACCCGACGTCGCCCCGCCCACCGCACTGCACCCTCGTCCGGGGTCTCGACGCCCACGATCAGGCGAGCGAGCGTGGTCTTGCCCGAACCGGACTCGCCGACCACTCCGAGCGTGCGGCCCTCCGGCACCGAGAACGACGCCGACGAGACCGCGACGAGATCGCCGAAACGTCGGGTCGCGTCGGTCACGACGAGCACCGGGTCCGCCGAGCCGTGCTGCGGGGTCCTCGGCTCGTGGATGGTCGCGGCGATCAACTGCCGCGTGTACTCGTGCTGCGGATCGTCGAGCACATCGGCGACGGGTCCGGATTCGACCACCACGCCGTCGCGCATCACCAGCACGCGGTCGGCGACCCGGCGCACCGCCGCCATGTCATGGCTGATGAACACGACGGCCGTGCCGGCATCCGCGATGTCGCGCAGCAGCGTGAGGATGCGCGCCTGCACCGTCGCGTCGAGCGCCGTGGTCGGCTCATCGGCGACGAGCACCGCGGGGTCGGCGGCGAGCGCCGAGGCGATCAGCGCGCGCTGCCGGAGACCGCCGGAGAGCTCGTGCGGATACTGACGCTCCCTCCGCGGGATGTCGGGCATCCAGACGCGGGCGAGCAGATCGCGCACGCGCGCACGCCGCGCATCTCCCGCCTTCGCGAGGCCGTGCAGTCGCAGAGGCTCCGCGATCGCGGCACCCACGCGCTGCAGCGGGTCGAGCGAGACGAGCGCGTCCTGCGACACGAGAGCGATGCGCCGGCCCCGCAGCGCACGCCACCGGCGCTCGCTCAGTGTCCGCGCATCGATGCCGTCGACGTCGAGGCGATCCATGCGCACCCTGGCGCCGTCGGAGACGAGCCCGAGGAGCGCACGCGCGGTGAGCGACTTCCCCGCCCCCGACTCCCCCACGATCGCGACGCACTCGCCGCGATCGACGTGCAGCGAGACGCCGTCGACGACGGGCTCGCCGCCGAAGTCGATGCGCAGGCCCTCGAGTTCCAGTGCCGTGGTCATGCCCGTCGCCCCTCCGCGCGCGCCCGCAGCACCCGCCCGACGATCGTCGCAGCGATGACGGTCACGGTGATCGCGATGCCCGGGAACACGGCGATCCACCACGCCTGGCCGAGCACGTTTCGACCGCCCGCGAGCATGAGCCCCCATTCCGGCGTCGGCTCCGATGGGCCGAGCCCCAGGAAGCTCAGGCCTGCCGCAGCGAGGATGCTCGATCCGATGCCGATCGTCGCGAGCACGCTGAGCGATCCGAGCACCCCGGGGACGACGTGTCGGAGGAACGCCTGCGGTGCGGGAACCCCGAGGATCCGCGCTGCCTCCACGTGCTCGGCCGTGCGGAGCGTGCGGGTCTGCACGCGCGCGAGCCTCACGTACACGGGAGCGGCGGCGAGCGTGACGGCGATCGCGATGTTGACCGGCCCAGGGCCGACCACGGCCACCACCACGAGGGCGACGAGGAACTCGGGGAAGGCCATCAGTACGTCGTTGACCCGCATGAGTGCGGCGTCGACGCCGCGGGGGGCGAGTCCGGCCAGGGAGCCGACGAGCAGCCCCGCCGTCAGGGCGATCCCGGTCGCGAGCAGTCCGATGCCGATCGAACGGCTCGCACCGAAGACGACCCGGGAGTAGACATCGCGGCCGCTCTGATCGGTGCCGAACAGGTGCTCGGCGCTCGGAGGCAGGAGCGCGGCGCGCACATCGGTCTGGAGGGGGTCGTGCGTCGCGAGCAGCCCGGGGAACGCGGCGACGACGGTGAGCACGACGAGCACCCCGACCGCGGCCCAGAGCAGTGCCGACTGCGCCCGCCTCATCGTGCACCTCGGCGCGCGGCGCGCAGTCGCGGATCGAGCAGAGGATGCAGCAGTTCGACCGCGAGGTTGACGACGACGAACACCACGGCGCTCAGCAGGATGATGCCCGTGATGACCGGCAGGTCCCGATTGCTGATGGCCGCGAGCGTCACGCGTCCGAGGCCCGCCCGGGCGAAGACGGTCTCGACCAGCACCGCTCCCCCGAGCACCGAGCCGGTGAGGTAGGCGGCGAGCGTCAGCGCACCGGAGGCGCCGTGACGCAGACCGTGACGCAGGGTGAACCACGACGGACTCGCGCCCCGGGCGCGCACGGTCTCGGCGAACGGCATGCGCTCGGCCTGCGTGAGACCGTCGCGGAGCACTTGACTGAGCAGTGCCGCCACGGGCAGGGCGAGAGTGATCGCGGGGAGGACGATGGTCGCCGGGTTGCGCGCACCCGACACCGGGAACCAGCCCAGCCCGAACGCGAAGACGCTCAACAGGATCAGCCCGATCCAGAACACGGGCGATGACAGGATGACGAGCTCGACACCGGCGGCGATGCCGCGTCCGACCGCGCCCCGCGCGAGCAGTGCCACGGCGAGCGCCAGGACGACGGCGATGACGAGCGCGAGCGCGGAGAGCTGCAACGTGGGTGCGAGCTGACGACCGATCACCTCGGTCACCGGCATCCTGAGCTGGTACGACTCGCCGAGGTCGCCGCGCGCGAGCTCAGCGATGAAGGTCACGTACTGCTCGAGCGGTGGGCGGTCGAGCCCGAGCTCGGCGCGGATGCCGTCTTTCACGGCCTCGCTCACCTGCGCCTGCGGGCCGAGCATCACCGACACGGGGTCGCCCGGGATCACCCGGAACGCGAGGAACGCGAGCGTCGCCGCGCCCCACACCACGACCACGACGGAAGCCGCGAGACCCGCGATGCGGATGAGCGCAGCCTTCATCCCTCTCCTTCCGCGCAGACCCGCACTGAGCGAGCGAATGCGAGTCGAAGTGTCCCTCGGCGACCGATCGTGCTCAGTCGACGCTCACATCGTAGAACAGCGGTCGGCCGTAGAGGTCGTACTCCAGACCGCTGACACGCTCGCCCACCGCGGTGATGGCCGAGGGCACGTACAGCGGCACGATCGCCTGGTGCGTCGCGTTCCAGTCCTGCAGCTGCGTGTAGAGCTCGTCGCGCTGGGTCTGGTCGCTCGTCGCCACGGCCTGCTCGAGCAGACCGTCGACCGCGGGGTCGGACACCTGGGAGGCGTTCTGGAAGCCGTCGGTGTGCAGGTGGCTGCGCAGCAGGTCGGGGTCGACACCCGAGAAGCCCCAGTCGGTCAGGTCGAACGTCTTCGGGCCGTACTGCTCGTTGTAGGCGCCGGGCTCGAGCACCTCGCGCACGACGTCGATGCCGATCGCCTTGAGATCGGACTGGATGGCGTTCGCGAGCGCGGCGCGGTCATCCGGAACCGGCGTGTAGGCGATCCAGCGCACCGACAGAGGCTGGCCGTCCTTCACGCGGATGCCGTCGGCATCCCGTTCCGTCCACCCGGCCTCGTCGAGGAGTGCGTTCGCCGCGTCGGGGTCGTAGGGCCAGGTGCCCTCGAGCGACGCGTCGTACCCGGGCGTGGTGGGACCGAGGATGCTCCACGCACGCGGGAACTGGTCGAAGAAGATCTCCTGCACCGCGGCGTCGATGTCGATGCCGCGCGCGAACGCCTGGCGCACCTTCTCGTCGGCGAACACGCCGTACTTCTCGTTGAGGTAGAGCGAGTAGGGCAGACCCGGGTACTCGATCGAGTCGACGGTGATGCCGTCGCCGAGGTCTCCCGCGAGGTTCGGCGGGATGTTGCTGGCGATGTCGGCCTCGCCGCTCTGCACGACGCCGGCGCGCACCGAGGCCTCGGGCTGGATCTCGACGCGCAGCGTCTCGACCTCCGGAGCCTTCTCGCCGTGCGGACCCCAGGCGTAGTCGTCGTTGCGGGTGTACACGATCTCCTGGTCGGGCGTGTACTCGGTGAGCTCGTAGGGGCCGGTGCCGACCGTGACCCCGGGGCCTCCGGCTTTGAGCTGATCGGCCGACTCGGCGAGAACGGCGGGCGAGTAGAAGCCGAGCTGCGGAGTGCTGGCAGCCTGCAGGAACGGGGCGTAGGGCTGCGTGAACGAGACCTTCACGGTGTGCTCGTCGACGACCTCGGTGCCCGCGTAGAAGTCGGCGCCCAGCATGCTCGCCGCCTGAGCGGATTCGGTCTCGGGATCGACGATGCGGTCGAAGTTCGCCTTCACGGCCGCGGCGTCGAAGGGCTCGCCGTCGGTGAACGTCACATCATCGCGCAGCATGAAGGTGTACTCGGTGCTGTCGGGCGACACCTCCCAGTCCTTCGCGAGCCACGGGGTGAACGAGCCGTCCGCCTCCTGGAAGACGAGCGAGTCGAGCACCGAGCGCTGCACCATGCCCGACACGTCGAGCTGGCTCGTCTGCGGGTCCATGTGCCCTGCGGCGAGGTTGGCGCCCTCGATCGACCATACGAGCTCCGTTCCGCCGGACTCGGAGGGGGCCGCGGTGCAGGCGCTGAGCGCGAGCGCAGAGACGGCGGCGAGCGCCGCGAGCGGCAGGAGGCGACGAGCAGGATGTGCGGGCATGACTATTCCTCGGAAAGAACGGGTCGGGATACTCCGATTCTAGGGCGGATTCTTGGACGCGGTCGATCTGCGTCGCGTTCCGCATCCTGCGCCTCTCGGTACACTGGAGTCACAACCCACACTCAGGCACGCTCACACAGTGCCGCATACATCGCTCGAGGAGACCTCATGGCCGCGTCCGCACACTCTCAGATCCCTGACAAGCCCGCGCTGGAAGGCCTCGAAGCGAAGTGGGGCGAGTCCTGGTCGGAGCGCGGAACCTACCTCTTCGACCGCATCCGTGCCGCGCAGAGCGGTCGCGACGGCGTCTACTCGATCGACACCCCTCCGCCCACGGCCTCCGGCAGCCTGCACATCGGTCACGTGTTCTCGTACACGCACACCGACGTCAAGGCGCGGTACGAGCGGATGCGCGGCAAGACCGTGTTCTACCCGATGGGCTGGGACGACAACGGCCTGCCGACCGAGCGCCGCGTGCAGAACTACTACGGTGTGCGCTGCGACCCGTCGCTCCCCTACGAGGCCGACTTCACTCCCCCGTTCGAGGGCGGCGACAACAAGTCGAGCCGCGCCGCCGACCAGAAGCCGATCAGCCGCCGCAACTTCATCGAGCTGTGCGAGCGCCTGACCGTCGAGGACGAGAAGCAGTTCGAGGCGCTGTTCCGTCAGCTCGGGCTCTCCGTCGACTGGACGCAGACGTACCGCACGATCTCCGACGACACGATCCGTCAGAGCCAGCTCGCATTCCTGCGCAACCTCGAGCGCGGCGAGGCGTACCAGTCGCTGGCGCCGACCCTGTGGGACATCGACTTCCGTTCGGCGATCGCCCAGGCGGAGCTCGAGGACCGCGACCAGCAGGCCGCGTACCACACGATCGACTTCCCCTTCGCGGACGGCTCCGGTTCGATCACGATCGAGACGACCCGCCCCGAGCTGCTCCCCGCGTGCATCGCGATCGTCACTCACCCCGAGGGCCCGCACAAGCACCTGATCGGCACGAAGGTGAAGACGCCCTTCTTCGGCGCCGAGATCGAGATCCACGGCCACCACCTCGCCCAGCCCGACAAGGGCACGGGAGCGGCGATGGTCTGCACCTTCGGTGACGTGACGGACATCATCTGGTGGCGCGAGCTGCGCACCACCGACGGCCGCGACCTTCCCAACATGACGACCATCGGTCTCGACGGCCGCTTCCTGCCGACCGCGCCGTCGATCGTCGCGGATGCCGCCGCCATCGACTGGTACGCGGCCGAGCTCGCCGGCAAGACCGTGTTCTCCGCACGCAAGGCGATCGTGGAGAAGCTGCAGGAGACCGGCGACATGACCGCGGTCGGCAAGCCCTTCAACCACGCCGTGAAGTTCTTCGAGAAGGGCGACCGCCCGCTCGAAATCGTGTCGACGCGCCAGTGGTACATCCGCAACGGGGCCCGCGACGGCGAGCTGCGCGACCAGTTGCTCGCGCACGGCTCGGAGCTGGCCTGGCACCCCGACTTCATGCGCGTGCGCTACGAGAACTGGGTCGGCGGACTCACCGGCGACTGGCTCGTGTCGCGTCAGCGCTTCTTCGGGGTGCCGATCCCGCTCTGGTACGGCCTCGACGAGAACGGCGAGCGCGACTACGACCGCGTGCTCGCGCCCGATCACGCCTCGCTGCCGATCGATCCCACGACCGACGTGCCCGCGGGCTACACCGAGGACCAGCGCGGCGTGCCCGGCGGGTTCGACGCCGAGGCCGACATCCTCGACACGTGGGCCACGTCGTCGCTCACGCCGCAGCTCGCGGGCGGATGGCAGCGCGACGAAGAGCTGTGGTCGCTCACCGCGCCGTTCGACCTGCGCCCCCAGGGGCAGGACATCATCCGCACCTGGCTGTTCTCGACCATGCTGCGCTCGACGCTGGAAGACGGTCGGACTCCGTGGCGCAACGCCGCGATCTCCGGCTTCATCGTCGACCCCGACCGCAAGAAGATGTCGAAGTCCAAGGGCAACGTGGTGACCCCGGCCGACATCCTCGACGCCCACGGATCGGATGCCGTGCGCTACTGGGCCGCGTCCAGCCGCCTGGGCATGGACGCGGCGTTCGACCCGCAGAACCCCACGCAGGTGAAGATCGGCCGACGCCTGGCCATCAAGATCCTCAACGCCGCGAAGTTCGTGCTGTCGTTCCCGGTGCCCGAGGGAGCGCAGGTGACGCACGCGCTCGACGCCTCGATGCTCACGGCCCTCGACGCCGTGGTCGTCGAGGCCACGAAGGCGTTCGAGAACTACGATCAGGCGAAGGCTCTCGAGGTCACCGAGGCGTTCTTCTGGACGTTCTGCGACGACTACCTCGAGCTCGTCAAGGAGCGCGCCTACGACCAGACGAACGTCGGCCAGGCGTCCGCCGCGCTGGCGCTGCGCCTCGCGCTGTCGACGCTGCTGCGTCTGCTCGCCCCGGTGATCTCCTTCGCCACGGAGGAGGTGTGGTCGTGGTTCGAGGAGGGATCCGTGCACACGGCGTCGTGGCCCGAGCCGCTGTCGATCGAGGGCGACACGTCGGTGCTCTCCGTGGCCAGCGAGGCCCTGATCGGCATCCGCCGGGCGAAGACCGAGGCCAAGGCCTCGCAGAAGACCCCAGTGTCGCACGCCACGATCGCCGCTCCCGCCGCGAAGCTCGAAGCCCTGCGTGCCGCCGCCGACGACCTGCGGGCTGTGGGACGCATCGCCGAGCTCGAGTTCGACGAGGCCGAGGAGTTCGCCGTCACGGAGATCGTGCTCGCTCCGGTCGAGGGGGCATGATGCAGCTCGGTACGCGCTGGGCCACGGGGTCGGCTGCTCCGGCATCCGTCCCTGCGGCCCTGCGCCCGGCGATCGCCGAGGTCGAGGCACGGGGCCTGGTCGGCCACTGGACTCTCACCTGGCTCGAGGGTCGGGCGATCGCGGAGCTCGACGCCGGCTGGGAGGTCGTACAGACCTCCACCGGCGAGATCGTCGCGCGCCCGTTCGAGGACTAGCGCCGCGGCACGCCCATCTGCGCCAGCAAGTGCTCGACGGCTCGCGGATCGTGCCTGCGAGCCTGTTGCTCGCGGAGCAGATCGAGGGCGATGTCGCGCCGTTCCGCGCGCGCAGCGATGCGGTGCTCGACGAACGCGGTCAGGTGCTGGGCGAGTGTGAGGAGTCGGCGCTCGACGACGGTCGGAGCCGACAGATGCAGGGCCGCGCTGGTCATGATTCCTCCGTACGTGCGTCAGTGGGCAGATCGAAGAGTTCGGCGCGCAGCGACACGCGGTGCGTGTCGGGGACGGACTGTCCGCGGTAGCGCTCGGTGACGCGGTCGATGAACTCTCTCAACTCGGCACTGACTTCCGTCATCTGCTCGATGGTGAGATCGAGATACGACGTCGTGATGAGTCCGACATCCCGCCATTCCTCGGGAACCTGCGCGACCGGTCGTTCGATGTACGCCATGAGCGTCTCGTGGCGCTGCCGAAAGAACTCAGAGGTGACGATCTGCGCCGCGGCCCGGTTCGACGGAGTCTGGCTCTCGCCCGGACCCGGAAGGTACACGCTCCCCTTCGGGAGTTCCCACCATCGCTCTCGCGCCGTGCCCCGACCTTCGACCTCCTGGATCAGGCCGTGAGCGGCGAGAGCACGGAGGTGGTAGCTCATGGAACCCGACGTCTCCCCGACCAGCGCTGCGAGCGAGCTCGCGGTCTGCGCTCCTCGTTCACTGAGCAGATTGAAGATGCGCACACGAAGCGGGTGCGCCAGGGCCTTCAATGCGCCAGCGTCGAGGTTCCGGGACTCTCGTGTGTTCGTCATGAATGCAAAGATACACTTGCAAATGTTTCTTTGCAAGTTTTTCTTTGCAGAGGTTCCTTTGCGCTCTCTCGAGTCAGGCGACGGCTGCGCGCGCCGCGACGAATGCCGTCACGCATCGCTCGATCTGCTCCGGCGTGTGCGCCGCCGAGAGCTGCACGCGGATGCGCGCGAGACCGCGCGGCACCACGGGGAAGCTGAACGCCGTGACGTACACGCCGTGACGCTGCATCTCGCTCGCGATCCGCGCCGTGACGGCAGCGTCGCCGAACATCACCGGCACGATCGGATGCTCCCCGGGGAGCAGATCGAATCCTTCCGCCGCCATGCGCTCGCGGAACAGCGCCGCGTTGTCGCGCAGCCGGGCCCGAAGATCCGCAGAGCCCTCCACGAGGTCGAGCGCGGTGAGCGTGCCCGCGACGATCGACGGCGCGAGCGTGTTCGAGAACAGGTACGGTCGCGATCGCTGGCGCAGCAGCGCGACGATGTCGGCATGCGAGGCGACGTAGCCGCCCGACGCGCCGCCGAGCGCCTTGCCGAACGTGCCCGTGTAGATGTCCACGCGATCGGCGACGCCGCACAGCTCGGGAGTGCCCCGGCCGTTCTCCCCCACGAAGCCCACCGCGTGCGAGTCGTCGACGAACACCAGGGCGTCGTAGCGCTCGGCCAGATCGCAGATCTCCGCCAGCGGGGCGATGTACCCGTCCATCGAGAAGACCCCGTCGGTGACGACCACGCGGAAGCGCGCATCGGATGCCGCCTTCAGCTGCTCCTCGAGGTCGGCCATGTCGCGGTTGCGGTACCGCAGCCGGCGGGCCTTCGACAGTCGGATGCCGTCGATGATCGACGCGTGGTTCAACTCATCCGAGATGATCGCGTCCTCCGCGCCGAACAGGGTCTCGAACACGCCGCCGTTCGCGTCGAAGCACGAGGAGTAGAGGATCGCGTCGTCCGTGCCGAGGAACCCCGCGAGCCGGCGCTCCAGCTCGAGATGCTGCTCCTGGGTGCCGCAGATGAACCGCACGCTCGCGAGGCCGTAGCCCCACTCGTCCAGTGCGGTCTTCGCGGCGTCCCTGATGCGCTCGTCGTCGGCGAGGCCGAGGTAGTTGTTGGCGCAGAAGTTCAGCACCTCGGCGCCGTCCGCCGTGATCTCGGCGCTCTGCGGGCCGCGGATACCGCGCTCGTGCTTCGTGAGCCCGGCCTCCTCGATCCCGGCGAGCTCAGCAGCCACGTGCTTCTCAAAGGTCCCGTACATCACAGCTCCGTCCAGTCGAGGATGATCTTTCCCGTGCCGGCGGACTCGGCCGCCGCGAATCCGCGCTCCCACTCCCTCGCCGGAAGCACCTCGGCGATCACGCGGCCGATCGACTCACGCAGCGTCGCGCTCGTCTGCAGCATCGCGCCCATCGCGTTCCAGGTCTCGAACATCTCCCGCCCGTAGATGCCCTTGATGGTGAGCATGTGCGTGACGAGCTTGCCCCAGTCGATGCCGAAGCCCGAACTGGGGAGTCCGAGCATGGCGATGCGGCCGCCGTGGTTCATGTTGTCGATCATCGCGGGCAGCGCCGACGGCGCCCCGCTCATCTCGAATCCGATGTCGAATCCCTCGCGCATGCCGAGCGCCTGCTGTGCGCTGCGGATGTCGCGCTGAGAGACGTCTACGACCTGGTCGGCTCCCATGAGCGTCGCCATCTCGAGTCGCGGCGCGCTCACGTCGGTCGCGGTGATGAACCGCGCGCCGGCGTGACGAGCGACCGCGATCGCCATCAGGCCGATCGGACCGCATCCGGTGACCAGCACGTCCTCTCCCACCAGCGGGTACATGAGCGCGGTGTGCACCGCGTTGCCGAGCGGGTCGAAGATCGCGCCGAGCTCGGGGCTCACGTCGGCGTGGTGCACCCAGACGTTCGTCGCGGGCAGCGCGAGGTACTCGGCGAAGGCGCCGTCGCGCTGCAGTCCGAGTCCGATCGTGCGGATGCACATCTGCCGTCGTCCGGCACGGCAGTTGCGGCACGTGCCGCAGACGATGTGCCCCTCGCCCGAGACCCTGTCGCCGACCGCGATGTCGTGCACGAGCGGTCCGACCTCGACGACCTCGCCGTAGAACTCGTGGCCGGGGATCAGCGGCGCGACCACGGCGGATGCGGCCCAGTCGTCCCAGCGGCGGATGTGCAGGTCGGTGCCGCAGATGCCGGTGCGGAGCACGCGGATCACGACCTCGTCGGCGGCGGCGACCGGATCCGGTCGGTCGACGAGCTCGAGACCCGCCGCGCGTTCGGCTTTGAACAGTGCCTTCATGCCTCGATCCCATCGCACCGCATCATGTAGAACAAGACCGCTCTTCTGGATGGTTAATGTAGCGATCTCTAAACTGTCGGAATGGAGATCCATCAGCTGCAGATCCTGCGCGAGCTCGGGGCCCTCGGCAGCGTCGCCGCGGTCGCCGCGACCATGAACGTCACCCCCTCGGCCGTCTCGCAGCAGCTCGCCGCTCTGCAGCGCGGCTTCCGCACACCTCTGACGCGCAAGGACGGCCGCCGTCTCGCACTCACAGCGGCGGGCGAGGTGCTCGCCACCGCCGGCGCCGAAGCCATCGATGCCGTCGCAGCGGCGCGCAACGCACTCGACGACTTCGAGACGGCGGGATCCGGTGTCGTCACGATCAGCGGATTCCACAGCGTCGGGCAGGCCCTGTTCGGCGAACTCATCCGCGAACTGTCCCCTTCCGGTGCCGGGGAGGACGCACCCACCGTGCAACTCACCGACGAAGACGTCGCGCAGAGCGAGTTCCCCGCGCTCACGGCTCGCTACGACCTGGTGCTCGCGCATCGCATGGAGCACTCCGCTCCATGGCCGACGCAGGGGGTGCGCGGCCTCACCCTCGCCAAAGAGCCCCTCGACGTCGCGGTCGCCCGGGATCACCCGCTCGCCGCACGCTCTCGGGTCTCACCCGCCGACGTCGTCGACGGCCCGTGGGTCACGAGCCGCACCGGCTACTCCCCCGACGACGTGCTCGGCGCCGTCGCCGCGGTCGCCGGCCGTCCTGTCGAGATCCGTCACCGCATCAAAGACTACGGCGCGGTCGCAGGCGTCATCGCGGCCGGTGGAGTCATCGGGATGCTGCCGCGCTACACCTCGCGCACGGTCGACGACGACGACATCGTGCGGCTGCCGCTGCGCGGGGTGTCGACCCATCGGGTGATCGACGTGCTCGCCCGACCGGAGAACCTCCGCCGCCGCTCGGTACGCCTCGTCGTCGATGCGCTCGGAAGGGTCATGGCTAGGCTCAGGGGATGACCGACGAGACGAATCCGCTGCTCCAGCCGTCGACGCTCCCCTACGGACTCCCCGACTACGCCCGCATCCGTCCCGAGCACTACCTGCCGGCGTTCCGTGCGGCGTTCGAAGAGCACCGGCGCGAGATCTCGCGCATCACGATGGTGCGCTCGATGCCGACGTTCGAGAACACGATCGAGGCGCTGGAGAGATCAGGCGAACTGCTCGACCGGGTGTCCCACGCGTTCTACACCGTGAGCTCGGCGGACGCGACGCCCGAGATCCAGGCGGTCGACGAGGAACTCGCGCCGCTCATGGCCGCGCACCAGGATGCCGTGACGCTCGACGGCGCGCTCTTCTGGCGGGTGCAGCAAGTGCACGCACAGCTCGCCGACCTCGATCTCGACGCCGAGCAGCGCTATCTGGTCGAGCGTCACCACCGCGAGATGTCCCACGCGGGCGCGGCTCTCGACGATGAGGCCAAGTCACGGCTCACGCTCCTCAACCAACAGCTGTCGACGCTGAGCACGACGTTCGAGCGCAATCTGCTGAACGACACGAACGATCTCGCGGTGGTCTTCGACTCGGCCGAGGAGCTCGCAGGGCTGGGCGTCGGCGAGCTCTCCGCCGCCGCCCGCGCCGCGCAGGACCGCGGACTCGACGGGCACTACCTCGTAACCCTGCCGCTGTTCACGGGACACCCGTATCTCGCGCAGCTCACCGACCGGGAGTCACGGCGACGGATCATGGAGGCGTCGCGCAGCCGTGCGTCGCGCGGTGACGCGAACGACAACCGCGGCGTCCTCGCCGACATCGTCCGTCTCCGTGCCGAGCGCGCCGCGCTCCTCGGCTACGCCTCGCACGCCGCCTACATCACGGCCGACGAGACCGCGGGCACTCCGGAGGCGGTCGAGGGGATGCTGCGGCGGCTCGCGGGGCCGGCTGCGCGGAACGCGCAGGCGGAGAAGGCCGCGCTGCAGGAGATCGTCGACGACGTGGAGCCGAAGCCGTTCGCCGTCGAAGCCCACGATTGGGCGTTCTACACCGAGAAGGTGCGCGCAGCGCGCTACGACATCGACACCGCGGCCCTGCGCCCCTGGTTCGAGGCGGAGCGCGTGCTGCAGGACGGCGTCTTCGCGGCCGCCACACGCCTCTACGGCGTCACGTTCGCGGAGCGCCCTGATCTCGTCGCGTACCACCCGGGAGCGCGGGTGTTCGAGGTGAGCAACGAAGACGGCTCGGCGCTCGGGCTGTACGTGCTCGATCTGTACACGCGCGACTCCAAGCGCGGCGGTGCGTGGATGAACCCGATCGTCAGCCAGTCGCGGCTCCGCGGCACCGTCCCGGTCGTCGTCAACAACCTCAACGTCGTGCAGCCCGGCGACGGCGAGCCGACCCTTCTCACTCTCGACGAGGTGACGACGCTGTTCCACGAGTTCGGGCACGCCCTGCACGGGCTGTTCGCGGTCGTGACGTACCCGCACTTCGCGGGCACGAACGTGTTCCGTGACTTCGTGGAGTTCCCGAGCCAGGTCAACGAGATGTGGATCCTCTGGCCCGAGGTGCTCGACGACTACGCGCGGCATCACGTGACGGGCGAACCGCTGGACCCCGCGATCGTCGAACGGCTCCGCGCGGCGGAGACCTTCGACCAGGGTCACGCCACGAGCGAATACCTCGCAGCCGCATGGCTCGACCAGGCCTGGCACCGGATCGGGACCGATGCGGAGCCGGGTGACGTGACGTCGTTCGAAGCGGCGGCCCTCGCGGACATCGGACTCGACGAGCCGGCCGTGCCGACCCGCTACTCCTCGGCCTACTTCGCGCACGTGTTCTCGGGCGGCTACAGCGCGGGGTACTACTCGTACATCTGGAGTGAGGTCCTCGACGCCGACACGGTCGAGTGGTTCCGCGAGAACGGCGGACTCACCCGCGAGAACGGCGACCGCTTCCGCGAACGGCTGCTGGGCGTGGGCGGCTCGAAGGATCCCCTGGAGGCCTACCGCGACTTCCGCGGTCGGGATGCCGACATCGCGCCGCTCCTGAAGCGGCGCGGCCTCACGAACTGAGCCACTCCCGGGCCTTGTACCAGGTCAGGCGCTCTTGCGCTTGCGCTCCATCACGATGGTGGGTGGTGCACCCTCGTCGACGGCGGCACGGGTCACGATGACCTTCGCGACGTCTTCGGCGGAGGGGATCTCGAACATGATCGGGCCGAGCACGTCTTCGAGGATCGCGCGGAGGCCGCGCGCACCCGTCTTGCGCTCGACCGCGAGGTCGGCGATCGAACGGAGCGCCTCGTCTTCGAACTCGAGCTCCACGCCGTCGAGCTCGAACATCCGCTGGTACTGCTTCACGAGCGCGTTGCGCGGGCCGGTGAGGATGTCGATCAGCGCATCCTGGTCGAGCGGCGAGACGTTCGTGACGACCGGGAGGCGGCCGATGAACTCGGGAATGAGGCCGAACTTGTGCAGGTCCTCCGGCAGCACCTCGCTGAACAGGTCGAGATCCTTGCCCTTGTCGTGCAGCGGGGCGCCGAAGCCGATGCCGTGCTTGCCGACGCGGGCCGACACGATGTCCTCGAGACCGGCGAACGCGCCGGCGACGATGAACAGCACGTTCGAGGTGTCGATCTGCAAGAACTCCTGGTGCGGATGCTTGCGACCGCCCTGCGGAGGCACGGAGGCGACCGTGCCCTCGATGATCTTCAAGAGCGCCTGCTGCACGCCCTCACCCGACACGTCGCGCGTGATCGAGGGGTTCTCGGCCTTGCGGGCGATCTTGTCGACCTCGTCGATGTAGATGATGCCCTGCTCGGCGCGCTTGACGTCGTAGTCGGCTGCCTGGATGAGCTTGAGGAGGATGTTCTCGACGTCTTCACCGACGTAACCGGCCTCGGTGAGCGCCGTCGCGTCGGCGACGGCGAACGGCACGTTGAGGCGCTTGGCGAGGGTCTGCGCGAGGTAGGTCTTGCCGCAGCCCGTGGGACCGATCAGCAGGATGTTGCTCTTGGCGATCTCGACGCTCTCGGCCTTCTGCTCGGCAGGCTGCAGCGTGCCGTGTGCGCGGATGCGCTTGTAGTGGTTGTAGACCGCGACGGCCAGCGCACGCTTGGCGGGCTCCTGCCCGACGACGTACTCCTCGAGGAACGTGAAGATCTCACGGGGCTTGGGCAGCTCGAAGTCGGCGGTGCCCTCGGCGGAGGACTCGGCCATCCGCTCCTCGATGATCTCGTTGCACAGCTCGACGCACTCGTCGCAGATGTACACACCGGGGCCAGCGATGAGCTGCTGCACCTGCTTCTGACTCTTTCCGCAGAACGAGCACTTGAACAGGTCAGCGCTTTCACCGATACGGGCCATGCGCGTCCTCCTCGAGGGATCCAGAGATCGTCTACTGAGCCTAACCGGTGCGTCGGACACCGGGGCGCATTGGCGCGGACGCGTGCCGGACTCGCTCCCACCGGCATCCGAGGGGGATACCGGCGGGAGCGACGGCGTCAGACCATGCTCTTCGTGTGCCAGACCGTCTTGACCTCGGTGAAGGCCGCGATGCGCTCGGGCGAAGCGACGACCGCGCCCGGTGCGAGCACCCGCGTGAGCGTCTCGGCTGCGGCGATCTGCATGTCGACCCAGTCGAGGTCGCCTGCTCCCGCGAGGTCGAGAGCGTTGACGTCCTGGTGCGAGGCGAGCCACGGCGCGATCTCCGCGGGCGAGCCGGTCAGCACGTTCACGACTCCCCCGGGCACGTCGCTCGTCGCGAGCACCTCGGCGAGGCTGATGGCGGAGAGCGGATGCCGCTCGCTCGCGATCACCACGACGGTGTTGCCCGCGACCAGCGCCGGGGCCACGACCGACACGAGGCCGAGCAGCGCGGAGTCCTGCGGCGCGACGATCGCGACGACGCCGGTGGGCTCGGGCACCGAGATGTTGAAGTACGGACCCGACACGGGATTCGCGTTGCCCGCGACCTGCGCGTACTTGTCGCACCACCCTGCGTACCAGACCCACAGGTCGATGGCGTCGTCGACCTGGGTCGCGGCGGCCGAGGCCGACACGCCCTCCTGCGCCGAGATCTCGTCGATGAACTGTGCACGGCGACCCTCGAGCACCTCCGCGACGCGGTAGAGCACCTGCCCGCGGTTGTACGCGGTCGCACCCGACCAGCCCTTCACGGCGGAGCGCGCCGCGACGACGGCATCCCTGGCGTCCTTGCGCGAGCCCTTCGCGGCGTTCGCGAGGAACGCGCCCTTCGCCGACAGCACCTCGTAGGTGCGTCCGGACTCGCTGCGCGGGAAGGCGCCGCCGATCGCGAGCTTGTACGTCTTCGGAACGCTCAGTCGCTTGCTCATGCTGCGGCCCCCTTCAGGTACGCGGTGAGACCCTGACGTCCGCCCTCGCGGCCGTATCCGGACTCCTTGTAACCGCCGAAAGGGCTCGACGGATCGAAACGGTTGAACGTGTTCGCCCACACGACGCCCGCGCGCAGTCGGTCGGCGACCGCGAGGATGCGCGACCCCTTGTCCGACCAGATGCCGGCCGACAGGCCGTACGGGGTGTTGTTGGCCTTGGCGATCGCCTCGGCCGGCGTGCGGAACGTGAGCACCGACAGCACCGGGCCGAACACCTCGTCGCGGGCGATGCGGTGCGAGGCCTCGACGCCGGTGAAGATCGTCGGGGCGAACCAGAAGCCCTTCTCGGGGATCGCGCAGTCCGCGGTCCACCGCTCGGCGCCTTCGGCCTCGCCGATGTCGCTGAGCTCGCGGATGCGGGCGAGCTGGGCGGCCGAGTTGATCGCGCCGATGTCGGTGTTCTTGTCGAGCGGATCGCCGAGGCGCAGCGTCGACAGGCGGTTCTTGAGCCGGTCGATGACCTCGTCGTGGATCGACTCCTGCACGAGCAGTCGACTGCCGGCGCAGCAGACGTGACCCTGGTTGAAGAAGATGCCGTTCACGATGCCCTCGACGGCCTGGTCGATCGGCGCGTCGTCGAACACGATGTTCGCGGCCTTGCCGCCGAGCTCGAGCGTGAGCTTCTTGTTCGTGCCGGCGACGGCACGGGCGATGTCACGGCCCACACCGGTCGAACCCGTGAAGGCGACCTTGTCGACGTCGGGGTGACGCACGAGCGCCGCGCCCGTCAGCCCCGCGCCGGTGACGATGTTGACGACGCCTGCGGGCAGATCGGCCTGCTGGAGGATCTCCGCGAAGATCAGCGCCGTGAGCGGCGTGGTCTCGGCGGGCTTCAGCACGACCGTGTTGCCGGCGGCGAGGGCCGGGGCCACCTTCCACGCGAGCATGAGCAGCGGGAAGTTCCATGGAATGACCTGACCGGCCACACCGAGCGCACGCGGGTTCGCGCCGAGTCCTGCGTGGTCGAGCTTGTCGGCCCAGCCGGCGTAGTAGAAGAACCAGGACGCGACGAGAGGCACATCGACGTCGCGGCTCTCCTTGATGGGCTTGCCGTTGTCGAGGCTCTCGGCGACCGCGAGCTCGCGAGCGCGCTCCTGCACGAGACGGGCGATGCGGAAGAGGTACTTGCCGCGGTCGCGGCCGCTCATCTTCGACCACGTCTTGTCGTAGGCGCGACGCGCTGCGGCGACCGCGCGGTCGACGTCCTCGTCGCTCGCCGAGGCGATCTCGGCGATGCGGCTCTCGTCGGCGGGCGAGATCGTGACGAAGCTCGACCCGGATCCGTCGACGAACTCCCCGTCGATGAACAGGCCGTAGCTGTCCTTGAGGTTCAGGACCGCCTTCGACTCCGGTGCCGGAGCGTATTCCAGGAATGACATGTGCGGGCTCCTAGTCGATCGTGACGTAGTCGGGGCCGGAGTAGTGGCCGGTGGTGAGCTTCTGGCGCTGCAGGAGCACGTCGTTCAGCAGGCTCGAGGCGCCGAAGCGGAAGAGGTGCGGCTGCAGCCACTCCTCGCCGACGGTCTCGGCGACCGTGACGAGGTACTTGACGGCATCCTTGGATGCACGGATGCCGCCGGCGGGCTTCACGCCGATGCGCTGCCCCGTACCGCGGTACCAGTCGCGCACCGTCTCGAGCATGAGCAGCGTGGTCGGCAGCGTCGCGGCTGGCTGGACCTTGCCGGTGGACGTCTTGATGAAGTCGCCGCCGGCGAGGATGCCGAGCCAGGATGCGCGCTTGATGTTGTCGTAGGTGTTCAGCTCCCCGGTCTCCAGGATAACCTTGAGCGAGGCGTAGGTGCCGTCCTCGCGGCGGCACGCCTCCTTCACCTGGGCGATCTGGTCGAAGACGAGACCGTAGCGCCCCGCGAGGAATGCCCCGCGGTCGATCACCATGTCGATCTCGTCGGCGCCGGCAGCGACCGCCTCGGCGGTGTCGGCGAGCTTGATCGCGAGAGAGGAGCGGCCACTGGGGAAGGCCGTGGCCACCGCGGCGACCGAGATGAGCCCGTCGTCAGGGTCGCCGTGCATCGCGCCGAGCGCGTCGGTCGCATACGGGACCATGTCGCCGTACACGCACACGGCCGCGACCTTCGGGGTCGTCGGGTCGGCGGCATCCGGGTTCTTCGCCTTCGCGACGAGCGAGCGCACCTTGCCCGGCGTGTCCGCCCCCTCGAGGGTCGTGAGGTCGATCAGGCGGATGATCGTGTCGAGCGCCCAGGCCTTCGACGTCGTCTTGATCGACCGCGTGCCGAGGCCGGCTGCGCGCTGCTCCAGGCCGACGGCGTCGACGCCGGGCAGGCCGTGCAGGAAACGGCGCAGCGTGGCGTCGTCCGGCTCACCGCCGAGGACGTCCACCGCCGCCCTGCGACTGAGTTCTTGGGTCGTCATCGTTCCTCCAACAATGCTCGTGCTGTGGTCTCATCGGTCACCAGGACGCTGCACAGGCCGCTGGTCACGACCGTGCGGGCGATGTCGTGCTTGGCGTCGCCCGCGGTGACGAAGATCGCGCGCTCGGCTCCGCGCAGACGCGCGAGATCGACGCCCACGGTGCGGGAGTCGAGCTGCGGGTCGACGATGTTGCCATCGGCGTCGATGTAGCGGCCGAGCACGTCGCCGACCGCTCCGCGGCGGGCGAGCTCCTCGACGTCGGATGCCGACAGGTAGCCGTTCTCGACGTGAGCGGAGCTGGCGTCGCACGGCCCTGCCGTGAAGAGGAACGCCTGTGCGTGGGCGGCCTCTTCGAGCACGGCCGCGACGGTGCGGTCGGACTCGATGGCCTGCTTGGTCTCGACACGTTCGAGGATCGCGGGGCTGGGCAGCAACGACACCTGCCCCGATGCGCGCTGCGCGATCGTGACGGCGAGACCTGCGGCGCCACCGGACCGGCGGTTGAGGCTCACTCCCCCGTTGAGCTGCACGACCGTGACGCCGGTCGCCCATCCGTCGGGCAGAGCCTCGGCCACGGCGCGTAGCGTGCGGCCCCAGCTGACGCCGAGCGTGCGCGGCACCGGGCGCATGGCGCTCAGGTAGTCGGCCGCCGCCTGGGCGACACGTTCGAGCGTGCCGTCGTCTCCGTCCGGAGAGGGCACGACCACGGCTGCGGCTAGCCCATGACGCTCGACGAGCTCGCGCTCCAGTCCGAGGCGACGCGCGCGCGGATGGATGATCTCGATCCGGACGATGCCGCGCTCCCTGGCCTGGGTGAGCAGACGGCCCACCTTCCACCGCGACAACGCGAGGAGGGCGCCGATCTCGTCCTGCGTCTTGTCCTCGTCGTAGTACAGCTCGGCGACGCGGACCATGGTGAGTTCGTCTTCCACGGCATCCTCCTTCCTCGTCCAGAGTACGCCGTGATCACCGTTCGCGCATCCGCTTGCTCATATGAGCGGCAGATATCAAAGCGTCTGCGCATCCGCCGCACCGACGCCGCGCCCGCAGACGCGGAAGAGGACGTCGACCCGAAGGCCGACGTCCTCTTCCGTTCTGCGACGAGGGTCTCAGGCGCGCTTGCGCGAGCTGAGCACCTGATCGACGATCCCGTACTCATGAGCCTCGGAGGCCGACAGGATCTTGTCGCGGTCGATGTCGCGGTTGACCTGCTCGACCGACTTCCCGGTGTGACGAGCCATGGTCTCCTCGAGCCAGGTGCGCATACGGAGGATCTCCGCCGCCTGGATCTCGATGTCCGACGCCTGCCCGTGGCCGGCCTCACCCATCGCCGGCTGGTGCATGAGCACGCGGGCGTTCGGCAGCGCGAGACGCTTGCCGGGGTGACCGGCGGCGAGCAGCACGGATGCCGCGGACGCGGCCTGCCCGAGCACGACGGTCTGGATCTGCGGAGCGACGTACTGCATCGTGTCGTAGATCGCCGTCATGGCGGTGAACGAACCGCCGGGCGAGTTGATGTACATCGTGATGTCGCGCTCGGAGTCCTGGCTCTCCAGAACGAGGAGCTGGGCCATCACGTCGTCGGCCGACGCGTCGTCGACCTGCACGCCGAGGAAGATCACGCGGTCTTCGAACAGCTTGTTGTACGGGTCCTGACGCTTGAAGCCGTAGGCCGTGCGCTCCTCGAACTGCGGGAGCACGTAGCGGCTGGAGGGCAGGTCACCGGCGGAGCGGAAGGTGGGTGTGTACATGAAGGTTCCTCTCGCTCTCAGTTGGCGTCCGTGCCGCCGCCGCCGATGACGTCGGTGGCGGACTCGCGGATGTGGTCGACGAAGCCGTACTCGAGGGCCTCCTCGGCGGTGAACCAGCGGTCGCGGTCTCCGTCTTCGTTGATCTGCTCGACCGGCTTGCCGGTCTGCGCTGCGGTGATCTCGGCGAGACGGTTCTTCATCGACACGATCAGCTGGGCCTGAGTCTGGATGTCGCTCGAAGTACCACCGAAGCCTCCGTGCGGCTGGTGCAGCAGCACGCGAGCGTTGGGGGTGATGTAGCGCTTGCCCTTGGTGCCGGCGGTCAGCAGGAGCTGGCCCATGGACGCGGCCATACCGATGCCCACCGTGACGATGTCGTTCGGCACGAACTGCATCGTGTCGTAGATCGCCATGCCCGCGGTGATCGAGCCGCCGGGCGAGTTGATGTAGAGGTAGATGTCCTTCTCGGAGTCCTCTGCGGCGAGAAGGAGGATCTTCGCGCAGATCTCGTTGGCGTTCTCGTCGCGCACCTCCGATCCCAGCCAGATGATGCGGTCCTTCAACAGCCTGTCGAAGACGCTCGTCGCGAGGAGGGGTTCTGCAGCCATGTCAGCTCCTGATTCCGTGTTTCAGTGATTCGAATCTACCGGCGACAACGCAGCGCCCAGGCCGTGTTCGCCGTCGGCATATCAGGTGTCGAGATCGGCGATCTCGTGGGCGTACGCCGTCATCGACCGGTGGTACCGCGGCAGGTGCGGGACGAGCGCGAGGAGGGCGATCGACAGCCCTGCCGCCGGATTCCCCGCGCTCGCGAGGATCAACGCGTGCACGGTCGCGACGGCGTCCCGATACGGCCCGTCGGCCGAGATCCGCTCCTCCTGAGTGATCACCGCGAGCGCGTCGTCGTAGTCGCCGAGGTTGCGCAGGGAGCTCGCGAGCTGGATGACGCACTGCGGCCGGTGCTCCTCGTCGAGTCCGAGCGCGAGCGCCCTCCGATACAGCTCGATCGCCTCGGCGGGTCGGCCGGCCGAATCCCGCGCGCCCGCACGCTCGAACTCCGCGCGCCCGTCGTCGCTCCCCCGCTCGGCGGCCAGCGCGTCGATCCGCGCGATCGTGTCGTCGCCGACCTCGTCGCCCGCGGCATCCGCCCAGACCTCGTCGATCCGCTCATCCCAGCTCTTCATGTCGTCTCCTCAGGACGTCGTCTGTCACGAGAAAGGGGCGGATGCCGCAGCATCCGCCCCTTCACTCGCGATCGTGATCGATCACTCGGCCTTGTCGGCAGCCTTCTTGGCCGGAGCCTTCTTGGCAGCGGGCTTCTTGGCGGGCTTGTCGTCGCCGTCCGCGTCGTCGGCCTTCTTGGCGGCGGCCTTCTTCGCCGGAGCCTTCTTGGCGGGCTTCTCCTCGGCCGGAGCCTCGGTCTCGTCCGCGGCCTCGTCGTCGGTCACGACGAAGTCCGACAGGTCGACGGCCTTGCCGTTGCTGTCGACGACCTTGACCTTGCCGAGGGCGATCGCGAGCGCCTTGTTACGTGCGACCTCGCCGACGAGCGCCGGAAGCTGGTTCGACGACTGCAGCGCCTCGACGAACTCCTGCGGAGCCATGCCGTACTGCGCGGCGGACTGGATGAGGTACTGCGAGAGCTCCTCCTGCGACACCTGCACGTCGGCCTGCTCGGCGATCGTGTCGAGCAGCACCTGCGTGCGGAACTGCTTCTCGCTCGCCTCGGTGACCTCGGCGCGGTGCACGTCGTCCTCCAGGCGGCCCTCGCCCTCGAGGTGGTTGTGCACCTCGTCCTCGATGAGCTGCGGCGGCACGGGGATCTCGATCTTCTCGAGCAGCGTCTCGACGAGCTTGTCGCGAGCGGCAGAGCCCTGCGTGAAGACGCCCTGCTGCGCGACGCGCTCGGCGAGGCTCTCACGGAGCTCGGCGATCGTGTCGAACTCGCTCGCGATCTGCGCGAAGTCGTCATCGGCCTCGGGGAGCTCGCGCTCCTTGACGGCCTTGACCGTGACCGAGACCTCGGCCTCGGAACCGGCGTGGTCGCCGCCCACGAGCGACGAGCGGAACGTGGTGTCCTCGCCCGCCGTGAGCGACTCGATCGCGTCGTCGATGCCCTCGAGCAGCTCGCCGGAGCCGACCTCGTACGACACGCCCTCTGCGCGGTCGATCTCGGCGCCGTCGATCGTGGCGACGAGGTCGAGCTCGACGAAGTCGCCCTTCGCCGCGGGGCGGTCGACGGGGATCAGCGTGCCGAAGCGGGCGCGCATGTTGTCGAGCTCGGCGTCGAGCGCCGCGTCGTCCGCCTCGACGGCGTCGACGGTCAGCGTGATGCCCTCGTAGTCGGGCAGCTCGATGTCGGGACGCACGTCGACCTCGACGTCCACGAGCAGATCACCCGAGAAGTCCTTCTCGTTCGGCCACTGCGTGATGTCGGCCGACGGACGACCGACGACACGGAGCTTGTGCTCGGTCGTGGCCTCGCGGAAGAACTTGTCGAGCCCCTCGTTGACGGCGTGCTCGATGACCGCGCCGCGGCCGATGCGCTGATCGATGATCGGCGCCGGGACCTTGCCCTTGCGGAAGCCGGGGATCTGGACGTCCTGCGCGATGTGCTCGTACGCGTGCGCGATGCTGGGCTTGAGGTCGTCCGGGGTGACCGTGATGGTGAGCTTGACCCGGGTCGGGGTCAGCTTCTCGACGGTGCTGTTCGCCATGCTGGTGTGTTCTCCTTGTGGTTTCCGCGCTGAATCGCGGCTGTCAGGCTTGTCGAGCCGTGTCGGGGCGACAGGAGTTGAACCTGCGACCTCCCGCTCCCAAAGCGGGCGCTCTACCAAACTGAGCTACGCCCCGGGGAATCCGCGCGCAGATTCAGCCCCAGAGAGTCTAACGGACGGGAGCACCCTCGTCAGTCCGCTATGATCGAACAGTCGGTGCGGGCCCACGACGGGCCCCGCTCCGGGGGTGTAGCTCAATGGTAGAGTCTCAGTCTTCCAAACTGATTGCGCGGGTTCGATTCCCGTCACCCCCTCCACGTCACGAAGGCCCCCGCAGATCCTGTGGGGGCCTTCGAGGTTTCTTGCGGTCGATGGACGTTCTTCTGGCAGAGTCGTCATGAGCAGGTTCTCATCGGAGGTCCCCCGCATGTCCGTGCCCGCAGACATCACCGCACCGCCGCACGGCGGTCATGCGCTCCCCGCGCACATCGCCGGCGCGTCCGCCGCGCGCACCCCCGCTCCTCGCCCCCGCCGGCGTCCCCGGCGCGGGGTCGTGATCGGCGTGGCCGGGGCCGTGCTGCTCGCGGGAGCGATCGGCGCCACCCAGGTGGCGGCGAACCTCGGCTACGACGAGGCGGCGTCCGGATTCGACGACGCGTACGAATCGACGCAGACCTCCTTCGCCGCGCTCGACCAGGCGACCACGCAACTCGCAGAGACCACCGACGTCGCGAATCAGCTCACCGCAGGAGACGCGGGCACGCTCACCGATCCCGCCGCGAAGGAGACGCTGACCGCAGCCGTGGCCGCGGCCGGCGAGACGCAGTCCGCGGCGCACGGCCTCCTCGCCGCCGACCTTCCGGATGCCGGAGCGAAGCCGACCTTCTTCTGGGAGCTCTTCGGCGCGACCGAGCAGCTGCACACCCACGCCCAGGAGCTCGACGGGCTCTCGGATGACGCGGACGCCGAGTCACCGTCCGTGGCCGACGCGGACTCGGCGATCGACGATGCCGGCATCGCTTACCTCGGCTCGGCGGCGACCGCCGCGTCCTCCTTCGAGGCGGCGCATCTGTCGGCACGCAACGACGATGTGATCGCCCTGCGCGACGCGGCGAGCACGCTCTCGCTCGCCAGGACGCTCGACGCCTCGAGCGTCGATTCGTTCCTCGCGCTCCAGGACGCCGCCAACCAGGTCGTCGCCTCCGAGCAGGCCGAGCTCGCCGAGAAGGCCGGCCCCCTCATGGACGCGCGCCTCGAGGTCGAGGCGTTCGCCCGTTCCCTCGCCCCGGGCGTGCTGCTGGAGTTCGACTGGAACCCGACGGTGAACGGTGCGGGCGACAACGGCAGCATGGGCGGTCTGACGACCTGGTGGTGGGACGAGCCCGACCGCGCGGTGATCGAGCTGTCGAATTCGGTGGCGGAGCAGTGGCCGGCCGAACGCAGCAGGGCCCTCGTCGCCCACGAGGTCGGTCACGCGATCAGCGTCAAGTGCGAGGACATGTACGACTCGTCGACCCAGGACAGCATCGAGAAGTGGGCGACCGCATGGGCCATCAGCATGGGCTTCACGGATGACGCGAACGGCGTGTGGGCGTACGGATATCCGCCGCAGTCTTACATCGATGCCGCGTACGGATGCCGGTGAGCCGCGCCTCTCGTGTCGCCTGCACGACGACAGCAGAAGAGGCCGTCGCGATCTGATCGCGGCGGCCTCCTGCGTGGTCGGTGGGGAGCTACTGCCCCCGGCGCTCGCGCAGCTGCGTGAGCGCGTCCTCGAGGAGCTGGACGGCCTCCTCGTCGGTGCGACGCTCCTTCACGTAGGCGAGGTGCGTCTTGTAGGGCTCGGTCTTCGCGAGTGCGGGCGGGTTCGCCTTGTCACGCCCGGCAGGGAGTCCGCTCTGGGGGTGATCGATCGTCTCCGGGATCTCCTCTTCGGGGAGACCGGCGGCGAAGTAGCGGACCGTCTCGTTGCCGAGGCCGTCCCAGTACGACACGGCGATGCGGTCGGCGTGATAGCCGTGGTCCTGCTCGCCCATGGGGCCGGAACCGACACGGGTTCCGCGGATCGCGTTGCCACCGGTAGCCATCAGATCACCTCGAACTTCGTGATGAGGCCGAGCGCGACGATCGCCACGAACCACGCCAGTGCGAGGATCACCGTGAAGCGGTTGAGGTTGCGCTCTGCGAGGCCGGACGATCCGACCGCCGTCGACATGCCGCCGCCGAACATGTCGGACAGACCGCCGCCGCGCCCCTTGTGGAGCAGGATGAGGAGGGTCAGCAGGACGCTGGTGATGCCCAGCACGACCTGCAGGACGAACTCGAGAATTTCCACGAGGAAGAGCCTTTCGCTGGGGCAGGACTGCCCCGGTAACGGTCAAGTATACGGTGCGGCGGGGCCGGAGCCCCGCCGCACGCGCTCATACTCCGACGTGCTTCTCGAAGCGGATGATCGCCGCGAACTCGTCGACGACGAGGCTCGCGCCTCCGACGAGGGCACCGTCGACGTCGGGCTCGCGCATGAAGCTCGCGATGTTCGCGGCCTTCACGGAACCTCCGTACAGGATGCGGGTGCGCGCCGCAGCCTCGTCGCCGAGCTTCGCCGCGATGACGGCACGAAGAGCCGAGCACACTTCCTGTGCCTGGTCCGGCGACGCGACCTGACCGGTTCCGATCGCCCAGACCGGCTCGTAGGCCACCACGATGTCATCCGAGGCGGAGACCGCGCCGAGCGCGGTCTCGAGCTGAGCGACCGAGACCGCGGTGGGCCCGGATTCCTCGCGCTGAGCCAGGGTCTCGCCCACGCAGATCACCGGTACGAGGCCGTGCTTCAGCGCCGCCTTCGTCTTCGCCGCCACGACCTCGTCGCTCTCCGCGTGGTACTCGCGGCGCTCCGAGTGACCGATGATGACGTACTTCGCGTCGAGCTTCGCGAGGAACGCTCCGGAGACCTCACCGGTGTAGGCGCCCGAGTCGTGGGCCGAGAGGTCCTGCGCGCCGAGGGCGAACGGGATCTTGTCGGCGTCGATCAGCGTCTGCACGCTGCGGATGTCGGTGAAGGGCGGGAACACCGCGACCTCGACCGAGCCGTCCTCGTGCTTGGCGTCCTTCAGGGTCCAGTGCAGCTTCTGCACGAACGCGACCGCCTGCAGGTGGTCGAGGTTCATCTTCCAGTTTCCCGCGATCAGCGGGGTACGAGCGGCTACGCCCATCCGAGCACCTCCAGGCCGGGTAGTTTCTTTCCCTCGAGGAACTCGAGGCTGGCGCCGCCACCGGTCGAGATGTGACCGAAGCGGTCGTCGGCGAATCCGAGCTGACGAACGGCCGCCGCGGAGTCACCGCCTCCGACGACGCTGAGGCCGTCGACCTCGGTGAGCGCCTGTGCGACCGTCTTGGTCCCGCTCGCGAAGGCCGGGAACTCGAACACGCCCATCGGGCCGTTCCAGAACACCGTCTTCGAGCCGCGGATGACCTCGGCGAACCGCGCAGCGGTCTCAGGTCCGATGTCGAGTCCGATGCCCGAGGAACCGAACGCGGTCTGCTCGATCGCGTCGGCGGCGGCGACCTCGTGCTCGGCGTCGGCCGAGAACGACGATGCCACCACGACGTCGGTCGGGAGCACGAGCTCCACGCCGCGCTCCTGGGCCTCGGCGATGTAGTCGCGGACGGTGTCGAGCTGGTCCTCCTCGAGGAGGCTCGATGCGACCGCGTGACCCTGCGCCTTGAGGAACGTGAACAGCATCCCTCCGCCGACGAGGATGCGGTCGACGCGCGGGAGCAGATGCGAGATCACACCGAGCTTGTCGCTGACCTTCGACCCGCCGAGCACCACGGCGTACGGGCGCTCGGGGTTCTCGGTCAGGCGGTCGAGCACGTCGAGCTCCGCTGCGATGAGCAGACCGGCGGCCGACGGGATCAGTTCGGCGAGGTCGTAGACGCTCGCCTGCTTGCGGTGCACGACACCGAACCCGTCCGAGACGAGGACATCGCCGAGCTCTGCGAGCTGGGCCGCGAAGGCAGCGCGCTCGGCGTCGTCCTTCGAGGTCTCCCCCGGGTTGAACCGCAGGTTCTCGATGACGACGACGCCGCCGTCCTCGAGTGCGTCGACAGCCTCGTGAGCGGACTCGCCCACGGTGTCACGGGCGAACGCGACGGGCTTGCCGAGCAGCTCCGACAGGCGCTGGGCGACCGGGGCGAGGCTGTACTGCGGGTCGGGCGCCCCGTCGGGACGTCCGAGGTGCGAGCAGACCACGACGCGGGCTCCCGCGTTGATCAGGGCGTTCAAGGTCGGCAACGAGGCGCGGACACGGCCATCGTCCGTGATGATCCCATCCCGCAGGGGGACGTTGAGATCACAACGGACGATGACGCGCGTGCCCTCGAGCGAACCCAGCGAATCCAGGGTGCGCAGAGTCATGAGGAGTGTCTCAGAGACGCTCGGCCACGTACTCGGTCAGGTCGACGAGACGGTTGGAGTAGCCCCACTCGTTGTCGTACCAGCTGGAGACCTTGACCAGGTTGCCGCTCACGTTGGTGAGGGTGGAGTCGAAGATCGACGAGTGCGGGTTGTGCACGATGTCGCTCGAGACGATCTGGTCGGCGTTGTACTGGAGGTAGCCGGCGAGACGACCGTCGGCCGCTGCCTTCTTGTAGGCCTCGTTGACCTCCTCGACCGTGAGGTTCTCACGGTCAGTGACGAGCGTGAGGTCGACGATCGAGCCGGTGGGAACCGGGACGCGGTACGACGAGCCGCTGAGCTTGCCGTTGAGCTCCGGGAGGACCTCGCCGATCGCCTTCGCGGCACCCGTGGAGGCCGGCGTGATGTTGATCGCGGCGGCGCGTGCACGGCGCAGGTCGCTGTGCGGGCCGTCCTGCAGGTTCTGGTCGGCCGTGTAGGCGTGCGCGGTCATCATGAAGCCGCGGTCGATGCCGAACTCGTCGTTGAAGACCTTGGCGAGCGGCGCGAGGCAGTTCGTGGTGCACGAGGCGTTCGAGATGATGTGGTGCGCTGCCGGGTCGTAGGTGTCCTCGTTCACGCCCATGACGAAGGTCGCGTCGACGCCCGTGCCCGGTGCCGAGATCAGGACCTTCTTCGCGCCGGCGTCGATGTGCTTCTTGGCCGCCTCCGCCTTGGTGAAGAAGCCGGTGGACTCGATCACGATGTCGACACCGAGCTCGCCCCAGGGGAGGTTCGCGGGGTCGCGCTCGGCGAACGCCTTGATCTCCTTGCCGTTGACGGTGATGCTGTCGTCGTCGTAGCTGATCTCAGCGTCGAGGACGCCGCCGACCGAGTCGTACTTCAGCAGGTGCGCAAGGGTCTTGTTGTCGGTGAGGTCGTTGACCGCGACGATCTCGAGGTCAGCGCCCTGCGCGAGAGCCGCGCGGAAGTAGTTGCGTCCGATGCGGCCGAAGCCGTTGATACCGATCTTGACAGACACTCAGGTCTCCCTGTTTCTCGTGCGCTGTGCGCAGCAATCGTGCATGCGCTGTGCGCGGGGGTTTTTGGCTGAGATGGCGTCCCGACGAGACCAGGCCCGTCGGGACGCGACCCGGTTACGACAGTACCAGCAGGCCGTTCGTCTGCTGACGGGCGACCTCGAAGCGCTGGGCGACGTTCTCCCAGTCGGCGATGTTCCACGCGGCCTTGACGTAGTCGGCCTTCACGTTGAGGTAGTCGAGGTAGAAGGCGTGCTCCCACATGTCGAGCTGGAACAGCGGGACGGTGCCCTGCGCGGTGTTGGACTGCTGGTCGAACAGCTGCTGGATGATGAGGCGCTGCCCGATCGAATCCCAGCTCAGCACCGACCAGCCCGACCCCTGGATGCCGAGGGCGTTGGCGGTGAAGTGCGCCTGGAACTTCTCGAAGGAGCCGAAGAACTCGTCGATGGCGGCCTTGAGCTCGCCCTCGGGCTGCCCGCCGCCGGTCGGCGAGAGGTTGGTCCAGAAGATCGAGTGGTTGACGTGACCGCCGAGGTTGAAGGCGAGGTCCTTCTCGAGCTTGTTGACGTTCGCCAGGTTGCCGCTCTCACGGGCCTCGGCGAGCTGCTCCAGCGCCGTGTTCGCGCCGGCGACGTAGGTCGCGTGGTGCTTGTCATGGTGCAGCTCCATGATCTTGCCACTGATGTGCGGCTCGAGGGCTGCGAAGTCGTAGGGAAGGTCGGGGAGCGTGTAGGTCGCCATGTCTCTGGTCATCCAATCCGCGCCGCGCCGCGGCGCTTGTCGGTCCTCCGCGACGCCGAAGTGCGGTGCGGAGCGGACGTAACTCATCCTAGTGACGACAACACGTCGTCGTCCCTGATCCTTCCGCCGTATGACGAAGAGAGGCGGCCCCTTGACAGGGACCGCCTCTCCTCGTAGAAGCTGCGGGGCAGCGGGGGGTCAGACGTCGAGCCCGGCGGGGACGGCCGACTCGGTGCCGGGGATGCCGTCCTGCTGGGCGCGCTTGTCGGCCATGGCGAGGAGTCGGCGGATGCGGCCGGCGACGGCATCCTTCGTCATGGGCGGGTCGGCGTGGTGGCCGAGCTCGTCGAGACTCGCGTCACGGTGTGCCAGGCGGAGCTCTCCCGCCACCTTGAGGTGATCGGGCACGTCGTCCGCGAGGATCTCGAGCGCGCGCTCCACGCGTGCACAGGCGGCGACGGCGGCCTGTGCCGAGCGACGCAGGTTCGCGTCGTCGAAGTTGACGAGCCGGTTCACGCCCGCGCGCACCTCGCGGCGCTGACGCATCTCCTCCCAGGCGACGGCGGTCTTCTGCGCGCCCATCTCGGCGAGGATCGTGCGGATGGCCTCGCCCTCGCGCACGACCACGCGGGGCATGCCGCGGACCTCGCGCGCCTTGGCGGCGACACCCAGGCGGTGCGCGGCGCCGACGAGGGCCATCGCGGCCTCCGACGAGGGGCAGGCGATCTCGAGCATCGCCGACCGACCGGGCTCGCTGAGCGTGCCGGCGGCGAGGAAGGCGCCGCGCCACAGGCCGGCGACCTCGGCGCGAGAGCCGGTGGTGAGTCGATTCGGCAGGCCGCGCACGGGGCGGCGGCGCTGGTCGAGCAGACCCGTCTGACGGGCGAGCGTCTCCCCCGCCGCGATCACGCGCACGGCCCAACGGGCTCCGTCGTTGGCGGTGCTCGACTGCACCTGGGCGATCTCGGGGCGGACCCCGTAGATCTCGGCGAGGTCGCGGGCGACGCGCTGCGCGAGCACCTCGGCATCCACCTCCGCCTCGACGGCGACGCGGCCGGCGATGGAGTGCAGCCCGCCGGCGAATCGCAGGATCGAGGTGACCTCCGCGACGCGCACCGTCGGGGGTGCGTTGCGGATGCTGACGAGCTCAGCCTTGACGTCGGTGGTTAGTGCCACGGGACTCCTTCACGATGACGCGTCGGGTCGCGACGCAAACCTCCAGCCTAGTCGGCCGAGGACCCCTGCTATTCCCTGCCGAGGTCGCGGTGACGCACGTTGACGGCGACGCCGGGGATCGCAGCGAGGCGTCGCGCCAACTCCTCGACCATCGCGACCGATCTGTGCTTGCCGCCGGTGCAGCCGATCGCGACCGTGGAATGGCTCTTGTTCTCGCGCTGATACCCCTCGAGCACGGGCGTCAGTGCGGCTGTGTACGCGTCGAGGAACTCGGAGGCGCCTTCACGCGAGAGCACGTACTCCCTGACCTCCTCGTCCTGGCCGGTGAGCCCTCGGAGCTCCTCGTTCCAGAACGGGTTCGGCAGGAACCGCATGTCGGCGACGAGGTCGACATCGGTCGGAAGGCCGTACTTGAAGCCGAAGCTCATGAGTGTCACGCGGTGGCGCGGCGCCCCTTCCTCGGCGAACAGCTCCGACACCTGCGTCGCGAGCTGATGGATGTTGAGCGCTGACGTGTCGATCACGATGTCCGCGGCCTCACGGATGGGCGCGAGACGGGAGCGCTCGTTGCGGATGCCGTCGAGCAGCGTTCCGTCGCCCTGCAACGGGTGCGGGCGTCGCACGGATTCGAAGCGCCGCACGAGCACGTCGTCGGAGGCGTCGAGGAACAGCACCCGGACCGAGCCGCGCGAGCGGAGGGCACGAGCCACTCCGGGGAAGTCGTCGAACAGGTTGCGTCCGCGGACGTCCACCACTGCGGCGACCTTCGGCAGGGCGTTGCCGCCCATGTCGGTCAGGTCGAGCAGCGGCCGCAGGATCTGCGGCGGGAGATTGTCGACCACGTACCAGCCGAGGTCTTCCAGCGCGTTGGCGACCGTCGTGCGTCCTGCGCCCGACATGCCCGTGACGATGAGGAACTCGCCCTTGTCCCCGTCAGTCATCGTTACTCCTTCTCCCCCCGCCGCAACCAGCCTATCGAGTACCGGACTGCCGGGTGGCGAGATGGGAGTGGATGTTCTGCGCGAGCACCGGGCCGATGCCCTGGACCTCTTCGATCTGTCCGGGAGCGGCAGCCCTCAGGGCCGTCACCGAACCGAAGTGCTTGAGCAGCACCTTGATGCGCGACGCACCGAGCCCCGGCACCTCGGCCAGCACCGTCGTGATGTCGTTGCGACGGCGCTTGCGCTGGTGCGTGATCGCGAACCGATGGGCTTCGTCGCGCAGCCGCTGCAGGAGGTACAGCGCCTCGCTCGTGCGCGGCAGGATCACCGGGAAGTCGTCGCCGGGAAGCCAGATCTCCTCCAGTCGCTTGGCGATGCCGCACACCGCGATCTCGGTATGCCCCGCGTCGCGGAGCGCCCTGGCTGCGGCTTCGACCTGCGGCTGTCCACCGTCGACGAGGAGGAGCTGCGGCGGATACGCGAACCGCGGCTTGCGTCGGGCCGTGGCCTCGCCCACATCCTCTCCCACGACCTCGTCGGTGGTCGGATCGATCGTCTCGACCTCCTCCGGGCGATCGAGATACGCGAGACGACGCCGCAGCACCTGGTACATCGAGTCGGTGTCGTCGGTCGTCTCGGCGATGTTGAACGAGCGGTACTGATCTTTGCGTGGGAGACCGTCTTCGAACACGACCATGGAGGCGACCACGTTCGTGCCGCCGAGATGCGAGATGTCGAAGCACTCGATGCGCAGCGGCGCCTCGCCCATGCCGAGGGCTTCCTGCAGGTCGGTGAGTGCTTGCGTCCGCGCGACGTAGTCGCTCGTGCGCCGGGTCTTGTGGCGGATGAGCGCCTGCTGCGCGTTGATGGTCGCGGTGCGCATGAGGTCGGCGCGCTGGCCACGCTGGGCGACGGCGATCTCGACCTTGCGCCCGCGGCGCTCGCGCAGCCACTCCTCGAGTTCAGTGGCGTCGTCGGGGAGCGTGGGCACGAGGATGCGGCGCGGCACGTCCTGCGCGTCGCCGTACGCACGCTGCAGCACCTGGTCGACGAGATCGGCGGAGGAGATGTCGATCTCCTTCTCGATCGTCATCGCCCGCACGCCCCGCACCCGCCCGCCGCGGATCGTGAAGTGCTGCACGGCTGCGGCGAGCTCGTCCTCGGCGATCCCGAACAGGTCGGCGTCCTCGTCCGCGGCGAGCACCAGGGCGCTCTTGCCGAGCACGGCCTCGATCGCCGAGAGCTTGTCGCGGTACTTCGCCGCGGCCTCGTAGTCCATCGCGGCGGACGCCGCCAGCATCCGCTTCGTCAGGTCTCTCGTGAACCGCTCGTCACCGCCGGCCATGAAGGCGACGAAGTCGTCGACCATGGCCCGGTGCTCCTCGATCGTCACCGTCATCGAGCAGGGCCCGCCGCACTTGCCGATCTGCCCCGGGAAGCACG
This sequence comes from Microbacterium sp. NPDC089695, assembly GCF_044749085.1. Lineage (NCBI taxonomy): Bacteria > Bacillati > Actinomycetota > Actinomycetes > Micrococcales > Microbacteriaceae > Microbacterium > Microbacterium sp. NPDC089695. The sequence goes on from NZ_JBIVHG010000004.1 coordinate 101,845, forward strand.
GCCGCCCCGTCTGCATCGCCCTCTTGTAGCTCGCGTCGCTGCACGTGCGGATCGGGAACGCCTTGACCATGAGGTCGATCGTCTCGTGGACGGCCCAGACCTTGGGATAGGGGCCGAAGTACCGGGCCCCGGGGATCTTCCGGTTCCTGGTGACGATCACGCGAGGCGCTTCATCGCCCAGGGTGACGGCCATGAACGGATAGGACTTGTCGTCCTTGTACCGCACGTTGAAGGGCGGATCGAACTCCTTGATCCACATGTACTCCAGCTGGAGCGAGTCGACGTCGGTCGGCACCACCGTCCACTCCACCGACGTCGCGGTCGTGACCATCCGGCGCGTGCGTTCGTGAAGCGTGCGCAGCGGCGCGAAGTAGTTCGAGAGCCGTTGACGAAGGTTCTTGGCCTTGCCGACGTAGAGCACCCGCCCGGCGGCGTCACGGAACCGGTACACGCCGGGATCGGTGGGGATCTCCCCCGCCCTCGGCTTGTACGGCAGCACGTCGGCCATCAGCTGGCCTTCCGCGCAGAGCGCCCCTCACCCAGGATCTCGGCGAGGAACTGGCCGGTGTGGCTCTCCTCGACGCGGGCGATCTGCTCGGGTGTGCCGGTCGCGAGGATCTCGCCACCGCCGGAGCCGCCCTCGGGCCCGAGATCGATCACCCAGTCGGCGGACTTGATGACATCGAGATTGTGCTCGATCACGATCACGGTGTTGCCCTTGTCGACGAGTCCGTTCAGCACCTCGAGCAGCTTGCGCACGTCCTCGAAATGCAGACCAGTGGTCGGCTCGTCGAGCACGTAGATGCTGCGGCCGTTGCTGCGCCTCTGGAGCTCGGTGGCGAGCTTGACGCGCTGTGCTTCTCCACCCGACAGGGTCGTCGCCGACTGCCCGAGCCGCACGTAGCCGAGGCCGACGTCGACCAGGGTCTTCATGTAGCGGTGGATCGCCTGGATCGGCTCGAAGAACTCGGCGGCCTCCGCGATCGGCATCTCGAGCACCTCGGCGATGTTCTTGCCCTTGTAGTGCACGGCCAGGGTGTCGCGGTTGTAGCGCTTGCCGTGGCAGACCTCGCAATCGACGTACACATCGGGCAGGAAGTTCATCTCGATCTTGATCGTGCCATCGCCCGAGCATGCGTCGCAGCGTCCGCCCTTGACGTTGAAGCTGAAGCGGCCGGGCTGATAGCCGCGGACCTTCGCCTCGGGGGTCTCGCTGAAGAGCGTGCGGATCCGGTCGAACACTCCCGTGTACGTCGCCGGGTTCGATCGGGGGGTGCGCCCGATCGGCGCCTGGTCGACGTGCACGACCTTGTCGAGGTTGTCGAGCCCCGAGACCCGGGTGTGCTTGCCCGGCACCGTGCGCGCACCGTTCAGGCGGGACGCGAGGACCTGGTACAGGATGTCGTTCACGAGCGAGGACTTGCCCGAACCGCTCACGCCTGTGACAGCCGTGAGAATGCCGAGCGGGAAGTCGACGCTCACGTTCTTGAGGTTGTTCTCGCGCGCGCCGACGACGCTGACCTTGCGCTTCTTGTCGATCTTGCGTCGCTTGGTCGGCGTCGGGATCTCGCGCGCTCCCGACAGGTACTCCCCCGTCATCGACGCAGACTCGCTCAACAGGGCGGAGTACGGACCCGAGTGCACGACCGCGCCGCCGTTCACGCCGGCGCCGGGGCCGATGTCGACGACCCAGTCGGCCGCCTCGATGGTCTCTTCGTCGTGCTCGACGACGATCAGGGTGTTGCCCAGATCGCGGAGCTTGATCAGCGTGTTGATGAGCCGGCGGTTGTCTCGCTGGTGGAGTCCGATCGACGGCTCGTCGAGCACGTAGAGCACGCCGGTCAGACCCGAGCCGATCTGCGTGGCCAGGCGGATGCGCTGCGCCTCGCCGCCCGACAATGAGCCGGCCGAACGGCTGAGGTTCAGGTACGACAGCCCCACCTGCAACAGGAAGTCGAGCCGCAGGCGGATCTCGCGGAGCACCTGCGCCGCGATCTTCGCCTCACGGTCGGTGAGGGACAGCGTCTCCATGAAGTCGCGGGCGTCGGCGAGGCTCAGGTGGGAGACCTCGGCGATCGAGTGGCCGTGCACGTGCACCGCGAGCACTTCGGGCTTGAGACGGTTGCCGTCGCAGACCGGGCACGGCACCTCTCGCAGGTACTCGCCCCATCGGGCGCGCTGGGTGTCGGATTCGGCCTGGGCGTACTGCCGCTCGATGTAGGGGACGACGCCCTCGAATCCCGAGGCGTAGCGCATCTCGCGCCCGTATCGGTTCTTGAACTTGACCGTGACCTTGTAGTTGTCGCCGCGGAGAATCGCGTCCTGCACATCGACCCTGAGGTCCTGCCAGGGAGTGTCGAGCGAGAAGTTCAGATCGGCCGCGAGCCCCTCGAGCAGACGCTCGTAGTACTGGAACAGCCCCTTGCCCTGCGTCGTCCACGGGATGATCGCGCCCTCGCGGATCGAGAGCTCCTCGTCGCCGAGCATGAGGTCGACGTCGACCGACATCCGCGTGCCCAGCCCCGAGCAGGCCGGGCAGGCCCCGAACGGCGCGTTGAACGAGAACGTGCGAGGCTCGATCTCGGTGAGGCTCAGCGCATGCCCGTTCGGACAGGCCAGCTTCTCGGAGAACGACTGCCATGCGGCATCGCCTTCTTCGTCGACGAAGTTGACCTGCATGACGCCGCCCGCGAGACCCAATGCGGTCTCGACGGAGTCGGTCACACGGCCGAGGATGTCGTCGGCGGCGACGAGACGGTCGACCACGACGGCGATGTCGTGCTTGTAGCTCTTCTTGAGCGTGGGCGGTTCGGCGAGCTGGATGAGGTCGCCGTCGACGATCGCGCGCGCGTATCCCTTGGCGCCGAGTTCGCGGAACAGATCGACGAACTCGCCCTTCTTCTGCGAGACGATCGGCGCGACGATCTGATACCGGGTCCGATCGGGAAGACCCATGAGCTGATCGGCGATCTGCTGCACGGTCTGACGCTGGATGCGCTCACCGCACTCGGGACAGTGCGGCACGCCGATGCGCGCCCACAGCAGACGCATGTAGTCGTAGATCTCGGTGATCGTGCCGACCGTCGAACGCGGGTTGCGGTTCGTCGACTTCTGGTCGATCGACACCGCAGGGCTCAGGCCCTCGATGAAGTCGACGTCGGGTCGGTCGACCTGGCCGAGGAACTGGCGCGCGTACGCGCTCAGCGACTCGACGTAGCGACGCTGGCCCTCGGCGAAGATCGTGTCGAACGCGAGACTCGATTTGCCGGACCCGGACAGGCCCGTGAACACGACGAGCGAGTCACGAGGGATGTCGATGTCGACGTTCTTCAGATTGTGGACGCGGGCACCGCGAACACTGAGTTTTCCTGGGGTTGCAACCGGGACGATAGGCACCGGACAAGTCTACGAGGGGCCACGGACATTGGCTCCGCTCCCGCGGGGACGCACTACGTCGGCGGACCGATGTCCGCTCGTCGCAGAGCGCGCAGGGCGAGGAAGATCCCGACCACGAGGATCCCGGCCGCGAGCGGAGCCGCCCAGGAGATCCCCGTCGGGAGCCCCCGTCCGCCCAGCAGAGCGACGCCGAGGGCGAGGGGCTGCGCGATCGTCTGGATCACGACGAACCGACGCAGCGTCGGCCCGAGCACGCGCAGTGACAGCCGCGACCGCACGGGGATCACGAGCGACGGGCCCGCGCAGACGTGGATCGCATGCACGAGCAGCACCGCGAACGCCGTGCGCGCGATGCTCGGCTCTGTGAGGACGACGCCGAACGGCAGACAGGCTGCGGCTCCCCACGCGGTCATCGACACCGGGAGGACGACGGACGCGAGCGCCGCGACCACCGCGATCCCCTGCCAGACCGGATAGGGCATGAGCACCGACGCCCCGACCACGACGAACGCGACCACCAGCAGTCGCGGCACGATCCCGGGGATCGCCAGGGGAACGTGGAGGGAGTGCATGCGCGCGCTCATCTGCGCACCGCCCGCATCCGCTGCTGACGTCGCGCGGCCAGGCGCATCCCGACATCGCGGTCGGTGACCCATCGCACGACCTCGATCCCGGTGTGCTGCAGCTCGGCGAGCACCTCCGCCCGCTCGGCGAGCAGCGTGCGCATCGCGACGGTCTGCTCGGGGGTGAGGCGCACGGAGTCGAGCTCGGGCAGCGTGTCCACCGCGACCACCGCATGACCGGACGCCCGCCACCGCGACGCGAGCTGGGCGGCGATGCCGTCGAAGAACGTCGACAGCACGAACACGATCGACCCGACGGGCACGACCGGCGAGCGCCGGTAGCGGGTGCCGTCGCCACCGGCTCCCGTCGCGGCGATGGCGCTGCTCAGGCGCGCCAGGTGGCGTGCTCCGCTGCCCGAGCGCATCCCCGCTCCCCCGCCTGCGAGGGAGTGGAACGCGACTCTGTCGCCCGCGGAGATCGCGGTCGCGGCGATCGACAGAGCCGCTTCCCGGCCGAGATCGAGTGAGGTGACACCGCTGCGCTCCGGGTCGCCCGATCCCCACGCGGCCACCGCGGAGCCGAGGTCGTCGACCGTGTCGAGCACCACGACGGCCGAGGAGTCGCTCAGGGCGTCGGTGCGGCGCACGAGCAACTCGCCCGGACGCCGAGCGGCGCGGGCGGTGGCCCTCCAGTCGATGCGGCGCAGCTCGTCGCCGGGCGCGAACGCGTGGATGTCGCGGAAGTCCCCGCCCGCGCCCGGTCGGGAGCCGTCGTGCGCCCCGTGGAGACCGAGGAGCCGGGGAGCGAGCGGGAGCCGCCCCAGATCGTGCCGCGCCGGCGCGACGCTCCCCTCGAGCGCGACCCGCGGCCCGACCCCGGAAGCCCATGCACCGTCGAGGGCGATCGCCCGTGCCGTCACCGCGAGCAGCTCGACCGGCCCCGAATGCCGAGGCCGTGTGGTCGTGCGCACGCCCGCGTCTCCCGGCGGCACGTCGACGAGGCCTGCGCGGCGTCCGCCCTGGTCGACCGCGAGCTGGACCCAATCGAGATCGGCGGGGGCGTGCACATCGATGACTCCCCGCACCGCGGCGCCGAAGCTGTCGGCGGGGCCCATGTCTTCGGGCGCACCACCACGCGCGTGCAGCGCGAGGTCCACCTCAGCGGTCCGCGGCCTCCGCAGCAGGGCCCAGGCGGAGGCGAGAGCGAGTGGGAGGCCGATCGCCACCACATCGGGGCGCGACAACGCGAGGCCCACCGCGGCGAGCAGGGCGGAGGCGACCATGCCGACGGCCACGACGGGGCCGCGATGCCAGCGCACCGGCATCCGCAGCTCGGAACGGACCTCGTCGGTCATCGCGCGACGGCCGCCGTGGGAGGGACCGGTGTCTGGGAGACGGCGGCCTCCACGACGGATGCGGGATCCGTGCCCTGGGCCCAGGCCTGCGGCGTGAGCGTGAGCCGGTGCGCGAGCACGGGGACCGCGATGCGCTTGACGTCGTCCGGACGCACGTAGTCGCGCCCGTCCAACGCCGCGAGTGCGCGGCCCAGCAGCACGAGCGCCTGCGACCCTCGGGGCGATGCACCCACCGCGACCGTCGCCGCCGCGCGCGTCGCACGCGTGAGTTCGACGCAGTAATCGATCACATCGGCGTCGACATGGATGCGCTCGACCGCCGCCTGGATGGCGCGCAGCTGGGCACTGTCGACCACGGCGTCGACCGGTGCGTCCGCGGTCTGGCGGCGGATCCGCTCGGCGACGATCCGCGACTCGTCCTCGATGGTGGGGTAGCCGACGGACAGGCGGACCATGAAACGGTCGAGCTGCGCCTCGGGTAGCGCGTAGGTCCCCTCGTACTCGATGGGGTTGGACGTCGCGATCACGTGGAAGGGCTCGGGAAGTGCGTGCCGCGTGCCGTCGACCGTCACCTGGCGCTCCGCCATGGCTTCGAGCATCGCGGACTGCGTCTTGGGCGTCGTGCGGTTGATCTCGTCGGCGAGCAGCAGCCCGGTGAAGATCGGCCCGGGGCGGAACTCGAACCCACCTGTGACGGGGACGTACACGGACGATCCCGTGACGTCGCCCGGCAGCATGTCGGGCGTGCACTGCAGGCGGCGGAAGTCGAGTCCCAGGGCCGCTGCCAGGCTGCGTGCGGCAAGAGTCTTGCCCAGTCCCGGCACGTCCTCGAACAGGACGTGACCACCGGCGAGGATGCTCGCGAGCGCGATCGTGAGGGGTTCGTCCATCCCCACGACGGCGGTGCGCACTCCGTCCAGGATGCGGCGTCCGGCGGCGGCGATGTCGACGGTCTCAGCGGTCATGCGTTCTCTCCTGGTGCAGCGGGGCGGCGGCCGCGCCGGATGGCGGGCCGTGATCGGGAAGTCGGTCGAGCGCGTCGAGGATCCGCTCGACGTCGGCGCGCGACACCTCTCCGGCGCGGAGCGGATCGGGGACGCCTGCGCCGAGGAGCTCGTCGATGCGCGACCGGTCGGCGGGGACGTCGGGGTCGAGTCCATGACGGGCGAGCCGACGCCGCACGACGCGGTCGATCCGCCGGAGCAGCGCGTGACCGACGACCCCCGTACGGCTGTTGATGGCCCAGGCGAGCCGGGACACGTCCGAGCCCTGCATGCCGCTCGACGGTGCGGCCGGCGGCCAGGCACCGCTCTCGTCGATGAGCGTCGGGCGGGTGACGAGCACGAGAGCGACCCCGATCAGCGCCCAGGAGAGCGCGAACTCGTACGGAGCGCCGACGGCCGCGAGGAGCAGGGGGACCAGGATGACCAGTGCGGCGCCGAGCGCCACCAGGAGGACCCGGCGCATCATCGCCACCCCTCCTCGATAGCGCGCAGACACCGCACCGCCGTGTCACGGTCGTGCTCGGTCGCGATGCGTCCGCCGAAGCGCACGTCCTCGTACAGGCGCAGCAGGCGGGAGACGTCGGAGGCCAGGGACGAACGGCGGGCGAGGATGCGCACCGTGAACTCCGCCGCGGTCTCCGACGGAGCGCGGACCACCCCGGCGTCCGCCGCGGACTCCTCGAGGCTCATCCAGGCCGCGACGATCGCGCCGGTCGGCGGCTCGTCCCGCTCGAGTGCGACGAGCGCGTCGGAGATCCCCCGTCGGATCTCGACGGCATCCGGAGTCGACGCCGCGGGCTCCGTGCCCGCGACCGCACCGGGGATCTCGGCGCCGCCTCGCCGGCGCGGACGACGCCCGTGCCAGAGACTCAGGAGGGTGCGCACGAGGAGGCGGACGCCGAGGAACACCACCACGAGGAGCACGCCGCCGATGAGGATCACGACGACGGCCGTGATGATCGTGAGGATGAGCGAGTCCTCCGGCGGCTCGAACTCGGGCATCCCCGACGTCGTCGGCACGGGCTCGGGGACCGGCGTCCGGGTCGGGATCGACTTCGGGTCGCCGACCGGCCGGAAGACCGGGTGCCCCTGGACTGTCGCTGCGAGCATCAGGATCACGAAGAACCCGGCCACCCCGAGGAGCGGAAACACGAGACCCGGCCGACGCGCGACACCGGACTCCTCGGGAATCTCGGGCGGAACGGGGCGCGACATGATCTCCACCCTAGGCGGAAGGCCCGCGACCTCGGGGACCCCCGTGGGCGGTGTCAGCGGAGCGGCTCAGGCGTCCTGACGCCGTCCGGCGAAGCGTGCCAGCCCATCACGCAGCGCGGCGATCTCGTCCAGGTCCATCCCCACGGAGGCCATGACCTGACGCGGCACGTCGAGTGCTCGCTCGCGCAGCGCGCGCCCGGCATCCGTGAGCGTGATGTCGAGTCGGCGCTCATCCCGCGCGCTGCGCTGCCGGGCGACGAGTCCGTCGGCTTCGAGTCGCTTCACGAGCGGAGAGGCCGTGGCGGGATCGAGCGCGAGGTCGGCCGCGAGGTCGTTGAGCGGACGCGGGGCCCTCTCCCACAGGGCGAGCATCACCAGGTACTGCGGATGCGTGAGCCCGAGCGGTTCGAGGATCGGGCGATAGATCGCGACCACGTTGCGCGCCGCCGTGACCACGGCGAAGCACAGCTGATTCTCGAGCCGGAGCAGGTCGTCGGCGGTCGGCATGCCTTCGACTATACCCGCACCCTAATAGTTAGTACACTAATGATCATGACCAACCCCGATCGACGTCCTCCCCTCCGCGACAGGATCCGCGAGGCCGGAGGGCTGTACTCATGGGTCAACACGAACCTCATCCGGTTCGCCGGTCCGGCGTCGGTCGGGCCGTACGAGAAGACTCCGCCGCCCAGCGCGGCTCAGCGTGCGGAACGTGGATGTCCGCTGTGCGGCGCACCGATGACGCAGCACGAGATCGACCGCTCGGGCCCCAAGCCCCTGATGCACTGCCCCTGATCCGCAGAGCGGGCATCGGTCGGTCAGTGGATGCCTGCCGCGTCTTCCCGAGCGACGTCGAGCCAGAACGCGAGTGCCTCGTCATCGGCGATCACGGTCGACGAGACGTCGAGCCAGCCGGTGCCCATCGTCCGCGGCCCCATGACCGCCGTGGCGACGCCGGGACGAGTGACGAGCGCCGCCCCGTTCTCTTCCTGGACCCGCACGAGCAGCACTCCACCCTTCCGCGCGCCGACGAGGATGTGCCCGTCGATGAGGAAGGCGCGAGTGCCGAACATCCTCTTCTCCTCCACATCGCCGCCGAGCGTCAGCAGAGCGCGCACGCGGTCGGCGAGTTCTTCTCCGGCGGCATCCATCACCACGACCCTCCTCGTCAGGCGTGACCTGCACGCTCCATGGCGCGCAGCTCCTTCTTGAGATCCTGCACCTCATCGCGCAGTCGCCCCGCGAGCTCGAACTTGAGCTCGGACGCGGCCGCGAGCATCTGGTCGGACAGATCCTGGATCGTCGCCTCGAGCTGCTGCGCCCCCTCGGCGGCGATCCCCGTGCGTCGAAGATTGGGCGTGGGCGACTTGCCCTTGCCCGTCGCCTTGCCACGGCCCGACAGCATGTCGGCGGTGTCCGCACCCTCTCGTGCCAGCACCTCCGTGATATCGGCGATCCGCTTGCGCAGCGGCTGCGGGTCGATGCCGTTCTCCTTGTTGTACGCGATCTGCTTCTCTCGTCGACGGTCGGTCTCTTCGATCGCCTTGGCCATCGAGTCGGTCACCTTGTCGGCGTACATGTGGACCTCGCCCGAGACGTTTCTCGCGGCCCGGCCGATCGTCTGGATGAGAGAGGTGCCGGAGCGGAGGAACCCCTCCTTGTCGGCGTCGAGGATCGCGACGAGCGACACCTCCGGGAGGTCGAGCCCCTCTCGCAAGAGGTTGATGCCGACGAGCACGTCGTAGACGCCGGCGCGGAGTTCGCTCAGCAGCTCGACGCGGCGCAGGGTGTCGACGTCGGAGTGCAGGTACCGCACCCGCACTCCGTGTTCACCCAGGAAGTCGGTGAGCTCCTCCGCCATCTTCTTCGTCAGGGTGGTGACGAGCACTCGCTCATCACGCTCGACCCGCACCCTGATCTCCTCGAGCAGATCGTCGATCTGACCCTTCGACGGCTTGACGATGATCTGCGGGTCGACGAGACCGGTCGGCCGGATGATCTGCTCGACCACGCCGTCGGCGATGCCCATCTCGTACTTGCCGGGCGTCGCGGAGAGGTATACGGTCTGGCCGATCCGGTTCTTGAACTCGTCCCAGCGAAGCGGACGGTTGTCCATCGCGCTCGGCAGACGGAATCCGTGGTCGACGAGCGTGCGCTTGCGCGAGGCGTCTCCCTCGTACATCGCCCCGATCTGCGGCACCGTGACGTGCGACTCGTCGATCACGAGCAGGAAGTCGTCGGGGAAGAAGTCGAGCAGCGTGTGCGGGGGCTCACCCGCCTCGCGGCCGTCCATGTGCCGCGAGTAGTTCTCGATCCCCGAGCAGAACCCGAGCTGCTGGAGCATCTCCAGGTCGAACGTCGTGCGCATGCGCAGACGCTGAGCCTCGAGCAGCTTGCCCTGACGCTCGAACTCGGCAAGGCGTTCCTCCAGCTCGGTCTCGATCGTGCCGATCGACCGCTGGATCACGTCGGTGCCCGCGACGTAGTGAGAGGCGGGGAAGATCGGCACCGAGTCGAGCTTCTCGATGACCTCTCCGGTCAGCGGGTGGAGCGAGTAGAGCGCCTCGATCTCGTCGCCGAACAGCTCGATGCGGATGGCGTGCTCCTCGTACACGGGGATGATCTCGATCGTGTCGCCGCGCACCCGGAAGTTGCCGCGCGAGAAGTCGACGTCGTTGCGGTTGTACTGCATCGCGATGAACTGCCGGATGAGGGCGTCGCGGTCGTAGCGCTCCCCCACCTGCAGGGCGACCATCGCACGCAGATACTCTTCCGGTGCGCCGAGTCCGTAGATGCACGACACGGTCGAGACCACCACGACGTCGCGACGGCTCAGCAACGAGTTCGTGGTCGAGTGCCGCAGCCGTTCGACCTCGGCGTTGATCGAGGAGTCCTTCTCGATGAAGGTATCGGTCTGCGGGACGTACGCCTCGGGCTGGTAGTAGTCGTAGTAGGAGACGAAGTACTCGACGGCGTTGTTCGGCATGAGCTCGCGGAACTCGTTCGCGAGCTGCGCGGCCAGCGTCTTGTTGTGCGCCAGCACGAGCGTCGGCCGCTGCACCTGCTCGACCAGCCAGGCCGTGGTCGCCGACTTGCCGGTACCGGTCGCACCGAGGAGTACGACATCGGTCTCGCCGGCGTTGATGCGCGCGGCGAGCTCGGCGATCGCCTGCGGCTGGTCTCCGGCCGGGGCGTACTCGCTCACGACCTCGAAGGGACGGACGCTGCGGGTGGTCTGCATACCTCAAGCGTAGGCCGGACCACCGACATCGGGGCCGCGCGGTGCGCACGCCCCGGGCTCAGTCCCCGTCGCGCAGGGGGTGCGCCCCCGCTGCGTCGCGCAGGACGCCGGACGACAGCGCAGCGGCGACCCCGCACAGACCGACGATCGCGACCACGAACCACGACCAGTCCGCCGATCCGAACACGATCCCGAGCGCCCAGCCGAACAGACTCGACCCCGCGTAGTAGCCGAAGTAGTAGAGCGACGACGCCTGCGCCCTCGTCGTCGGCCCGGCGGCGACGGGCGCCCACCCCGACGCCACCGCATGCGCGCCGAAGAAGCCTGCTGTGAAGAGGAGGAGACCGAGCAGCACGACCGCCGTGACCCCGGCGAGCATCAGGAGCGCCCCGATCGCCATCACGCCCGTCGCGCCGACCAGCACGGGATGACGCCCGAACCGCGACGCGAGCACGCCCGCCCAGGGCGACGACACCGTGCCGGCGAGATAGGCGAGGAACAGCAGGGTCACGAACCAGGCGGGCAGGCTGAACGGCGCGCCGGCGAGGTGGAAGCCGAGATAGTTGTAGACCGCGACGAACGCGCCCATCAGGAGGAACCCCTGGGCGTAGAGCACGAGCAGCGCCGCGGAGCGCAGCGGGACCACCAGACGGGTGAGCATCCCCACGGTGTCCTCTCCCGCCCGCATCCTCCCGGGCACGAAACCACGCGCCCTGGGCGTGAGCCACAGGAAGAGAACCGCGGCGACCGCGCAGATCGCCGCGACCGTCCACATCCCGATGCGCCATCCGGCCGGTTCTCCGACGATCCCCGAGGCGATGCGTCCGAGCAGACCGCCGACCGTGGTCCCCGCGATGTAACTCCCCGCTGCTGCCGCGGCGCTGCGCACCTCGACCTCCTCGCTCAGGTACGCGAGGGCGACTGCCGGGACGGCGCCGAGCGCCATTCCCTCGAGCAACCGGAGCAGCAGGAGCATCTCGAGCGTGGGGCTCAGCGGGGCGAGGAGTCCGAGGACCGTGGCGGCGAGAACGCCGATCCCCATGGCGGGGACCCTGCCGATGCGGTCGGCGACGAGAGACCAGGGGATGACGGCCGCAGCGAGTCCCAGCGTCGCGGCCGACACGGTCAGCGCGGCCGTCGCCGGAGAGACGCCCAGTTCGGCCGACAACTGCGGCAGCACCGCCTGGGGCGAGTACAGCTGCGCGAACGTCGCGATCCCGGCGAAGAACAGCCCGACGATCAGGCGACGGTAGGGGGTCGATCCGGGCGCGTGTCCGGTGAAAGTCACCGCTGCGTGATCCGCTGCCAGAGCGCGTCCGCCTGCGCGAGCGTCTCGTCGAGCGACCCGGCGGTGTCGATCACCTCGTCCGCGACCGCCAGCCGACGCTCGTCGCTCACCTGCGCGTCGATGCGCTCCTGCGCGGCCCCTGACTCCATCCCTCGCAGTTCGACGAGTCGACGCAGGCGCACCTCGGCCGGTGCGTGCGCGACCACGATCAGGTCCCAGGGATCGTCCACGCGGGCCTCGACGAGCAACGGCACGTCGTAGACCACCACCGCATCCGGATCTCCCGCCGCGGCCTCGTCGAATCGACGCTGGGACTCGGCGCGGACCGCCGGATGCACGATCTCGTTGAGCCGTCGAAGCTGCTCCTGATCTCCGAAGACGATGGCACCGAGCGCTGCGCGGTCGAGCGACCCGTCCTCCGCGAGCACTCCTTCGCCGAAGGCGTCGGCGATCGCGGCCAGCACCGGCGTGCCCGGAGCCTGCACGTCGCGCACGATCCGATCCGCGTCGACGATCACGGCCCCGTGCTCGGCGAGCCGTCGCGCGATGGTCGACTTCCCCGACGCGATGCCGCCGGTGAGAGCGATGAGAGGCATGACGTCAGTCTAGGCTCGGTGACCCGCGGGTCAGCGAGCGAGCAGCTGCCGCCGCGAGCTGAGCACGCCCGTGTCGAAGCCCGCGAGATGCAGACCGCCGTGGAACCGCGCGTGCTCGATCTTGATGCACCGGTCCATGACGACGTCGAGACCGGCCGCCTCGGCGAGAGCCGCGGCATCCTCGTTCCACGAGCCGAGTTGCAACCACAGCGTCTTCGCCCCCGCGTCGATCGCCTCCTGTGCCACACCCGGGAGGTCGTCGTGGCGACGGAACACGTCGACCACGTCGGGCGCGACCGGGAGATCGGCGAGCGAGGCGTACACGGGCTGACCGAGGATCTCGGTCTCCCGCGGATTCACGAGATACACGTCGTATCCGCTGCTCGACAGCAGGTACGTGGTCACGAAGTAGGACGCGCGCGCGGGGTTGTTCGACGCCCCGACGATCGCGACGCTCTTCGTGCGACGGAGGATCTCGAAGCGCTGCTGCGCACCGGGGCCGACCCAGGTGCGCCCGTCGACGGCCGGCGCGGCACCGGGCAGAGCGCAGGCGACCGCATCCTGAGCCGGGAGTGCGCAGGCGTCGCCCGCAGTGATGTCGCTCATCGGTTCGCTCCCGTCGCGATGGTCAGGGCCTGATCGAGGTCCCAGATGATGTCGGCCGCGTCCTCGAGGCCCACCGAGATGCGGATGAGATCGGGTCGGACACCCGCGCCGTCGAGCTGCTCCTCGGTGAGCTGTCGGTGCGTCGTGGACGCCGGGTGGATCACGAGCGTGCGCGCATCGCCGATGTTCGCGAGGTGCGAGGCGAGCTGGAGGCTCTCGATGAGCTTCTCCCCCGCGGCACGGCCGTCGTCGGCCTTCACACCGAACGCGAAGACCGATCCGGGTCCGAGCGGCAGGTACTTGGCAGCGCGATCGTGATGCGGGTGCCCCTCGAGGCCCGCCCACGTGACGTACTCGACGCGCGGATCGGATGCGAGCCAGTCGGCGACCACGCGGGCGTTCGCGACGTGCGCGTCGATCCGCTGCGGGAGCGTCTCGATGCCCTGCAGCAGATTGAACGCCGCCTGGGGGCTCAGCGCGGGCCCGATGTCGCGCAGCTGCTCGGTGCGGAGCTTGGTGAGGAACCCGTACTCGCCGAAGTTGTCCCACCACTTGATGCCGCCGTACGAGGCGACCGGCTCGGTCATCTGGGGGAAGCGGCCGTTGCCCCAGTCGAACGTGCCCTTCTCGATCACGATGCCGCCGAGCGTGGTGCCGTGTCCGCCGAGGAACTTCGTGACGGAGTGGATGACGATGTCCGCGCCGTGCTCGAGGGGACGCGCGAGGTACGGGGTCGCGAGCGTGGCGTCGACCACGAGCGGGACGCCGGCGGCATGGGCGACCCCGGCGAGCCCCTCGATGTCGGCGATCTCGCCCGAGGGATTCCCGATCATCTCTACGTAGACGACCTTGGTCTCCGGACGGATCGCGGCTGCGTAGTCGGCCGGATCCGTCGACGCGACGAAGGTCGTGTCGACGCCGAAGCGGCGCAGCGTCACGTCGAGCTGAGTGACGGTTCCGCCGTAGAGCTGCGCGGCGGCGACGACGTGGTCGCCGGCGCCGACGAGAGCCGCGAACGTGATGAACTCCGCGCTCATGCCGGATGCTGTCGCGACGGCGCCGATCCCGCCTTCGAGAGAGGCCAGACGCTCCTCGAGCGCCGCCACGGTCGGGTTGCCGATGCGCGAGTAGATGTTGCCGTACTTCTGCAGGGCGAAGAGGTTGCCCGCGTCCGCCGCGTCGTCGAAGACGAACGACGTCGTCTGGTAGATCGGCACGGCACGAGCACCCGTGGCCGCGTCCGGCGTGCCGCCGGCGTGCAGCGCTCTGGTGCGGAATCCGAAGCGGTGTTCTTCCGTCATGGTGTCCTCAGTTCGGCGTTCTCGAGCACGGCGGCGATGTCGTCGACGGCCCACGGGTTCTGCAGCGATGTGGTGTCGCCCAGAGGTGCGACGGGGCGGCCGGCACGGCGATCGTGCTCGGCCTCCCACAGCTGGGCGAGGAGTCGGCGCATGATCTTGCCCGACCGGGTCTTGGGGAGATCCTCCACCACCACGATATGGCGTGGCTTGGCCACGGGACCGATCGCGCGTGCGACTTCGTCACGCAGCGCGCTCGTCGAGACTTCAGCGCGCCCGGATCCGGTCACGAACGCGACGACGGCCTGACCCGTCACGGCGTCCGAGACGCCGGCGGTCCCTGCTTCGCCGACCGTGTCGTGCGCGACAAGCGCCGATTCGATCTCGATCGTCGACAGGCGGTGCCCCGAGACGTTCACGACGTCGTCGAGACGGCCGAGGATGCGGATGCTGCCGTCGGCGTCGCGCGTCGCACCGTCGCCGGCCACGTAGTAGCCGCCCCACTCCCCGTGCCCGGCGTAGGTCGCCCAGTAGGCGTCACGGTAACGCTGCGGGTCGCCCCACACGGTGCGGGCCATGCCGGGCCACGGCCGACGGACCACGAGGGTTCCCGAACGTCCGGGCGCGACCTCCTCGCCGGCCTCGTCCACGACGGCGGCGTCGATGCCGGGAAGCGGCACGGAGGCCGATCCGGGCGTGAGCGTCGTGACGCCCGGGAGCGGGGCGATCATCGCCGCGCCGGTCTCGGACTGCCACCAGGTGTCGATCACCGGGAGCTCGTCACGTCCGAAGTTGCGGCGGAACCAGACCCACGCCTCGGGGTTGATCGCCTCTCCCACCGTGCCGAG
This sequence comes from Microbacterium sp. NPDC089695, assembly GCF_044749085.1. Taxonomy (NCBI): domain Bacteria; kingdom Bacillati; phylum Actinomycetota; class Actinomycetes; order Micrococcales; family Microbacteriaceae; genus Microbacterium; species Microbacterium sp. NPDC089695. The sequence goes on from NZ_JBIVHG010000004.1 coordinate 117,255, forward strand.
GAGTCTCAGGCTCGACAGGTCGTGTCCGCCAGGCAGGTCGGGGCCGAACCACGTCATGAACGTGCGGATGAGCGTGGGCGCCGTGTAGTAGACGGTCACGCCGTAGCGCTCGATGATCTCGAGGTGCCGCTCGCGCACCGGAGTGTCCGGTGTGCCCTCGTAGATGACCTGCGTCAGCCCGTTCGACAGCGGTCCGTAGATCTCGTAGGTGTGCGCGGTCACCCAGGCGAGGTCGGCCGTGCACCAGTGCACGTCGTCGGGCTTGGCGTCGAAGTGCGCCCAGTGCGCCCAGCTCGAGTGTGCGAGATAGCCGCCCGAGGTGTGCACGAGGCCCTTCGGCTTCCCTGTGGTGCCTGAGGTGTAGATGATGAAGAGCGGATGCTCGGCATCGAACGGCTGCGGATCGTGCTCGGGCGAGGCGGCGTCGACGAGGTCGTGCCACCAGACGTCCCGGTGCTCGGTCCACGGCACGTCCTGGCCCGTGCGACGGAGCACGAGCACGTGCTCGAGATCGGGCAGCCCGTCCGCGGCGATGTCGGCGGTGGACTTGACCTCCGTCGCGGTGCCCCGACGGAACTGACCGTCGCTCGTGACGAGCAGCTTCGCACCCGTATCGGCAAGACGGAAGCGCAGCGCCTCCGCCGAGAACCCGCCGAAGACCAGCGAGTGCACAGCGCCGATGCGCGCGCACGCGAGCGTGATCACCACGGTCTCGACGAGCACCGGAAGGTAGACGACGACACGGTCGCCGGGGCGGATGCCGAGAGCCAGCAGTGCGTTCGCGGCCTGAGAGACGCGACGCCGCAGATCGGCGTACGTCACCGTCGCGCGGTCGCCGGGCTCACCCTCGAAGTGCAGAGCGACCTTGTCGCCGCGCCCGGCCTCGACGTGACGGTCGACGCAGTTGTACGCGACGTTCAGGCGTCCGCCCGTGAACCAGCGCGCGGCGGGCACGGCTCCGTCGACGGGCGGGTCCCACTCGTGCGCGGTGTGCCAGGGCTCCGCCCAGTCCAGGCGGCGCGCGGCATTCTCCCAGAACGCGATCGGATCGGCCGCGGCTCGCGCGTACGCCTCGACCCCGACGTTCGCCGTCGCCGCGAGGTCGGCGGGTGGCGGATAGCTGCGGTCTTCGTGCAGGCGGGCTTCGGAGCCGCTCACGTCCACCGCCGCAGGAGGTACTTCTCGAAGAGCACCAGCACGCCGTTCGTGATCGTCCCGAGCAATGCCAGCAGCACGATCGACAGGATGATGCGATCGACGCGCCCGCTGCTCTGCGAATCGGTGAGCAGGAACCCGAGTCCCATCGACGAGGCGATGAGCTCGGCGGCGACCAGGAACAGCCATGCCTGCGCGAGCGCGAGTCGAAGGCCCGCCACGACGGACGGCACGACCGCGGGCAGCTGCACCGTGCGGAACAGCGACCAGCCACGCAGGCTGAACGACCGACCGGCCTCCACCAGGTGCGGGTCGACGTGACGCAGAGCCGTCGCGACGGTGGTGTACACGGGGAAGAAGGCGCCGATCGCGATGAGAGTGACCTTGGACGACTCGCCGATCTGCATCCACAGGATGAGCAGCGGAACCCACGCGAGCGAGGGCACGGCACGGATCGCGGCGAGCGTCGGGCTCAGCAGGATGTCGCCGAGACGCGACAGCCCGACGATGCCTGCGGCGGCGAGGCCGATGACCGAGCCGATCGCGAAGCCGAGCAGCACACGCTGCACCGAGATCGCGACATGCGTCCACAGCGCTCCGCGCTCGGCGAGCTCGACGCCCGCGGCCCAGACCGACGCCGGCGTCGGCAGCCGGTATGCCTCGACCATCCCGGTCGTCGTGGTGATCTGCCAGGCGACGATGATGAGCACGGGGAGCAGGAATCCACCGACGACACGCACGGCCGGACGATCCCAGCCACGGCGCGATCGCTCGTCGACCGGGCGATACGTCCCCTTCGCCGCGTCGAGGGCGTCGCGAGCATCCGCGCGGACGACGACCCGCTGATCGTCGCTCATTCTCCCCCGGTCGCCTTCTTCGCGAAGGTGTCGTTGATGATCGAGTCGAGGGCGTCGTCGATCGAGTCCTGACCGCCCAGGACGTCTCCCGATTCGACGAGCACGGGAGCGATCTTCTCGAGCACCGCGATCTGGTCGTCTCCGGGCACGCCGCTCACGTCGAGATTGGAACGCTCCTCGATCACGGTCGTCGCGACGGCGGGATCGATCCCGGCGACCTCCGCGAGCAGCGCCGCGGTCTCCTCGGGGTTCTCGAGCGCCCACTCACGGGCCTGCTCGTACGCGTCGACGACGGCCTGCGCGAGGTCGGGGTGGTTCTCGATGAAGTCCTCGGTCGCGTTCAGGAACCCGTACGAGTTGAAGTCCACGTTGCGATAGATCAGCTTGTCACCGGACTCGACCTCGGCAGCGGCCATGATCGGGTCGAGACCCGACCAGGCGTCGACCGAGCCGCCGTCGAGCGCTGCGCGTCCATCGGCGTGCTGGAGGTTCTGCACCTCGACGTCGTCTACCGAGAGACCGGCCTCCTCGAGCGCCTGCAGGAGGAAGAAGTAGGGATCGGTGCCCTTGGTCGCGGCGATCGACGTTCCGGCGAGGTCTTCGACCGAGGTGATGTCGCTGTCGGGGCCGACGACGATCGCCGCCCACTCCGGCTGCGAGAAGATGTCGATGACCTGGATGGGCGAGCCGTTGGCGCGGGCGAAGAGAGCGGCGGAACCGGCCGTCGATCCGACATCGATCGAACCGGAGCGCAGCAGCTCGTTGGCCTTGTTCGAGCCCGCGGACTGCACCCACTCGACCGTGACGTCGTCGCCGAGGATGTCCTCCAGCAGGCCCTGGTCCTTCACGACGAGGCTCAACGGGTTGTAGGTCGCGAAGTCGATCGACAGCGTGTCGGACGACCACTCGCCCGAGGCGGCGGCGCCGTCCTGCGTCGCTCCGTCGGCGGGCGCGTCCTCCCCCGCGACACAACCGGTGGCGACGAGCATCATCGCCCCGGCGATCGCGATCGCGGGGACGAGTCGGCGGGTGATGGTGCTCATCGGTTCTCCTCAGAAGGGGTGTGATGGGTGTCGACGCCGAGTCCTTCGAGGAGCTCGGCACGGAGGTCGGCGAGGCCGCGGTCGGCGCGATCACGAGGTCGGATGCCGGGGACGGCGATCGTGCGTGCGACGGACGACTCGGCTCCTGCATCGTCCGAGAGGGTGCGCAGAAGCAGCACGCGATCTGCGAGATACAGGGCCTCTTCGACGTCGTGCGTCACGAGCAGCACCGTGGTGGGCTCCGCCGCATGGATGTCCAGCAGCAGGTCGTGCATGCGCAGGCGCGTCAATGCGTCGAGGGCTCCGAACGGTTCGTCGAGGAGCAGGACGCCGGGGTTGCGCGCGAGCGCCCTGGCGAGGGATGCGCGCTGCGCCATGCCGCCGGAGACCTCTCGCGGCCGCTGTTCGGCCGCGTGCTCGAGACCGACGAGGCGCAGCAGCTCAGCCACTCGCTCCCGGCCTTCGCGACGGGGCGTCCGACGGGGCAGCCCGAGTTCGACGTTCTGGGCCAGCGTGCGCCAGGGCAGCAGCCGCGGCTCCTGGAAGGCGATGGCCGTGCGCTCATCGGCGTCTGCGACCGCGCGGTCATCGAGGAGGATGCCTCCTCCGCTCGGTGCGTCCAACCCGCCGATCAGTCGCAGCAGAGTCGACTTGCCGCATCCCGAGGGACCGACCACGGCGACGATCTCGCCGGCCGCGATCTCGAGGTCCACGTCGCGCAGCACCTCACGTCGCACGCCGCCGCCGAGAGGGAAGGCACGCTCCACTGCCTCCAACCGCACGGGTGCCGCAGCACCGGGCGATCCGGAGGCGCCCGCCCTCGAGGGCGCGCTGAGCAGGGAGGTCATGCCCCCATGCTGTCCGAGTGGGTCGCGATGTGACGAACCGCGTCGTAATGTTCGGTCACGAAGCGACCTCGGGCGCGCGCAGGCGTCGGACATGCGGAACGGGCCGCCACCCCGAGGGGTGACGGCCCGTTCTGTCAGAGCTGTTCAGACGAGCTGAGCGTACTCAGGAGTTGCCGCCCGAGAGCTTCTCGCGAAGAGCCGCGAGAGCCTCGTCGTCCGCGAGCGTGCCCGCACCGGCGGCCTCGCTCGTGAAGGACTGGCCGCCGAAGTCCTCGCCGGCCGCAGCCTCGGCCTCGGCCGCCTTGGTGACCTGAGCCTTGTGCGCCTCCCAGCGAGCCTGGGCCGCAGCGTACTCCTGCTCCCATGCCTCGCGCTGGGCGTCGAAGCCTTCCTTCCAGGCACCGGTCTCGGCGTCGAAGCCCTCCGGGTACTTGTACTCGCCGTTCTCGTCGTACTCCGCGACCATGCCGTACAGCGCCGGGTCGAACTCGGTGCCGTTGGGGTCGACCGACTCGTTGGCCTGCTTGAGCGACAGCGAGATGCGGCGACGCTCGAGGTCGATGTCGATGACCTTGACGAAGACCTCTTCGCCGACCGACACGACCTGCTCGGCCAGCTCGACGTGCTTGCTGGAGAGCTCGGAGATGTGGACGAGGCCCTCGATGCCGTCTGCGACGCGCACGAACGCACCGAACGGGACGAGCTTGGTGACCTTACCCGGCGTGACCTGACCGATCGCGTGGGTGCGGGCGAAGACCTGCCACGGGTCCTCCTGCGTCGCCTTCAGCGACAGGGAGACGCGCTCGCGGTCGAGGTCGACCTCGAGGATCTCGACGGTGACCTCCTGGCCCACCTCGACGACCTCGGAGGCGTGCTCGATGTGCTTCCAGGACAGCTCGGAGACGTGCACGAGGCCGTCCACGCCGCCCAGGTCGACGAACGCACCGAAGTTGACGATCGACGAGACGACGCCCTTGCGCACCTGACCCTTGTGCAGGTTGTTGAGGAACGTGGTGCGCGACTCGGACTGCGTCTGCTCGAGCAGGGCGCGACGCGAGAGGACCACGTTGTTGCGGTTCTTGTCGAGCTCGAGGATCTTGGCCTCGATCTCCTGGCCGAGGTACGGCGTGAGGTCGCGGACGCGGCGCAGCTCGATGAGCGAGGCCGGCAGGAAGCCGCGGAGGCCGATGTCGACGATGAGTCCACCCTTGACGACCTCGATGACCGTACCGGTGACGACGCCGTCGTTCTCCTTGATCTTCTCGACGTCTCCCCAAGCGCGCTCGTACTGCGCACGCTTCTTGGAGAGGATCAGACGGCCTTCCTTGTCCTCTTTCTGGAGGACGAGGGCCTCGACCTCGTCGCCGACCTTGACGACCTCGTTGGGGTCGACGTCGTGCTTGATGGAGAGCTCGCGCGAGGGGATGACACCCTCGGTCTTGTAGCCGACGTCGAGCAGAACCTCATCGCGGTCGATCTTGACGATCGTGCCCTCGATGATGTCGCCGTCGTTGAAGAACTTCAGGGTCTTCTCGACCGCGGCCAGGAAGTCCTCAGCAGATCCGATGTCGTTGATGGCGACCTGCTTGGTGGCCGGGGCGGTCGTTGCGGTAGTCATGTAGTGGGTTGTCCTTGTGAATGGATACTCGGGCTGAGACGGCTCGACCGCGCACGGTCGGAGAATGCCTCTCAGCGGTGTGATTGTGGTGTCGTGTCACGAGGGCATGCATAGGCACGCCACGAGTGACAGTTCAGGTTATCAGATCAGGACCGGCCCTGACGATCCGAATGCTGACGTCCGACGCGGGCGCTGACAGACTGTGCTCATGCCCCGCCCCGAGAAGCTCCTCCTGCTCGACACCGCCAGTCTGTATTTCCGTGCGTTCTACGGGGTACCCGACAAGGTGACGGCGCCCGACGGCTCCCCCATCAACGCCGCCCGCGGGCTGCTCGACATCGTCGCGAAGCTCGTGACGCTGTACGAACCCACGCATGTCGTGGCCTGCTGGGACGACGACTGGCGTCCCCAGTGGCGCGTCGACCTGATCCCCAGCTACAAGGCGCACCGTGTTGTCGAGGTCGTGCCCGCCGGCCCGGACGTCGAAGAGGTGCCCGACCCCCTCGAAGCGCAGATCCCGCTGATCCGCCAGACCCTCGGAGCGCTCGGCATCCCGATCATCGGCGTCGCCGAACACGAGGCCGACGACGTGATCGGCACGCTCGCGACCGACGCGACCATGCCGGTCGACATCGTGACCGGCGACCGCGACCTCTTCCAACTGGTCGACGACGAGCGCGACGTCCGCGTCGTCTACACCGCTAAGGGCATGAGCAATCTCGAGATCGTGACGGATGCCGTGGTCGTCGCCAAGTACGGCGTGCTCCCGACGCAGTACGCCGACTTCGCGACCATGCGCGGAGACGCCTCCGACGGCCTCCCCGGAGTCGCGGGCGTCGGCGAGAAGACCGCCGCGACGCTGCTCAAGGAGCACGGCGACCTCGCCGGCATCCGTGCGGCGGCCGAGGCGGGCGAGGGCATGAGCGCCGGAGTCCGGGGCAAGATCCTCGCGTCGACCGCCTACCTCGACGTCGCGCCGACGGTCGTGGAAGTCGCGAAGCACCTCGACATCGTCGCCCCGACCGAGCCGCTGCGGCCGCTCGGTCCCGAGCAGGTCGACGCCGCCCTGGCGCTGGCCGAGAAGTGGAATCTCGGGGGTTCGATGGCCCGCGCGATCGCCGCGGTGGGCACGACGGCCGACTGAACGGCGGCCGTCAGCCCGCCCAGGCGAGCAGCCGCTCGAGACCCCAGGTCGTGACGATGCGGGATGCCGGGACACCGGCCCTCTCCGCACGCTGCGCGCCGTGGTCGAGCAGCGACAGCTGCCCTGGAGCGTGCGCGTCGGAGTCGATCGAGAACAGGCATCCTTCCTCGAGGGCGATCGCGATGAGCTCGTCAGGGGGATCCTGCCGTTCGGGCCGGGAGTTGATCTCGACCGCGACCCCGTTCTCGGCGCAAGCGGCGAACACCGCTCGCGCGTCGAACTGCGACTCCGGTCGCGTGCCGCGCTCCCCCTGCACGAGACGGCCCGTGCAGTGCCCGAGCACGTTCACCCGTGGATGCGCCACCGCAGCAAGCATCCGCGCGGTCATCGGCCGCGCATCCATGCGGAGCTTCGAGTGCACCGAAGCCACGACGATGTCGAGTTCCGCGAGCAGCCCGTCCTCCTGATCGAGGGCGCCGTCTTCGAGGATGTCGACCTCGATCCCGGCGAGCAGGGTGAAGCCGTCACCGGACTCGGCGCGCACGAGCGGGATCTGCTCGCGCAGCCGCTCGGCGGAGAGTCCGCGAGCGACGCGCAGTCTCGGCGAGTGGTCGGTGACGGCCTGGTACTCGTGACCCAGCGCGCGCGCAGCCGCGGCCATCACCGCGATCGGGGTCGTGCCGTCCGACCAGTCCGTGTGCGCATGGAGGTCGCCGCGGAGTTTTCCGCGGAGCTCGGATGCGATCTCCGGCTCGACCTCCCCGCGCAGCTCCACCAGATAGTCCGGCACGGATCCTGCCTGCGCCTGGCGGATCACCCCGAAGGTCGACTCGCCGATGCCCTTCGCGGCGCGCAGCCGCGTGGGGTCGTCCCGCACGTCTTCGGGCAGTTGCTGCAGGGTCGCAGCGGCCTGCCGGAATGCCTTCGCCCGATAGCGCGACGCCCGCTCGCGCTCCAGCAGCGACGCGATCTCGAGCAGTGCGGCGACCGGGTCCATGGCGTCCTCAGGCCGAGGCCAGCTCCCGGCTGACGCCGATCCACTGGTCGAGCTTCGCGGCGGCCCGTCCGTCGTCGACCGCCGCGGCCGCGCGGGCGTACCCCTCGCGCAGCCGCTCGACGATCGGACGCTGTGCCTGCGCAGCATCCTGCGAGAGCTCGAAGGCGACGATGCCGGCGGCCGCGTTGAGCAGCACGATGTCGCGCACGGCCCCCTTCTCGCCTTCGAGGGTGCGGCGCAGCACGGCGGCGTTGTGCTCGGGGGTGCCGCCGATGAGATCCGCGAGATCCGCGATCGGGATGCCGAGGTCGCGAGGATCGAGATCGTGCTCGTGGATGTCTCCGCGCGTGACCTCCCAGATACGGCTGTGGCCGGTCGTGGTGAGCTCGTCGAGCCCGTCGTCGCCGCGGAAGACGAGAGCGGTCGCGCCTCGCGTGCGGAACACCCCGGTGATGAGCGGCACGCGTTCCATCTGCGCCACGCCGACCGCGTTGGCCTCGGCGCGTGCGGGGTTGCACAGCGGTCCGAGCATGTTGAACACGGTCGGCACGCCGAGCTCCGCACGGACGGGGCCGGCGTGTTTGAACCCGGGGTGGAAGGCGCCTGCCCACGCGAACGTGATGCCGGTGCGGTCGAGGATGGACGACACCGCGGTGGGGTCGAGCGTCAGCTCCAGACCGAGTGCGCTCAGGACGTCGGAAGAACCGGATGCCGAGCTCGCCGCCCTGTTGCCGTGCTTGACCACCGGGATGCCGGCGGAGCCGATGATGATCGCCGCCGTGGTCGAGACGTTGACCGTGCCGACGCGGTCTCCTCCCGTGCCGACGATATCGAGCACGTTCGGCGAGACCGGCAGCGGTACGGCCGCCTCGAGGATCGCGTCGCGGAACCCGACGATCTCATCGATGGTCTCGCCCTTGGCGCGCAGCGCGACTAGGAACCCGGCGAGCTGAGCCTCGGTCACGTCGCCGCGCATGATCTGGCGCATGGCCCACGTCGACTCCCAGACGCTGAGGTCGCGACGCTCCAGGAGTGTGGTGAGGACGTCGGACCAGGTCAGCGATTCAGCCATGTGTGCGATCCTATCGGCGCGGCACGAGCGCTCAGATTCTTCCGACCCCGGCACCCGACGACGTGCATCCCCCGTTTCCCGCGGATTCACCGTGGATTCGCAGTGTTTTCTTAGGGTCCCCTAAGTCGAATGAAGGCGATTCGGGGCCCCGGAGTGCAAGAATCACGCTCGCGGATCGGCCATAATGGAGGGGTGACGACCTCAGCGACGTATGCCCCGGCGGCGAGAACCATCAAGCGGCCCAACCCGGTAGCTGTCGGCACCATTGTGTGGCTCGGCAGTGAGGTGATGTTCTTCGCGGGACTCTTCGCGATCTACTTCACCCTCCGCAGCACCTCCCCCGAGCTCTGGGCCGACCGCACCGAGCTGCTGAACGTGCCGTTCGCCTTCGTCAACACGGCGATCCTGGTGCTCTCCTCGTTCACGTGCCAGATGGGCGTGTTCGCTGCCGAGGACCTGCAGCCGTACCGCATCGCCAAGGGCCAGAAGAACGGTGCCGGTCGTCGCCGCCTGTTCGGCTGGGGCATGGTCGAATGGTTCTTCCTCACCTTCGCCCTGGGCGCGATCTTCGTGTCCGGCCAGGTCTGGGAGTACGCCCAGCTCGTCGCCGAGGGCCTCCCGATCAGCGCCGACTCCTACGCGTCGGCCTTCTACATCACCACGGGCTTCCACGCCCTGCACGTCACCGGCGGTCTGATCGCGTTCCTGCTCGTCATCGGGCGCGCCTACGCCGTCAAGAACTTCCGGCACAAGGAGGCGACCTCCTCGATCGTGGTGTCCTACTACTGGCACTTCGTCGACGTCGTCTGGATCGTGCTGTTCGTCGTTATCTACTTCCTGAAATAAGAGCGGAGCTGATCCCCGAGATGGCACGAGAGAAGAAGCGCCGTTCGAACGGTCGTCGCAGTCCCCTGGCTGCGGCCGCCCTCATCGGAGCAGGCCTCATGATCACCGGCGCCGTGTACGCCGGAGCGTCGGCCGCGTTCGCCGCGACCGACACCCAGACGGCGGCCTCGAGCACGCTCACCGTCGAGGACGGCGAGAAGCTGTTCCAGGCGAACTGCGCCACCTGTCACGGCCTCGACATGCAGGGCACCGCCAACGGCCCCAGCCTGTACGGCGTGGGCGAGCTCGCGGTCGAGTTCCAGATGTCGACCGGACGCATGCCGCTGCAGATGCAGGGCCCGCAGGCACCGCAGAAGGAAGCGCAGTTCACGGAGGACCAGATCCTCGCCGTGTCCTCGTACGTGCAGTCCGTGGCCCCCGGCCCGACCTTCCCCTCCGAGCGGACGCTCGACGGAAAGGGCGATGTCGCGAACGGCGCCGAGCTCTTCCGCGTCAACTGCGCGATGTGCCACAACGTCGCCGCCGCCGGTGGCGCTCTCACCGAGGGCAAGTACGCCCCCGGACTGACCGAGACCAGCGCGCTGCACATGTACGCCGCCATGGTCACCGGCCCGCAGAACATGCCCGTCTTCGGCGACATGAACCTGTCCGACGAGGACAAGCGCGACATCATCTCGGCACTGCTCTTCCAGCAGCAGTCCGTGCAGGTCGGCGGTTTCTCGCTCGGCTCGCTCGGTCCGGTGTCCGAGGGCCTGTTCGTCTGGATCTTCGGAATCGGCGCCTTGGTCGCCATCACCGTGTGGATCACGGCGAAGTCCAACTGACGCTTATTCATCGAAGAGGAACGTACGAGGAGCACCATGGCACACGACGACGACTCGCAGGCTCTTGACAGGGCCTACCAGCCCTCTCCGGGGCTGGGCGTCGCAGTCAGCGACCCCGTGCAGAACCCGGGGCTGCCGCCGCATCGTGAGCGGATGACCGACAAGGACCCGCGCGCCGAGAAGACGGCGGAGCGCACGGTCTACACCCTGTTCTACCTATCGCTCGCGGGAAGCATCTGGGCAGTCGCCGCCTACATGCTGTTCCCGATCGAGAGCGGCGCGCTCATCGACATCCGCCAGAACAACCTCTTCATCGGTCTCGGCATCGCACTCGCGCTGCTCGCGATCGGTATCGGCGCGATCCACTGGTCGAAGGCGCTGATGGCCGACAAGGAGCACATCGAGCACCGCCACCCCACCCGGGGCAAGGACTCGACGCGCGAGGCGGTCATCGCCTCGTTCGAGGCCGCGAACGAGGAGTCCGGCTTCGGCCGTCGCACCATGATCCGCAACTCGCTGTTCGCGGCGATCGTGGCGTCGATCATCCCCGGTGTCACGCTGTTCCGCGGCCTCGCCCCGCACAGCACCCCCGAGGACCCCACCGCCGGCGACCCCGTCGCGCTGCTCAAGCACACGATGTGGGAAGAGGGCGCTCGTCTCGTCCGCGACCCCGACGGCACCCCGATCCGCGCTGCGGACGTCACGCTCGGCTCCGCGTTCCACGTGATCCCCGAGGAGCTCGCGACGCTCAGCCACCACGACGGCTACCTGGAGGAGAAGGCCAAGGCCATCGTCCTCATGATGCGTCTGCGTCCCGAGCAGCTCATCGAGTCGGAAGAACGCAAGGACTGGTCGTACGACGGCATCGTCGCGTACTCGAAGGTCTGCACGCACGTCGGCTGCCCCGTGGCGCTGTACGAGCAGCAGACGCACCACCTCCTCTGCCCCTGCCACCAGTCGCAGTTCGACGTCACGGACCACGCCAAGGTCATCTTCGGCCCGGCCGCGCGTCCGCTGCCGCAGCTGCCCATCACCGTCGACGACGAGGGCTACCTCGTCGCACGCAGTGACTTCACCGAGCCCGTCGGCCCGAGCTTCTGGGAGCGCCATTGAGCACCGCAACGCTGTCCAAAGAGGACAAGGACACCAAGGCGCCGCTCGGCGGCCGCTTCGTCGGCGCCGCGTCGAACTACATCGATGAGCGCACCAGCCTCTCCGGCTTCGTCAAGGAGCTCGGACGCAAGATCTTCCCCGACCACTGGTCGTTCATGCTCGGCGAGATCGCGCTGTGGAGCTTCGTGGTCGTGTTCCTCTCCGGAACCTTCCTGACGTTCTTCTTCCAGGCCTCCATGGTCGAGACGCACTACACAGGTGCGTACGCGCCGATGCGCGGCATCGCGATGTCGGCGGCGCTCGAGTCGTCGCTGCACATCTCCTTCGACCTGCGCGGCGGACTCCTGGTCCGCCAGATCCACCACTGGGCCGCCCTGGTCTTCGTGGCCGGCATCGGCGTGCACATGCTGCGCGTCTTCTTCACCGGCGCGTTCCGCAAGCCGCGTGAGCTCAACTGGGTGATCGGCTTCGTGCTGTTCATCCTGGCCATGGCCGAGGGCTTCACCGGATACTCGCTGCCTGACGACCTGCTCTCGGGCAACGGCCTCCGCATCATCGACGGCATGATCAAGGGCTTCCCGCTCGTCGGCACCTGGATCTCGTTCCTGCTCTTCGGCGGCGAGTTCCCCGGCACCGACATCGTGGGGCGCCTCTACACGCTGCACATCCTCCTGCTGCCGATGCTCGTCATCGCGCTGATCGTCGTGCACCTCATGCTGATGATCGTCAACAAGCACACCCAGTTCGCCGGCCCCGGCCGCACGAACGACAACGTCGTCGGTTACCCGATGATGCCGGTGTACATGTCGAAGATGGGCGGCTACCTGTTCATCGTCTTCGGCACGATCGTCCTGATCGCGACGTTCTTCCAGATCAACCCGATCTGGAACTACGGACCTTACGACCCATCCCCCGTCTCCGCCGGAACCCAGCCCGACTGGTACATCGGCTTCGCGGACGGCGCTCTGCGTCTCGCTCCGTCGAACTGGGACGTCGTGTTCCTCAACCACACGTGGTCGTTCGGCATCCTGGCGCCGGTCGCCGTGCTCGGACTGTTCATCGTGGTCGTCGCGATCTACCCGTTCCTCGAGGCGTGGGTCACGGGCGACAAGCGCGAGCACCACATCGCCCAGCGTCCCCGCAACGCGGCGACCCGTACCGCGATCGGCGTGGCCGGCGTCATCTTCTACGCCGTGCTGTGGGCGGCAGCATCGTCCGACCTCATCGCGACGCACTTCATGCTCACGATGGAGGGCGTGATCCACACGCTGCAAGCGCTGCTGTTCCTCGGCCCGATCCTCGGATACTTCGTCACGAAGCGCATCGCCCTGGCCCTGCAGAAGAAGGATCGCGAGATCGTCCTGCACGGCTTCGAGTCGGGGCGTATCGTGCGCCTCCCCGGCGGCGAGTTCATCGAGGTCCACGAGCCGGTCGACAAGTACGACCGCTGGAAGCTCATCGACGTCGACGGCTACGAGCCCCTGGTGGTGCGTCCGAACGACAAGGGCCGCATCCCGTGGACCGAGAACCTTCGCTCCTCGATCTCGCGGTGGTTCTTCGAAGACCGTCTCGCCCCGCTCACGCAGGCTGAGATCGACGAGGCCGATGCGCACCAGCACCACGTCACGGCTCACAACGAGGAGACCGAGGCTGCCGAGATCCAGGGTGCCCACGAGCGCGCAGGCTTCCCCGACGCCCCGCTCACGGTCGATGAGACCCACGTGGACGAGACGCCGAACACGCCCAGCACGGTCATCGCGACCGAGCCCGTGAAGAAGCCTCGCAAGAAGAAGTCGGAGGACGGCGAGTAAGACCCGCCCCTCCCCGAGAAGGCCCTGTCCGTTCGCGGACAGGGCCTTCTCATGTTCACGTGGGAGGATCGGGGCATGGCCTCCGTACGAGTCCCCTGTGCCGCCTCCTGCACCGCAGCGTTCGCCGCGGAGGACGGAGGCGCGTCGTGACGACCACGGTCATCCGCGAGGCGGCCGCCGATGACGCCGAGATGATCCAGGCGATCGAGGCCGCAGCCGACGCTCTGCTCATCGACGTTCTCGGCGCGCCGGAGTGGCCGCCGCCGGGAGATGCGATCGAGCGCCTCGGACAGCCGGGCTACGTCCTCGTGCTCGACGACCCCGACGACGACTTCCCTGTCGGCTTCGTGCACGTCCTCGACGTCGACGGGCACGCCCACCTCGAGCAGCTCTCCGTGCTCCCGGAGTCGGGGCAGCAGGGATACGGCCGCAGCCTCGTCACGGCCGCGCTCGATGAGGCGCGGGAGCGCGGGTACACGCGCGTCACTCTCCGCACCTACGCCGACATCCCGTGGAACGCGCCCTTCTACGCCTCCTGCGGCTTCCTGGAGAGCATCCCGGAGTCCGGATTCCAGCTCGGGCTCGTCGAGACGGAAGCCTCGCTCGGCATCGACCGCTACGGTCGCCGCCTGCAGATGACTGTGGAGCTCTGACGGAACTCCGTCCTGCGTGATTGGCGGAATCCGACGCGTCATCGTCAGGATCGCAGCGGCGGATAAGGGGCGGACCTCCATAGTCTGGCCTCATGATCGATCGCGCCGACTACTACGCAGCCAGACTCGCCTCGGAGACCGACGCCAGCGACGCCTATGCGGCGCTGACGCGCGGCGACGACCTCATGATCGTCGATGTGCGCTCCGCCGAGGCGTGGGCACAGGGACGCGTCGCCGGCGCCGTGCACATGCCCTACCGGGAGATCGCCACCCGGGCACCCGTCGAGATCGCTCAGGACGCTCAGGTGGTCGTCTACTGCTGGAGCCCTGGATGCAACGCCGGCGTCAAGGGAGCGCTCGAGTTCGCGAAGCTCGGCTACGACGTCAAGGAGATGATCGGCGGCTTCGAGTACTGGGTGCGCGAAGGTTATCCCGTGGAGGACGCCGACGGCGTCCATCGACGGCCCGTCGACCCTCTCACCGGTATCGCCCGCATCCGCACGCGCGCCTAGCAATCTCGGGCACGCAGAAGGCCCCTGGGATGCGTCCCAGGGGCCTTCTGCGTCATGAGTCAGCGGGCGAAGTTGCCTCGGTAGTACTCGTACACCCAGCCGACGATCGCGACGACGAAGATCGCGAGTCCGATCGGGAGCAGGAAGTGACCCACGGCGAGTCCGACGACGAAGATCGCCGCCGACGCCGCGAGGACGAGCGGCCACCAGGACCACGGGCTGAACTCGCCGAGCTCGGGGTCGCCGTCGTCGATGTCGCTGGTCAGGATGTCTTCGGGAAGTTCACCCTTCTGCGCCTTGTGCGTGCGGTCGAGATAGAAGGCGATCATCGCGCCCATGAAGGCCGCGAAGAACAGCGCCACGGTGCCGACCCACTCGATTCGCATCGCGAAGTTGTCGTTCGGCGTGGCCAGGATGTGCCAACCGGTGTAGACGACGCCGACCAGCGCGAAGAACGCGGTCAGGATCCACCAGAGGATGACGTTGTCGCGCATGGGTCAGTGGCCCTCTCGCTCGCCGGGAGCCGTGGTAGCGAACTCCGCAGCCTCCGGATGGTTCAGATCGAATGCCGGACGCTCGCTGCGGATGCGCGGGATCGACGTGAAGTTGTGACGCGGCGGCGGGCACGAGGTGGCCCACTCGAGCGAGGCGCCGTAGCCCCACGGATCGTTGACGGTGACCTTCGGAGCCTTGCGCGCCGTGATCCAGACGTTCAGGAAGAACGGCAGCATCGAGGCTCCCAGGATGATCGCACCGATCGTCGACACCTGGTTCTGCCAGGTCCAGCCGTCGGCCGCCGAGTAGTCCGCGTAGCGACGCACCATGCCGTCGACGCCCAGCCAGTGCTGGATGAGGAACGTCATGTGGAAGCCGATGAACAGCATCCAGAAGTGCACGTAGCCGAGGCGCTCGTTCAGCATGCGACCGGTCCACTTCGGCCACCAGAAGTAGAAGCCGGAGAACATCGCGAAGACGACGGTTCCGAAGACGACGTAGTGGAAGTGGGCGACGACGAAGTACGAGTCGGACAGCGCGAAGTCCAGCGGCGGAGCCGCGAGGATGACACCGGTCAGACCGCCGAAGACGAACGACACGAGGAAGCCGAGGGCGAAGACCATCGGAGTCTCGAAGGTCACGGATCCTCGCCAGAGCGTTCCGATCCAGTTGAAGATCTTCACACCCGTCGGCACAGCGATGAGCATCGTCATGAGAGCGAAGAACGGCAGCAGCACGGAGCCGGTGACGTACATGTGGTGGGCCCACACCGCGACGGAGAGAGCCGCGATCGCGATGGTCGCGTAGACGAGGGTCTTGTACCCGAAGATCGGCTTGCGGCTGAAGACCGGGAAGACCTCGGACACGATGCCGAAGAACGGCAGGGCGATGATGTACACCTCGGGGTGACCGAAGAACCAGAACAGGTGCTGCCAGAGCAGGACGCCGCCGTTGGCCGGGTCGTAGATGTGCGCGCCGAGCACGCGGTCGGCGCCGGCGGCGAAGATCGCGGCGGCGAGCACCGGGAAGGCCATCAGGACCAGGAGGCTCGTGATGAGCGTGTTCCAGGAGAAGATCGGCATGCGCCACATCGTCATACCCGGGGCGCGCATCGTGATGATCGTCGTGATGAAGTTCACGGCGCCGAGGATGGTTCCGAATCCGGAGATGCCGAGACCCAGCATCCAGAGGTTGCCGCCCGCGCCCGGCGAGAACGAGGCGCTCGCGAGCGGCTGATAGGCGAACCAGCCGAAGGATGCCGCACCCTGCGGGGTGAGGAAGCCGGCGACCGCGATGGTCGAGCCGAACAGGAAGAGCCAGAACGCGAACGCGTTCAGACGCGGGAAGGCGACGTCGGGAGCACCGATCTGCAGCGGCAGGATCGCGTTCGCGAAACCGGCGAACAGCGGCGTCGCGAACATCAGCAGCATGATCGTGCCGTGCATCGTGAACAGCTGGTTGTACTGCTCCTTCGTCGGGATGATCTGCATTCCCGGCGCGAAGAGCTCGGCGCGGATGACGAGGGCCATCACGCCGCCGAGGAGGAAGAACAGCACCGACGCGATGAGGTACATGTACCCGATCGTCTTGTGGTCGGTCGAGGTGATCCACTTGACGACGATGTTGCCCTTCTGCTCGACGCGCGAGGAGCTCATGAGAGCGGCCTGGCGAGCCGGGAGGGTCGTGGGGCGCGAGCGGGGCGCCTCGTCGGTGCGGGGGGCTTCAGTGGTCGACATGGCTTACTCCTCCCCTTCCTCGGTGCCGGTCGCGGGGGTGGTGCCCGGGTAGTTCGCCAGACGGTCGTAAGCGTCGGTGATGTCTCCCGTGTTCCCCTCCTCCTTGAGCGTCTCGAGGTAGGCGTCGTATTCGTCCTGCTCAACGACCTTGACGTTGAAGAGCATCATCGAGTGGTACTCGCCGCAGAGCTCGGCGCACTTGCCGGCGTACTCCCCGACGCGGGTGGGTATGAACGACCAGGAGTTGTCCTTCCCGATGTACATGTCCTTCTTGTAGAGGAAGTCGATGATCCAGAAGGAGTGGATGACGTCGCGGGACTGCAGGTTGATCGTGACCTTCTGGTCGACCGGGAGCACCAGCGTGGGGAGCAGATCCTGGTCGATGTTGCCCGCGGCATCCGGCTGCGCCTGGATTCCCATGGTCCACACGGCGTCGGAGTTGTCGTCCTCGTCGCCGTCGTACTGGAAGTCCCACGCCCACTGCTTGGCGATCGCGGTGATCTCGACGTCGGGGTCGTCCCACTTCGCCTCGATGGCGGCCTGGTCACGGGCCGTGAAGAAGAACATACCCAGCACCAGGATGAGCGGCACGATCGTGTAGAAGATCTCGATCGGCATGTTGTAGCGCATCTGCACCGGCAGACCGGTCTGCCCCTTGCGGCGGCGGTACGCGATCGCGGCCCAGGCCATCAGGCCCCAGGTGATCACGCCGACCGCGAGGAGGACGATCCACGAGTTGACCCACAGCGAGGAGACCCGCTCGGTCTGGTTCGTGGCTGCTGGTCCGTCGTCCACGAAGCCGGGGAGGTACCCGTTCAGCTCGGTGGTGGTACATCCAGCCAGGGCCACGGCGGTCACTACTCCCAGCGGAAGAGCGACCCAACGAAGGCGGCGTTTCGAGGGCACGATGCACCTTTCAGATTGCGGACAGGGCACACCCAAGTCTAGGGCAACCTCACACCCGATTCATGCCAACCACGCAGGTTGGCGGAGCCGATCGGATCAGTGGAAGCTGTCGCCGCAGGCGCAGCTGCCCGCCGCGTTGGGGTTGTCGATCGTGAAGCCCTGCTCGGAGATCGTGTCCTTGAAATCGATCGACGCGCCGTCCAGGTACGGGACGCTCATGTTGTCGACGATGACCTCGACGCCGTCGAAGTCGACGGTCTCGTCGCCCTCGAGGAAGCGCTCGTCGAAGTAGAGCTGGTAGATGAGGCCCGAGCATCCTCCGGGCTGCACCGCGACGCGCAGACGAAGGTCGTCGCGACCCTCCTGCTCGAGGAGGTTCTTGACCTTGGTGGCGGCCGCGTCGGTCAGCTTCACGCCGTGTGCCTGCGCGGTCTCGGCCGGGGTGAGTGTGGTGTCGCTCATGTCGCTCCTTCGGATCTGCCGCGCTCGCACACGGCTGGTGCCTCGATTTTACCCTCCACCCCGGTGGGCGGGGGTCAGATCACGACGTCGTTCATGCGCGAGAGCAGCAGCGCCTCGGTCGCGACGGCGTGGCGGAACGTGTCGAGGTGCAGCGACTCGTTCGGACTGTGCGCGCGGGAGTGCGGGTCCTCGACGCCCGTCACCAGGATCTGCGCGGCGGGGAACTCCCGCACGAGATCGGCGATGAACGGGATCGACCCGCCGACGCCCAGGTCGATCGGGGCGACTCCGTAGCCGTCGTGCATCGCCGAGCGGGTCAGCGCGACCGCCCAGCCGCTCGTGTCGACGAGGAAGCCGTTGCCGAGGTCGACGTCGGAGAACGTCAGCTCGGCGCCGAACGGGGCGTGGGCGCGCAGGTGCGCCTCGAGGGCCGCGTACGCGTCCTCCCCCGACTGCCCGGGCGCGACGCGCGCGCTGATCACGACCGAGACCTCGGGGAGGAGGGTGTTGGAGGCCGCCGCGACGCTCGTGGCGTCGATGCCGATGACCGTGACCGACGGCTTGTTCCAGATGCGGCTGAGGATCGTGCCGTCGCCGATCGGGGACGTGCCAGGCAGGAGCCCTGCCTCATCGCGCAGGGTCTCCTCCGAGTAATCGGGCGTCGGCGCGTCGCGCTCGGTCATCCCCTCGACGGCGACGGAGCCGTCGCCGTTCCACAGCGTCGACAGCATCGTGACCGTCGCCATCATCGCATCGGGCACGGCTCCCCCGAACATGCCGGAGTGCGAGGCGTGGTCGAGCGTGCGCACGCGCACCGTGAAGCGCGCGTTGCCGCGGAGCGACACCGTGAGGCCCGGGGTCTCGGAGTCCCAGTTGCCCGAGTCGGCTACCACGATCGCGTCCGCCCGCAGGGCGTCCTTGTTGTCGGAGAGGAACTGCGCGAAGGAACGGGAGCCGTACTCCTCCTCGCCCTCGATGAACATCGCGATGCCGAGCTCGAGGTCGTCGCCGAGCACCTCGGACACCGCACGGATCGAGGCGATGTGCGCCATGATGCCGGCCTTGTCGTCGGCCGCCCCGCGTCCGTACAGGCGTCCGTCGCGGACGGTCGGCTCGAACGGCGGCGTCTCCCACAGCGCCTCGTCGCCGGGAGGCTGCACATCGTGGTGGGCATAGAGCAGAATGGTCGGCTTGCCGTTCTTCGCCGCGCGCGTCGCGAGCACGGCCGGCTGCCCGACCTCCTCGGTGCCCGGGATGCCCGCACGGAGGATGCGAACGCTGTCGAACACGCCCGTGCCCTCGGCGAGTGCCGCGACGGCTTCGGAACTGCGCTCGAGCTGCGTCTGATCGAACGCGGGCCATGCCATGCCCGGGATCCGCACGAGGTGTCCGAGATCGCTCAGCGCCGCCGGCATCCCGGTCGACGCCGCCTCCAGGACGGCGGGCTCGCGGTCGCTGGTCGGAATCTGGTCGCCGGGCTGAACAGGAGAAGTCATGCGAGTAATCTTAAGGTGATCCGCTCACACCGAACCGAGGAACCTCGTGGCCACTTCCCCCGCATCCCCGCCGACGAACGACGACGCCCCCGAGACGCCCGCCGCGGGCAAGGGACGCGCCACGCCGACCCGGGCGGAGCAGGAGGCGGCGCGTCGTCGACCGCTGGTCGCGAACACCAAGGAGGCCAAGGCCGCCGCGCGCGCCGAGCTGAACGAGCGCCGATCACGTGCGCAGGCAGGACTCGCCGCGGGCGAGGAGAAGTACCTCCCGGCTCGCGACAAGGGCCCGCAGCGCCGCTGGGTGCGCGACTACGTGGATGCCGGATGGCACCCCGCCGAGTTCGTGATGGGCGTCATGGTGCTCGTGATCCTCATCTCGCTCCTCCCGCCGAACCTCGCGATCGCCGGATTCGCCGTCGCCGGCTGGGCGTACCTCGTGATGATGGCCTACCTCGTGCTCGCGATCGGCGGCATGATCCTGCTCGGCTTCCGCGTCAAGCGCAAGATCGCGGCGAAGTTCGGGCAGGAGCGCATGGAGCGCGGGCTCGGCTGGTACGCCGCCATGCGATCGCTGCAGATGCGCTTCATGCGTCTTCCGAAGGCGCAGGTCAAGCGCGGCCAGTACCCGGACTGATCCCCCGCCGACCGGCATCCGCCCCACAGGCACGCAGAAGGCGCCCGCTCGCGAGAGCCGGGCGCCTTCTGCGTGTGTGCGCGATGCGCCCGTCAGCGTCCGCGGACGAGTCCGCGGTTGATCTCGCGTCCCCAGAAGGGACCGCGATAGAGGAATGCGGTGTATCCCTGCACCAGCGTGGCACCCGCCGAGAGCCGCTCCTGCACGTCGGCGGGAGTCTCGACACCCCCCACCGCGATGACGCAAAAGTCCTCGGGGACCGCGGCGCGCACCCGTCGCAGCACCTGGAGCGACCGCTCCTTGAGCGGCGCGCCGGAGAGCCCCCCGGCGCCTGCCGCCTCGACGGTCGCCGGGTCGGTGAGCAGTCCGTCGCGGCTGATGGTGGTGTTGTGCGCGATGATGCCCGCGAGTCCCTCGGCGACCGCGAGCTGCGCGATCGCCGTGATCTCCTCGTCCGGGAGGTCGGGCGCGATCTTCACGAGCAGCGGAGTCGCCCCCGCCGCTGCCTTCACCGCACGCAGCAGCGGTGCCAGGGTCTCGACCGCCTGCAGGCCGCGCAGCCCCGGCGTGTTCGGCGACGACACGTTCACGGCGAGATAGTCGGCGAGGGGCGCGAGGCGGGTCGCAGAGGCCACGTAGTCGTCGGTCGCCTCGTCGACGTCGACGACGCGGCTCTTGCCGATGTTGACGCCGATCACGGTGTCGGGCGCACCGCGACGCAGGGTGGCGAGGCGTCGGGCGACCGCATCCGCGCCCTGGTTGTTGAACCCCATGCGGTTGATGACCGCGCGGTCGGCGATGAGTCGGAAGAGTCGGGGCTTGGGGTTGCCGTCCTGAGGGATCGCGGTGATCGTACCGACCTCGACGTGTCCGAAGCCGAGCGCCGTGAGACCGCGCACGCCGACGGCGTTCTTGTCGAAGCCCGCGGCGATGCCGAACGGCGAAGGGAAGGTGAGCCCCAGAGCGTCGACGCGCAGCGAGGGATCGGGCTTCGTCAGGGCGCGCGTCATGGCCGAGAACGGCGGCGCGCCGAGCACCCTGATCACCGCCATGCCGGCGTGATGGGCGAACTCGGGGTCGAAGCGCGACAGGACGGCGCGGAAGAGCAGCGGATACATCCCTGCCAGGTTACCGGTCGACGGGCTCGCGTTCCGCGTGGTCGGCGCGCAGATCGGTGATCGCGCTCTCGAAGTCCTCGAGCGAGTCGAACGCCTGATACACGCTGGCGAAGCGCAGGTAGGCCACTTCATCGAGCTCACGGAGCGGGCCGAGGATCGCCAGGCCGATCTCGTTCGTGTCGAGCTGAGAGACGCCGGTCTGCCGCACGGCCTCCTCGACGCGCTGCGCGAGGATCGCCAGGTCGGCCTCGGTGACGGGTCGCCCCTGGCACGCCTTGCGGACGCCGGAGATCACCTTCTCGCGGCTGAACGGCTCCATGACGCCCGAGCGCTTGATGACGTTGAGGCTCGCGGTCTCGGTGGTCGTGAATCGACCGCCGCACTTCGGACACTGACGACGTCGGCGGATCGAGAGCCCGTCGTCGCTCGTGCGCGAGTCGATGACACGGGAGTCCGGGTTGCGGCAGAAGGGGCAGTGCATCTGACCGATCCTACGCCGTGAAGCGCGCCTCGATCGCCTCGCCGTGCGCGGGTAGGATCTCGGTGTTCGCGAGCGCGACGACCCCCGCGCGCACGGCGGCCAAGGCCTCCCGGTCGTAGGCGATGACCTGCTGCGGGCGCAGGAACGTGTAGGCGCCGAGCCCCGGCGCGTAGCGCGCCTGGCCGCCGGTGGGCAGCACGTGGTTGCTGCCCGCCATGTAGTCGCCGAGGCTCACCGGCGTCTGATCGCCGACGAACACGGCGCCGGCGCTCGTGAACGCGGCAGCGGCGTCGTCGGCGTCGTCGAGGTGCAGTTCGAGGTGCTCGGGCGCATAGGCGTTGCTGAACGCGGTCGCCATGGCGCGGTCGTCGACCAGCACGATCGCCGACTGCGGACCGTCGAGCGCGGCGGCCACGCGCGCGGCGTGACGAGTGCGCGGCGCCAACTCGGCCACAGCGGCGACGACCCGGTCGGCGAGGTCGACCGAGTCGGTGACGAGCACGGCCGAGGCCTGCTCGTCGTGCTCGGCCTGGCTGATGAGGTCCGCGGCGATCAGCCGTGCATCGGCTGCCGCGTCGGCGACCACCAGGATCTCGGTCGCCCCGGCTTCGGAGTCCGTGCCGACGACGCCGGCGACGGCGCGTTTGGCCGAGGCGACGTAGTTGTTGCCCGGGCCGGACACGACATCGACGGGGTCGAGGCCGATGCCGCTCACACCGTGCGCGAAGGCGCCGATCGCTCCGGCACCGCCCATCGCGTAGACCTCGGTGACACCGAGCAGACCCGCGGCCGCGAGGATCGTGGGGTGGACGCGACCGTTCTGGTCGGCCTGCGGCGGAGAGGCGAGGGCGATCTGGGTGACGCCGGCGACCTGCGCGGGCACGACGTTCATGACCACGCTCGACGGGTACACGGCCTTGCCGCCGGGGATGTACACGCCGACGCGCTGCACCGGCTGCCAGCGCTGGGTGATGACGGCGCCGTCGCCGATCCGGGTCGTCTGCGGCGCGGGAACCTGCGCCGCAGACGCGAGACGCACGCGTCGGATCGCCTCCTCGAGCGCGCTGCGCACCTCGGGGGCGAGGGCGGCCAGCGCATCGTCGATGTGCGCGGCGGGAACGCGGATGTCGTGCCCCGTGACGCGGTCGAAGCGCTCGGCCTGCTCACGCAGTGCGGCGTCGCCTCGTTCCCTGACGTCGTCGACGATGCGGGCAGCGGTGTCGAGGGCCTCGGCCCTGGCCTGGGTGGCACGCGGCACGGCAGCGAGCATGTCGGCGGGCGAGAGCTCTCGCCCTCGCAGATCGATCGTGCGCACCGTCAGCCCTTCGTGATGTCGGAGATGTCGTGCAGGTACCCGATGCGGCCGTCATCGTGACGCACGACGAACGCGCCGCCGCGGTCCTCGATCACGAGTGCCCAGGCCGTCGGACCGATGCGGAAGATCGCCTCCCCGCGCTCGTCGTGCACGTCGCGCTCCGTGGGCGCGAGGATCCAGAAGGGCTGCGCGGCGGGCGCGGGCTCGCGCGGGTTCGTCGCATCGAGATCGGCGACGTCGTCAGCCGTCGCGACGGCTTCGGTCTGCGGCGCGCCGATCTCCTGCGCGGGCGCGCCGAGCATCGACTCGATGCTCCCGGTGTCGGTGGCGATGTCGGGCTCGTCGTTCCACGAGCGCCGCGAGTACGACGGCGTGTACTCCTCGTCGGACGTCGTCTGCTCGGTGCCCGTCCCGCCGCCCGATGCGTGGGACGACAGCGGCACCTGCGCCGCGAGGTCGAGGCGGGCGACCTCGTCGGTCGCCTGCTGGCCGGACAGCTCGACGTCGAGTCCGCCGGCGGGGAGGGTCGTCGGCGCATCGGCGGCGTACGCAGGGGCAGTGGGCGCGGCGCCGTCCGCCGCGGACTGCTCGGCGGGCTCGGGGACCGGACGCTCCGCACGGGGACGAGCGATCACCGGACGTGCGGGGTTCGCGTTACGGTGCGCGAGCGTCACGAGGCGCCCGTGGAAGTCTTCGGCGAGCCCCGGGATGAGCGGCGCGAAGACGGTGAGCGCGACGAGCGCCAGGCTCAGCGCGAACTGCACCCACGGCACCCACACGACAGCGGAGACACCGGTGCCGATCACGACGGCGAGGTACTCCCACAGCAACTGGGCCCACCACACCGCGGCGACCGAGAACGCGACCGAGGCGAACTGGTCGATCCCGAGGGACCCGACGCGACGGATGCCCTCCGGCGAGAAACGGCGCAGCATGAGCAGGAAGACAGCGACGGTGGGCACACCGATCGGCAGCACCCAGGAGATGCCCTGCGCCCAGAGCGCGGGTCCCCAGCCGAGCGGCACGAACGACAGGACGAACAGCACGACCCAGACGCCGAGGATGAGCAGCTCGCGCAGGGTCACACCGAGGATGCCGTACTCCGGCGTGACCTCGTCGTCGTACAGAACGCCGTCGTCGTCTGAGAAGGTCTCGTCGTCGGAGGCGACGGACGCGGCGGTCGCCCCGTCGGCATCCGCGGGATCACTGTTCAGGAAGGGGGATTCCGTGCTCATGCGTGGTCCTTTCGTCACGGTGCGGGTTCGGACGCCTCGCACCCAACGGGTCAAGATCCTACCGGGTGCCCCGGAGAGGGCGCCGGGCGCGACATCGGATGACGACGCGTCGGGGATCGTCGGCGATCGATGATCAGCCGAGGCAGGAGGGGCCGAGCAGCGACTTGAGGTCGCCGAACAGGTCGGCCGAGACCTTCACGGGCATCGGCACCTCGAACACCTTGGCCGTCCCCCCGCGATGCACGCGCAGCATGACCTCGGTCTCACCGTTGTGCCGTCGGAGGATGTCGGCGAGATCCTGCATGACCCGTTCGGTCGCCCGCTGCTCGGCGAGCACGAGCGCGAGGGGCCCCGCAGCGTCGAACGAGCCCACATCGGGTGCGAAAGCGGACTGGGCGTGCAGGTTGAGCCCGTCGTCGCGTCGGGACACCCGGCCGCGCACCGCGAGGATCGAATCCTGCTGCAGCGTGTGCTGGAACTCGGTGTAGGTCTTGCCCATGAACATGACCGTCACCTCGCCGTTGAAGTCCTCGACCGTGATCATGCCGTACGGGTTCCCGCTGGCCTTCGCGACGCGGTGCTGCACGCTCGTGACGAGTCCGGCGACCGTCACCTGGTCGCCGTCCTGCAGATCCTCCGAGTTGTTGAGGTCATGGATCGATATCGAGGCGTGCTTCGCGAGCGGAACCTCGAGCCCTGCGAGCGGGTGATCGGACACGTACAGCCCGAGCATCTCGCGCTCGAACGCGAGCTTGTCCTTCTTGATCCATTCGGGGCGGGTCGGCACCTTCGCGGGTGCGGCCTCCTCCATGCCGTCGTACAGGCTGTCGAAGTCGAACCCGATCGCTCCCTGGGCCTCGTTGCGCTTGCGGTCGACGGCTGCCTCGACGGCATCCTCGTGGATCTCCATGAGCGCACGGCGCGTGTCGCCCATCGTGTCGAACGCGCCGGCCTTGATCAGCGACTCGACGGTGCGCTTGTTCGACACGTGCAACGGAACCGTGTCGAGGAAATGATGGAACGAGGTGAACCGCTCGTCCTTGCGCGAGGCGACGATGCCGTCGACGACGTTGCTGCCGACGTTGCGCACCGCGCCCAGACCGAAGCGGATGTCGTCGCCGACGGCCGCGAAGTAGTTGATCGACTCGGAGACGTCGGGCGGCAGCACCTTGATGCCCATGCGACGGCACTCGTTGAGGTAGAGCGCCATCTTGTCTTTCGAGTCGCCCACGCTCGTGAGCAGCGCGGCCATGTATTCGGCGGGATAGTGTGCCTTCAGATAGGCGGTCCAGTACGACACGACCCCGTACGCAGCCGAGTGAGCTTTGTTGAAGGCGTAGTCGGAGAACGGCAGCAGGATCTCCCACAGCGCGTTCACGGCGCCGTCGGAATAGCCGTTCGCGTGCATCCCGGCCTGGAATCCCTCGAACTGCTTGTCGAGCTCGGACTTCTTCTTCTTGCCCATCGCGCGTCTGAGGATGTCGGCCTGTCCGAGCGAGAACCCTGCGACGCGCTGAGCGATCGCCATGACCTGCTCCTGGTAGATGATCAGGCCGTAGGACTCTTCGAGGATGTCGGCGAGCGACTCGGTGAACTCGGGGTGGATCGGCGTGATCGGCTGCGCGCCGTTCTTGCGCAGCGCGTAGTTCGTGTGCGAGTTGGCGCCCATGGGGCCGGGACGGTACAGCGCGATGAGAGCCGAGATGTCGCCGAAGTTGTCGGGCTTCATGAGGCGCATGAGTGAGCGCATCGGCCCGCCGTCGAGTTGGAACACGCCGAGCGAGTCGCCGCGGGCGAGCAGGTCGTAGGCGCCGCGGTCGTCGAGCGCGAGGTGCTCGAGATCGAGCTCCTCTCCCCTGTTCATGCGGATGTTGTCGAGTGCGTCGGAGATGATCGTGAGGTTGCGGAGCCCCAGGAAGTCCATCTTGATGAGTCCGAGCGACTCGCACGACGGGTAGTCGAACTGCGTGACGATCTGCCCGTCCTGCTCGCGGCGCATGATCGGGATGATGTCGAGCAGCGGCTCGGACGACATGATGACGCCGGCGGCGTGCACACCCCACTGGCGCTTGAGCCCCTCGAGTCCGAGCGCCCGGTCGAACACCGTCTTCGCCTCGGGGTCGGTCTCGATGAGCGCGCGGAACTCGCTCGCCTCCTTGTAGCGCTTGTGCGCGGAGTCGAACATGCCGCCGAGCTCCATGTCCTTGCCCATCACGGGCGGCGGCATGGCCTTGGTGAGGCGCTCCCCCATGCTGAACGGGAGGCCCAGCACACGGCCGGCGTCCTTGAGCGCCTGCTTGGACTTGATCGTGCCGTAGGTGACGATCTGCGCAACTCGCTCCGAGCCGTACTTCTTCGTCACGTACTCGATGACCTCGCCGCGGCGACGGTCGTCGAAGTCGACATCGAAGTCGGGCATCGAGACGCGGTCGGGGTTGAGGAACCGCTCGAAGATCAGGCCGTGCTCGAGCGGGTCGAGGTCGGTGATCTTCATGGCGTAGGCGACCATGGATCCCGCTCCGGAGCCACGCCCCGGGCCGACACGGATGCCGTTGTCTTTGGCCCAGTTGATGAAGTCGGCGACGACGAGGAAGTATCCGGGGAAGCCCATCTGCAGGATGATGCCGGTCTCGTACTCCGCCTGCTTGCGGACCTTGTCGGGGATGCCGTTCGGGTACCGGTAGTGGAGGCCGGCCTCGACCTCCTTGACGAGCCAGCTGTCTTCGGTCTCGCCGTCGGGCACCGGGAAGCGCGGCATGTAGTTGGCGGCGGTGTTGAACTCCACCTCGCAGCGCTCGGCGATCAGGAGTGTGTTGTCGCACGCCTCGGGGTGATCGCGGAAGAGCTGGCGCATCTCGGCGGCCGTCTTGATGTAGTAGCCGTCGCCGTCGAACTTGAAGCGATTCGGGTCGTCGAGCGTCGAGCCGGACTGCACGCACAGGAGCGCCTCGTGCGCGTCGGCCTCGTGCTGGTGGGTGTAGTGCGAATCGTTCGTGCCGACGAGCGGGATGTTCAGATCCTTGGCGAGCCGGATGAGATCGGACATCACGCGGCGCTCGATCGAGAGACCGTGGTCCATGATCTCGGCGAAGTAGTTCTCCTTGCCGAACAGATCCTGGAACTCCGCCGCGGCCGCGCGCGCCGCGTCGTATTGCCCGAGACGAAGCCTGGTCTGGATCTCACCGGAGGGGCAGCCGGTCGTGGCGATCAGGCCCTTGCCGTACGTCTGCAGGAGTTCGCGGTCCATGCGGGGCTTGAAGTAGTAGCCCTCCATGCTCGACAGCGAGCTGAGTCGGAACAGGTTGTGCATGCCCTGCGTCGTCTCGCTCCACATGGTCATGTGGGTGTACGCGCCGGAACCCGAGACGTCGTCGCTCTTCTGATCGGGCGATCCCCACTGCACACGGGTCTTGTCGCTGCGGTGGGTTCCCGGGGTCACATACGCCTCGAGGCCGATGATGGGCTTCACACCCGCGGCGTTCGCCGCCTTGTAGAACTCGAAGGCCGCGAACGTGTTGCCGTGGTCGGTCACGGCGATCGCCGGCATGTCGTAGTCGGCGGCCGCCTGGGTCATCGACGCGATCTTCGCCGCACCGTCGAGCATCGAGTACTCGCTGTGCACGTGCAGGTGGACGAAGGAGTCGGAGGCCATGCTCCGAGTCTACTTTCGGCCTCGGACATCGGGACCCGACGAGCATGCTTGAGCGACCGAGCGCATCTCACCGCAGATCGAGCCGCATGAGCACCCTCGGGAAGCCGTTCAGGACGGACTCCGTATCGGCGGCCTTCGTGAATCCGGCCCGCTCGAACATCGCGCGTGTCCCCACGTACGCCATCGTCAGATCGACCTTCTCGCCGCGGTTGTCGACCGGGTAGGCCTCCACTGCGGGGGCCCCGCGGTCGCGTGCGTAGGCGACCGCGCCATCGACCAGCGCGTGCGTGATGCCCTTCTTGCGGTGCCCCGGGCGCACGCGCAGGCACCAGAGCGACCAGACGTCGAGGTCGTCGACGTGTGGGATCGATCTGTTCGTCGCGAAGCTGGTGGCGCTGCGCGGATGCAGCGCAGCCCAGCCGACCGGCTCGTCATCGAGATACGCGATCACACCCGGCGGCGGGTCCTCCCGGCAGAGCTCGCGCACCCGTTCACCTCGTGCGGGGCCGGTGAGGGACCGGTTCTCCTTGCTGCCGACGCGATAGCTCAGGCAGAAGCACACGTTCGACGTCGGCTTCTTCGGTCCGACGAGCACGGCGACGTCGTCGTACTCCGTCGCGGGCCTGACCTCGATGCTCATGCGCCCAGTCTGCTCCACCCCGCCGACATCCGCCGCTAGTCGAGCTCGACGATCCGCTGGTCCGTGTTCGAGTAGGTGATCGAGTCGGCGGTGCTGCCCACCAGGCCCATCGTGACGTTCAGCAGGCCCGGCTCGATGTCGGTGAGCGGCGGCGGCGTGTCGAGGCCGATCGTGAGGGGCTCACCCCCGAGCGCGGACGCGCTCACAGACCCCAGGTACACGCTCACGTGTCCCTGCAGCGACATCGTGTCGGCCGTGGTCACGAGCCCCGGGCCGTCGGGCGGTCGCACCGTGAGCGAGAACCCGTCGATCGTGATCGTGTCGGCCGTGATCTTGAGCACGCGGACTCCCGCGCCGTCCACGGTCGGGACCGTGACGATCGAGATGCCGGACAGTCCTGTGAACGACAACGACTCGGATCCCATCGCTGCGGGCGTTCCGGTGAACACGGGCGCCGCGTCGTCGACCGGCGCAGGCACCGGCTCCACGGGCGCCGGCGCCACGGGCGCGACGGGATCCGCGGGCAACAGCGGATCGACCGGACTCGTCGGATCTGCGGGATCCGTCGGGGCGGGACTCTCCGATGGTGCGCCGGGCTCGGGCTCGGGGTCAGGGCAGTAGATCAGTGGGATGCAGAATCCCTCGTGCGGACGCGGAGCCGCCGCTCCCACCGCCATCGGTGTCACGAGGAGCGCGACGACGACGGCGACGGCACTGAGGTGCGGGCGCCGGTTCACGTCGCGGCCGGCTCGTCGTCGACCGGCTCCCGCTGACGGTCCCTGGGCGCCATCCACGCGACGACGAGGACGCCGCCGACCGCGGTGAGCAGCATCCCGATGAGGAACCCGCCGAGGTTGACGCCGATCAGCGAGTACAGGCCGACCGCGAGGGCGATCACGCCGTAGAACACGTGATGCGCGGGCATCGTGATCGCCAGGATGCCGAGAAGCACGAGGACGACCGGGATCACCGTCGCCTGCAGCCCCTCGATCCCGAGCTGCACGTGCAGGTGCCCGAGGTCGAGCTGGCCGGAGAAGAACATCTCGACGCCGCCGAGCGCCACCAGGATGCCGCCCACGAAGGGACGCTGCCGACGCCAGGAGCGGAAGCCTCCCGGCGCCCGTTCGACCACCTCGGAGCGTTCCGTCACCGCCTCGTCCCCGTTCAGAAGCATCCCTGCGAGCCGTCCGTGAGCTCGAGCGACATCCCCTTCAGCGTGAAGACGGACGCCTGCGTGCTCCAGGCCGTCTGCTGCAGGTTCGAGATCGAGATCGTGTCGGAGTCCTGCGCGAAGTCGCCGGCGGCGCCCTTCGCCTCGGTGTTCACGGTGGAGGCGTCGACGCCGATGCGGATGCCGCCGAAGGAGGCGTCGCCGCGCAGCCCGGTCATCCCGATCTGCAGGTCGCTCGCGGTGGCCGGTTCGCCGTCACCGCCGGCCTTGATGAGGATGCCCACGGTGCCGAGCGGCGTCTCGGTGATCACCGACTGGCACAGGTCGCTGAGCTCTGCGCTCTTGATGTTCGCGATCGCCACGGTGTGCTCGACGCCCTCGGTGTCGGTGGCCACGCCCGCGTACTGGGAGAACCCGGTGCCCTCGAGCTGACTCGCCCCGATCTGGAACTGGCTGCCCGAGACCGCGAACGACACGGGGACGGCGCCCTGCGCGACTCCTCCGAGCAGTACGGCGGCCACGATGCCCACCGGGACGGCGGCGAGTGTGAGGCGTCCGGCACGCGACGACGTCGCGGCGGACAGGACTGCGGTCGGCTTCGGGAACTTCATCGATCCTCCTCCTGCGGGCGGACGACTCCGTCCGCACGACGTTCCGATCCTATGCTTTATTGATTCAGAGTCAATACCTGCACTCGTTAGGCTTCACACATGTCGTCCGAGCGCCGTTCCCGCCTGTCACCGGAGGAACGACGCGCCCAGCTCGTCGCGATCGGCGTGCGCTTCCTCGTCGACCATCCGCTCGACGAGCTCACGATCGACGAGCTCGCCCGCCAGGCCGGTGTATCGCGCGCCCTGATCTTCCACTACTTCGAGAGCCGCCACGGCGTCGAGCGCGCGATCGTCACGACCGCCAGAGACAGCCTGCTCCTCGCCACCGAGCCCCGACTCGACCTGCCGCCGCGCGAGCGGATCAGGGACACCCTGCTGCGGATAGTCCGGTTCGTGCGCGACCACAGCGGGACGTTCTCGTCGCTCGTCCGCGGCGTCGCGAGCGGCGATCCCGCGGTGCGGGCGATCGTCGACGAGTCCCGTGAACGCAATGCGCTCCGGCTGCGGGAGGCCTTCGAAGAGCTCGGAGTCCCGAACGAAACCGCCCTGCGCGTGGCGCTGCGCGCCTGGGTGTCGTTCACCGAGGAGGCGCTGCTCGAACTCGTGGTCGATCGTCAGGTCGACGATGATGCCGTGGTCGACTTCCTCGAGAAGACTCTCGACGGCGTCGTGGCCGCCGCGACCGACGCGCGCTTCTGACGCGAGCGCAGACGGTCAGTCGCCGCGGAGCACGTCGAGAGCGTGCTGGAAGTCCGCCGGGTACGGCGACTCGAACTGCACCCACTCCCCCGTCGCCGGGTGCGTGAACGCGAGCTGGTGCGCGTGCAGCCACTGCCGGGTGAGTCCCAGGCGCGCCGACAAGGTCGGGTCTGCGCCGTACAGCGGATCCCCGACGCACGGATGCCGGTGCGCGGCCATGTGCACGCGGATCTGGTGGGTGCGTCCGGTCTCGAGATGGATCTCGAGCAGCGACGCCCCGGGAAAGGCCTCGAGAGTCTCGTAGTGCGTGACCGACGGCTTGCCGTCCGGGACGACCGCGAACTTCCAGGAGTGACCGGGGTGGCGGCCGATCGGTGCGTCGATGGTGCCCGCCAGCGGGTCGGGGTGCCCCTGCACGACCGCGTGGTAGATCTTCTCGACCGTGCGCTCCTTGAACGCGTGCTTGAGGGCCGTGTAGGCCGACTCCGTCTTCGCGACGACCATCAGACCGCTGGTGCCGACGTCGAGGCGGTGCACGACCCCCTGTCGTTCGGGCGCGCCGCTCGTCGCGATGCGGAACCCTGCGGCGGCGAGAGCCCCGACGACCGTGGGCCCTTCCCAGCCGAGCGAGGGATGCGCGGCGACGCCCGTGGGCTTGTCGACCACGACGATGTCGTCGTCGTCGTGCACGATCCCGAGTTCCGGGACAGCGATCGGGATGATCCGCGGCTCTTCCTTCGGCTGCCACTCCACGTCGAGCCACCCTCCGCCGCGCAGGCGGTCGGACTTGTCGAGCACGACGCCGTCCAACCGCACGCCTCCGGCTGCGGCGACCTCCGCGGCGAACGTCCGGGAGAAGCCGAGCATCTTGGCGATGGCGGCGTCGACGCGCACGCCCTCGAGCCCGTCGGGGACGGGGAGCGAGCGGGACTCCACGATCAGCGCCCGTCCGAGGTCGGCGCCCCGGCGGGTGTCTCCGGCTCGTCGTCGGCAGAGACGGGAGCATCGGCCACGGCCAGGTCGTCACGTGCCGAATGTGATTCCTGCTCCTCCGCGACCGCGGCAGCCTCGGCATCCTCGTCGTTCTCGACGACCGCGTGCTCGTGGTCGCGCTCACGCGTGCCGTCGAACCGCAGACCGAAGACCACGAGGAGGGCGACCGAGATCATGCCCGAGACGATGAACACGTCGGCGATGTTGAAGATCGCCGGGAGCATCCACGGCATCGAGATCATGTCGACGACGTGACCGACCGCGAAACCCGGCTCACGGAACAGTCTGTCGCCGAGGTTGCCGAGGACACCGCCGAGCAGACCTCCGAGCACCACGGCCCACAGACGCGAGCGGAGACCGAAGGCCTTCCAGACGATGATGACCGCGACGACCGCGAGCGCGATCGTGAAGATCCAGGTGACGTCGGAACCGAGCGAGAAGGCCGCTCCGGGGTTGCGCACGTAGTACAGCTGGAGGAACTCGCCGAGCACGGGCACCGGCTCCTGCAGGGGCAGGTGCTCGATCGTGAGGTACTTCACATACTGATCGGCGGCCAGCACGAGCGCTGCGATGATCGCAACGATCGCACCGGCCGCCGACCGACGAAGAGGAGGGCGTCCTGGCAAAAGGACGACCTACAGACCGATCGCGGAGACCGGGGTCGAGTCCGTCGACGCCGACTTCTCGTCGAGGTCGCGGAGCTGTCCCTCGATGTAGCCGCGCAGCTGCGAGCGGTAGTCGCGCTCGAAGTTGCGGAGCTCGGTGATGCGAGCCTCGAGCGTGTTGCGCTCGCGCTCGAGTCGCGCGGACTCCTCGCGCTGCTTGGCCTCGGCCTCGGTACGGATGCGCGTGACCTCGCCCTCGGCGTCGGCGATGAGCTGGGCGCGCTTGGCCTCACCCTCGGCGACGTGCTCGTCGTGCAGGCGCTGCGCGAGCTCGATGATCCCGGCGGTCGCGGTGGCGGAACCCGACGGTGCGGGCTCGGCCGGAGCCTCGGCGACGGGAGCGGGCGCCTCGACGACCGGAGCGGCCGGGGCAGCGGGGGCGGCGGCGGCAGGTGCCTCGCCGGACTCGAACGCGGCCAGCTTGGCCTTCAGCTCGGTGTTCTCCTCGAGGGCCTTGCGCCACTCGATGACGATCTCGTCGAGGAAGTCGTCGACCTCGTCCGGGTCGAATCCGTCCTTGAAGCGGACGTGCTGGAACTGCTTGGTGACGACGTCATCCGGGGTAAGTGCCATGGTGGCTCCTTCGATGAGTTCGGTTGCCAGTTTCGAGAATGGCGTGGTCGTGATGTGGCGCGAACCCGGGGCGCGCACCTGGGAGCCAAGCATAGTCCCCGAGCCTGGTCGCCGCGATGCCGCGACACCCGGTCGCCGGGAACTCCCGGCGTGTCAGCGGAAGATCCCCACGATGTTCATGAGGATCAGGACGATCAGGATCGTCAGCGAGAACCCGAAGTCCAGCGACAGCGATCCGATGCGCAGCGGAGGGATGAGCCGCCGGAAGAACCGGACCGGCGGGTCGGTGACCGTGTACACGACCTCCGCGGCGACGAGGCCGGCGCCCTTGGGGCGCCACTCACGGTTGAACAGCGGGATGTAGTCGAGGATCAGCCGTGCGAAGAGGACGAGCAGATACAGCAGCAGCGCCGTGTGGACGATGCTCGCGATGACGGAGACGAGCCCCACGGGTTACGACTGGTCGAAGCCCGCGGACTCGGCGTCCGCGTGCGCGATGCCGCCGTGGCCCGAGACGGCGATGTTCTCCGGAGAGAGCAGGAACACCTTCGAGGTCACGCGCTCGATACGGCCGTAGAGGCCGAGGGAGAGCCCGGATGCGAAGTCGATCAGGCGTCGCGCGTCGGCGTCGCTCATCTGCGACAGGTTGATGATGACCGGCACGCCCTCGCGGAAGCTCTCGGCGATGAGCTGGGCATCGCGGTACTGCTTGGGGTGCACGGTGAGGATCTCGTTCACGGCCCCTCCTGCGGGCTGACGCACGGCGACGGGACGACGCAGCGGGGTGATCGGCGCGGGCGCCGGCTCTTCACGGTCGCGGTCGCGATCACGGTGGGCACGGGCCGGAGCCTGCTGCTCCTCCTCGTAGACCTCTTCCTCGTCGGCGAGGCCGAGGTACACCATGGTCTTCTTCAGCGGGTTACCCATCGTGTCCTCCGGTTCGAACGTGTCGGGCTGGTCTGGTTAGAGGTTAACCCCGGTCGGGGCGGGGTCCGGTGATTGCCGACCCGATGCGAAGGTGTGTCGCACCGGCGGCGATCGCCTCGACGAAGTCGCCGGTCATCCCGGCGGAGATCCAGTCGGCGGTCGGATCGACTTCTCGGATCTGCTCAGAGATGCCGCGCAGGCGAGCGAACGCCGGCGCCGGGTCTTCGTCGAGAGGAGCCACGGCCATGACGCCGCGCAGACGCAACGAGGGAAGCTCGAGGATGTGCTCGGCGAGCGCTCGAGCCTCTGCGGGCGCGACTCCCCCGCGGCCCGGGTCATCGGTGAGATTGACCTGCACGGTCACGTCGAGGACGTCGTCCCCCTCGGCGGCGCGGTGCAACGCAACGGCGAGCCGATCCCGATCGACCGAGTGCACGGCATCCGCGCTCCGTCGGATCGCTGCGGCCTTGTTGGTCTGCGCCTGACCGATGAAGTGCCAGCGCACGTCGACGTCGCCGAGTGCGGCCGTCTTGGCCGAGAGCTCCTGCTGCCGGTTCTCCCCCACGTCGCGCACGCCCAGCTCCGAGAGCTCGCGCACGAGCGACGCGGGGTGGAACTTCGTCACGACGATCCGGGTGATCCCGGCGGGATCGCGCCCGGCGAGGCGCGCGGCGTCGGCGATGCGATCGTCGATCGCCGACAGCCGCGCGGCCAGCTCGGTCACTTGAGGAATTCGGGGATGTCGATGTCGTCGTCGGCGAACGCCGGCTCGATGCTCGTCGCGGTCACGCGCTGCGGCGACTGCTCGGTCTTCTCCGGGGACTCGGATGCCGCGGGCGCTGCGTCCTCCTCGGTGGAGAGCGACACCTCGGGCAGCGTGCTCGCCGCCGCGGGGCGCGTGACGACCATCGGGTCGAGACGCAGCGACGGCTCGCCGCCGTCGAAGCCCGCGGCGATCACCGTGACCCGCACCTCGTCGCCGAGCGTGTCGTCGATGACCGTTCCGAAGATGATGTTGGCCTCCGGGTGCGCGGCCTCCTTGACGAGGTCGGCGGCGTCGTGGATCTCGAAGATGCCGAGGTTCGACCCGCCCTGGATCGAGAGCAGCACACCGTGCGCGCCTTCGATCGATGCCTCGAGCAGCGGGGACTCGACCGCGAGCTCCGCGGCCTTGATCGCCCGGTCGGCGCCGCGCGCGGAACCGATGCCCATGAGCGCGGAGCCGGCGCCCTGCATGACCGACTTGACGTCGGCGAAGTCGAGGTTGATGAGACCCGGCGTCGTGATGAGGTCGGTGATGCCCTGCACACCGGCGAGGAGCACCTGGTCGGCCGTCGCGAACGCCTCGATCATGGAGATGCCGCGGTCGCTGATCTCGAGCAGACGGTCGTTCGGCACCACGATGAGGGTGTCGACCTCTTCCTTGAGCTTCGAGACGCCGGCCTCGGCCTGGCTCTGACGGCGGCGACCCTCGAAGGAGAAGGGCTTCGTGACGACACCGATGGTCAGCGCGCCGATCGACTTCGCGATGCGGGCGACCACGGGTGCGCCGCCGGTGCCGGTGCCGCCTCCCTCGCCCGCCGTGACGAAGACCATGTCGGCACCGGTGAGCGCCTGCTCGATCTCCTCGGCGTGGTCCTCGGCCGCTCGGCGCCCGACCTCGGGGTCGGCGCCGGCTCCGAGACCGCGGGTGAGTTCGCGGCCCACGTCGAGCTTGACGTCGGCGTCGCTCATGAGCAGCGCCTGCGCGTCGGTGTTGACGGCGATGAACTCGACTCCGCGGAGGCCGAGCTCGATCATGCGGTTGACGGCGTTGACGCCGCCACCGCCGACGCCGACGACCTTGATCACGGCGAGGTAGTTCTGGTTCTGGCTCATGGCCGGCCTCCGAAAGAATCGAGCCTGTCTTGTGGTGTCCACCGGCCGGGCTAAACCTTAAACCTCAACTAGAGGTGTAATGTATTTCCCGGTATCGGTTTCTCTTGTTCGAAGGTAAGCGCCGCGCGCACGCGCGGACGCAGCGACACGGGCGTGTCGTCGGTTTGCCGTCGGATCCGCTGCCGACCGTCGCAGAACAGCCGCCGAAGAGGTCAGCCGATCACCACGGTGTCCGGCGAGGTCACGTCGATCGTCGATGCCCCCGGTGCTGCGAGCAGGGCCTTGGTGAGCACCTCGCTCTTCTGCGCCGAGCGCTCCGAGCTCCCCCAGACGATCGTGAGCCCCGTGCTCAGGGTCAGCGTCACGTCATCGGCGGTCGTGGCCGTGACGGTGGTGAGCGCCGCCCGTACGTCGGGAGACACCGATCGCACGACCAGGCCCGCGCTCTCGAAGGCTGCCGATCCGGTTCCGCCGGCGATGTCGAGCAGCGGCTGACCGGCCGGTTGATCCGACGTGGTCGAGAGGGCGACGCCCGCGGCGTCGACGACCGTGTAGCCCGCGTCCGAGCGGATCACGCCGACCGGAGTGCGCTCCACGATCCGCACCGTGAGATCGTGGGGCGGCTTGGCCTCGAGCGCATACGTCTCGATCAGCGGGAAGGCGAGCAGCGCCGCCTTGACCTCGCTGGAGTCGACGAGGGCGAGCGGAGTGCCGAGCTGAGCTGCCAGCGCGGTCTCGACAGCCGACGCATCCAGCGTCGTCGCGCCGACGACCGTGATCCGCTCCACCGCGAACAGCGGACTGTAGGCGGCTGCGACGCTGCCACCGATCAGCAGCACCGCCCCTCCCAGCGCGCTCAGCCAGACGATGCGGCGACGGCGGGAGCGCTGCGTGAACCGGCGGATCTCGGCACGGAGCGCTTTGCGCCGAGCGCGAGCAGCCCGCCAGACGTCCCTGGTCGACATCGGACGTTCGCCCTGGGCATCGTCCGATGTCCCGTCGACGGTCGGCGGCGACGTCGCCTGTCCGGCATCCGCGTCTCCCCCGCGCGATGCCGAGCGGGTCGCACTCGCGCTCGCGCCCTCCGTCGCGCCCGCAGGCGTCGTGGGGAGCGGCGGCGGTCTGCGCATCGCTACGCCCCGGTCGTCCGCAGCGACTCGAGCACCTGCGGGATGATCTGGTAGACGTTTCCGCAGCCGAGCGTCACGACGAAGTCGCCGTCGCGCGCGACCGAGGCCGTGTAGTCGGCGGCCTGCTGCCAGTCGGCGACGTAGTGCACGTGCGACGGATTCTGGAACGCGCCGCTCACGAGCTCGCCCGTGACACCGGGCACCGGATCCTCCCGAGCGCCGTACACGTCGAGCATGACGGTGTGATCGGCATAGGTCTCGAGGACATCGGCGAACTCGCGGTACATGTGCTGCGTGCGCGAGTACGTGTGCGGCTGCTGGATCGCGATGACCCGACCGGATCCCGCGATCGAACGCATCGCCTCGAGCGCCGCACGCACCTCGGTGGGATGGTGGGAGTAGTCGTCGTACACCGTGACGCCGCGCTCGACGCCGTGCTGCTCCAGTCGGCGCACGGTGCCGGCGAACCCCTCGACCGCGGTCACGGACTCGGCGAGTCCGAAACCGAGGGAGATCAGCACCGCGACCGCGCCGGCCGCATTGATCGCGTTGTGCACGCCGGGGACCGCGAGCTGCAGGGGCACGCTGACGTCACCGTGCGTGAGGGTCGCCGACACCGGTCCCGAGGCGACGACGTCGGTGAGCCGCACGTCGGCGCCCTCGGCCTGCCCGAAGGTGAGGACGCGAGGATGCGAGAGCGCGGCGCCGACCCGGAGCGCACCCAGGTCGTCGCTCGAGATCACGACGGCCTCCGACGCCGCATCCGCGAACCGCACGAAGGCGTCGTGGAAGGCCTCGTCAGAGCCGTAGTGGTCGAGGTGGTCGGGGTCGACGTTGGTGATCAGCGCGACCGCCGTGTCGTACAGCAGGAACGTGCCGTCGGACTCGTCGGCCTCGATCACGAAGAGCTCGCCCGTGCCGGTGGCACTCGACGTGCCGAGCTGCTCGATCACGCCGCCGTTGACGAAGTTCGGGTCGGCGCCCAGCGCCTGCAGCGCCGTCACGATCATGCCGGTCGACGTCGTCTTGCCGTGCGCGCCGGCGACCGAGACGAGTCGCCGCGATCCGACGAGCCAGTGCAGCGCCTGCGAGCGGTGGATGACGTGCAGCCCGCGCTCCTTGGCCGTGACGAACTCCGGGTTCTCGGGCCAGATCGCACCGGTGTGCACGACCGTGTCGGCATCGCCCAGGTGCGCGGCGTCATGGCCCACGTGCACGGTCGCTCCCGCGGCCGCGAGGGCGCGCAGGTTGTCGCTGTCGGCTCGGTCGCTGCCGGAGACGCGGATGCCGGCATCCAGGAACATCCGGGCCAGGCCGCTCATGCCGGAACCGCCGATGCCGATGAAGTGCGCCGAGGAGATCGACTCGGGGATCGGGAGGGAGAGGTCAGGTCTGATCATGTCGTCTTCAGTCTACTTTTCGGGTCGGACGGAGGGGCTGCTCGACCCCTGCGGCGATTCGCGCGTCAGGCGACGCCCAGAGCACGGTCGACGAGGGCGATCACGTTCTCGGTGCCGCTGCGCGTACCGACGCGCCCGGCCGCCTCCGCCATCGCGGTCAGGCGTGCCGGATCGTTCAGCACCGGCACCACGAGTCCGCGCACGGCGTCGCCGTCGAACGTCGCATCGTCGAGCAGCCTGGCCGCACCCGCCGCGACCGCGGAGGCCGCGTTGAGGCGCTGCTCGCCGTTGCCGACCGAGTACGGGACGTAGAGCGCCGGGATGCCGAGGGCGCTGATCTCGCTCACGGTCGCGGCACCCGACCGCGAGACGATCAGATCGGCCAGCGCGAACGCGAGGTCCATGCGGTCGACGTAACGGCGCAGGGCGTAGCCGGGCACCTCGGGATCGGCGAGGTCGCTGCGCTCACCCGTGACGTGCAGGAGCTGCCATCCCGCGGCCAGGATGTCGGCCCAGGAATCGGCGAGCGCGTCGTTGAGCCGCTGCGCGCCGAGCGAACCGCCGAACACGAGCAGCACGGGGCGGTCGGCGTCGAGACCGAAGTGCTCCGCGGCCTCGGCACGCGTCGCCGCGCGGTCGAGCTCGATGACCTCGCGACGCAGGGGCATGCCGACGACCTCGCCGCCGCGCAGGGGCGTGCCGTCGAACGCCACGCCGGTGGCCGCCGCGCCGCGGGCGCCGAGCACGTTCGCGAGACCGGGCTTGGCATTCGCCTCGTGCACGACGAACGGGACGCGCTCACGACGGGCCGCGACGTACGCGGGTGCCGAGGCGTAGCCGCCGAATCCGACCACCACGTCGACCTCGTGCGCCCGGATGTGGTCGCGCACCTGGGCGATCGCGCGGCGGAAGCGCGACGGGAAGCGCACGGCCTGTGCGTCAGGGCGACGCGGGAACGGCACCTTGTCGACGATGAGCAGCTCGTAGCCGCGGGCGGGCACCAGACGGGACTCCAGCCCTTCGGCGGTGCCGAGGACGAGGACGCGCGCACCGGCATCGCGGGCGCGGAGCCCGTCGGCCACGGCGAGCAGGGGGTTGACGTGGCCGGCGGTTCCCCCGCCGGCGAGAAGGTACGTGGTCACCGTGCGACCCTACCCCGCCCCGATCCGCGAACAGCCGAGAGCGCTCGTGCGCCCGCCTTCTCATCGGTTCCCGGGAGCGTGCGCGCGAACGCCAGCAGCACGCCGCACGCGATGAGGACCGCGAGAAGCGCCGTGCCGCCCTGCGACATGAACGGCAGCGGGACGCCCATGACCGGGAACACGCCGATCACGACGCCGATGTTCAGAACGGCCTGTCCGGTGATCCACACCGTGATGCCGCCGGCGGCGATGCGGATGAAGGGATCGTCGGTCTTGCGGATGATGTGGAAGGCCCCCACGGTGAAGATCGTGAACAGCGCCAGCACGACGATGCAGCCGATGAGCCCGAGTTCCTCGCCGACGATCGCGAAGATGAAGTCGTTGCCGGCGGCGGGCAGCCATCCGTACTTCTCCTGCGAGTTGCCCAGTCCCACGCCGAACACACCACCCGAGGCCATGCCCCAGATGCCGTGGATCGACTGGTAGCAGTCGCCCGTGTAGGCCGACATGTCCGAGCAGGTGGCCGTGATGCGGCGCATGCGGTCGGGGCTCGTGACGGCCAGCGTGATGACGGCGATCACTCCGAGGATCACCGGCAGGATGAACAGACGCAGCTTGACGCCCGAGAAGAACAGGCAGCCGAGGAGCACGAGCACCAGCACCATCGCGGTTCCCAGGTCCTTGCCCGCGAGCACCGTGCCGATCGCGAGCGCGCCGACGGGCACGACGGGGATGAACACGTGGTGCCAGGTGCCGAGCATCGTGTGCTTGCGCATCAGCACGTACCCGATCCAGATGGCGAGCGAGAGCTTGAGGAACTCGGCCGGCTGCAGCGTGAAGCCGGCGATCCTGATCCAGTTGCGGTTTCCGCCGTCCTCGATGCCGAGCGGGGTGAACACCAGCAGCTGCAGGGCGATCGCCGCGAAGAGCGCGGGCCAGGCCATGCGCTTGAGGAAGCGCATGGGCATGCGCGAGAGCAGGAACATGAGCGGGATGCCGAGCACGGCGAACACACCCTGGCGCAGCGCGCCGTCCATGGGGTTCTCGCCGCGCGCGACGGCGGTCGCGCTCGTGGCGGACAGGACCATGACCAGTCCGAAGATCGTGAGCAGCAGCGCGGCCGACGCGATCATCAGGAACTCGGTCGACAACGGTGTGAACCGGCGTCCGAGCGACACCCGTGCGGCGAGACCTCTCGCGCCGCTCGCGTCAGAGCGCGGGGGGCGTTCGACCTGCGTCATCGTCGCTCCCCCGGTCTATCCAGTCCCGCACCGCCTCGGCGAAGCGGTGTCCGCGATCCGCGTAGCTCGTGAACTGATCGAAGGATGCCGCGGCGGGGGCCAGCAGGACCGTTCCCTCACCGTCGACGATCCCCGCAGCGATCTCCACCACGCGGTTCATGACGTGACCAGTCTCGCCAGCATCCACCTCGAAGACCGGCACCGCGGGCGCGTGTCGCTCGAATGCCGCCACGACCTCTGCGCGCTCCACGCCGATCACGACGGCCGCGCTGGCGGTCGTCCCCGCGGTCGCGACGAGCTCGGTGATGTCGACGCCCTTGAGGTCGCCTCCCACCACCCACACGGCGCCGGGGTAGGCGCGCAGCGAGGAGGCCGCGGCGTGGGGGTTGGTCGCCTTGGAGTCGTCCACCCAGGTGATGCCGGCGTGCCGGGCGACGATCTGGATGCGATGCGCATCGAGACGGAAGCCCTGAAGAGCCGTGTGGATCGCCTCGGGCGCCACGTCGAGAGACCGCGCGAGGGCGCTGGCCGCGAGCACGTTCTGCACGATGTGCGGTGCGGCGAGTCCCGCGTCGTCGAGGTCGGCGACCGTGGTGAGCTCGAGCGCGCTGCGCGCCCTGTCATCCAGGAACGCGCGGTCGACGAGCAGACCGTCGACCACTCCGAGGTCGCTGGGACCCGGCACGCCGAGGTCGAAGCCGATCGCACGCGCTCCGTCGACGACCTCCGCGTCCTCGACCATGACCCGGGTCGCCTCGTCGGCCTTGTTGTAGACGCACGCCACACGGGTGTTGCGGTACACGAGCGCCTTCGCGTCTCGGTAGGCGCGGGCGCTGCCGTGC
This sequence comes from Microbacterium sp. NPDC089695, assembly GCF_044749085.1. Classification (NCBI taxonomy): domain Bacteria; kingdom Bacillati; phylum Actinomycetota; class Actinomycetes; order Micrococcales; family Microbacteriaceae; genus Microbacterium; species Microbacterium sp. NPDC089695. Next base: position 159,190 of record NZ_JBIVHG010000004.1, read on the forward strand.
CAGACGAGGTGGTCGTCGGCGAGGTTCAGGCACACGGCCGCATGCGGGAACGGCTGCCCCTCGGGCTGCGCGAGTCCGAGGTACCACAGCTGATGGCTCGAGAGCTCGACCACGAGCACGTCGAATCCGGCGGGGTCGCGCACCGCGTCGAGCACGGGGACCCCGATGTTGCCGCACGGCGCAGCGCGCAGGCCGCCCTCCACCATCAGCGTCGCCGTCAGCTGCGTCGTGGTCGTCTTGCCGTTCGTGCCGGTGATGAGCACCCAGTCGGCGGGCGAGCCGTCGGCGCGGGTGACCTTGTCGCGCACCCGCCAGGCGAGCTCGACGTCGCCCCACAGGGCGATCCCCGACTCCTGGACCCAGCGGATCACGGGGTGGGACGGGGAGAACCCGGGCGAGGCGATCACGACGTCGGCGGCGAAGTCGACGAGCGCCTGCGGAACCTCGGCCAGCGACCCGAGCTCGAGCCGGGCGCCCACGACGGGCACGAGCTTCGCGTACTCCTCGTCGGCGGATTCGCTGAGCACGAGGACCTCGGCGCCGAGTTCGGTCAGGGTGTCGGTGACGGAGAAGCCGGTCATCGACAGCCCGAGCACCGCGACGCGGAGCCCCGACCAGTCGGCGCTCCAGCTCGTCAGCGTCGCGAGCCGTGCGTCAGCCGACACGGGTCAGCCACTCGACGTAGAACAGGCCGACGGCCGACACCGCGAGGAGACCTGCGATGATCCACATGCGCACGACGATCGTGACCTCCGACCATCCGCGCATCTCGAGATGGTGGTGGAACGGGCTCATCAGGAACAGGCGCTTTCCGCGCGTGACCTTGAAGTACGCGCGCTGCAGGATCACGGAGCCCGACGCCATCACGAACACGCCGGCGATCACGAACAGCAGCAGCTCGGTGCGGGTGAGGATCGCCATCGCGGTGATCACGCCGCCGATCGCCATCGACCCGACATCGCCCATGAACACCTTGGCCTTGGGCGCGTTCCACCAGAGGAACCCGATCAGGCTCGCGGCGAAGGACGCCGCGATGATGGCCAGGCTGAACGGGTCGCGCACCTCGTAGCATCCGCCGATCGCAGCCTTCTCGACGCCTTCGCCGACGCACGACTGCTTGAACTGCCAGAACGCGATCAGGCTGTACGCGCCGACGACGATGACGCCCGCACCGGCTGCGAGACCGTCGAGCCCGTCGGTGAGGTTCACGCTGTTGGAGGTCGCGACGCCGATGACCGAGATCCAGAGCAGGTACAGCGCCCAGCCGAGCACGACCGTGAACGCGAACAGGTTCAGCCACGGGATGTCGCGGAACAGCGAGATCGACCCGGATGCCGGAGTCTGATCGAACTTGTTGGGGAAGTTCAGCGCCACGATCCCGAACGGGATGATGACGAGGAGCTGTCCGATGATCTTGCGCCAGCCGGAGAGCCCGAGGCTGCGCTGACTGCGCACCTTCATGTAGTCGTCGATGAAGCCGACGGCGCCGAAACCGATCATCAGCCAGATGACGAGCAGGGCCGAGAGCGCGGGGGTGCCGCCGCCCACGTAGACGCCCGTGAAGTAGCCCACCATGGTGCCGAGGATGAAGATCACGCCGCCCATCGTGGGCGTGCCGCGCTTGGCCTCGTGGCTGGGATTCTCGATCGCCTCGGGGGTGCGGATGACCTGACCCCATCCCCATTTGCGGAAGAGCCGGAGGAAGACGGGAGTCAGGAAGAGAGTGAAGGCGAGCGAGATGGCCGCCGCCATGATGAGAGACCTCACGAGAACGATTCTCCCAGACGATCGCCGAGATGCCGGAGGCCCACGGAGTTGGATGACTTGACGAGCACGCGATCGCCGTCGCGGAGCTCGGTGCGCAGGTACTCGAACGCCGAGTCCTGGTCAGGGAAGAACACGGCCTCGCTGTCCCACGAGCCTTCGCCGATCGCGGAGATGTAGAGGCGCCGGGCTTCCTGCCCGACGACCACGATGCGCTGGATGTTGAGGCGCACGGCGAGCAGTCCGATGCGGTCGTGCTCCTCGCCCGCCGTCTCGCCGAGCTCGCTCATCGCGCCGAGGACGGCGACCGTGCGCTCGTCCGGCCCCGTGATCTGCGCGAGGGTGCGCAGCGCCGCGGCCATGGAGTCGGGGCTCGCGTTGTACGCGTCGTTGATGATGCGGACGCGGTCGCTGCCCAGGGGCTGCATGCGCCAGCGCTCGGCGATCTCCACCGTCTCGAGGCGCGCGATCGCGTCGGCGGCCGAGACACCGAGGACGCCGGCGGCCGCGATCGCGGCGAGGGCGTTGTTGACGTGGTGGGCTCCGAGGACGCGCAGGTGCAGAGGACGACTCTCCCCCGCGGCCTCGATGATGCAGTCCGTGCCGGCCGCCGTGACCTCGAGGTCACGCGCACGCACGTCTGCGGCAGCCCCCTGTCCGAAGCCGACGACGGTCATCCCGCGCGACACGGCGAGATCGCGCATGGCGGCGACACGGGGGTCGTCGACGTTCAGCACGGCGGTGCCTGCGGGCACGGCGGCGGCGACGAGCTCGGACTTGGCGCGCGCGGTGGCCTCGATGCCCCCGAACCCGCCCGCGTGGGCGAGGCCGACCATGAGCACGACGGCGACGTCGGGCTCGACGAGTCCGGCCAGTCGGGCGATGCTGCCCGGCGCATCCGCTCCGAACTCGCTGACGAGGTACCTGGTGTCGTGCGTGATCCTCAGCATCGTGACGGGTGCGCCGACCTCGTTGTTGTACGAGTTGATGGGGGCGACGGTCTCGCCCTCGTCGGAGAGGATGCGCGCGAGGAAGTTCTTGGTGGTCGTCTTGCCGTTCGACCCCGTGATGCCGACGATCTTCAGACTCCCGCCCGCACGCACACGCGCGACGACCTCACGGGCGAGATCGGCGAGGGCGGCGACCGCATCGGGCACGACGATCTGCGTGATCTCGTCGTCGACGGGGTGCTCGACGATCGCGAGGACGGCGCCGGCGGCGAGAGCTGCACCGACGAAGTGGTGGCCGTCGGTCTCGGCACCCGGCTTGGCGACGAAGATCGACCCCGGCGCCATGTTCCGCGAGTCCGTGTCGACCACGCCGTCGACGAGAGTGTCGGGCGCGACGGCGCCGACGAGCCGGAGATCACCCCCGAGGACGGCGGCGATCTCAGCAAGCGACAGGGCGATCATGACGTCTCCAGGCGCAGCAGGCGCCGATTCATTCGAACTTGGGAAGCAGTGCGTCCATCGGGGTGGAGGACGGCATCACGCGGTAGGTCTTCATGGTCTGGGTCATGGCCTTCTGGAAGGCCGACGCCGTCGCCGCGGATGATGTGATTCTAGTCGGCTGGTCGAGGGTGACCACGACGACGTACTGCGGATCGTCGACCGGAGCGAAGCCCACCATGCTGGTGTAGTACACACCCTGCTTGTAGCCGCCGTTGCCGTCTTCGATCTGCGCGGTACCGGTCTTGCTCGTCACCCGGTACCCGGGTACCTGGATGCGCTCGGCGTTGCCGCCCTGCACCGCGACGTTCTCCAGCATGCGCGTGAGGTCGGCCGCGGTCTGCGGCTGGATGATCTGCTCGGACGCCGGCGCGTCGGGCGTCACGACCGTGCCGTCGGCCGCCGTGCACGACTCGATGAGCGACAGCCCGATCTTCTCGCCGCCGTTCGCGATCGCCTGGTAGGCACCCGCGAGCTGCGGTGCGGTCACGGTGAAGTACTGACCGAAGGTGGTGGTGTACAGCGACTGGTTGTCCCAGTCGCTCGTGGGGTGGAGCAGGCCGTTCGCCTCGCTGGGGAAGCCGATGGTCGACTCGCCGACCCCGAATCGCTGCAGGTAGTCGTACCGGACATCGGGGCTGACCATGGTTCCGAACTTCGACAGGGCGACGTTCGAGGAGTCGATCAGCGCGCCGGCGAGCGTGTACTGGTAGGTGGGATGCACGAAGGCGTCGTTGATCACCGCGCCGTTGTCGAACTTCTCCCTCGACGATGCCGACACGGTGGGGCTCGTCATCGTGACCCCGCCGTTCTCCATGACAGCCGCGGCGGTCACGGCCTTGAACGTGGATCCGGGCTCGAACGGGTAGGAGAACAGCTTGCTGACGAGAGTGCCGTCCTGCGATGCGGCGTTCAGGTCGTTGGGGTCCATGGTCGGCCACTCCGCCGCCGCGCGGATCTTCCCCGTCTTCACCTCGACGACCGTGACGGTGCCGCCCTGGGCGCCCTGCGCCTGGGCCTCCTCCGCGATCATCTGCTGCATGTACCACTGCAGGTCGGCGTTGATGGTGAGCTGCACGGTGCCGCCGTCGACGGCATCCGTCTTCGTCTCGCTGCCCGGGATGATCACGCCGTCCTTGCCGGTGCGGTAGCTCTCCTCCCCGTTGGTCGGCGCGAGGCAGCGATCGTCCATCTTCTCGATGCCCGCCTGCGCTGTCCCGGTGCCGTCGAGGAAGCCGACGACGTTGCCCGCGACGGCGCCGTTCGGGTACACGCGCGTCTCGCGCTCCTCGAAGTGGAGGTAGGGCACGCCCTCGGCCTTGAGCTCCTTGAGCTGGATGTGCTGCTCGGCGGTGAGACCCTTCTTGATCTCGAACCACTGCGACTCGGGGTTCGCCGCGTGTGCGGCCTCGACACCGGTGCGCAGGGTCTCCGCATCCAGTCCGGTGATCTCGGCGATGCGCTGGGCGGCGTCGGCCCAGGTGATCGTCGGCGGCTTCTTCTCGTCGGTGTCGATGAGGTTCATGACCTTCGGGTCGACGTTCCAGTCGTACACCGCGACGCTCTCGGCGAGCACGTTGCCGTTGGCGTCGACGATGGACCCGCGGTCTCCGTAGATCGGCGTGCCCTTCGAGATGAACTCGAGCGACTGCGTCACGTGCTCGTCGGCTCGCACGATCTGGATGTCGACGAGGCGCACGATGAACGCCGCGAGGATCGACAGGATCACGGCCAGCGCGACGACCGTGCGTCGCCGCGGCGTCCGGGTGGCTCGTGTCGTCATGGAGTCTCTCCGTCAGATCGTGTGTCGGGTCATGATGGGGCTATCGCGTCGTGGGGCTCGGGAGCCCGTCGGTGATCGCGGGAGGCAGTTCCTGCTGCGTCGCTCCGGCGGCGTCGTCAGCGGTCTGATCGTCGGCGTTCTGCACCGTGGCCGCCTGCAGCAGGGCGTTGGCCACGGCTCCGGCGCCGTTCGGGTCGATCGTCGACGTCCCACCGGCGCCGGTCCCCTGCCCGAACACGGCGCCGTCGCTGAGGCGCAGGTACGAGGGCGAGCCTGCGACGACCATGCCGAGAGACGCCGCGCCACTGGCCAGCGCCTGCGGCGAGCTGAGTCCCGTCAGATCCTCTTGGAGGGCATCCGTGCGGAGATCGAGGTCGTGCTGCTGCGAGGTGAGGCCGGCGAGGAGGAACGAATCCTGCGTGATCGCGAGCGAGAGACCGATCTGCGCGGCGCCGATCGCCATGGCGCCCGCGAGTGCGACGATCGCGTACGCGAGTCTGGGCTTGCGTCGGGCCGGCGGTGCCGTGACGGGCTCGAGGCGCCGACGGGGCGATCTGCTCGGCGCCGGGTTCTGCGCCGGCCGAGCCGGACGGACGCTCGCCAGGAGACTCATGAGTCACGCACCTTCTCGGCGGCCCGCAGGCGCACCGGGATCGCACGGGGATTGCGGGCTCGCTCCTCGTCGTCGGCGAGTTCGGCGCCGCGCGTGAGGATGCGGAAGCGCGGGGCGTGCTCGGGCAGCTCGACGGGGAGTCCCTGGGGAGCCGTCGAGGCGGCCCCGGCCGCGAACGCCTGCTTGACGAGGCGGTCCTCGAGCGACTGGTACGACATCACGACGATGCGACCGCCGACCGCGAGTGCCGACATCGCCGCCGGGATCGCGTCGCCGAGGACGCTCAGTTCGGTGTTGACCTCGATGCGCAGCGCCTGGAAGACGCGCTTGGCGGGGTGGCCCGCGCGCTGGGCCGCCGCGGGCGTCGCCGCGACGAGGATGTCGACGAGTTCGCCGGATCGCAGGATCGGCTGCCTCTGCCGCGCCTCGATGATGAAGCGGGCATAGCGACCGGCCAGCTTCTCCTCGCCGTAGCGTTCGAAGATGCGGCGGAGGTTGCCCTCGCTGTACGTCGCGATGACCTCGGCGGCCGTGACGCCCTTGGTCTGGTCCATCCGCATGTCGAGCGGAGCGTCCTTCGAGTACGCGAACCCGCGCTCGGCCTCGTCGAGCTGCAGCGATGAGACGCCGAGGTCGAACAGGATGCCGGCCGCGCCCTGCGCGTGCAGCCCGATCTCGTCGTAGACCGTGTGCACCAGCGTGATGCGGTCACGGAACCGCGCGAGCCGCTCCCCCGCGATGCGCAGGGCGTCGGTGTCGCGGTCGAGGCCGATCAGACGGATGTTCGGGAACCGCTCGAGCAGCGCCTCGGAGTGCCCGCCCATGCCCAGCGTGGCATCGACGAGAACGGCTCCGTCGGCCTGGAGGGACGGCGCCAGCAGCTCGATGCAGCGCTCGAGCAGCACGGGGGTGTGGATGTCGCGGAGGTTCATGATCTCTCTCGGGTGACCTCTGTGTGTCGGGGACCAGGGCCCTGATCCCCCTCCGCTTCGCGACCCGGCACCGGGGAAGTGTGTCGGGGCGGGAGCGGCGGGGCATCACGGCCGTGGTCAGAACAGTCCCGGGATCACCTCCTGCTCGAGGTCGGCGTAGCTCTCCTCGCCGGCGGCGAGGTAGGTGTTCCAGCTCTCGGCATCCCAGATCTCGGCATGGGCGCCGACACCGGTGACGATGAGCTCTTTCTGCAGGCCCGCGTACTGACGGAGGTGCGCGGGGATGGTGATGCGGTTCTGACTGTCGGGCATCTCCGCGCTCGCTCCGGAGAGGAACAGACGCATGAAGTCACGCGCCTGCTTGTTCGCGAGCGGCGCCTGACGGATCCGCTCATGCATCGCCTCGAACTCGGCCGTGCTGAAGACGTAGAGGCAGCGCTCCTGACCACGCGTGACGACGATGCCGCCACCCAGGTCCTCGCGGAACTTCGCGGGCAGGATGACCCGCCCTTTGTCGTCCAGCTTCGGTGAGTGCGTACCCAGCAGCATCGGCCATCACCCCCTCTGCGTCCGGCCAAACTCGAGGTGCGCCCCACTTTACTCCACTTTCCTCCACAAACCTATGGTCAACCGACAGTTTTCTCCGCCGAGTTGCCGGGAACGACAAAGAGACCCGCGTTTTCACGCGGGTCTCTCAGAGTTCAGGCGGGTGGAGGAGAGTGGAGGCCCAGTGGAGGGAAGATCCCGAGCCAGGGATGCCGGGACACCGAACTCACGACGAAGGCCCGGATGCTGCGTGCATCCGGGCCTTCGTGGAGATGAGGGTCAGCGACCGTCCTGGCGACGATCCCATCGATCGTTCATGCGGTCCATGAACGAGGCGGAGCTCTGCGGCTTCGATGCCGATCCCCGCTCGCGCGGCGCGGCGGAGAGCGGACGTCGTACGGGAGTGACCGCGAGCATGACCCCGCCGAGCATGGCGGCGAATCCGATCACGCCGACGACGACTCCCCACACGTCTCCCAGGATCACGCCGACGATCAGTCCGCCCACACCGGCGAGGAGCAGAAGCGCTCCGTAGACCAGATTGCGATAGCTGAGTGCTCGGTCGCCTGATGGCGCACTCACGACATCGGCGTCATTGTGCAGGAGATGGCGTTCCATCTCATCGAGCAGACGCTGCTCCTGTTCGGAGAGTGGCATTTCGTCCCCCTCGGGTATGGTCTCCTCATTCTACGCGCGGTATGAGCCTCCGGGCTAGCCGTTCGACCCCAGTTCCCTTTACGTATGCTGGGAGTCGTGTCGTCCCCCTCCCTCGTCCCCGACGCCGTCGCGACCCGCCTCCGGATCTTCCTCGAGCGGATGCGCGCCGAGTCCGTCGAGTACGGCCCTGATGCGGCCGCCCTCGAGGAGTCGGCGGCCCAGACGCTGCTCGGCGGCAAGCGGTTGCGCGCGCGCTTCTGCCACGCCGGGTGGCGATCCGTCGCCCGTCACCGCGACCGCACCGCCGTCGAGGCCGACTCCCTGTGGGACGTCTGCGCTGCGCTCGAGATCTTCCAGTCCGCTGCGCTCGTGCACGACGACCTGATCGACAACTCCGACACCCGGCGAGGGCGCCCGGCCGCGCACCGCGCACTCGAGAGCGCCCACCGCTCTGCGGGGTGGTCCGGCGACGCCGAGGCCTTCGGGCGGTCGTCGGCCATCCTTCTCGGCGACCTGCTCGTCGCCTGGAGCGACGACCTGTTCGAGGATGCCGTGGAGACGCTGCCCCACGCGCACACCGTCCGCCGCGAGTACGCACGCATGCGCCGCGACGTGACCGTCGGACAGTTCCTCGACATCGCCGAGGAGTCCGCCTGGAGTGTGCACGCGACCGATTCGCACGTCGAGCGGGCTCTGCGGGTGGTGTCGCTGAAGTCGGCGAGATACAGCATCGAGCAGCCGCTCGTCCTCGGCGCCGCTCTGGCACAGGCCGACGAGGAGCAGCTGCGCGCCCTGCGACGCTTCGGTCATCCGGTCGGCATGGCCTTCCAGCTCCGCGACGACGTTCTCGGGGTCTTCGGCGACGCCGCCGTCACCGGCAAGCCCGCCGGCGACGATCTGCGCGAGGGCAAGCGCACCGTGCTGGTCGCCCTCACCCGGCAGGCGCTCGACGCCTCGGCGCGCGCACTGTTCGACGAACTCCTCGGCGACCCGGAGCTCACGGCGGCCCAGGTCTCGTTCCTGCAGGCGACCATCGAAGGATCCGGTGCGCTCGACACGGTGGAGAGCATGATCGCGGACTACGCGAAGGATGCCGATCGCGCGCTGTCCGGCGCGCGGCTGGACAACGCCGCGGTCGGCGACCTGCGCGATCTCGCCCGCGCGGCGACCGTGCGCGCGGCCTGACGCGGCGCGCCGTTCCGCTCAGGCGAGCGTGCGGGCGATGCGACGCACTTCGCTCTTGTGGCCGGCCAGCAGGGCCGCGATCGGAGAGCGGCCGAGGGTGTCGTCGTCGGCGAGGAGCCAGTCCACGACCTCATCGTCGCTGAATCCCGCATCCTGCAGCGCGATCACGGTGCCGCGCAGCGACGACAGGGGGTGCCCGTCGACGATGAAGACGGCGGGCACGGCGAACACGCCCGACCGGCGCGAGCCGATCAGATAGTGCTCGTCGATGAGACGGCGGATGCGGCCGAGCGGCTCATCCAGCACCTCGACGAGGTCGGGCATCGTCAGCCAGTCGGTGGGGGTGACCCCGGCGTTCTCGGTTTCGCTGTTCGCAGACTGCTCAGACACGTTGCCCACTATCTCACTTCCTCGCCTCCGGCGCATTTCCCGCAGCCGATATGCCACATCCGTCACACACGTCACTTCTGTTGACTTCCGTATACATACGTGTCAGCGTGGGCAGACGCCGAACGAAGGGGAAACCCGTGAGACAGCACGCACAGCGACAGCATGCCGCCGCATCGCGGAACGCGGCACGCCGCACGACGTATCTGCAGATCGGCGTCCCCGCCGCCGTGCTCGGGGCTCTGACCGGCCCCCTGGCCGTCGCGCCCGCCGTCGCGGACACTCCCGTGGCCCCGGTCGAGAGGTCGCAGACGCTCGGTCGGGTCGTCCCGCTGCAGACGGCACCCGCATCGTACGTCGTGCAACCCGGCGACACCGTCGCGTCGATCGCGGGTCGCTTCGGCCTGCGGACGGTCGACGTGCTCACCTGGAACGGCCTCGGCTGGCGATCCGTGATCTACCCCGGGCAGACGCTCGCGCTCAGCGGCGCTGCGGCGCCCACGGCAGCTCCGGTCAGCACTCCTGCGCCCGTCGCCGCGGCATCCCACGTGGTGGTCGCCGGCGACACGGTGTTCGGCATCGCTCAGCGATACGGGCTCACGGTCGACGCGGTGCTGGCCGCGAACGGGCTCACCCGCGCATCCGTCATCTACCCGGGGCAGAGCATCGCGCTGTCGGGTGCTCCTGCGCCCGTCGCCGCCGCGGCGCCCGTCACGGTGCCGGCACCGGCACCGGCACCGGCACCGACGGCCACGGGCGCTCCGGTGCACACGGTCGTCACGGGCGACACGCTGTTCGGCATCGCCCAGAAGTACGGCACGTCGACGGCTGCGCTCCTCACGCTGAACGGCCTGGCCGCCGGCGCGATCATCTACCCGGGACAGAGCATCGCCGTGGCGGCTGCACCTGCGCCCGCAGCGGCCGCCCCGGCCGCCGCCCCCGCGCAGTCCTTCGCCGCGCTCGACGCCGAGCAGGCCGGCAACGCCGCTCTCATCATCGGGGTCGGCCGGCAGCTCGGCGTCTCCGACCAGGCGATCGCGATCGCCCTCGCGACCGCGATGGTCGAGTCCAGCATGCGCAACCTCGCCTGGGGCGACCGCGACTCCCTCGGGCTCTTCCAGCAGCGCCCGAGCACCGGGTGGGGCCTTCCGGAGCAGATCCTCGACGCCGACCGCAGCACCCGGGTGTTCTTCGGCGGAGCCGCCGACCCGAACGGCCAGACCACCCGCGGGCTGCTCGACATCCCCGGCTGGGAGTCGATGCGCTTCACCGACGCCGCGCAGGCCGTGCAGATCTCCGCCTACCCCGAGAAGTACGGACTGTGGGAGACGCAGGCGTACCAGTGGCTCTCGACGTACGGATGAGCGGGTTCCGGGCAAACCCGCAGGGTCGAGGGGCGAGCCGCTCCCGAGGCTTTCAGGCAGTCCTCAATAGAATCTTGACGTGACGACCAATCAGCAGGCCGACCCCCTCATCGGGCGGCTTGTCGACGGTCGCTACCGGGTCAGGGCTCGGATCGCCCGCGGCGGCATGGCCACGGTCTACGTCGCGACCGACCTCCGGCTCGAGCGCCGCATCGCCCTCAAGGTCATGCACGCGCACCTGAGCGACGACTCCTCGTTCCAGAGCCGCTTCATCCAGGAGGCGCGTGCGGCGGCCCGTCTCGCCGATCCGCATGTGGTCAACGTCTTCGACCAAGGCCAGGACGGCGAGCTCGCCTATCTCGTGATGGAGTACCTGCCCGGCATCACGCTGCGCGAGCTCCTGCGCGAGCAGAAGCGCCTCACGGTGCCGCAGACCATCACGATCATGGATGCCGTGCTGGCCGGGCTCTCGGCCGCCCACCGCGCCGGCATCGTGCACCGCGACGTCAAGCCCGAGAACGTGCTGCTCGCCGAGGACGGCCGCATAAAGATCGGCGACTTCGGCCTGGCCCGCGCCACCACGGCGAACACCGCGACCGGACAGCAGCTGCTCGGCACGATCGCGTACCTCGCCCCCGAGCTGGTCACGCGAGGCACGGCCGATGCCCGCAGCGACATCTACGCGCTGGGCATCATGCTCTACGAGATGCTGGTCGGCGAGCAGCCCTACAAGGGCGAGCAGCCGATGCAGATCGCGTTCCAGCACGCCACCGAATCGGTCCCGCGCCCCAGCATCCGCAATCCCGCCGTCCCCGAGCCCCTCGACGAGCTCGTGCTGTGGGCGACCGAGAAGTCGCCCGACGAGCGACCGGACGATGCGCAGCAGATGCTCGACCGACTGCGTGAGATCGAACGCGATCTCGGTATCGCGCCGGCTGTCGCGGCTGCCACGATGCCGCAGCGCGCGCAGGCCGACTCCGCCGACCTCACGAAGGTCATGCCGAGCACGATGGTGCTCCCCGATCCCACCGCGCCGACGGCGACGGCCGTCGACAACGCCACGCTGCTCCGCCGCCGCTCCTCGCGCCGACGGGCGCGCGGAGCCCTCCTGCTCACTCTCGTGCTCCTGCTGGCCACGGTCGCCGGTGGCGTGGGGTGGTGGTTCGGCTCCGGACCCGGTTCGCTCGTGGCCGTGCCCGACGTCGCCGGGCTGTCGTACGACGACGCCGCGAACGCCCTCACCGCCGAGGGATTCACCCCCGCGCGGGGCGAGGAGAACTCGATCGACGTGGCACGCGACCAGGCCATCAGGACGGATCCCGAGCAGGGGCAGCGCCTCGACAAGGGCACGACCGTCACCGTGTACATCTCGATCGGGCCGGCCGCCCACACGGTCGACGCGCTCAACGGCATGGACGAGCAGGAAGCGCGGGACTACCTCGCCGACATCTCGGTGAACGTCACCCAGGACCCGCTCGTGCTGTTCTCGGATGCAGACGAGGGCCGCGTCATCAACGCCTACGTCACCCCGCGCGACGGCGGCGATGTGTACGCGTGCGGCGACGGCTGCGAGATCCTCGAAGACGACACGGTCGAGCTGTACGTGTCGGCGGGCGCATTCCCGGACGTGTCGGGCATGTCCGTCGACCAGGCCACATCGACGCTCACCGACAAGGAGCTCCAGGTGGCTCCCGAGCTCGCCTACGCGTTCAGCGAGAGCCTCGAGAAGGATCTCGTGATCGGCGTGGCCGACCGTGCGACACAGGGCAACTGGCGTCCGGGCGACACGGTGACCCTCATCGTCTCGAAGGGTCCCGAACTGTTCCCGGTGCCCGATGTCACCGACCGGACCCTCGTCGAAGCGAAGCAGATCCTCTCGGATGCCGGTTTCACCGCGACGTACGCGGCCTGGGGCGACCTCCCGGGCTTCGCCGAGATGGCCAGGGTGACGTCGCAGGACCCCGGCTCCGACAAGACTCTCCCGCGGGGCGGCACCGTTCAGCTGTCCATCCAGCTCAGCGGCTGAGCCGCGTCGCACCACGACGAAGGCCCTCCCCGATCCGGGGAGGGCCTTCGTCGTCGCGCGGGTCGATCAGCGCTTCTCGAGCTCCTCGGCCACGAGGAACGCCAGCTCGAGCGACTGCATGTGGTTCAGACGCGGGTCGCACAGGCTCTCGTAGCGGGTCGCCAACGCGGCCTCGTCGATGTGCTCCGATCCGCCGAGGCACTCGGTGACGTCGTCGCCCGTGAGCTCGACGTGGATGCCGCCGGGGAACGTACCCACCGAACGGTGCGCCTCGAAGAAGCCGCGCACCTCGTCGACCACGTCGTCGAAGCGACGGGTCTTGTAGCCGGTCGGCGTCGTGATGCCGTTGCCGTGCATGGGGTCGGTGACCCACAGCGGCTGAGCGCCCGAGTCGCGGACGGCTTCGAGCAGCGGCGGCAGCGCGTCGCGGATCTTGCCGGCGCCCATACGCGTGATGAACGTGAGACGACCGGGCTCGCGGTTCGGGTCGAGCTTGTCGATCAGCGCGAGCGCCGTCTCGGGCGTCGTGGTCGGGCCGAGCTTCACGCCGATGGGGTTGCGGATCTTCGAGAAGTAGTCGACGTGGGCGCCATCGAGCTCGCGGGTGCGCTCCCCGATCCACAGGAAGTGGGCCGAGGTGTTGAACGGGGTGTCCGTGCGCGAGTCGATGCGGGTCATCGGACGCTCGTAGTCCATCAGCAGACCCTCGTGGCCCGTGAAGAACTCGACGCGCTTGAGCTCGTCGAAGTCGGCGCCGGCCGCCTCCATGAACTTGATCGCGCGGTCGATCTCGGCGGCCATGCGCTCGTAGCGCTGGTTGGCCGGGTTCTGTGCGAAGCCCTTGTTCCACGAGTGCACCTCGCGGAGGTCGGCGAAGCCGCCCTGCGTGAAGGCGCGGATGAGGTTCAGCGTCGATGCGGCCGTGTGGTACCCCTGGAGCAGGCGACCGGGATCGGCCTGACGCGAGCCCTCGGTGAAGTCGTAGCCGTTCACGATGTCGCCGCGGTATGCGGGCAGGGTGACGTCGCCGCGGGTCTCGGTGTCGCTCGAGCGGGGCTTGGCGAACTGCCCGGCCATGCGCCCCATCTTCACGACGGGCATCGACGCACCATAGGTCAGTACGACCGCCATCTGCAGGACGGTCTTGATCCGGTTGCGGATCTGATCGGCGGTGGCGCCGGCGAACGTCTCGGCGCAGTCGCCGCCCTGGAGCAGGAAGGCCTGCCCGGACGCGGCGCGCGCGAGTCGATCACGGAGGTTGTCGACCTCGCCGGCGAACACCAGGGGCGGAAGCGCTGCGATCTGCGCGGAGACCTCGGCGACGCGCTCGGCGTCGCCCCACTGAGGCTGCTGCTTGATCGGGAGCGCGCGCCACGCGTCAAGCGCGTCGATGTGGTGCTGGAGCATGCCCTCCAGCCTAGTGCGCGCGCGGAGCGCGGGACGCCTCAGGAGCGCCGTGTGACGCGCACCGGGAGGCGGTCCTTCACGGTCGATGCGTAGACGTCGTCGTACTCCTGCTCCCCCAGCCTCTGGAGGGCCACCATGATCTCGTCCGTGACGGAGCGGAGGATGTAGCGGTCGTTCTCCATCCCCTGGTATCGCGAGAAGTCGAGCGGCTCGCCGATGACGATGCCCACACGCACCACTCGTGGCACCTTCTGTCCGATCGGCATGGCGGTGTCGGTGTCGACCATGATCACGGGGATCACGGGGACCTTGGCCTCGAGGGCCATGCGGGCGAGGCCGGTGCGGCCGCGGTAGAGCTTGCCGTCGGGGCTCCGCGTGCCCTCGGGGTAGATGCCGAGCAGGTCGCCGCGTCCGAGCACCTGCAGTCCGGTGTTGAGCGAGGCCTCGGACGCCTTGCCGCCGGAACGGTCGATCGGGATCTGCCCGGTGGCCTTCATGAAGAACTTGGTCGCCCAGCCCTTGATCCCGCGACCCGTGAAGTAGTCGCTCTTGGCGAGGAAGGACATCGGTCGGTCGATCACGAGCGGCAGGAAGATCGAATCGGCGAACGAGAGGTGGTTGCTGGCGAGGATCGCCGCGCCGCTCCGCGGTACGTTCGCTCGCCCCACGATCCAGGGGCGGAAGACCGCCTTGACCACGGGGCCGATCGCGACGTACTTCATCAGCCAGTAGAACATCGATGTGAAGTCTAGCGCCGCGTGCACCGCGAACCATCGGCGGCGACTCAGTTCCACCTTTCATGCGACCCGATACCATGCCCTAGACTCGGGAGGGACACCGTACCCGACCGGTACCGAAGGAGCTGCCGTGGTCCAGTTTGAAGTCCCCGCCGTCGTCCCCGCCGACCCCGACGCGAACATCACCGACCTGCTGGTGAAGCGTGTCGAGGCCACCCCGGATCGCCCCCTGTTCGCCGTCCCGGACGGCGAGAACTGGCGCGACATCTCCGCCGCCGACTTCCAGACCGCGGTCGTCGCTCTCGCGAAGGGGTTCGTCGCCGCCGGCATCCAGCCCGGCGAGAAGGTCGGGTTCCTCGCCCGCACGACGTACGAGTGGTCGCTCATCGATTTCGCCCTCTTCTACGCGGGCGCGGTCATGGTTCCGATCTACGAGACCAGCTCGCCCTCCCAGATCCAGTGGATCCTGGAGGACTCCGGCGCGATCGCCCTGATCGTCGAGTCGCCGGAGCACTTCGCCCGCGTCGACGAGGTGCGCGGCGACCTGCCGCTGCTGCGCGAGGTGTGGCAGATGCATCTCGGCGCGATCGACACGCTCACGGCGCAGGGCTCCTCGGTGACGGATGCCGAGATCGAGCGGCTGCGCAGCATCGCCGTCGGATCCGACATCGCGACCCTGATCTACACCTCCGGCTCGACCGGACGCCCCAAGGGCTGCGTGCTCACGCACAGCAACTTCGTGGAACTCTCCCGCAACTCGGCGAAGGCGCTCGACGAGGTCGTGCAGACGCCGGGCTCCTCGACGCTGCTGTTCATCACGACTGCGCATGTGTTCGCCCGCTTCATCTCCATCCTCAACGTGCACGCGGGCGTGCGCACGGGACACCAGCCCGACACGCGCCAGCTGCTCCCCGCCCTCGGATCCTTCAAGCCCACCTTCCTCCTCGCGGTCCCCCGCGTGTTCGAGAAGGTCTACAACTCCGCCGAGCAGAAGGCCGAGGCGGGCGGCAAGGGCAAGATCTTCCGCGCCGCCGCCGATGTCGCGATCGAGCACTCGAAGCTCCTCGAAGAGGGCAAGAGCATCCCGTTCGGCATGCGCCTCAAGTTCGCCCTCTTCAACAAGCTCGTCTACGGCAAGCTGCGCGACGCCATGGGCGGACGTGTTGTCTACGCGGTGTCGGGGTCCGCGCCGCTCGGCGCCCGCCTCGGCCACTTCTTCCACAGCCTCGGCGTCGTGATCCTCGAGGGCTACGGCCTCACCGAGACGACGGCCCCTGCGACCGTGAACCTCGCCGACAAGTCGAAGATCGGCACGGTCGGTCCGGCCCTCCCCGGTGTGGGCGTGCGCCTCGCCGACGACGGCGAGATCGAGGTGCGCGGCATCAACGTGTTCCGCGAGTACTGGAACAACCCCGAGGCCACGGCCGAGGCGTTCAGCGACGGTGGCTGGTTCCACACGGGCGACATCGGCAGCTTCGACACCGAAGGCTTCCTGACCATCACCGGCCGCAAGAAGGAGATCATCGTCACGGCCGGCGGCAAGAACGTCGCCCCCGCCGCGCTCGAGGACCCGATCCGCGCGAACCCGATCATCGGCCAGGTCGTCGTGGTCGGCGATCAGAAGCCGTTCATCTCGGCGCTCATCACCCTGGACCCCGAGATGCTGCCCACCTGGCTCGCGAACAACGGCCTCGACAAGGACATGCCGCTCGCCGAGGCCGCCGCGAGCGACGCCGTCCACGCCGAGGTGCAGAAGGCGGTGGATGCCGCGAACACCCGCGTCTCGCGCGCCGAGTCGATCCGCAAGTTCACGATCCTCGACAGCGAGTGGACCGAGGCCTCCGGTCACCTCACCCCGAAGATGTCGATCAAGCGCAACGTGATCATGAACGACTTCGCCGACGAGATCTCCGCCATCTACGACGAGCCGGTCTCCACCACCAACGTCGCGATCGGCGGCTGATCGCCGAAGAGCACGAAGCCCCCGCCGTGCGGCGGGGGCTTCGTCATGCGACCACGGGTCAGAACCAGGCGCTCTCGCGCACCTCGCGCATCGCGACCTTGCGTGTCTCGGCATCGAGACGCGAGAGGTACAGCTTCCCGTCGAGGTGGTCCGTCTCGTGCTGGAGCGCCTGCGCCAGCAGCCCCTCCCCCTCGAGGACGACCGGGTCTCCGTCGAGATCGATGCCCTCGACCCTCGCCCAGGGATGGCGCAACGCGTCGTGCCACAGGCCGGGCACCGACAGGCAGCCTTCGCCGGTCGGCACGGCCTCGCCCCGCACCTCGGTGAGCACCGGGTTTATGACGTAGCCGATGTCGCCGTCGATGTTGTAGCTGAAGGCGCGCAGCGCGACGCCGATCTGCGGTGCCGCGACGCCGGCGCGCCCCGGGACCTCGACCGTGTCGACGAGGTCGGCGACGAGCGCGCGCACCCCGTCGTCGATCGCCTCGATCGGGGCGCACGTCGTGCGCAGCACCGGATCGCCGAACACCCGGATCTCGCGGACCGCCATCAGGCGCCCGTCGTCCGCAGGCCTTCGACCAGCAGCGCCGCGAGCTCACGCGCGGCGACCCTGGTCTCGGGCTGCAGGTTGGCGAAGACGATCGCGCCGCCTCCCGCGATCTGCGGGTCGTAGGGCATCCTCACGACGTGCCGCGCTCTGGTGCGGAAGTGCGCCTCGAGCTCGGTGAGTCGCACGAGGGGTGCTCCAGGGGTCGACTGGTTCAGCACGACGACCGCGTCCCGTGCCTGCTCGGCGTACCCGTTCGTCTCGAGCCAGGTGAGCGTCTCGGAGGCGAGGCGCGCCTCGTCGACGCTGAGGCCCGACACGATGACCAGCTGGTCGGCGAGATCGAGGGTGGCCGACATCACCGAGTGCACGATGCCGGTGCCGGTGTCGGTGAGCACGAGGGAGTAGTAATGCGCGGCGACGTCGGCGACGTCGCGGTAGTCGCTGTCGCTGAAGGCCTCGGCGATGCGAGGGTCGGAGTCCGAGGCGAGCACGTCGAGACGTGTGGCGTCACGGGCCACGATCGCCGAGATGTCGTGATAGCCCTTGACGTCGTCGTGGATGCGCACGAGGTCGCGGACCGAGCGCGTGTGGTTCGGACGCACGACGCGATCGGCGAGCGTCCCGCGGTCGGGATTCGCATCGACCGCGATCACGCGATCCTCGCGGGCGTCGGCGAGAGCCATCCCCAGCAGACTGGTGATCGTCGTCTTGCCCACGCCGCCCTTGCGCGACAGCACCGGGATGAAGCGGGCTCCCCCGGGCAGTGGCGCGGCGATGCGCGCCGTCAGCGCCTTGCGCTCGCGCGCGCGACGTCCGTCGCCGATGTTGAGGCGCCGTCCGGAGATCGTGTAGAGGAAGTGGCTCCAGGCGCCCTCCGGCTCGGGCTTGGTCACGCGGTGCGGATCGAGCAGACGGTCGGCGGTCAGGAGGTCGCTGCTCTCCCGCGTGGTGTCGCTGAGCTCGCCGAGACGCTTCGAGGTCAGCTGCACCTCGGTGCGAGCGGCGCGCGTCGTCGGCGCGACCGCCGAGCGGGGTGTCGGGGCGTCCACGGCTCTCTCCTTCTCGGCGCGTTGCGGCCTCGCGACACTGGCCCGCGCTCGTGATCTGGTCTCCAGGTCGGCGTTCGCCCTCGCGACGAACGCGGCGGCGGCCTCCGCCTCGGCTGCCGCCGCCGTCGCGGGGGCGGTCGCGGATTCGAGCGCGGATGCCGTGTCCTCGGCGACCTCCGCCTCGAGGATCGACTCGCGCTGCCGCTGCGCGGAGGCGGGCTCCGGCTGGGGCTCGGGCTCGGACTCCGGCTCCGGGTCCAGCTCCGGCTCAGGCTCCGGCTCCGGGTCCAGCTCCGGCTCAGGCTCCGGCTCCGGCTCCGGCTCAGGCTCCGGCTCCGGCTCCGGCTCCGGCTCAGGCTCAGGCTCAGGCTCAGGCTCAGGCTCAGGCTCAGGCTCAGGCTCAGGCTCAGGCTCAGGCTCGACCACCAACTCGGGTTCCGGTACCGGCTCCGACTCGGGCTCCGACTCCGACTCGGGCTCCGGCTCCGGCTCCGGCTCGGACTGCGGCTCGAGTTCCGGCGCGGGCTTCGGCTCGGGCGGCAGCTCGATCACCATGGGTGCACCGAGGGCGGCATCCGAGATCTCGGCCGCAGCCTTCGCCGCCGCGACGGGCTCGTCGATGACGAGGTCGGCGATGATCTCGCCGTCCACGACTCCGTCGTCTTCGAGAGCGTCGTCCTCGTCCTGGGGAATCTGCACGTTCACCTGCGCGATGCCGCCGATGATGCCGATGCCCGTCGTGTCGATCGACGCGGCGTCGTCGAGCACCCCCCGGGACTCCTCGTCCGGCGGTTCTGCCACATTCTTCGGGATCACGTCGTCACTCCACACTCATGCGGGCCTCGGGTGCGCTGCATCGAGCGCGGCCCTGCCGCACAAGATTAGTGCTCGGGGCGGATCACGACCAAAAGATCTCCGGCATCCACCTGTTGCGTCTCCCCGATCGCGAGACGCTCCACGACCCCCGGCACGGGGGCGGTGATCGCCGCCTCCATCTTCATCGCCTCGATGGATGCGACGGGTTGTCCCGCGCTCACGGCGTCGCCGACGGCGACCTTGAGCGTCACCACGCCGGAGAACGGCGCGGCCACCTGACCGGGCACCGACGTGTCGGCCTTCTCGACCTCGTGTGCGTCGACGGCGATCGAGCGGTCGCGCACGAACACCGGCCGCAACTGACCGTTCAGCGTCGTCATGACGGTGCGCATGCCGCGCTCGTCCGCATCGCCCACCGCCTCGAGACCGACGTACAGCTGCACGCCGCGGTCGATCTCGACGAGGTGCTCCTGCCCCTGCACCAGGCCGTACAGGTAGTCGCTCGTGTCGAGCACGGAGAGGTCTCCGTACTGCTCACGGACCTGGGCGAACTCGCGGGTGGGCGCGGGGAAGAGCAGCGCGTTCAGACGCGCCCGACGCTCGGCTCCGCCTGCGGCAAGGGCGGCCCTGTCATCGTCGGAGATCTCGGTGAGCCCCGCGCGCACCGACCGCCCGGCGAGGACCTTCGACCGGAACGGCTCGGGCCATCCGCCCGGCAGGTCGCCCAGCTCGCCGGCCATGAAACCGACCACCGAATCGGGAACGTCGTACTTCTCGGGATTCGCCTCGAAGTCCGCAGGGTCGGCCTTGACGGCGGCGAGGTGCAGCGCGAGGTCGCCGACGACCTTCGACGACGGCGTGACCTTCGGCACGCGGCCGAGGATGCGGTCGGCCGCGGCGTACATGTCCTCGATGAGCTCGAAGTCCTCGGCGAGGCCGAGCGCCTTCGCCTGCTGGCGCAGGTTCGAGAGTTGACCGCCGGGGATCTCGTGGTGGTACACACGCCCCGTGGGGCCGGGAAGCCCCGACTCGAACGGCGCGTAGGTGCGGCGCACCGCCTCCCAGTACGGTTCGAGATCGGAGACGCCGGCGAGGTCGATCCCGCTGTCGCGTTCGGTGTGCGCGAGCGCGGCGACGAGCGACGACAGCGACGGCTGGCTGGTCGTTCCGGAGAGCGGTGCGGATGCCGCATCCACCGCGTCCACCCCGGCGGCGCCGGCCGCGAGCAGCGTGGCGAGCTGGCCGCCGGGGGTGTCGTGCGTGTGCAGATGCACCGGCAGGTCGAAGCGCTCACGGAGAGCCGAGACGAGCCTCGCCGCCGCGGCGGGGCGCAGCAGCCCCGCCATGTCCTTGATCGCGATGATGTGGGCGCCGGCCTCGACGATCCGGTCGGCGAGCTCGAGGTAGTAGTCCAGGGTGTAGAGGTCTTCGGCCGGGTTCAGGAGGTCGCCCGTGTAGCAGAGCGCGACCTCGGCGACCGCCGTCCCGGTCGCACGCACCGCATCGATGGCCGGCCGCATCTGCTCGACGTCGTTCAGGGCGTCGAAGATGCGGAAGATGTCGACGCCGCTCGAGGCGGCCTCCTGCACGAACGCCTCGGTGACCTCGGTCGGGTACGGCGTGTAGCCGACCGTGTTGCGTCCGCGGAGGAGCATCTGGATGGCGACGTTCGGCAGCGCGGCCCTCAGCGCGTCGAGACGCTCCCACGGGTCCTCGCCCAGGAAGCGGAGGGCGACGTCGTACGTCGCCCCGCCCCAGGCCTCGACCGACAGGAGACCCGGCGTCAGGCGCGCGATGTACGGCGCGACGGCGACGAGATCGCGGGTGCGCACTCGCGTCGCGAGGAGCGACTGGTGCGCGTCGCGGAAGGTCGTGTCGGTGATCGCGAGGGCGCTCTGCTCGCGCAGGCTCCGCGCGAACGCCTCGGGGCCGAGCTCGAGCAGCCGCTGGCGCGATCCCGGGAGCGGCTCCGCCGTCAGATCGACCGCCGGCAGCTTGCTGCGCGGGTCGACCACGCCGGGATGCGCACCGTGCGGCTTGTTCACCGTGACGTCGACGAGCCAGTTCAGGATCTTCGTCCCGCGGTCCTTCGACGCGCGCCCGCGCAGCAGCTCGGGGCGCTCGTCGATGAACGACGTGCTGACGTCGCCCGCCACGAAGGCGTCGTCGTCGAGCAGCGCCTGCAGGAACGGGATGTTGGTCGACACGCCGCGGATCCGGAACTCGGCGAGGGCGCGACGGGCGCGGGCGACGGCTGCGGGGAAGTCGCGTCCGCGGCACGTGAGCTTGGCGAGCATCGAGTCGAAGTGCGGACTGATCTGCGCGCCCTGGTGCACCGTGCCGCCGTCGAGACGGATGCCGGCGCCACCGGGCGATCGGTAGGTGGTGATCTTCCCGGTGTCGGGACGGAAGCCCTGGGTCGGGTCCTCGGTCGTGATCCGGCACTGCAGGGCCGCACCGCGCACGCGCAGATCCTGCTGCTGCAGCCCGAGGTCGGCGAGCGTCTGTCCCGAGGCGATGCGCATCTGACTCTGCACGAGGTCGACGTCGGTGACCTCCTCCGTGACGGTGTGCTCGACCTGGATGCGAGGGTTCATCTCGATGAAGACGACCTCGCCCGTGCGCTCCCCCGCGGTCTCGAGCAGGAACTCCACCGTGCCGGCGTTCTCGTAGCCGATCGAGCGCGCGAAGGCGACCGCGTACCCGTGCAGGGCCGTGCGGATGTCGTCGTCGAGGTTGGGGGCCGGGGCGATCTCGACCACCTTCTGGTGGCGTCGCTGCACCGAGCAGTCGCGCTCGAACAGGTGCACGGTCTCACCGGTCTTGTCGGCGAGGATCTGCACCTCGATGTGCCGCGGACGCACGACCGCCTGCTCCAGGAACATGCGGGGGTCGCCGAAGGCGCTCGCGGCCTCGCGCATCGCCTCGGCCAGGGCGGGGGCGAGCTCGGCTGCCGTCTCGACGCGCCGCATCCCACGGCCTCCACCGCCGGCGACGGCCTTCGCGAACAGCGGGAACCCGATACTCTCGGCCTGGGCGACCAACTCGTCGACGTCGTCGGACGCCTCGGTGGAGCGCAGCACCGGCACTCCGGCCTCGATCGCGTGCCGCTTGGCCTCGACCTTGTTCCCGGCCATCTCGAGGACCTTCGCGGGCGGTCCGATGAAGACGATGCCGTTCGCGGCCGCCTTCTCGGCGAGCTCGGGGTTCTCCGACAGGAATCCGTACCCGGGGTAGATCGCGTCGGCGCCGGCCTCCGTCGCGACCCGGATGATCTCGTCGACATCGAGGTAGGCGCGCACGGGATGCCCGCGCTCGCCGATCTCGTAGGCTTCGTCGGCTTTGAGCCGGTGCACCGAGCCTCTGTCCTCGTGGGGGAAGACGGCGACGGTCCGCGCCCCCACCTCGTATGCCGCACGGAAGGCACGGATCGCGATCTCGCCGCGGTTGGCCACCAGGATCTTCTGGAACATGCACACCTCTGAAAGCTCGATGCGCGACGTTTTCGGCACGCACGGGGCGGGGCTGAGTGTGCACCCAGCCTAGGGGAAGGTAACGTGGAGTCCGTGCACGTACTCAGCGTCAGCTCTCTCAAGGGAGGCGTCGGCAAGACGACCGTGACTCTCGGACTGGCCTCAGCGGCCTTCGCCCGTGGTGTTCGCACCCTCGTCGTCGACCTCGACCCCCAGTCGGATGTGTCCACCGGAATGGACATCCAGGTAGCCGGTCGGCTCAACATCGCCGATGTCCTGGCGAACCCGAAGGAGAAGGTCGTCCGTCAGGCGATCACCTCCAGCGGCTGGGCCAAGGTGCACCCCGGCACGATCGACGTACTGATCGGCAGCCCGTCCGCCATCAACTTCGACGGTCCGCACCCGAGCGTGCGCGACGTCTGGAAGCTCGAGGAGGCACTCGCCGCCGTCGAGGCCGACTACGACCTCGTGCTGATCGACTGCGCCCCTTCGCTCAATGCCCTCACCCGCACGGCGTGGGCGGCGAGCGACCGTGTCATGGTTGTCACCGAGCCCGGACTGTTCTCGGTCGCCGCCGCAGACCGCGCCCTGCGCGCGATCGAGGAGATCCGTCGCGGCCTCTCCCCCCGGCTGCAGCCCCTCGGCATCGTCGTGAACCGCGTGCGCCCGCAGTCGATCGAGCACCAGTTCCGCATCAAGGAGCTGCGCGACATGTTCGGCCCGCTGGTGCTGTCGCCCCAGCTGCCCGAGCGCACCTCGCTGCAGCAGGCGCAGGGCGCAGCGAAGCCGCTGCACATCTGGCCCGGCGACTCGGCACAGGAGCTCGCATCGGACTTCGATCAGCTGCTCGACCGCATCATCCGCACCGGACGCATCCAGGTTCCGGAGACCGGCCCGCAGGCCTGACGCACCCGTCGTCGTCCGCACAGCAGAACGGCCATCCTCTCGCGAGGGTGGCCGTTTCTCGTGTGCGAGGCGTGAGCCTACGCGGAGCGCTTGGCGCGACGGGCGCTGAGCTCGTCGACCGGGTCGGGAGCCGTCGGGTCGAACTCGACGAGCGTCGACTCCACCTCGCGCAGCACCTTGCCGACGGCGATGCCGAAGACGCCCTGTCCACGGCTGACGAGGTCGATGACCTCGTCGTTCGAGGTGCAGAGGTACACGGACGCGCCGTCGCTCATGAGGGTGGTCCCCGCGAGATCGCGGATGCCGGCGCGACGAAGCTCCTCGACCGCGGTGCGGATCTGCTGCAGGGAGATGCCCGTGTCGAGCAGGCTCTTGACGAGCTTCAGCACGAGGATGTCGCGGAAGCCGTAGAGACGCTGCGAGCCGGATCCGCTCGCGCCGCGGACCGTCGGCTCGACGAGCTCGGTGCGGGCCCAGTAGTCGAGTTGACGGTAGGTGATGCCGGCCGCGCGAGCCGCGACCGCACCGCGGTACCCGACCTCGTCGTCCATGGCGGGCAAGCCGTCGGTGAAGAGGAGTTCGGTCACGAACCGCGGGTCGCCTGCGCGCTCATCCGCATCCATCTGAATCCTCCTCGGGGCTGTTACCTCCACGCTAGAGCAGGCCCCCGGCAGCGGCAATGACATCCGTGCGAGCGCGAAGGTGTGTCGCAATCAGTTCGTTACGAAAGCAGTCTGGTCAGCGCGTCCTTGACGAAGAGCGCACGCACCTCGTCGATCTTCGACGCCAGCGTGGGGGCCAGCTCGTTCGCCTTGGCCCGGGACGCGGCATCCGTGCGACGCAGCAGAGCCGACATGGCCGACTCGATCAGGGCGACCTCGCGGTCGGCCCCCTGACGCAGCGAACGCAGGTGACGGGGTTCGATGCCGTGGCGATCGAGGGCGACCAGGCCGCGCAGCAGTGTGACGGTCGCCTCCGGATACGACTCCTGCGCCGTGATGACCCCGGTGCTGATCGCATCGTTCAGCAGCTGCGGCCCTGCTCCCGCAGCCGACAGCAGTTCATCGCGGCGGTAGCGTCGCGGCGTCGGCGCGATCGACGGCGGTGCGATCAGTGCCGCGGTCTCGCCGTGCGCCTGCGCGTCGTCGAGCTGTTCGCGGATGACGCTCAGCGGCAGGTAGTGGTCGCGCTGCAGAGTGAGCCCGATGCGGAGACGATCGATGTCGTGGCTCGAGAACTTGCGATACCCGGACTCGGTGCGAGAGGGCGTGACGATGCCCTGCACCTCCAGGAAACGGAGCTTGCTCGACGTGAGATCGGGGAACTCGGGCGTGAGTCTCGCGAGCACCTGACCGATGCTCAGGAGACCCGCGGACGCAGAGCGTTCACGGGCGGGGGACGCCGCCATCAGCCGTTCGCCGAGACTCTATCGACCGGGGATGCGAAGAAGTTCAGACGGAACTTGCCCACGCGGAGTTCGGAGCCGTCGACCAGCGCACTACGATCGACGCGCTCACCGTTCACGTACGTGCCGTTGAGCGACCGCTGATCGATGATCTCGAAAGCGGTTCCGGAACGCGTGATCTCGGCGTGACGACGCGACACGGTCACGTCATCGAAGAAGATGTCGGCCTCGGGGTGGCGACCCACGGTCGTCACATCGGTGTCGAGGAGGTATCGGGCCCCGGCCAGCGCGCCCGAGCGCACCAGCAACAGGGCGGAACCGGAGGGCAGCGCTGAGATCGCGCTCTGCTCCACGTCCGTGAGCTCCACG
Source organism: Microbacterium sp. NPDC089695 (assembly GCF_044749085.1). Taxonomy (NCBI): domain Bacteria; kingdom Bacillati; phylum Actinomycetota; class Actinomycetes; order Micrococcales; family Microbacteriaceae; genus Microbacterium; species Microbacterium sp. NPDC089695. Next base: position 184,570 of record NZ_JBIVHG010000004.1, read on the forward strand.
CCGAACGGCACGAAGGAAAGATCCGAATCGTGCCCGAACGTCTGGGTCACGTCGTGCCTCTGCTCGCCGGAACGGTGGATCGCGGCGTCTCCCGCCGGTCGGCTCTCGCTGTCTGTCACTGTGCCCTCCTGACAACCCAGACTAACGGATCCGAAGGCTCGCGCGGGAGGCCGGTTCGCACTCAGCCGCTGCATACCGGTACTCCATAGGCTGGACACGTGAAAACCACAGCTCGACGCCGATCCGCCACCCCGATCGCCCTCGCCGCCGCACTCCTGACGGCGCTCTTCGTGATGATCGCCCCGCTGTCGGCATCCGCGCACGACGCGTTGATCGCCTCGTCGCCCGAGGCGGACGGCACCGTCGACACGTTACCCTCCGTGCTGACGCTCACCTTCAGCGAGAAGCTGATCGTGGGCGACGGCGCCACCGAGGTCGTGGTGACCGACGCCTCAGGGGCGTCGGTGACCGAGGGAGCAGCGACCGTCGACGGCGCGATCGTCACGCAGCCGCTGGCCGCCGAGGCGCCCGCCGGTGCGTACCACGTGGTCTGGAAGATCGTCTCGAGCGACGGCCACCCGACGTCCGGCGAGTACTACTTCACGGTCGCGACCAGCACGATCGTCGAGCAGGATGCACAGACCCCGACGGCCTCGCCGACCGCGGAGGAGACGATCTCGCCGTCCGCCGCGACGCCTGAGCCCACCCCGTCGGCGACGACCGACGACGGCTCGGCGGCATCGAACTGGATCTGGCTGCTCGCGATCGCCGGCGTGCTCGTGATCGCCGTGGGCACCGTCGTCGCGTTCGCCCTGAAGGGACGCGGACGCGGAGCCGACGCGGAGGACGAGGCGGACGTCTCTCCCGATTCCGAGGACTCGACGGGGCGATAGGCTTAAGGCATGCCACATTACGACGTCGTCATCCTTGGTGCAGGTCCTGGCGGATACGTCGCTGCGGTTCGCAGCGCGCAGCTCGGCCTGTCCACCGCGATCATCGAGGAGAAGTACTGGGGCGGTGTCTGCCTCAACGTCGGCTGCATCCCCTCCAAGGCGCTCCTGAAGAACGCGGAGCTCGCGCACACCCTGAAGCACAAGGCCGACTTCTTCGGCATCTCTGGTGACTTCACGATCGACTTCGGCAAGGCGTTCGACCGCAGCCGCGAGGTCGCGGAGGGCCGCGTCAAGGGCATCCACTTCCTCATGAAGAAGAACAAGGTGACCGAGTACAACGGCCGCGGCACCTTCACCGGCCCCAAGGCGATCTCGGTCGCCAAGGCCGACGGCACGACCGAAGAGGTCACGTTCGACAACGTCATCATCGCCACCGGTTCGCGCGTGCGCCTGCTGCCCGGCGTCGAGCTCAGCCAGAACGTCGTCACGTACGAAGAGCAGATCATGACCCGCGACCTCCCGGAGTCGATCGTCATCGTCGGCGCCGGCGCGATCGGCATGGAGTTCGCCTACGTCATGACGAACTACGGCGTGAAGGTCACGATCATCGAGTTCCTCGACCGTGCGCTCCCCAACGAGGACGCCGACGTGTCGAAGGAGATCACGAAGCAGTACAAGAACTACGGCGTCGACATCCTCACCTCGACCAAGGTCGAGTCGGTCGTCGACAACGGCTCGTCCGTCACCGTCACCTACACCGGCAAGGACGGCCAGCAGTCGTCGATCGAAGCCGGCAAGGTGCTCATGTCGGTCGGCTTCGCCCCGAACGTCGAGGGCTTCGGACTCGACAAGACCGGCGTGAAGCTCACCGAGCGCGGTGCGATCGACATCGACGACCACATGCGCACGAACGTCGAGGGCATCTACGCGATCGGCGACGTCACGGCCAAGCTGCAGCTCGCGCACGTCGCAGAGGCGCAGGGTGTCGTGGCGGCCGAGACCATCGGCAAGGCCGAGACGCAGACGCTGGGCGACTACCGCATGATGCCGCGCGCGACGTTCTGCTCGCCGCAGGTCGCCTCGTTCGGACTCACCGAACAGCAGGCGAAGGATGAGGGGCGCGAGATCAAGGTCGCGACGTTCCCGTTCATGGCGAACGGCAAGGCGCACGGCCTCGGCGAGCCCGTCGGCTTCGTCAAGCTCATCGCCGACGCCGAGCACCTCGAGCTCATCGGCGCGCACATGATCGGCCCCGACGTGTCCGAGCTGCTCCCCGAGCTGACCCTGGCCCAGAAGTGGGACCTCACGGCACTCGAGCTCGCGCGCAACGTGCACACGCACCCGACGCTGTCGGAGGCGCTGCAGGAGGGCTTCCACGGCCTCGCGGGGCACATGATCAACTTCTGATGCGGCACGGCTCAATGCGACGAAGGAGCGTTGAGGCGTGACGGATCAGGGTTGAGCGAGCGAAGCGAGTCGAAACCCCAGGCAGTAGCGGAAGGGCCCGGATGCCACGGCATCCGGGCCCTTCGTGCGCTCCGGTCAGTCCACCGGCTCCTCCCAGCGGAGTTCGAGCCGCGCGGGCAGCGCTCCACGCACCGTCCATCCCGGCGGCGCGACGGCACGCAGCTCCCGGGGCGTGTACGAGCGGCGGATGCTGAGCAGGCCGTCGATCCGGATGAACGAGCCCCGCAGGAACGTCGAGGCGAGCACCGCGGTACCGACGTCGAACAGTCGATAGGCCGCCCGACTCCGTGCGATGTCGCGATGCACGACCACGCCTCCCGGGAGGACGAGCCGCCGCGTGTCGTCGAGCATCTCCCGTCGCTCGGTGTCGGTGAGGTGGTGCAGCACGTGGTTCGAATAGACGACGTCGAAGCGCTCGCCCGCCGCGACGAGGTCGGCGACCAGCGCACGGCGGTACCGCACTCCCGCTCCCCCGTCGTTCGCTGACGCCCAGCGCACGGCCCTGTCGTCGGCGTCCAGCGCCGTGACCTCGGCGACCAGGCCCTCTCGTCGCACGCGACGCGCGATCATCCGGCTCACATCGCCGCCGCCCGACCCGACGTCGAGGACGCGCACCGCGCCCTGCCGCGCCCGCGGCAGCACATCTCGCAGCAGAAGGCCCGGCCGGGCGACGGCGGCGTTCACGAGACGGAACCGGTCGTACGTGCGCTCCAGCATCCCGAGATCGGCGTGCGGATCGTCCATGAGCTCGACGAGATCGGTCGCTCGCGTGCTCAGGTCGATCGTCATCCCTCGGCCACGACGGTCATGAGGGCGCTCTCCGCCGTGAGGCCCGGGCCGAAGGCCATCGCCGCGAGCCGGGACCCGTCCGCAGCGCCGCTCGCGAGGATGTCGCGGATCACGAACAGCACGGTGGCGCTCGACATGTTGCCGTAGTCGTGGAGGACGCCGCGTGCCGGCGCCATCTGGACGTCGGTGAGACGCAGCCGGTCCTGCACGCGGTCGAGGATGCCGCGGCCGCCGGGATGCACGGCCCAGTGCACCACCTCGTCGCCGATGCGTCCGGCGTCGAACGCGCTCCGCATCCGCTCGTCGGCGTCGAACAGCGGGCGCACCGCGTCGAGGATCGTCTCGCCGATGATGTGCGGCACCGCGGTGGAGAGGACCATCTCGAAACCCGTGTCGCCGATCGTCCACGCCATGTCCTTCTCACCCTCCGGGGCGATGGCGGTGTGGAAGCGGTCGAGGGCGACCGCTGCGGTCAGGGTGGGCAGGTCGCGTGCGGTGACGATGCCCGCGGCGGCCCCGTCGGCGAACAGCGAGGAGGCCACGATCACGTCGGGGTCGTCGGAGGAGCGCAGGTGCAGGGTGCACAGCTCGACGCTCACCACGAGCACGACGGCCATGGGGTCGGCGAGGCAGAACTGGCGGGCGGCGCGCAGCGCGGGCATGGCCGCGTAGCAGCCCATGAACCCGAGGTGATAGCGCTGCACGGAGTCCGAGAGCTCCAGGGCGCGCGCGACCTCGTAGTCGGGTCCCGGGGCGTGGAATCCGGTGCACGACGCCGTGATGACGTGCGTGACGTCGGACGCGTCGATGTCGGGGTCCGCGGCGATCGCCCGCCGTGCGGCCTCGACGACGAGCCTGGTCGCCTCCCGCGCGTAGAGGTCGTTGCGCGCCTTGGTGCCCGGTGCGAGCAGCAGACCCGACTCCCGGTCGTAGAACACCGGCTCGTCGACGGAGACCGACGACGAGAGTTCGTCGACCACGGTGTGCCGCGTGGCGATGCCCGACTCGTTGAAGGACGCCCCGATCAGGCGCTGAGCGAGACGGCCGATGCCGGGCTGCGACGCGAATACGTCCCTGACCTCGTCCTGCGCGATCACGGTCTCGGGGACCACCGTCGCGAGGGAGCGGAGGAGGACGGATCGGCTCATGATGTCACTCAAGCATGCGGCGGGGAACCGGGGAAGGGGCTTGCGCCCCGCTCAGAATCCCAGCGCTCTGGCGAGCTTCGATCCGGATGCCGACTCGCGGCCTCCTGCGGCCGATACGGCGCGCTCGACGGCGGCGAACAGGGCCGAGCGACCCGCCTCGTCCACCGGCGCGGCCGGTCCGAGTTCGAACTCCCACTCCCGCCACTCGCGCACGACGTCGGCGCGCAGGTCGGTGGCGCGGACGTGGTCGTCGACGAACTCGGCGATCACGCCGCCCGGGCCCGTGAGGTGGAACGCGGTACGGGAGTTCTCGATGCGGGCGAGCGGCAGCAGCTCCCCGGTCGTCCAGCGCGAGAGGGTCTCGGCGACCCCGGAGGGCACCCCTTCGTCGTCTCCGAGCGGCCAGCCGATCTCGAGGCGCCCGTCGCCCTCGCGCGGCCCCTTGATGTGCCACCCGGCATCCGGACCCCCCGTGCGTCGGCGCAGTGCGACTCCGGAACGCGAGAGCTCGGCGTCAGCGGTGTCGAGGTAGCGCGCATCGAGCTCGCGCACCTCGCCCGCCGAGACCGCGTCGACCCCGGGCAGGCCGACCCAGTCGGGCAGCGGGGTGTCGGAGTCGACGTCGTACTTGCGCTCGACCTCGACGACCCGCGAGGGCTCGTCGGAGGACGCGGCCGTGTCGTGCGGGTCAGTCATCCGAGGGGTTGATGTCCTCGAGGGACTCGTCGAACCAGTAGTCCACCTCGGTGGGACCGTCGTCGTCACCCGTGTTCTGCGGCTCGCCGCGACGGTTGTAGACGATCTGCGTCTCGCTGTAGGGGACGATCAGCTTGTCGTCTGCGTCAGCGTCGAGAGGGATGATCTGCCCGTCCAGCGGGCCTCCGTGGAGTCGTGCGAGTGCCATCCCCTCACCATAGCCCTGCCGTGTCGGATCGCGGTCACGCCACGAGGACCCCGAGGACGGCGCCCGCGAGCATCCACGGCCCGAAGGCGATCCGGGTGCGGCGATCGGCCCGCCGGAGCAGCAGCAGGACGATCGCGTGCATCGCGCCGAGCACGAACGCGGACGCGGCCCCGATCGCGAGCGCCTGCCAGCCGTGCCAGCCGAGGACCAGGCCGATGACCGCCGCGAGTTTGACGTCGCCTCCGCCCATGCCGCCGCGGCTGATCGCGCGGAGCGCGGCGTAGAAGCCGCCGAGGATGAGGAGCCCCCATCCGGCACCGGTCAGGGATGCGGTGTCGCGGGTCACGAGCGCGTCTGCGGCGATCAGCACGAGGAGCGCGGCGAGGGTGGGCAGCACGATCCGGTCGGGCAGCCGATGCGTGCGCACGTCGATCACCGCGAGACGGCAGGCGACGACGAGGAGCACCAGGTACACGAAGACGATGAGCACGGTGCGCGGTTCCATGCGCGAAGGCTAGGCGACCCGGTGGGGTCACCGATCACGCGTGTGGATAACCCACTCCTCGTCCCTCCTCGGCGGGATCCACGCGATGTCGGAGGTTCGAACTAACGTGTGTTCCTCCAGTTGAGATATTAGAAGATACGTTCGAGGATGGATGCATGGCGATCGATGCGATGACGGCGATCTCCCCGGCGGGCGACTCCCGCGCCGGGGAGGTGTTGCGGCTGCGCCGCGAGATCAGCCGGATGCAGCGCCGACGCAGCGAGCACCCGCTGCTCCCCCTCGACCCCGCCTTCTCGTCCCTGCTCCCCGAACAGGGGCTCCAGACGGGCACCGCGTACACCGTCTCCCCCTCGCCCGGTCTCGTGCTCGCGCTCCTGAGCGCCGCCTCGGGCAAGGGGCTCTGGTGTGCGGTGGTCGGGATGCCGACGCTCGGCGTCGAGGCGGCCGCCGCGTTCGGCATCGCCCTGCCGCGACTGATCCTCGTCCCCGACCCGGGCGAGCGCTGGCTCGCGGCCACATCCGCCCTCGCGGAGGTCGTGCCGTTGATCGCGGTGCAGCCCGGCGGTCGGGTACGAGACGCCGAGGCGTCGCGGCTGGGTGCGCGTCTGCGCGATCGCGGGAGCACCCTGCTCGTCGCCGAGTCCGAGACCTCGGGGGCATGGCCGCAGAGCGAGGGCTCGATCCGCCTGCACGACCAGCGATGGCAGGGCATCGGCGAGGGCTGGGGGCTGATCGAGGGATCGACCGCGACCGTCACCGCCCGCACGCGGAACAGCCCTCTGGCGTCGAGCGTGCGGGTACGACTGCCCGGCAGCACGGGTGCCGTGGAGACCGTGCCGGAAGAGGTCGTCGCCGACCCGACCCCGCTGCACAGCCTGAGCGGTACCGACGCCGCACCCCCGCTGTACCCCCGGTTGGCGGTGGCCGGATGACCGCTCCCCTGCGCGTCCTCGTGCTGTGGTTCCCCGACTGGCCCCTGCGTGCCGCCCTCGGGGGCGCGCCCCCGCATCCGCCGACCGCCCTCGTGCACGCCAACACGGTCGTCGCCTGCACGGCCTCGGCTCGCGAGCACGGCGTGCGGGCGGGGCAGCGTCGGCGGGAGGCGCAGGGGCAGATCTCCTCGCTGCGGATCCTCCCGCACGATCCGGCCAGAGACGAGCGGGCGTTCCTGCCCGTGCTGCAGCTCATCGAGAGGCATGCGCCCGGTGCGGCTCTGCTGCGCCCGGGACTCGCCGCGCTCCGCGCCCGCGGCATCTCCCGCTACCACGAGGGGGAGGCCGAGGCCGGACACGCGCTGATCCGGATGCTCGCCGAGGCCGGCTACCCCGAGGCGCGCGTCGGCGTCGCCGACGGTCCGTTCACCGCCGAGCTCGCGGCGCGGGGCGGTGGCCCCTGCACGGTGATCCCGCCGGGTCGCGCCGAGGAGTTCCTGCATCCGCTGCCTGTACGGGTGCTCCGCGACGAGCAGCTCACGGGTCTGCTCGTGCGGCTCGGGGTACGCACACTCGGCGACTTCGCCGCGCTCGACGGAATCGAGGTGCGCGACCGCTTCGGCGAGCGCGGCGCCCGCCTGCACGCCCTCGCCGCCGGCGCGGACTCCCGTGCGGTCGTTCCGCGTGCTCCCGATCCCGAGCTCGTGCGCTCGATCGAGTTCGAGTCCCCCCTGGCCGGATCCGATCAGGTGGCATTCGCGGTGCGGCAGACGGCCGACGCGGTGCTCCTCGCTCTCGCCGACGCCTCGGTCGTCTGCACCGAGGTGCGCATCGACCTGACCGACGACGACGGGAGGGTGCACTCGCGCACGTGGCTGCATCCGACATGCTTCGACGCGGGCGATCTCGTCGACCGCGTGCGTTGGCAGCTCGAAGCCCTCGCCACCGAGTCCGCGAAGCACCCCGTCGACGAGGCCCGGGCCTTCGGCGGCATCGCCGAGGTGCGCATCGTCCCCGTGGCGATCGACGACGCCGCCCACCACCAGCCCGGCCTGTTCGGATCCGGCACCGACGAACGACTGCATCACGCCGTCTCCCGCGTGCAGACGATGCTGGGCCACCAGGGCGTCGTGACGGCCGCACTGTCCGGCGGACGCTGGCTCGCCGATCGCCAGGTGCTCACCCCGTGGGGCGAACGGAGCGTCGCACCGCGCGACCCCGACCGTCCGTGGCCGGGCAGTCTGCCGGATCCGCTGCCCGCCGAGGTCTTCCGCCCTCCCCGACCGATCGGGGTGCAGTCGTCCGCCGGCGAGACGATCGTCGTCGACGAGCGGGGCGCGCTCTCGGATGCCCCCGCGCGAATCGACGGCGACCGGGTGCAGGCATGGGCGGGCCCCTGGCCGATCCACGAGCGTCGATGGGAGAGCTCCGGCGGCAAGCGCGGGCACCGGCTGCAGATCGTCGACGACCATGATCGGGCCTGGTTGGTCTTCTCGGCGGGCGACCGCTGGTGGGCCGAGGGGAGGTACCGCTGATGGGCTGGCACAACCCTCCTCAGACCTGGCGCGAACTCGAACGCACGCTGAGCGGCGAGGAGTCCCCGTACCCGATCGGCGGCCCCGAGCCCCGGCTCGACCGCCCGGATCCGGGACCGGTCAGCACACGCAAGAAGCGCACACCGCCGACCATCGTCGACCGCCCCGACGACGCCGTACCGTACGCCGAGCTGCATGCGCACTCCTCCTACTCCTTCCTCGACGGGGCCTCATCGCCGGAAGACCTGCTCGCCGAGGCCGAACGACTCGGCCTCACCGCGCTCGCCCTCACCGACCACGACGGCTTCTACGGCGCCGCGCGCTTCGCCGAGGTCGCCGAGCTCATGGACCTGCGCCTGCAGACCGTCTACGGCGCCGAGCTGTCGATCGGGCTCGACGCCCCGCAACGCGGAACAGCCGATCCGATGGGCGATCATCTGCTCGTGCTCGCCGACGGCCTCGAGGGGTATCACCGGCTCTCCGCCGCGATGACGACCGCGCACCTGCGTGGCGGCGAGAAGGGGCGGCCGGTGTACGACCTCGAAGAGCTCGCGGCGACGGGCGACGGGCACTGGACGATCCTCACCGGATGCCGCAAAGGCGGCGTCCGCCGTGGACTCGACGCCGGCGACGCGGTGACGCCGCTGCGCCGTCTGATCGATCTGTTCGGGCGCGACCGCGTCGCGGTCGAGCTGTTCGACCACGGCGACCCCCTGGACACACGGCGCAACGACACCCTCGCGACCCTCGCCCGTCGGCATCGCCTGCCCGTCGTGGCGACGAACAACGTGCACTACGCCACGCCCGACCGCGCCGCTCTGGCCGAGGCCGTGGCCGCGGTGCGCGCAGTGCGCAGCATGGACGAGCTCGACGGCTGGCTCCCCACCCACGGTGGCGCGCACCTGCGCAGCGGGGCGGAGATGACCGCCCGGTTCCGCCGCTACCCCGGAGCCATCTCGTACGGGCTGGAGCTCGCCGCGGCGTCCGCTTTCCCCCTGCGCAGGGCGCGTCCCGCCCTGCCGCGTCAGGAGGTGCCGGAGGGGCACACGCCCATGACGTGGCTGCGGCATCTGGTGTGGGAGGCCGTGCCGACGAAGTATCCGCGGCTGGACGACGACGGCCGGCGACGCATCCACCGCGAACTCGACGTGATCGAGGAGAAGGACTTCCCGGGCTACTTCCTCATCGTGCACGGCATCGTGTCGGAGGCGCGGCGTCTCGGCATCCTGTGCCAGGGCCGGGGGTCGGCCGCGGCGAGCGCGGTGTGCTACCTGCTGGGCATCACCGCGGTCGATCCGATCCTCTACCGGCTGCCGTTCGAGCGCTTCCTGGCGACCACGCGCTCGGAGGAGCCCGACATCGACGTGGACTTCGACTCCGATCGTCGCGAGGAGATCATCCAGTGGGTGTACCGCGAGTACGGGAGGGAGCGGGCGGCGCAGGTGGCGAACGTCATCCAGTACCGCCCCAAGAACGCGATCCGCGACATGGCCAGGGCACTGGGGCACTCCCCGGGGCAGCAGGACGCATGGTCTCGTCAGGTCGACGGATGGAGTCACGGTCTGGAGATGGCAGAGGGCCACGACATCCCCCCGACCGTGGTCGAGTATGCGGGAGAGCTGCTGAAGGCGCCGCGGCACCTCGGCATCCATTCGGGCGGCATGGTGCTCACTGCTCGCCCCGTCGGCGAGGTCGTTCCGGTCGAGCACGCCCGCATGGAGAACCGCACCGTCATCCAGTGGGACAAGGACGACGCCGCCTGGATGGGGCTCGTGAAGTTCGATCTGCTGGGTCTCGGCATGCTCGCCGCCCTGCAGCACTGCTTCGACATGATCCGCGAGGCGACCGGCGAGGCATGGACGTTGGAGACCCTGCCCAAGGAGGAGCCCGCCGTCTACGACATGCTGTGCCGAGCCGACTCGATCGGCGTGTTCCAGGTGGAGTCCCGCGCACAGATCGGCCTGCTCCCCCGGCTGCAGCCCCGGTGCTTCTACGACCTCGCGATCCAGATCGCCCTCATCCGCCCCGGTCCCATCCAGGGCGGGGCCGTGCATCCGTTCGTCCGCCGCAAGATGGCGAAGGACGCCCTCGACGAGGAGAACCGCGCTCGTGCGACCAGGGGCGAGGAGCCGGTGCGGCTGGACATCCCCTACCCGCACAGCGACCTGCAGCCGATCCTGGAGCGCACGCTCGGCATCCCGATCTTCCAGGAGCAGCTGATCCAGATGGCGACCGCCATCGGCGACTGCACGGCGGACGAAGCCGATCTGCTGCGGCGCGCGATGGGCTCCAAACGGGGACTGGAGAAGATCGAGAAGGTGCGCGACAAGCTCTACGCGGGGATGACGCGGCGTGGCCTCTCGAAGGACCAGTCCGACCGCATCTACGCGCAGATCCAGGCGTTCTCGAATTTCGGGTTCGCCGAGTCGCACTCCCTCTCCTTCGCACTGCTCGTCTATGCGAGCTCGTGGCTCAAGCTGCACTACCCCGCGGCCTTTCTCGCAGGTCTCCTCCGCTCGCAGCCCATGGGCTTCTACTCGGCGTCGACGCTCACCTCGGACGCCAGACGGCACGGGGTGGAGGTGCGTCGCCCCGACTTGCACGCCTCGGGCGCCACCGATCAGCTCGAGGCGCTCGACGACTCGCGCGCGAAGATGCCGACGGGCCTGACCTCGTGCGGCGACCACGACCAGCCGGAGGTGCCGCGGTTCGATCGATCGCTGCCCGACGTCTCGACCGCGCATCGGCGCGACGGCGGGTACGCGGTGCGGCTGGGCCTGAGCGGCGTGCGCGGCATCGGCCTCCCCCTGGCGCGGCGGATCGTGGCGGAGCGCGAGGAACACGGCCCGTACCGCGATCTGCACGACCTCGTGCGGCGCACCGACGCCACGGCTGCGCAGGTGGAGTCGCTCGCCACGTCGGGAGCGTTCGAGTGCCTCGGGCTGCAGCGTCGGGAGGCGATGTGGCTCGCCGGCGCCGCGGCCGACGACCGCTCCCGGTATCTGCCGGGCACGACGGTCGCGGTGCAGCCTCCCCTGTTCGCCGACCAGTCGAGCTACGAGCGGCTCTCGGCCGACCTCTGGGCGACGGGCGTCTCGACCGACGACCACCCGATGGCGCACTTCCGTGCGGCGCTGAGCGATCGGGGCGTGCTCTCGTCGCGAGATCTGCAGTCGCATGAGACCGGTCGCCGGGTCGAGGTCGCCGGGCTCGTGACGCACCGGCAGCGGCCGGCGACCGCAGCCGGTGTCACGTTCCTGAACCTCGAAGACGAGAGCGGACTGGTGAACGTGATCTGCTCGACCGGGGTGTGGGGGCGTTACCGCCGGGTGGCGCGGGATTCACCTGCGCTCATCATCCGCGGCATCCTCGAACGCTCCCCGGAGGGCGTCATCAACATCCTCGCCGACGCCTTCGAGGATCTCCGCACCGGAGTCGCGCATCGGTCGCGGGATTTCCGATGACGGATCACGGCCGGAAGAACTCGCGCCGCCGGGTCCGCGCGACTACCAGAAGCGCTCGGGCTCCGGCTCGGGAAGACGGTCGCCGCCGCCCCAGCGGTCGGCCTCCGCCTTAGCGGCGTCGACCGCGGCGTCCGCTCCGTGCAGAGCCGTCCGCGCCTCGGCGCCACGCCCTGCGGACTCGTCATCGGTCGCCACGAGCAGTGTCGTGCGGGCGACAGGTGCCCCGATCGTCACGGTGCACTCGACCACACGCCCGACCCATCGGAGGATCTCACCGCGGAGCTCGTCGATCCGGCGGTACCGGACTCCGGTGTCGAGGTCGACGATCGACAGCACCGAAGCCTCACCCGTGGCGTCATCAAGGTGCTCGGTGACATCGATTCGATGGCCGTTCGGAATCGCGAGCTGAGCCTGCACGACGAGCCTTCTGTCCATGTGTCCACTCTAAGAGCGAAGACCGCCACGGCAACCGTGAATGCGAACTCCCAGACACGGCCGAAAACTCGGTAGAAACATTCGTAGATTTCTTTGTCCCCCAAATGGCGGACAAGCGGGAATCGCGATATTCTGCTACGAGTAGCGGGGGCTACCGACTGGAATCTGGGGAGATTCAGTCGATGGATGCAGCGAGATCTTCGCCGCCTCCCCTACCGTCCGGGAAGGACGGTGCGCCCTCTCGAGAGATCCCACTGGGGTGGACGACTCGAGAGGGCTACCAGGCCGCATCCTCAGGGGGAGGATGCGGGTCGGACACACAGCAGGACACACAGCGAGCCGATCTCGATCCGACACCCTGGTCGGAACGGGATCGGTTCGCGTTGCAATCGCTCCCATGTCAGCCGCGACACAGCCTGTCCGCCGCGACACGGCCGGGTCGCGCCTCCGAGCATCCGTCGCGATCCTCTGGCCTTTCGCCGCGCTGACCGGGATCATGGCCGCATGGCATTCGACATCCTGCAGGGTCCTCTCGTCGAGCACCGGGCATCGCAGCCGACCCTCGGCATCCGGGTGATCACCCCCTTCCGCGGGATGCTGGCCGTGCGTGACGCGCTGATCAGCGAGCTCGCCGGCTGGCTCCACGCGCGGAGGATCGAACCGCGCGGACCCTTCTTCCTGAGGCTTCACACGATCGACATGGCGGGTGACATGGACATCGAGGTGGGCGTCTTCGACGATCACGGAGCGGATGACGCCGACGACCGCGTGCGCGTCGGCGAGGCGCCCGCGGGCGACTACGGCGTTCTCGCCTATCGCGGCAGCTCGATGACCGCGAACAAGAGCCTGCTGGCGTGGGTTCCGGAGAACGACCGAGGATTCGACGCCGATCCCGCCACCGGAGCGTGGGCGGGGCGCTTCGAGATCCTCCGCACCGACCCCCGCCGGGAGAAGCGCAAGACCGCGTGGACGATCGAGCTCGCCTTCCTGCTGGATCCCGAGAGCTGAAGCCCCGCCCGCCGTCACTCAGCGCGCGACGGGCACCGAGCCGGTGTCGGCCGTCGGCGCATCCGCCGCCGCCGCACCCGTCGCCGGTACGGAATGCGCCGCGGGGACCGCGCGACGGAACGGCGCGGCCAGAGTCGGCAGGATGTCACGGCGGTGCAGCACGAGCAGCCCCACGGCGATCGCGACCTGGATCCCCGACAGCACATAGCGACCGGTGGTGTCGGTGACGAAGAACTGCACGGCGAAGATCGCCGCGAGCGCCACCGCCGACCGCCAGTGGAAGCGCAGCGCCATGATGACGGCGACGCCCATGACCGTCTGCGTACCGGTCAGCACGAACTCCTCGATCTGGCGCGCGTCGAGCGGCAGACCGCTTCCGCCCCCACCGAAGACGTGCGCGACCGGGAGCGAGCCGACCAGCAGACTCCACTGGTTGATCTTCGATGCGATCAGCGTGCCGATCGCCGCCGCCCCCATGCCCCGCATAGCGAACAGCACGGCGATGATGAACTCGGGAGCCTCGGACGCGAGAGGCGCGAGCCACTGCACGAGGAAGTAGCTGTCGATGCCGAGCGAGGTGCCCGAGTCGACGAGCGCGGTGGCGAAGGGCTCTGCACAGGCGAGGATGATCGCAGCGGAGACGACGAACATCACGATCACCGTGGCGCGACGCGCCCCCGTCGGCATACCGGCGATGTCGGCGGCGGCACCCACGAACTCCTCCTCGCCATCGTCCTCGACGCGGCTCGCACGCCACAGGTACAGCACGAACCCGGCGATGAGCACGAGACCGAACCAGATCGGGATGCTGCCGATCAGCGGGATCGCGAACGCCAGCACCGCGAGAATCGCGAGGAAGCCGACATCGAGGCGCGCCGTGACGGGCAGGCCGAGGCTCGACACGCGTCGCCGGTCGCCGCGACGGAGACCGCGGTTGGCGACGAGCAGCGCGACGATCACGACGAGCGGCCATCCGAAGCCGAGGAGCAGGCGATTCGAGCCCGTCATGTTCGCGGCGGCGTACTGGGCGTACTCCGGATCGGATCCGGATCGGAAGGCGTAGTAGAGGTCGACCGCGTATTCGGGCAGCACGGCGATGAGCGCGAGGATCGCGATCGCGAGGGCGCCGGAGATGTCCTTCTGCGCGGCCTCTGCAGCCCACGCGAGCAGGAAGCTCGCGGCGACGACGGCGGCGCCGAACACGAGCAGGTCGATCACGGGATGCGGGTGGAAGCCGAGGATCCGGAAGACGACGGCGGGGGCTGCGATGGTGAGGCACAGCAGGATGCGGGTGATGAGGGCGCGGGGCACGCGCTCTCCCTTCGGTCGGGCATGACCGAAGAGACGACACAGCGGAGCTCCGGCCACACAGAGGGCCGAAGGTCTCGCTCATCCCGGATCGGGACGGGGCACCGGACGATCGTCGTGAACGTCAGCATGTCGATGCACCCTCGGGCCTCGCGACCCGGAGCTACTCCCCTTCGTTGCCACCAGTCTTCCGGGATATCGCGGCGCGATCCAAGCCAGGAGAAGGGATTCGGAGCATTTCGGGACGCCTGAAGCGGAATTCCGCGGGCGGCGTTCGGGTGGCTCTTAAGGTTTCGGGACGGCGAAACACGTACCCCGCCGCCCGACGCGCTCAGGCGCCGAGACGACGGGGTGCGGCGAGACGATCAGCCGCGAGCAGCGCTCTCGTTCGCCACGATGTACTGCGCGAAGAACGCCAGGCTGTCTTCGTCGCCGTTCTCGACCCGCTTGAAAGCCTTGTTGACGATGTTGTAGGCACCGCTGGTCGGGCTCACCACCGCGAAGTTGAGCGCCTCGGGGACGTTGAGGTGCGGGAAGTCGTTCGCCACGACCCACCGGAATCCGAGGTGACGCACGAAGACCTCGCCGACGTAGAACCCGGATGCTGCCGTGACCTCGGCGGTGCGCTCGCTGCCGCGCTCCTCGAAGTGCGTGAGGATGCTGTCGACGTCGGCGATGCTCCGCACCGAGAAGTCGAGGTCGACATCGTCGTCGTCCGCGAAGATGCCGACGAACCACTCGGCGATGACCGGAGCCGACTCGACCGCGAGCGGAGCCGGGAGTCCGAGCTCACGCCCGCCGTAGGGAGTGCCCCACGGGATCTCGTCCTTCCACGGCTGCGGCTCGGCAGCGGGCGGGGTGGCAGCGGGCGGGGTGGGCTCCGACGGCTTCTTGCGACGGCTGAACAGTCCCATGGGGATCCTTTCGGTGGGTACCAGCCCATCGTGGCGGAAGGGTACGACATCCGTGGGATCGCTCGCGTGCGTGTGTCGCCGCTCCGCGGAGCGGCGACACACCGGCCTCAGACGCCGACCAGGAAGGTCAACGCCGCCCACACCGAGACGGTGCCGACGGTCGTCCACAGAACGATCGCCACACCCTGCCACAGAAGCACCCAGCCGCGGGGCGTGCCGCCCGCCACCAGGATGGCGGACGTGAACTGCGTCGGGATCGCGAGCGGGCCCAGGATGCTGGCTCCCGGCACGCCGAACCGCACGAGCCACCGCTTGAACTTCACGCGGCCCTTCGACTCCGGCTTCTCGGGCGCGACCGCGGCCGCGGTCTCAGCGGAGCCGCCGCCGACGGTCGCCGCGACACGGGCGTTCTGCCGATCGACCACGGCGGTGCGCGCGCGGGAGGTGAGCATCACGATCAGGAGCACGCTGATGAAGTTGCCCGCCGCTGCGGCGATGCCCGCGATGATCGGGTTCACACCGCCGACGACGCCGACCATCGACGCCACCTCCCCCTCGACGAAGGGGATCGCTCCGGCGAGCAGGATCACGAACGGTTGCACCAGTTCGGGGACGTAGGCGACGAGGTCTTGAAAGCCTCGGACGAGCTGTTCGATCGGGTTCACTTCTCCGGTTCCTCTCGGGTGATGCGGAGCGATTGTCGTCCGCGACGCCCAGTAGACCCCGTGTTCTCAGAACAGAGTCAAACCGGCGAGTCCAGGTGCGGCACCTCCGCCTGCGGGGCCGTCACCGGATCAGCGCCCCGGCGCCGTCGCGGGGACGCACCGGATGCTGGCTGAGGATGGAGATCCGGTTGAACAGGTTGATCGCGACGGCCACCCACTCGGCGGCCGAGAACGCCTCGTCACCGAGCAGCGCTCGCGCGGACTCCAGATCGGCCGAGCGCTCCTCGTCCACCGGGAGCACCGTGGCCGCCTCCGCCACCGCGAGCACGGCCTTCTCGCGCTCGCCGAACAGAGCGGTCTCCCGCCAGGCGGGCAGCAGATCGAGCTGCTGCTGCGTGATCCCCGCCTGGCGGGCCTCGCGCGAGTGCAGGTCGAGGCAGAACGCGCACCCGTTCAGCTGCGACGCGCGCACCTTGATGAGTTCGGATTCCTGCGCCGCGAGACCGCCGTCCGCGGCAGCCGCGCGCACGGCCGTCGAGAGCGCGACCGAGGCCTGCCACGCCGCGGGGCTCGTCTTGTCCAGGTAGGGCCGCATGTGTCCTCGTCTCCGCCGTGCATCCGGTGCGGTCGCGCCGAGCATCCACGACCGCGTGTCATGTCAGTCCAGACCGTGTTCTCGGCACAGGGTCAACCCGCCGCGCCTCGATCGCTCGCGCACCGCCTTGACCCTGTGCCGGGAACGGCTGTTCGACTGCATCCATGCCCGTGATCCTCCCCCTGCTCATCGCGGTGCCGACGGCCGTGCTCGGCTGGCTCAACCGCACGCCGTGGTGGGGTTGGGCGCTCGCCGCGGTGCTGCTCATCGCGCTCGCCGCAGCCCTCCACGCCCTCCGCCGCCGTCGACGCCTGCTCCGCCTCGGCGCAGGTCTCCTCGGCGGGGTGATCGTCTGCGCGACGATCGTGATCTCCTACCCGCCGCCGGGCACCCGGCCTGCCGGGGGTGACGAACCGATCGCCTCCGCCGTGGTGTCCACCGCGCAGGGTCCGGTGCGGGGCGTCGTGAACGACCCCGGAACGGTCGAGATCTTCGCCGGCATCCCCTATGCGCAACCGCCGGTGGGCGACCTGCGCTGGCGGGCGCCCGAGGCGCCGCTGCCGCGGGACGGCCTGTTCGTCGCCGACCGCTTCTCGCCGGTCCCGGTGCAGCCGACGTCACGGTTCGCGAGCCGGGCGCTGTCGCAGATCGTCGACGCTCCGCTCGAGGGCACGCTCCTGAACCCCTATCAGGTGAGCGAGGACAGCCTGACCCTCAACGTCTGGCGGAGCACCGGCCGAACCTCCGCCCGCCTGCCCGTGATCGTGTACATCCCCGGCGGCGGCTTCCAGACCGGATCCGGGGCGCTGCCGCTGTACGACGGCGAGTCGCTCGCCGCCCGCGGCGACGTGATCACCGTCACGGTCAACTACCGCCTCGGCGTCCTGGGGTTCCTGACGCATCCCGACCTCGCCGACGAGGGCGTGGGCGGAGCCTCCGGCAACTACGGCATCCAGGATCAGGTCGCAGCTCTCCGCTGGGTGCACGAGAACATCGCCTCGTTCGGCGGCGATCCCGATCGCGTGACCGTCGCCGGCGAGTCCGCCGGAGGCGAGAGCGTGTGCATCCTCGGTGCGAGTCCGCTCTCGGCCGACCTGATCTCCGGCATCATCGGCGGCAGCGGATCGTGCATGGGCACGACGGGTTCGACGGAGCGCGGCGACCAGTACGACACGCGCGAGTCCGCTGAGGATGCCGGGATGCTGCTGAGCGACCGGCTCGGCGGCGCGACGATCGAGGAGATGCGCGCGATGCCGGTCGACCGCATCGTCGAGGCGGCTGCCGATCTCGGCGCGCACTGGCGGCCGTCGGTCGACGGATACGTGCTGCCCGACTCCCCCGCCGAGATCTACGCGGAGGGCCGACAGCACGACGTCCCGATCCTCGTGGGGAGCACCGCTGACGAGGCATCGCTCGCGCTCGCGGCGCCACCCGAGATCGACGTCGACGAGTACGAGGCGACCGCGCGCGAGACGTACGGCGACCTCGCCGACGACTACCTGTCGCTCTATCCGGCGGACACTCCGGAGGAGGCGCTGCAGTCGACCCTGCAGGCGCAGACCGACCGGGTCATGACCCGCGGCATGCTGGTCTGGTCACGGGCGCAGTCGCGAACAGGTGATGCGCCCGCCTATCTGTACTTCTTCACCCACACACCCCCGGAGAAGGGGCTGGAGAGGTTCGGCGCCTACCACGGGGCGGAGATCGCGTACGCGTTCGACAACCTCGGCGCCGACCACGATGCGGACTACACGGATGCCGACCGGCTGCTGCGCGACCAGATGAGCGGATACTGGGTGTCGTTCGCAGCCACGGGGGCCCCTCGGGATCCGCTGCTGCCGTCGTGGCCGACGGCCGAGGCCGAGCCCGAGCAGGTCATGGAGTTCGGAGCGGAGGGCAGTCGGATGACGGATCGTCCGCGCCCCGCAGCGATCGACTTCTGGGTCGCCTACCCGGGGCCGATCGCGTGATCGGCCCCGACGTCACATCGGCGGCCAGTGCCGCATCGAGGCGTCGACGACGCTGCGGAGGGATTCGCGCGACGCGCCCTCGGTCGCCTGCACGCTCACGCCGTCGGCCACCGTGGTGAGATAGCGCGCGATCAGGTCGGGGTCGGACCCCTCCGGGAGGTCGCCGTCGGCGAGAGCTCGTTCGAAGCGCTCGCGCAGGTCGACGTGGCGCTGGGCGCGCCAGGCCGTGAGGATCTCCTGCACGGTCGCTCCCGTGACGCCCACCGCGAGAGCGGCCCGCACACCGAGGCATCCCGGCGGACGGCCGGGCTGCGTCCCGGCGGCGACCGCGCCGTACAGGAACGTCTCGGCGACCTCGCGCGCCGTCGCCGCCCCGACGGAATCGCGCACATAGGATCCCGGCCCCTGCTCATAGCGCTGGAGGGCCTTCAGGAAGAGGTCCTCCTTGTTGCCGAAGGCGGCGTACATGCTCTTGCGGGAGATGCCCATCTCTTCGGTGAGCAACGAGAGACTCGCGCCTTCGTAGCCGTGTTCCCAGAACACCAGGAGCGCCTTCTCGAGCGCATCGTCGGCGTCGAACTCCCGCGGTCGCCCCATCTTCGTCTGTTCCACAGGCCGATCCTACCACTTCGAGACCGATCGATGCAGAACTGCTAGGGTTACTTAAACACCGATCGGTGCAGAAAGAGACGAAGGGATTCACGATGAACAGGTTCGAGGGCAAGACAGCGGTCGTCACAGGCGGCGGGACCAACGGGATCGGCCGGGCGACCGCGGCTCGGCTCGTGTCCGAGGGCGCGCACGTCTTCATCATGGGACGCCGCGAGAACGAGCTCGACCAGGCCGTCGCGGAGATCGGGCCCGGCGTCACCGCGATCGCCGGCGACATCCGCAACAGCGCCGACCTCGATCGTCTGTACGCCGCGGTCGAGGCGCGCGGGGCCGGCCTCGACGTCCTGTTCGCCAACGCCGGCGTCGCGACGTTCGCGCCGATCGACGAACTCACCGAAGACGACCTCCAGTTCGTGCTCGGCATCAACGTCGTCGGCACGATGCTCACGGTGCAGAAGGCCATCCCCCACCTGAACCCCGGCGGCTCGGTGATCATCAACGCGTCGACCTCCGCAGACCGCGGCGTCGCGGGCATGGGCGCCTACGCCGCCTCCAAGGCCGCTCTGCGCAGCTTCACCCGCACCTGGGCGAACGAGCTCAAGGACCGCGGCATCCGCGTCAACGCGATCTCCCCCGGCCCCACCGACACCTCCGGAGTCGTCGAGCTCGTCGGCGCCGAGAACGTCGTCGCCTACAACGAGAGCCTGGCCGCGACGCTCCCGATCGGTCGCACGGCACGCCTCGAGGAGATGGCGGGCGTCGTCGCATTCCTCGGTTCGTCCGACAGCAGCTTCATGCTCGGCTCGAACGTGCTCGTCGACGGCGGCGCCAACCAGGTCTGACCTCCTCAGAACGCGGCGCGCCACTCGAGGATCGCGTCGGCCACCTCGTCGAGATGGGATTCCAGCAGGAAGTGCCCGCCGTCGAGGAGGTCGACCCTCGCGTGTGGCGCGTCGCGGCGGAAGGCCTCGGCGCCGGCAGGGCCGAAGATCTCGTCGTTGCGACCCCAGATCGCCAGCACGGGAACTCCGGAGGCACGCAGCCAGTCGTGCACCCGCGGGTACAGGAGCCGGTTCGACGCGTAGTCCGCGAACAGGGCGAGCTGCGCGCGGTCCGACCCCGGCCGCGCGAGGAGTGCGAGATCGTGCTCCCAGGCGTCCGGGTCGACGAGCGACGGGTCGGGCACGCCGTGCAGGTACTGCCACTCGACGGCATCCCTCTCCAGCGCCGGCCGCAGCGCGCGCTCGTTCTCGGGCGACCTGTCGTCGCCGTACGCCCAGATCGGCGCCCAGAACTCGGGCACGAACCCCTCTTCGTAGGCGTTCCCGTTCTGCGAGATCACGCCCTCGACCGCATCGGGGTCGTGGAGGGCGAGCCGCCACGCGATCGGCGCGCCGTAGTCCTGCGTATAGACCGTGAACGCCGAGACGCCGAGCTCGGCGAGCAGCCCGCGGGTGACCTCCGTGAGGGCGTCGAACGTGTAGGAGAACTCGTCGACGGACGGCGCGGATGAGCGCCCGAAGCCGATGTGGTCGGGGGCGATCACCCGGTACCTCTCGCCGAGTGCCGGGATGAGATGCCGGAACATGTGCGAGCTCGTGGGGTATCCGTGCAGCAGGAGCAGCACCGGGGCGTCCTTCGGCCCCGCCTCGCGGTAGAACACGTCCAGCCCCTGCACGGTGGCCGTCCTGTGATGAACCCTGACCATGATGTCCTCCTCGTTCGATGTCCTGCGTGCGATGGTCTGCGTGCGATGGTCTGCGTGCGCGACGGTCGTCATCCGTCTGCGTCATGCGGTGCGTCCGTGACCGTCTTCGCGTCCGGCTGCACCAGTTCACGTGCGGCGATGTGCGCGCGCCCCAGAACGTCGAGCTGGGCCGGGTTGTAGAGCTCCTGGAGCGCCTCGATCATCGTCTGCGACGAGACCGCGGGGCGCCGGGCGAGGTGCGACGCTGGATCGTTCAACCACGGGTAGTCCCTGAGGTTGCGCGCCAGGCTGACCGCGAGTCTGGCGACGAGCTGCTCGCGGGTCGCCTCATCGGCGTCGGCGGGCAGCTGGTCGAGGTCGGCCGACACGTCGTCGACGTCCTCGGCGATCCGCTGGATGTCGGCGAGGGCCGTCTTGTCGTACAGCTGGGTGTAGATGTGCAGGATCGACGTGTCCGTCTCGGACAGCCTCCCCGCCACCGCTTCGAAACCGGCCGGGGTGTCGGCGGGCACCTCGTCGCGAAGGATCGCGGCGATGTCGGCTCGGGCGCGCTCGGCTCGGCGGATGGTCTCCTCGAGTTCGGCGTCGAGCGCACGCAACGTCTGCGGCGTGCTGTCGGCTCCGGCGCGCACGGCGTGGATCTCTGAGAGCGGCACGCCGAGGTCGGCGAGACGACGGATGCGCAGCAGGCTCACCAGGTGGTGCACCTCGTACTGCTTGTATCCGTTGTACTCCGTCTCGGGCTGCTCGAGCAGCCCGAGACGGTGGTAGTGACGGATCGTGTTGACCGTCGTCCCGGCGCGCTCGGCGAGCTCGCGCGTGCTCCATGCCACGACCGGCTCCTCTGCGATGGCGGGGCTGAGTCTTACTTGGCGAGGAAGTCCTTGAGGGCGGTGTTGACCTCGTCGGCGTGGGTCCACAAGAGCCCGTGTGGGGCGCCGTCGACCTCGATGTAGTCCGCCTCGGGGACGGCCTGGTGGAACCGGCGGGCGGTGGCGTCGATGGGGAGGATGTTGTCCTTCGTGCCGTGCAGGATGAGGGTGGGCTTGCCGGCGGCGCGGACGGCCTCGACGTCGCCGCGGAAGTCCTCGATCCAGCTCGACACGACCGCGTAGGCGGCGACCGGGGCGCTGGTGACGGCGAGGTTCCAGTTCGCGTCGACGACCTGCTGGCTGATCCGCGTGCCGAGGTTCTCGTCGAGGTTGTAGAAGTTCTGGTAGAAGTCCGTGAACCAGGCGTACCGGTCACCGTATGCGGCGGCGTGGATCCCGTCGAACACGTCCTGCGGCACCCCGTCGGGGTTGTCGTCGCGCTGCACGAGGAACGGCTCGAGCGAGGCGAGGAACGCGAGCTTCGCGACCCGCTCATGCCCGTACGTCGCGACATACCGGGCCAGCTCGCCCGTGCCCATCGAGAACCCCACGAGCACGACGTCGCGCAGGTCGAGGGTCTCCAGCACCGTGTTCAGGTCGGCCGCGAACGTGTCGTAGTCGTACCCGGTGTTCACCTTCGACGATGCCCCGAACCCGCGGCGGTCGTACGTGATCACCCGGTACCCCTGCGCGAGCAGCTCCCGCGTCTGACGCTCCCAGCTGTGACCGTTCAACGGATACCCGTGGATCAGCACCACCGGCTGACCCGACCCCTGATCCTCGTAGTACAGCTCGATCGGAGTGCTGTTCTCATTCCCGACGGTGATGTAACCCATGAACGTGGTCCTTTCCCACTTCGGCCGTCCAGCGCGGCCGCTGAGATCAGCAGACACCGTGTGGCCACGACAGGGTCAACAGAATTCTCGGGAGCCCGGATGCCGCAGCATCCGGGCCCCGTCTTCTCACCCCTGCGGCACCGTCAGCTCGGCCGTCTCCGCCGGGATGGCCGGGTCGGTGAAGAGCGGATCGCCGGAGTGCCGGCCGTCGCCGTCGAGCGGGGTCCAGGACTCGTAGGTGACGCTCTCCAGCGGGAGCGGCTTGCCAGGGGCGACGATGATCTCCGAGGGCCGGTCTCCCCCGAGGAGGAATTCGATCACCGGGCGATCGACGGCATCCGTGCCGTACGGGAACACCCCGTGGATGCTCTCGTTGTCGACCACGATGAGGCTCGTGTTCGGCAGCTCGGTGCCGGCGGCCCAGCCCTGCTCGTACGGGGTCATCGAGTCGAGCTCGCTCTGCACCACGAGGGTCTCGGGAAAGCTGTCGTCGAGCGGCGGCTTGGTCGAGTCCGTGGGCCAGAACGCGCACGACGGGGTGACGAGCAGGCCGAACTGCGCGGTGAGCGGCGCAACCTCCGCCGTCTCCTCGTAGAACTCGTCCCAGTGCTCGCTCCCCTGGGTCCACTGCCCGTCGGTGCACGCCGTGAACTCGATCACGTAGTCGTGCGTGGCGGTGATCGTCTCCCCCGGCGCAGTGTCGACCGGGGCGCTGAGCTGTGCCAGTCGCTGCTGGGCGACGGGCCGCAGCGTCTCGGGGAGCTGGGTGCGCTCGACGATCCGTGCGGCCAGCGCCGCGGGGTCGATCTCCCCGCTCGCGGCTTCGGCCTCGCCGATGACGGCCGAGATCAGACTCGCGGCGAGGGGGTACGCCACCGGGGCGGAGAAGGCGAGCGAGCCGCTCGCGGCGTTCCAGGCGTACTGGGCCGCTGTGGCCTTCTCGGGCTCCTCGGTCGCGGCGAAGTACCGTTCCCAGATGGCTTCGGGATCCGTGCCGAGGCCGATCGTCGCGTCGTTGCGCGCGATCCAGTTCAGCAGGTGCAGCCGGAACTGGCGGTCGCGGCCCTCGTGCGCCGAGTCGTACAGCGTCTGGATCGACTCCTGGGTCGAGTCCACCGACGAGTCCAGCAGCATCCGCTCGATGTTCTCGGCGAACAGCGACCCGTACCAGGTGCCGAGCCACGTGCCGTACGAGTACCCGACGTAGGTGACCGTGTCGAGGCCGAGGAGGTGCCGCATGAAGTCCATGTCGTACGCGGCCTGCTCGGTCGTCATGGTGGCGACGTCCTCGTTCTGCGAACAGGCTTCGCCGATCGCCTTCGACGCCGCGGCCGGACCGTCAGCCGGGTCGTACTCGTACTCGCACTCCGCGTGGCTCGACCTGCCCAGACCGCGCTGGTCGAAGCTCACGTAGTTGGTCGTCGGCCGCAGTTCGGGTGTGTAGAGCTGCACCGCGGTGCTGTACGACAGACCAGAGGTGTACGGGCCGCCGGGGTGGGCGATGATCGTGGTGTGGTAGTCGGGATCGCTCGGCTCGATGTTCTTGGCCTGCGAGATGCGCACGTCCCAGGTGAGCTCGGGGTCGGGATCGGTCCAGTCGCGCGGTACCGTGATCGTCGCGCACTCGACGTTCGACACGTCCGCCCCGGGGATGGGCGCCCCGTCGTCGTTGAAGTCGCACTGCTCCCACACGAGCTCCTGGTCGGCCAGATCGCCCGCGAGCGCCACGACGTCGGGCGTCGTCCGCTGCGGACTGCTCGGCGCGGTCTCGACATCGCCGCCGTTCGCGGTGGCGATCGCGACCGCCGCCACGACCACGGCGACCACGGCCGCCCCGGCGATGCCGATGCGCAGCATCCTCCGTCGTCGCGAGCGGTCTGCGCCCGGCCCTCCTGCGTTCGGTCCTCGTGCATCCTGCTCGGTCACGTCGGCACTCCCTTCGGTCGGAGTGCCGCCGCACGATCGGCTCGGCACTCGCTGTCTCCGTCAGAAGCAAGCCCACCCTGTGTCGTCACCACACTGTCAAACCCCGGGCGGATCGCACCCCGGCTCACATCAGGAGCGGTGCCAGTCCGTCACGGGGGCGTCGAGGTCGACCAGGCCGGCCAGATCGGACACGACCGTGACCCGCGCTCCCGCGCCGGGATCGGGGTCGGGCACCATACCCTCCGGATCGACGAGGAACACCTCCCGCCCCTCCCGCGACAGCCTCTTCACGGCCTCGAGGAGCATCCGACGGCCGACATCGTCGATCGACGACACCAGCGCCAGGTCGAAGGCGACTCGCGGTTCGGTCGGCGGGTGGTCCACCATCTCGCGCACGAACCTCTCGGCCCCGGCGAAACGGATGCCGCCCTGCAGCCGCAGCACGCGGATCGCCTCGGCCCCCTGCCCCCGAGTGCGATGCGAGCGCACGACGGCCCGCGCCGTCGGCGGGACCTCCATCACGTGCAGGCCCATGTCGGTCGAGAACCGTTCGAACAGCGAGACGCCGCGCACGCTGTTGCCGTGTTCGTCGAGGCGGGGCGAGAAGGTCGCGATGCCGAGCTGGCCGGGAAGCGCGCCGATCAGGCCACCGGCAACGCCGCTCTTCGCGGGGATGCCGACCTGCGTGGCCCAGTCCCCCGCCGCGTCGTACATGCCGCATGTGGCCATGACGCTGAGCACCTGGCGCAGCACCGTCGGGTCGACGACCTGCGCGCCCGAGAGCGGGTTCACCCCGTTGTTGGCCAGGGTCGCCGCCATCATCGCGAGGTCACGCGTGGTGACCAGCACGGAGCACTGCCGGATGTAGCCGTCGACGACCTCCCGCGGGTCGTCGACGAGGATGCCGTGGCTGCGGAGCATGTGCGCGATGGCGAGGTTGCGGTGCGCGCTGGCCATCTCCGAGGCGCAGACCTTCTCGTCGACCCGCAGCTCGCGGCCCGCGAACGCGGAGAGACCGCGGACGACGTGCTCGACGCGTTCGGCGGGCGACAGGTCGGGCGCGCCGGCGAGCGAGTGCGCAGTGATCGCTCCCGCGTTGATCATGGGATTGCGCGGGCGCCCGGTACGGCCCTCCAGCGAGATCTCGTTGAACGCCTCACCCGACGGCTCGACGCCGACCTTCGCGAGCACGGCGTCGAATCCGCGATCGGTCAACGCCATCGCGTAGACGAACGGCTTCGAGATCGACTGGATCGTGAACTCGACATCCGTGTCGCCCGCGCCGTGGACCTCGCCGTCGACGGTCGCGAACACGGCGGCCAGCCGATCGGGATCGGCCGAGGCGAGCTCGGGGATGTAGCCTGCGGGGTCGCCGGAGGTGTCGGATTCGACGTCGGCGAGCGCGCCGGTCAGGTAGTCGGGGACGACGGATCTCATGAGCGCTCCGCTCTGGTCGACGGGAGGGGGATGCCGGTCGTGTCGAGCCTCTCATCCGCCGGCGCGCTGCGAGCGTCGCGCCGCGGGGCGTCGGCGGGACAGGGCCTCGTAGAGGGGGATGTGATGATGATGCGTCCAGGACAGACCATGTGGTCACGACCGGGTCAACCTCGCGTTCGGCGGCCTCAGCCGAGCATCCCGCCGAACAGCAGCGAGACCATCATCGCGACGATGACCGTGTTGAACGTGAAGGCGAAGAGCACGTTGATGCGCACCAGGGTCCACGCCCGGCGGGAGCGGATGGAGGCCGAAACGGTCGCGGCCATCGTCGACAGGAGGATCGCCAGCGTCAGATAGTCGGAGAACCGCGGCGGACCCTCGATGTCGAGGTCGATGCCGGGCGCTCCCCGCTCGGTCTCGGACGCGAGCCGCAGGTATTCGAGCGCGAACGAGTACACCATCAGGATCCACGAGCCGGCCACGGTGAGCAGCCCGAGCGCCACGAACAGCCACCCGCCGCGGAACGCCGGGTTCTGCGCGACGACGATCGTGACGGCCACCGCCACGATCGCGCCGATCAACGCCCAGTTCGATGCGCCGCCGTAGCCGAGCGCCCGCATCCAGGGGCGGCTCATCGCGCGGGACTCCTTCCGCGCCGCCGAGGCGAGGGCGCGTGGACCCCGCAGCGCGTAGGCACGGTGCGTCCACGACAGATACACCGCCACGAACACCGGCCAGGCGACCACGTAGAACGCGATGAGCACGGTCGAGGCGTCGAGCGGCGCCGGATGATCGCCCGCCGCGACGAACAGCGCCGCACCTCCCGCGCCGATCACGCAGGAGATCAGCGAGCTCCAGTTCGCCCGCGTGAGGTCGCTCATCCGGCGTCAGGAGCCGCGATGCACGTGCCGCGACACCAGGGCGAGGTCGTCGGGGGTCGGCCGCCGGAACGTGCCGCCGTCGGCGAGGAACTCCACGCCGTGCGCCTTGAGGTGCGCGGCGAACAGCGGGCACACCGGCACCACTCCGACACCGACGCGGATGCTGTCGAGCAGCGCCTCTCGCACCAGCACCTTTCCGAGCCCGCGTCCGCCGAACCGCGGATCGACTTCCGTGTGGAAGAAGATCCTCTCGGCGTCGACGCCGGCCGGGCCTCCGACGAACTCGGCCCTGCCGGCCACCGACCCGTCGGCGAGGGCGACCACGTAGGCACCCGCCGAACCGGAGCGCTCGACGCTGATCGCGACGGGCGCTCCGGCCTTGTCCGTCCACTGCAGTGTCATGCGCTCCCTTTCCTCAGCGGAGCCTCAGTACACACCGTGTGGCGGCAACACGGTCAACACGGTCAGTGCAGCGCATCCTCGTGCTCGACCGCGAGGTCGGCGTCGGCCGCCGCCCCTCGGAGCGTGACGACCGACCACACGGCCGCGACGATCATGATGACCGCTCCCGCGATACCCGTGACGGTGATGGCCTCACTGAACGCGTGCTGCGCGATGTCGAGCAGGGCGGCCCCCGCGCTTCCGCCGATCTCGGATGCCACGAGCAGCGCCTCCGCCATGGTCGACGATGCGCGATCCACGACGTCCGAGGCCAGGTCCATGGCGCTCGCCCCGGTCGACACCGCCCGCGAGTACCAGGCGACGAGAACGCTGCCGAGCACCGCCGTGCCGAGGGTCGTGCCGATCTCGTAGGCGGTCTCCGACGTGGCGGCGGCCTGCCCCGCGCGCTCCGGCTTCACGGAGCTCATGATGATGTCGTTGCTCAGGGCGAGCGCCATGCCCGCGCCGAGCGACACCAGCGCGAGCGCCCCGGCGATGAGCGCAGGGCTCGACGTCGGCGTGAGGAACAGCGTGAGTCCGAAGCCGACCGTCGCGATCGTCAGCCCGGCGGCGATCACGTACGCGGGGAGCACCCGCTTGACGAGCGTCGCCGCGACGAAGGCCGCGCCGGCCGCGAGCACCGCCTGCGGCATCAGCCACAGCGACGCCTCGAGGGGGTTCAGCCCGAGCACGAGCTGCAGGTGCTGCACGAGGGCGAACAGCGCGCCGACCATCGCGAAGATGGCGAGCAGGTCGGAGACCACGGCCCCGCGGAAGTACCGCACGGCGAACAGGCGCACCTCCATCAGCGGCGTCGGGAGCACGAGCTGTCGACGCACGAAGAGCACGATCGCGACCGCACCGATGACCAGGGCGACCAGCCCCAGGGCGAAGTCCTTGCCGCCGGCCAGCGACTTGATCGCGTAGACCAGCCCGAGCATCCCGGCGAACGAGAGCACGATGCTGAGGATGTCGATGCGGTGCAGGTCGGGGTTGCGGCTCTCCGGCAGCAGCAGCGGTCCGAGCACGAGCAGCAGCACCATGACCGGGATGTTCATCAGGAACGCGGCCTGCCAGCTGAACGTCTCGATGATCCAGCCGCCGAGGATCGGGCCGGCGGCGGCGCCGACCGAGGCCATCGCCGCCCAGATCGCCATGGCGTAGCGCCGTTGCTGGCGGTCGAGGAACATGTTGCGCACGAGCGAGAGCGTCGACGGCATCATGATCGCGCCGCCCACTCCGAGCAGCGCCCGTGCGGCGATCAGCATCCAGGGCTCGGTGGCGAGCGCGCCGCTCACGGAGGCGAGGGCGAAGACCACGGCCCCGATCAGCAGGTTGCGCCGACGCCCGAAGCGGTCGCCCACGGTGCTCATGGCGACGAGCAGGCCGGCGAGGACGAGCGAGTACACGTCGATCATCCACAGCTGCTCCACCCCGGTCGGGCGCAGATCGGCCGAGATGGCCGGCAGGCCCAGGATCAGCACGGTGCCGTCGATCGTGATCAACAGCAGCGGCAGCACCAGGACGGCGAGGCCGAACCAGGTTCTCGGGGTGGCCGTGGGGGCGGCGGTACTCATGAGCATCTCCTCGTTCATCCGTGCTTGTAGACGGTTTTCGGATATCTGATGCTTAACCTAACAGACTAATTAGTCGGTTATTCCCGAGTGAGTGCGCTCGTCGCACTCGGATGCCGGCGGCGCGGGTGCGCCGATGACCGCACCGGCGGAGGCGCGGCGCGGTCGGAGTGATGCGGGACATCCGCCTCAGAGAGGCGTGCGGAACGTGCCGTCCGAGGCGAGCTCGAGCAGCAGACGTCGCGCGGTCGCGATGCTCTCCTCGGTCTCCGCCCCCTGCAGCGCCGCGGTCGCGACGCCCTCGGCGGCCCGACGGACGATCTGGATGCGCTCTGCGCTCAGGCCGTCGGCGGCGAGCTGCTCGGCCCACCAGGCGTCGTACTCCTCGAAGCGCGCAGCGATCGCGGGGATCGCGTACAGCCCGTTCCAGTTCGATGCCGTCGTGAAGTCGCGCGTCGCGGCCGCCTCGGCGCCGCCGCGGCACAGGGCGCGGACGTACGCGCGCAGCAGCTTGCCGGGGTGGTTCTCCGAGAGGTCGACCTCGGCCAGCACGGCGTCGCGGAGCCGATCGGACATGTCGACCACGACGGCGACGAACAGCTGATCGCGGGTGCCGAAGTGATGGATCAGGCCGCTCTTCGACACGCCGGCGCTCGACGCGATCTCCGCGAGAGTCACGCCGGTCCCCCGCTCCAGAACGGCCTGCGTCGCGGCATCCAGCACGGCACGTCGGGTGCGCTCGGTGTTGCGGGTCTGTCGCTCAGCCATGGGTCCTCCGCCTCTCGACACGGTCATGCCGACCATCCGGTCGATCGTACCCGCAGATCGGACGGCCAGAACTTTGCCACATGATTCGTGCTACGGTACCGCACGATTGGTCGGTAGAACAGAACGCAAGGAGAATGATCATGGACATCTTGAGTGCGGGCTCGCCGCGCAGCGCCGCAGAGTCCGTCGGCATCGAGTACCACCGTGTGCTCGCCGGCGAGAAGCGTCGGATCGGGCGAGGGATCCTGGCGATCCTCCTCCTGCTCGGAGGCCTCTTCGGTGCGATCCAGGTCTTCTACCTGCTGGGAGAGCAGCTCGATCGCCTCCTCGGCATCGGCAGCGCCGAGACGCAGGTGTTCTCGCCCGTATCGTTCGCGACGAGCACGGTCGCCACCGCCCTGATGATCCCGTGGAGCATGGTCATCCAGCGGTGGCTGTACGGGGTACGCGGCCCGTCGTTGCACTCGGTCGTGAACGGCTTCCGCTTCGGGGTCTTCGGCCGAGCGGTGCTGGTCGTGGTGCCGCTCTTCGTCGTCGCCCTGGCCGTCACCGAGATCGTCGACACGCACACGACCACCCCGTGGTCGAAGATCGACATCATCGCGTTCTTCCTCGTCGTGATGCTGCTCGTGCCCCTGCAGGCGGCCGGCGAGGAGTACGGACTGCGCGGACTCGTCTTCCGGGTCGCGGGGAGCTGGACGCGGGGCCGGCGCGGCTCGCTCCTGCTGGGCATCGTCGTCTCGGCGGCGGTGTTCGCCGTGATCCACACCGCCGCGGACCCGTGGTGGAACGTCTTCTAGTGGCGTTCTCGGTGACCACCGCACTCGTCACATGGCGCACCGGCGGCATCGAGATCGCCGTCGTCATCCACGCCGCGGTCAACACCGTCACGCTGCTCTACTGGCTCGTCCTGCACGCCGATCTGAGCGATCGCTTCGTCCGCGTCCCGGGGTCCGTCACGCCCGCACTGATCATCCCCAGCATCCTGGCGTTCGTCGCGATCCTCGCGATCGTGTGGCTGCGCACACGCGGCGACGGGCCGATCACGGCGCCAGGACCTCCGGTCCGAGCCGCCGACGGCATCGGGGTCACGAACCCGTGACGTCGTAGACACCCGTCCCCGCCTCGGCGGTGACGGCGGCCCACGCGTCGCCGTCACCGTCGAGCGCGCGACGCAGGTACGCGGCGACCGCATCGGCGACGAAGCCCGCCCGCGCCGGGTCGTCGTCGGTGGTCTCGGCCACCTTCTCCCCGGCGATGCCACCGAACGTGTGCTCGGCGTCGGCGATCGTGATCAGGGTCTTGGGCGCGGGGCTCAGGTGATAGGCGTCGGTGAACCACTCGGGTCCGCGCGTCGACAGCCCCGACCGGTCCTCGCCGCCGGCGATCACCAGGGCGGGCGTCGTCATGGTCGAGTAGTCCGGTCGCATGAAGGGCAGATGCGTCTGCGCGAACTCGGTGAGCGAATCCCCCGTGCCCGTGACCCCGATCAGAGCCCCGGCAGCGACCGCGGGATGCGCGAAGGTCTCCCCCGCGCGGCCGTCGGCGCCGAACACCCCGGCACCGAGCACGGCACCTGCGGTCTGCGCTCCCCACGAGTGCCCGACCACGGCGATCCTCGCGTGATCCGCGCGCGCAGCGATCGGGGCGGCGCGATCGAGGATGCCGTCGAGACCGTCGAGGATCGCATGGAGGTCGGCGATGCGCACCCGCCAGATGTCGCCGAACCGCGGATCGTCGAACCCGATGCCGTGGCGGCGCGAGTCGAGATGGGTGGGCTGCACGACGATGAATCCCGCCGCGGCCCAGCGGTCGACGAGCGGTGCGTAGCCGTCGAGCGACCACTGGTTGCCGTGCGAGAACACGATGACGGGCAGCACGCCGCCGGAGACCGGGGCGGTCACCCTGACCTCGAGAACGACGCTGCGGCCGGGCGAGTCGACACGGATGGGCTTGACGGCGACGATCGGCCGCGGCGTGGGGTCGGTCATGGTGCTGACTCCTTCTGGGACACCTGTCATACTTGACGGAACACTGTTCCATCACTTTAGCGGAACATTGTTCCGCTTTCAAGGAGAGTGCCTGTGGAGACCATCGGAGCGCGCCAGGCCGGCCGCGAGCGCAACCGCGCCGCCCTTCTCGACGCGGCCGCCGCGGTGTTCGTCGAGCAGGGCGTCAACGCGCCGATCCGCGACATCGCGGGGCGCGCCGGCGTCGGCCTCGGCACCGTCTACCGCCACTTCCCCACCCGAGCCGATCTGGTCACGGCGGTCTACCGCCACCAGATCGAGGAGTGCGCGTCGCTCGCCGTGACGCTCCTCGAGCAGCGGATCCCTCCGGTCGAGGCCCTGGAGCGGTGGATCGCCGCCTTCGTCGAGTTCCTCGTGACCAAGCACGGGCTCGGCGCCGCACTGCAGTCCGAAGACCCGAGCCTGAGCAGCCTGCACACGCTGATGCTCGACGAGCTCGTGCCCGCGTGCGCCTCGCTCCTCGCCGCGGGGGCCGAGGCCGGCGAGCTCGATGCGGCCGTCGACGCCCATACCCTGATGCGGGCGATCGGCAACCTCAGCATCCTCGGTCCGGGGTACCAGCGCGCGGAGGCGCAGGCGATGGTGGAGCGCCTGCTCATCGGATGCCGGGTGACGCCCGCCGTCCCGGGCGAAGAGCGATCATGACCCGCACGCACCGGGTCATGGTGCTCGTCCTCGACGGCGCCCGACCGCTCGACGTCGGCATCCCCGCCGAGGTCTTCCACCCCGAGACCGGGTTCCCCTACGAGGTGTCCACGTGCGGCGTGACCGCCGGGACCGTGCCGGCCGACGGCCGTTTCGGCTTCGCGGTGCCCCGCGGGCTCGAGGCGCTGAACGACGCCGACACCATCATCGTCCCCGGGTATGCCCCGGCCGGACGCCCGATCCCCGAGGAGGTCTGCGAGGCGCTCCGCAGCGCCGCGGCCCGCGGCACGCGCATCGCCTCGATCTGCTACGGAGCCTTCGCCCTCGCCGACGCGGGCCTCCTCGACGGCCTGCGCGCCACCACGCACTGGGATGCCGCCGAGCAGCTCGCCGCGCGGCATCCGCAGATCACGGTCGAGCCGAACGTGCTGTTCGTCGACGAGGGATCCATCCTCACCTCGGCTGGTGCTGCGGCGGGGCTCGATCTGTGCCTGCACATCGTGCGGCGCGACCTCGGCGTACGGGCCGCGAACGACATCGCGCGAGGCCTCGTGACCGCGCCGTACCGCACCGGCGGACAGGCGCAGTACCTCCCGAAGACGACCGCGGTCGCGCACGGCGACACGCTCGCGGCGACGCGGGAATGGGCGCTGGAGCGTCTGGACCAGGAGCTGACGATCGCCTCGCTGTCGGCTCATGCGCTCATGTCGCGGCGCACGTTCCTGCGCCGGTTCACGGAGGAGACCGGCGTCACGCCGCTGCAGTGGATCCTCCGCGCGCGCATCGACGGCGCCAGGGAGCTGTTGGAGAGCTCGGACCTCGGGGTGGATCAGATCGCCGACCGCGTCGGGCTCGGCACCGGGGCGAACCTCCGGCTGCACTTCCGGCGGGTGCTCGACGTGTCGCCGTCGGAGTACCGCGCCACGTTCACCGGGCGGGCCTGACCGCTGTCAGACCCGCCCGATGCGGTACGTCACGCGCCGGCATCCTCGACACCTGCATCCTCCACACCTGCATCCTCGACACCGTCGACGAGCACGGCCCGGTAAGTCGCCCCGCGGAAGCGATCCTTCACAACCTCCTGGTATGCGTCGCCGGAGTACCAGGCCTTCGCCGCCGCCCGGTCGGGGAAGGCCAGCACGACCACGCCCTCGACGGGAGGACCCTCGAGCACCTCGTACGCGCCGTAGTCGACGAGCGCCTGCACGTCGTGGCCGTCGAACGTGGCGTCCGCGCGCGCGGCGTAGCGGTCGAGCGCCTCCTGGTCGTCGGTGCGCTCTCGCTGGAAGACGATGTACGCGGTCATGGGATCCGTCCTTCGTAGGGAGTGATCGTGGTGTGCGAGTGATGCGACGGATGCGTCGCGCGGGTCACGCGGCGCGCGGCGGGAGCTGCACGGTCTGCCCGGCGACGTCGATCACGACCTTGCCGTGCAGCGTGTAGTCGCGCCGGTTCTCGAGCAGCTCGTGGGCTTCGCCGACACGGGCGAGCGGCAGCACCGCGCCGATCACAGGCCTGATGTCGCCACGCTCGACGAGTGCGGTGAGGGCGTCGAGCTTGCCACGGTTCTGCCGCGTGAAGACGAAGTGGTAGGCGGCGTTCCGCCCCCATGCCTCGATGAGGTTCTGCGGCTGTGCGATGTCGACGATGCTGACCACGCGTCCGCCGTCGGCGAGCACGAGCGGGCTCCGCGTGAGCGTGTCGCCGCCGATCGTGTCGAGCACGACGTCGACCCCCTGGCCGTTAGTCGCCTCGGAGACGACCTCGACGTAGTCGGCCGACGTGTAGTCGATCGCCACGTCCGCGCCGAGTGAGCGCACGAACTCGTGGTCGGTGCCGCGTGCGGTCGTGATCACCCGCGCGCCGAGGGCCTTCGCGACCTGGATCGCGATGGTGCCCACGCCTCCCGTTCCTCCGTGCACGAGGATCGTCTCGCCCGCCGTGAGCTGAGCGCGCGTCACGAGCGCCTCCCAGACGGTGCCGCCGACGAGGGTCAGGCTGGCCGCCTCGAGGTGGCTGATGTTGTGCGGCTTGCGGCCGACGAGATCGACGTCGGCGACATGCTGCTCGGCGTACGATCCGTCGCCGCCGAAGATCTGCGGCGTGTAGTACACCTCGTCGCCCACGGCGAACTCGGTGACCTCGGCGCCGATCTGCTCGATCACGCCCGAGACGTCGTGTCCGGTGATGGCAGGGAGCGGGACGTGCTCCACGTAGTCGCCCCTGCGGATCTGGTAGTCGAGCGGGTTGATGGCCGTGGCGTGCACGCGGACACGCACCTGGCGCGGCCCGACCTCCGGCACGACGACGTCGCGCAGCTCGAACGCGTCCACCCCTCCGAATCGGGCGAGCACTACGGCGTTCATGGTGTCGGTCATCTCTGTCTTCCTCATCGTGATCCTGGATGCCCGACCCGTACGTGCGGTCGAGCTCCACGAGAATCCCATGGCCGGAAGAGGCCCACCAGTGGCATCAACGCCAGCTTCCGCAAGGAAAGTGCCACGGCGGATGAGGGAGTGCGGGCGCCTCGCGGAGCCCGCCCTGCGGGACCCGATTAGCCTGAGGAGATGGCTTAGTCACTGGAAGATCGCATCCGAGCACTCGAAGATCTGGCCGCGATCCAGAAGCTCACGGCCCGATACGTCCGCAGCGTGAATTTCGGACTAGATGGACGAGCCCGACGCCGCGGCGCTCAGCGAGATCTTCGCCGAAGACGCCACCTGGTACTCGACCTCGAGCGGTGTCACCTGGCATGGGCGAGACGAGATCGTCCGCAACCTGTCGAGCGCCCCTCCCGCCCTGGACTTCGCGATGCACAGCTTCACGAACCCCGACATCGACATCGACGGCGACACCGCGTCGGCCCGCTTCCTCCTCTGGGTGGGCATCGGCGGCAACGAGGTGTTCCAGAAGGAGAACCTGACCTATACCCGCACGGACGCCGGCTGGGTGATCCAGTCGATCGACCTGCGCTTCGGTCGGATGCTGAACGGGTAGCCGGGTTCTGCGCACGGCCCGACGTGGAAGGGAAAGAGAAAGGGCGCCTGCTCGAAGCAGATGCCCTTCCCTTTGGTCGGGCTGACAGGATTTGAACCTGCGACCCCTTGACCGGTCAAGCGGCGGCGAAGAGGGGAGGCTCTCTCACGGACACCAACCCCCATTGCTTCACCGAAGCTTTCGCGACGCGCGTCGCGACTTCCACCGACAAGCACGGACTCTGGCCCACGCCCCCGCTACGCTCGGCGGCATGCTCGTCTATGTCGCCGCGGTCGCGCCTATCGTCGCGTCGCTCTATGTCTGCTTCTCTGCCCTCACCGAGTACGCACGCCAAGATCACACCGCGCGGGTATACAGACGGCTCGAGCAGTGGCAGCACGCCGAGACAGGCAAACTCTACGAGGGCGACCTTTCTAACGAGGAGATCGCGAAGCAACAGAACGGGCTCAACGAGCGGCGTGCCATGCTACTTGAGCAGAGCGGCATCGACCCCGACCTCGGCACGTGGAACATGTTCGACCGCAGCTTCGATCCGGAACCCGTTCGCCGCGTCGATGTCCGACGTCAGTGGGTGCTCCTCTGGGGATCCGTGATCGGCGTGCTTGCGCTCGCACTGGACGCGCTGGGAGCTTGGTGAAGGACTGCACCCTGCCGTGCGTCACGGCTTCAGAGTGTGCATGGTCCGATGTTCTTCGGCCTCTAGTTCTAAAGTCGATGCGATTGTAAACGGGAGTGTCAACGCGAGGTAGCAATAGCGACGTCGCTCTGTAGAGGGATGTGCGCGCGGGCAGGCAGGGTCACAGGCTAGAACAAAATCCCCACCGGAACGGCAGGGCTTCGATCATCGGTCCGGGTCATGCGCAGCGTGACAGAGACGCGGGACACTTCGGACACATTGCTCAGTTCTCACCGAGCCGACGTGTCAGCCCCCGGAAAGCTCCGCAGGTTCGTGGGAGTGAGGTAAGGGGTCACGATCGTCGACGCATGCCTTACACGTGGGATCGTGGCATTAAGCCATATGAACACTGACACCAACGCGCCGTCAGTGAACGGGCCAATCCATCCCACGCCGTTCGAACCGTCGGAGTACATGAATCGTTGCGCACCGCGCCCGTCTCCGAAGTTGTAGTAGACACCGCCGTCGACCACGAACAGCGCATCGAGCTTCGGCACCCTCGAACCATTCCAATTCAGCACCTCCTCCGCGTCGTTAAGCTTCTGCAGAAGCGTCTCGGGTTTGAGTCGCGACTCCATTGCCAACGCGAAGAACGGTAGCGAGTCAACGAACCGAGGCATGTCGCTCGGCAGGGCTTGCACCTCCGCGCCCTTCGAGAGCGTTGGTCGTATCTGCCGTAGCTTCGCCCCCTTGTCCAGGATGTCGTCCAATTCCGACGAATTGAGAACGGTCTTGACCTCTCCCGCCGCTCCGACGCCCTCAACTAGATACTGACCACTCGTGTCTGCCTCGTTCACGAATGGCTGCTCGTCGGTTAGTAGCAGCACGTCAGTCTGGGCGCTTCGATGACCGAATCGATCGATTATCTCGCCTGTGCCAACCGTGTACCTCCGAGGCATGTGCTTAGACAGAAACTCCCGGACGCCCCGCTCAACAGCGTCCCCGCGGAGCCCCCGGTGTTCCATCTCTGCTCGAGCAGCGGCGAGGGTCGCTTGTAGCCGAGCTTCCTGCGCTGCAAACGAAGCGGAAAGTCGTGCTGCGACCTCCGCATCGGGAAATGATTCCACCATGCATCTATGGTGCCGCAATGTCGGCCTTGCGTGGACTTCCTCGTCTCGAGCGAATCCCCCCTGCTTCCCGCATTCGCCCAGCGCTCGGATTCCGAATCAGTGAGATCATCGGGGTCAACCGAGTTACCCTCCGGCATGGTCTTTCCGCCCACGATCCCGTCGTAGGCATCGCGCAGAGGGACATCGATGAGCGAAACAACGATGCCAGGCCAGCGACAACCCGCGAGCGGCTCCGGTCAAGGTCACATAAGACGAATGTGAGCTCGGCGAGTCGCGCTCGCTCCGGGCATGAAAAAGCCCCGGAGATCCGCGTGTTTCCGCGGTTCTCCGGGGCTTGATGGTCGGGCTGACAGGATTTGAACCTGCGACCCCTTGACCCCCAGTCAAGTGCGCTACCAAGCTGCGCCACAGCCCGTTGTTCTGCACTCTCGCGCAGGCAACTCACCCATCTTAGCCTGACTCGTGGCGCCTCCGCGAACCGGCCGCCCGCCGGGCGTTGCACGGCGCTCGAGTGGTCATTGCACAGTGTCGGAGGCCCGGCGTAGCGTCGCGTGCATGGTGACGATCACGACCGAGGTGGCGACGACGGCCCGGTGGCGCGACGTGCAGCACGCGCTCACGGGCGGCGGCGACGGGGCCAGTTGCCAGTGCATCTGGCCCATGCTGCGCAATAAGGACTGGAACGAGACCACCACTCCGCAGCGCACCGAGATGTTCCGCGACGAGATCGCAGACGGCCCACCGCCGGGTCTGGTCGCGTACGTCGACGGCGAGGCCGCAGGGTGGGTGCGCATCGGCCCCCGACCGCGCCAGTTGCGACTCGCGTACACCCGCACGATCGCGGCCGCGACGTCCGAGCCGTTCGACGATGAGAGCGTGTGGGCGGTGTCGTGCTTCGTCGTGCGACGCGAGCACCGCGGGACGGGTCTCAACAGAGTGCTGCTCGACGCTGCGGTCGACTTCGCGCGGGCATCCGGCGCGCGACTGATCGAGGGGTATCCGGTCGACACCCGCGGCGCGAAGCAGCACAGCAACGAACTGTTCCACGGCACGTTGAGCACGTTCCTCGCGAGCGGGTTCTCCGAGACCGGAGAACTCAAACCGGGGCGTCCGCTCGTGACACTCGACCTCGCCGCATGAGCGACGACTCCGAGCTCCCCGCCGCGATGGGAAAGGTCGCTCGACGCGAGCTCTCCCTCCGCGGGTTCACGCACCTCGACCATTTCGACGGCATCTCCGAGCGCGAGCTCCTCGCGATCCACGGCGTCGGACCGAAAGCCATCCGCATCCTGAAGGAGGATCTCGCCTCCGCGGGGCGATCGCTCGCACCCTGAGACGCCGCTAGCGTGGAGACATGAGCGACCAGCATCCGATCATCGACGACCCCGACCTCGGCACCCTCGCTCGCGCGACGACCGAACTCTCCGACGGCACGGTCCTCACGCACGACTGGTACGCCGGCACGGTCGTGATCGACGACGCCGAGCTCGAGCTCATGCTCGAGGGCACTTCCGCCGACGAAGCGCAGGCGCTGATCCCGCGCGTGCACGAGACGATCGCCGCTCTCGACGGACTGCGGCGAGTCGCCACGGATGCCGTCGTCTCGGCGTTCAGTCAAGGGGCGCCCGAGCCCGCCGACCTTGACGCCGCGGCATTCGATCTCGTGCTCGAGACGATCGAGGCCTCTGCCGACGGCACGGTCGTGCTGCACCTGATCGACACGTGCGGCGACCACTTCCCCGAGGGGTACTGGCCCGCCTTGCACCTCGGCGCCGACGGTCAGATCACCCAGGTCACCGTCGAATCCTGAACGGCATGCGGGCTCACGCGCGCCCATACGATGGAAAGATGCCGCGTCGCCCCGCTCCCCCGCCGCTGACCTGGGCGTTTCTCCCGTTCGCGGTGATCTCGGCGGCGCACGTGACCCTCCTGGCGGTCGACAGCCCCGCCGCAGGACCGACGAAGCTGCTGCTCCTGCCGCTGCTCGCTCTTCCGGTCGCGCTCTCGGCCCGCAGCATCTGCAGCCGCGCCGGCCTCGTGCTCCTGCTCACGGCGCTGCTCTTCTCCTGGCTCGGCGACGGCGCCGGAGCCTTCTTCCCCGCCGCACCCGAACTGCCGCTCATGCTGCTGTTCTTCGGCATGGCCCATCTGGCATACATCGCGCTGTTCGTCCGCCATCTCTCGGTACGCCGGATGCCGTGGTGGGCGCTCGTGTACGCAGCATGGTGGATCACGATGATGCTCGGACTCGGGCCGCACGTCGGCAGCCTGCTCATCGCGGTCGCGATCTACGGACTCGTGCTCGGGTCCACCGCTGCGTTCTCGGCCCGGTGTCACGCGCTCGTCGCGATCGGCGGCGCGTTCTTCCTCGCGAGCGACACGATCCTCGCGCTGCGCCTGTTCCTGCCGGATTCACTTCCCTCTTGGAGCAGCCCCGCGGTCATGCTCACGTACACGCTCGGCCAGGGCCTGATCGTCGCGGGCGCCCTCATCACCCTGCGCTCGCCTCTCGCCGCACGACGGAAGGACGCCTGATGGTGGATGCCGCACGGATCGACAGCTGGCTGTGGGCCGTCCGCGTGTACAAGACCCGCTCGGCGGCGACCACCGCATGCCGTGCGGGGCATGTACGCCTGAACGGCGACAAGGTCAAGGCCGCGCAACAGGTGCGGATCGGCGACGAGCTGCGCGTGCGCATCGCCGGATTCGACCGGATCATGATCGTGCGGCAGATCCTCGTCAAGCGCGTCGGCGCCCCGCTCGCGGCATTGGCCTTCGAAGACAGAACTCCTCCGCGAGAGCCGCAGGCGATGATCGGCGTGCGCGACCGCGGTGCCGGCCGACCGACGAAGCGCGAACGACGCGACATCGATCGGCTGCGCGGTCGGGGCGACGAGGATACCGGTATGTTCCGTGAGTGAGCGGTTTATTTTAGAACATTTGTTCTAAAATAGAGGCATGACGCAGCACACCGACTTCGACCTCGATCACGAGGAGCGGTGTCGCCTGCTCGATGACTGGGTGCAGACGCGACGGCAGATCGCGGCTCTCGAAGCCCACGCGTCAGACCTGCTGGTCGACCGGATCGCCGTGCACGATCGGGATGTCGCCGAAAGCCCGTTCCACCGCGACGCGATCTATCGGTCGATGATCGCCGAGTACGCCGCCGCCGCACACCTGACCGCCTGGACCGTTGAGCACTCGTTCACCGAAGCCCGCACCCTGTCCCGAGACCTACCCGCTGTGCAGGCCGCTTTCACCGCCGGTACGATCACCGTCGCCCACGTGCGGGAGATCGTACGCGCGAGCGGGATCGTCGGCGAAGCGGTGCGTAACCGGAGAGTGGATGCCGACACGCTGGGCCTGTTCGAGCAGGCGGTGCTCGAAGTCGCCGAACACGACACCGCTTCCCGTACCCGCGCCCACGCTCGCCAGGTCGCCGCCGCGCTCGTGCAGGAGACGGTCGTGGAGCGGCATCGGCGCGCCGTGGATGAGCGATGCGTGAGCGTGAGATCCGTCGACGACGGCCTCGCTCTGCTCACGGCCGTTCTGCCGGAGTGGCTCGCCGTCGCGATCGCCGACCGCCTCACCCGCATGGCTCGCGAGGTCATCCGCACACGCAGTGGCGACGAGCCGGTGAGTCGTGGCACAACAGACGAGCACGCCGCTGCCAGCGCCGACCTCACCGACGACCACGCCACTGCAGAGACAGACTTCACCGACGAGCACGCCGCTGCACCGACCGACCTCTTCGACGAGCACGCCGCTGCACCGACCGACCTCTTCGACGAGCACGCCGCTGCACCGACCGACCTCTTCGACGAGCACGCCGCTGCACACACAGACCCCACCGACGAGCAGGCCCGCAACGACGAGCGCACGATCGA
The DNA here is from genome assembly GCF_044749085.1 of Microbacterium sp. NPDC089695. Classification (NCBI taxonomy): domain Bacteria; kingdom Bacillati; phylum Actinomycetota; class Actinomycetes; order Micrococcales; family Microbacteriaceae; genus Microbacterium; species Microbacterium sp. NPDC089695. The sequence goes on from NZ_JBIVHG010000004.1 coordinate 225,462, forward strand.
CCAGGTGCGCGCCGACCTCTTCGCCGATCTGCTCTTGGCCGCAGAGCCGAGCGAGGTTCTCGGCTCTGGATTGGGTGCGATCCAGCCGCGCATCCAGGTCACCGTCGCGGCGACCACTCTCCTCGGTGCAGACGATCGCCCGGCCGAACTCGACGGCCACGGCCCCCTCGATCCTGATATCGCCCGCGCACTGGCCGGCCACCACTCCGGCTGGTCACGTCTCTTCCTCGATGGCGAGGGGCTCGTGACAGACACCGACACCTACACGCCCACCGAGCAGATGCGACGCTTCCTCCGCGCGCGCGACCAGCACTGCCGCTTTCCCGGGTGTCGGATGCCGGTGCATCGCTGCGACATCGACCACAACCATGACCACGCCCTCGGCGGAAGAACCCGCACCGACAATCTGAGTCACTTCTGCCGGTCGCATCACACACTCAAGCATCCGCACATCGACGATCGCTATCGATGGACCGCGCACCAGGGTCCCGGTGGTGACGTCACGTGGACGAGCCCTCTCGGGCGCACCTACTCCGACCACCCGCGACGACGAGTGATGTTCGTCTGAGGCGCACGTGGTGCGGGGGTGCGGCGGTGCGGGGGTGCGGCGGTGCGGGGGTGCGGCGGTGCGGGGGTGCGCTCGCGCGGCTCGCGCCTCACCTAACGTCACGGACACCGTCCGGCTGGAGCGCTACCGTGCCGACTACGGGCAAGCCGTGAGGTTCCTGCTCCCGGTCATCGTCTCGCAGCGTCGAGCAGTCCGAGCAGCCATCCCGACGAACGGACCTGCGCGGCGCCGGCCGACACCACCCGCCCCTGCAGCTCCCTGTCACTCGTCACCGCGACGACATATCGTCCGGCCCGCACCTGTCGCTCGACCTCCGCGACGATCGCGTCGTCGCCGGCGGCCTCCGCGTCGACGACCGAGACGTCACCACCGAGGCGCAGGTCCGCGAAGTCCTCGACGTCGGTCTCCGGCGCGTCGATTCCGCGCGCGGCGCCTTCCACGACGAGCGAGATCGACGGGTACCAGGCGTCTCCGCCGAGTGCGACCTCTCCCCCGTGCACCGACAGTCCCCTGAGTCGCTCAGCGAGTCGTCGCGCGGCCCCGGCGCGGTCGTTCCACCACCCGTCAGGCACCGATCCGACGACGTTCGCGGCATCCACGACCACGGTCGGACGCACGTGCAGCAGCTCGCGCAGCGCCGGCCACGCTCGCCCGAAGCCCGGATGCAACGGACGCGCATCGACCTCGTCGAACGGCACCCACTCCAGAGCCACGCTCTCGGGGTCGCTGATCACGGGCTCGAACGGCATCACGACGTCGGCGATCACCGTCGTGTACGACCAGATCCCGAGATCGAGGACGCTCGTGAACCGCGGTCGCACCGAGCCGTCCGGCACGCCCGCCTCCTCCTGCGCCTCGCGCACGGCGCCGACGATCGCGGTCTCGTCTTCGTGCAGCGCCCCACCCGGAAGACCCCAGGTGCCGCCGAAGTGACTCCACGCGACCCGATGCTGCAGCAGGATGCCGCGCTCGGCGTCGACAGCGAGGAGACCCGCGGCCCCGAAGCGCCCCCAGTACTTCTCGCCCGACGGCGCGACCACCCAGGCATCGCCGGGATTGCGTGGCCCGTCGGGGCGACGCGGTTCACCGGTGGCGGGAGGTACGACAGTCACCCCTTCAGCCTTTCATAGCATCCGGAGATCGGCACCGTGCACGGTCACACGCGGGAACACCGGGTGACCCCGGACCGCCGAACAGACATCAGCGCTGGCGCTTCTCCCGCACACGCATGTTGACGACGATCGGAGTCCCCTCGAAGTCGTAGAGCTCGCGCAGGCGGCGCTGGATGAAGCGGCGGTAGCCGGGATCCAGGAATCCGGTCGTGAACAGCACGAACGTCGGCGGACGCGTCGACGCCTGGGTGCCGAACAGGATGCGCGGCTGCTTGCCTCCGCGCAGCGGGTGCGGATGCTCCGCGACGAGCTCGGCGAGGAACGCGTTGAACTTGCCGGTCGGGATGCGGCGATCCCAGTTCTCCAGCGAGGTCTCGAGCGCGGGAACCAGCTTGTCGAGGTGACGACCGGTCTTCGCCGAGATGTTCACTCGCGGCGCCCATGCGACGTGCGCGAGGTCCTGTTCGATCTCGCGTTCGAGATACCGACGACGGTCGGCGTTCTCGAGGTCGATGTCGTTCAGGCGATCCCACTTGTTGAACGCCAGCACGAGCGCGCGGCCCGACTCGAGAACGAGGTCGATGATGCGCACGTCCTGCTCGCTGATCGTCTCCGAGACGTCGAGCACGACGACTGCCACCTCGGCCTTCTCGAGCGCGGCCGAGGTGCGCAGCGAGGCGTAGAAGTCGGCGCCCTGCGCCATGTGGACGCGACGGCGGATGCCGGCCGTGTCGACGAGCGTCCAGAGCTTGCCGCCCAGCTCGACGATCTCGTCCACCGGGTCACGGGTCGTTCCGGCGAGGTCGTTCACGACCACGCGCTCCTCGCCCGCGGCCTTGTTGAGCAGCGACGACTTGCCGACGTTCGGGCGACCGAGGATCGCGACGCGACGCGGTCCGCCGATCTCGGCCTTCGCGACCGCAGAGACGTCGGGGAGCTTCTTCAGCACCTCGTCGAGAAGGTCGGCGACACCGCGACCGTGGATCGCGGAGACCGGGTGCGGCTCGCCGAGGCCGAGATTCCACAGTGCTGCGGCCTCGGGCTCCTGGCGCGCGTCGTCGATCTTGTTCGCGACGAGGAAGACGGGCTTGCCGCTCTTGCGGAGCAGACGCACGACGTGCTCGTCGGTGGAGGTCGCGCCGACCATGGCGTCGACCACGAACAGCACCACGTCGGAGAGGTCGATCGCGACCTCAGCCTGCGCGGCGACCGAGCGGTCGATGCCCTTGGCGTCGGGCTCCCATCCGCCGGTGTCGACGAGCGTGAACCGGCGGTCGCTCCACTCGGCCTTGTACGTGACACGGTCGCGGGTCACGCCGGGCGTGTCCTCCACGACGGCTTCGCGACGGCCCAGGATGCGGTTCACGAGCGCGGACTTGCCCACGTTCGGTCGACCGACGATCGCCACCACCGGCAGAGCCGGGAGGAACTGGATGCCGTCCTCACCGAGCGTGATGCCGGCGAGAAGCGCGGCATCCTCGTCGTCGAGCTCGTAGTCCGCGAGACCCTGGCGCAGGGTCTCCGCGCGCGCCTCGGCGAGCTCCTCGTCGAGGGCGTCCATCTTCTCGGCGAGCTGGTCGGGGCCGCCTTCGTATTCGTCGTCAGCCATGCTGTGCTCCTCGGAGTCGTTCGATCACCGTGAGAACGGCGTCGATGGTCTGGGGGAAATCGAGCGCGGTCGAGTCGACGACCTCGACGCCGTCCGCGGCGTTGAGGAAGTCGACGACCGCGCTGTCGGAGGCGTCGCGCTTGTGAAGCGCGTCGGCCACCGCCTGGGCGTTCTCGCCCGCGAGCTCGCCGGCGCGGCGCGCGGCACGCACCTCGGGGGCGGCAGTGAGCAGGATCCGCACCGGGGCGTCGGGGGCGACGACCGTCGTGATGTCGCGTCCCTCCACCACCACGGCAGGGTACGGAGCAGCAGCCACGAGCGTGCGGAACAGGCGATTGACCTGCTCGCGCACGGCGGGGACGCGTGCGACGCCGCTGACGGCGCCGGACACGCGGGGCTCGCGAATGGCGTCGGTCACGTCGATGTCGCCCACCCGCACGGTGCGGTCGTCGGGGTCGAGGCCGAGCTGCACGGGGAAGTCGGATGCCGCGGCGAGCACCGACTCTGCCGACTCCGTGTCGGCGCCGCGGTCGAGCACGTGCCAGGCGAGCGCCCGGTACGCAGATCCGGTGTCGAGGTAGCCGAACCCGAGTTTGCGGGCCACGGCCTTCGACACGCTGGACTTGCCGGAACCGGCCGGTCCGTCGATCGCGATGAAGTCCACGGTCGTCGCGCCGGACGACGACGAGGACGGAGAGTACATATCAGTCATTCGTGTTCCCCGCGATCCGCCATCCGCGCTCCTGGAGTCCCGTGATCGCGCCGTGCAGCGCAGCCGGGTCGACGCTGATCTCCGCGAGACCGAACTGCGCGCCGGGCGAGTGCTCGAGCCGGAGGTCCTCGACGTTGACCGACAGCTCGCCGAGCTCGCCGAACAGTCGGCCGAGCTGACCGGGAGTGTCGTCCACCATCACGACGAGGGTCTCGAAGCGACGGTTCTGCCCGTGCTTCCCGGGAAGACGTTCCACGCCGTCGTTGCCGCTCCTGATGGCTTCGGCGACCACGCGCCGCGCACCGGGAGCCGCAGGGGCGCGCAGCGCATCCGACACCTCGCGGAGATCGTCGGCGAGTGCATCGAGGATCTCGACGACCGGTTCGGCGTTGGCGCCGAGGATCTGCACCCAGAGCTCAGGGGCCGATGCGGCGATGCGCGTCGTGTCGCGCACGCCCTGACCGGCGAGGCGGAGTGCACCCTCGTCGGCGACGGCGAGACGAGAGGCCAGAAGACTCGCGACGACCTGCGGCACGTGCGAGGTCAGGGCGACCGATCGGTCGTGCTCCTCGGGGGTCATCTCCAGCGGCATGGCGCCGACGTCGAGAGCGAGCGCCTCGACGAGGGCGAGGTCGGCCGCAGTCGTCTCGCCGTCGCGGCAGACGACCCACGGTCGCCCGATGAAGAGGTCGGCCCTGGCCGAGATCGCTCCCCCGCGCTCACGTCCCGCGAGGGGATGCGACCCGATGTACCGGCTGAGGTCCACGCCTCGGCTCTGCAGCTCGCGGAAGGGCTCGAGCTTGACGCTCGCCACGTCGGTGACGACGGCATCCGGGTAGCGCGTGAGCTCCGCCTCGATCACGTCCGCGGTGACATCCGGCGGAACCGCGACCACCACGAGCGACGGGGCATCGCCGTCGGCCGAAGCCCGGCCGGCTCCGTAGTCGATCGCGAGGCGCAGTTGCGCGGGCGACGTGTCGTCGAGCACGACGTCGACGCCCTTCGCGCGCAGAGCGTGACCGATGCTCGCACCGAGGAGTCCCGCTCCGACGACGCGCACGGTGCCGGAGAGCCTCGCGGCCACCCGCGAGGGCGCGACGGCGGCGGAGGGCACAGCGGCGACGGAGGGCGCCGCGCTGGGCGCACTCGTCGTATCGGTCATGGGGTCTCCTGCTCGCCTGGCGCCTCGGCGACACCGGAATCACGGCGCGCGAGAGTCAACAGCGCGCCGAGTTCGATTTTACTCAGTTCACGCGTGCGCCCAGCCGGGAGGGTTCCCAGGTGCAGCGGCCCGAACTGCCGGCGCACGAGCTCGGTGACGGGATGACCGACCGCAGCCATCATGCGCCGCACGATGCGGTTGCGTCCGGAGTGCAGGGTGAGCTCGACGAGACTCGAGCCGCGCGACGAATCGAGCAGCCGCGCCTTGTCCGCCGCGATCGGTCCGTCCTCCAGCTCGATCCCCTTGGTCAGCTTCGCGATCGTCTGCGCCGTGACCGTGCCGTCGACCTTGGCGATGTACACCTTGGTGACGCCGAACGAGGGATGCGCCAGCACGTGCGCGAGCTCGCCGTCGTTCGTCAGCACGAGCAGTCCGCTCGTCTCGGCATCCAGTCGTCCGACGTTGTACAGGCGCTCCTTGTACTCCTTTGTGAAGCGTCGGAGGTCGGGCCGGCCGCTCTCGTCGCGCATGCTGCTCACCACGCCTGTGGGCTTGTTGAGCATGACGTATCGCTTGGACACGTCGAGCTGCACGGCCGTGCCGTCGACGTCGACCAGATCGACATCGGGGTCGATACGCCTGCCGAGCTCGGTCACCGTCTCCCCGTTCACGCGGATGCGCCCGTCGACGATGTACTGCTCGACCACACGGCGCGACGCGACACCCGCGGCAGCGAGCACCTTCTGCAGACGCACTCCTTCGGGCGCGCCATCAGGGGAAAAGCCGGTCATCGGACCACTCCTTCAACGAATTCCTTGCACACGTCCTGAAGACCACCCGCCCCGCCCGCACCAGCGCAGAGCGCGCTCATCGCACGACGCCCTCATCGAAGCCGTCGGCGCCGTCGTCGAGCAGCGGCGAGATCGGTGGCAGCTCGTCGAGCGAGTTGATGCCGAGGTGCTGCAGGAGCGCATCCGTCGTGCCGTAGTTGATCGCGCCCGTCTCCGAATCCGCGAACAGCTCCGTGATGAGCCCGCGGGCCAGCAGCGTGCGCACGACCGAGTCGACGTTCACCGCGCGGATCGAGGCCACCTGGCTGCGGGTCACCGGCTGCTTGTATGCGATCACGGCGAGCGTCTCGAGCGCGGCCTGCGACAGGCGCGCAGGTGCCTGCCCGCCCACGAACGCCGCGACCAGCGCGTCCTGGTCCTCGCGCACGAACAGCCGCCATCCGCCGCCGACCTCACGCAGTTCGAACCCTCGGCGAGGACCCGCCCCGCGTCCGTCGTAGTCCTCGACGAGCGCCTCGATCGTCTGACGCACGGCGGGCACGGGCGCGCCGACCGCGGCCGCGAGAGCGACCAGCCCGATCGGCTCGTCGATGATGAGCAGGATGGCTTCGACGCGTTCGGACAGCGGCGACTCCGGCAGCGAGACGGCGTCGCCGTCGACGTGCTCGTCGGTCAGGTCATCGGTCATAGTCGGCTCCCAGCGTCGCCAGTGTCTCGTCCGACCAGGAGTCGGCTGCCCAGCGCAGCGTGAGCTCGCCGAGCGGTTCCAGTTGTTCGAAGGACAGCGCCGCATGCCGGTACAGCTCGAGCACCGAGATGAACCGTGCCACGACGATGCCCGGTTCGCGGATGCCGGCGACCAGCTCGCGGAAGTTCAGCGACTCGGTCCCGCGCAGCAGGGTCACGACGATCGCGGCCTGCTCGCGGATGCTGACGAGCGGCGCATGCAGGTGATCGAGGCCGACGTGCGGAATCTCCTTCGGCGCGAAGGCGAGGAGTGCGACCGCCGCGAAGTCGTCGACGGTGAGGGTCCACACCAGTTCCGGCGTCTGTGCGCGGTGCTTCTCGTCGAGGCGCACGGCGCGCGCGTGCCGCCGATCCTCGCGCTGCAGGCACCGGGAGAACCACGCCGACACCTCCTTGAACGCGCGGTACTGCAGCAGGCGTGCGAACAGCAGGTCGCGCGCCTCGAGAAGGGCGACGGCCTCGGCGTCGACGAGCTCTCCCTGCGGCAGCAGCCCCGCCACCTTCATGTCGAGGAGGGTCGCCGCGACCACGAGGAACTCGGATGCCTGGTCGAGCTCCGCTTCGTCTTCCAGGTCGCCCAGATAGGCGATGAACTCGTTCGTGACGGCGCTGAGCGAGACCTCGGTGATGTCCATCTCGTGCTTCGAGATGAGGTTCAGCAGCAGATCGAACGGTCCGTCGAAGTTCGCCAGCGAGACCCGAAAGCCGGTCTCGGCGGTCTCCGGCTGGATGCCGTCGGGAACCTCGACCGCGACGGCGGGCGCGACCGTGTCGGCGTTCTCGGAGACCTCGTCAGGCGACGGCGCCACGGGCGACCAGCTCCCGCGCCAGCCGCAGGTACGCCTGGGCGGCGGCGTGCTCCGGAGCGAACTCGGTGATCGGCACGCCCGAGACCGACGCGTCGGGGAACTTCACCGTGCGACCGATCACGGTCTCCAGCACGTCGTCGCCGAACGCCTCGACGACCCGCTCGAGCACCTCGCGCGAGTGCAGCGTGCGGGGGTCGTACATGGTCGCGAGCAGGCCGTCCATCGTGATGGACGGGTTCAGGCGATCGCGCACCTTGTCGATCGTCTCGATGAGGAGGGCGACGCCACGCAGTGCGAAGAACTCGCATTCGAGCGGGATGATCACTCCGTGCGCCGCGGTGAGCGCGTTCACGGTGAGGAGTCCGAGCGACGGCTGGCAGTCGATGAGGATGACGTCGTACTCGCCCGCCACCTGACGCAGCACCCGGGCGAGGATGGTCTCGCGGGCGACCTCGTTCACGAGGTGCACTTCGGCGGCCGACAGATCGATGTTCGCGGGCATCACGTCGAGCCCTTCGACGCCGGAGTGCACGATCGCGTCGTGCGCGTCGCGCTTCGTGTCGAGCAGCAGGTCGTAGATCGTGGGCACGTCGTGCGTCTGGATGCCGAGACCGGCCGACAGCGCCCCCTGCGGGTCGAAGTCGACCGCGAGCACCTTGCGCCCGTACTCGGCGAGAGCCGCGGCGAGGTTGATCGAGGTCGTCGTCTTGCCGACGCCACCCTTCTGGTTGCACAGCGCGATGATGCGCGCCGGTCCGTGGGACGCGAGCGGCTCGGGGGTCGGGAACCCGTGATACGGCCGTCCGGTCGGTCCGAGGGGTGTCTCGTCGGCCTTCTGTGCCTTCGCCCTGGACTTCGCCGCTTTCTCAGCCACCGCTTCTCCTGCTCCTTCGTGCTTGCTCGATTGTAGCGGGGCGCTCGCCTCAGGGCGCCCCGGCGCGCGGCGGCGCCGGACCCCGGGCGCGGCGCCTGCATCCGCCGCACAGCAGCGCCGACTCCGCGAACGGCTCAGCGTGCGCGGGGATGGGAGGTCGCGTAGACGTCGCGCAGGGTGTCGACCGACACGTGCGTGTAGATCTGCGTGGTCGCGACCGAGGCGTGGCCCAGCAGCTCCTGGACCACCCGCACGTCGGCGCCGCCCTGCAGCAGGTGCGTCGCGAAGGAGTGCCGGAGCGTGTGCGGCGACACCTCCGCCGTGATCTGCGCGCGCTCGGCAGCATCGCGGATCACGAGCCAGGCGCTCTGCCTCGACAGCGGTGCTCCGCGGGCTCCGAGGAAGACGCGAGCCGAGGCGCGCCCCTTCGCGGCGAGTCCCGGCCGCACCCGGGTGAGATACGCGTCCATGGCCGCCCGTGCGTACGAGCCGACCGGCACGATCCGTTCCTTCGACCCCTTGCCGCGCAGCCGCAGCACGTCGCCGTGCGACAGATCGTCCACGTCGAGCCCCACGGCCTCCGACACGCGCGCCCCCGTCGCGTAGAGGAGTTCGAGCAGCGCGCGATCCCGGATGCCGAGCGGCTCATCGCCCGAGGGCGCGGCGAGAAGCCTCTCGACCTGGTCGATCGTGAGCGCCTTGGGCAGACGTCGCGGCGCCTTCGGAGGCCGCAGGCGCCCGCTGGGGTCGTCGTCCTCGATGCCCTCGCGGGCGAGGAATCGGTGCCATCCGCGCACCGACGACTGCAGACGAGCGAGACTCGTCGCCGCGGGCGGCGGGTCGGAGGCGGCACGCTCCGCGACGAACCGGCCGACCACCGCGGGCGTGATCTCACCGGTGTCGGCGATGCCCTCACCTGTCAGCCAGGCGCGGTAGACATCGAGATCGCGACGGTAGGCCGCGACGGTGTGCTCGCTCAGACCCCGCTCGATCGTGACGTGACGCAGATACGAGTCCGCGGCGCGATCGAGGAGCATCCTCAGCTCCGGACGAGCGGCCTCTGCGCCGCCGCGAGCACGCCGATCCCGAGGATGCCGTTGCGCATCCTCCCGTCGAGCACCGCGTCGACGGCATCCTGCAGCGCGACCCACTCGACGCGGATGTCGGCCTCTTCGTCCTCTCGCGCATGCGCGGTCGGCGCCGCCGACAGCCCGGTCGCGAGGAAGACGTGGATCATCTCGTCGTTGCCGCCGGGGGTGGTCCACGACGACACGAGCGGCTCCCAGTGCGCGGCCACGAGATCGGCCTCCTCGGCGAGCTCGCGACGGGCGGCCTCGAGGGGCTCCTCCCCCGCGATGTCGAGCAGACCGGCGGGCAGCTCCCAGTCGCGGTGACGGATCGGATGCCGGTACTGCTGGATCAGCAGGACCCGCCCCTCGTCGTCGAGCGCGAGGATCGCGACCGCACCGGTGTGCTCGACGTATTGACGGCGGATCTCTCCGTCGCCGTAGTGCACCCGGTCGTCGCGGACGTTCCACACCGCGCCCTCGAACGCGACCTCGCTGCTGAGCACCTCGGGTTCGAACGGCTCGTCGCGGAGTTCCAAGGCCGCGCTGCGGAACTCGGCCTCAGGCATCTGCTTCGACATCGAACAGCTCGCTCGCGCGGTGACGCTCGATCGCGGCGCCCACCAGTCCGCGGAACAGCGGGTGCGGGTCGGTGGGGCGCGAACGCAGCTCGGGGTGCGCCTGCGTGGCGATGTAGTACGGGTGCACGTCGCGCGGCAGCTCCACGAACTCGACGAGGTCGAGGTCGGGGTTGAGACCCGAGAACACGAGACCGGCCTCCGACAGGCGCGCGCGGTAGGCGTTGTTGACCTCGTAGCGGTGACGGTGGCGCTCGGACGCCTCCGCCGAATCGTAGAGCTCACGAGCGAGCGATCCCTCACCCAGCGCGGCGGTGTAGAGGCCGAGGCGCATGGTGCCGCCCAGGTCGCCGCCGTCGAGGATCTCGATCTGCTCGGCCATCGTCGCGATCACGGGCTCGGTCGTCTCGGGGTCGAACTCGCTCGACGACGCACCGACGATGCCGGCGACGTCCCGGGCGTACTCGATGACCATGCACTGCAGGCCCAGGCACAGACCGAGCGTGGGAATGCCCTGCTCGCGCGCGAACTTCAGCGCGCCGAGCTTGCCCTCGATGCCGCGGATGCCGAAACCGCCGGGCACGCAGATGCCGTCGAGCATTCCGAGCTGCTCCTTGGCGCCCTCGGGCGTCTCGCACAGGTCGGAAGGGATCCAGCGGATGTTGACCTTGGTCTCCTGGGCGAAGCCGCCGGCCTTGAGCGCCTCGGTGACCGAGAGATACGCGTCGGGCAGGTCGATGTACTTGCCGACCAGACCGATCGTGACCTCGTGCTTGGGGTTGTGCACGGCGTGCAGCACCTTGTTCCAGCGCGTCCAGTCGACGTCGGCGGCCTTCGTGTAGAGGCCGAGGCGACGCACGATGTACGAGTCGAGGCCCTGCTCGTTGAGCGTGGAGGGGATGTCGTAGATGCTCGGCAGATCGACCGTGTTGATGACGCCCTCGGCGTCGACGTCGCACATGAGCGCGATCTTGTTGCGGTTGCTCTCGCTCACCGGCCGGTCGCTGCGCAGCACGAGCGCGTCGGGCTGGATGCCGACCTGACGCAGCGCTGCCACCGAGTGCTGGGTCGGCTTGGTCTTCTGCTCGCCCGAGGCGCCCATGAACGGCACCAGCGACACATGCACGAAGAACACGCTGTCGCGGCCGAGCTCGTGGCGCAGCTGACGGGCGGACTCGAGGAACGGCTGCGACTCGATGTCGCCGACCGTGCCGCCGACCTCGGTGATGATCACGTCGGGGCGCGGGTCCTCGCTCGCCTGCAGGCGCATGCGCCGCTTGATCTCGTCGGTGATGTGCGGGATGACCTGCACGGTGTCGCCCAGGTACTCGCCGCGGCGCTCGCGCGCGATGACCTGCGAGTAGATCTGACCGGTGGTCACGTTGGCCGCCTCCGACAGGTTGATGTCGAGGAAGCGCTCGTAGTGCCCGATGTCGAGGTCGGTCTCGGCGCCGTCGTCGGTCACGAAGACCTCGCCGTGCTGGAACGGGTTCATCGTGCCGGGGTCGACGTTCAGGTACGGGTCGAGCTTCTGCATCACGACGCGGAGTCCGCGGGCGGTGAGGAGGTTGCCCAGGCTGGCCGCGGTGAGGCCCTTGCCCAAAGACGAAACGACACCACCGGTCACGAAGATGTGCTTGGTCGTGTCGTTCTTGGGCCCCGCAGAAGAAGAGTTCATCACGGGCTTCGATCCTATCAGGAGACGGGGGCCCCGAGGCTGAGCAGCTCTCGGGCATGGGTGAGCGCGGCGTCGGAATCCGTCAGTCCGGAGAGCAGCCGGGCCATCTCGGCCTCGCGCTCCTCCCCCTCCAGACGACGGACGCTCGACGCCGTGACGGCTCCGTCGTGGGATTTCACGACGGAGAGGTGGTTGTTCGCGAAAGCGGCGACCTGGGCCAGATGCGTGACCGCGATCACCTGCGATCTCTCGGCGAGTCGGGCGAGTCGTCGACCGACCTCGATCGCGGCGGCGCCGCCGATGCCCGCGTCGACCTCGTCGAACACGAAGGTCGGCACGGGGTCGGTGCCGGCGATCACGACCTCGATCGCGAGCATGACGCGTGAGAGCTCTCCCCCGGATGCGCCCTTCGATACCGAGCGCGGTTCGGCTCCGGGGTGAGGGGCGAGCAGGATGCCGACGTCGTCGCGACCGTGTGCGCTCTCGGCGCCGGCGGCGACCTCGACCTCGAGTCGCGCATCCGGCATCGCGAGCGCGTGCAGCTCTTCGGTGACGGCCGCGCCGAGTCGCGCCGCCGCGGCCGCGCGCTCGGCCGTCAACGCCTCGGCGAACGCGTCGAGCTCGGCCCGTGCCGCGTCGCGCTCGGCCTCGAGCCGGCCGATGCGGTCGTCGTCGTCGAGTTCGGCGAGTCGCGCCGAGCCCGTCTGCCAGAGAGCGAGCGCCTCCTCGAGCGACCCGTGCGCGCGCACCAGCACACCGAGCGCCGCACGTCGCTCCTCGACGGCCGCGAGTTCGTGCGGCCCCGATTCGTCGAGATCCGCGAGGAACGCCGACAACTGGCCGGCGAGGTCGGTCACGCGGTAGCCGATGTCGGCGAGACCGTCGGCGATGTCCGTGAGCGTCGGGTCCGCGGCGCGTTCCAGCGCACGACGTGCATCTGCGACGAGCGCCGTGACATCGGGGTCGCCGTCTTCGTTCGACAGGGCGCCGTGCGCGAGAGAGGCGGCGATGCGCAGCTCCTCGGCGTTCGTCAGGCGCTCCGACCGTGCCGTGAGCTCGACGTCCTCGCCGGGTTCCGGGGCTGTCGCCTCGATCAGCGCCAGCGCCTCACGCAGGCGGGCGGCTTCCTCGGCGCGGCGATCGCGGTTGCCCGTGATGTCGTCGATCTCGGCATCCAGCTCCCGCCACCGGGCGAAGGAGGCGGCGTACTTCTCGAGAGCGTCTGCGATCGGCGCACCGCCGAAACGGTCGAGCGCGTCGCGCTGCGCGGCCGCCGACCGCAGACGCAGCTGCTCCGACTGACCGTGCACGACGACGAGCTCCTCGGCCAGGGCGGAGAGCACACCGGCCGGAGCCGCGCGACCGCCGACGCTCGCCCGGCTGCGCCCCTCGGCGCTCAGCGTCCGCGAGACGTACAGCTCTGCGGATCCGGCGCCCGCCGGCTCCAGGTCTCCCCCGGCCTCGGCCACGATGTCGGCGACCTCACCCGTGTCGGGGACGATCCACACTCCGGCGACCGACGCCTGGTCGGCCCCCGACCGCACGGCGCCGGAGTCCGCTCGCTGGCCCAGCAGCAGGCCGAGGCCGGTCACCACCATCGTCTTGCCCGCGCCGGTCTCACCCGTGATCGCGGTGAACCCGGATCCCAGAGGCAGCACGGCGTCGGCGATCACGCCGAGGCCCCGCATCCGCATCTCCTCGATCATGCGCCTCCTCCCTGCCCGCGCCACCCGGCGACGGGGAGCTGGAACTTGCGCACGAGACGATTCGTGAACTCCGCGGGATGCAGCCGCGCCAGGCGCACCGGTCGAGACGAGCGCCGCACGACGACACGCGCGCCCGGCGGGAGGTCGTGGGAGCGGCGTCCGTCGCACCAGAGGATGCCGGAGCCTGAGGCGCTCTCGAGCATCTCGATCGCCACAGCCGCGTCGGGGCTGACCACGAGCGGCTTCGCGAAGAGAGCATGGGCCGACAGCGGGATCACGGCGATCGCCTCGACGCTCGGCCAGATCACCGGGCCGCCCGCCGAGAAGTTGTACGCCGTCGAGCCCGTCGGGGTCGAGACGACCATGCCGTCGCATCCGAAGCTCGACAGAGGAAGCCCGTCGATCTCGAGCACCACCTCGATCATCCGTTCGCGACTGGCCTTCTCGACCGTCGCCTCGTTCAGGGCGAACGTCTCGTACACGACGGCCCCGTCGGCGTCCTTGACCCGCACCGAGAGCGCGAGACGCTCCTCGACCTCGTAGTCGCGGGCGATCACCCGACGCACGGCGTCGTCCATGTCGTCGCGATCGATCTCGGCGAGGAAGCCGACATGTCCCATGTTGATGCCGAGCACCGGGGCCGAGCAGCCGCGCACCAGCTCGGCGGCACGCAGGATCGTGCCGTCGCCGCCCAGTACGATCGCGAGCTCGAGGTCCTCTTGCCGCACGGCCTCGCCGAGCACGCTGACATCGGAGAACCACGGATCGACGGCGCTCAGGTCGAGGCTCTCGTCGGGCGCGAGCACCGGACGAGCGCCCGCGTCGCGGAGAGCGTCGATCACGCGCCGTGCCGCGGCGACGGTGTCATCACGACGCGCGTGGGCGACGACCAGGATGTTGCGCTCGTTCATCGTCCCCCTGCCAGTGCGTTGATGCGTTCCGACCATTCTGACGGATCCGATCCCCGGCCCGGGGCGAGATGCACGAGATATTCGGCATTGCCGTGCGTTCCGAGGATTGGGGAGGGAAGGATGCCGAGCATGCCGAGACCGACATCCCAGGCGCTCCACACGGTGCGGGCGACAGCATCCGCGCGCGTTGCCGGATCGGTCACGAGACCGCCGCGCACCGCTGTGCGGCCGACCTCGAACTGCGGCTTCACGAGCAGCACGACATCCGCATCCGGCGCCGCCACCGCGGCGATCGCCGGCAGCACGAGCTCGAGCGAGATGAAGGACAGATCCCCGACGAGGAGGTCAGGGGCTCGCTCCTCCCCCGTGGCCTCGGCGAGACCGGCCGGCGTCATGTGCCGTACGTTGTAGCCCTCGACCAGCACGACCCCGGGGTCGGCGGCGACGGACGGGGCCATCTGGTCATGGCCGACGTCGACCGCGAGCACCCTGCCGGCGCCGCGCTCGCGGAGCACCTGGGTGAACCCGCCTGTCGATGCGCCCATGTCGAGTGCGAGCCGCCCGTCGACGGGGATCGAGAAGCCGTCGAGGGCGGCGATGAGCTTATGGGCGCCTCGCCCCACGTAGTGATCGGCCCCGGCGACCGTGATGTCGGCCGCGTCGTCGACCGCAGTGGAGGCCTTCACGACCGGACGGCCGTCGACGCTCACGAGTCCGTCGGCGATCAGCGCCGCCGCATGCGTGCGGGAGCGGGCTAGACCGCGAGAGGCGAGCGCGGCGTCGAGCCGCGTCATCGGGCGCCCGGCGCGTCGCGCTGATCGAGCTTCGTGCCGCTGTCGAGGCGACGGGAGAGCTCGTCGTGCAGGCCGGAGTAGGCGTCTGCTCTGGCAGCGAGGGGCTGCCCTTCGATCAGGCGCAGGCGACTCCACAGACCGTCGGTCGGTGCGTTCGTCGTCTCTTCGCTCACGGTTCTACTGTACGCGGCATGGCGGACAGCGCCGCAGAGCCACGGCGTGCCCGAGGCTCAGGGACGATGGAACGGATCGTCGTACAGCCGCTCGGGGACGCGGAGCACGAACACCGGCGTTCCCGAGGCCCAGATCGCCGCGGCGCCGGCACGCAGCAGGTCGATCTGCCGCTCGCCCTCGGCGACGATCTCGACGTCGGCCCCGGTCACACGCACCGAGGCGCCGTTCACGGTGTGCACGCCGTCGGCGACCGTGGCGTCGGGATAGGGTTCGTGCAGCTCGCGGAGATCGCTGAGGATGTACGTCGGCCGCGAGCCTTCGGGCGCCGCGAGCACGTGCTTCGGGCGGTCGATACCGGTGAGCACGAGCGCCGAGTCGATGCCGGCGCGCACGGCGCCCAGGATGTCGGTATCCAGCCGGTCGCCGATGAAGAGAGGCTTCATGGCGCCGAAACGTGACATGGCCTCCTCGAAGATCGGCACCTCGGGCTTGCCGGCGACGGTCGCGAGACGACCGATCGCGGTGTGCACGGCGGAGACCAGGGTCCCGTTGCCGGGCGCGACGCCGCGCTCGCGCGGGATGGTCCAGTCGGTGTTGGTGGCGATCCACGGGATGCCGCCCTCGTCTTCGGGCACCTTGAGCGCGTATGCCGCCTCGGCGAGATCGGTCCAGGCGACCTCGGGCGCGAAGCCCTGCACGACCGCCGCGGGGCCATCCTCGGCGGAGCGCGTGACCGTGTATCCCGCCTTCTCGGCTTCGTCGACCAGCCCGTCTCCGCCGACGATCAGGAGCGTCGCCGGAGGCGTCACGAGGCCCGCGAGGAGGCGCATGGCCGCCTGCGGGCTCGTGATCACGTCAGCGGGCGCGACCTCGAGCCCGAGGCTGCTGAGGTGCGCCGCCACCGACGCGTCCGTGCGCGACGCGTTGTTGGTGATGTATCCGAGACGAACGGTCTTGGCGGCCTCGTTGAGGCTGTCGATCGCGTGGGGCAGAGCTCCCGGTCCGGCGTACACCACCCCGTCGAGGTCTGCGAGCACCGCATCCGCTCCGTCGAGAGGCGTGCGCGACGCGCGCTTCTTGGAGAACAGGCCCATTCAGGCGTCCTTCTCGCTCGAGCTCTCCGTGGAGCCGGCGGGGTCGATGTCATCGGACGCGTCCGCGACCTCATCGTCCTCGCCGAGAAGCTCGCGCACCTCGTCCTCGACAGACGGCTCGCGCACAGCGTCAGCATCAGCATCAGCATCAGCATCAGCATCAGCATCAGCATCAGCATCAGCATCAGCATCAGCATCAGCATCAGCATCAGCATCAGCATCAGCAT
>NZ_JBIVHG010000004.1:242171-244075 GCF_044749085.1 Microbacterium sp. NPDC089695
ATCAGCATCAGCATCAGCATCAGCATCAGCATCAGCATCAGCATCAGCATCAGCATCAGCATCAGCATCAGCATCAGCATCAGCATCAGCATCAGCATCAGCATCAGCATCAGCGTGCACCTCGCTCGCGGGAGCATCCGACGTCGACCGTCGATCGATGACGTCCGCCTCATCCGAGTCGTCGTCATCCGAGTCGTCGATCAGGCCGTCTTCGATGTAGATCTCCTCGTCGCCTGCCTCGTCGACCCCGAGCGCCTCCGCTGCGACGTCGGCACGACGGAACCAGAACGCGGCCTCGTCGGTGCGACCGAGGTCCTCGAGCACGGCTGCCCGGGCGGCGAAGAGCGCGGGGCTCCATTCGAACGCGCGGTCGGGATCCAGCTCCGGGATCTCGAGTTCGCCGAGGGCGAGTTCGAGATCGCCCTGGTCGAGACGAGCACCGGACATGGCGATCGCGAGTGCCACACGCACCGGGGTCTCCAGTGTCGTGCGGTCGACGGCACGGCCGGTCTCGAGCGCCCGGTCAGGGCGACCGATTCCACGCTCGCTGTCGACCATGAGTGCGATCTGGTCATCCTTGCCTGAGATACGACGGTAGGTGCGGAGCTCGCGGAGCGCGAGAGCGAAGTCCTCGGTCGCGTAGGCCGTGATGCCGAGCGTCTCGCGGACGATCGCGATTCGACCCGCCCGGCGGGCGGCAGCGAGGGCATGCTTGTGTGCGAGCTCGGGATCCTCGTCGATGAGACGGGATGCCATCGCGAGATGCCGTGCGACGTGCTCCGCGTTCTCCTTGCTCAGCGTCTTGAGCTCGTTGCGAGCGGACGGGTGGAGGTCGCGAGCCGTGATCTCCTCCGGCACGATCGGATCGTTGTGGCGCGGCCGCTCGTCCGACGCCTGCACCGGACGTTCGCGTCCGGCTCCCCCGCGCTGCGGGAAGGAACGTGTCCGGTCGCCGCGGTCGCGGTTCGGAGCACCACCGTCACGGTTGTAGCCACCCTCGCGACGCTGGCCACCGCCATCGCGGTTGTAGCCACCCTCACGACGCTGGCCACCGCCATCACGGGAAAAGCCGCCCTCGCGACGCTGGCCGCCACCTTCGCGGTTGTATCCGCCTTCACGACGCTGGCCACCATCACGGTTGTATCCGCCTTCACGACGCTGGCCGCCGCCATCGCGGTTGTATCCGCCTTCACGACGCTGGCCGCCGCCATCGCGGGAGTACCCGCCTTCACGACGCTGGCCACCGCCATCACGGTTGTAGCCGCCTTCGCGACGCGGAGCACCACCATCGCGGGAATAGCCGCCTTCACGACGCGGCGCACCACCATCGCGGGAATAGCCACCTTCACGACGCTGGCCACCACCATCACGGGAGTACCCGCCCTCACGACGCGGCGCACCACCATCGCGGGAATAGCCACCTTCACGACGCGGCGCACCACCATCGCGGGAATAGCCACCTTCACGACGCTGGCCGCCGTCACGGTTATAGCCACCCTCACGACGCTGGCCGCCGTCACGGTTGCCACCCTCACGACGCGGAGCGCCGTCACGGTTGTAGCCGCCTTCGCGACGCGGAACACCACCATCGCGGTTGTAGCCGCTTTCACGACGCGGCGCACCACCATCGCGGTTGTAGCCACCCTCACGACGGGACTGAGAGGAGCGATCTCCGGAAGCGCGTTCGCGGCGCGGGCCCCGATCGTCGTTACGACGCGGGCGGCGCTGTTCGTCTTCCGGCATGATGCTCCTCTGTTGATATGTGTTGTAAACGCAAAATGGCCACCCAACGATGGGTGGCCATTTGCTTAAAAGGAGTCCGGCGGTGTCCTACTCTCCCACAGGGTCCCCCCTGCAGTACCATCGGCGCTGTGAGGCTTAGCTTCCGGGTTCGGAATGTAACC
>NZ_JBIVHG010000005.1:0-3110 GCF_044749085.1 Microbacterium sp. NPDC089695
TAAAAGGAGTCCGGCGGTGTCCTACTCTCCCACAGGGTCCCCCCTGCAGTACCATCGGCGCTGTGAGGCTTAGCTTCCGGGTTCGGAATGTAACCGGGCGTTTCCCTCACGCTATGGCCGCCGAAACACTATTGATGTTTCAATCGTTGCATAACGACAAAGTCATTGTTATGCGGTTCTCGACCGTACATCGAGAACCACTCAGTGGACGCAAGCACCAACAAACGGTGTGTTATCAAGTCATCGGCTTATTAGTACCAGTCAGCTGCACACGTTACCGTGCTTCCACATCTGGCCTATCAACCCAGTAGTCTGGCTGGGAGCCTCTCACCCGAAGGTATGGAAGTCTCATCTTGAGGCCGGCTTCCCGCTTAGATGCTTTCAGCGGTTATCCATCCCGAACGTAGCTAATCAGCGGTGCTCCTGGCGGAACAACTGACACACCAGAGGTTCGTCCAACCCGGTCCTCTCGTACTAGGGTCAGATCCTCTCAAACTTCCTACGCGCGCAGCGGATAGGGACCGAACTGTCTCACGACGTTCTAAACCCAGCTCGCGTACCGCTTTAATGGGCGAACAGCCCAACCCTTGGGACCTACTCCAGCCCCAGGATGCGACGAGCCGACATCGAGGTGCCAAACCATGCCGTCGATATGGACTCTTGGGCAAGATCAGCCTGTTATCCCCGAGGTACCTTTTATCCGTTGAGCGACAGCGCTTCCACAAGCCACTGCCGGATCACTAGTCCCGACTTTCGTCCCTGCTCGACCTGTCAGTCTCACAGTCAAGCTCCCTTGTGCACTTACACTCGACACCTGATTACCAACCAGGTTGAGGGAACCTTTGGGCGCCTCCGTTACTTTTTGGGAGGCAACCGCCCCAGTTAAACTACCCACCAGGCACTGTCCCTGAACCGGATTACGGTTCGAAGTTAGATATCCAGAGTGACCAGAGTGGTATTTCAACAATGACTCCACATGAACTGGCGTCCATGCTTCACAGTCTCCCACCTATCCTACACAAGCCACACCGAACACCAATACCAAGCTGTAGTAAAGGTCACGGGGTCTTTCCGTCCTGCTGCGCGTAACGAGCATCTTTACTCGTAATGCAATTTCGCCGAGTTCGCGGTTGAGACAGTTGGGAAGTCGTTACGCCATTCGTGCAGGTCGGAACTTACCCGACAAGGAATTTCGCTACCTTAGGATGGTTATAGTTACCACCGCCGTTTACTGGGGCTTAAATTCTCAGCTTCGCCTTGCGGCTAACCGGTCCTCTTAACCTTCCAGCACCGGGCAGGCGTCAGTCCGTATACATCGTCTTGCGACTTGGCACGGACCTGTGTTTTTAGTAAACAGTCGCTACCCACTAGTCTCTGCGGCCACCACACCCTTTTCGGAGCAAGTCCGTATAAGTGGATGGCCCCCCTTCTCCCGAAGTTACGGGGGCATTTTGCCGAGTTCCTTAACCACGATTCTCTCGATCTCCTTGGTATTCTCTACCTGACCACCTGAGTCGGTTTGGGGTACGGGCAGCTAGAACCTCGCGTCGATGCTTTTCTCGGCAGCATAGGATCATCCACTTTTTATCCGCATCGTGTCTCAGCCTGAATGAGTCACGGATTTGCCTATGACTCGGCCTACGCACTTGCACCAGGACAACCATCGCCTGGCTTGGACTACCTTCCTGCGTCACACCTGTTAATACGCTAACCGCACCAGCATGGGGTCACGTGCTCCACCACCCGATGAATCCCGAAGGATCCGGTGAGCGGCTTCGGACGTTTAGCACCACTGGATTAGCTTGGGCGGTTCTTCGCCGGTACGGGAATATCAACCCGTTGTCCATCGACTACGCCTGTCGGCCTCGCCTTAGGTCCCGACTTACCCAGGGAAGATTAGCTTGACCCTGGAACCCTTGGTCTTTCGGAGGACGTGTTTCTCACACGTCTTTCGCTACTCATGCCTGCATTCTCACTCGTGTAGCCTCCACGGCTGGTTTCCACCGCCGCTTCGCTGGCCACACGACGCTCTCCTACCCATCAACACGGCTGGACCACGAAGGCCTACCAATAATGTCAATGCCACAACTTCGGTGGCGTGCTTGAGCCCCGTTACATTGTCGGCGCGGAATCACTTGACCAGTGAGCTATTACGCACTCTTTCAAGGGTGGCTGCTTCTAAGCCAACCTCCTGGTTGTCACAGCAACTCCACATCCTTTCCCACTTAGCACGCGCTTTGGGACCTTAGTTGGTGGTCTGGGTTGTTTCCCTCTCGACTATGAAGCTTATCCCCCACAGTCTCACTGCTGCGCTCTCACTTACCGGCATTCGGAGTTTGGCTGACGTCAGTAACCTTGTAGGGCCCATCGGCCATCCAGTAGCTCTACCTCCGGCAAGAAACACGCAACGCTGCACCTAAATGCATTTCGGAGAGAACCAGCTATCACGAAGTTTGATTGGCCTTTCACCCCTATCCACAGCTCATCCCCTCAGTTTTCAACCTAAGTGGGTTCGGTCCTCCACACGCTCTTACACGTGCTTCAACCTGGCCATGGATAGATCACTTCGCTTCGGGTCTAGGACATGCGACTGAATCGCCCTATTCAGACTCGCTTTCGCTACGGCTACCCCACACGGGTTAACCTCGCCACATATCGCTAACTCGCAGGCTCATTCTTCAAAAGGCACGCTGTCACACCTACCAGGGGTGCTCCAACGGTTTGTAAGCAAACGGTTTCAGGTACTATTTCACTCCCCTCCCGGGGTACTTTTCACCTTTCCCTCACGGTACTTGTCCGCTATCGGTCATCTGGGAGTATTTAGGCTTATCAGGTGGTCCTGACAGATTCACACGGGATTTCACGGGCCCCGTGCTACTTGGGATACTCTTCGCGCCAAGCAAAGCATTTCGACTACGGGGTTGGCACCCTCTATGACCGGCCTTTCAAGACCGTTCGTCTATACCTTCTTGTAACGCCGCCATCTCGGCAGAAATGACTGAAAAGTCCCACAACCCCGAACATGCAACGCCTGCCGGCTATCACACACGCTCGGTTTAGCCTGATCCGGTTTCGCTCGCCACTACTAACGGAATCGCGGTTGCTTTTTC
>NZ_JBIVHG010000005.1:3207-5570 GCF_044749085.1 Microbacterium sp. NPDC089695
TCTTCCTGTGGGTACTGAGATGTTTCACTTCCCCACGTTCCCTCTACCCGCCCTATATATTCAGACGGGAGTCACTAGGTCGGCACGCCGCCCAGCGGGGTTTCCCCATTCGGACACCCTCGGATCAAAACTTGCTTATCAGTTCCCCGAGGCTTATCGCAGATTGCTACGTCCTTCTTCGGCTCCAGATGCCAAGGCATCCACCGTTTGCTCTTAAAGACTTGAAATCACATGAGTTTGAATCGATCGCCACACCCCGAAAGGCATGGAGATTGACTAATGATCTTTAAGATCATCTTGCGCAACCAATCCGAAGATCAGTTGCAAGATGCTCGCGTCCACTGTGTAGTTCTCAAAGTACGGGCGGTACCCCTCACCACCTCCCCACCGGGGAGACGACGAAAGGCCCAGAGGTCCAGTTCGACCCGAAGGCCGGCCCGGTCCCTCAGGACCCAACAGCGTGCAGCCGCCTGCTTGCATCCCCCACCGTTCCTGATCCGAAGACCGTACTAACTGGAGTCAGCTGCGCTGACGGCATGTCAAATGTTCCACCCATGAGCTCCCAGCGAAGAACATATGCCTTCGATCCGGGTTCTGGAAGTCCGAAGACTTCAGATGCTCCTTAGAAAGGAGGTGATCCAGCCGCACCTTCCGGTACGGCTACCTTGTTACGACTTAGTCCTAATTACCGATCCCACCTTCGACGGCTCCCTCCACAAGGGTTAGGCCACCGGCTTCAGGTGTTACCGACTTTCATGACTTGACGGGCGGTGTGTACAAGACCCGGGAACGTATTCACCGCAGCGTTGCTGATCTGCGATTACTAGCGACTCCGACTTCATGAGGTCGAGTTGCAGACCTCAATCCGAACTGGGACCGGCTTTTTGGGATTCGCTCCACCTCGCGGTATTGCAGCCCTTTGTACCGGCCATTGTAGCATGCGTGAAGCCCAAGACATAAGGGGCATGATGATTTGACGTCATCCCCACCTTCCTCCGAGTTGACCCCGGCAGTATCCCATGAGTTCCCACCATTACGTGCTGGCAACATAGAACGAGGGTTGCGCTCGTTGCGGGACTTAACCCAACATCTCACGACACGAGCTGACGACAACCATGCACCACCTGTTTACGAGTGTCCAAAGAGTTGACCATTTCTGGCCCGTTCTCGTATATGTCAAGCCTTGGTAAGGTTCTTCGCGTTGCATCGAATTAATCCGCATGCTCCGCCGCTTGTGCGGGTCCCCGTCAATTCCTTTGAGTTTTAGCCTTGCGGCCGTACTCCCCAGGCGGGGAACTTAATGCGTTAGCTGCGTCACGGAATCCGTGGAATGGACCCCACAACTAGTTCCCAACGTTTACGGGGTGGACTACCAGGGTATCTAAGCCTGTTTGCTCCCCACCCTTTCGCTCCTCAGCGTCAGTTACGGCCCAGAGATCTGCCTTCGCCATCGGTGTTCCTCCTGATATCTGCGCATTCCACCGCTACACCAGGAATTCCAATCTCCCCTACCGCACTCTAGTCTGCCCGTACCCACTGCAGGCCCGAGGTTGAGCCTCGGGATTTCACAGCAGACGCGACAAACCGCCTACGAGCTCTTTACGCCCAATAATTCCGGATAACGCTTGCGCCCTACGTATTACCGCGGCTGCTGGCACGTAGTTAGCCGGCGCTTTTTCTGCAGGTACCGTCACTTTCGCTTCTTCCCTGCTAAAAGAGGTTTACAACCCGAAGGCCGTCATCCCTCACGCGGCGTTGCTGCATCAGGCTTCCGCCCATTGTGCAATATTCCCCACTGCTGCCTCCCGTAGGAGTCTGGGCCGTGTCTCAGTCCCAGTGTGGCCGGTCACCCTCTCAGGCCGGCTACCCGTCGACGCCTTGGTGAGCCATTACCTCACCAACAAGCTGATAGGCCGCGAGCCCATCCCCAACCGAAATTCTTTCCAGACGTTGACCATGCGATCACGTCTCGTATCCAGTATTAGACGCCGTTTCCAGCGCTTATCCCAGAGTCAGGGGCAGGTTGCTCACGTGTTACTCACCCGTTCGCCACTGATCCACCCAGCAAGCTGGGCTTCACCGTTCGACTTGCATGTGTTAAGCACGCCGCCAGCGTTCATCCTGAGCCAGGATCAAACTCTCCGTAAAAAAGAAATGCATACGCACACCGGGAAAACGATGACGCAGCGAGTTTGATGCTGACCAAAGAGACAAATTCATTGCTGACTTCATCCGAATGCCAGCCCTCCGAAGACGGCTGGTCTTTGATCCAAAGGAATCTCACCCTGCCGAAGCAGAGACGAGGTTATTTGGCATTTGACAAGTGCACGCTGTTGAGTTCTCAAGGATCGGACGCTCCCCCG
>NZ_JBIVHG010000006.1:0-3572 GCF_044749085.1 Microbacterium sp. NPDC089695
CGTATTCGTCACCACCACCACATACTCGACCGTGTCACCCACCACACCGATATCACCCACCGACAACACACCCGACTTCACCGCAGACAACGCGGGGGTGCGCGGGACGACGACCGTCGCCGCGTCTGTCGCGTCGACCGCGCCGCCGCGAGGTGTGGCAGCCGTGACGGTCACGGTGTTCGCGACCGAACCCGCATCGATGTCCGCCTGAGTGAGCGCGTACGTCGCAGTCGCCTGCGCCTCGGAACCCACCGGCAGCACTCCGGCCGCCGCGGGGTCGTCGCTCGGCCACACGTACTCGATGTCGCTGAGGGCGGGGAGGGCGTCGTCGAGCGCCACGTCGCGGAGCGTCTGGTTGCCCGTGTTGCGGATGACGAATCCGAACTCGACGAGCTCGCCGACCTGCCCTGTCGATCCCGCCGCGAGCTCGCCGGTCTTGTCGATGACGATGCCGTCCGCCGGGTCGGTCGTGGGAGTGCGCACCACGTCGGACGAATCGGTAACGCTCGCGCCGCCGGGCGCCGTGCCGGTGGCCGTCGCGACGTTCACGACCTCACCGGCATCCACGTCCGCCTGCGTGATCGCGTAGCTCGCGGTGGCCGTCGCGATCTCCCCCGGTGCGAGCACGCCCGTCGACTCGGGCCAGCGCACCGAGGGGACCGAGAGTCCGGCGAGGGGGTCGCTCAACGTGATCCCCGAGACCGTGACGTTGCCGGTGTTCTCGATCGTGAACGCGTAGTCGACGATGTCGCCCACCGCGCCGTCACCGCGGACCGTCGCGGTCTTGCCGGTGCGCAGCTGCGGAGCCGCCGGTGCGACGGTCGTGTTCTCGGCTGGCGTGCTTGCGGTGATCGTGTCGCCCACCGGGGGCTTGCCGCTCGCCGTCGCGATGTTCGTGACGGATCCGCGATCCACATCGGCCTGCGTGATCGTGTAGTCGGCCGCGGCGTCCACGGTCTGCCCCGGGAGGAGGATGCCGGGCTCCCCCGGCCAGTCGAAGGTCGGCGAGCTCACGCCGACGAGCGCGTCGGCGAGGTCGACCAGCGTCAACGTGACGTTGCCGGTGTTGGTGATGCCGAAGGAGTAGTCGATGCGGTCTCCGACGCCGCCCGCGCCGTCGACCACGCCCGCCTTCGTCGCCGAGAGGCCGGGGCGGGCGGTGATCACGACGGATGCCGTCGCCGATCCGGTGACGTCGGCGCCGCGCGGCGGCGTGCCCACGCCGTCCACCGCGCTCGCGACCGAGCCGCGGTCGACGTCGGCCTGGGTCAGCTCGTACGTCGAGGTGGCCGTCACGGTCTGCCCTGGCAGCAGCACACCCGGGCGCGCGGGGTTCGGCCAGGCGTACTGCGGTGCGGAGGATCCCTCGAGGCGATCCGTGAGCGAGACGCCAGTGAGCGTCACGTTGCTCGTGTTCTGCAGCGCATACGTCCAGGTGACGACATCTCCCGCGACGCCAGCGGCGTCGGGGTCGAGCCGTGCGCTCTTGGTGACGTCGATCGACGCCTGGATCCCCTGGGTCTCCACGGTCTCGATGCCGGGCGGGCTCGTCACCGCCCCGCCGCGGGAGCTGCCGCTCGCGGTCGCGGCGTTCGCGATGGAGCCGGCATCGACGTCGGCCTGGGTGATCGTGTACGCGGCCGTCGCCGTCGCGAACTGTCCGGGCGCCAGCACGCCGTCCGCGGCCGGCCAGGTGATCCGAGGGACGCTGAGGCCGGGCATGGGATCGGCGAGCGTGATGGCGCTGACCGTGACGTTGCCGGTGTTCTCGATGCGGAACGTGTAGTCGACCGTGCTGTCCACGCCCCCGTCGCCCGTGATCACGCCGTCCTTGACCACGGTCAGCGCTGCCGCGGGCTGCACGGTGTTGATCACGACCGCGTTCGAGTCCGCGACCACGACCGTGCCCTGCTCCGTCGTCGCCTCGACGCCGGCGACGTTCCGCACGAACCCGCGATCGACGTCGGCCTGCGTGAGCGTGTACCGGGCGGTCCCCACGACCGTGTCGCCGACGAGGAGCTCGCCCTCGGGCCCCGGCCACTCGATCTCCGGCAACGACAGACCCGCGAGGCGGTCGATCAGCTTCCCGTCCTGCACCGTGACGTTTCCGGTGTTCGTGACGACGAGTCGGTACTCGATGACGTCTCCCACGGCGCCGATTCCGGGTTCGAGCAGTCGTCCGCTCTTCACGGTCGTCAGCTCCGCGGCCTCCTCGACCGCGACGACCGCGGAGGCGGTGCGTTCGACGGCGACCCCGCCCGGTGCCGTCGCCGCGAGGGTGGCCGTGTTCTCTACAGATCCGCGATCGACGTCGGCCTGCGTGAGCTCGTACGTCGCCGTGGCGTCGGCGACCGCCCCCGGGGCCAGCACGCCCGCGGCCGCCGGCCACGTCACGTCGATCGTCGACAGGCCGTCGAGCGGATCGGTGATCGCGACCCCGGTGAGCGTCACATTGCCGGTGTTCGCGACGCGGAACGAGTACTGCACCGTGTCGCCCGCACGACCGGTCGCCCCCGGCTCGAGGACGCCGGACTTCGTCAGGGTCGCGTTCGGGGCGCCGACGCTGGTGGGAAGCACGACTTGCGCGGACGGGTCGTCGACGGTCGTGCCGTCCGGCGCATCTCCCGATCCTGTGGCGATGTTCAGCACGGCGCCGCGATCGACGTCGGCCTGCGTGACGAGGTAGCGCGCCGAGCCCACCAGGCTCTGCTCGGGTGCGAGGACACCGGCCTCGCCGGGCCAGACGAGATCGAAGTCGAAGAGCCCCTCGAGCGGGTCCACGATCCCCACGTCGGTCAGGGTGACGTTGCCGGCGTTGCGAACGACGACGGTGTACTCGATCACATCGCCGACGTCGCCCACATCGCCGTCGGCGTACGCAGCCGATTTGGTGGTCTCGACGGCGGGCGCGGCATCGTCGAGTGTCGTAACGACCTCGTCGGAGACCGCGGTCTGCAGTGCGCCGTCGGGCGCGCTCGCGGTGGCGGTCGCGGTGTTGCGCACCTCGCCGCCGTCGACGTCGGCCTGCGTGACGATGTAGCTCGCGGTCGCGGTCGCGACGTCGCCCGGGGCGAGGATGCGTGCCGTGCCCGGCCAGGTGATCTCCGGGGCGCTGAGGCCCGCGAGGGTGTCGGACAGGACGACGCCCGACAGAGTGACGTTGCCGCGGTTCTCGATCGTGAACGCGTACGTGATGGTGTCGCCGGCCGCACCGCCCGTGCTCGTCGCGTCCTTGGTGACGACGAGGGAGGGCGCACTCGTGAGCGGAACCGTGGCGGGCGCGGATGCCGTCACGGGTGCGCCGCCGTTGGGCGGTGTGCCGGTGCCGGTGACGATGCTCGTGACGCTTCCGGCATCCACATCCGCCTGGGTCAGGGTGTACGTCGCGGTCGCCGTCACGGACTGACGCGGGCCGAGGACCCCGACGGGAGTGGTCCAGACGTAGTCGGGGGCACTCGTGCCCGCTAGTGCGTCGGAGAGGGCGGAACCGCTGAGCGTGACGTTGCCGTCGTTGGTGAGGACATACGTCCACGTGACCACGTCACCGGCCTTGCCCACAGCCCCCGGAGCCA